>NZ_JAMYBK010000087.1 GCF_024127895.1 Pseudomonas guariconensis | reverse complement strand
GGCACCTACACCTATACGCTGACCTCGGCGCCGCAGTCGCCGAACCCTGGCAACGACGGTCCGAATACCGTCACCGAATCCTTCACCTACCAGGTCAAGGACTCGTTGGGCAACACGACCACCAACACCATCGTCATCACCATCGTCGATGACGTACCGACGGCTCACAGCGACTTCGCCAGTGTCACCGAAGGCGGTACGGTGGCCGGTAAC
>NZ_JAMYBK010000086.1 GCF_024127895.1 Pseudomonas guariconensis | reverse complement strand
TTTAAAGATTTATGAAAATAACGGTTGACGGGGTTTCGAATCCCCTTATAATGCGCCCCACTTCCGACGTAGTCGAAACGAAAAACTCCTTGATATTCAACGAGTTGAACGCTTCAGGTCGTGTCGGAAGGGCTTCGGTCCCTAGATCGGCAGCGGTGCAAAAGGCAGTTGACAGCAGGCGGTAACGCTGTATGATTCGCCTCCCGCTACGAGCGATCGCAGCGAGTCAAGTGG
>NZ_JAMYBK010000085.1 GCF_024127895.1 Pseudomonas guariconensis | reverse complement strand
CCCCTGCAAACCACATTACTTGTGATCGACTCGACCACTCTGTGGGAGCCGGCTTGCCGGCGATTGGGCCAGCCCTGACACCACCGACATATGGCAAGGGCTACGCCCTTGATCGCGGGCAAGCCCGCTCCCACAGGCCCCTGCAAACCACATTACTTGTGATCGACTCGACCGCCCTGTGGGAGCCGGCTTGCCGGCGATTGGGCCAGCCCTGACACCACCGACATATGGCAAG
>NZ_JAMYBK010000084.1 GCF_024127895.1 Pseudomonas guariconensis | reverse complement strand
CTCCCACGGGCCCCTGCAAACCACATTACTTGTGATCGACTCGACCACTCTGTGGGAGCCGGCTTGCCGGCGATTGGGCCAGCCCTGACACCACCGACATATGGCAAGGGCCACGCCCTTGATCGCGGGCAAGTCCGCTCCCACAGGCCCCTGCAAACCACATTACTTGTGATCGACTCGACCGCCCTGTGGGAGCCGGCTTGCCGGCGATTGGGCCAGCCCTGACACCACCGACATATGGCAAG
>NZ_JAMYBK010000083.1 GCF_024127895.1 Pseudomonas guariconensis | reverse complement strand
CCAGAACCATGCGCACGGCACGTTCACGGACTTCAGGGGAGTAGGTCGTGGTCTTTCTCATGGCCTCATCTTCTCAAGAGTTGAGGCCTCCACGAAACCCGGGGCGGTTCAATTGCAATGTCGGGGGGATGGATCGGGTCAGTCTTTCCTGACCGTCAAGGGAAGGGGGGTGAGGCCGGAGCTAGGCTCTGTACGAAAAGTACTGTCGTAGACATCGCCGCCAGCAGGCCAATGTGACCATGGCGGCATAGCTTTTCGCGAGCTTGCAGTAACGGGTCGCCAAGCGACGAT
>NZ_JAMYBK010000082.1 GCF_024127895.1 Pseudomonas guariconensis | reverse complement strand
TCGTTGGGCAACACGACCACCAACACCATCGTCATCACCATCGTCGATGACGTACCGACGGCTCACAGCGACTTCGCCAGTGTCACCGAAGGCGGTACGGTGGCCGGTAACGTGCTGGATAACGATGTGGTCGGTGCGGACGTGGTCAGTGATGGGAAATACGTGGTCGGCGTGCGTGCTGGCAACGACACTTCGACCTCCGCCACGGGCCAGCTCAATACCCAGGTGATGGGCCAGTATGGTTACCTGACCCTGGATGCCCAGGGCAACGCGGTCTACCACGCCAACCCCAACAGCGTGGCCCCGGCTGGTGCCACCGACACCTTCGTCTACACCAT
>NZ_JAMYBK010000081.1 GCF_024127895.1 Pseudomonas guariconensis | reverse complement strand
TTCCCTTCAAACCATCGATGTGATGACGCATAGCCTGGGTAGTCGGATTCCTCACCTTCATCGACGGTGGTGGCGGCACATACACCAACATGTCGATCCCATGGTCGCTCTTGTTCTTCAGCCCGAAACGGCTGGGAATGGCAGGGTCGGTGCTGTAGCCGAGGATGTTCTGCGGCCTGACGTTCCAGTGCTTGACCAGTGCCGCGGCCAGGGCCTCCTCACCCGCATCGGCCACCACCCGCGTCAAGCTGCCGCCCATGCGCACCGGCCCCACGCTGTGCTGGATCAGCGCCACCAGCCGGTCGCGCAGGGTGGTGGCCATGTAGGCGTAGTCGGCCTTGCCGCCGG
>NZ_JAMYBK010000080.1 GCF_024127895.1 Pseudomonas guariconensis | reverse complement strand
AGAGCGACCATGGGATCGACATGTTGGTGTATGTGCCGCCACCACCGTCGATGAAGGTGAGGAATCCGACTACCCAGGCTATGCGTCATCACATCGATGGTTTGAAGGGAACAGCGCCGGTGGAAGAGATGCGGTTTGAAGAAGGAACGTTGTTGGTGATCGAGGTGAAGACGACGTTAGGAAAAAGTAAAACACCAACCTTTCTAACTACGCAGAAAGATGGGGGAGCCGAAAATCTGCTGCGCATACAGAACCTGATTAATCGCAGACAAAAAGGCTGGAGCACAAAAAAACTAAAAGAAATTTATCCAGATTTCGAGACTCGCTCTGAATCGCCCCGGCTTTTGTGGAGGCCGTTTCGTTTAAGTCAGGCCGCCATGGCCTGACCTGCTTGTTGCTGGTGGAAGTTTGCCTCAGCCTCCGCAGGCGGGATAT
>NZ_JAMYBK010000079.1 GCF_024127895.1 Pseudomonas guariconensis | reverse complement strand
CCCGCGTCAAGCTGCCGCCCATGCGCACCGGCCCCACGCTGTGCTGGATCAGCGCCACCAGCCGGTCGCGCAGGGTGGTGGCCATGTAGGCGTAGTCGGCCTTGCCGCCGGTGACGTCCAGGGAAACCAGGCTGGCGTTGCGGTCCACCGCGTGCAGTTCGCTGGCCCGTACCGGCAGCCCGCCGTCGCGGGCGGGCCGCTCGATACGGGTTTCGAGCACGGTGACTTCGCCGGCGCTGCGCTTGCCCAGGCGGCGGACTTCCTCCTGGGTGAGAGCGGCATTGTCGAGCCTGACCGTGGTCACGCCGCCAGGCAGGAGCTTGTGCATCAGCCAGCGCGCACCGCCCAGGGCCGCGGGCAGCAACAAGGCCAGGTTGATGGCCATGAACACCTGCTTGCCGCGGTCCTCGGCGGTGGCGGGGTTGGCCAGCCGCGCCAGTTCGGTGAAGAAGTGTTCGCCGATGC
>NZ_JAMYBK010000078.1 GCF_024127895.1 Pseudomonas guariconensis | reverse complement strand
TACCGCGCCGTCTTCGCCACTTCTTCCAAATGCGTCGCATACCCCGGTATCTGCCCCGGCCCACCGGCCTTTTTCCAGTGATGCACCACACGCTTGGACGAAATCCCAAGATCCCGGCGCAGCCTGTCGTAGGTGCCCAGGCTCAACCGCTTGTGCAGGAACGCAGTACTCAATTGCGCGCTGAGCTGCTGATACAGCGCCTGGCGCGATGCGAAGAATTCCGGGCTTCTGAGGTGCCCATGCAAGGCAAACTGCCGTTGGTGCAGCGCCTCGATGCCCTTGAGCGTGTCCTTGACCTGCCCAAGCCCCTTTTCCAGCATGTCCTTGCCCACGCCCATCGAGGTGCTCGCCCCACTCAGCACCCCGGCAATCTCCCCGATATGCGCCATCATGAAATTGGCCTCCTCCTCGCTGAGGATCGCCAACGACTCCCGTGCATGCTCGGCCGCGCGCATCAGGTCGGCTTC
>NZ_JAMYBK010000077.1 GCF_024127895.1 Pseudomonas guariconensis | reverse complement strand
GCCCAACGAGTCCTTGACCTGGTAGGTGAAGGATTCGGTGACGGTATTCGGACCGTCGTTGCCAGGGTTCGGCGACTGCGGCGCCGAGGTCAGCGTATAGGTGTAGGTGCCGTCGCTGTTGAGCTGAATCTGGCCGTACTGGCCAACGGCATTACCCACCAGACTGAACGTCAGCGCACCCACGCCGCCACTGACGGAACCGGCCAGGGACCCGGAAGCGGTTTCACCCGTCGAACTCGGATCGCTACCCTCGACAGTACCGGCCGCCAGGTCATTACCGTCCTTGAGCAGATCAAGTGATTTCTCATGGACGGTCACTTCCCTGTCCGGCCCAGCGATCAGCGAGCAGTCATCAATCCTGATGGTGATGGTCGTAGTGCTTTCGTCACCGTCCGCATCACGAATGGTGTAGACGAAGGTGTCGGTGGCACCAGCCGGGGCCACGCTGTTGGGGTTGGCGTGGTAGACCGCGTTGCCCTGGGCATCCAGGGTCAGGTAACCATACTGGCCCATC
>NZ_JAMYBK010000076.1 GCF_024127895.1 Pseudomonas guariconensis | reverse complement strand
CAGAACCATGCGCACGGCACGTTCACGGACTTCAGGGGAGTAGGTCGTGGTCTTTCTCATGGCCTCATCTTCTCAAGAGTTGAGGCCTCCACGAAACCCGGGGCGGTTCACCAAGCAACCAGACACCGATTCCCTTGATGGTATAACCCATCTCATGCTATGTGCCGTTGCAACTGGACAGCATCAATTTATAGAGCCTTTTCATAGCACTGTTTTCAAAGGGCTGAATAACGGCTACGGGGTTCGCGACGGTCACAACTTACCCTTCGGCACCACCCTGCGCTACGCCGCCTTCGGCCTGACCATCATCGGCGACTGGCTCGGCAAACCGCTCGACCTCGACAGACATGCCCTACCCCGCGACCCCGCCTGGGGCCAACTGGTCGCCCACTGGCGCGAGCCCGATCCCGAGAAACTGCTTCCCGTTCTACTCACCGCCTGCGATACCCATGTCGAGCGCATCGCCCTGACCTCCCGCGAACTCGACTCCGGCAACTTCGAATTCGGCTCCCCCT
>NZ_JAMYBK010000075.1 GCF_024127895.1 Pseudomonas guariconensis | reverse complement strand
TATCGAGCGACTGTTCGGCTGGCTGAAGGAGCATCGTCGCTTGGCGACCCGTTACTGCAAGCTCGCGAAAAGCTATGCCGCCATGGTCACATTGGCCTGCTGGCGGCGATGCCTACGACAGTACTTTTCGTACAGTGCCTAGTGCGCGCTGCAGTTCGGCTTTCTCCTTGGCTAGCTCAATCTGCCGGGCTTGCTCAGCAGCCTCGCGCGCTGCCCGTTCGAGTTGCCACTGAGCGTTTATTTCGTCCGCCACTGACTGAAGCCTTTGCAGCGCGTTTGCTGCGAGCCTTTCACCGCGAATTGATCGAATCCAAAGTCGGTTTGTCGAGTCATGCAGAACCGCGTGCTCGAACTTGACCGGATCATTGATCTGCTCCAGTGCCAGGTGATGGAGATCAATCTCCATACTGGAATGTTCCAGGGCTTCGAGTTGGCGATAACGCTCATGCTCCATCCGTGTTGAGAGCTTGATCCGGACGATCAGCTGCCTAGGGATTCTCCGAACAAGTTTCCCCAAGCCCGCGATAAGTAACGTGTCGACGCCGCAAGGCCGATTTTTCAGGCCTCAATCGCATCAAAACCAGGGCTTTTCCCTGGTT
>NZ_JAMYBK010000074.1 GCF_024127895.1 Pseudomonas guariconensis | reverse complement strand
GATGGGCCAGTATGGTTACCTGACCCTGGATGCCCAGGGCAACGCGGTCTACCACGCCAACCCCAACAGCGTGGCCCCGGCTGGTGCCACCGACACCTTCGTCTACACCATCCGCGATGCGGACGGTGACGAGAGCACTACGACCATCACCATCAGGATTGATGACTGCTCGCTGATCGCTGGGCCGGACAGCGAAGTGACCGTCCATGAGAAATCACTTGATCTGCTCAAGGACGGCAATGACCTGGCGGCCGGTACTGTCGAGGGTAGCGATCCGAATTCGACGGATGAAACCGCTTCCGGGTCCCTGGCTGGCTCGGTCAGTGGCGGCGTGGGTGCGCTGACGTTCAGTCTGGTGGGTAATGCCGTTGGCCAATACGGCCAGATTCAGCTGAACAGCGACGGCACCTACACCTATACGCTGACCTCGGCGCCGCAGTCGCCGAACCCTGGCAACGACGGTCCGAATACCGTCACCGAATCCTTCACCTACCAGGTCAAGGATTCGTTGGGCAACACGACCACCAACACCATCGTCATCACCATCGTCGATGACGTACCGACGGCTCACAGCGACTTCGCCAGTGTCACCGAAGGCGGTACGGTGGCCGGTAAC
>NZ_JAMYBK010000073.1 GCF_024127895.1 Pseudomonas guariconensis | reverse complement strand
ATCGAGAAGTTGGCCATGTGCTCCAGGCCTTTGATCAGCGCCGAGTGGTCCCAGTTGCCGCCGCCGAGGGCGACGCAGGTGCTGAACACTTGCTGGGCGTTGGCGGTGTTGGGCAGGTTGATGCCCAGCTCCTTGGCGCCTTGCAGGGCCAGGTTCAGGTCCTTCTGGTGCAGGTTGATGCGAAAGCCCGGGTCGAAGGTGCCCTTGATCATGCGCTCGGCATGCACTTCGAGGATCTTCGAGGAGGCGAAGCCGCCCATCAGCGCTTCGCGGACCTTGGCCGGGTCGGCGCCGTTCTTGGCGGCGAACAGCAGGGCCTCGCCGACGGCCTGGATGTTCAGGGCGACGATGATCTGGTTGGCCACCTTGGCGGTCTGGCCGTCGCCATTGCCGCCGACGCGGGTGATGTTCTTGCCCATGGCCTCGAACAGCGGCAGGGCGCGTTCGAAGGCGTTCGGGCAGCCGCCGACCATGATGCTCAGGGTGCCGGCCTTGGCGCCGACTTCACCGCCGGAGACCGGGGCGTCCAGGTAGGCGGCGCCGGTGGCCTTGATCTTCTCGGCGAAGACCTTGGTGGCGGTGGGCGAGATCGAGCTCATGTCGATCACGATCTTGTTCGGGCCAACGCCTTCGGCCACGCCGTTTTCACCGAACAGGACGGCTTCGACCTGTGGGGTGTCGGGGACCATGACGATGATGAACTCGGCTTCCTGGGCCAC
>NZ_JAMYBK010000072.1 GCF_024127895.1 Pseudomonas guariconensis | reverse complement strand
TCGTATCGCTTGGGCATGGCAGAATGCTTCGCCTAAAAGGTGAGAACTCTACGGAAAATCAGGCTTTCAGCGGCTCTGGTGGCGTTTCAAAGGTTTTCATACAGAGCCTAGATATTTGAGCAGTACTTCCTAAAATAGCATTTTTTGCGAGTCGCCCCATGATGTGCGTAGATGATGGGTTTCCAAATAACGTAGTACTGAACTCATGCATCGCTGTTGCTACATCTGCAGCACATGGTGTAGTGGCAGCGGCATCTAAATAGATTAGCGGGTGGGGTTGCATGACGGAATCCTCATGTTTCATATGTGACGACATGAATGCCCTTGCTATATATTTCTTCAATATTCAGCTCGCCGCTTCCTCCCAAATCTGCGACTAAAATACTGACCGCTTCAAAATTATAGAGTGACAACGCAATTTCTACACCCTTTCGGATAGGCTCGTGGCATTCATTGGGGGCGAGGAGGACCAAGAGGCGGGCGCCTGACTTATATGCTTCGGAGATCATTTCTGTTATTTCTCCAGCGCACCCAGTCATGCCACAGCTAACCAATGGAAGAGTGGCGCCGGAAGCGTCGGTGAAAGAAATTTCAGACATTGTTGGGTGGCTTGAGATGTATTTCTTCTGGAGCTTTCCTTTTTTTACCAATCGTACTGCTTCATTTTGAAAGCGATTTTTTAGCCATGTTTCAGGGAAAGAGATAGGATGTTGTCGGCTAGGGATTCTCCGATCAAGTCAGCACAAGCCGCCCGACCTGTGCTGAAATAGCCCTCCGTTCAGCCCCCCAGCAAGTCTTGCCCATGAGTCAGATGAGCTTTTCCGATTT
>NZ_JAMYBK010000071.1 GCF_024127895.1 Pseudomonas guariconensis | reverse complement strand
ATTCTGCCATGCCCAAGCGATACGAACTTTCCGACGCAGACTGGGAAATAGTCGCCGATCTTTTTACTGCCCCTCGGCGTACCGGACGCCCAAGAGCTGATGATCGCCTGATGCTCAATGGCGTGCTGTGGGTGCTTTGCTCTGGCGCCGCATGGCGAGACATGCCGGAGCGATTCGGGCCTTGGTCCACGGTCTATCAGCGCTTCCGAGATTGGCGAAACCAGGGCATCTTCAACAAAATGCTCAAGCGCCTACACGTGAAACTCAACGCTCAAGGCCTGATCGACTTGGACACTTGGTGCATTGATTCAACGGCAGTCAAAGCGTCCCGGGCCTCATCTGGAGCAGGCCAAAAAGGGGGGCGGAAGAACCAACGGACCACGCACTCGGAAGAAGCCGGGGTGGGCTGACAACGAAAATTCACATGGTCTGCGACACCCGAGGTGTGCCATTGCATTTCATCCTCTCCGGTGGACAAGCCAGCGATATTTCCCATGCTGAACCCTTGCTGGACGGTGTTCACATTCCCACCGAACGAGGTAGGCCCCGTAAGCGATGCCGCAAGCTGATAGCGGACAAAGGCTACGACGCAGAAACGCTGCGGCAGTACTGCGACCGGTATCGCATGCAGCCCGTGATTCCCTACCGAATCATGAAGCGCAAACCGAAACCTGGATTGCCGCGTCTGTTCGACAAACCCAAGTACCGGGAACGCAACGTTATCGAGCGACTGTTCGGCTGGCTGAAGGAGCATCGTCGCTTGGCGACCCGTTACTGCAAGCTCGCGAAAAGCTATGCCGCCATGGTCACATTGGCCTGCTGGCGGCGATG
>NZ_JAMYBK010000070.1 GCF_024127895.1 Pseudomonas guariconensis | reverse complement strand
TGTCGACGCCGCAAGGCCGATTTTTCAGGCCTCAATCGCATCAAAACCAGGGCTTTTCCCTGGTTCTTGCGCGCTACAGACACACCTATCCTGCAGTGCTCAATAACTGCCGACGCGCCATCCACAGATTCGACAGCGCAAACAGCGTCGTCAGTTGCGCCGTATTCTTGGCCAAGCCGCGAAAGCGAGTCTTTACATAGCCGAACTGGCGTTTGATCACCCGGAACGGGTGCTCCACCTTCGCACGCATCTGCGCCTTGGCCTTTTCGATCTTGCGCTTGGCTTTGTAGAGCACGCTACGTTTGCCCAAGTGCTTGTAAGTGCTGCGTCGCGCAGCGATCTGCCAGATCACTGGCCGCCCTACGTGCTCTGGTCTTTTCTCAACGCCTGTATAGCCCGCATCGGCACAGACGACGTTCTCTGCCCCGTGCAGTAGATGTGCAACTTCCGTTACGTCGGCCACGTTCGCAGCAGTGCCGTGAACGTGATGCACCAGCCCGGACTCAGCATCAGCACCGATATGTGCCTTCATGCCGAAGAAGTACTGGTTGCCTTTCTTTGTTTGATGCATTTCTGGATCGCGCTTGCCTTCCTTGTTCTTGGTCGAACTGGGCGCATGGATGATCGTGGCATCGACAATGGTGCCCTGGCGCAACGACAGGCCCTTGTCTTGCAGGTAATTGTTGATGGTTTCCAGAATGCCGGCTGCCAACTGATGCTTCTCCAGCAGATGTCGGAAATTCATGATTGTCGTGTCTTCGGGAATCGGCGCGCTGAGCGTGAGTCGGGCAAACTGGCGCATCGAGGTGATCTCGTACAACGCTTCTTCCATGGCCGGATCGCTCAGCGAAAACCAATTCTGCAGCAAGTGAATGCGCAGCATCGTTTCCAATGGATAAGGCTTACGACCGCCACCGGCCTTTGGATAGTGCGGCTCGATCAATGCGACCAAACCACTCCACGGCACCACCTGTTCCATTTCTGCCAGGAAACGCTCACGGCGGGTTTGCTTGCGCTTACCGGCGTACTCGAAATCGGAAAAGCTCATCTGACTCATGGGCAAGACTTGCTGGGGGGCTGAACGGAGGGCTATTTCAGCACAGGTCGGGCGGCTTGTGCTGACTTGATCGGAGAATCCCTA
>NZ_JAMYBK010000069.1 GCF_024127895.1 Pseudomonas guariconensis | reverse complement strand
GGCGCCTCGCACATGGCCGAGGGCTACACCCGCGCCAACCCCGGCAACATCGGCGTGTGCATCGGCACCTCCGGCCCTGCCGGCACCGACATGGTCACCGGCCTGTACAGTGCCTCGGCCGACTCCATCCCGATCCTCTGCATCACCGGCCAGGCCCCGCGCGCACGCCTGCACAAGGAAGACTTCCAGGCCGTCGACATCACCAACATCGTCAAGCCGGTGACCAAGTGGGCCACCACCGTCCTGGAACCGGGCCAGGTGCCCTACGCCTTCCAGAAAGCCTTCTACGAAATGCGCACCGGCCGCCCGGGCCCCGTGCTGATCGACCTGCCGTTCGACGTGCAGATGGCCGAGATCGAATTCGACATCGACGCCTACGAACCCCTGCCGGTCCACAAGCCAGCGGCCAACCGCGTCCAGGCCGAGAAGGCCCTGGCCATGCTCAATGAAGCCGAGCGCCCGCTGATCGTCGCCGGTGGCGGCATCATCAACGCCGACGCCAGCGACAAGCTGGTCGAGTTCGCCGAACTGACCGGCGTGCCGGTCATCCCGACCCTGATGGGCTGGGGCACCATCCCTGACGACCACCCGCAGATGGTCGGCATGGTCGGCCTGCAAACCTCGCACCGCTACGGCAACGCCACCCTGCTCAAGTCCGACCTGGTGTTCGGCATCGGCAACCGCTGGGCCAACCGCCACACCGGTTCGGTCGACGTCTACACCGAAGGCCGCACCTTCATCCACGTGGACATCGAACCGACCCAGATCGGCCGCGTGTTCACCCCCGACCTGGGGATCGTCTCCGATGCCGGCGCCGCGCTGGATGCCTTCATCGAAGTGGCCCGCGAGTGGAAGGCCGCCGGCAAGCTCAAGAACCGCAGCGAGTGGCTGCAAGACTGCCAGCAGCGCAAGTCGAGCCTGCAGCGCAAGACCCACTTCGACAACGTGCCGGTCAAGCCGCAGCGCGTCTACGAAGAGATGAACCAAGTGTTCGGCAAGGACACCTGCTACGTCAGCACCATTGGCCTTTCGCAGATCGCCGGCGCGCAGTTCCTGCACGTGTACAAGCCGCGTCACTGGATCAACTGCGGCCAGGCCGGCCCGCTGGGCTGGACCATCCCCGCCGCCCTGGGCGTGGTCAAGGCCGATCCCAAGCGCAAGGTCGTCGCGCTGTCGGGTGACTACGACTTCCAGTTCATGATCGAAGAGCTGGCCGTGGGCGCGCAGTTCAACCTGCCCTAC
>NZ_JAMYBK010000068.1 GCF_024127895.1 Pseudomonas guariconensis | reverse complement strand
GGCTATATCCCGCCTGCGGAGGCTGAGGCAAACTTCCACCAGCAGCAAACAGATCAGGCCGTGGCGGCCTGACTTAAACGAAACGGCCTCCACGAAACCCGGGGTGATTCACCCAGCCCTGAAAGCAAGAGCAGAAGCGGAGCCAGCAAAAAGGCAAGCTTGAAAACTACTGGCCAATTGGAAGGATCAATCAAGGAGCGCCTCATAAGTCAGTTCACCCACCCCGGCGTTTCAAAGGTTTTCATACAGAGCCTAACGCCCAACTGCCTGGATCAATCCAATAATCCACAAATCAGCTCACCCATTCACACCCAGCATTCGCCACCTTTGCTGAGAGAAAAACCATATGCATTTCCACATAACGGAGTCCAAACTCATCCTGCAAGGCAAGAAACCAGACTACCATTAGCGAGCGAAGTCATAAGACACCCCACCCCAAAATTCCGTACACGATCGCTGACCATGTCAGACCTAAAGCCAAAAGCCAAAATGCGACCTTAACCCTACGTCTCAGATAGGAAGGGAATTGCTTATTGTCCTCCGGATCAAGCAATCCTCTGCGCATTCCCCATTCTGGCCATATGAGCATCATGCTTGAGCCCGCAACCGCCAAACTTCGAAGTTCCAGACTCAACGCGCTCGAAGCCCTAACGTCCTCTAGAAAACCTTTACTATTTCTCAGCGAGGCGCACATCACGTCAAAATGACGCGTTCCGGCGATATGAGCGAGAACTGAAAGGCCTCCCACACACAACACCATCGGTCCAAGCAATACAGCCAGCTTGACATATAGCATTCAACCCACCAGATCAGTCATAAAGATTTTCATAAACGACTTCCCCTGTAGCCCCGCCCACTCTTTCCATCATTAAGCCTCCAGAGAGGGAGCCGCCACCAACTAATGCAATCCCGCAGATGGCTCTTCCCCAGGGCCCAAACGTACATACAGCGCTGATCACAGCCTTCCCAAACGCGGCACCTGCCATACCACCCACCAACCCTCCAGAAAAGCTCCCAGTCTCGGGGAACCGAATTCTCCTGCATTCCTCCGTCTCCCCTGCCCTACAAACCTCCTGCACTTTCAAGTAGGACGAAGTTGCCCCCAATCCAATAGCCACATACCCACCATATTTCAAGTACCGCGCCGTCTTCGCCACTTCTTCCAAATGCGTCGCATACCCCGGTATCTGCCCCGGCCCACCGGCCTTTTTCCAGTGATGCACCACACGCTTGGACGAAATCCCAAGA
>NZ_JAMYBK010000067.1 GCF_024127895.1 Pseudomonas guariconensis | reverse complement strand
GGCGGCGACCTGAGCCTGGACACCCTGGTGGACATCATCAACGCCGTGGACTTCGGCGGCATCGGCCATGCCTTCCTGGCCGACCGCGACGGCCAGGTGATCGTCAGCCCCGACAAGGCCCAGGTGATGAAGAACCTCAAGGACATCTACCCCGGTAGCACCTTGCGCGTCGAGCCGGGCATGCAGGACGTGACCCTCGACGGCCAGGCGCGGATCATCTCCTTCGCCCCGGTCGCCGGCCTGCCCTCGGCGCAGTGGTACATCGGCCTGTCCATCGACAAGGACAAGGCCTACGCCGCACTCGGCCAGTTCCGTACCTCGGCGATCATCGCCATGCTCATCGCCGTGGCCGCCATCGCCGGCCTGCTGGGCCTGCTGATCCCCGTGCTGATGCGCCCGCTGACCACCATGGGCCGCGCCATGCGCGACATCGCCGAGGGCGAGGGCGACCTGACCCGCCGCCTGGCGGTGCAGCAGCAGGACGAGTTCGGCGAGCTCGCCAGCTCGTTCAACCGCTTCGTCGAGCGCATCCATGCCTCGATCACCGAGGTGTCCTCGGCCACACGCCTGGTGCACGACCTGTCGGAGAAGGTGGTCAGCGCCTCCAACGCCTCGATCATCGGCTCCGAGGAGCAGAGCCTGCGCACCAACAGCGTCGCCGCGGCGATCAACCAGCTGGGCGCGGCCACCCAGGAGATCGCCCGCAACGCCGCCGACGCCTCGCAGCACGCCAGCGGTGCCAGCGAGCAGGCCAACGATGGCCGCCAGGTGGTCGACGCGGCCATCGACGCCATGACCGCCCTGTCGCTGAAGATCAGCGAGTCCTGCGGGCAGATCGAGGCGCTCAACGCCAGCACCGACGAGATCGGCAAGATCCTCGACGTGATCAAGGGCATCTCCCAGCAGACCAACCTGCTGGCGCTCAACGCCGCCATCGAGGCCGCCCGCGCCGGCGAG
Source organism: Pseudomonas guariconensis (assembly GCF_024127895.1). Taxonomy (GTDB): domain Bacteria; phylum Pseudomonadota; class Gammaproteobacteria; order Pseudomonadales; family Pseudomonadaceae; genus Aquipseudomonas; species Aquipseudomonas guariconensis_B. The sequence continues at coordinate 326 of NZ_JAMYBK010000067.1, read as the reverse complement.
GCCGGGCGTGGCTTCGCGGTGGTCGCCGACGAGGTGCGCAACCTGGCCCACCGCACCCAGGCCTCGGCCGAGGAGATCCACCGCATGATCACCGGCCTGCAGGTCGGCTCACGCGAGGCGGTGCACACCATGAACGAAAGCCAGGTGTCCAGCGAACAGACCGTGCAGGTGGCCAACCAGGCCGGCGAACGGCTGTCCAGCGTCACCCAGCGCATCGGCGAGATCGACGGCATGAACCAGTCGGTGGCCACCGCCACCGAGGAGCAGAGCGCGGTGGTCGAGAGCCTGAACCTGGACATCACCCAGATCAACACCCTCAACCAGCA
>NZ_JAMYBK010000066.1 GCF_024127895.1 Pseudomonas guariconensis | reverse complement strand
TGAACCGCCCCGGGTTTCGTGGAGGCCTCAACTCTTGAGAAGATGAGGCCATGAAAAAGACTACGACCTACTCCCCTGAAGTCCGTGAACGTGCCGTGCGCATGGTTCTGGAGCATTTGAACGACTATCCCTCCGAGTGGGCCACCATTGAAGCCATCGCGCCGAAGATTGGCTGTGCAGCGCAGACGTTGCATGGCTGGATTCGCCGTCATCAGACCGACGCAGGTCAGCGTCCAGGCCCGACAACCGAAGAGCGCGAACGCATCAAGGCGTTGGAGCGGGAGAACCGCGAACTGCGCAAAGCCAATGAAATTCTGCGTCTGGCCAGTGCGTATTTTGCCCAGGCGGAGCTCGACCGCCGCACCAAGTCCTGAGGGCTTTTGTCGATCAGTACCGTGACCGTCTTGGGGTCGAGTCGATCTGCCGCGTCTTACAGATCGCCCCGTCCGGTTACCGTAGGCATGCGGCCCAGCAGCGCAACCCCGAATTACGTTGCTGCCGCGCTCGACGCGATGACGCATTGATCATGGAAATCCAGCGCGTATGGGACACCAACATGCAGTGCTATGGCGCAGTGAAGGTCTGGAAGCAGTTACGGCGAGAAGGCATCGCAGCTGCCAGGTGCACGGTAGAGCGATTGATGCGTCGTGCTGGATTACAGGGCATAAGGCGTGGCCAGGTCGTGCGCACAACGGTGGCTGGCGACAAGGCTCTTTGCTCGCTGGATCGCGTCCAACGCCAGTTCCATGCCGACCGCCCGAACCAGTTGTGGGTGTCGGACTTCACCTATGTATCGACCTGGCAGGGCTGGCTGTACGTGGCGTTCGTGATCGACGTCTTTGCACGCCGGATCGTCGGCTGGCGAGTCAGTAGTAGCATGAACACAGACTTCGTACTGGATGCCTTGGAGCAAGCCCTGTATGCCCGTCAGCCGCATTGCACAGGTGGGCTGATCCATCACAGCGACCGTGGCAGTCAGTACGTCTCCATTCGCTACACTGAGCGATTGGCAGAGGCCGGTATAGAGCCCTCGGTGGGTAGCAAGGGAGACAGCTACGATAACGCCCTGGCCGAAACCATCAACGGGCTGTACAAGGCCGAGCTGATTTACCGTCAGTCATGGAAGAGCCGCGAAGCCGTCGAAATGGCGACCTTGAAATGGGTGCACTGGTACAACCACCAACGCCTGCTGAGCTCAATCGGCTATATCCCGCCTGCGGAGGCTGAGGCAAACTTCCACCAGCAGCAAACAGATCAGGCCGTGGCGGCCTGACTTAAACGAAACGG
>NZ_JAMYBK010000065.1 GCF_024127895.1 Pseudomonas guariconensis | reverse complement strand
CGCCCCGGCTTTTGTGGAGGCCGTTTCGTTTAAGTCAGGCCGCCATGGCCTGACCTGCTTGTTGCTGGTGGAAGTTTGCCTCAGCCTCCGCAGGCGGGATATAGCCGATTGAGCTCAACAGCCGCTGGTGGTTGTACCAGTGCACCCATTTCAAGGTCGCCATCTCAACAGCTTCGCGGCTCTTCCACGACTGGCGGTAAATCAGCTCGGCCTTGTACAGACCATTGATGGTTTCGGCCAATGCGTTGTCGTAGCTGTCGCCCTTGCTGCCAACCGAGGGCTCAATGCCGGCCTCTGCCAGCCGCTCGGTATAGCGGATCGAGACGTACTGGCTGCCACGGTCGCTGTGGTGGATCAGGCTCCCTGTGCGATGCGGCTGGCGGGCGTACAGGGCCTGCTCCAGGGCATCCAGTACGAAGTCGGTCTTCATGCTGGTACTGACTCGCCACCCCACGATGCGCCGCGCAAAGACGTCGATCACGAAGGCCACATACAGCCATCCCTGCCAGGTCGACACGTAAGTGAAATCCGACACCCACAGCTGGTTGGGGCGGTCGGCCTGGAATTGGCGCTGGACACGATCCAGCGGACAGAGCGACTTGTCTCCGGCCACCGTTGTCCGCACGACCTGGCCGCGCCTTATGCCCTGCAATCCAGCTCGACGCATCAACCGCTCCACCGTGCATCTGGCTGCCTCGATGCCTTCTCGCCGGAGCTGCTTCCAAACCTTAACCGCGCCATAGCACTGCATGTTGGCATTCCACACGCGCTGGACTTCCAGGATCAGTGCCTCGTCGCGCCGAGCACGGCAGGAGCGCAATGCCGGATTGCGCAGGCGGGCCGCATGCTTGCGGTAACCGGACGGGGCGACCTGCAAGACACGGCAGATCGACTCGACCCCGAGACGGTCACGGTACTGATCGACAAATGCCCTCAGGACTTGGTGCGGCGGTCGAGCTCCGCCTGGGCAAAATACGCGCTGGCCAGACGCAGGATCTCGTTGGCCTTGCGCAATTCGCGATTCTCGCGCTCCAGGGCTTTGATGCGCTCACGCTCTTCGGTGGTCGCCCCCGGACGCTGGCCGGCGTCGGTCTGATGGCGACGAATCCAGCCATGCAGGGTTTGCGCTGCGCAGCCGATCTTCGGCGCTATCGCCTCGATGGCCGCCCACTCGGATGGGTAGTCGTTCAGGTGCTCCAGAACCATGCGCACGGCACGTTCACGGACTTCAGGGGAGTAGGTCGTGGTCTTTCTCATGGCCTCATCTTCTCAAGAGTTGAGGCCTCCACGAAACCCGGGGCGGTTCA
>NZ_JAMYBK010000064.1 GCF_024127895.1 Pseudomonas guariconensis | reverse complement strand
GGGACTGTCAGATTTTTTGTGTGCGGGCCGGTAACGGCCTGCCGTCAGGCAGGCCCTGATTCTCACCAGGTCGGCCTGATGAACCGGTCTCCGTACAGAATCGCAAATTGATTCATCGCGCTTTTCCAATCATGGGCCGGTTTTCCCCAATTGGCTGTTATGTTGCGCAATCCCAGCCAAATCAGTTTGGTCGCTGCGTCATCATTTGGGAAATGCCCGCGAGTCTTGATGACCTTGCGTAGCTGGGCGTTGATGCTCTCGATGGCGTTGGTGGTGTAAATCACCTTTCTGATGGCCGGTGGGAAGACGAAAAATGGAATCACTCGATCCCAGGCGCGTCTCCAGGCAGCCACCACCGTTGGATATTTCTCGCCCCACGGCCCGTTCTCAAACTCATCGAGTGCTTGCTCAGCCGCTTCAGCATTGATGGCTTGGTAAATCGGCTTCAGCTCCTTGGCCAGAGCCCGCCGCTTGTCCCAGGCCGCGAAGTCGAGGCTGTTGCGGATCAGGTGCACGATGCACGTTTGCAACGTCGTCTCTGGAAACACAGCGCTGAGGGCCTCTGACATGCCTTTGAGGCCATCGGTCACGGCAATTAGCACATCTTCGACACCACGCGTCTTGAGATCGTTAAAGACCTTCATCCAAAACTTCGCACCCTCGGTGTTCTCGATCCAGATGCCCAGGATATCCCGCGTCCCATCGGGGAGAACGCCCAGGGCCAGGTAAATGGCCTTGTTGCGCACCAGGCCCTCTTCGCGGATCTTCACCCGCAGCGCATCGAAGAAAATGACCGGGTACATCGGCTCCAGTGGCCGCTGTTGCCACGCGCCAATCTCTTCCATGACCTCGTCTGTCACAGAGCTGATGAAGTCGGGTGAAACCTCTGTTCCATACTGCTCGGACAAAAAGGCTCGGATCTCTCTGACCGTCATTCCACGGGCGTACATGGCGATGATCTTGTCATCGAAACCGGTGTACCGCCGCTCGTGCTTGGGGATCAGAATGGGCGCAAAACTGCCGTCTCGATCGCGAGGAATTTCCAGCCGCAGCGGGCCATCCCCCGTTAAAACCGTCTTGCCACTCTTGCCGTTACGCTGGTTGCTTTCATCCTCTGGGCGCTGCGCGCCCGGTCGATAGCCCAAGTGGTGGCCAAGCTCGGCATGCAGCGCGCGTTCGATCAGGGCCTTCTTAAACGCCGCAGAGGCATCCTCGATAGCTTCTGCGGTCATCAGGCCCTCACCGAACTGCTCCAGCAGCTCTTTGGGGATTTTGGGCAGGTCACGCAAGGGTTTCTTTTTGGTTGGCATACATGCACCTCTTACTCATGTTATGCCCGAACACAAAATTTCTGACACCCTCC
>NZ_JAMYBK010000063.1 GCF_024127895.1 Pseudomonas guariconensis | reverse complement strand
CGTTGCACCTGGAGCTGGTCAGCTTCGACGACGATGTCGCCTTCGGCGAACTGCTCGACAAACCCGTCCTGTTCACCCTCTGGCGCGGCGAACGCCCGTTGCGCTACGTGCACGGCCTGGTCAGCAGCTTCAGCCAGGGCGAGAGCGGTTTCCACCGCACCTACTACCACGCCCTCGTCGAACCCCAGCTGGCCCGCGCCAGCCTGCGCTCGAACTGGCGCATCTTCCAGCAAAAGAGCGTCCCACAGATCCTCGAACTGATGCTCAAGCGCCAGGGCATCACCCAGTTCGAGCTGGGCACCAGCTTCGAGCACCAGGTTCGCGAGTTCTGCGTCCAGGCCGGCGAGACCGACCTCGAGTTCATCACCCGCCTGGCCGCCGAGGAAGGCTTCGTCTACCGCTTCGAGCACAGTGCCAAGCAGCACAAGCTGCTCATCACCGACCGGCTGCTGTCGCTGGGGCTGATCAGCCGAGGGGCCCGCGAGCACGACGACGAGGATGACGGCTTCTTCGAGGACGATGAACCCACCGCTCCCCACACCGTGCTGTACCTGGCCAACAGCGGCGGCGACCAACCCAGGCCCTGCCTGCGACGCCTGCGCTACAGCGAACAGGTGCGCAGCACACGCCAGGTGCAGCGCGACTACACCTTCACCAACCCTGGCTACCGCCAGGAACATGCCGCGAACGCCCCTGAGGTCGTTCACCCGGCGCTGGCGTATGAACGCTTCGACTACCCCGGCCGCTACAAGCGCGATGCGGTCGGCAAGCCCTTCACCGAAACCCGCCTCACGGCCCTGCGCCATGACGCCCGTATCGCCGACGTCAAGGGCGACGACGCGCGCCTGCAACCGGGCCTGAGCTTCAACCTCGTCGGCCACCCGCGCGAAGACCTCAACGCGCACTGGCGGGTGATCCGCGTCACCCATGAGGGTTCCCAACTCACCAGCCTCGAGGAAGAAGCGGCCGGTGCCCATCAGGGCACACGCTACGAGCAGAGCGCGGTGCTGGTTCCCGGCATGGCCGAGTGGCGCCCCGAGCCCCAGCCCAAGCCGCGCATCGACGGCCCGCACATGGCCACCGTGGTCGGCCCGCCCGGTGAAGAGATCTATTGCGATGAGTGGGGCCGGGTCAAGGTCAGCTTCCCCTGGGACCGGGAAAGCAAGGACAACGAGTTCAGCTCCTGCTGGGTGCGGGTGTCGCAAGCCTGGGCCGGGGGTAGCTGGGGCTCGATGGCCATCCCGCGCATCGGGCAAGAGGTGATCGTCCAGTACGTCAACGCCGACCCCGACCAACCGATGATCATCGGGCGCACCTATTGCGGCAACCAGCTACCGCCCTACGAACTGCCCAAGCACAAGACGCGCATGACGATCAAGAGCCAGACCCACAAGGGCAAGGGGTTCAATGAACTGCGCTTCGAGGATGAGCTGGGGCAGGAGGA
>NZ_JAMYBK010000062.1 GCF_024127895.1 Pseudomonas guariconensis | reverse complement strand
GCTATATCCCGCCTGCGGAGGCTGAGGCAAACTTCCACCAGCAGCAAACAGATCAGGCCGTGGCGGCCTGACTTAAACGAAACGGCCTCCACGAAACCCGGGGTGATTCAAGTTGACGGGCTAGCGCCCCGCTGGCCTGAAGGTGCCAAGGATTAGCCAAAGGCTCAGACGAGGGCTCCATCGCCTCTCCAACTAATTCAGCCAACTCAAAGATAGATGTTGGTGCATCATCGGTGAGATTGACAACGCGCCCGTCCATCGCACCATCTAGAGCAAGCTTCATTGCGATGGCGATGTCGCGATGATGGATCATGCTCATTCGTTTAGCCGGATGCATCTTTGCGCTACTTGCGAGACCAGGAAGCGCTTCAAGATGCCCGTCCTTATCACCATAAACGAAGCCAAACCGCTGAATTGACCAATTCAGACCGCTTGCGCGCAATGCCTTTTCCGCTTCCACCTTGCTGGCCGGATAGGCCAACTTCGGATTGGTCTCGTCATCCTCTCGCCCAGGGCGCGAGCCTTCTGGTCCGTACACATGAAGGGTGCTCGCCATGATGAAGCGCGCTCCTGGACTCTGCGCCTTCACAGCGGCGATCAAGTTGCGCGTTCCGTCGAGATTGCTCTTCCAGATCATTTCAGTATCTCGCGAGCGAAAAACGGCTGCGAGATGGATGATGGCTGAGACGCCTTGCACTGCCGTTTCGAGAGACGAGGCATCAAGCAAATCGCCCTCTACGGCTGTAACGCCTTGAGGCGCGATCTTGCCGGGGCGCAAAAGCGCCCGGCACTCCATGCCTGCGGCCATAAGACGCGGCAGAAGCCGCATCCCCACGAGGCCTGCCGCACCAGTTATAAGAATCGTCATTCGTCACTCCTTTCTATGCTAATTTCTCCAACCTTTCGGTGGCGGTCTGGAGCACTCTAATCGTGGTCGCAATATCAGATGCTTCAATATTCTCAAATGCCACTTGGGCGATAAACGTGAGATTCGGTAGTTCACTCCAAAGCTTTAATCCCGACGCGGTCAAACGAAGAAGCTTTTGGCGCTGATCGGTTTGTTCGGGGATTTGATCCACAAGCCCCTTGCGCAAAAGCGTTGACACAATCCCGCTCATCGACGCTCGCTCGATCTGGAGCATTGTCGCCAGTTCACGCTGCCGAGTTGGCCCATCGTGGGCCAATTGGTACAAAACGTACCACTGCGTCGATCCGAGATCGAAAGTACGTAATGCCGAATCCATTGCGGCGCGGCCCGCGAAATAGCACCGCTTCGCCCATGCCCCCACTGAGTCATGCATCGACTTCACATATTGGCGAGTCACCCACTGCTCCCGTTGGTTTGGTACCTAACAATTGTTGTATGGTACCGAACATGATGTCAAGAGCTAGAAGCGTTTAGAGCTCTGCTCGCACGGCGATATCCCATGCACCGTCGCTGATAATGAATTGCCCTAGCCGCTGCATCGATAGCAGGCCCCCAGGCACTAGGCTCTGTACGAAAAGTACTGTCGTAGACATCGCCGCCAGCAGGCCAATGTGACCATGGCGGCATAGCTTTTCGCGAGCTTGCAGTAACGGGTCGCCAAGCGACGATG
>NZ_JAMYBK010000061.1 GCF_024127895.1 Pseudomonas guariconensis | reverse complement strand
GCCCGTGATCATCGGCAGGTCCAGGCCCTGCTCCTTGGCGCAGTCGATAGCGATCTGATAGCCGGCGTCGGCGTGGCGCATCACGCCGGTGCCCGGGTCGTTGGTCAGCACGCGCGCGATACGCGCCGCCGCTTCGTCGGTACCGTCGCAGACGATGACCATGCCCGAATGCTGGGAGAAGCCCATGCCCACGCCACCGCCATGGTGCAGCGAGACCCAGGTGGCGCCGCCTGCGGTGTTGAGCAGGGCGTTGAGCAGCGGCCAGTCGGAGACCGCGTCGGAGCCGTCGCGCATGGCTTCGGTCTCGCGGTTGGGGCTGGACACCGAGCCGGAGTCCAGGTGGTCGCGGCCGATGACGACCGGTGCCGACAGCTCGCCGCTGCGCACCATCTCGTTGAACGCCAGGCCCAGCTTGACACGCAGGCCCAGGCCGACCCAGCAGATACGCGCCGGCAGGCCCTGGAAGCTGATGCGCTCGCGGGCCATGTCCAGCCAGCGGTGCAGGTGAGCGTCGTCGGGGATCAGCTCCTTGACCTTGGCGTCGGTCTTGTAGATGTCCTGCGGGTCGCCCGACAGGGCCGCCCAGCGGAACGGGCCGATGCCACGGCAGAACAGCGGGCGGATGTAGGCCGGGACGAAGCCGGGGAAGTCGAAGGCGTTGGCCACGCCTTCTTCCTTGGCCATCTGGCGGATGTTGTTGCCGTAGTCGAAGGTCGGCACGCCCTGCTTCTGGAAGTCGAGCATGGCTTGCACGTGCACGGCCATGGACTGCTTGGCCGCCTTGACCACGGCGGCTGGCTCGGTCTGTGCACGGTCGCGGTACTGCTCCCAGGTCCAGCCGGCGGGCAGGTAACCGTTGAGCGGGTCGTGGGCGCTGGTCTGGTCGGTGACCATGTCCGGGCGCACGCCGCGCTTGACCAGCTCCGGCAGGATTTCGGCGGCGTTGCCATGCAGGGCGATGGAGATGGCCTTGCCTTCGGCGGTGTAGCGGGCGATGCGCGCCAGGGCGTCGTCCAGGTCGCTGGCCTGCTCGTCCACGTAGCGGGTCTGCAGGCGGAAGTCGATGCGGCTCTGCTGGCATTCGATGTTCAGCGAGCAGGCGCCGGCCAGGGTCGCGGCCAGCGGCTGGGCACCGCCCATGCCGCCCAGGCCTGCGGTCAGCACCCACTTGCCCTTGAGGTCACCGCCATAGTGCTGGCGACCGGCCTCGACGAAGGTTTCGTAGGTGCCCTGGACGATGCCCTGGCTGCCGATGTAGATCCAGCTGCCGGCGGTCATCTGCCCGTACATGGCCAGGCCCTTGGCATCCAGTTCGTTGAAGTGTTCCCAGTTGGCCCAGTGCGGCACCAGGTTGGAGTTGGCGATCAGCACGCGCGGGGCATTGGCGTGGGTCTTGAACACGCCGACCGGCTTGCCCGACTGCACCAGCAGGGTTTCGTCGTCTTCCAGGCGGGTCAGGGTCTCGACGATCTTGTCGTAGCACTCCCAGTTGCGCGCGGCGCGGCCGATGCCGCCGTACACCACCAGCTCCTTGGGGTTCTCGGCCACCTGCGGGTCGAGGTTGTTCATCAGCATGCGCAGCGGCGCTTCGGTCAGCCAGCTCTTGGCGGTCAGCTTGTTGCCACGCGGGGCGCGGATTTC
>NZ_JAMYBK010000060.1 GCF_024127895.1 Pseudomonas guariconensis | reverse complement strand
GATCTTGTTCGGGCCAACGCCTTCGGCCACGCCGTTTTCACCGAACAGGACGGCTTCGACCTGTGGGGTGTCGGGGACCATGACGATGATGAACTCGGCTTCCTGGGCCACGGCTTGCGGGGTCGGCAATGCCGTGGCGACGAGATCGGCCGGGGCCGGGTCGTGATGGGTGGATACGAACAGTTCGTGACCTGCCTTTTGCAGGTTCTGGGCCATGGGTTTGCCCATGATGCCGGTGCCGATGAAACCGATTTTAGCCATGAGAAATTACCTCGTCGTATTGATTGAAATCTCGATGGGGCAGGCGACGCTGGCAGTGTGGGCGCTGCCCCTTCGAGAGCATCCTCAGATCGCGTTGTGGGTCTTCAGCCAACCCAGGCCCGCCTTGGTGGTGGTCAGTGGCTTGTACTCCGCACCCACCCAGCCCTGGTAGCCGATGCGGTCCAGGTGTTCGAACAGGAAGCGGTAGTTGATCTCGCCGGTACCGGGTTCGTTGCGGCCAGGGTTGTCGGCCAGCTGGATGTGGTTGATCGCAGCGAGGTGGGTTTTCATGGTGCGCGCCAGGTCACCTTCCATGATCTGCATGTGATAGATGTCGTACTGCAGGAACAGGTTGGCGCTGCCGACTTGCTCGCGGATGGCCAGCGCCTGGGGCGTGGTGTTGAGATAGAAGCCGGGGATGTCGCGGGTGTTGATCATCTCCATCACCAGCTTGATGCCCACGGCCTCGAGTCGGTTGGCGGCGTATTCGAGGTTGTCGAGCAGGGTGTTCTGCACCACGAACGGGTCGACGCCCTCTGGCGCGATGCCCGCCAGGCAGTTGACCTGGGTGTTGCCCAGGATCTTGGCGTATTCGATGGCTTTGTCGACACCGGCGCGAAATTCCTCGACGCGGTCGGGGTGGCAGGCGATGCCGCGCTCGCCTTGCGCCCAATCGCCCGCTGGCAGGTTGAACAGCACCTGCTGCAGTTGGTTGGCGTCCAGGCGGGCGCGCAGTTCCTCGACTGGGTAGTCGTAGGGGAACAGGTACTCGACGCCACGGAACCCGGCCTGGGCAGCGGCGGTGAAGCGGTCGAGGAAGTCCAGTTCGGTGAACAGCATGGACAGGTTGGCAGCGAAACGGGGCATGGTTGGCTCCTGATGGCTTGACGTGGGCGGATCAGTCCAGCGGCATGATCGAGGTCGGGGCGTCGGCGGCGGTGCTGGCCAACGCCTCGAACTCGTTGATGGCGTTGATCTCGGTGCCCATGGCGATGTTGGTGACGCGCTCGAGGATGACTTCCACCACCACCGGCACGCGGAAGGTCTCCATCAGCTCGGTGGCCTTGGCGAAAGCAGCTTGCAGGTGGCTGGCGTCGAACACGCGGATCGCCTTGCAGCCCAGGCCCTCGACCACGGCCACGTGGTCCACGCCGTAGCTGCCCAGCTCCGGGGCATTGACGTTCTCGAATGACAGTTGCACGCAATAGTCCATGTCGAAACCGCGCTGGGCCTGGCGGATCAGGCCCAGGTAGGCGTTGTTCACCAGCACGTGGATGTAGGGCAGGTTGAACTGCGCGCCCACGGCCAGCTCTTCGATCATGAACTGGAAGTCGTAGTCACCCGACAGCGCGACGACCTTGCGCTTGGGATCGGCCTTGACCACGCC
>NZ_JAMYBK010000059.1 GCF_024127895.1 Pseudomonas guariconensis | reverse complement strand
GATCTTGTTCGGGCCAACGCCTTCGGCCACGCCGTTTTCACCGAACAGGACGGCTTCGACCTGTGGGGTGTCGGGGACCATGACGATGATGAACTCGGCTTCCTGGGCCACTTCCTTCGGGTTGGCCAGGGCGACGGCGCCTGCGGCGATCAGGTCGGCCGGAGCGGCATCGTGGTGGGTGGAAACGAAGAGGCTGTGACCTGCTTTTTGCAGGTTCTGGGCCATGGGCTTGCCCATGATGCCGGTGCCGATGAAACCGATTTTAGCCATGAGAGATTACCTCGTTGTATTTGTTGAATCTCGGTGGAGCAGGCGACGCTGGGAATATGGAAGCCAGCCGGGGCTGCCCCTTCGAGAGCATTCTCAGATCGCGTTGTGGGTCTTCAGCCAGCCCAGGCCCGCCTCGGTGGTGGTCAGTGGCTTGTACTCCGCGCCCACCCAGCCCTGGTAGCCGATGCGGTCCAGGTGTTCGAACAGGAAGCGGTAGTTGATCTCGCCGGTGCCAGGTTCGTTGCGGCCGGGGTTGTCGGCCAGCTGAATGTGGTTGATCAACTTCAGGTTGGCTTCCATGGTGCGCGCCAGGTCACCTTCCATGATCTGCATGTGATAGATGTCGTACTGCAGGAACAGGTTGGCGCTGCCGACTTCGGCCTGGATCTCCAGGGCCTGTTTGGTGGTGTTCAGGTAGAAGCCGGGGATGTCGCGGGTGTTGATCATTTCCATGACCAGGCGGATACCGGCGGCTTCGAGCTTGTCGGCGGCGTACTTGAGGTTGTCGACGAAGGTCTTGCGCACGGTGGCGCAGTCCGGGCCTTGTGGGCGGATGCCGGCCAGGCAGTTGACCTGGGTGTTGCCCAGGACCTTGGCGTATTCGATGGCCTTGTCGACCCCGGCGCGGAATTCCTCGACGCGGTCGGGGTGGCAGGCGATGCCGCGCTCGCCTTGCGCCCAATCGCCCGCCGGGAGGTTGAACAGCACCTGGGTCAGGCCGTGGGCGTCGAGCTGTTGCTTGATCTCGGCGGCGCTGAAATCGTACGGGAAGAGGTATTCGACACCGCTGAAGCCAGCGTCGGCGGCGGCCTTGAAGCGGGCCAGGAAGTCCTGCTCGGTGAACAGCATGGACAGGTTGGCAGCGAAGCGAGGCATGGTTGTCTCCTTGCAGATGAAAGCCCCCGGCACAGCCGGCACGGGGGCGTCAGGCGGTCAGTCCAGCAGCGAGATCGCGGTAGGCGCGTCGTTGCCGACCAGGGCCAGGTCTTCGAACTCGTTGACCGCGTTGATCTCGGTACCCATGGAAATGTTGGTCACACGCTCGAGAATCACCTCGACCACCACCGGCACCCTGTGTTCTTCGGCCATCTTCTGCGCCTTGAGCAGGGCAGGGGCGATCTCGGCCGGCTCGAACACGCGCAGTGCCTTGCAACCCAGGCCTTCGACCACGGCCACGTGGTCCACGCCGTAGTTGTTGGCTTCGGTGGCGTTGATGTTCTCGAACGCCAGTTGAACACAGTAATCCATGTCGAAGCCACGCTGGGCCTGGCGGATCAGACCGAGGTAGGCGTTGTTCACCAGCACGTGGACGTAGGGCAGGTTGAACTGCGCGCCCACGGCCAGCTCTTCGATCATGAACTGGAAGTCGTAGTCACCCGACAGCGCGACGACCTTGCGCTTGGGATCGGCCTTGACCACGCC
>NZ_JAMYBK010000058.1 GCF_024127895.1 Pseudomonas guariconensis | reverse complement strand
CTCAACAACGATGGCCTGGACTACGTCCCGACCAACAAGCACATCCTCTTCGGCCACCACTTCGCCGCCATCGCCGGCGCCGGCCCCCTGGTCGGTCCGGTGCTCGCCGCGCAGATGGGCTACCTGCCCGGCACGCTCTGGCTGATCGCCGGCGTGGTGCTGGCTGGCGCCGTGCAGGACTTCATGGTCCTGTTCCTGTCCACCCGCCGCAACGGCCGTTCGCTGGGCGACATGGTCCGCGAGGAAATGGGCCGGATTCCGGGCACCATCGCCCTGTTCGGCTGCTTCCTGATCATGATCATCATCCTCGCGGTGCTGGCGCTGATCGTGGTCAAGGCCCTGGCCGAGAGCCCGTGGGGCATGTTCACGGTGATGGCGACCATCCCGATCGCGATGTTCATGGGCATCTACATGCGCTACATCCGCCCGGGCCGCATCGGCGAGATCTCGATCATCGGCGTGGTCCTGCTGTTGCTGTCGATCTGGCTGGGCGGCCAGGTGGCCGCCGATCCGGTCTGGGGCAAGGCGTTCACCTTCACCGGCGTGCAGATCACCTGGATGCTGGTCGGCTACGGTTTCGTCGCCGCCGTGCTGCCGGTCTGGCTGGTGCTGGCGCCGCGTGACTACCTGTCGACCTTCCTCAAGATCGGCACCATCGTCGGCCTGGCCATCGGTATCCTGATCATCGCGCCGGAGCTGAAGATGCCGGCTCTGACCCAGTTCACCGACGGTACCGGCCCGGTCTGGAAGGGCACCCTGTTCCCGTTCCTGTTCATCACCATCGCCTGTGGCGCGGTGTCCGGCTTCCACGCGCTGATCTCCTCGGGGACCACGCCCAAGCTGCTGGACAACGAAGTCAACGCCCGCTACATCGGCTACGGCGGCATGCTGATGGAGTCGTTCGTCGCCATCATGGCCATGGTCGCCGCCTCGGTGATCGAGCCGGGCGTGTACTTCGCCATGAACAGCCCGGCCGCGGTGGTCGGTGCCGACGTCGTGTCGGTGGCGCAGACCGTCAGCAGTTGGGGCTTCACCATCACCCCCGAGCAGCTCGAGGCGACCGCCCGCGACATCGGCGAGCACACCGTCCTGGCCCGTGCCGGCGGTGCGCCGACCCTGGCCGTGGGGATCGCGCAGATCCTCCACCAGGTGCTGCCGGGCGAGAACACCATGGCCTTCTGGTACCACTTCGCGATCCTGTTCGAGGCACTGTTCATCCTCACCGCGGTGGACGCCGGTACCCGCGCCGGGCGCTTCATGCTGCAGGACCTGCTGGGCAGCTTCATCCCGGCGCTCAAGCGCACCGAGTCGTGGGGCGCCAACCTGATCGGCACCGCCGGCTGCGTGGCCCTGTGGGGCTACCTGCTGTACCAGGGCGTGATCGACCCGCTGGGCGGCATCAATACCCTGTGGCCGCTGTTCGGCATCTCCAACCAGATGCTGGCCGGTATCGCCCTGATGCTCGGCACCGTGGTGCTGATCAAGATGAAGCGCCAGCGCTATGTCTGGGTCACCCTGCTGCCGGCCGTGTGGCTGCTGATCTGCACCACCACCGCGGGCCTGATCAAGCTGTTCGACCCGAACCCGGCGGTGGGCTTCCTGGCCCTGGCCAACAAGTACAGCACTGCGCTGGACGCCGGCCAGGTACTGGCGCCGGCCAAGGACCTGGCGCAGATGCAGCACGTGGTGTTCAATGCCTACACCAACGC
>NZ_JAMYBK010000057.1 GCF_024127895.1 Pseudomonas guariconensis | reverse complement strand
TCGCGGGCAAGCCCGCTCTCATCAAACAAAATGCAACCCGCTGTTTTTTAAGCACCTTAGGCTGCCACCAATTGATACCCCAGCTTTCGGGCTTTGCGCAGCAAAGCCCGGAGCTGTCGGTCTTGGCTCTTGGCTTCGAATGCTTCGAGTCCCTGTTCAACATAAGTCTGTTTTTTTGTCAGCAGTGTGTAGACCAGTCGAGCCAGTTGGTGTGCAGTGGCTTTGATGGCGCAACTGGTGTCCATGCGGGTCAATCTGGCTCGATGCGATGCTCCGATGAAACCCTTGTCGTTGCGTGCATTTGACGCGGCCTGCTTGAGCGCCTGTGCCGCTCGGTTCATGACCTTAGGGCCGCCACCTGATAGCTGGCGACCGCCTGAGATACGAGTCGGCGGGGCCAACCCTAGCCAGGAGCAAAAGTGCTGTGATGATGGAAATCGTGAGAGATTAGAGCCGATCTCTCCGGCCAGGACCAGTGCGGTGTCCACGCCAATCGTTGGAATGGCGGTCAAATCGACCCCTAGCACCTGCCAAAGGGCTTGGTGTAGCGCTGCCTGTTGAGCGCTCGTCCGGTGTGGGCTTCGCAGCGCTTTCCTGGAGGGTTGTGGCTCATGTTCCAGCACTGGTAGTTGTTCCAATGCCTTTCCGATGACGTCATCGCATTCAGCGATCTGCTGCTCAAGAAAGTCATAGGCTGCGAGTTCCTGCGCCAATGCATGCAGGTGTTCTCGTCGCCAGTTGCCATGCAGGCTACGCGCAATGGTGTCTTTACCTGCCTTGATACGCCCATCGGTCAGCTCAGCCAAGCGGACAGGATCTCGCTCACCTGCGATGATCGCTCGCAAAATTCTCATGCCCGTCACGCCGGAAATATCACTGATGACATTGGCCAACTGGATGTTCATTTGGCTCAGTGCCTTCTGCATCCGGTTCAAGGTTTGAGCCTGGTCTTTCACTTTGAAAGCCCGTTGCCTGACCAGTGAGCGAACGCAGCATGTTGGATCGCTTGGGCGAAAAGCACCTCGCAAGAGACCATGAGTCATCAGTTGCCAGATCCATTGGCAATCCAGCACGTCAGACTTGCGCCCCGTTATTTGCCGGGTAGCTCGGGCATTAACGAGATAGACCTCGAATCCACGCTCGCTGAGGATTTCGTAAATCGGAATCCAGTAAACGCCTGTGGACTCCATGGCTACGACCTTGATGGCCAAGCTATGGAGCCAATCGGCCAGCTTGTACAAATCGTCGGTAAAGGACGTGAATGACTGAACGGCGTTCTCGTACCGGGGATCAACCGCGACAAAGTGTTCTCGACTACCTACATCAATCGCAGCGCAGTCAGGATGAACGATGGTGAAGCGTTGCTTGGAAGGCTTGCGCGCCATGGTGAATACTCGCAGGATAAAGGGCGCGCGGGGCACACGGTGGCGAAAGGGTTCACTCTCTCATACGTGGTCACAGCTGATTCAGCTGATGCCTACAGGGACTTCACGCCGATACCGTGCGGATCACTCTCCCACGCGGGTGTGCGGACACACACCAGTGCTGGCTACGATCTCTGTCCCGCGCGCTCAAACCCTAACAAAGCGAAAGGCGGCTGGCCCTAATGGGCCAGCCGCCTTTTCTTTTTCAAAATGTCAGCGCCGCCGCAGATCTGAAGTCATACGCCTCATGTTTGCTGCGCGACAGCGCAGCCCGGAAGGGCTGGGTGATCTCCCACA
>NZ_JAMYBK010000056.1 GCF_024127895.1 Pseudomonas guariconensis | reverse complement strand
AACCAGGGAAAAGCCCTGGTTTTGATGCGATTGAGGCCTGAAAAATCGGCCTTGCGGCGTCGACACGTTACTTATCGCGGGCTTGGGGAAACTTGTTCGGAGAATCCCTAGCACAATTGCTTCACAGGGAATCATTCCTAAGCTCGACGTTACGAGCCTTTGCGATGGCCTCAATCCTCTTATTAACCTCAATATACTGCTTTTCCGTCCTGACTCTAGCGAAGTCCGACTTGAGCATACTCAACTGATCTTGCGTGACGTAGGGGGCAATTACATTCAGATTAGCCTGAAATACTCGCCATACAATTATCGACTGATTCAAAGAAGAGTACAGCACATAAGATGCAATTATGAAAATCAGCACCAAGAGCCGTGCAACATATAACATCCCGCGCAGAAATAGCTTAGTCCTCACACCAAAGCCATCATCCCTCGTCGTGTCAGGATTCTCATTTGCGCTTGCCTCAAAAGATCTAAATAACTTATATACTATACGTTCCGTTGCCAATTGTGAATAGAACATATACATACCCGCCCCTATCAACATAGCAAGCACCAAAGCCAATCCAGCCACTGGAGTTGGATCTAAGGCTGCATTACTGAACGTTGAATCCTTCATCCGCTGAGATCCGAAAGTAAATATATCAAACAGATATCTGGAGACCATACTAAAGCCTGGCTTAACTATGGCATCATAAATTGCTGAACAAACAATCCCAAGCACTAGCACCCCGATTACTGTTATAGGTGCTTTCCCTTTCAGAATTTTCGAGATCATCTCTATAGACTCACGTAAGACATTGACCGTTGTACTTGCATATCTTGTCGGAAACAGTGGCTGTCCGCCACCCTTCGCTACCCATCCGCAATAGCATAATTTTTCTAGCCGTACCAGGCAGCCAATCACATACCCCGATGATGCAGCAGTAGCATTAAAATTCGAGTGTAGGCCGCCAGACATGCGGCCTACACTATTTCCACGTCTAATACTTTTTCTCAGGTTTCGTCCGTTTTCGCCCAGTAATGGCAAGGGCCATCAACGCTGTTTTAGACGCCTCCCCCGATACTCTGCCAACCTTCAATCCCGCCCCCGAAAACAATGTCTAGCCACAATCTAGTGGCGAACCAAGTCCTGATGCCCCAGTGCGTACAACTGATAGTCCGTCACGGCCTGATACAGCGACTCTGCCAGCAGCCGTAGGCGCTCGACCTCCTCCAGCGCCGCGCCAGACTCCTCGGCTTCGTGATACCGACGCAACGCATCGATCGCCTGCTGCATTAGCGGCTCGCCGGCGAGAATCATTCCTTCCAAGGTGCGCTTCATGGGTGACTGCTCCGTCCAGACGGTCTGGGCAGTATAGGCAGCGGCATGCGCTCACAGCGGCCTAAGCTGCTTCTCATGCCCGATCGGCTACCGGCGCAGCCAACTCCAACACCAATCCGCCCCCTAGCGTCCTACGGAACCTCTCTCCCTGGAAAAGCAGCACATCGTCACCTGGGGCTAGTCGATTCCACCGCTCTGAATTACTGTATATAAAACCAGTATATCTACAGGTGCCCCGTGGACCTCGCCGACATCGACACAACCGGCTTCGAGCTTGGCATGCCGACACACGTCGAACTGCTCAAGCACCAATGCCACATGCTCAGCAACGAGAACGACCAGCTCCGACGAGACTTGGCCAGGGCCAGACGCAACATCCAGAAGCTGGTCGACATCAACCAGAACCTGCAGGCCCAGATCACAGTCGAGCACCGCCGGGCAAACGAGGCGTACGTCGAGTACATCCACCTGATGAACACGGCTCGCTGCAAATACGGCATAGACCTCACTCGCGATGGCTACGACCTTGACCCCGTCGAGCAGGTCAAGCAGCGCGAGGCGTCATCGGACCAGGGCTAACAGCTGATCCCAAGACGCCGGATGACTACCACCTACTCGAGTAACACATGGCTCAGCATCCCCGCCATAGCTAGATTTTATTGTTGCAATAATGGAGAACCCATCACCAACGTCCTAATATGGTGATATCAGACATAAAGAGCATCGGAGTGGACCATGGCCTTCTGGAAAATTTTTAGAAAAAAAGTTAAAAGCGAACCACGAAGCGATGCAAACACAAAAGACCCTATGGAAGCCGCAATTAAAATTTCAACTTTCATCATAGATCTTCAATTAAAAAGGGCGGGCACACTTCCAGGATTTTCTGAAGCCTTCTACAGCAACTTCACCCGAGGTTACTTTGTCGGCTGCTTCAACTCAGCCATGCAAGCCTTCAAGATAGATGGGCATGATAGCGATGCAAAACTAGCAGCCTTCATAGTTATAGGTCACTTGACCTTGCTTGGCGAAGAACACGGCACTAAATTCGCCAGAGACTCCATAGCCCTCCAAGGAAATAGAGAATACGACCTAGGAAATAGGTTAGGGGGACAGGAACTGGTTGATTTTCTAAACAAAAAAATCACCATGCCGACACAATTATTCAACTACTTCAAAGGTAACAGGCAATAGTTCAGCGTTCAGCCCCTAATTCACCCCTAATCTTCTGACCACTATCACCTCGGGCATAACATATCTCACCCAGCCACTTTACTCAGAGGACGACAAGTGGCGAAACCGAGCAGGGATGGCGCTCCAAATCCTGTCCATTCTGCTCGGGCGGTCGCTCTGATCTCATTCGGTTGCGGAACGCATCTCCTATAAAGCCTTTATGGCGTTAGGGATTCTCCGATCAAGTCAGCACAAGCCGCCCGACCTGTGCTGAAATAGCCCTCCGTTCAGCCCCCCAGCAAGTCTTGCCCATGAGTCAGATGAGCTTTTCCGATTT
>NZ_JAMYBK010000055.1 GCF_024127895.1 Pseudomonas guariconensis | reverse complement strand
GTTCGCCGATGCTCAGGCCTTCGCCGGTGATCATGCGGTGGCTGCCATCGACCATGGCATCGGCGGCCAGGGCCGCTTCCAGGGCCACGAAGACGTAGCGCCCGACCGAGGTGGCGCCGGTGATGCCGCGCACCACCGGCACGAAGGCCAGCACGCCGAGGGCGAACTCGCCGGCGCCTTTGACGCCCTCCCAGGCGCGTGACCTGGCCTTGGCCTCGGCGAAGTGGCGGGCCAGTTGCTCGCTGGCCAGTTCGACGGGGTACAAGCCGGTGGGGGTATGCCAGGTATAGGGCGGGCTGATCCGATGCTCGCCGTTCTCGTCAGTGTATTCCTCGCGCGGTGCCTCGGCCCAGCGGGCGTGGGTGAAGGTGGCGAAGTAGATCTTGTGATCGCTGAAGAAGAAGTTGCGCTGCAGCTCGAAGCCCAGCCCCTGGTGGGTGCGCACGCCCATGTGGTCGAGCACTGGCGGCGCCAGGTCGTCCAGTCGCAACTGGTCATCGACGCACACCAGTTCAAGCTTTTCGGTGGCGGCGAAGGCATGGAACTCGGCGAGCCAGGCATCGCCTAGCGTGCTGCCGGCGTGTTCCAGGACCCGTTGCAGGAAGGTGTCGCGCTGATTGCGCGTCTTGTCGCGGATCCACGGGTTATGGCGGAACCACTCGGGGCCGACGCCGTCGCGGGAGGGGATGCCCAGCAGGTGGTCGCAGCCGTCGTTGCCGTCGAGGGAGAACAGTGCGCCGGGCAGAGAGCAGGGCACGCAGAGGGTAGGGGGCACGGGCAGCGCACCGTTGCGCACACCCTGGCGCAGCCTTTCCAGGCCGGGAGGTAAAAGGGGTTCAGACATGCGAAGGTGTGTCCTTGAGTGCGCGTTGATGAGCGGTCAGTTGCTCGCCCAACACCTGGCACCTCTCGCGTGCGGAGCCCTGTTCGTCCAGCGACGTGACCCAGGTGGCGAACAGCGGATTGAGGTAGAAATGGCGTCCGAAAGCGATCGCCAGCAGGACGTGCAGCAGCACTTGGTTGCGGGGGAGTACCGGGAGGTGTTTCAGGTCATCGGAAGGCTGTGGCAGGCGCTTGCCGTAATGCCGATAGGCCAGGATCTCATTGCCATTGAGTTCCTTGTGTTGCAGAGGGCGGAGCCCATAACGCTCGCAGGCATCCGACTCATATTGGCAGTAGCAGTCCTCGTGCGTGTCCGAAGGTAGGCCGCGCAGGGCCATCAGCTGGGTGATCGAATGCCAGAGCCTGTCGTCGTCCTTGGCATCTTCACGCCAGCCCGACATGGCCAGGATGATGTCGTGCATGTGGGGTAACTGGGTTTCGAGCTGCTGACGGTGGGCGATCGCCTGCTCGGCCAGCAAGCCGAGCCGCTCATCCTGGGCCAGCCCGCCAGCTTGGGTGCCAGGCCACAGCGGTTGGCAGGCGAGGTCGTTCCACCAGCCCAGCCCGAGGAGGAAATGAGTAAGGACCAGCACGCTGTATTCCCGGGTGCTGCCGTACCCCTCGTGGCAGACCAGGTTGCCCGCCTGGGCGACCAGCGCGTGGATGTGTGCGTGGCGGGTATGCAGGCGGGGTAGCGTGGGGCCAAGGGTGTCGAGTAGATACTGGGCCAACTGGCGGTTCGTGGCGTGCAGCGCGGCCTTGTGGAGCGCATCGAGGTCCAGGGGTGGCAATTTCATTGGCCGCCCTCCCGCTCAGGGCGCAGCCAGGCCAGGTAACCCTCTTGCTCGCAGGCGTCTTCCGCTTGCTCGAACAATGGCTGGACGCCGAGTGCCAGGTCTGTTGCGGGGTCATGGAAATAGAGCCTGAGTACGCGCCCATGGTCGAACAGCCTGGCCAGGGCATCGGCGTGTTGTGCCAGTGATCCCACATACAGGCTCAACGACCGCGGGTCGCCAAGGCGTAGAAAGTACCGTTGCTTGCCTTGCTGCACCTTGCCGAAGCGGCGTAGGTGCTGCGCCAGTGCCTCCAGTGGCAAGGTGGCCTCGAACGCGGTGAAGGCGAGCGAGCCGTCCAGTGTGCCGAGCCACGTGTCCAGGTCACTACCGGGTTTCAGCGGGAAGAGTATCGGCGCATGCTTTTCCAGCCCGGGATTCTGCTCCAGGTACCAAAGGCACTGGTGTTCGATGGCATGGAACTCCAGACGGCCGAGCAAGCCTGGGGTGGTAGAGGCTTCGGCCAGCAGGAACAGGCTGTCGCGACCTGCATCACCTATTGCTGCGTGATCGTTCAATCGCTGATGCAGGCTCATGCGTCGCCCCTACCGGCAAAGGGGCATTCTTCGATCAGGGGAGAGCCTTCACGGATGGCCGCTTCAATCGCTTCGAGCTGCTCTTGCACCGGCGTCAGGTAGGTGACGTTGCCTTTGAAGCGGATGTTGGGCGCTTCCAGGGTAATGCCGTCGGCATCGAGGATGATCTTGCCGCTGGGGCCGCGGATATGGATGCGCTCGGTACCCTGAAGCATGTAGGACGGCGTCAGCAGGCGTTGGGCTGTCCGGGCTTCCACGCTGCGTGCGCCTTCGACGATGAGTGACTGGTTACCGCCGATGCTCAGGGAGTGATCGGTTCCGATCGTGTCGTGGCTCGCGTTGCCGATGGAACGCACTTCATTGCGGTCGATCGTGGTGAAGAGGTCTTGCTGGACATGGTCGCGCCGGTCTCGCCCCGTCGTGGTCGATTCGTCACGGGCAACGCTCGAGCTGCAGTCGCGGCCGGTGGCAATCTTGCGGTCGTTGCCGACGGTGAGGGTTTCATCGTGCTGTACCTTGGTGTTCAGGTCTTTTTGCGCATGAATGAACACCTCCTCCTGCCCCAGCTCATCCTCGAAGCGCAGTTCATTGAACCCCTTGCCCTTGTGGGTCTGGCTCTTGATCGTCATGCGCGTCTTGTGCTTGGGCAGTTCGTAGGGCGGT
>NZ_JAMYBK010000054.1 GCF_024127895.1 Pseudomonas guariconensis | reverse complement strand
AAATCGGAAAAGCTCATCTGACTCATGGGCAAGACTTGCTGGGGGGCTGAACGGAGGGCTATTTCAGCACAGGTCGGGCGGCTTGTGCTGACTTGATCGGAGAATCCCTAGAGCTTCCGCCTCATTGGCTGTAACAAGTTAAGCCGCGTTCCCTTGAAGCTTGTCCAGGCTAAGTTGATTGAGTTCAACCCCCAGCTTGCTTGGATCCTGAACGACCATGTAATGCCAAAGGCCGTGCTCGCCACTGCGATTCACTGCATCAACCCAGCGCTGAGCGGCCTTGGCCTTGAGATCCGCGTCATCGTTGTACTGACCCTTCACCTCAATAATGACTTTCATCCCGATATCTAGCTCAGCAATGAAGTCAGGCACGTAGCTGTGCTTGATGTTCTGCTTGCGATAGCTGATGGCAAAGCCTAAACGGTCGTTCTTAACCCACTTCACGACGCCTGGGTGAATGTCGAGCAAAAAGCCTGCGCTCTGTTCCCACTTAGCCGTATCGGCCACCATCAAATTAAGATGGCACTTGGTGACTGCGCGCACAGGCTTGGTCGTATGAAAGTCCACGTACAGCGTGCTTCCGAGCCCGGCAGAACCCTGTGGAATGACCGGTAAGAACCCGTGCTTTTCCTCGGTACCACTCTGCAACGCGTTGTACAGGCTGCCGATTACTGACTGGGTATAGTTACCGCTGGCCAGTACATCACAAGCGCAAGAGTCGCCCTTCAGCACGAGTTTCTCTCGTAGGAACCGTGCACAGGCATTCAGCACCTTTGGAAACAAGGTTCCTATTGGGACGCTGTCGCCACGTTCGGTGCGCCACTGCTTACAGATTTCTTTAGCCAGAATGAAGGCGACTTGCTGATCGCGGAACAGCGCGCGCCATTCGGCCAGTGTCACGGAAGACTTCTTACCAGCGCCAAAAGCCGTCAGGTGTCCATCCGGCGCCACCATCTGCCCAACCTGAACGGTTGTCGGCAGTGTCATCGGGTCGATGGTGACCTGAGCTACCTGAGTCCAATCGACCACGACGTCGAACTGGTTGACCTCTTGGTAACCCATGACGATGGGGAAATCGATGCGGTACTGCTCGCGCTCTGGCATTGAGAAAATATGGTGCTGCTCCCGTTGTACAGGAGCAGGGCCAACAGACCGTGTTTTGAAGGGAACGAGCTCGAATGGAACACCAAATACCTTGGCCGTTTCCTCTGTGAAGAGCCCTGTCACTTCATCAACAACGTAGCTCGCACGTCGTAATGCCCGCCCTACGACCTGCTCGCAGAGCAGCTGTGAACCAAACGGACGTAATCCAACGATGTGGGTCACCGTGTTGGCATCCCAGCCCTCCGCCAGCATGGCTACGGATACGATGCAGCGAATGTCTCGACCAGGCGGAATGCGCTCGTCGATCCATTGCAAGCCTTGGGTATCGCCCTCTTCTTCATCGTCATCGCTGTTGAGCTTGTCATTGTGCTTGCGCACCAGCTCTGACCACTCTTCAGGCACTTTATCGCCCGGCCATTTGGCTTTACCGATAGTGTCGAGGATAAAACGCATACGCCTTACCTCATCGCTACCACTTCCTGCTTCCATCTCCTCGGCGATCTTGGAGTCGACTCGCACTGTGACCTCTCGGCCCGGTTCATTGCGGAACCATTCAGGTGCTTCGCCATAGCCTCCTTCGTTCTCGGCTAGCCAACCATGGACTTCCTTCGCCACCTTGGTATCACGGCAGACCACGATGAAAACGGGAGGAATGGGGTAACGTTGCTTCTCTTTATGGAGTAGCTCCCATTCTTGGAACTTCTTGTGCCAGTCAGTGGCAAGCAAGGTAATCGGTGTGCTGGCGTAGTTCATCACCAGCTGAGGAGTGAGCTTCTTGCCGTGACCGTCCTCTTCAGCTTTGGCCTCCACCCAGCGCCAGACGTTGAAATAGGCAGCCTCTTCAGTGCCACCCACGTCCGCCGTCGGCAGTTCCGGAATCTTCACCAGGCCGGACTCAATAGCGTCGAGCAAACCGAAGTCGGAAACGATCCAGGGGAAAGGCTTTCCGACCTCATTGCCAGATCCCTGGATATAGAACGGCGTGGCGGAGAGGTCGATGCAGAGGTTGATGCCGTTCTTACGGCCATTGGCCAGCTTGTTGATACGGTCGAGGCCTTCGATCCAGATGGTCGCTTCTTTGGCGTTTTTCTTGGCAGTGTCTTTGTCATCTTCGAGTGAGGCTTCACTCTCGTCATCAATGTTATCGCCACGACGATAGGCATGATGTGCTTCGTCATTGAACACCAACCAATGTGGGCTACGACCGCGACCTGTGCCCAACTCCTGGCGTATGCGCTTGAACCAGGCAGCGTCTGACTCAAAGTATTTAACTTCGACTTTGCCTTTGTCCTTACCCGACTGTTTGGTGATCTCAACCGCTTCACCAGTCTTCACCACCTTGGCCGAGTCACCATTGACGGTGTTGCTCTCCAGCTTGGCGAGTTTGTGCCAGTTAGCGATCATCACCTCGCCTCGGCGCAGCTCTTCCATTCGTTGTACGGGCACTAACTGGCGGGTGCGGTAGAGCGATAAGTCGCCCAGCAGCGGATCGAGTTCCTTTAGGCGTTCACGGATGGTGACGTTGGGGCAAACGATCAGCACCGTATCGGAGAAGCGATCATCGGTCGGTGCTGCCACTCGGTTGAGAATCGACCAGGCAGCCAGCATCCCCATCACAGTGGTCTTACCGGAGCCGGTTGCCATCTTGCTCGCGTAACGCGTGAAGGCGCGCAGACCTTTGGCTTTGCCCTCTGGGCCCGGTTCGTCCTTCGGAATCCCAAGGAGGCCCTTCTTGTAGATCTCAGCGGCCTCCACCAGAAAAATGATGGTTTCTGCGGCTTCAATCTGAGCAAAGAACAGGCGCTGACCTCGATCCTCAGACCGCCACAGCTCAATCAGCTCTTTGGTGACCCGAGAGGCACCGTCATAAGGGGTGCCCGTCAACTTACCCGCTCGCCACTCGTTAAGGCGCTGGCGGATCAGGTTGACCTGTCCTAGCTCTTCCTGGGAGCCAACATCAGTTTCACCGAGCAGTTCGGCCTGCCGCTTGTTCTTGCGACCAGTACCGGCACCTTCTGGCACCCGGTAAAAGTAGTAGGCCGGGCGGCGGCCTTCTGCTTTGACAGGCGACTTACCGACAGCCACTTGCCAATGGTGAGTCGGTTCCGCATAAGGTGAGTTGATAATGGGTTCCGGTACTTCGCTGACCGGTACGGCGGTACGTCCGGTCATTACTCTGCCTCCGCCACGTTCAGCACGCGCATCAGCTCGTTACCACGCTCATCGATCACTTTGATGGCGATCTGGCCTTTGCTGTCAGCAACAAAGGGCTCACTGGTGGTACCGGCCAGGTGAACCGCCCCGGCTTTTGTGGAGGCCGTTTCGTTTAAGTCAGGCCGCCATGGCCTGACCTGCTTGTTGCTGGTGGAAGTTTGCCTCAGCCTCCGCAGGCGGGATATAGC
>NZ_JAMYBK010000053.1 GCF_024127895.1 Pseudomonas guariconensis | reverse complement strand
CTTGGGGTTCTCGGCCACCTGCGGGTCGAGGTTGTTCATCAGCATGCGCAGCGGCGCTTCGGTCAGCCAGCTCTTGGCGGTCAGCTTGTTGCCACGCGGGGCGCGGATTTCGGTGTCGCGGAATCGGGAAGCTTTCATGGTGGTTTCCTTCTTGTGGGGGTGGTGTCCCGGGTGACGATTTCTCGCTCGCACCTGAGAGATCGTCGATATCTGTCATCGCTTATACATACAACCATATATAAACCTGTATATACAAGATGGCGCGAACACGCGCGCAACCTGCCGTCGGCGCTCTGGACAAGGGCTTCAGGGAGAGAAAATGAATTTATTTTTCAATGGGTTGAGTGTCGTGAAGGTGTCTATCGGCATCCGCCGTGGACGCCAGGAGGGCGACGAAAGGAGAGAAAAAGTTTTGCGAGCAGCAAAAAATGCAAAACGAGGGGCTATCGACCAAACAGGCCGATGGCCCAGCAGGGCTTGCAGCGCTACTGACCGAAGCGGCCCTCCAAGTGGTAGCGTGAGCCCGGATAGACCAGCCGCGCGCAGCCCACTTGCCCCTTGCCAGACCAGCTACGACGGCGGATGAGCAGGCATGGATCGGTACGCTTGATGCGCAGCAGCTTGCATTCGGCGGGGGTTGCGTGGATGGCTTCTACCCTGTGCTCGGCTTCGGTCAGCGGCGCCAGTTGCACCAGGTAGGCATAAGGGGTGATGCGGGTGAAGTCCTGCTTGAGGTAATCGGGAGCAATGTCGGCATTGACGAAGCGCTCCTCGATCTGCACCGGGGTTTCGTTCTCGTAATGCACCAGCACCGAGTGAAACAGGTTGCACACGCCGTCCAGGGTGAAGGGCAGCGAGGCGGGGGCCTGGTCCCCCAGCGCTTCGAGCAGGATCACTTCGCTGCGATGGGTGTGGCCACGCGAGGTGATTTCCTCGGCGATGTCGTGGATACGGAACAGCGCGGCATGCCCCTTGGCTTCCGCGACGAAGGTACCCACCCCTTGCAGGCGCACCAGCACGCCTTCGATGGTGAGTTCGCGCAGCGCCCGGTTGATGGTCATGCGGCTGACGCCCAACTGGTTGAACAGCTCGCTCTCGGAGGGCAGCTTGAAGTTCGGTCCCCAGACACCGGTGCGGATCTGCTGCAAGATGATGTCCTTGACCCTGGCGTAGAGCGGGGCAGGGCTTTCGAGGGCAAAGGCGGTCAAGGATGCGCGGTCGTCGGAGGCGTTGGGCACGGGATTTCCTGGAAATGGTTGGGCGGTTCGCGTCCCCCAGTTTAACCCCGCCTGTCAGGCGGCGCCTAGGCGAGTAGACCGTGCCAACGTGCCATCGAGCTCATATGCCCGATGGTCAGGCCGTTTCACCAGGCCCCTCAAAGGGAAACCAACCCATGCTCGATCGCATACTTCACCAACGCCGCCGCCGTATCGATATTGAGCTTGCGCCGTATGCTCAAGCGGTAGGTTTCCACGGTGCGCACGCTGATCCCCAGCTCTCGCGCCATCTCCTTGTTGTTCGCACCTTTGGCGATCATCGACAGCACCTGCACTTCGCGCGGCGTCAGGTCATGCTCGTCGCGGTTGTTGCCGACCAGCTTGCGGGCGATTTCCGGGCTGTAGAAGCTGCCGCCCGCGGCGATGGCCTCGATCGCGGCGATCAGCTCCGTGGAGGGTGCGTTTTTCAGTACGTAGCCCAGGGCGCCGGCGCTGATCGAGGTGCGCACGTACTCCTGGTTGTCGTACATGCTCAGCATGAGGATCTTGATGCCCGGGTACAGGGCCCGCAGCCTGCGGGTCAGCTCCAGCCCGTTCATGTCCGGCAGGCCCACATCGACGAGCAGGATATCCAGCTCCAGGGCCGCCACTAGCTCAAGCGCCTGGGCGCCGGACTCGGCCTGGCCGACCACCTGGAAATGCGCGATCGCGCTGAGCAGCGATTTGACGCCATCACGCACCAGGACGTGGTCGTCGACCAGGGCGATTCTGATTGGGGGAGTAACGCTCATGGCAGTCTCGGGGCACTGAAGGTGATGAAGCCGATCACGCGCTGCGGATCGGTATGTGGACCTGCAATTGTGTGCGGCCGCTCATGGATACGATGCTGAAGGTGCCGTGGTGGTGATCGACCCGTTCACGGATGTTTCTCAAGCCGATGCCGTGGCTTTCGTCCGCCGCGCCAGGGTCGAAGCCCACGCCGTTGTCCTGCACGCGCAGCGTGATCATGCCGTTGTGGGCGGCCAGCGCGATTATAGCGGTGCTCGCCTTGGCATGGCGTTCGATGTTCGCCAGGGCCTCCTGGATGATGCGAAACAGCGTGAGCGAGAGGTCGGCATCCACCTCGATGTCGTCCAGCGCGCATTCGTACTGGGTGCGGATCGCGGTGCGCTGCTCGAACTCGCGCAGGTGCTGGTCGATGGCCGGCGACAGGCCCAAGGTATCGAGCAGCGACGGGCGCAGGTCATGGGAGATACGGCGGATCTCACCGATCGCGGCGCCCAGGCGGGTCGTGCCTTTGCGCAGGTTGGCCAGCCCCTCGGCCTGGCCGTTGGCCACTTCCAGGGCTGCCAGTTCGAACTGGAACTTGATCGACACCAGCAACTGGCTGATGCCGTCGTGCAACTCGCGGGAGACGCGGGAGCGCTCTTCTTCCTGGAGGTTGACGATGCGCTGGTTGAGCATCGACAGCTTTCGGTCGGCCAGGCGATGTTCGCTGACGTTGAGCATCAGGCCGCCGGTGAAGATCACCAGCACGGCCAGCAAGGAGAAGGAGGCGATCGCCAGCACCGTGGTCAGGACGCCGGAGGCGACTTCCTGGCGCGACTTGAGCGTTGCCACTTCCACGTCGTCGATATAGATGCCGGTGCCCAGCATCCATCCCCAGCGCTCCAGCATCACCACGTAGGACAGTTTGCCGGTGACCTGGCCACTGGAGGGCTTCTGCCAGTCGTACAGCTGGTAGCCGTCGCCTTGGCTGGCGCTGCTTAGCAGCGCCTGGATCACCGGCAGGCCGTTCTTGTCGGTCATGCCGATGAGTTCCTTGCCGACCAGCTCCGCCTGCCTGGGGTGCATCAGGTTCTTGCCGTGACGATCATAGACGAAGAAGTACCCATCCACGCCGAAACTCGCCCGGGCCAGCATCTGCAAGGCACGCTGGCGGGTCTTGTCGTCGTCCGCACCACTGTCGTACAGCGGCGCGATCAGGCTCATCGCCAGTTCGAGGTAGTTCTTCAGCTCCGCCTTCTTGGCGGCCATGATGCTGCTCTGCACCAGGCGGGCCTGGTCCTCCTCGAGCTTGCGGCTCTGGGCGAACACCAGGACGCAGATGAACAGCACCGACACCAGAAGCGGCAGGACACTGAGGGTGACGATCTTGTGCTTGAGTTGCATGGTCGGTCCCGGGGCGAGGAGGCGGGGGTAGCAGGTTTTGCCTGATGTCATGCCCCAAAAGCAAGAGCGCCACGACAGGCGTGGCGCTCTTTGTACGGGTGGGGTGTTCAGCAGCAACGGACGGGGCGGCCATTGCCGCCGCCGTAGCGTGCGGCCTGGCGTTCCCTGAAGAACGCCTCGTAGCTCATCACCGGCTTGCCCGGGTGCTTGGCCTGCATGTGCTCGACATAGTTGTCGTAGTCGGGCATGCCGACCAGCATGCGGGCTGCCTGCCCCAGGTATTTGCCCATCTTGCTCAGGTCATTGAACATCGATGCGTATCCTCAGGCCTCGGGGAGGGGTTGGAACGGCGACTCCTTGTCGGTACGTTCGGGCTTGGCCCAGGCACGGCGCCCGACCTGCAGGGCGAAGTACAGGATGCTCAGCACCACGAACAGGAACAGCACGGTCAGGCCTGCGTTGGTGTAGGCATTGAACACCACGTGCTGCATCTGCGCCAGGTCCTTGGCCGGCGCCAGTACCTGGCCGGCGTCCAGCGCAGTGCTGTACTTGTTGGCCAGGGCCAGG
>NZ_JAMYBK010000052.1 GCF_024127895.1 Pseudomonas guariconensis | reverse complement strand
CGCCAACCCCAACAGCGTGGCCCCGGCTGGTGCCACCGACACCTTCGTCTACACCATCCGCGATGCGGACGGTGACGAGAGCACTACGACCATCACCATCAGGATTGATGATTGCTCGTTGGTAGTGGGCGACGACACTGGTGTGACGGTCTACGAGAAATCGCTTGATTTGCTCAAGGACGGTAACGACCTGGCGGCGGGTACTGTCGAGGGCAGTGATCCGCATTCGACGGGCGAGACTGCTTCCGGGTCTTTGGCGAGTTCGGTCAGCGGTGGTGTGGGAACACTGACATTCAGCTTGGTGGGTAACGCCGTCGGTCAATACGGCCAGATTCAGCTGAACAGCGATGGCACCTACACCTATACGCTGACCTCGGCGCCGCAGTCGCCGAACCCTGGCAACGACGGTCCGAATACCGTCACCGAGTCCTTCACCTACCAGGTCAAGGACTCGTTGGGCAACACGACCACCAACACCATCGTCATCACCATCGTCGACGACGTGCCCAGGGCACATTGCGATGAAACCTCGGTAATCGAGGGCGGGACCGTATCCGGCAACGTGCTCGACAACGACATAGTCGGTGCGGATGTGGTCAGTGATGGGAAATACGTGGTCGGCGTGCGTGCTGGCAACGATGCTTCGACCTCCGCCACGGGCCAGCTCAATACCCAGGTGATGGGTCAGTACGGCTACCTCACCCTGGATGCCCAGGGCAATGCGGTCTACCACGCCACCCCCAACAGCGTGCCGCCGTCCGGCGCCACCGACACTTTCGTCTACACCATCCGTGATGCGGACGGCGATGAAAGCACCACGACCATCACCATCAACGTGCGCGACAGCAAGATGGTCGCCTGCGAGGACCGCGACGTCACCGTCTACGAGAAGGCCCTGGACCTGTGCAAGGATGGCCACGATCTGGCCGCCGGGACCGTGACCGGCAGCGATCCGCACTCGACTGGCGAGACGGCGTCTGGCTCGCTGGCCGGCTCGGTCATCGGTGGCGTGGGCGCGCTGACCTACAGCCTGATGGACCACGCCGTGGGGCAGTATGGGCAGATCCACCTCAACAGCAACGGCACCTACACTTATACCCTGACCTCGGCGCCAAAGTCGCCGACCCCTGGCAACGATGGGCCCAATACCGTCACCGAATCCTTCACCTACCAGGTCAAGGACTCCCTGGGCAACACGACGACCAACAGCATCGTCATCACCATCGTCGACGACGTGCCCAGGGCACATTGCGATGAAACCTCGGTAATCGAGGGCGGGACCGTATCCGGCAACGTGCTCGACAACGACGTGGTCGGCGCGGACATGGTCAGTGATGGGAAGTACGTGGTCGGTGTACGCGCCGGGTCGGACACATCGTCCTCGGCGACGGGCCAGCTCAATACCCAGGTGATGGGCCAGTACGGCTACCTGACGCTGGATGCGAAGGGCAACGCGATCTACCACGCCACCCCCAACAGCGTGCCGCCGTCCGGCGCCACCGACACTTTCGTCTACACCATCCGTGATGCGGACGGCGATGAAAGCACCACGACCATCACCATCAACGTGCGCGACAGCAAGATGGTCGCCTGCGAGGACCGCGACGTCACCGTCTACGAGAAGGCCCTGGACCTGTGCAAGGATGGCCACGATCTGGCCGCCGGGACCGTGACCGGCAGCGATCCGCACTCGACTGGCGAGACGGCGTCTGGCTCGCTGGCCGGCTCGGTCATCGGTGGCGTGGGCGCGCTGACCTACAGCCTGATGGACCACGCCGTGGGGCAGTATGGGCAGATCCACCTCAACAGCAACGGCACCTACACTTATACCCTGACCTCGGCGCCAAAGTCGCCGACCCCTGGCAACGATGGGCCCAATACCGTCACCGAATCCTTCACCTACCAGGTCAAGGACTCCCTGGGCAACACGACGACCAACAGCATCGTCATCACCATCGTCGACGACGTGCCCAGGGCACATTGCGATGAAACCTCGGTGATCGAAGGCCGCACGGTGACTGGCAACGTGCTGGACAACGACATAGTCGGCGCGGATGTGGTCAATGACGGGAAGTATGTGGTCGGCGTGCGCGCCGGGTCGGACACCTCATCCTCGGCGACGGGCCAGCTCAATACCCAGGTGATGGGCCAGTACGGCTACCTGACGCTGGATGCGAAGGGCAACGCGGTCTACCACGCCAAACCCAACAGCGTGCCGCCGTCCGGCGCCACCGACACCTTCGTCTACACCATCCGCGACGCAGACGGCGATGAAAGCACCACGACCATCACCATCAACGTGCGCGACAGCAAGATGGTCAGTTGCTGGGACAGCGACACCAACGCCTACCAGAAGATTCTCGACCTGCACCGCAGCGCCTTCTCCGGCTCGTTCGGCTCGATGACCGCCGCCCTGGTGATCGCGGGCTACCTGGGGGCGATCAGCAATGGCAACGCCAACGAGGGGGATGTGATCAACGTTACCCTACGCAAGGGCGAGACCCTCAAGCTCGACCACGACCACCCCATGGGCAACCTGATGATGGAATGGAAGGCGGCCAGCGGCGGTTACCAGGCCATTGCCAATGGCGACAGTTTCACGGCCAGCCATGACGGGGTGTACAGCATCCACCTGGCTCGTGCGGCAGATGCTTCAGGTAACGACAAGGCCGCAGAGAAATACAACCTCAACATGCTGATCGACTATAGCCACGCCGAGCGCGGGGCCTTCAGCGGCAGCGATACCCACAACGACCACCCAGGCGGCAGCGCCTCCGCCACGGCGAGCATCGTCTACCCGGGCGAGCATACCCTCGACGGCACGCCAGGCGACGATGTGCTGGTGGGCGGCGAGGGCAACGACACCCTCCAGGGCGGTGATGGCGACGACCTGCTGATCGGTGGGGCTGGCATCGACACGGCCAGCTATGCCTCGGCCGACGCTGGGGTGGTCGTCGACCTCAGCGCGGGCGGGCCGCAGGACACCGGTGGTGCCGGTATCGACACCCTGGTGGGCATCGAAAACCTGATCGGCTCGGACCATGACGACACCTTGATCGGCAATGGCGCCGATAACCTGCTCATCGCAGGGCTGGGCAACGACGTGCTCAAGGGCGGTGCGGGCAACGATATTCTCATCGGTGGGCCGGGCAACGATACCCTGAGCGGTGGCAGCGGCAACGACACCTTCGTCTGGCAGAAGGGCGACACCGGCCATGACACGGTCACCGACTTCACGCCGGGCAGCGACAGTCTCGATCTGTCGCAGTTGCTCCAGGGGGAGAGCGCCAGCGCCGCGTCGCTGGACGACTACCTGCACTTCAAGGTCAACGGCACCGGTACCGAGGTGGTTTCGACCATCGAGGTCAGCAGCGTGGCAGGCGCCGCGCCGACCCAGACCATCGACCTGGCCGGGGTCGACCTTGCCCAGCACTATGGCGTCGCGGCGGGTGCGGGAGGGATGATCGCGGCGGGGCAGGATACGGCGACCATCATCAATGGCATGCTCAACGATCATTCGTTGAAGGTGGATACGGTGTGAGGTGATTTGGCCTGAGTTTACTGGCCCTTTCGCCGGCAAGTCGGCTCCTGCAGGTACATCGTGTTTTCAAGGCTGCGGTGTACCTGTGAGGGATTCGTTAGCCCTTTGGGTTGCTCTGCCGTGCAGAGAGCATACTGCTGACGGAGGGCTCTGTGGGAGCGGGCTTGCCCGCGAATAGGTCGGTACAGGTAATACTGCGAATACGGAGGCGCCGTGGATAATGAAGGCCCATCATTCAAGTAGCCAGTCAGTATCCCCATCGATCAGCACACCGCCGTGGTCGGTATGATCACCTTGGCGTGCGACGGCCTTACCCTCGATGTAATAGCCCGTCGAGCCGCTGATAATTAAAGCCCCACAACTGATGCGGTCGCCAACCCAGGCAACCGCCTTGCCGTTGAAGGTGTAGTTGGCGCTGCCGGTAACTACTGTGCCAGCACCGTGTAACGGGCAGTCGTGACGATGACCTACAAGTACTACTGGCCTCATTGATGATCTCCTTCACTCGGTGCGGTACGGGACTCCAGGTCCATGTCTGCTGGCCATTGCACCTTGGGTGCTAGTCGCTCGAATGGGTTGGCTAGGCTCTGTATGAAAACCTTTGAAACGCCACCAGAGCCGCTGAAAGCCTGATTTTCCGTAGAGTTCTCACCTTTTAGGCGAAGCATTCTGCCATGCCCAAGCGATACGA
>NZ_JAMYBK010000051.1 GCF_024127895.1 Pseudomonas guariconensis | reverse complement strand
AAAGACAAAACCCCTACCTGCTCGCGCAGATAGGGGTTTTGCGAAATGAATCTTGACGATGACCTACTCTCACATGGGGAAACCCCACACTACCATCGGCGATGCATCGTTTCACTGCTGAGTTCGGGATGGGATCAGGTGGTGCCAATGCTCTATGGTCGTCAAGAAATTCTGTTGCCAGAACATCCAGATGGACACTCCAGCCAATTCGGATACGTGATCTTTGTGGTTGCGAACTTTCGGCCTTGCGTCTTCACCACCGCAATCCGCTGCACGCAAATTGCTTGGGTGTTATATGGTCAAGCCTCACGGGCAATTAGTATCGGTTAGCTCAACGCCTCACAGCGCTTACACACCCGACCTATCAACGTCGTAGTCTTCGACGGCCCTTCAGGGGGTTCAAGACCCCAGTGAGATCTCATCTTGAGGCGAGTTTCCCGCTTAGATGCTTTCAGCGGTTATCTCTTCCGAACATAGCTACCCGGCAGTGCCACTGGCGTGACAACCGGAACACCAGAGGTTCGTCCACTCCGGTCCTCTCGTACTAGGAGCAGCCCCTCTCAAATCTCAAACGTCCACGGCAGATAGGGACCGAACTGTCTCACGACGTTCTAAACCCAGCTCGCGTACCACTTTAAATGGCGAACAGCCATACCCTTGGGACCGGCTTCAGCCCCAGGATGTGATGAGCCGACATCGAGGTGCCAAACACCGCCGTCGATATGAACTCTTGGGCGGTATCAGCCTGTTATCCCCGGAGTACCTTTTATCCGTTGAGCGATGGCCCTTCCATACAGAACCACCGGATCACTAAGACCTACTTTCGTACCTGCTCGACGTGTGGGTCTCGCAGTCAAGCGCGCTTTTGCCTTTATACTCTGCGACCGATTTCCGACCGGTCTGAGCGCACCTTCGTACTCCTCCGTTACTCTTTGGGAGGAGACCGCCCCAGTCAAACTACCCACCATACACTGTCCTCGATCCGGATCACGGACCTGAGTTAGAACCTCAAGGTTGCCAGGGTGGTATTTCAAGGATGGCTCCATGGGAACTGGCGTCCCCACTTCAAAGCCTCCCACCTATCCTACACAAGCAAGCTCAAAGTCCAGTGCAAAGCTATAGTAAAGGTTCACGGGGTCTTTCCGTCTAGCCGCGGATACACTGCATCTTCACAGCGATTTCAATTTCACTGAGTCTCGGGTGGAGACAGCGCCGCCATCGTTACGCCATTCGTGCAGGTCGGAACTTACCCGACAAGGAATTTCGCTACCTTAGGACCGTTATAGTTACGGCCGCCGTTTACCGGGGCTTCGATCAAGAGCTTCGCTTGCGCTAACCCCATCAATTAACCTTCCGGCACCGGGCAGGCGTCACACCCTATACGTCCACTTTCGTGTTTGCAGAGTGCTGTGTTTTTAATAAACAGTCGCAGCGGCCTGGTATCTTCGACCGACATGGGCTTACGGAGCAAGTCCTTCACCCTCGCCGGCGCACCTTCTCCCGAAGTTACGGTGCCATTTTGCCTAGTTCCTTCACCCGAGTTCTCTCAAGCGCCTTGGTATTCTCTACCCGACCACCTGTGTCGGTTTGGGGTACGGTTCCCGGTTATCTGAAGCTTAGGAGCTTTTCTTGGAAGCATGGCATCAACCACTTCGCGCTCTAAAGAGCACTCGTCATCAGCTCTCGGCCTTGAGATCCCGGATTTGCCTAAGATCTCGGCCTACCACCTTAAACTTGGACAACCAACGCCAAGCTGGCCTAGCCTTCTCCGTCCCTCCATCGCAATAACCGGAAGTACAGGAATATTAACCTGTTTTCCATCGACTACGCTTTTCAGCCTCGCCTTAGGGACCGACTAACCCTGCGTCGATTAACGTTGCGCAGGAAACCTTGGTCTTTCGGCGTGGATGTTTTTCACACCCATTGTCGTTACTCATGTCAGCATTCGCACTTCTGATACCTCCAGCAAGCTTCTCAACTCACCTTCACAGGCTTACAGAACGCTCCTCTACCGCGTCATCAAAGATGACACCCGTAGCTTCGGTGCATGGTTTGAGCCCCGTTACATCTTCCGCGCAGGCCGACTCGACTAGTGAGCTATTACGCTTTCTTTAAAGGATGGCTGCTTCTAAGCCAACCTCCTAGCTGTCTAAGCCTTCCCACATCGTTTCCCACTTAACCATGACTTTGGGACCTTAGCTGACGGTCTGGGTTGTTTCCCTTTTCACGACGGACGTTAGCACCCGCCGTGTGTCTCCCATGCTCGGCACTTGCTGGTATTCGGAGTTTGCATCGGTTTGGTAAGTCGGGATGACCCCCTAGCCGAAACAGTGCTCTACCCCCAGCAGTGATACATGAGGCGCTACCTAAATAGCTTTCGAGGAGAACCAGCTATCTCCGAGCTTGATTAGCCTTTCACTCCGATCCACAGGTCATCCGCTAACTTTTCAACGGTAGTCGGTTCGGTCCTCCAGTCAGTGTTACCTAACCTTCAACCTGCCCATGGATAGATCGCCCGGTTTCGGGTCTATACCCAGCGACTAAACGCCCTATTAAGACTCGCTTTCGCTACGCCTCCCCTATTCGGTTAAGCTCGCCACTGAATATAAGTCGCTGACCCATTATACAAAAGGTACGCAGTCACCTAACAAAGTAGGCTCCCACTGCTTGTACGCATACGGTTTCAGGTTCTATTTCACTCCCCTCTCCGGGGTTCTTTTCGCCTTTCCCTCACGGTACTGGTTCACTATCGGTCAGTCAGTAGTATTTAGCCTTGGAGGATGGTCCCCCCATGTTCAGACAAAGTTTCTCGTGCTCCGTCCTACTCGATTTCACTGACAAGAGATTTTCGTGTACGGGGCTATCACCCACTATGGCCGCACTTTCCAGAGCGTTCCACTAATCTCAAGCCAGCTTAAGGGCTGGTCCCCGTTCGCTCGCCACTACTAAGGGAATCTCGGTTGATTTCTATTCCTCAGGGTACTTAGATGTTTCAGTTCCCCTGGTTCGCCTCTTGCACCTATGGATTCAGTACAAGATACCTAGGTTATCCTAGGTGGGTTCCCCCATTCAGAGATCTCCGGATCACAGTCTGTTTGCCGACTCCCCGAAGCTTATCGCAGGCTACCACGTCTTTCATCGCCTCTGACTGCCAAGGCATCCACCGTATGCGCTTCTTCACTTGACCATATAACCCCAAGCAATCTGGTTATACTGTGAAGACGACATTCGCCGAAAATTCGCATGTCGCTCTTTCGAGCGGAACTCACAAATTTTACCTTAGCCTGATGCCACACCAGTGAAAGTGCGCCATCAGTCTTTCTATCACATATCCGAATTTTTAAAGAACGATCTGACAAAAGTCAGAAATCAACATTCATTCACGAATGCTCATTTCTAAGTTCTGCAGGTAACGGCAACATGGTGGAGCCAAGCGGGATCGAACCGCTGACCTCCTGCGTGCAAAGCAGGCGCTCTCCCAGCTGAGCTATGGCCCCGTATACAGGCTGCACCACAACAAATTGGTAGGTCTGGGCAGATTTGAACTGCCGACCTCACCCTTATCAGGGGTGCGCTCTAACCAACTGAGCTACAGACCTATCACAGGGTCGCGTCACATCGTCTTCTTCAAGGAATCAAGCAATTCGTGTGGGTACTCATCAGCAGGCTGATGTCTTCGATTAAGGAGGTGATCCAGCCGCAGGTTCCCCTACGGCTACCTTGTTACGACTTCACCCCAGTCATGAATCACACCGTGGTAACCGTCCTCCCGAAGGTTAGACTAGCTACTTCTGGTGCAACCCACTCCCATGGTGTGACGGGCGGTGTGTACAAGGCCCGGGAACGTATTCACCGCGACATTCTGATTCGCGATTACTAGCGATTCCGACTTCACGCAGTCGAGTTGCAGACTGCGATCCGGACTACGATCGGTTTTGTGAGATTAGCTCCACCTCGCGGCTTGGCAACCCTCTGTACCGACCATTGTAGCACGTGTGTAGCCCAGGCCGTAAGGGCCATGATGACTTGACGTCATCCCCACCTTCCTCCGGTTTGTCACCGGCAGTCTCCTTAGAGTGCCCACCATGACGTGCTGGTAACTAAGGACAAGGGTTGCGCTCGTTACGGGACTTAACCCAACATCTCACGACACGAGCTGACGACAGCCATGCAGCACCTGTGTCAGAGTTCCCGAAGGCACCTCTCCATCTCTGGAAAGTTCTCTGCATGTCAAGGCCTGGTAAGGTTCTTCGCGTTGCTTCGAATTAAACCACATGCTCCACCGCTTGTGCGGGCCCCCGTCAATTCATTTGAGTTTTAACCTTGCGGCCGTACTCCCCAGGCGGTCAACTTAATGCGTTAGCTGCGCCACTAAAATCTCAAGGATTCCAACGGCTAGTTGACATCGTTTACGGCGTGGACTACCAGGGTATCTAATCCTGTTTGCTCCCCACGCTTTCGCACCTCAGTGTCAGTATCAGTCCAGGTGGTCGCCTTCGCCACTGGTGTTCCTTCCTATATCTACGCATTTCACCGCTACACAGGAAATTCCACCACCCTCTACCGTACTCTAGCTCGCCAGTTTTGGATGCAGTTCCCAGGTTGAGCCCGGGGCTTTCACATCCAACTTAACGAACCACCTACGCGCGCTTTACGCCCAGTAATTCCGATTAACGCTCGCACCCTCTGTATTACCGCGGCTGCTGGCACAGAGTTAGCCGGTGCTTATTCTGTTGGTAACGTCAAAACAGCAAGGTATTCGCTTACTGCCCTTCCTCCCAACTTAAAGTGCTTTACAATCCGAAGACCTTCTTCACACACGCGGCATGGCTGGATCAGGCTTTCGCCCATTGTCCAATATTCCCCACTGCTGCCTCCCGTAGGAGTCTGGACCGTGTCTCAGTTCCAGTGTGACTGATCATCCTCTCAGACCAGTTACGGATCGTCGCCTTGGTGAGCCATTACCCCACCAACTAGCTAATCCGACCTAGGCTCATCTGATAGCGTGAGGTCCGAAGATCCCCCACTTTCTCCCGTAGGACGTATGCGGTATTAGCGCCCCTTTCGGAACGTTGTCCCCCACTACCAGGCAGATTCCTAGGCATTACTCACCCGTCCGCCGCTGAATCCATGAGCAAGCTCACTTCATCCGCTCGACTTGCATGTGTTAGGCCTGCCGCCAGCGTTCAATCTGAGCCATGATCAAACTCTTCAGTTCAATACTGCTTGGGTTTTTAAGTAACCCTAAACTTGGCTCAGCAATCTCAAATGACTATGTGATTTCTCATATGGCCACTTGTGATGCTGATAATCTTGGCGACTATCAGTCCGTACTCACAAGCACCCACACGAATTGCTTGATTCGATTGTTAAAGAGCGTTTGGTCAAGAGCGTTTCGTCTCAACCGAGGC
>NZ_JAMYBK010000050.1 GCF_024127895.1 Pseudomonas guariconensis | reverse complement strand
GGCAGTTATTGAGCACTGCAGGATAGGTGTGTCTGTAGCGCGCAAGAACCAGGGAAAAGCCCTGGTTTTGATGCGATTGAGGCCTGAAAAATCGGCCTTGCGGCGTCGACATGTTACTTATCGCGGGCTTGGGGAAACTTGTTCGGAGAATCCCTAGCTATGATGTTTTTCGTTGAGACTATGTTGGAGGATTGCAGTCTGGATATATATGTCGGTGGTAGTTCCGTGAAGGAGGAGTAGAATTCGGCCCGGTAATCGTAATTCGATTCCTTGTCTGGAACGTATTGCCAATCATTAATTAATAAAAGTAGATTTGCAGATTTCTGATTTTTGCTGATATGGTGTTCTGCGAGCTGCACGCCTAGATGCCAAGAATACGACGGAAATATCCCTATCCGACTTCGAATTTTTTCTTTCAAGGGTGTGCTGTTAATGTCTTCAAATATACCAGGGACAAGCTTGTTTTTCTGGTTGTCATAGAAGAGCATGAAATGGCCAGCCATAATATGGAGGTCGTGAAATTTTTCATTTTCTACAAAGTCGTGGATTTTTGTGAGTAGTTCTGCTTCGCTAAATACGAAGATTTCATTTGATGTAATATTGGGCATCTATTTTTCTCTTATGTGGTAGTGCTGAATGTGAATTGGTATTGCTTGTTTATATTGAAAATGAATTTTTAATGTCTTTGATTAGATCGTATGGGTCTTCCAGCCCTAAATAGAACCTTACGCAGCTGCCATTCAGGGAGAGCCGATTTGCTGAGGGCATGTCGGTCGTGTCCACGAGGTTGGCAAGACTTATCGTTCCACCCCATCCATAGCCAATTTTAATTATTTTTAATTGGTTTAGACGGGCTATCAACTCGTCTCGCGAGCAAGAAAATTGAACAGTTATGATGCTATTAAAACCACTATAGTTTTTTTCGTATAAATCGGATTTGGAGTTTTGGACGATAGGGTGTAGTACCCTTCTGGCAAGAGGTAGCGCTTTAAAGTGGTCAATCACTAGTCGTGTCGTATGCATTTGGAGTGTTAGGCGGGCGCCTAGCGTGCTTATAGAGCGAAGCGCTGCAGCACATGCATATGAACTTACATGATTGCCAATCAATGCAGAGGTTGTTTTAAGTATTGAAAATACGTCGTCGCGTTTCGTGATAAGGGCGCCCAGTGACACGCCTTCAGTGGCCGCGTGTGATTTGCTCATTGATACTAGGCTGACATCTGCTCCCAATTCAAGTGGGTGGTAAAATGTCGAGGCGGCCCAAGTATTGTCTACAGCAGTAATTGCCGGATGATTTTTGCATGATTCGATAATTGCTCTGCTGTCGATTATTTCATAT
Organism: Pseudomonas guariconensis; assembly: GCF_024127895.1. Taxonomy (GTDB): domain Bacteria; phylum Pseudomonadota; class Gammaproteobacteria; order Pseudomonadales; family Pseudomonadaceae; genus Aquipseudomonas; species Aquipseudomonas guariconensis_B. The sequence continues at coordinate 4,178 of NZ_JAMYBK010000050.1, read as the reverse complement.
GTGAAAGCGCCGGGGTTTTCCCAGATAATAACCTTTGTTTTTGGTTTTAGCTTTTTTCTTATCGAGAGAGCATCTTTTGGGGTGAAATACTCAATGTCGAGTCCATAGCTCTGAAAGTGACTTAGCAGCCACTGTGTTGTATAGATTATTGTGTCGCCAACTAGTATGTGATCTCCAGGTTTTGCTGTGGCTGATAGGAGCAAGTGAAACGCATTTTGGCCAGAGGCCGTCAATACTGAAAAATTACCTTTTTCAATCGCTGCCATGCGTGCTGCGAGCTGCCGGGTAGTTGGAGTGTCGACACCCCCATAGTAAAGTCCCTCGAATATCCGGCTGCTTGGTCGGGTAAGACTGTTGTTGTTGATCGAGGGCAGGTTGTCAAAATTCTCAACCACGTAGGTCGTGCTCTCCATTGGCGGCGTTTGTGCGGATTGAATATCTCCCAAAGAAAAAAGACCTATTTGAGCGAGATGGGTAAATTCTGGCTTATCCATTAATTGTCTCGAACTGGTTTAGAAGATCAATGATTTCTTGTACCTCAGCGAGTGAGGGGCGAGCTATACCGCATAGGGGATATTCGAGAGAGGCTTCACCAAAGTTATGAAATTGCTCAAGTAATTTCCCTTCTGGGGTGCCCCAGCGTAAGTAGTCTTCGGAAGCACTTCCAGGGTATCCCCTTAAAGGGTGCTGAACGGCCCAGTTTGTACTTATAGTTATGGGTTGGCCTACGTGGTCTCGTAAATTTATTAAATGTCTCAATAAGTCTAGGCGGCTGCTGTGTTGTTCACCTAGCCCGAATAGAAGTGCACAGCCACAGGAGATTTTGTTTTCGATTAGGAAGTTTAAAGCTTCGGAGAATCGCTCCTGCCATTTTTGTTTTTTACTATCAATGTCTTTGCTCATTCCGCCGATTTCTTGCGGATTTAGTGTTTCAAGTCCTACAAACACATATCGAAGCCCATTTTTTGCGAGTCGTCTTATGATGTCTTTCCTAGACAGGATCTGATCTATGGTGAATTGGCCGCCAAATACGATATCTAGAGGCCGATCCTCCATTAATTGACATAGCTGACTGATTGCCAGTGGGCTCCCACTAAGAAATGTTGAGTCTTCTACGAATGCGCTGGCGCCTCTATTGGGGTAGGCTTGGCTTATTGTGGAAAGGGTTTCTTCGAATTGTTTATAAATACGCCGGGGGGCACCTTTGATTTCCTGAATGCTCCCCGTCACACTTCGACGCTCGCTGCAGAATGAGCAATCATAAATGCATCCCGGCCCCGTATAGCTGAATACATGGGAAGTCATTCGCCCGCCAAAGACGCCGAAAGAGGCTGTGACTCCAAATACTCCTACTGCGGATGGTAAATCATCGTGTTTTAATCGAATACCATCGCTTACAACTGTTTTTTGAATGCAAGGAAAATCTGCGATCCAAAGTCCGGCAGTGCTCGTGGCCAAGTGGCGTGCGATAAACGCCGTAGCGAGATGTGTTGAGCGTACAAATATCTCACCAATTTCGACGATGAGTTTTTCGGCTTCTCCAGAAACGATGATATCGAAAACAGGCGGAATTTTATTTTCCCTTATAAGTCTCCCTGGAGAGGCTCGATGGTGTTTTACTAGTGAGGCTGCTCTGTGTTTTTCATTTGAAAGATAAATGGTTTCATTGATATGTCGTCCTCCCAGTACAACAAGTAGCTTGTTTCCTAGCATTTTTTTGGCGACCTTCGCGCATTCGATGGCGCCAGGCATGCACAGTGTCATTGCGCCAATGAGCAGGACATTGGGTTGCTCTGATATAAGCAAATCTTTGAAACGATCCATGTCATCCAGTGAGTACATAAGCAGAAAGTACTCTCTCGTCTTTCTACCTGACTCTCCCCAATTACTTTTTGCCCAAGCTCCTGTGCCTTTTTGAGCGAGGCTCGCAGCACACCTACATGCGTTGAAAAGGCTGACGGGATCACAGCTGTTCAAGGCTCTATCAGCCTTTGAGCCGCTGATACAGTCCGGTGCGGATACAGCGATTGCGCGGATCCGCTGGGTGACTTCATTGTCTAGGCGAGCATTTTCCGAAGGGCGCAAGGGCATGGCTTTCTCTTTTTCACCGACGGCAGCATTGCCGTTGTCTTTTTTGTTGGATATTGGATACAGTAGCCGACATCCTGAATTGGAGGCTGACTGAAATGAAACAAATTGTGATTGCGTTGGTTTTCGGGGGGAGGAGTGCAGAGCACGCCGTATCAGTGCGTTCTGCCTCTGTGATTCATGCGGCGCTGATGTCGTTGGGCCATCATGTGCACTGCGTGGGAATAGACCAAGAAGGTAATTGGCGATATCACGGGGACTCAAAGGATTTCCCGGCGGCGGTGGACCTTAACGCACCGGTTGTATCGATTCGACCTGGCCAGCGTACGATCATGTTTGTGGCGGACGATCACTCTGTGGTCGAAGTTAAGCTCGACTTGCTATTTCCGGCACTGCACGGTCGCTGGGGAGAGGATGGAACGATTCAAGGGTTGGCTGCGATGTGCAATCTGCCTTGTGTGGGGGCGGGGGTATTAGGTTCGGCGGTTTCTATGGACAAGGATGTAGCCAAACGGTTGATTCAGTCATCTGGAATCATCGTTGCGCCATGGGTGACTTTAAATACCATGCAATCATGGGAAGAACTGGTCGAGCGTCTAGGCAGTACCACTCTTTTTGTAAAGCCTGCATCGTCAGGTTCCTCCATCGGCGTGTCCAGAGTCAGCAGTGCTGAGGCATATGCGCAAGCCTTCGCAGTAGCGGCGCAGATGGATCATAAAATCTTGGTAGAGGCTGAAGTGTGTGGAAGAGAGATAGAGTGTGGTGTGTTGGAGCTTAAAGAGGGATTGGTTGTCTCTGAGTTGGGAGAGGTTATTCCTGGAGATGGCTATGATTATTACGACTATCAAGCAAAGTATGATGGCATTGGCGGGGCAAGCCTTTGCATACCAAGCTCTTTGTCATTGGAATTAATCGTGCGCATTCAGTCTCTATCTAAGCAAGTCTTTAGATGTCTAGATTTAAAAGGCTATGCTAGGATAGATTTTTTCTTGGCGAACGACAGTTCGATCATCCTCAATGAGGTCAATACCCTTCCAGGTTTCACGGATTCTAGCATGTATCCTAAGATGTTTGAGTATTCTGGGTATCCGCTGGCAAGGCTCGTTTCTGAACTTGTTAACTTTGCAATGACTTCGGAAATGAGAAGTTGCTTGTGAATTTCCCTAGCGTCGGCTGTTCAGGAATGAAACGATGGAGTCTCGCCCGTCCGCTAAATGGTTGGCTAAAAATTCTTTAGCGGCCTCTCGATTGCCTTGAGTGCAGGCATGCAGAATATTTTTATGATCTTGTTGAGATTTTTTATGATAATCCAAATTGGTCAGCAAAAATCGAAGGTGGCGATCCACTGAGTCGTGTAGCGACTTGATCAGTGCAAGCAAGCGGGGACGATTCGCTTTTGAGTAGAGGTGGCGGTGGAAACTCTCATTGAGCTCGCTGAGTAGATGTGGGTCTTCGGTATCTTCCATTGCGGATAGAATTCCGCGCATCTGTATCAAGTCGCTGTCAGCTATGTTGTCGAAACCAAAGTCTAGAGCCGTGCATTCTGCCATGATTCGCATGTCATAGATTTCGACAATATCGTCAATGGTCATGATAGCAACAGATGCGCCTTTATGTGGCTCATATATTACTAGACCTTCAGCTTCCAATTGTCGTATGGCATCTCGTATAGGCATTCGGCTCAAGCCGAATTTTGACGCAAGCTCGTCTTGACGCAGAGGCGTGCCTTCAGCTATCGCGCCAGAAAGTATGCCTTCGCGCAGTGATTCCAGAACAAAAGCCATTGCGGTCTTATGGCGATGCTTGTTAGGGACTATAAAGCTATCGAGAGAGGTGGCCAAAATGTTCTCCGAATTAAGCGAGGCTGGCGTAGCGGTGGCGAAGGTATCACAGAGTCTAGGGAGCTACCAGAATCGAAACTCTGCTGCTTTCGCTGGTCTTGAGTGTGCTGCTATGCGCGGAGAGGGTAAATCGCGGAATTGAACCGCCCCGGGTTTCGTGGAGGCCTCAACTCTTGAGAAGATGAGGCCATGAAAAAGACTACGACCTACTCCCCTGAAGTCCGTGAACGTGCCGTGCGCATGGTTCTG
>NZ_JAMYBK010000049.1 GCF_024127895.1 Pseudomonas guariconensis | reverse complement strand
TCGTATCGCTTGGGCATGGCAGAATGCTTCGCCTAAAAGGTGAGAACTCTACGGAAAATCAGGCTTTCAGCGGCTCTGGTGGCGTTTCAAAGGTTTTCATACAGAGCCTAAATCGCCGAGCTTTCTGAGATCGCCACTCAGCTACGGGCCGATCTTCATACGTGACAATCAGTTCACGCTTGATGCCTACAAGAACGACATGACTGCATCGGAAGCCATGCTGCTTGTATCGCAATACCTGCCTGAGTGGATCTACATCTACCACCCTGGTCAGCGGCTGAGAAAAGACTCGATCCCAGCGGCAATCTTCAATCAGGGCAGGGCGCTCTACTTCGTAGGGAAATAGTTCTAGTTCTGCTGGGTTGTGTCGCCGTGGTTTTTCGCATCCTGCGGCGATTTTTGGGTATGCCTAGGCTGATACGGGAAATTTTCGGCTTTGTCAGCCTTTTATATTGAAAAGTAACACCTAAAGTGCAACAGCTTTAGGACAACACCCTAACTGATACAGGTTGTACTATGTTCATCCGTGCTTATCTTCGTGCATCTACCGACAAGCAAGACGCTGGCCGCGCTCGGGTCTCCCTGGAGAAGTTCTCCAGCGACCACAACAAGGTCATCGCCTGCGAGTATCTGGAGAACGCCAGCGGTGCAGCCGCGGATCGGCCTGAATTACTCCGCCTGCTCAATGATGCCCGCACGGGTGACGTGTTGCTGGTCGAGTCCATCGACCGCCTATCCCGGCTCCCCGCCGGTGACTGGGCCAAGCTCAGGGGTGCGATCGACGCCAAGGGCTTGCGCATCGTCGCTCTGGATCTGCCCACCAGTCACCAAGGTATGCGCGATACGCAGGGCGACGAGTTCACTCAAAGGATGCTGGCCGCCATCAACTCGATGCTAGTAGAAATGATGGCGGCGATCGCCCGGAAGGACTACGAGCAGCGCCGCGAGCGCCAGGCCCAAGGTATCCAGAAGGCAAAACTGGCCGGTAAATATCAGGGCCGCCCAATCGACGAGAATCTACACAATCGCGTAAAAGAGCTCCTGGCTGCGGGCCTGGGTATTCGAGCCACCGCGAGGCACGCCAATTGCTCGTCTACCACAGTACTGCGCATTCGAGATTCCAACCCCTAGAAGCCGACTCGATAGCGCCTGGATATGACCCACGGTGCTATTTTGAAAGGCGACTTGCTAGGTGGCACGAGCCCAAATGCGACACCTACTTCACCGATCATTCGTTGGATCAAGGCATCTTGATTCGACTGCCCTAATCCATCCCACCAAGACGGAGAGGCAAAAACATTTTCAAAATGGTCAAAGAAATAGGCTACAAGCGTAGAGGACAGATCATCGTCATTGATTTGCTCCAAGCTTTTGATTAGAGCCATGCAACATCTGTCGTCCTCAGCCATCCATGAAAAAATTATCTGCCCCTTTTCTCCGCCAAAGAAAGAGGTCACGCTCATTAGTTCTGGGACCAGTGCTAGATCAGCCATATCCTGCAACTGCCTCCCCCAAAAATCGACATTAGGCGCATAGGTACCACTACACATTACTGGTGGTGCACCTTCTAGCTCGATGATGTAGGAGCGCACCGATGAGAAGTCTTCACTCGTCAAGCATCTGTCAAAGCGCGCTTTATGAATTTTTATGTCACGTAACGCAGCATCAATTCCTGCGCCGTGGAGGTGGGCGAACGCTTGGATTTCAATCTGTCGATCTGGCGAACGCCCCCTATCCAGGTCCTTATAAAGCTTGGCCTGCTCCGACGCCGCACGTTTAGTGTAAATCTCTCGTGCATAAGCACGGTAGGCCAGAAGGAAGCACTGTTCCTGGCTCCCTACGAATGCATCCTTCTCAATTGGCGCAAAAAGCCCATCATCATGGGTGGAACAGAAGCCGCTGAATGTAGAAGCTCTTCGGACACCCACCCTTTCAGGTTTCAAAACACCATTGTGCTTGATCAGCCCCTCTAGAGACGGCATGAAAGACATAACGTGTCCATCATCTGCGATCTGGTTCAAGCTTCCCGACCGGGGCACAGTATGTGCAGCAATGATTGACCCCGAGCATTGTGAATGAAAGGCGTCGGGGGCTGAACACAGCTTCTTCGAGAAATGTTTCCTGTGGGCAGCGCTAAGATCCCAAGGTTTATGTGGCTGAGCTGACTCGCGACCAAGGTGACATTTCTTAAATTTTTTGCCCGAGCCACACCAGCATTCGTCGTTTCTCCCTAGCTTGTTCATTTTGCTTCCCCTGTCGTGCCAGCGAAATTGAGCGCATAAGGTAATTCAACGCTGCTTCGCGTGGGAGGCTATGAGCCTGCAATCATTTTTTTGCACACATCTTACACCCATGGAAGGCAGCGCGAATCCTTATTAATGCTGTAGGCCATTTTAAATATGGCGTCCCAGACAGGAATTGAACTTGCAAGCTCACCTTTGGAGGGGCAAACCTTCGGTGCTTAAAAGAGCGGCTTGGAAGGGGGCTGCGCCAGTGCGTTGGTGAACTGCTCGGTACAGGCCTGTGATTCGGGCTACCGCTCGCCATACAGGGGCCAGTAACACCACAGTAATTATAAATCCGTGATCAAATGACTAAGTAACGACGCAGTTTTACATCCTGTCGAGTAGTAGCGACATCCGTGCGTATTTAACCCCGCTATATTCTCCTCTTGGGTAGCATTCCGATCGCCTGTGGAGAATTGGTTCGTTCAACGGCCCAGGCGACGGCGCAGGGTTCGAATCACCCTTGTGCGCATGAAAACGGTTGCGACTGAAATCGCAAGCGCTACAGCGCCCGCCAGTTCGCCGAAACGGACGAAGGCAACGATGCTTACTAGGGCGAGAACCATGATGCCGTAGAACTCTACGTTGGCCCTTCCCGCGGCCAAAGCCTGGCGCTCGGTAAGCATCCACTTTGTCGACAGACAGAAGGGGCATACAGATGACTCAGGATCACCACCCCCTACGGGAACTCCGCTCACGTAAAGCGGAGCGCTGGTGATCACCTTCGGAACCATCATCCTCTTACAGCACTGGCATTCTACTTTGTCCACGATGTCATCCTCCTTGAACTGGGCGCATGCTTGAACGTGAGCTGATGGCGCACTTGATTCAATTAATCGGCAGTCGAGTTCGGGCGTGTTTCGCTGTGTTTGCTGTTGTCGTGCTTCTTGTCCAGGTAAGCGGCGATCCTGTAACCAATCGCGGCTGTTACCCCCAAGGCGCAGAGCACGCCGAACACTGAATAGATTAGTAGCTCAAATCGGTCCATGTTCTTCCCCCATGCTTATGTGCATCAGAGTCTAAGAGACTCGTTCACTGTACAGAAACGCGCAGCATTTTCTTCATGCTGGTTTAACGTTCTAGCGCCAGGTACTGGCGGGCGCTGAGTCAGTCTGCGAACGCGCCACCGTGATCGAACTACAGACTCTCGCTCATCGAGTCCATGCCGTAAGCATTGCCCATGACATCGAGGCAGCCATCCATCATCGGCTGTCCGTTGGCCGTGTTTACCCAACCGTCTTCCATCAGCTTCATTAAGCTGCTCTGCAGGCTGCAATTGTCAGCCTGAGTCTGCATGACGGGCTCGACCCAGACCGCGTTATCGTCGATGTGAAGATCGAACGGGTAGGTCGATTTCTGTCCTTCGCCGGTCAGCGACTCGGGATACTGGTACCGCGTGCGCTCACTGCGGATATTGAGACCGTCATGCAGCATGACTGCTTTCCCTTGGATGGGATATACACACTGTGGTGTACAGCGGTTTTGTCGGCTGGGCGATTGAGGCCATCAAGTTGGCCATAGTGGCAAATAAGGTCATGGTGGCGCTCCTCAATGTAGGTGAGCCCAGTGTCCCCTCGACCTCGGAAAACCCAAGTGGCTGATCTGATGCATCTGGGTGGCCCTGACATCCGCTTCGCGACACATCGTAAAAATAGGGCTCACCTCCCATCTATTGCCTATGGGAGTCTGACGCTTCACCTCCCATAGAGAAACTTACCGATTTGCTGGAAAGGGTGTCGTAAAGGGGTGTTGTGGCCGCAAGCCGCATGAATCCTGGGCTTCAGCGTTTTCACGGGCTTTTCCCAGGTGGTTAGCGTTGTGAAGGGGTGTCGTCAAGAGGTGTCGTGAAGGGGTGTTGTGGCCGCAAGCCACATCAATACTGGGCTTCAGCGCTTTCACGGGCTTTAGCCGGGCAACTGGCGTCGTGAAGGGGTGTCGTTAAAAGGTGTCGTGAAGGGGGCAAGCCACATGAATACTGGTCTTCAGCGTTTTCACGGATCAGGCATCAAAGGTTTAAGTGCAAGGCTCCGACTGCGACGAGAAACGGACGGCAGATGACGGTGCGTCTTCCTGAGCGCAGAGCCAGTACGGTGAATGGGCAACGAATGACGACGGTGAAGTGCGTTCATAATAGTCAGATAGTGATCGGTAGACCGAGCCGGTCAAGAATGGCCGCCGAAGGTGGCTGCTTGCGGCCAGAAGCGGACACTTAAAGGGAATTATCAGCTTCAATTTCAGTGTGAATCCCTGCAAACTGTGGCTAGCTCCGTCGAATCAAGGGATATGTGATGACTGACCGAATTTTGCTCTACATCGACATCCTCGGGTTTTCTGAAATGACCCGAAAAGACCCGCGAAAGGTTGCTCGCGTTTACGCGATCCTGAACAGGCTGAACTCCCATCAGCACGATGGTTTCAGAACAATCGTATTCTCAGACACCGTGTTAGTCTACAACGTAAAACCGGCCGACAGCGATGCTGATCGTGAGCACTACGTTTGGTACCTAACAGAGTTTGCGGAGCACTTGCACCACATGCTCACAGGGCAGGATATCTACTTCAGGGCCACCTTAGTTGCCGGTGACTTCCTCCACTACCGTTTAGATAACGTGGAGTGCTTCTTCGGAGGCGCGCTAATTGATGCATACAATGCAGAGAAAGACATACCTTCGCTGGGTTTGTTTATGGACACGACTTGCGCCCGGTACAACCAATTTTTTCGCCTTGCCCCGTTCAACGACAAATTCTCGTTTGTGTACCTGAACCGGCATCTCGAATATTTGGACCAGCGTTGCAAGGGACAATACCCTGCACACGCCGGCACCCTAGACGATAACCCCGCACCTTTTCTTCCTTGGCAAGTCCGTTTTCTGCACGACATCCACAATCAAATGCGGAACCATCCTTCGCCTCATGTCAGGACAAAGTTTCTGACTGCATGGGACTTCCACTACAAGCGATATCCCCAGATGTTACAAGCCTTGGTGCAGCAAGGCTTCTCTCTAAGCGCGCTTGGGTATCAGGGCGCTTGGGATGAGGAGAAAAGTGCAATGGAAAAGGACATCAAATTCTTCAAGCGAATCGGGAGCGGAACTAACCTTTCGATGACGATCTCCGGCAAAAAATCAAAGGGCTCAACGCTCCCGATAACTCAGTCGAGCAAGAATTCAGCAAGTGCCGGTAATGATTCGAGTTCCCCTAAGCGCCCAGCACCTTCCCGGAAGCTGTGATATTGCTATTTCGCTATAAATTGTTCTCGTCGATCCACCTGCCGCCTCAACTCTGATAGTGGATAGTTGAATCGCCCCTAATTTCGCAGTCACTCGGTGACCGCTTTTGGCCGATTCCGGCCTGACTCGACAGATTCAGAGCGGCCGGTTCGCAAGCACTGGCAGTTGCCCCAAGCGCTCAGGTACGTCCATTTGGGCGCTGAATACTTATCCCAACCTGAACCGCCCCGGGTTTCGTGGAGGCCTCAACTCTTGAGAAGATGAGGCCATGAAAAAGACTACGACCTACTCCCCTGAAGTCCGTGAACGTGCCGTGCGCATGGTTCTG
>NZ_JAMYBK010000048.1 GCF_024127895.1 Pseudomonas guariconensis | reverse complement strand
ACATGGCCCCTGCAAACCGCATCATGTGTGGTCGCCGCGGTCCCTGTGGGAGCCGGCTTGCCGGCGATGGGCTGCAAGGCAGCCCCAAAAATGACAAAGCGCCGCTTAACTGACTGACATTAAGCCGAAGCTGCCCTTTTCGTACCTCGCACCCAGCGCTTATTCCGCCAGCTTGAAGGTAATGAAGCTGGCGCGCCCCTGGCGCAGCACGCGCATGGACACCGAACGGTTCTTCGGCAGGTCCTTGGCGATCTCGGTGAACTGCTTGGCTGAGGTGATCGCCTGGTTGTTCAGGTGGCTGATGACATCGCCCGGACGCAGGCCGATCATCGCCGCCGGGCCATCCTGGACCTCCTTGATGACGACGCCGCCCTTGAGCTCCAGGGATTTCTTCTGCTCGGCGCTCAGGTCGGTCACGGAAACCCCCAGGCGGTTGCTGCTGCGCTCGGCGCCGCCCTGGCCACCGCTACCGATCTGCACGTCGTCCTCCGGCAGCGCGCCGATGGTGACGTCCAGGTTCTGCCGCTTGCCGTTGCGAATGATCTCCAGGCGGGCCTTGTCGCCATCCTTGAGGCTACCCACCAGGTGCGGCAGGTCGGCCGACATGATGATCGGCTGGCCGTTCATGCTCAGGATCACGTCGCCCACCTGCAGGCCGCCCTTGGCTGCCGGGCCGTCTTCCAGTACCTGGGCCACCAGGGCGCCGGCCGGTTTGTCCAGGCCGAAGGATTCGGCCAGGTCCTTGTTGACCTCCTGGATCACCACGCCGAGCCAGCCGCGGCTGACCTTGCCGTCTTTCTTCAGCTGGTTGGAGACATCCAGCGCCACGTCGATCGGGATGGCGAACGACAGGCCCATGAAACCGCCGGAACGGGTGAAGATCTGCGAGTTGATCCCCACCACCTCGCCGTTCATGTTGAACAGCGGGCCACCCGAGTTGCCCGGGTTGATCGCCACGTCGGTCTGGATGAACGGTACGTAGGTGTCGTTGGGCAGGGTACGGCCCTTGGCACTGACGATACCCTTGGTCACCGAGTGGTCGAAACCGAATGGCGAGCCGATGGCCAGCACCCATTCGCCGACCTTGAGCTTGCTGGAGTCACCCAGCTTGACGGTCGGCAGGTTCTTGCCGTCGACCTTGAGCAAGGCCACGTCGGTACGCGGGTCGGTGCCGACCAGCTTGGCCTGCAACTCGCTGCGGTCGGACAGGCGGACGATGATCTCGTCGGCATCGGCGACCACGTGGTTGTTGGTCAGCACGTAGCCGTCGCTGGAAATGATGAAGCCCGAGCCCAGCGACTGCGCCTCGCGCTGGCGGTCGCCACGGGGCGAACGCGGCACCTGCGGCATGTTGCGCTCGAAGAACTCGCGGAACATCGGCGGCAGGCCTTCGAGGTCCGGCATCTGCCCGGCGGCGATGCGGCGCTCTGGCAGCTTCTGCTTGGTGCTGATGTTCACCACCGCCGGCGAAGCCTGCTCGACCAGGGTGGTGAAGTCCGGCAGGGACTCCTCGGCCTGGGCCGTGAGCACCTGGCCGAGCATGAGCACGGCGGCGAACATCGAGAGATAGGATTTCAAGCGTGGTATTGACATACGGCTCCCGTCACAACGAGCGTAGTTAGCAAGTAAGGCCCCTGCACAAGCAGGAAAGGCCAGACCCCGAAAAGCCTGACCTATAGAAAATTTACGAAGGGATTGCAAATGACAATGCTTTAATTTCATTTCAGCCCAGTGACTTCCAGGCTGCCGGACAGCACGCCGTCATTGACTTGCCTGGGCATCCTGGGCCCGCATCGACAGCGCGACACGCTCGGCGGTCCCCAGGGGAATCTCCCCGACCACGGTGACCATCACCTTGCCCTTGGGCGTGTTGAGGTGGCGCGACACGGCCACGGTCGGCCCCAACTGGGCACGGGTATCGGTCCCGGCATCGTCCTTGACCGGCTCCAGGAATACCGAGAAACGCGCCAGGCCATCGTCGTACATCAGGCTGCTGACGGTGCTGTTGCGTGCCGGGTCGCGGCGCACCGAGCTGTTGATCAACTCGAAGCCCGGCGGCAGCCAGTCCGAACGCCAGCCGGCAGCGGCTTCGCTGGAGGTCGCGGCAATCCGTTCGATCGGCTTGCACGCTGCACTGGCCCGCAGGTCGTCGTCGCTCGGCTGATCGTCGGTGTCCAGGCGGGTCATCTGGAAGCGCTCGAGCAACTGGCCCTTGTCGTTGAGCATCAACGAGCGCAGGGGCAGGCCGGACCGGCGGTCCAAGTGCAATTCGAACGCGTAGCGGTGCTGGTCCCGCGGGCTGAGCGTGACGATCACCGCGTCACGCCCGGCGACCCGTGACCGGCCAGCCACGGCCAGGTCGTACCAGCTCATCAGTTTCAGGGGATCGAGCACACGCGGTGCGGAGTCTGGCGGGGTACCCACGCCACTGACCAGGGAGCCGCTGACGCACTGGACCTTGCCATCGACGCGCACGATTTCCTGGGCCGCGCCATCGAGCTGCAACAACCGCTCGCTGACCTGACCGTCCTGGACGCGGTGCCAGATATCGTGGGAAGAAAAGCTGCCATTACGTTCGTAGACGAAGGAACCCTGGTAACTCTGTTCTTGCTCGGCCCGTGCCAGCCTGCCCAGCCACTCGCTCGCCTCGGGCGAGGAGTTGGCCGCCAACGCCGGCACCGCCATGCAGCTGCCGAGCAGCAGCGACAGGAGAGGTAGCGCGCGCATGATCCTCCTTACTTAGCGGTTTTCCAGGCTGGCGGCGCGGGCATAGGGCAGAGCGGTCTCGGTGCCCTTGAGCGCGGACTCCTGGGCATGCTGGCGCAGGTACCCCGGCAGACGCTGATCCCAGCCGGCCTGGTTCTGCAGCACGCCGTTGGCCATCGGCCCGGTCGGTTGCTCACTGCTTTCACTATAGCCTGCCAGTACGGCGGGGCCCTGTGCCTGTGGCATGCTCAGGCCCTGCTGGGCTGGCTGCTGGGCAGCGAGCTCGGCGCCGGTGATCTCGTCCTGGTTGTACATGCGTACGCCAGCCAGCACGGCAACGGTCACCGAGGCGGCGACAGCCAGGCGACCGATGGTGCGCCACGGGCCCTGCTTGACCTTCGCCGGCACGGCTTCGTCGGCCAGCGCCGCGGAAACCGCCGAGGCGATGTCCAGTTTCGGCAGCAGCAGTTCCTTGTGCATGGCTGCACGGGCGATCTGGTAGCGCGACCAGGTGGCACGGGTTTCAGGATCGTCGACGGCGTTCAACACCCGACGCAGTTCAAGTTCGTCCGCTTCGTTATCCATCACCGCGGACAGCGATTCCTGCAAAGCTTCACGACTCATGGCGGTTCCTCTCTTGGCTGTCGCCGCTGTCTCAGGTTTCCTGCAATAGAGGCTGCAGGGCTTTGTCTATGGCCTCCCGAGCGCGGAAGATTCGAGAGCGCACGGTACCCACCGGACATTGCATGACACTGGCAATGTCTTCGTAACTCAGTCCGTCGAACTCACGCAGGGTCAAGGCCGTACGCAGGTCCTCGGGCAGTTGCTGGATGGTGCGATGGACAGTGCCTTCGATTTCATCCCGCAACAACGAGCGCTCTGGGGACTCGAGATCCTTGAGACCATGATCGCCGTCGTAAAACTCCGCATCCTCGGAGCTCACATCGCTGTCTGGCGGCCGTCTTCCACGGGACACCAGGTAGTTCTTCGCCGTGTTGATGGCGATGCGGTACAGCCAGGTATAGAACGCGCTGTCACCGCGAAAATTTCCCAGCGCCCGGTAGGCCTTGATGAAAGCCTCCTGAGCCACATCCTGGGCTTCATGGGTGTCGTGGACGAACCGCACGATCAACCCGAGAATCTTGTGCTGATACTTCAGCACCAACAGATCGAACGCTCGCCTGTCGCCGCGCTGCACGCGCTCGACAAGCTGCTGATCCTCTTCCTGGGTTAGCATGAACACTCCTCAGTGGACTCGAAGGAGCGTTGCAACAGCCATCGTTCAGGCTTGCAACCATAGACTCGGGCTTTGCGCAAAAGTTCTCCCCTCCAAGCAAGTTTCCTGCGGCCCTTGGTCGGCTCGCACGAAAGACGCAGCGCGGTCGTGGCCGGCTGCGTCGATAATCAGGTTTCGAATACGCAGGTGTCAGCCCGGATAGAGCTGCCGCCATGCGTCGCCGCGGCATTTGTGGCGTGCGGGCAGCCTTCTTAGGATTTCCGCCGATGATGGAAAGTTCCCACGAAGATCTGCGCAACGGCGTAGACGCCATTGGAAATCAGGCACCTGTGACTGCTATAAAGGCAGCCCGGTCACGTTTCACGATAGTTTCACAATGCCATCTGCGCATGACTATTGTGCCGCTCCCTCACTCAAGAATACTAGTGTCCCGACATGAGCCAACAATTCCAACATGATGTCCTGGTGATCGGCAGCGGCGCCGCCGGCCTCAGCCTGGCACTGAACCTTCCCAGCCATCTGCGCATCGCCGTGCTGAGCAAGGGCGACCTGGCCAACGGTTCGACCTTCTGGGCCCAGGGCGGCGTCGCGGCTGTGCTCGACGATACCGACACCGTGCAATCCCATGTCGAGGACACGCTCAACGCCGGTGGCGGCCTGTGCCATGAAGACGCCGTGCGCTTTACCGTCGAGCACAGCCGCGAGGCCATCCAGTGGCTGATCGAGCAAGGCGTGCCATTTACCCGCGACGAGCACCACAGCGTCGACGATGGCGGCTTCGAATTCCACTTGACCCGCGAGGGCGGGCACAGCCACCGACGCATCATCCATGCCGCCGACGCCACCGGTGCGGCGATCTTCACCACCCTGCTGGCCCAGGCCCGGCAACGGCCGAACATCGAGCTGCTGGAACAGCGCGTGGCGGTCGACCTGATCACCGAACGCCGCCTGGGCCTGCCCGGCGAGCGCTGCCTGGGCGCCTACGTGCTGGACCGCAACAGCGGCGAAGTCGACACCTTCGGCGCGCGCTTCACCGTGCTGGCCACTGGTGGCGCGGCCAAGGTCTACCTCTACACCAGCAACCCCGACGGTGCCTGCGGCGACGGTATCGCCATGGCCTGGCGCGCCGGCTGCCGGGTGGCCAACCTCGAATTCAACCAGTTCCATCCCACCTGCCTCTACCACCCGCAGGCCAAGAGCTTCCTGATCACCGAGGCCCTGCGCGGCGAGGGCGCCCTGCTGCGCCTGCCCAACGGCGAGCGCTTCATGCCGCGCTTCGACCCGCGCGAGGAGCTGGCGCCCCGCGACATCGTGGCCCGGGCCATCGACCATGAGATGAAGCGCCTGGGCGTGGACTGCGTATACCTGGACATCACCCACAAGCCGGCCGATTTCATCAAGAGCCACTTCCCCACCGTCTACGAGCGCTGCCTGGCCTTCGGCATCGACATCACCCGACAACCGATCCCGGTGGTTCCGGCCGCCCACTACACCTGCGGCGGTGTGATGGTCGACGATCGCGGCCACACCGACGTGCCAGGCCTGTACGCCATCGGCGAAACCAGCTTCACCGGCTTGCATGGCGCCAACCGCATGGCCAGCAATTCGCTGCTGGAGTGCTTCGTCTATGGCCGCGCCGCCGCCGCCGACATCGCGGCGCACCTGGACCAGGTGGGCATGCCCGCCGCCCTGCCCTGCTGGGACGCAAGCCAGGTCACCGACTCGGACGAGGACGTGATCATCGCGCACAACTGGGACGAACTGCGGCGATTCATGTGGGACTACGTGGGCATCGTGCGCACCAGCAAGCGCCTGCAGCGTGCCGAGCACCGGGTGCGCCTGCTGCTGGACGAGATCGACGAGTTCTACAGCAACTACAAGGTCAGCCGCGACCTGATCGAGTTGCGCAACCTGGCCCAGGTGGCGGAACTGATGATCCGCTCGGCCATGCAGCGCAAGGAAAGCCGCGGGCTGCACTACACCCTCGACTACCCAGGCATGCTGCCCGAGGCGCGGGATACCATCCTGAGCCCGCTCTGAGGTCGTCGCGGCGATGGGTCTAAACGGGGGACTTAGTCTGATGTGACATCGATTGGGGCTGCCTTGCAGCCCTTCGCGGGCAAGCCCGCTCCCACAGGATCGTGCATTCCTTGAGGCTTGCAGCGTACTTGTGGGAGATCACCCAGCCCTTCCGGGCTGCGCTGTCGCGCAGCAAACATGAGGCGTATGACTTCAGATCTGCGGCGGCGCTGACATTTTGAAAAAGAAAAGGCGGCTGGC
>NZ_JAMYBK010000047.1 GCF_024127895.1 Pseudomonas guariconensis | reverse complement strand
CGAACTGCCCAAGCACAAGACGCGCATGACGATCAAGAGCCAGACCCACAAGGGCAAGGGGTTCAATGAACTGCGCTTCGAGGATGAGCTGGGGCAGGAGGAAGTGTTCATTCATGCGCAGAGGGACCAGAACAATGTGGTCAAGCATGATGAGACCACACAAGTCGGGAATGACCGCAGTGAGCGTGTCGAGCGCGACGAAACGATTTCGATTGGGCAGGACCGCAGCGAGGATGTAGCACGGGATGAGTCCGTCAGCATTGGGCAGAACCGACTGCATGAAATCAGCAACGACGACAGCCTGACCATCGGCCGCACCCACACCATTGTCACTGGCCAAGACCGAATCGAAACAGTAGGCAACCACCGGCAGGACATAACGAAAGCTAACCATTCGATAGAAATCGGCGGCCACCTCGAACAGGTGGTTGCCGGCCACAGCACACTGCAAACCGGAGATGCCATCCGGCATACGACCAAGGTTTATGACATCGAGGTCAGCGAAAGCCTAACTATAAAAAGCCCTGCGGGCTTACTACGGATCGATGGCTCCGGCGTCACGCTGGATGGCGTGGCGCTCACGTTCACAGGGCCGATCAACCAGCAATCGGAGGGTAGCCAACACACGACATCGATCTCCGGCGTGCCGGAGCCCGGTGAGCCCATTTGCCTCAGTTGCCTACTCAAGGCGATCTCGGACGGACGCAACATAATCCGCATGGAGGACGTAAGCTGATGCACAACCCATTCATCAACGCACTGGTCAAAGTGCTGGAAGAGTCTGATCGGTATCGACTGAGCGCCATTGTCGAAATGGCCAACCTCCTCCCCTCAACGCGCGAAAAGCTGACGCAATATTACTCAGAGCGAAGCTGGCCACTTCTGCAGCAAGCTCAATTCTCCAACTTGCGAACAATAGGTCCTTGGTTGATCGGCGCTCGACCTGGTGCTGGTGTATCGGCCCAGTACGACTTTCAATGGCAGCTCGCCCAAAGTGCAGTTGATGCTGTATGCGGTTGGATTGTCAGCGCGCTGCCACCCGCACAATTAGCGCAACATCTGAGCCAAGCCAATATTGTCACTGGAACTCACGGGCAGCTGTACCTTCTGCGTTACCACACTGCCGCCAGTCTGCAGGTATTGGATGCGCGACGTGACCTGCCGGGCGTCAGCGAGTGGCTGGCGCCAATCCATCGCTGGTGGGCTCCCGTGGCTAACCCGCACAAAAAACTGTGGCTGCAGATCTCTGGCGATAATCGCCCGCAAGCCACTCACGTTCCACCTATCACACTCGATGAGAAGTGCTGGAGAGCATTGGCGGGTGACCCCTTGTGCTATCAGCTTGCCGAACTGCTCAAGCACGAGCAGTCCGGCCCGACATTGGCCACTAACTGCCACGGTACGCGGCTTGGCCTGATACAGCACTACCTGACACAAGCCTGTCAACAAGGCCTGAGCCGTGAAGACGATCTCATCACTTATGTATTGATGATGTCCCGCAATGGCGAATTACTCAGCAAGATGCCGGCCTGGCAAGAAGCGCTTGCCGCCACCCGCGACCAGCAATCCTCTCTGATCGACAACATGCAGGCCTACCTGCGTTCTACAGTCTGAGGACTACTCATGAATTCACTCATCGAAACCCTCGAGCTGTGCAAACGAATCAATTCCGGCTACAAGCCGGCCCTGAGCAACAGCCCGGTCGCCTCCTGCACACGTCGCTTCGAACTACTGCCATTGCGCTACGCCGCCATCGGCGGTAAGCCAGCCCAACGCACCCGTTTGCCTAAGTTACCCAGCCATCTGGCCCCTTTCCAGGATGTCGGCGAACTCAACCAATCGAGCTACGCAATTCGCCCCCTGCGCGAGGGTTTTCTCTATCTGCTGATCAAGCGCCAACGGGTTGAGGAATATGAGTGGCACAGTCAGTATCGGGTGGCCTCGAACGGCTCGCTGCGATACATCAGTGCCGAGGCCCCTTGGGAGCCCGCTTCCAGTTCGTCCACACTCGATGAGATGATTCGCGGCTTCGGCTGGACCATCACCCTGTACGACCTGGATGATATCCAGGAGCTACGCCCACTCTTCAGCCCCTCCCCCCTGACACCGCGCATGCTCGACAATTACCGCCTGCTCGAAGATGAATACCGCAGCAGCTTGCCAACGATCGATATCGAGCGCTTCATCCAGCCCGCCGATGCACCGCCGCAAGCCCATGTGCTCAAATACGATCAACTGGACTGGGTGGCCGACTTCAAGGCACAGGACGACCCACAACTGAAAGCGCTGCTGGACATGCAGCCGTTCAATAGCGGCCAGATCGTGTCGCCGCAGGCCTCACGGCAGGCGCTGGCACCTGCCGTCAATCAAACCAAGCCACGTGGTGCTGCCATCGTGATCGAGGATGCCATTGGCATCACGCAGGAACTCAATGCGTGGCGCAATGCGGCCATTGATGACGTGCGGACACAATGGCTGCGGCGCAACGTGGAACCCGGCGTAGACAACGAACGCAAACTGCTGGTCGCACAGTCCTTCCTGGAAATAGAGAAACTCTACCCGCAGATGATGGCCGACCAGATCGTCAAACGCGAAGTCATGGCCGAGACCATTCGTAACCAACCGACCACACCAGTAGAGTTCTACGCGTTTTCCGAACGGGCCAGGAAGCAGGCCGACGAACACGATGCACGCATCAAGCCCCATCTAGATCAGTTCGAACGTGAGGTCCGTGCCAAAGTCCAGGCCCGCCAAGACGCCGGGGAGTTCAAGGCCAAGTTCGACAAGAAGTACGGATACCTGGTCGACCGCCAAGCGATGCACACTCAGCTCGAAAGTTTCGAGCAGGTTATGCAGCACGCCCAACAGGCCGCAGAAGACCGTGCCAAGGACCATGTGCGCTGGTTGATTAGCGAACGACTGCTGCAGGCGCTGGATCGCTACGACAACTCCGACCTGATCAATGGCCTGGCCTTTGCCGAGCAGAGCGGCCAATGCGTGATCGGCATGGAGTTCAGTGAGCTGGGTTCGAAACTGCTGGATCACTGGTGGCGCAGCGCGCCGGGTGAGCGGGCGAACCTGGCGATGCGGGGCGTCACCTACAACCAGGATGATATTCGCAAAGAACTCACAGCCCTGCGTGAAGCCGCCAAAGCCCTACCGCCATCACAATCGTCCCTGGAGTTGCCGGAATCGCTCGCCCGGCAGGCACACACCGCAGCCAATGCCTTTGCGCGTATCAACACCCTGTACGAAGAGCTACAAAGCCAGAGCAGCACCGCAAGCATCGGTTTATACGCCTGGTATGCCGCGCTTGGTCGGCAGGTGCTGAGCACCGCAGCGCCCAACAGCATGGACCGTGCACTACATTATGGCCTGCGCCTCACGCTGTTCGCTTCGGTTCATCAGACAGCTGTCGACGTTCGCCTGGGCGAAGCGGCTCGAGGTGGCCAGGTACTGAGCCCTCAGCGAAGCAGTGGCCAAGTTGCACGCTACCTGGATCAGGCGTGGGCGGAAGGGTTGATGCAGGCTAACAAGAGTGACTTCTACAAAGTCCGCGTCTCTGCCTTAGTGTGCCTGCTGGAAGGGATGCTGATGGCGTTCAAGGCGCAGGAGTTGCCTGACAGTGATGAGCGACTAAAAACAGAACTCATGGCTGCCGCCATGACCTCCGCGGCAGCAGGTTTCGAAATTGGCGCCAGCTATGTCGAGCAGGTAGTGACACGCTATGGGGCAAATAGCGTGACGGGGAAAGGTGCAGTGGTAACCTTGGGGCGATTGAAGCTCTGGGGGGCTGGACTGGCTGGGATGGGGGGAATGGTTCTGGCGTGGTGGGATTTTGCGGATGGGATTGAGCACTTTAAAAGAAGTTTAGGGGGACTTACTGTGCAGAGGCGGAAGGAGTCTAAGCTTCTAGCTACTGCTTACACTTCACGTGCGATGGCGACAATAACACTATCGCTGGCGGAATTAGGATCTGCCATTGCGATTGCAAAGCCATTTTTCGACTATCTAGCACAGAGCAGCAAAAGCAGAATCACAACTCTACTAGGCCGTTCTATGGGAATGCTTGCAGCGAAACTGGGAACACAAGCTGCTCGCCTACTGCTCTCACGGCTAATTCTTGGAGCTTTCTGGATCGGTCTAGCGTTGACGCTGATCATTTTCGTACTTGAAGACGACGCTCTAGAAAAGTGGTGTAAGCACAGCACTTACCGCATCGACAATCATTCGAAACCTTATGACGAACAAGAAGAGCTAGCGGCTTTACATGCTGCATTCAGCGAGGTCCTGTAATGTATCTTATTGAATGGGGACTTTGGCAAGCCTCCATCGAGCCAGAGCCCAGACGAAAAGCAACCGATGCAGAAGCAACAGCGAATGACACATATGCCATCAAAGATTTCTATGAGAGCGACCTAAAAGAGGAAATACATTTCAATTCAGTCAGCAACACCCCTCGCACGCGCGGCCCCGTATTTTCTTTCAATGACACTTATATGGATATGCGCTGCGGGGGAACAGAAGAGAAACGCGGACTCATTACACTTGCAACGTTAGGCGGAATAGCCCCAATGATATTTACAGCCACACTTTTGGCCCTCGGATTTATCTGGATAGACATCACCGACCCAGCAATGCGCTCCCCTATTTCAATGCTAACCACGTTGATCATGCTATCACTTGACGCAGCCATAATTTACCTCTACTCGAAATATGGATTTCACCTTACTCGTCTGGAAATAATCACCAGCCGCCACCTCCTCATTCGCTTCAATCGAAAAACCCAGCAGGTTCACCTACATCGCCCTAGCTATTGTGGTGGGATCGTTACATTTCCGTGGAAAACAACAGCAAGCACGGCAACTTACCCTGAGGATGACGCCTGCAGTTTAGGGGTGAGGCTCGGTTTGATATGGCACCCTAGCCGAACCGGTCTTCCCCATATGGAAGTGGCATTTCTTGGCAAGCAAGGCCAAGGTGGCAGTGAGCTGCGTGACGAATGGGAGTTCATCCGCCGATACATGGAAGAAGGCCCGGAGTCCGTCCCTCGCCCACGCCTGAGCACCCAACTACCTTCCCCTATCCGGGCATTCAGCGCTCAATTCGAAGGCCTCGGTCGATTCTTCCGCAAGAGCAGTTGGTTACTGAAAGCCATCCTGCTCATGGTTTGGCCAGCTTTCGTCATTATCGGCACTGCACACTGGGTGAGCCTGATGCTGTGCTGGAGGCCACATTGGCCGAAGGTCATTCGCGAAGCAGGAATGCCCGGCAAGCCAGTCCCACCACTGACAACCCTGAGTGACTACCCGTCAGAAATACAGAAGCGCCTACTCGCCAACGCTGACCGCTGGCGGCTCAAGCCTGGCAAACGCCCATAAAAGAAACTCCGCCCTTAGGACGCCAAAACACAAACGGAAGATAGCTGATTAAATACTTCCTTTGTGCAGTTGAAACTTACCCACGAGCCCACTCATCGTCTCTTCAAAACAGCGACGATCAAGTTTCACGCTATCTGGATCAGACTTGGCAGCCAGCGTTACCGAGGCAAGAACTCGCCCAAGATATCAAAAAAAACAACATCATGACTACCTCCCCGCCAATAAATTACTGGCCAGATCGCAATACCCCAGACGCTCATACCGAAATCACAATCCAGAAGGATAGCCAATGAACATCCCCGATCGCGCCCTAGGATGGAAATACGACCTTCCTGCTCCAGGCGTTCCTAGCCATCTAGAAAAAACAGCAACTCACGCAGTCCCCTCACCAAACCACATTGACGAAGCCTACATAGAGGTACCAAGGTCAACCTTTAGGATCAGAGGTTATTGGACTGTAGGAGGCAGCATACTGCTCCTTGCAGGATTTATTATGCTTATATTTTTTACTTACCTCGATTTGGCCTCGACCGCCAAAGTAGATTTAGAATCTACAGCCATCATCGCCTCATCTTTCGCTCTAGCTTTCGCGCTAACAATTCCCTACATCCGAATGGATATTGGGCACCCTCGCGATCAACCGATACGTTTCAACAGGCACCGCCGAAAGGTCTATTTCTACCAATATAGATTCGACCGACTTAATCCCTTTGGCCACAAGAATTGGGGCGTCAAGCCTGTCGCCTACGACTGGGATGACCTCACCGCCGAGGTCTACAGCATATACGCGCCCCTAGGATACGGGGGGCTGCTTGAAAATGTAATGATATCGGTCCGCAAACCTGGCACTGATGAGGTGATCGACCGCGTGTTTTTCACTAGCGACATAGAGCAAGGCAAACAGTACTGGGCAATTACCAGGCTTTTCATGCAACAAGGCGCCGAAGCACTTCCGGATTTCGTCTATCCGCCTACGGATTGGAACAGTGAAGATCTAGGCTCTGTACGAAAAGTACTGTCGTAGACATCGCCGCCAGCAGGCCAATGTGACCATGGCGGCATAGCTTTTCGCGAGCTTGCAGTAACGGGTCGCCAAGCGACGATG
>NZ_JAMYBK010000046.1 GCF_024127895.1 Pseudomonas guariconensis | reverse complement strand
CTTGGGGTTCTCGGCCACCTGCGGGTCGAGGTTGTTCATCAGCATGCGCAGCGGCGCTTCGGTCAGCCAGCTCTTGGCGGTCAGCTTGTTGCCACGCGGGGCGCGGATTTCTACGTCACGGTATTTGTTGTTGTCAGTCACGGGAATGTCCTCTGCGGTCAGGTCGACGGCGGTGTGTCGATGGGGATATACAAACACACCTTTACTTGTATGTACAAGCATGGACAACTAAAGATTTTCGACCGTTCCTCGCCCGGCAGAAAATAAGAAGGGGCCGCTGCGCGGCCCAATCGCGGGCAAGCCCGCTCCCACAGGATTCCGCGTAGCCCTGGCAGGCGGCGCAGTACTTGTGGGGGGCTTGCCCGCGATTGGGCTGCACAGCAGCCCCTTTTCACGGTGAAAATATCAGCGTGGCATCAGTTCGATCAGGCAGAACCGTCCCTGCACATCCAGCTCCAGCAAGCCGTCGTTGCCTTCCAGGTGCAGGCAGTCGTACAAGCCCAACTGCTGTACCCCATGCCCCGGCACGCTCGCCTCGACATGCCCGCTGGCCGCGAACAACAACACCGTCGACGCCGAACTGTACGCCCGCTGGGTGCCGTCGAACCATTGCAGCCGTGCCCGGTAGCGTTGGGGCGCATAGATCAGGTTGAAGTCGCGGATCGGCCCGCCCAGCAGCTTGCAGCTGACCTGGCTTTCGCCACCGAACGCGAAGGCATCGAACGGCAACAATGGCCGACTGGCCTGGCCATCGACCAGCAGGCGCATGCCGTCGCCCTGCAGCACGGTGATGATCCGCTGGTAGCCGGCAAAGGTGGAGAACCCACCGGACTCCTCGATATCGGCGATCGACAACCGCCAACCGAAGCCCTCCAGGCCCTCGCCGGCGTCGCGGGTGATCTCTTCGGTGAAGCCTCCACCGTTCTTCCAGGGCATGCGCGGGTAGTCTTGGGCGCGCAACAGCTGCAACGGGCTCATTTGCTGAATCGTCCTTCCAGGCGATGACGGGAACCGGGGTGGATCAGCCGCGCGGCGGTCACCGGCTGGCGGCCGGACCAGGTGCGGCGGCGGATCAGCAGGCAGGGCTCACCCTGCTCGATCTGCAACAGGCGGCATTCGTCGGGCTCGGCGAGGATGGCTTCGACCACGTGCTCGCCCTCGGTCAGCGGCGC
The DNA here is from genome assembly GCF_024127895.1 of Pseudomonas guariconensis. Taxonomy (GTDB): domain Bacteria; phylum Pseudomonadota; class Gammaproteobacteria; order Pseudomonadales; family Pseudomonadaceae; genus Aquipseudomonas; species Aquipseudomonas guariconensis_B. The sequence continues at coordinate 8,298 of NZ_JAMYBK010000046.1, read as the reverse complement.
GACCTGAGACAGGTAGGCGTAGGGCGTCTGCCGGGTGAAGTCCTGCTTGAGGTAGTCCGGGGCGACCTGCGCGTTGACGTAGCGGTCCTCGATCTGCACCGGCACGCCGTTCTCGTAGTGCACGATCAGCGAATGGAACACCCGCCCGCCTTCACGCATGTCCAGGGCCAGGGCGCGCTCGGAGCCGGCGGCCTCCTCGGCGAGGGTGATCACCTGGCAGCTATGCTGGTGGCCACGGCCGGCGATCTCGTCGGCGATGTTGTTGACTTCGAACAACGCCGAGCGGGTCTTGGGCTCGGCGACGAAGGTGCCGACGCCCTGCATGCGTACCAGCAGGCCTTCGGCGGTCAGTTCGCGCAGGGCGCGGTTGATGGTCATGCGGCTGAAACCCAGCTGGCTGACCAGTTCGCTTTCCGAGGGCACCCGGTGATGCGGCGGCCAACTGCCGTTCTCGATCTGCTGGACGATCATCTGCTTGACCCGGGCGTAGAGCGGCGCCGGCCCTTCGCCCATCTGGGCAACCAGCGCGGAGACAGGAGGTGTCGGCACGGCTTTGTTTCCTTGTGCGATTGAATGAGCGGTAGCTTGCCGGAGTTTACCTGGCAGGCAAACGTCTGTATATGTATATACAAATAATCAGAACGGGGTTATCCACCGATGTCCGCCTATTTCGCCGAACGCGCCCTGCTGCCTACGGGCTGGGCCCGCAATGTCCGCCTCGAGGTCAGCGACGACGGGCACCTGTCCAAGGTCGACGCCGAGGCCTCGGCCGAGGGCGCCGAGCGGCTGGCCGGCCCGCTGCTGCCGGGCATGCCCAACCTCCACTCCCATGCTTTCCAGCGCGCCATGGCAGGCCTTGCGGAAGTGGCCGGCAACCCCAACGACAGTTTCTGGACCTGGCGCGAACTGATGTACCGCCTGGTTGGCCGGATCACCCCGGAGCAACTGCAGGTCATCGCCCGCCAGCTGTATATCGAGATGCTCAAGGCCGGCTACACCTCGGTGGCCGAATTCCACTATGTGCACCACGACCCTCAAGGCCAGGCCTATGCCGATCCGGCCGAACTGTCCCGGCGCATCAGCACGGCGGCCGCGGCCTCGGGCATCGGCCTGACCCTGCTGCCGGTGCTGTACAGCCACTCGGGGTTCGGCGGCCAGCCTCCCAGCGAGGGGCAGCGTCGCTTCATCAACTCCACCGAGCGTTACCTGGACCTGCAGCAGCAGCTCGCGCCGCTGCTGGCGGCGCAACCGGCACAGCGGCTGGGGCTGTGCTTCCACTCGCTACGCGCAGTCACCCCGGAGCAACTGGCGACGGTACTGGCCGCCGGCGATCCAGCCAGCCCGGTGCACATCCATATCGCCGAACAGCAGAAGGAGGTCGACGACTGCCTGGCCTGGAGCGGGCGTCGTCCGCTGCAATGGTTGTACGAGCATGTGGACGTCGACCAGCGCTGGTGCCTGGTCCATACCACCCATGCCGACCCTGGCGAAATCACCGCCATGGCGCGCAGCGGCGCGGTGGCCGGCCTGTGCCTGACCACCGAGGCCAACCTGGGCGACGGTATCTTCCCGGCGGTGGACTACCTGGCCCAGGGTGGCCGCCTGGGTATCGGCTCGGACAGCCATGTGTCGCTGAGCGTGGTCGAGGAACTGCGCTGGCTGGAGTACGGCCAGCGCCTGCGTGACCAGCGGCGCAACCGCTTGTACCGGGGCGACCAGCCGATGGTCGGGCGCACGCTGTATGACGCGGCGCTGGCGGGCGGTGCCCAGGCGCTGGGCCAGGCGGTGGGCGAGCTGGCGGTCGGCAAGCGCGCCGACTGGCTGGTGCTCGATGGGCAGGACCCTTACCTGGCCACGGCCAGTGGCGATGCCATTGTCAATCGCTGGTTGTTCGCCGGCAGCGATCGCCAGGTGCGCGATGTGATGGTCAACGGGCAATGGGTGGTGCGCCAGGGACGACACGGGCAGGAAGAGGAAAGCGGGCGGGCGTTCGTCGAGGTGCTGCGCCAGTTGCTCGGCTGATGCGGGCAAGCGCCAAGCCCGTCAGTCGAAACTCAGCGTCGCCAGTTGGGGCCGCTTCGCGGCCTCAACTGGCCCATGGAACTACCTTGAAAGGCAGCGGTACAGGCTTTCAATGCCTGCTGACGATCTGCTTGTCCGCTTCCCGCCAGATCAGCCGCGTGGTGTCGTACCCCTGCTGCCGCGCCCTGGACAGCAGGCTCTCGCGCTCCCACGCCGGCAGGTTCGGGTTGCGCGACAGAATCCACAGGTACTTGCGGTCGGGGCTGCCGACGATCGCCGTGCGGTAGCGCTCATCCACGTACAGGATCCAGTACTCGCCCCTGGCCACGCCTGGCACCAGGCGGGTGAACCAGTTGTCGAACTCCACCCACAGCCGGTCAGTGCGCCCCTGCTCCTGGGGCTTGGCCTTGCCTTCGGCGCGCAGCCACTCGTCGCCCAGGGTGCGACAGCGGTTGATCACGGCGACGCTGCCATCGGGCTTGAGGCTGTAATGCGCCTCGGACTGGGCGCACTCACGCTGGTAGGCCATCGGCAGGCGCGCCAGCTCGAACCACTTGCCCTGGTAGCGCTTGAGGTCGACGGTACCGGCGGTCTTGGGCGCCAGCGGGTCGTTGGCGGAGGTGGCGCAACCGCCCAGCAGCATGGCCAGGCAAAGCCCCAGCAGCAGGTACAGGGGCCTCATTTGAGACCCTGCCCGGAATACATCAGCACCTTGTCCGCCGCGTACTGCACGCTGATGAAGCTCGTCTCGTCCCCCCAGGTGCAACTGCTCATGCCCAATGCCCCCGAACATTCAGTGGGCGTGCCAAGCAGTTGCTCGACCTCGGCCTTGCTCATGCCGGCCTTGAGCTTGGAATAGTTTTCCTGGTTGATCTTGCTGCAGGCGGTCAGGACGACGCACAAGGACAACAGGGCGAGGGAACGCAACGACATGAAGGGACACTCCTGGAGATGTAGGCACAAGCGCAACGGCCTGCAGGCAGCTTAGAAGGCAAAAAGCCGCCTCGGTTCCCTGGCCACCCCGCTTTTACCCCCTGCCGTTGGTCGGTTGATGGCAGATGGCAGTGGGGCCGCTTTGCGCGGCCCCAGCAGGATCAGAACCTGGACCCAGGTTCCAGGAGAAAGTCCATCTCTTCGCTGGTACTCGGCCTGCCGAGCACCAGGTTGCGATGCGGGAAGCGCCCGAACCGAGCGATCACCCGCTGGTGCTGCTCGGCATAGTCGAGGAACCCCTCGAACAGCCGGCGGTTGGCCTCCGGCTGCTCGTCCAGCAGCATCTGGTAGCGTTCGACGCACAGGTTCTGCCAGTCCAGCACCTCGGCATGCTCCAGCACCAGCAGCACGAACACCCGCTGGATCGGCAGCAGCTGGTAGTCCCAGCCCTTCTGCAAGCCCTGCATGGCCACCACCTGGGCACGCCGGTCGCCCTCGAAGGCGCGTGGCGTGTCGCGGTGGATCATGCGCGGCAACTGGTCGAGCAGCAACAGCAGGCCAAGCCAGCCCTGGGGACTCTGCTGCCACTCGTCCAGGCCGCCGGCCAGGGCATGCTCCACGAGTTCGCCGAAGTACTCGCGCGCCTCGTCGTCGTGGTGCTTGCCGAACCACAGCGTACTCTTCTCGTCAGCCACGGCCTGGGGGCTGGCCCCCCAACCGAACCACCATTCCAGCAACGGCTGCCAAGGTGCGAGCATGACTTACTCCTTGTGGTAGGCGGTGACGCGCTCCACCTCTTCCTTCGAGCCGAGGATCACCGACACGCGCTGGTGCAGGCTCTCTGGCTGGATGTCGAGGATACGCTCGTAACCGTTGGTGGACGCGCCACCGGCCTGCTCGATGATGAACGACATCGGGTTGGCCTCGTACATCAGGCGCAATTTGCCCGGCTTGCTCGGCTCGCGGGCATCGCGTGGATACATGAACAGGCCGCCACGGGTCAGGATGCGGTGCACGTCGGCGACCATCGAGGCGATCCAGCGCATGTTGTAGTTCTTTTTCAGCGGGCCGGTGTCGCCGGCCAGCAGTTCGCCCACGTAGCGCTGCACCGGGGCTTCCCAGTGACGCTGGTTGGACATGTTGATGGCGAATTCGGCGGTGCTTTCCGGCACGCGGATGTTCTCGTGGGTCAGGACGAAGCTGCCCAGCTCGCGGTCCAAGGTGAAGCCCTTGACGCCATTGCCCAGGGTCAGCACCAGCATGGTCTGCGGGCCATAGATGGCGTAGCCAGCGGCGACCTGCTTGGCGCCTGGCTGGAGGAAGGCCTTCTCGTTCAGCGTTTCGTTCTGGCTCAGGTACTCGTTCGGGCAACGCAGCACCGAGAAGATGGTGCCGACCGAGACGTTGACGTCGATGTTCGACGAGCCGTCCAGCGGGTCGAAGACCAGCAGGTAACCACCCTTGGGGTACTTGCCCGGGATCTGGTAGGCGTTGTCCATTTCCTCGGAAGCCATGCCGGCCAGGTGACCGCCCCACTCGTTGGCCTCGAGCAGGATCTCGTTGGAGATCACGTCGAGTTTCTTCTGCACCTCGCCTTGCACGTTCTCGGTGCCCAGGCTGCCGAGCACGCCGCCCAGGGCGCCCTTGGACACGTTATGGCTGATTTCCTTGCACGCACGCGCCACCACTTCGATCAGGAAGCGCAGATCGGCAGGGGTATCGTTGCTGCGGGTCTGCTCAATCAGATAGCGACTCAGGGTAACGCGGGACATGTATGGCTCCGAAGATGGAAAGGGGTAGAAAAACCCCCGCAGTTTACAGGGAGAGTTGCGGGCTAGCGAGCAGTGAGACTCGCCTGGGCTTTCAGACGGCACATCGGGCAGTGAGTTCAGCCAGTGCCGGGCCGGTTGTCAGGTGAGGCCTCATTGGCGGGCCTCGATGCCGGTCAGTCTAGACTTCCAGCTGTCATCTGGGGCGCGAAGCGGCTTCCAAAAGCACCGCTCGCCCCATGAGTGCCCTTCCTCAATCCAGGGCCTTCCAGATCTCGGTGGCATATTCGCGGATCGTCCGGTCCGACGAGAACCAGCCCATCCGCGCCGTGTTGAGCACCGCCATGCGCCACCAGTCCTGGGGCGCGTGCCAAAGCTCCTCGACCCGCCGCTGGGCATCCCAATAGGCGTCGAAGTCGGCGCACACCAGGAAGCGGTCATGAGCCACCAGCGAATCCAGCAGGCCCGCGTAACGCGCCGGGTCATCCGGCGAGAACACCCCGCTGCGGATCGCCTGGAGCACATCGCCCAGGCGGTTCGAGGCGGCGATCGCCGTGGCCGCGCCGAAGTCGCCCGCACGCCGGCGCGCCTCCACCTGCTGCGCGGTCAGGCCGAAGATGAACATGTTCTCGGCACCGACCCGCTCGCACATCTCGACGTTGGCGCCGTCCAGGGTGCCGATGGTCAGGGCGCCATTGAGGGCGAACTTCATGTTGCTGGTGCCCGAGGCCTCGTAGCCGGCCGTGGAGATCTGCTCGGACAGATCAGCAGCGGGGATGATGCTCTCGGCCAGGCTGACGTTGTAGTTGGGCAGGAACACCACCTTGAGCAGGCCCCGCACGGTCGGGTCGTTGTTGACCACCCGGGCGATGTCGTTGGCCAGCTTGATGATCAACTTGGCCTGGTGGTAGCTGGCGGCAGCCTTGCCGGCGAAGATCTTCACCCGTGGCACCCAGTCGGTGTCCGGCTCGGCGCGCATGGCCTGGTACAGGGCCACGGTGTGCAGCAGGTTGAGCAACTGGCGCTTGTACTCGTGGATGCGCTTGACCTGCACGTCGAACAGCGCCTCGGGGTTGACCGTCACGCCCAGGCGGTCCTGGATGATGCTGGCCAGGGCACGCTTGCTGTGCAGGCGCTGGGCGGCGAACTGGCGGCGGAAGGTGGCCTTGTCGGCGAACGGCGCCAAGGCCTCGAGCTTGCCTTGCGGGTCGTCCAGCACCTCCGCGCCCAAGGCTTCGACCAACATGGCGGTCAACTGTGGATTGGCCTGGAACAGCCAGCGACGGAAGGTGATGCCGTTGGTCTTGTTGTTGATCCGCTGTGGGTAGAGCTTGTGCAGCTCGGCGAACACCGTGCTCTTCATCAGCCGGCTGTGCAGCGCCGAGACGCCGTTGACGCTGTGCGAGCCAAGGAACGCCAGGTTGCCCATGCGCACCCGGCGGCCGTTGTCCTCCTCGATCAGCGACACCGCCCGCAGCACGTCGAAGTCGTGCAGGCCTTTGGCCCGCAGGGCGTCGATATGGTAGGCGTTGATCAGGTAGATGATCTGCATGTGCCGGGGCAGCATGCGCTCCATCAGGGCCACCGGCCAGGTTTCCAGGGCCTCGGGCAGCAGGGTGTGGTTGGTGTAGGCCAGGGTGCCGACGGTCAGGTCCCAGGCGGTGTCCCAGGGGATCTCGTGCTGGTCGACGAGCAAGCGCATCAACTCGGCCACGGCGATCGACGGGTGGGTGTCGTTGAGCTGGATGGCCGCGGCCTCCGGCAGGTTGAGCAGGTTGTCGTGCATGTTCAGGTGGCGGCGCAACAGATCCTGCAGCGAGGCCGAGACGAAGAAGTACTCCTGACGCAGGCGCAGCTCCTGGCCGGCCTCGGTGCTGTCGGCCGGGTAAAGCACCCGCGAGATGCTCTCGGCCCGCGCCACCTCGGCCACCGCCCCCAGGTGGTCACCGGCATTGAAGCGCTCCAGGTGCAGTTCCTCCAGGGCCCGTGCGCGCCACAGGCGCAGGGTGTTGACGCTGGCCCCGCGCCAGCCGACCACCGGCGTGTCGTAGGCCACCGCCCGCACCGTCTCGCCCGGCCACCAGACCTGGCGCTGCTGGCCGTGGGTGTCGTACACCGTCTCGACGCTGCCACCGAAGCTGATCGGGTAGATCACCTCGGCCCGCTCGAACTCCCAGGGGTTGCCGAAATCCAGCCAGTGCTCGGTCTGCTCCTGCTGCCAACCGTCGACCAGCGCCTGCCGGAACAGGCCATGCTCGTAGCGGATGCCATAGCCATGGGCGGCGATCCCGAGGGTGGACATGCTTTCCATGAAGCACGCCGCCAGGCGCCCCAGGCCGCCGTTGCCCAGGGCCGCATCGGGCTCGAGCAGACGGATGCGCTCGAGGTCCACGTCCAGACCTTCCAGTGCCTCGCGGGCGATGTCCAGCAGGCCCAGGTTGCTCAGGCTGTCGTACAGCAAGCGGCCGATGAGGAACTCCAGGGAGAGGTAGTAGACCCGCTTCTGGCTGCGCCGGTAGGCCTGTCGGGTGTGGTCCATCCAGTGATCGACCATGTGATCTCGGGCAGCCAGGGCGATGGCCTCGAACCAGTCGTGGTCGAAGGCGTGCTCCGGGTCCTTGCCGACCGCATAGGTCAGCTTGGCCAGTACAGCGGCGCGAAAAGCAGCCACCTCTGCGTCACGAGCTTTGGGTTCCTGGGACATGCGGCATCCTCGGGCAAGTTGACGAAAGCGGAGGGAGATTGTTCAGCCTAGACGCTTCGACACGGAGCGACAGTGCCGGTTCGCGGTTTTCATGATCCGTTGGGCAATCGGGCGAAAGGTTGTTCACAAATTGAACGGCTCCGGTATGATCGCGCGCCCCAAGACCGTGATCCGCCCCCATAACGATGAAACCGACCCTGATCGCCGCCGCCGAAGTCGACCGCCTGGATACCTGGCAACGCTATGCCAGCCACATGTGCGGGGGCTGCCATTCGACCTGTTGCACCTTACCCGTGGAGGTGAAGATCAAGGATCTGATCCGCATCGGCGTGGTGGATGAGTTCGAGAAGGACGAACCGCCGAAGAACGTGGCCAAGCGCTTGCAGAAGGAAGGCATCATCGAGCGCTTCAGCCAGAAGTCGGGGATCTTCACCCTGGCGCGCATGAGCAACGACGACTGCCTGTACCTGGATCGCAAGAGCCGGATGTGCACCATCTACGACGTACGGCCAGACACCTGCCGAAACCACCCGAAGGTCGGGCCGCGACCGGGGTATTGTGCATACAAACCGAAGCAAAGCGGGCGCTGAGCCTTTTTTTTATCGGCCGGGCAAGCCTCGATCCCTGCCGGTTGAGCGGACCTTGAAATCCTGGGGCCGCTGCGCGCCCCAAAACGACAATACCCTCCTTAACCACCCGCATTGGAACGATGCCCCGCCGTCTCGACAATGCAGGCATAAAAAAACCCGGCCAGCCAGCCTAATGTCAGTCAGTTAAGCGGCGCTTTGTCATTTTTGGGGCTACCTTGCAGCCCATCGCCGGCAAGCCGGCTCCCACAGGGACCGCGGCGACCACACATGATGCGGTTTG
>NZ_JAMYBK010000045.1 GCF_024127895.1 Pseudomonas guariconensis | reverse complement strand
AGAACCATGCGCACGGCACGTTCACGGACTTCAGGGGAGTAGGTCGTAGTCTTTTTCATGGCCTCATCTTCTCAAGAGTTGAGGCCTCCACGAAACCCGGGGCGGTTCATTATTTCCTTTTGGGCTCGCTTTTGCCGTTATCGCCAAACAGGCTGCTGCCAGTACGGCCATGGGCGCACCAACGCCCGCCATGGCATAGCCCAGCATGTGCTCGCCTCCCAGAAGCCCACTCAGCGCAGCGACGGAGGGTGCTGACAGGCTACTGCCGATCGCGCCTGAAATAATGTAAAGGCCGAACGCTCGCCCTCGGAGTTCATTGGGGATAAGAAAATTGATGGCAATCACGGGTACAACGATAGCGACCGATACCGCCAATTGGAACACGGTCAGTGCCCCGGCGAAGAGCGAGACTCCAGGCGCCATTCCCATGGCAGAGGCGGGTGCGCACACGAGCGCACCTATGGCTGCCGGAATCATGATTGCGCTATAGCCGCCATTGCGCTGCGCCCAACTCACCAGTTTCCCGGATGCCGCCACGCCCACGCCCCCTGAGCCGAGAATGACTGCGGCATACCATCCCGCAAAATCTCCCGGTTGCTGGTGGTACAAGCGCATCAGAGCGGGCGCGGCCCAAGTTGCGATGCTTGTGGACATGCCAGTCAGCAATCCGACACCAGCAAGCAGCGGAACCAGAAAGCCACGGTACATCCACAGTTCCCGCCAGGTGCCGCCGCCTTGTTCACGCACTTCCATCCGCTTTGGCTCGCGCATCATCAAGATCAACCCCAAGACCGGTAATGCTGTGATCGCGGCGAGTGCGAACACCGCACGCCAGGGCGTCAGCCCTGCCAAGGCATGGGGGTCGGCCGCGTAGAGATTGCTGAGTGCAGCAAAGCCCAATCCGCCGACCAGCACAGCAGCGGCACCTCCGAGAATGCTTCCTAGTGGGTAGGTCGTTGTCGCCGCAGCACGACGGTCAGGGGCAAAGTAATCTCCGAAAAGCGAAAGGGCGGCCGGAAGCGAGGCAGCTGTAGCGCACCCCATCAACGCCTTGGCCAGTGCCAATGTCCAAAAACCCGTTGCAAATGTCGCAAGCCCGAGCGACGCACACCACAGCAACATGGCCAGGATCAACAGCCGGACCCGGCTCGTCCGGTCGACCAGCAAGCCCATCGGCACGCTCAATACACCGTAGGCCAAGGCATAGCTGGAGGTGTTCGCGATACCTGCCTGCACGTCGGTGAGGCCCAGGTCCAGCTTGATGGGTTCCAGCAACAGCGCGACGATTCCGGCATCCATCGCCAGAAGCAGTGCGACTAGTCCAAGCACATATTGCGCATAGCGCGCGCGTCTGAGGCTGGGGTATTCGTTGTTGGGAATAGAGGGAGGAAGCGGAAGGTCAGACATGGGGCTTCTCGTGCAGGTTAAGGAACGCGGCCTACGGAGCGCAGGATCAAATGTAGCGCTGCCATGAACAACGCGTCATCGGTTGTCAGTTAGTTGAACCAAGTGCTGGGTCAGTTAGAAATTCTGACTCCAACGCTAATCAAGTTTGCTGATGTCTATTGCCGCAATGATTCCGTGAGCAAAGCGTTTCAGAAGGGGGCTTTGTTGCTGTTCGCTCATATCTAGATTCAGCCACTGCGTCTGGCTGAAAAGCATGCCTATTACGGTGTCTGCCGCCATGGATAGAGCCAGTGGCTGTAAGTGGGTTGTCTTGACCAGGTCCTTGATGATGCCCGAAAGGATTTGGGTATATTCATTCTTCAAACCGTTGAACTCGTTTGATTGGTCGTCGGTCAAACTGATCTGCTCACGCGCCAACAGATGGATACGGTTGGGGGCATGGTGTTTGAAGGCCAGGAAACTATCGATGAAACTATCGAGCCGGTTGTGGGCCTGCGCTTGGCGCCGCAAATTCAGGCGCGTGTGATAGAGCAGGTCGCTGATGGCATCTTCCATGAGCTCATAGAGCAACGATTGTTTGCTGTCGATATGGTGGTAGATGGAACCGGCTTTTATTCCGATGTACGTTGCCAGGTCTCGGAGACTGATGGCCTGGAAGCCATGGCGCGCAAAGGCTTCACAGGCACGCTCAAGCATATGATCGCGCGTGTTCTGAACATTGGTAACTGTCATGTCCCACACCTCTGATGTCATGGTTCAGTGGCCGTCTTGGGGAACACCAGTCCAGCGAGGCTTGGGTTTCGCGCAGGTCACGACCAGAGCCCGGAACAACCGGTTTGCTAAGCCGGCTATCCGGTATTTCAGGCGAACCTCAGCCTTGCACTGACAACAGTCGTTGCCAGGGCGGCCTGAAGTATTTACAAGGGGCGCGAAGCCCAATCGGTCTGCGGTCAGGTGTTAGTCGCTGGGTTCAGAACACGAGAACCAAAGTCACGTTGGCATTGAGCGAACTGTCAAGCTTCGGCGCGAACGTCGGGTTATCTGTATGGATTAGTGCGGACTGGACATACACACCTTGGCTCACGCGATAGGCGTAGGACAGCGAAATGCTGCTGGATGCCTTCGCGTAATCGATATCGGCATCCGCCGCGCTGCGTCGTGCCCAACTGCTGTATTGGTTCTTGGAAACACCCAAGGCAAAGAGGTCGTAAGGGCGAGAGTCAAACGGGCCCAAGCTGTAGATCGAGCCTCCGAAAGCACCGGGCAAATAGTTGACGTTTTCCCGGCCCTGGTTGACATAGGCGTTCATGTACCAGCCCTTATAGGGCAGCGATGAGTCCGGCTGCGTCAACTGGATATCGCCGACGACATAAGCGCCATAGTTGTTGTTGGTCTTGCTCGGGTCATCCAGTCGGGTGTAATCCGAGTCGTTGTAGGCTACGCCACCGCGCAACCATACCTTTCTCTGGTTAGGCCCAGACTCAACGCGATAGCCAACTTCATTCAAGGCGATGGTCTTTGCGCCTTTAGTTTTGAACTTCAAACCATACCTGTTTTCATCCGCATCGGCGAACAAGCCGTCGGGGCTGATGCTGCGCGCCAGGCCGCCGTGGTAGTAGAAACGTTTATCTTCGCTGTACAAGCGCACGTCGACTGCAGGTGATGGCTTGAAGCCCAGGGCACCGACCTGTGCCAACAGCCCACTGCTTGGTCCCAGTGTCGAGGCGGCGATATTGTTGCCCAGCAGGGTGCCGTAGAACTGATTTGCCAGAGCGTAATAGCCTGCCTGAATGATTAGACGATCGTCATACAAGGGAACCCGTGCCGACAGCTGGCTGATGAACGCTTCGCGAAGCCCGTCACCGCGAAAGCTGTTGTAGTTGAACGATCCGCCTAAGGTGAATAAGGAGCCCGCCGGAAGGCCATGCCGCTCTAGGTCGTGGGTGACGATAAGGGAGCCCGTCGCGGTATACGAAGGCTTCTGCCCGCTGTAATACTGCTTCCCGCCATCGTGACCTTTCAGGTCGTAGGTCAGGCCGTGGGTGAGGAGGAGTTGGGCGTTCCAGCCCGCATCGAACATGGCTTTGCGAGCACCACCCAGTTCGGGGCTGATTGACTCGCAGTTGGATGGAAAGGGGGCTTCCGAGCCTTTGTAGTTATAGCGATCGTATTTTAGACATGAGGGGGTGTCAGGGGGCGGCGCGTTGTCGCTCGCTTCTGCTTTTGCTGCGTCCGCGGAAGGTTCGATAAGTTTTGTGTTGTCGGTCGGCTGGGCTTCAGCAGCCTGTGCGTTCGGCCCGACTAGCAAAACAGAGATCAGTAAGTAAATGATGATGCACAAGCCGAAATGCTGCCAACTTTTACGCGTGGTTATGAACGCGCGCGAGTTAGACTTCTGCTTACCAGTGTTGGCGGATACGAAGGATGAATGCGCGATGACGTGTTCCATCTGATTTCCGTTATTTTTGTTGTTTGATAGTGGCACTCAGGGCTAGGTAGCCTCAATGTGGTGACTGCAAGGTCGCAAGGTCGCAAGGTCGCCGACGGGTATCAGATTTCGTTCACTGCGGCGGTGACGACGATTTCTACCTTAATTTCCGGTATCGCCAGTCTTGCCTCCACCGTAGCGCGAGGTGGTGCATACCCGGCAGGCACCCAAGCGTCCCACGCAGCGTTCATTGCCTCGAAGTCGGCGATGTCGGCCAGGAAGATCTCGACCCGAAGGATTTGCGTCTTGTCCGTGCCTGCACGTGACAGCAGGGTATCGACGGCCTGCAGAACCTGAGTGGTCTGGCCTTGTACGTCCGCACTCATGTCCGAGGGGATCTGCCCGGCGAGGTAGGCGACACCGTTGTGAATAGCGATCTGGGAGATGCGGGGGCCGACGTCGAAGCGTTGAATTTGGGTCATGACATGCCTCTGGTTGATGTAAAAGGAGCTGGACCGCTGGATATTCGGGCAGGGTTATCCCTGTCCAGGCGGGCCGACGGTGTAGTTAGGGGTTGCTCTTATGTTGGCTAGTTGCGCCAAACCTGTTCGGCCAGCCGCAACCAGTTGCCGCCGAACACGGCCGCAAGCTCAGCGTCGTTCATGCCTTGCGCGCTGAGCTGCGCGGCCAGTGCTGGAAGTTCGGCGGGCGACATCATGTCCATGCCGACGCTATAGCCCAGGTGAGGGGGAAACTTATCTGGATTCGCGGCAAGGTAGGCATCGATCTCCTGGCGATCGTGAATGAAATCCAGGCCGATGCCGACATGTTCGACGCCGACCAGATCAGCCACGTACATCACATGCCGCGCTACATTGGTCGGCGAGGCGTCATTGTCGCCAAGGAACAAGCCGATGCCGTTGATGCCGATGACACCGCCGCGCTCAGCACAGGCGATGATCAAGTCGTCTGGGATGTTGCGCGGGTGTGCGAACAGCGCCTGCGGGTTGGAGTGCGAGAAGATCAGTGGCGACGGCGATGCATCGATCGCCTCGCGGGCGGTGCGATAACCAGTATGCGAGCAGCAGCCGATCATGCCGACGCGGGCCATTTCCTCCAGCATCGCACGGCCAAAATCGGTCAAGCCGAGGTCATTGTCCTGACAGCCGCCACCGGCGCGGTTGTTCTGGTTGTAGGCCAGCAGCATCCAGCGTACGCCCAGGTCGCGATACAGCTCGATCAGATTGAGTTGGTCGCCGATGGCGTTGGCCCCTTCGATGTCGAACCCCACGGCAAGTTGACCGGCGGCGCGGGCCGCGTGAATGTCGGCCACCGAGCGGATTAGCCGGTATTGCGCGGGGCGCGCGGCCAGCCATGCACGCAGGCTGGCGAGCATGCGCAGGTGTGCCTCGATCGAGTCGTCGCCGAAGCCGACATTGACCATCACCACGTCGGTGCCGTTGCGGTGGTGCCACTGGAATTGATCCAGGAAACTGTCGTCGTGAGGGCGCAGGGGCATGCAGACATGGTTGTCCCACACTAGCATTGAAGACATCGGCAAAGGCTTTTCTTGTTCTTGGGCTTTCATCTTCAGTCTTTCCGTTCAAATTGCAGGTGCCGTGTGCGCATCGTGTTAAGGTTGAAGCCTGTCACGCGCCCGTCTTGGCGTTCGATGTTAAGGACTCCGTACAAGGACAATGCCGGGACTTGAGATTTCAGGCCGAACACCTCAGAGCTGAAGGCCTCGAGCGGCATCACCGAAACGGCATGAGCGCCGTGGACGTATAGGTTCAAGACATCGCCATCGAAGCGGATCTGGGCATCCGCGCCGAGATCTGGGGCGTGGTAGTCACCGACCAAGGCAGCGCCCACCTGGGCCACCGAGGGGGCTTTAGCCGGAAGACGTTCGAACACCTCGGCATGGCCACCTTCGCTGAACTCCAACGAGGCAGGAGCTTGCTGGAGGTCGGCCAGTTGCGCGACGGGAAGACTCAGCGGGCCGACGGCCAGTTCCTGGAAACCGATGCGTAGCGTGTCGCCGTCATCGGTCAGAGGCATGGTTGGGCTGTTCAGGAAAGACATCCCCAGCTTGCCGGCGACATCGCCGAAGCTGATCACCTGACCCGTGACACGCGAGTGATAGCGGGCCCCCAGCAGTGATTGGAAGCGCTCGGCCGCAGCCTTTTCAGCGGGCGCTCCGAGTAGATCGCCGATCACGCTGTCCACGACGTGGTAGGCGAGCGCGATTGGGTTGACCAACGCACCGTTGGTCATGATCACCACATCGAGTCCGTGGCTCGGCACCGTGAGCATCTGCGAGGAGCCGCCGATCACGCCGCCGGCATGCTGGATAACCTCGACGCCGCGGTAGTCGTGGCGCATCAGGCCGAGGGCGTAGGGCAAGACTGTGCCGTTGTTCAGTTTGGCGAGCGTTGTCATTTGCGCCCAGGTTGCCGCGTTGCCGACGGTTTTCGGGCCGCGCAAATGAGCGAGCCAGCGCAGCATGTCGTCAAGCGTGGAGATCATCCCACCTTCACCGAGCACTTCTTCGCTCGGGAAAATACCGCGCGTCCAGCGGCCGTCTGGCTGTGCCAGATGCAGCGTCGCCACGCCCCGGTGAATCTGTAGGTCGCTCGGTACTGAGGCGGTGTCCCGCATGCCCAGGGGGGCGAAGATGCGCTCGTCGAGGAACTGCTCGAAGGGCATGCCGCTGCACCGTGCGATCGCATGCGACAGCAGGTGATAGCCGCCGTTGCAGTAGAGGCCTAATTCACCCGGCGCGAAATTCGCCGCGTTCTGGCGTAGTTGCGCCGCCATCCCAGTTCCCCGTGGCTGTATCGCCATACCGTTGGCGATGAAGCCTAGATCGAGATGGCAGCGGTAGCCCCCGGTATGTGACATCAATTGACGGAGGCTGGGTTCAACTTCGAGCTTCGGCAGTTCGGGAATGTAGCGGCGGATGCTGGCGTCGGGATCGAGCTTGCCTTCCTCTGCCAGCAGCAGTACCGCCAGAGCGGTGACATGTTTGCTGGTAGAGCCGATGCGCATGCGTGTCCAAGGGGTGTTGGCAACCCCCAGTTCGACGCTGGCCAAGCCGAAGCCTTGCCTATAGAGGGTCTTGCCATGCTGGGCGACGCCCACGACCAAGCCCGGTGCGTTGCTGCGATTGACGCCTTGGAATAGGTCGTCCAGTGCTGCGGCGCCAGTCTGGAGGTTGGCGGTCTGAGAGGAGATGTCAGTCATTCGGACTCCTTTTGGAGAACACGTCTGTCGGTGCTGTTGGAAAGGCCCTGTGAGCGACCGCTGATGCCTAGCAGGTGGCAGCAGCGTATCAGCTAATTTTCCGAATTGGAAAATAATTTTCCGAATGAGAATTCTCCTGGATATATTTTATTTGGGGGGAATGAGATGCGCCTGCTACAGTTCGCGCCATGAAGACAATCGATTCCACTCCAGACACCCGCAGTAGCAACCCAGGCGCAGCTATCCGCGCGCTGCGTCGCAATGCGAACATGACGCTTGCCCAATTGAGCGCCAAGACCGGTATGGCCGCCTCGACGCTGTCGAAGCTCGAGGCTGGCCACATTTCACTTTCTTTCGACAAGCTTATGGCCATCAGTCGTGGCTTGGGGGTTGACATGACCGAACTGCTCGGCAGTTCGGGTCAGGCGCTGTTGCCAGCAGTCGCACCAGCGCCTAGCAGCCTCGGCCGGCGTGTGGTGCAGCGAGCAGGCGACGGTCAGCAGGTAGAAACCCGCAGTTACAGTCAGAGATTTCTTGCTACGGAGTTGCTGCACAAGAAGATGGCGCCGATGGTCGTCGAGGTGCATGCCCGTACGATGGAGGAATTTTTCGCAGAGTTTGGTGATTTCATTCGTCACCCTGGTGAGGAGTTCGTTTACATCATCGAGGGTGAGGTTGAGTTTCATACCGACCTCTATGCGCCGGTGCGACTGGGCGCGGGCGATACGCTGTATTTCGACAGCGAGATGGGCCACGCTTACCTCAAGGCAAGCGATGCGCCATGTCGCATCGTCGCGGCGGCCGCGCCTCGTAACAGCATCGAGCCGGTGATCCAGACCTTCGTCTCGCTTTCCGAGAAGCAGGCTGGCACCGCGAAGGGGCGAGTAAGCGGCAGCAAGGTTAGGCGTAGCTCACGAACCGCTTAATAAATTTTCTAAAATAGAAAATTAATTTCCTTTTTTGCGTTTTTATTTCGTATAGTCGAGCCATCTCAAGCAGCGGGTGGCAACGATGAGTCAAGTGAGGGAAGTTGATTTCGTGGTAATCGGCGCCGGCATCGCCGGCGCATCGGCGGCGGCCCAGCTCGCTGCGCAGGGCTCGGTACTGGTGGTCGAGGCCGAGGAGCATGCAGGCTATCACTCCACCGGCCGCTCGGCGGCGCTGATCTCTGAGATCTATGGTAACGAGGTCGTGCGTCGCCTTACTCGCGCCAGCCGTGGCTTCCTGTTCGAACCTCCCGCTGACTTTGCGCCCACCCCCTTGGTGACACCGCGTAATACGATGTTCTTCGGCACCCCTGAGCAATTGGATCTGCTGCTGCAGCTACGCGAAGATCCCGAGGTGGCCGCGCGAACCCAGGTGTTGTCGTCCGAGCAGGCGTTGGAGCGGGTGCCCGCGTTGCTTGCTGGCTATATAGGCGGGGCGGTCCTGGAAACTGGCTCGGCGGATATCGATGTCGATGCGTTGCATCAGGGTTTCCTGCGTCAGGCGCGTGCCCATGGCGCGCAGATCCTCACGGGCGTGCGGATCGAAGAATTGCGTCATATCGATGGCCGTTGGCACTTGGATACACCGCACGGGTGTTTTAGCACGCCCGTGGTCGTCAATGCCGCAGGTGCCTGGGGCGATGAGGTGGCGCGCAGCGCCGGCGTTGTGCCCCTGGGCTTGCAACCCAAGCGCCGTACTGCCGCGCTGATCGATGTGCCTGGCGGTTTGGATGCTACACACTGGCCTGCGGTCATTGCGATCGACGAGCAGTTCTATTTCAAGCCCGATGCTGGCCTGCTGTTGATTTCGCCCGCAGATGAGACGGATTCACCACCTTGCGATGCTCAGCCTGAAGAGCTGGACGTGGCCATCGCCGTGGACCGCTTCGAACACGCTACGGGAGCGCAGGTGCGGCGCATCGTCAACAGCTGGGCAGGGCTGCGAGTGTTCAGCCCGGACCGCACGCCAGTCGCTGGCTTCGATCCGGCCGTGGAAGGCTTTTTCTGGCTGGTCGGCCAAGGCGGCTATGGCATTCAAACCGCTGTCGCGCTAGGTCGTCTGACGGCCGCACTGTGTACCGGTAACCCATTGCCGCAAGATCTCATCGATATTGGGCTGGATGCGCAAATGCTCTCGCCGAAACGATTCAGCGTCGAGCGCTGAAGCTACACACTCTCTAAATACAAATCCGAGCAATAGACTCAAGGAGACACTGAATGACCATCGATTTTGAGAAAGCCATCGCAAGCCTCACGCAAAGCGGTGAGGTGACCGGCGCATCCTTTGCGTTCTGGGACGGTGAGCAAATGCACCAGGCTGTGGGCGGCCTGCGCAACAGCGTGACGGGTGACCCGGTGACGCTAGATACGCTGATGCACATCGGCTCGATCACCAAAGTGATCAATGCCACGCTGTTCATGCAACTGGTAGATGATGGGTTGATCGAGCTCGACGATCCAGTGATCAAACATTTGCCAGAGCTCCGTTTGGGCGAGGAGCAGGCGCTTCCCCGAATCACCTGCCGCATGCTCCTCAATCACACCAGCGGCATCGATTATGACTGTCCGGCCTACCGCGATTTTGACGAGCAGCGTATCGTCGAGGCCATTGAGGATTGCGCGACCAAGACCCAGTTGCACGCGCCGGGTGAAGCGACGGCTTATTCGAATATCGGCACGGTCATTGCGGGTCACATCACCCAGAAACTTCGTGGTGAAGGGTGGTACAGCCTGGTCAAGTCGCGGATCTTTGAGCCGCTGGGTCTTCAGCACTCGTTGGCCGATATCACCGAACTTCCGCGTTTTCGCGTCAGCGTCGGCGATCAGGTCGATTTGCAGGGCAAGCTGGTGCAGAGCACCCGGCCGTTCCTGCCGTTGAGCTTCGGCCCGGCCGGCGCTACGGTCATGATGACCGCCAGCGACCTGGTGACCTTCGCTCGTGCGTTGATCAACGGCGGGGTTGGCGTCAACGGGACGCGTATCCTCTCGCAAGCCAGCGCAGAACTGATGGCGCAGGAAACCACCGGCTTTCTGTCTCCCCACACGTGGCGCATAGGCCTGGGGTGGATGATCCTGTCGGGCAGTGTCTTGTTCCATGGCGGTGGCGGTCCGGGTGTCTCCTCATGGCTCTATGCGCACCCGGAGAGTGGCCAGGCGTTCGCGTTGCTGACCAACTGTTCGAAACAGGGGGTGTTCGACGCGACGCTCATTGATCCTATCCTGCGAAGCTGGGGCTCGACGTCCGAGCCGCTAACGCCGATTGACGGGGATTTCGACTCCGCGCCCTACGAGGGGGCCTTCGAGAGCCAACTGATTCGCTTCGACGTCTACCGTGAGGGTGGGCAACTGCTGGCCCGGATGGCGCCCAGACAGGACCTGTACGAGACCGACAACTCCAAGGGTACGATCTTCGCTCTTCAGCGGGCTGGCGAACACCTGTTCCTGATGAGCGTGAATGGCGTGGAGTTTCCTTTCCCTCTTGCCTTTGTTGACCCTGACGACAATGGGAAAATGCGTCGTTTGGGTTCGATGGTGAGAATCTTCAACCGGGTGGCCTGAGCCGGTCCCAGTCCACAGACAATCTTCTCATTCCGGGGCAAGATGATGCAGAAGGATTTTCGTGAGCATCGCTCGTTCATTGAAGCCGAGCAACTTACCCGCGCTTGGCTGCGTCCAGGCAGTGGCGAGGTATCCAGCCTAACCCAACTGATGGTCAGTCCCGATGGGGGCACTGCGGTTGCGGCTGCGGTGGTGTGTGAGGCGTTACAAGGGGTGCCATCGACCCGGATCGCGTTCGTCGATCTGGGCTCGGGCGCCATCGAAACCGTGACCAACGGCGCGGGATCCGACAGCAGCCCCAAATGGTCGCCGGACGGCGGTTCGATCGCGTACCTGTCGGACCGTGAGCAGGCTCATGCGAACCAGTTGCGTATCCTCGATGTGAATACCCGCATCGATGTCGCTGGTCCGCAGATCGATGGTCTGGTGGAGTCGGTGCAGTGGTCGGCCGACGGCCAGTCGCTGTTGCTCTGTGTTGCCGGATTTGGGTCGGATCTTGCCGGGGCGCAGGGCGCGATAGCGGTGGCCAGTAATCAGGACGCCGAAACCCAGGCCTCTTGGGCACCAAGCGTCGAGGGCGCGCCAGAGGCTTCGCCCTGGCGCAGTGTGTGGATTCAGGACGTCGCCACGGCAAGCGTGCGACGGCTCACCTTGCCCGGTGTCAATGTCTGGCAGGCAAGTTGGGCCGGGCCCGGTCACGTTGTCGCGATCTGCTCGGATCATCCCGAGGAAACCTGGTGGTATACAGCAGATGTCCGTCTCATCGCCGTCGAGGACGGCAGTGTGCGGACGCTGTTCAAGCCGGAGGACCAGCTCAACTGTGCTGTCGCCACGCCGTCGGGCGGTACGATTGCCGTGATCGAAGCCGTTTGCAGTGACCGCAACCTGGTCGCCGGTAATCTGCGATTGATCGATGTCGCCAGTGGCGCGGTCACCCAGGTAGCCACGCTCGATGCCGATGTCACCCAATTGATCTGGCGTGACGAGCACAGACTGCTGTTCGGCGCGGGACAAGGGCCGGACTTCGTTGCTGGTGTTTACGACCGGCAGACTGGTGAGGCCCGCGAGCTGTGGCGCGACAGCCAGCGCCAGCCCAATGGCTCGATTTTCTCGGAGCTCGCGCCGCTGGGCAGGCATCCCGAGAGTTTCCTTTGCCTCGTCGAGTCGTTCCTGGAGGCGCCCACGCTGGTCGCTTTTGAGGCTGGCACCGAGCGTTTGATCCGTAGCTTCGCGGTACCTGAACTCGACGCACGGATGCAAGCGCTTGGAGCCTCGGCGCGCGACTTCGTCTGGACGGCACCGGATGGGCTGGAAATGCATGGTTGGCTCATTACGCCCAAAGGAGATGGCCCGCACCCGTTAATTATGCAGGTACATGGCGGTCCGGTCTGGTATGTCCGTCCGCAGTACATCGGGCGGTCAGCGCTCCAACAGATGGCGCTGGCGGCTGGATATGCGCTGTTTCTGCCCAATCCACGTGGGTCAAGTGGCCGCGGCCAGGCGTTTGCCCGCTTGGTATTCGGCGACATGGGCGGTGCTGATACTTACGACTACCTGTCGGGGCTGGATGCGCTCCAGGCCCAAGGCGTAATAGATCCCGGGCGTATTGGCGTCATGGGTAATAGCTATGGTGGTTATATTACCTCCTGGCTCATTACTCAGGACCAGCGCTTCGCTGCGGCCGTGCCCACTTCACCGGTTACCAACTGGGTCAGCCAGCACCTGACGTGCAACGTGCCGACCTTCTGCGAGTTGGCGCTCCGCGATGCGCTGAGCGATCCGCAGGGGCAGTACTTCACGCGCAGTCCGATCCACTATGCCGAGAGAGTGAAGACCCCGACGCTGCATGTTTGTGGCGCACTCGATAAGATCACTCCGGCAGGGCAAGCGCTTGAGTTTCATCGCGCATTGCAAAGCGTTAGCGAAGTAGAAAGCGTGTTGCTGACCTATCCGCTTGAGGGGCATGGCGTGCGCAGCATGCCAGCGGTCTTCGATTTTACCGCGAGGGTTATGGTGTGGTTCGAAAGGCATATGTCTCTACGCCCAGTTCATGGAGGTGACCGGAGTAACCTGTAAACCTTTAGGGATTCTCCGAACAAGTTTCCCCAAGCCCGCGATAAGTAACGTGTCGACGCCGCAAGGCCGATTTTTCAGGCCTCAATCGCATCAAAACCAGGGCTTTTCCCTGGTTC
>NZ_JAMYBK010000044.1 GCF_024127895.1 Pseudomonas guariconensis | reverse complement strand
GCTGGGGATTGGCGGTGGCCCCATCGCTGGCAAGCCAGCTCCCACAGGTACAGCGCAGACCTGCAAGCCAGCGCCATCCCTGTGGGAGCCGGCTTGCCGGCGATGGGGCGCAAAGCGGCCACAAAGGCTAGCTCAGCCGCCACCCTTCCAACGCAAAGCTCTTTTGCCCACCACCCCCTCACACTTCCTCCCGCCGGGTGCGACAATTAATGCCGCCAATTGACGTGACTTCTCCGTACCCAGCCTGCGTCAAGGCTTAGGTTCGGGGCAATTCCGGCTTCCGGACTGAGCGATGCCAGCGCACCGTGCTGCGCATTCCTGGACTTCACCACCGTCCTATCACTTGAGGTAGCAAGCAAGATGGCCAAGGCCGCCGATGTCGTAGTGCAATGCCTGGAAAACGAAGGTGTCGAGTATGTGTTCGGCATTCCCGGCGAGGAGAACCTCGACCTGCTGGAGTCCCTGCGCAAGTCGAAGATCAAGCTGGTCCTGACCCGCCACGAGCAGTCCGCAGGCTTCATGGCCGCCACCTACGGCCGCCTGACCGGCAAGACCGGCGTCAGCCTGTCGACCCTCGGCCCTGGCGCGACCAACCTGGTCACCGCCAGTGCCTACGCCTATCTGGGCGGTATGCCGATGATGATGATTACCGGCCAGAAGCCGATCAAGAAGTCCAAGCAGGGCCGTTTCCAGATCATCGACGTGTGCGGCATGATGGACCCCATCACCAAGTACACCCACCAGTTCGCCTCGGCCGACAACATCCCCGCGCGCATGCGCGAAGCCTTCCGCCTGGCTGAAGAAGAAAAGCCTGGCGCCGTGCATCTGGAGTTGCCAGAAGACATCGCCGCCGAGCAGACCGACTCGATGCCGATCCCGCCGAGCCTGCACCGCCGCCCGCTGGCCGAGCACAAGGCCGTCGAGGCCGCGGTCGAGAAGCTGCAGGCCGCCCGCAGCCCGATCCTGGTGATCGGTGCCGGCGCTAACCGCAAGATGACCGCCAAGGTCCTCAAGCAACTGATCGACAAGACCGGTATCCCCTTTATCACCACGCAGATGGGCAAGGGCGTAGTCGACGAGCGCCACCCGCGCTTTCTCGGCAACGCCGCACTGTCGGCTGGCGATTTCGTGCACCGTGCGGTCGAAGCCGCCGACCTGATCGTCAACATCGGCCACGATGTGATCGAGAAGCCGCCGTTCTTCATGGTTCGTGGCGGTACCGAGGTCATCCACATCAACTTCCGCTCGGCGGAAGTCGATGCCGTGTACTTCCCGCAGATCGAAGTGATCGGCGACATCGCCAACGCCGTCTGGCAGATCGGTGAAGCCCTGACCGACACCAGCCACTGGGACTTCACCCGCCTGCTGGCCATCCGCGAAGCCAACGAAGCGCAGGTCGCCGAAGGCGCCGACGACGACCGTTTCCCGATCTACCCGCAGCGCATGGTCGCCGACATCCGTCGCGCCTTGCCGTCCGAAGGCATCGTCGCCCTGGACAACGGCATCTACAAGATCTGGTTCGCCCGTAACTACAAGGCCCACAAGCCCAATACCGTGCTGCTGGACAACGCCCTGGCGACCATGGGCGCCGGCCTGCCATCGGCCATGGCGGCGCACCTGGTGTACCCGGACCGCCCGGTGATCTCGGTGTGCGGTGACGGTGGCTTCATGATGAACAGCCAGGAACTGGAAACCGCGGTGCGCCTGGGGATGCACCTGACCGTGGTGATCCTGCGCGACGATGGCTACGGCATGATCCGCTGGAAGCAGGCCAACATGGGTTTCACCGATTTCGGCCTGGACTACGGCAATCCGGACTTCGTCAAATATGCCGAAGCCTACGGCGCCAACGGTCACCGCGTGGAAAGCGCCGAGGGCTTCCTGCCGCTGCTCGAGCACTGCATCAAGACTCCGGGGGTGCATGTGATCGACTGCCCGGTCGACTACAGCGAGAACGATCACATCCTCAACCAGGAACTGCGTGAGCGTGCGCTGGCGGTTTAACGCCTGACGGCCCTATTTGCAACAAGCCCGTTCCCACAGGTACAGCGTACTTCTGCAATTCAGCGCTATCCCTGTGGGAGCTGTGGCTCGGTGCCTTGGCTGACCCGCAAGTAACCTCAATATTTACTAAAGCGGCGCTTAAATGCCCGTAGGGCTTGCTTGTAATAGCATTAGATCAGACAACACTGATCACGATTCGACGATAAACATCTACCGCTCCCTACCTTGCTAGCTCCGGCATGATCAGGTTTCTCATCTTCCATGGAAACCCGAGATCATGACCATCGGATCGACTCATAACCATCCCGCTGATCTGGCTATCGAGCCAGCATCCCCCGGCCAACCGTGGAGCGCGCGCTTTCCCAATCCTCCCGACCTGTGTTTCGACTACCGTCGTCTCGTTGAACAGCATGGCGGAGTTGGCCGTGCCTCCCGGCCAGAGCATCGCATCTGCATCGTCGGTGCCGGTGTTACTGGTCTTACGGTAGCTCGAGAGCTACTGCGTTGTGGCTTCACCCGAATTACTCTTATCGAACAAGCCCAGCGCATTGGCGGTCGCCACCTGACCGTGAGGAATAGTTCTGGTGATCAGAGGCAACCCTCGGCACCTTTCGAAATGGGTGCTATGCGCATGCCTTTCTTCAACCGAACCGGTGAGTCGCCAAAGGATGGTCGATCCCTGATGGCGCATTACGCGAATCTGTTCGAGCTGCGTCTCTCCGACTTTCCCAACCCAGGCACGCCTTGGGTCAATGCTACTGGGATCTATCTACGCGAGGGGCAGCTTGAAGGAGAGGGCGAGCCCAAGCTGCTGATCTGGAAAAACCCTGAAGGCCACACTTCACCACCTACTGCAGCACTGCAGAGGATTCAAGGAAAATGGCGGCGTTTTGCCGAGCGTTTCGCTGAGAAGGTAGCCGCTGTCTATGGTACGGAAGGCTGGGCACAGATGTGGACGGCGATCGTCGAGCGATACCACAGGTTGTCTTTCCGTGACCTTGTGTTCCTCCCTGCCCTAGATGCCTGGGACCCGGCGGATCCGGGGGATTTCGGTGGGCTAGGCATGGATCGCGATGAATCGGCGATCTTCTATGCAATTGGCATCGGCGATGGTAGCTGGGGAGCATTCTACGACGTTTGTTGCCTATATCCGTTGCGTACCGCGATTTTCGGTTTCAGTAGCCACTTGCAACTGGTGCATGGGCGTGTGGACGAGCACGGGATACCTCTCACAGCTCCCTATCTTGATGTCGATGCGGTGCGTGACAGCAAGGGCTTGTATTTCCAGGCACCAGCCTACGTTGGTCTTGCTGCTATGGATGAAGCTCTACTGTTCATGAACATCGAAGAGCTCGGCACATCGCTATACAGCCAGTGCGTGGCACGTGAGGATGGCTTGCTGACGGACAGTTCGGTTTGCGGCTTGCACAAGCTGGCCGACGGCCGTATTCGGGTTGAATATCGTTGGCACCAAAGTAATCCGGCCAAGGCGCAATTACTGAGCGATGAGTTCGACAGTGTGGTGCTCACCACTCCATCCTGGTTGATCGAGACAGGGATGTGTCTCGACGGCTTCACAAGGGAAATGCTGCCACAGCACATCATTGATGCCTGGAAGCATGCCCATTGGGAAACCAGTTGCAAGGTCTACGCGCCACTGCAGAAAAGCTTCCTCGATCGCAACCCACAGTTGCCACAGATTCTGGTCACCGACAGCTTCGTCCACGACGTCTATGCCTATCGCTATAGCGGTAGCTATGCCCAAGACTGCATACTACTCAGCTACACTTGGGAAGACGATGCCTCCAAACTAGCAGTGTTTTCCGATAGTGAGCTGGTGGACAAGTGCGTGAAAGAACTCGACCGTATCTTGCTGCGTTGCACAAATATCGGTGAGCCGATCTCGCCTTACATCGATACTGGAAACATCTGCATACAACGGTGGATTACAGACCGGAATGCGTTGGGTTGTGCGAAGTTGTACCGGGCTGGCACCTACTACGACGCTGTGAGCCTAATGAAGTATAACCGTGACCTGAGCAGCATTTCTGGGCTCTATCTGGCCGGCGAGTCGTTCTCTGTCGATGCCGGCTGGACCGAGCCCTGCCTGCGTACAGCTATCGATACTGTGATTAACCTCTGTGACCGCACTGCTGCACAATTCAACGGTGGTTTCAAGCTCGAATATTATCCGCATTACCAAGCGCGTTAAGGGAGAGTTTGAAACAACTATGTAGGACCGCTCTTTCTACTATCTTTGCTTTTTCTTCCAGATACATCGGACTGCCCTGACTGTCGCTCAGCAAGCAGCCCCCGTTCTACTGGCGGCTTCCATAACAACTCCAAGAAGGAAGCCACCATGCCCGACCACAGCATCCCCATCAGCCCCGTTCGAATCGCAGTCATCCAATACGATCCCCAGGTAGGGCTCGAGCACTGCGAGGGGAACCTGAGCAGGGGGCTGGCCTTGGCCCGGCGTGCCGCACGCGAAGGGGCCAACCTGATCGTGTTGCCGGAGCTGGCCAATACCGGCTACACCTTCCACTCCCGCGCCGAGGCCTACGCCCACGCCGAGACCTTGCAGGACGGTCGCAGCCTGCTGGCCTGGGCTGACTTCGCCCAAGGGCACCAGGTCTATCTTGCCGCCGGATTTGCCGAGCGCGACGGACTCAAGCTCTATGACAGCGCCGTACTGTTCGGGCCCGAGGGCCGCTTGGGGCATTACCGCAAGGCGCACTTGTGGAACCAGGAGAAACTCTGGTTCACACCAGGCGACCTGGGTTTCCCGGTATTCGAGACCCCCATCGGCCGCATCGGGCTGTTGATCTGCTGGGACATCTGGTTCCCAGAGGTCCCCCGGCTCATGGCCGCGCAAGGTGCCGACCTCATTTGCAGCCTCAACAACTGGGTATGGACGCCACCACCACTGTTCGATGAAGCCGGGCGCTGCATGGCGTCATACCTCACGATGAGTGCCGCTCACGTCAACAATGTCTACATCGCTGCGGCCAACCGCATCGGTCGCGAGCGTGGCGGGCGCTTCCTGGGTTGTTCGCTGATCGCCGGCACGAACGGTTGGCCTATCGGAGAGGTGGCGAGCGCCGAGCAGGAGGGCATCCTCTATGCCGACGTGGATCTCAGTACCGCACGCTCGGCCCCCATCTGGAACAGTCTCAATGATCTTCCCCGAGACCGGCGTACGGACCTCTACGACGCCATGCTGG
Organism: Pseudomonas guariconensis; assembly: GCF_024127895.1. Lineage (GTDB taxonomy): Bacteria > Pseudomonadota > Gammaproteobacteria > Pseudomonadales > Pseudomonadaceae > Aquipseudomonas > Aquipseudomonas guariconensis_B. The sequence continues at coordinate 11,012 of NZ_JAMYBK010000044.1, read as the reverse complement.
GGTATCGGCTTCATTCACCGATGCCACGTTGAGGAGAGCGCCATGGAACAGACCTTCCCATCGCGTCGACCCCATACACCAAGCGTGATCCTGAGTGGTCTGGCAGTACTGCTCATTGTCAACCTGGCGCTGGGCCAGTGGCCAGACTACGCACAGCTCACAGCGACTCTGGACCAGCCATTGAGCAGGCTGCGCTGGATCATCGGCGACATCAGCGAAGTCGCTTTCTACAAGCACGAATTGCCGGCTCTCGGTTTGCTGCTGGGCGCTGGCCTGGCACATTGGACCCATGTCCGTGGGTACCGCTGGCAAGGCTTCGCCATCTGCTACGGTACAGGCCTGTGGCCATGGCTGTTCACCAGCTCTCTGCTTGGCTTGTTGCTCAGTCATGCGCTATGGGGGTGGACCCTCTCCAGTGGTACCTGGCAGCCGACGTTCGTCGCTTTCGTATCACTACCGGCGGCCATGGTGCTGCTGTTCGGCGGTGGCTGGCGGGTAGCGATCAATGGCGCGCTGCTTGGTGCATTGCTGGTAACGCCCATGAGCCTGTTGCTGGTCAACTACCTGTGCTATCCCCTGCAGTTGCCGGTGGTGATCGGCAATGTCAGTGGCATGGCGCTGGCAAGCGTGGTGGCTTTCCTGCTGTGCCGACGTTTCCCTTCGTTGGTACGTGGTGGCTTGCAACCTGCCACGCCGGTACCCTTTGCGACAAAACCGGATTACGGCGTGTTGTGGACCTTGCGCCGGGTACTGGCCGATTTCAGCGAAGCACCGTTCTTCGGCAATGAACTGGCCAGCCTAGGGCTGCTCCTGGGGGTATTGCTGGCCTACGTGTTGACCCCAGCAGCACCGGCCTATGGCTCGCATCTGGTGCTGCAGATGGTGATTGGGCAGGCACTGGCCTCGCTGGTTGGTGTGCTGGTCTGGCGGCGGCAGTGGATGGAGCATGGCTGGTATCCCACCTATATTCCCATCGTGTCGATCGTTCCTGCCGCAGTGCTCACACTAGGAGGCAGTTGGCAAGTGATAGTCGCCAGCGCGGTCCTGGGAGCATTGGTCGCACCGCCCTTGGCCGTGGCGATCAGCCAGCGGTTACCGGCCTACATGCACGGTTATATCGGCAATGTTTTGTCCATGGCCATCAGCACCCTGGGGATCTTGCCCCTGGTCGGGTTGCTTGCAGGAGGTAATGCATGACACAGAAGACAGAACTACCAAGGTTGTCGATCGGCAGTCTGGGCGGCACGGTCAGCATGCAGTGCGCAGCACCTGGGCAAGGGGTGATACCGAAGCTCGATTGCGAGGCGTTGCTGGCGTCACTGCCGCAGTTGGATGGGCTTGCGTGGTTCAGCACCGCCACGCTGTGTCTGGAGCCAAGCGCATCGCTCGGCTTCCAAGCACTGCTGGAAGTGCTGGCCTGGGTCCGTGGTGAGGTGGAGCACGGCGCTCAGGCCGTGGTCCTCACCCAAGGCACCGACACCCTTGAGGAAACGGCTTATTTCCTCGACCTGCTCTGGCCTTTCGACACCCCGCTGGTCATGACCGGTGCGATGCGTTCGGCCAGTCACCCGGGTGCTGACGGTCCGGCGAACCTGCTGGCGGCGGTGCAGGTGGCGATAGATGCGGGCAGTCGTAGGCGTGGCGTGCTGGTGGTGATCAATGATCACGTTCACTCGGCCGCCAGGGTTCGCAAGGTGGCCAGCCTGGCGATGGCTGCTTTCGAATCACCCGGTGGTGGACCTATAGGGGAGGTCGTGGAGGGAGATGTGACCTACCGCCACCCGCCCTTGCCGCGCACGGTGCTGCCTGCACCACGGCAGGTGGAGCATCGCGTCGCCTTGCTGGAGGCATGCCTCGATGCAGACACGGCGCTGCTGCAGGTACTCCCCAAGTTAGGGTACGCAGGGTTGGTGGTTGCCGGCTTTGGTGCAGGCCATGTCTCTAGCGCCTGGGCTGATGCGATGGCCAACGTTGCTCGGCACATGCCGGTCGTCGTGGCCACACGCACTGGCAGCGGTCCGACCGCGAGGGCGACGTACGGCTTTGCAGGTGGAGAAATCGATCTTCAGGCCAAGGGCATGCGTATGGCTGGCGCATTGTGCCCTCGCAAGTGCCGCATCCTGCTCTGGCTGCTGATTGGAACAGGCGACCCCGCGCTATTGGACACGTGGCCCCGGCACTTGTGCTAGGGTGCACGCACATTTACCCAGGACACGCTGCCCATGCTTCCCGCTCTCAGCGACAAAGAACTCGACCGCCTCGAAGACCTGCTGATCACCTACGGCAACGACTATTCGGTCCTCAACCTGGCCGAGCTCAATGGCTTCTTCACCGCCTTGGCCAGCTCGCCGGCCAAGGTCAACCCCGAGCAATGGCTGCCTGCGGTCGCTGGCGGCAAGGTGCCCAAGTTCAAGAGCCAGGCCCAGGAAGAGGCCTATACCGCACTGATGCTGCGCTATGCCAACCAGGTGGCTGGCGAGCTGGCCGACGACCTCGAGCATTTCGCGCCACTGTTCGAAGAGAGCGAAGGCGAGGAGGGGCCGGCGATCATTCTCGAGGAATGGTGTTTCGGCTACATGCGCGGCACGCAGGTGGCTGAATGGGGCGAGCTGCCGCCTGAGCAGGATCGTCTGCTCAAGGCCATTTCGTTGCATGGGTTGGAAGACAACTTCGAGCTGCTCGATTCGATGAGTTTCGACGAGCATCAAGCCTGCGTGCCGCAGGTGGTCGAGGCGGCCCGTGGGCTGTACCGGTACCAGAAGCAGCAGCGGCATTGAGTTCCAGATTGGGCAAGCCTTGCGAGAGGCCTTGTGGGAGCGGGCTTGCCCGCGAATAGGCCGGTGCCGTCTCCCATTATTCCGCCTACCGAAATTATGGATTGCTCCCCGCAACGATTCTGCTGCCAGCCGAACCAGTGCAGCATGTTCTCCAGCAGCGCCACTCCCGGCGCTGACCAGGAGCCGAGAACATGCCAAGCCCGATCAAACTCTATAACTTCCCCAAATCCGGCCACGCCCACCGCATCGAGCTGATGCTGTCGCTGCTGAACCTGCCCACCGAGCTGGTCTTCGTCGACCTGGCCAAGGGGGCCCACAAGCAGCCCGACTTCCTCGCCCTCAACCCCTTCGGCCAGGTGCCGGTGATCGACGACAACGGCACCGTCATCGCCGACTCCAACGCCATCCTGGTCTATCTGGCCAAGGCCTACGGCGGTGAGCGCTGGTTGCCCCAGGACCCAGTCGGTGCCGCGCGTGTGCAGCGCTGGCTGTCGGTAGCCGCCGGGCCGCTGGCCTTCGGCCCCGCCGCCGCACGCCTGGTGACGGTGTTCGGCGCCACGTTCAACACCGACGAAGTCATCGGCCGCGCCCACGCCCTGCTCAAGGTGGTCGACGCCGAACTGGTCGAGCGCCCGTTCCTGGTCGGCAACGAGGCGACCATTGCCGATGTCGCCAACTACTCGTACATCGCCCATGCACCCGAAGGCAATGTGTCGCTGGAACCGTACCCCAACGTGCGCGCCTGGCTCGCCCGGATCGAAGCGCTGCCGGGCTTCGTGCCGATGCCGCGCACAGTCATTGGCCTGCAGGAAACCCTCTGAGCCGAAGGCTTCGCGAGGAATGCCACCATGCACGACCGCCCCGAACATCGCACCTCGCCCTGGCACGCAGGTGAAAAGCAGTTGCAGGTGCAGGCCGGTGTCGCGCAGCGCATGGAGGTGTTCGGGCAGAAGGTCATCCGCGACTACATGCCCGATCAGCACCGCGCGTTCTACCATCAGTTGCCATTCCTGGTCGCAGGTGCAGTGGACCCGGATGGCAAGCCTTGGGCGACGCTGCTCGAAGGCCCGGAAGGCTTCGTTCGCTCGCCCGATGCGCGGCAACTGCTGATCGCTACCGATCTCGTCGCCGATGACCCGATTACGCCAGGGCTGGTCGCCGGGGAGGCGATCGGGTTGCTCGGGATCGAACTGCACACCCGGCGGCGCAATCGTCTCAATGGCCTGATCCGCCAGGCCAACGGCGGCCAGTTGGAGGTCGGGGTGGAGCAGTCGTTCGGCAACTGCCCGCAATACATCCAGCAGCGTGACTACACCCGGGTCGACGAGCCTGCCCAAGGGCGCATCGACGCAGTGGACCTGGATGCCGACGCCATCGCCATGATCGAAGGCGCCGACACCTTCTTCGTCGCCAGCTACATCGAGCAGGTCGACGGCCAGCGCTCGGTGGACGTGTCCCATCGCGGTGGCCGGCCGGGCTTCATCAAGGTCGAAGGCAACCGCCTGACCATCCCCGACTACGCCGGCAACCTGCATTTCAACACCCTCGGCAACTTGCTGCTGAACCCCATCGCCGGCCTATTGTTCGTCGACTTCACCAGCGGCAACCTGCTGCAGCTGTGCGGGCGAACCGAGGTGGTCCTGGACAGCCCTTCGATCGCTGCCTTCGAAGGCGCCGAGCGGCTCTGGACGGTGCAGGTCGAGCAGGTGGTGTTCCGTCCGGCCGCCGTGTCGCTGCGCTGGGCCTTCCAGGCATACGCCCCGACCAGCCTGATGACCGGCACTTGGGCCGAGGCCGAGCAGCGCCTGCAACAGCGCGAACGCCAGCGCCAGTGGCTGGCCTGGCGCGTGGTGCGTATCGAACAGGAGAGCCGCGAGATCCGCTCGTTCTACTTGCAGCCCGAGGATGAAGCGCCGGTAGACTTCGCCCCGGGCCAGCACATCCCCGTGCGCCTGCGGCTCGCTGGCGAGACGCCGCTGATCCGTACCTACAGCCTCTCCAGTGCACCATCCGACGGCTACCTGCGCATCAGCGTCAAGCGGCAGGGGGCGGTATCGCGGCATCTTCATGAGTACCTGAAGGTCGGCCACCGGCTGGACGTGCGTCTGCCCATGGGCCGCTTCACCCTCGATCGGCAGAGCCTGCGGCCAATCGTGCTGGCCGGTGCGGGCGTCGGCATCACGCCACTGATCGCCATGCTGCGCGAGCAACTGAACACCGGACAGGGGCGCCGTATCTACCTGTTCCATGGCGCACGCACGCTGGCCGACCTGCCGTTTCAAGAGGAGCTCGCCACGCTGAGGCAGCGAGCCGGTGGCCTGTTGAGCCTCCATCGCGCCCTGAGCCAGCCCGAAGCCCAGGCGGTGCAAGGTCGCGACTATGAGTTCGCCAGCCGCCTCGGTATCGAGCAGATCAAGGCCACCCTGGCGCTGGACGACTACGACTTCTACCTGTGCGGCCCAGCCAGCTTCACCCAGGATCTCTACGAAGGCCTGCGCGGTGTGCACGTGCCCGACGCGCGCATCCACGCCGAGGCCTTCGGCCCCTCGACCCTGCGTCGCCATACCGACGACCAGCCCGCCCTGCAACAGCCACCAGCGGCCACCGAATCGGTGCCGGTGTACTTCGCCACTTCCGCGAAGGAAGCTCGCTGGTCCCCCGGCAGCGGCACCCTGCTGGAACTCGCCGAAAGCCGCGGCCTGTCCCCGGACTTCAGTTGCCGTGGTGGCGCCTGCGGTACCTGCGCGACACGGTTGGCCAGCGGCCAGGCCCACTACCCGAACCCGCCCGCCGAACTGCCGCCCAGCGGCAGCGTGCTGATTTGTTGCGCCGTCCCGGCCCAAGGCGAGGAGGGCACGCAACCGCTGGTGCTGGAGCTCTAGCCCCGCCACTGGAATAATCGATCGACCACAACCACAGGGGCGCGGCATGGACCAGATCCACCTGATGAAGGTGTTCGTCGCGGTCGGCGAGCTGGAGAGCTTCGCCGCCGCCGCGCGTCGCCTGGGCATCTCGCCAGCGGCGGTTACCCGCGCCGTCAGCGCCCTGGAAGAACAGCTCGGGGTCAAGCTGCTGCAGCGCACCACCCGCAGCGTACGTTTGACCGAAGCCGGCGGCCGCTACCTGGAAGACACCCGGCATATCCTCGCCAGCATCGTCGAGGCCAACGAAGCCGCGGCCGGCATCAATGCGGCGCCCAAGGGCGATCTGGCGGTGACCGCGCCGATCCTGTTCGGCAAGAAGTTCGTCATGCCCTGCATCGTTCGCTACCTGCAGCAGTACCCCGAGGTGGACGTGTCCGCCTACTTCCTCGACCGTGTGGTGAACCTGGTGGAAGAGGGCATGGACGTCGCGGTGCGCATCGGCCAGCTCCCCGACTCTGGCCTCAAGGCGCTGCGCGTGGGCTCGATGCGCCGGCTGCTGTGCGCCTCGCCCGAGTACCTCGAGCGCCACGGTACACCGCGTCATCCGTCCGAGCTGCAAGGCCACGCGGTCATCGCTGCCGGCAATCTCTCGCCGCGCACCGACTGGCGCTTCGGCGCCCTCGACGATCCGACTCAGGTCCGCATGAAGCCGCGCCTGACGGTCACTGGCAACGACGCCGCCATCGCCGCTGCCAGTGCCGGGCTTGGCATTGCGCGGTTGTTGTCCTACCAGGTGGCCGACGAGCTGGCGGACGGGCGCTTGCAGGTGATCCTGGCTGCGTACGAGGAAGCACCGTGGCCGATCCATGTGCTGCACCGGGAGAGCAAGTACGGGGCGGCCAAGGTGCGGACGTTCATCGATATGCTGGTGGAGCATCTGCGGGGGCAGGTGCATTTAGGTTGAGGTACGCAGATTTCGGGTGCCCTCAGCGGCCCCAACACCACAAAGTACCGCTTGGCAGAAGTTCACATTCTTCAACACATCGCCGCCTCTGCATTGACCACCATCCAGACACCAACCAGGGACACCGCCGTGCCAAGTGCAATCTGCCACGAGAGCGGGTCGCCGAACATGGCCCAGGCCCACACCAGGGTAACGGCGGGGCTGAGATACAGGACGCTCGCAACCCGGGTGGGCGTGGAGCGCTTCAGGCATATCCAGTACAGCCCGTAGCCACCCAGGCTGGAGAGCAGTGCTGTCCACAGCACGCTCACGGCGAAACCCTGCGTCGGTAACGGAGCCAACCCGCCCTCGATACTCGCGAGCCCGGCGAAAATCACGCTGCAAGCGCAGCAGTGAAGCCACAGATTCGGCAACAGTCCGACGTTGGTCGCCACCTTCGAATGCTTCTGCCAAAGGGTCGCCAGCGCCAGGGACAGCATGCCGAGCAAGGGCAGTGCGTAGGCCCACAGCGGGGCGTGCCCCAGGCCCAGGGCATCGGCAGTCACCAGCAGCACGCCTGTCAGGCCGATCGCCAATCCGCCCCAGGTGCGCAAGCTCAGCCGCTGCCCCAGCAATCCGGCGGACAGCGCGGCGACACCCAAGGGCAGCAGGTCCGCCAGCAACGCGGCAAGGCCCGCCGGCACGCCTAGTGCGATGCCCTGCACGACACCGGCCAGGTACCCCGCCATGGCCAGCAGGCCGCTGCCTGCGGTGTGCAGCAAGGCCCGCGGTGACATGCGCAGCAGAGGGCGCCAGACGAACGGCAGGAGGATGAGCATGACGGCAATGCAGCGCCAGAAGACGACCAGCATCGGGGGCGCTTGGTCGACGGAGAAACGCGCGCCGACGAAACCAGAACTCCAGGCGAACACCAGCCCAGCTTCCAAGAGGGGCAGAGGGAGGGCAGTGGGCAAGCAACCGCAGTTCGAGGACAGGCTCATGACGGCTCCCAAGAGCAGAGGCATGCGCACACACTACGAATCAGCGCTAATCTAATAAATCAAAATTAATGGAAATACTGGTTCAGGATTCATGAACGATGAGCGCCATTCTGGATATCGAGCTACTCCGCACCTTCCACGCGGTCTCCCGTAGCGGTCGCTTCAAGGCGGCGGCCGAACAGCTGCACAAGAGCCCGGCCGCCATCAGCGTGCACATACAGCGGCTGGAAAGCATCGTAGGTGGGCGCTTGCTGGAGCGCGACAACCAGTCGGTCTCCCTCACGGCGCTCGGCAGGCGGTTGCTGGTCTCGACCACCGAGCTGCTCCACACCCATGATCGGGTGCTGTCCGAAGTGCAGGGCAGCAGTGTGACGGGGCGTATCCGCCTCGGCGTGCCGGATGAATATGCCGACCACGTCATCCGCGACATCCTGCCCTGTTTCGCCGAACAGCGTCCGAACGTGGTACTGGAAGTCAAGACCGGGCCCAGCCTCACGCTGCGCGAGCAGGTCCGGCGCGGCAGGCTCCATGCGGCGGTGGCCGTGGTGCCCAAGGGAGAACCTGTGGACGGGCAGAAGCCGCTTGCTGGCACCACGCCGGTGTGGGTCGGCGCAGCCAACGGCCCATCGGTTCTGGCCGACCCACTTCCCCTGGCGCTCTACGCAGCGGAGTGCCCCTATCGCGAGGCGATGCTGAGCGCACTTCGCAACAGTGGGCGGAAATGGCGCGTCGTGCTGGACAGCCCATCCAGCCAGGCAGTGAAGGCATGCGTGGAGACGGGCATGGCGATCACCCTGCTGGACCGCTCGCGTGTCACCGGCCGGATGGTGATATTGGCAGGCCTGCCCGAGGTCGCCGAGCACGACGTCGTGTTCCTCACGTTCGCCCAGGCCCAGTCGGAAGAGCCGGTGGTACTGCTCTCGCAGATGATCGGGCAGTACTTCAGGCTTTGAGCCCTCAGCCATCCGTGGAACGGGTGAGGGTTTCCCAGGCGGCGATTTCCTCCCCGAGCGCCCCGAGTTTCTGGCGCACCAGGCCAAGGGCATCGCTGCCGAGCAGCAAGTGGGCTGGCGGATGCTGCGAGTCGATTACCTCCAGCATGGCGCGGGCAGCTTTCTTCGGGTCTCCAAGCTGCTTGCCGCTTTTTTCCTGTCGCGCCTTGCGCACAGGGTCGAACAGCGTGTCGTAGTCGGCGATGCAGCGAGGGCTTCGCACCATGGAGCGGCCGGCCCAGTCCGTGCGGAAGGAGCCGGGCGCCACGGCGGTCACGGCAATGCCGAAGCCTTCGACTTCCTTGCCCACCACCTCGGAGATGCCCTCCAGCGCGAACTTGCTGCCGCAGTAGTAGGCGATGCCGGGCAGGGTGATGAAACCGCCCATCGAGGTGATGTTCAGGATATGGCCGCGCCGCCGTTGGCGCATGTACGGCAGCACGGCCTTCATCATCGCCACGGCGCCGAACACGTTCACCTCGAACTGCCGGCGCATTTCCGACAGCGGAGATTCTTCGAGGATGCCTTCGTGGCCATAGCCGGCGCTGTTCACCAGCACATCCACCGAGCCGACGGTCGTTTCGACCTGGGCGACCACCTGGTCGATGGCCGCGAAATCGGTCACGTCCAGCAACCGTCCGAATGCCCGGCCGGGGGCGAGCGCTTCGAGCGTGGCCTTGGCCTGCTCGCTACGAACCGTGCCCACCACACGATGGCCATCGGCCAAGGCTTCTTGGGCAAGGGCCAGCCCGAAGCCGCTGCTGGCTCCGGTGATCAACAGGGTTTTGCGAGGTGGCATGGCGATGGCTCCATTGCAGGGGGAATGAGCGCATAATACTCAGCCGCCAGCCGCTGCCAGAGGGCGTATCTTCTGACTTTATTGCCTAATTCTATGAAAGATGCCGTATCCGAACGCCACGATCACCAGGTGTCCCCGAACCAGGCGCGCATGGTTGCCCTGCTCGAGGCGCTGGCACCTAGCGAGGGGTACAACCTCACGCCCCTGGCCAGCGTCCGCCTCCTCAGATCGAATCGCCCCCTGGCGCGGACACCCGTTCTCTACGATCCCGGTATCGTGATCGTATGCCAGGGCTGCAAGCGCGGGTATTTCGGCGATCAGGTCTATGTGTACGACGAGCAGCACTACCTGGCCGTCGCCGTGCCCGTTCCCTTCACCATGGAAACGGACGCGACGGCCGAGCGTCCGCTATTGGCCATCTACCTGCACCTGGACTTCCAGCTCGCCGCCGAGCTGATGGTCCAGATCGACCAGCGGCAGGCGCCCTCGCCGAAGCAGGCGCCGCGGAGCATGATGTCGAGCCCCATGGATGAGCCGCTCGCCGATTCCGTCCTGCGCTTGCTGACGGCGATGAACGACCCCCTCGAAGCGACGATCCTCGGCCCCGCTTTGCTGCGCGAGCTGTATTTCCGCGTCCTGACCGGCGCCCAGGGTACTGTCATGCGTGCCGCGCTGGCCATGCAAGGGCAGTTCGGCAGGATCGCCAAGGCGCTTCGGCGTATTCACACGGCCTACGCGCAGCCGCTCGACCTTGCGCAACTGGCCGACGAAGCCGGCATGAGCGTGCCTTCGTTCCACAGCCACTTCAAGGCGATCACCCAGACGTCGCCGATGCAATATGTGAAATGCACCCGCCTGCATCAGGCCCGCTTGCTGATCGTGCGCCAGGGCATGACGGCGCAGGCTGCCAGCCATGCCGTGGGCTATGCCAGCGCCTCGCAGTTCAATCGCGAGTTCAAGCGGCTGTTCGGACGCTCGCCCCAGGCGGAGGCCAGGCGCATGCGCGAGAGTTTCGCTATTCCACCGGCGCATGCGCAGGCGTCGTATGTGTCTTCCCATTAGGTTCCGCTGCGCGGTGCTCTTGCCGGAGCCGTTCAGGCCGGCAAAAAACTCAATTCAGGCGCGCCCATGCAGTTTGCGAACGGTGAAGACCTTGCCCGTCGTAACCTTGCCCCGAGGCTTGGTTTCGCCAAACACTTCAACGCGACCGTCGGCATGGGGCGCGATAGTACGCTAGATGTGTGGCGGCGGCAGCTATTTCCGGGATCTGATTCTCCGGGCTCTCGATAGCCGCTTCGCTGAGTGGGTTCTTCGGAAGGGATGCCATTTTTCTCCTGGGGCCTGTCAGACGCGAAGACTCGTGTAGTTGTGCCGACGCTTACCCACAGGCAAAAGGGCTTCCTCATCACAGGACTGCGTCAAAAGCTTGCAAGATGCATGAGCGTGGGGATGTGGACGCTGCAGGCACAAAAAAGGCTGCCATTTGGCTAATGCCGTTCACTTAAGCCATTGGGGCCGCTTTGCGGCCCTTCGCGGGCAAGCCCGCTCCCACAAGTACGCTGCAAATGCACGATCCTGTGGGAGCGGGCTTGCCCGCGAAGGGCTGCAAGGCAGCCCCAATCGATGTCACATCAGA
>NZ_JAMYBK010000043.1 GCF_024127895.1 Pseudomonas guariconensis | reverse complement strand
GAAATCGGAAAAGCTCATCTGACTCATGGGCAAGACTTGCTGGGGGGCTGAACGGAGGGCTATTTCAGCACAGGTCGGGCGGCTTGTGCTGACTTGATCGGAGAATCCCTAGGTGGTTGGTACAAAAATGGTACGCAGCCAGAAATTGATGCCTACAGGCCTTGTAAATAAAGTCATTCAGGAAGATTGGGCCCAATCCATCATCGGTGCCACGGAAAAGCGGCGGGACGGCTCAGGGCGCGTGGTGGTGGTTGGGATCACGGTTTCTGCTGGCATGGTTCACGGCGGGTAACGAAAGCGGTCGGGAATGTCTGCGGCGCACGCATGTCGGGGTGGACACATCGGGAAAGATTGCGAAAGCGGCGGTTACATTGCTGGGCGCCGCTGCGCAGACAACAGGGCCATAGTCTACCAAGAGTGTTCGCGGTTTACCTCCCGAAGGGTTGGGCAACCGTCGGTCGCTCAGGTTCACCACATGGGTGGACGTCCTCATGAATTTGTACGATGATTTTCGTATCGACAGGGAAGACTATGGAGAATGGCTTCAGGAAGGCCAGGCGCGACCTGATCGCGGCCCTTGAGAGGGGTGACTACCTGCATGTGTCGCGTGGCGACATCGAGGTGAAGAACCTGCTGGCGACAGGGGCGGTTTCGGCGCAGGAGGTGATCGGCATCGTTCGCGCGTGCAGCGGCATGCACCACGCCTGCAGCCCCCATCACGCCGTCGCGCAAATCGATGTCCATGTGCTCAGGCGGCACGGCTGGTACATCAAGTTCTATTTCATCGAGCCAGGAGCCTGGTTCATCAGCGTACATCGGTGAGACCCCAGATCATGAAGATCCTTTTCGAAGGCGATAGCGGCAAGGCGCTCTGCGAGCATTGCCAGGCCGTGGTGCAGACCCGCTACGTGCGTCGCGACGTGCCATTCAGCGATGGCCAGGGCCAGGCGCGGGACATCCTGGTCGGCGTGTGCACGCACTGCGATACGGTAGTCGCCATTCCGCCGCAGTCCACGCCGGCCATCCGCGAGGCGCGCAAGCAACAACTCAAGTCCATCGAGGCGCGGTTGCCGGCGGTCTACCTCGATGCCCTCGACGCGGCCATGCACGCGGTCAGCTGCGAAGCCGGGGCCAACCTGCGCAAGCTGTTCCTCGGCCATTACTTCCAGTTGCTGGTGCAGGCCAGCCAGGGCGAGCAACTGCTGCCGGCCCACGAGGCGTTCGCCCGCTCGCTGGACGAGCAGCGGCGTCAGCGCGGCCTGCCGCCTTCGGGGGCGACCCGCCGCCTGTCGATGAAGGTCAACCCCCACGTGGCCGAGGATTTCCTGGCGCTGCAGCAGCAAACCCGGATGACCCAGACCGAGCTGCTCAAGTCGGTGATCGCGCGGATCCAGGCGGATGTCCTCGAGGCGCGCGATCCGGGGGTGATCCTCGCCCTGCAACGCTTGGCGCGGCTGGCCGTGTAGGCGATCGAGGCGTGCGCGGGCCTGGGGCGACTGACAGCCCTGGGCTTGCAGGCGGCCCAGGGTCAGCTAGCTTTTCGTGCAATCATCCCCCATGCAAGGAGAACGCAATGGCGGCTCGAACCCCCAGGAAGAAAACCGACAACCACCCGGCACAGGCGTCCGTCGACCCGTTCCGCCTCAAGCCGAGCGGCGGGCCAGAGGAAGGTCTGGATCCGAAAGTGCACGTGTATGGACATAAGCAGAACATCATCTGTGCCACCGAATCCCGCGGCCATGTGCGCAACGTTGCCGAACTGCAGCTGGACGCCACCCAGGGCTTCATTCCGCTCTGGCGCGAAGACACCATCCTCAGGTGGCGCTTCCAGGAGCAATCGCTGGCGCGCTTCGCTGCGCCCGACGCCGCCAAGGCCAGGATCGAGCAGCTTTTCTGCCAGGCCCTACGGGCTTGGGGCGACGCCGTGCCGATCGCCTTCGCCAGGGATGACGACGCCTGGGATTTCCAGATCGTCGTCCAGCAGGTCGAACGCTGCGACGGGGCAGGAGCCTGCGTATTGGCGAGTGCCTTCTTTCCCGACCCCGGGCGGCACGACCTGGTGATCTACCCGACGCTGTTCAAGCAGGACGAGGCCGAGCAGGTCGAGACCATCGCCCACGAGCTGGGCCATGTGTTCGGCCTCCGGCACTGGTTCGCGCCCCAGCAGGAGGCGGATTTCCCCAGCATTCCATTCGGCTCGCAGAAACCGGTCTCGATCATGAACTACGGCCCTGACAGCCAACTGACCGAGGACGACAGGAACGACCTGAAAGCCCTGTACTCGGCCGCCCATAGCGGGGCGCTCACCCACATCAACGGCACCCCCATCCGCCTGGTGGCGCCGTTCCATACCCTGCGGGAACAGTTCCAGGCCCTGCCGTTGAAGTGAGTACGGCGGCCGCCACGGCATCCTGGGCGGACCCCTGGTCGGTTTCAGGATGCGCCTGGTCGTTTGGGTGCAACCTGCCGGCGCCAGGAGTGCCATGCTTGCAGGATGCCCAGGGGAACCAGTGCGCGCAGACGCACGGCCATGGGCAAGGAGGGCGCCCGTATACCACGTGACCGTGACGTGACCGGTGCGCCACAGCAGAACACGCCGGACGCCTGCCCGCCGCGGCAGCCTTGTCCGTGATGCCGAGGTCCGCTGTATGCCTGATGAGACGCTTCACCTGCCATTGATCCAGGACGCGCTGGAACGCCACAAGGCCATGCCCGGCGCCCTGTTGCCAATCCTCCACGCCATCCAGGACGGCGCAGGCTTCGTGCCGGATGCCGCCGTCCCCGAGATCGCCCATGCCCTCAACCTCAGCCAGGCCGAGGTGCGCGGGGTGATCAGTTTCTACCACGATTTCCGTACCACACCGCCGGCGCGCCACACCCTGCGCCTGTGCCGGGCCGAATCCTGCCAGAGCCGGGGCGCCGAGGCCCTGGCTGCACAGTTGCGCGAGCAGTTGGCGCTGGATGACCACGGCACCAGCGCCGATGGCGCCATCAGCCTGCGACCGGTGTACTGCCTGGGCGCCTGCGCCTGCTCGCCGGCCCTGGAACTGGACGGCCGGCTGCATGCCCGCCTCACCCCCGAGCGCCTGCGTGCCCTGGTCAACGGCTGCCTGGAGGACGAAGAATGCTGAAGCTCTTCATCCCCTGTGACTCGGTGGCCCGCGCCGTGGGCGCCGACCAGGTCGCCGAGGCGCTGGCCGACGAGGCCGGGCGCCGGCAAGTGGCGTTGGATATCCAGCGCACCAGTTCCCGAGGGCTGTACTGGCTGGAACCTTTGCTGGAGCTCGAGGGCGCCACTGGGCGCATGGGCTTCGGGCCGGTCACGCCTGAAGACGTGCCCAGCCTGCTGGATGCCCTGATGGGCGAAGCAGGTGGCCATTCCCTGGCCCTGGGGCCGGTGGAGGACATCCCCTACCTCAAGTCCCAGCAGCGTCTGCTGTTCGCCCGTGCCGGTATCACCCGGCCGTTGTCGCTGGAGGACTACCGTGCCCATGACGGGTTCGAAGGGCTGGCCCGTGCCGTGGCGCTCGAGGGGGCGGACGTGGTTGCCGCCGTGCTCGACTCCGGCCTGCGTGGCCGTGGCGGCGCGGCATTCCCCGCCGGCATCAAGTGGCGTACCGTGCGCGAGGCTGGGGCAGGGCAGAAGTACGTGGTGTGCAACGCCGACGAGGGTGACTCGGGCACCTTCGCCGACCGCATGCTGATGGAGGGCGACCCCTTCCTGCTGATCGAGGGCATGGCCATCGCCGGCCTCGCCGTGGGGGCCGACAAGGGCTACATCTACGTGCGCTCGGAGTACCCGGACGCGATTCGTGTGCTGGACGCGGCCTGCGCCATCGCCCGTGAGGCAGGCTACCTGGGCGAGGACGTCGCCGGCAGTGGCCGGGCCTTCGACCTGGAGGTGCGGGTCGGTGCCGGCGCCTACATCTGTGGCGAGGAAACCGCGCTGCTCGAATCCCTCGAAGGCAAGCGCGGCATCGTCCGCGCCAAGCCACCGCTCCCGGCCCTGGAGGGGCTGTTCGGCCGACCGACCCTGGTGCACAACGTGCTCACCCTGGCCTCGGTGCCGGTGATCCTGGCCAGGGGCGCGGCGTTCTATCGCGACTTCGGCATGGGCCGCTCGCTGGGCACCATGCCGTTCCAGCTGGCCGGCAACATTCGCCGGGGTGGCCTGGTGGAGCGTGCCTTCGGCCTGAGCCTGCGCGAGCTGGTCGAGGACTATGGCGGCGGCACCGCCAGCGGTCGGCCGTTGAAGGCGGCGCAGGTTGGCGGCCCCTTGGGCGCCTGGGTGCCCCCCAGCCATTTCGACACCCCGCTGGACTACGAGGCCTTCGCTGCCATGGGCGCGATGCTGGGCCACGGTGGCGTGGTGGTGGCCGACGATACCCTGAACATGGCCAGCATGGCGCGCTTCGCCCTGCAGTTCTGTGCCGAAGAATCCTGCGGCAAGTGCACGCCGTGCCGGATCGGCTCGACCCGTGGCATGGAGGTGGTGGACCGGCTGATCGCCAGCAGCGACCTCGGCGAACGCCACGACCAGGCCCTGCTGCTGCGCGACCTGTGCGACACCATGCAGTACGGCTCGCTCTGCGCCATGGGCGGCATGACCGCCTATCCCGTGGCCAGTGCCCTCAAGTATTTCCCCGCCGACTTCGGTCTGACCACCACGGAGGCCGCGCAGTGATCAATTTCTTCGACCCCGCCAACGACATCGACCTGGGCACGCCGGCCCGCGACAGCGACGTGCAGGTCAGCCTGGTCATCGATGGCCGCTCCATCAGCGTGCCTGCCGGCACCTCGGTGATGCGTGCCGCGGCACTGCTCGGCACCAGCATTCCCAAGTTGTGCGCCACCGACAGTCTGGAGGCCTTTGGCTCCTGCCGCCTGTGCATGGTGGAGATCGAGGGCATGCGCGGCTATCCAGCCTCGTGCACCACACCGGTCAGCGAAGGCATGGTGGTGCGTACCCAGACGTCGCGCCTGGCCGACCTGCGGCGCAACGTCATGGAGCTGTACATCTCCGACCACCCGCTGGACTGCCTGACCTGCTCGGCCAACGGCAACTGCGAGCTGCAGACCGTGGCCGGCCAGGTCGGCCTGCGCGAGGTGCGCTACGGCTACGACGGTGCCAACCACCTGGCCGAGCAGAAGGACGTCTCCAACCCGTACTTCGACTACGAGCCGAGCAAGTGCATCGTCTGCAGCCGCTGCGTGCGTGCCTGCGAAGACATCCAGGGCACCTTCGCCCTGACCATCACCGGGCGCGGTTTCGAGTCGCGGGTGGCCGCCGCCGGCGGGGACAACTTCCTCACCTCCGAATGCGTCTCCTGCGGCGCCTGCGTGCAAGCCTGCCCGACCGCCACCCTGAGCGAGAAAAGCCTGGTCCAGCTCGGCCAGCCCGAGCGTGCCGTCATCACCACCTGCGCCTATTGCGGCGTGGGCTGTTCGTTCCGCGCCGAGATGAAGGGCGACCAGCTGGTACGCATGGTCCCGGACAAGAGCGGTGGCGCCAACCACGGCCACGCCTGTGTCAAGGGCCGTTTCGCCTGGGGCTATGCCACCCATCCGGACCGCATCACCAAGCCGATGATCCGCAAGCACATCGACGATCCGTGGCAGGAAGTCAGCTGGGACGAGGCGCTCACCTACGCCGCCAGCGAGTTTCGCCGTATCCAGCTCAAGCATGGGCGCGACTCCATCGGCGGTATCACCTCCAGCCGTTGCACCAACGAGGAGGCCTACCTGGTGCAGAAGCTGGTGCGCGCCGCTTTCGGCAACAACAACGTCGACACCTGTGCGCGGGTCTGCCATTCGCCGACCGGCTACGGCCTCAAGCAGACCCTGGGCGAGTCGGCCGGCACCCAGAGCTTCGACTCGGTGATGCAGGCCGACGTCATCCTGGTGATCGGCGCCAACCCCACCGACGCCCACCCGGTGTTCGGCTCGCAACTCAAGCGCCGCCTGCGCGAGGGCGCGCGGCTGATCGTCATCGACCCACGGCGCATCGACCTGGTGGACTCGCCCCATGCCCGCGCCGAACTGCACCTGCAACTGCGCCCTGGCACCAACGTGGCCATGCTCAATGCCCTGGCCCATGTGATCGTCACCGAGGGACTGCTCGACCAGGCCTTCGTCGACGCCCGCTGCGAGGCGGAGGATTTTGCCCGCTGGCGCGATTTCGTCAGCCTCGCGGAAAACGCCCCCGAGGTGCTGGGGCCGGTGTGCGGCGTGCCCGCCGAGCAGATCCGCGCCGCTGCCCGGCTGTATGCCACCGGCGGCAACGCGGCGATCTACTACGGCCTGGGCGTCACCGAGCACAGCCAGGGCAGCACCGCGGTGATGGGCATCGCCAACCTGGCCATGGCCACCGGCAACATCGGTCGCGAAGGGGTAGGGGTGAACCCCCTGCGTGGGCAGAACAATGTCCAGGGCTCTTGCGACATGGGCTCGTTCCCCCATGAGCTGCCAGGCTACCGGCACATCTCCAACGAGGGGGTGCGCAGCGAGTTCGAGCAGGCCTGGGGCGTCACCTTGCAGCCTGACCCGGGCCTGCGCATCCCCAACATGTTCGAGGCGGCCCTGGATGGCAGCTTCAAGGCCCTCTACTGCCAGGGCGAGGATATCGCCCAGAGCGACCCCAACACCCAGCACGTCACCGCGGCCCTGATGGCCATGGAGTGCGTGGTGGTGCAGGACATCTTCCTCAACGAGACGGCCAAGTTCGCCCATGTGTTCCTGCCGGGCAGTTCGTTCCTGGAGAAGGACGGCACCTTCACCAACGCCGAGCGGCGCATCTCGCGGGTGCGCAAGGTCATGGAGCCGCTGGCCGGCAAGGCCGACTGGGAAGCCACCGTGGCCCTGTCCAATGCCCTGGGCTACCGCATGGACTACCGCCATCCCTCCGAGATCATGGACGAGATCGCCCGCCTGACCCCGACCTTCCAGCGGGTCAGCTACGCGCAGCTCGACCGCCACGGCAGCCTGCAATGGCCGTGCAACGATGCCGCGCCGCAGGGTACCCCGACCATGCACATCGACCAGTTCGTGCGCGGCAAGGGGCGCTTCATGCTGACCGGCTACGTGCCGACCGACGAGAAGGCCAACAGCCGCTATCCGTTGCTGCTGACCACCGGGCGTATCCTCAGCCAGTACAACGTCGGCGCCCAGACCCGACGCACCGGCAATGTCGCCTGGCACGCCCAGGACCGTCTGGAAATCCACCCGACCGACGCCGAGAGCCGCGGCATCAAGGACGGAGACTGGGTCGGCGTGGGCAGCCGCGCCGGGCAGACGGTGTTGCGCGCCAAGGTCAGCGGTCGGGTAGCGCCGGGGGTGGTGTACACCACCTTCCACTTCCCTGAGTCGGGCGCCAACGTGATCACCACCGACAACTCCGACTGGGCCACCAACTGCCCCGAGTACAAGGTCACGGCCGTAGAGGTGGTGCGGGTGTTCCAGCCATCGGAGTGGCAGAAGCGCTACCAGGCGTTCAGCGATGAACAACGGCGCTTGCTCAAGGAGCGTCGCCAGGCCGAGAAGTCCGAGAAAGCCGAGGTGCGCCGATGAGCAGCGAGAACCTGGTCAAGATGGCCAACCAGATCGCCCACTACTTCGCCAGCGAGCCCGACCGGGCGCTGGCGGTGCAGGGGGTGAGGCAGCACCTGCAGAACTTCTGGACGCCAGCCATGCGTCGGCAACTGGAGGCGTGGTTGCAGGCCAACCCGGGGGAGGGGTTGGACCCGCTGGTTCGGGAGGCGATCGAGGTAGCGAAGGCGCCGGCGTAGCGGTTCTGGACTCGCACTTCGAAGGTGTTTGCCCAAGAATCCCGGCGACACCCGGGGTGTCGCCAAGGACAGGGATGTCACCTTCCCTGCAATACCTCTCGAAACACATCCGGCCGTGCGGCCGCCATGTGGAGCAGGGTGCGAACGGCGCCGGATGGCGTGCGTCGCCCCTGTTCCCATTCTTGAAGCCCGCATCGTCGATGTGGGGGCTGGGGGCCAACCCAGCGCACGGCAGTGCCAAATCCGATGCGTGCTCACAAACGACTGGCATGAAAGTTCCCCCCGCAATCTGTAAATTTCGTAAATAAGATACAAACACATTTGAGAATTATTATATTCGCCATCCCTGAGGGCCCCACGCAACGTTCGTGAGGCCAGTGGCTCTGTGTGCGCTGTCTTCCAGGCGGTCGCGCCTTTTCGCTCATGAACTGCAGGAGATGTGTCGATGCAATCCAGAACCTCCCCCAACAGCCTGGCCCTGGCCTTCGTCGCATTGGCGTCGCCGGCCATGCTGGCCACGGCGGCACAGGCCGAGGAGAACCCGTCCGGCGAGGTGCTGGAGGTGCCGGTCGACAGCAACGCGCTGGTGATCCAGAACACCCTGGTCACGGCCGAGCGTGAGGCACGCCAGGCACTGGGCTCGTCGATCATCACCGAAGAGGACATCAAGCGCCGCCCCCCGGCCAACGACCTGTCCGACATCATCCGTCGCGAACCAGGGGTCAACCTGACCGGCAACAGCGCCAGCGGCGCGCGTGGCAACAACCGCCAGATCGACCTGCGCGGCATGGGCCCGGAGAACACCCTGATCCTCATCGACGGCAAGCCGTCCAACGCCCGCAATGCCGTGCGCTACGGCTGGAACGGCGACCGCGACACCCGCGGCGAGACCAACTGGGTGCCGGCCGAGGCGGTCGAGCGCATCGAGATCCTCCGTGGCCCAGCCGCGGCGCGTTATGGTTCCGGTGCCATGGGCGGGGTGGTGAACATCATCACCAAGCGCCCGACCGACGAGCTCAAGGGCAACCTCAACCTGTACACCCAGTTGCCCGAAGACAGTGCCGAAGGCGCCAGCCAGCGCGCCAACTTCAACGTCAGCGGCGGGCTGACCGACGACCTGGGCTTTCGCCTCTACGGTGGCCTGGCCAAGACCGACGCCGACGACCTGGACATCAACGCCAAGCACGCCAACAGTGCCCTGGTGGCCGGGCGCGAGGGCGTGCGCAACAAGGACATCAATGGCCTGCTGAGCTGGAGGCTCAACGACGAGCATCGCCTCGAGCTCAGCGCCGGCTATAGCCGCCAGGGCAATATCTACGCCGGCGACACCATGAACAGCAACGGCGGTGGCAACATCGACCTGATCTCCAGCCTGTATGGCCACGAGACCAACGTCATGCAGCGCAACACCTACGACCTGACCCACCTGGGCGACTTCACCTGGGGTACCAGCAAGACCGTGCTGGCCTACGAGTACGTGCGCAACTGGCGCCTCAACGAAGGCCTGGCAGGGGGCCCGGAAGGGTCGATCAACGACTCTGGCGCGGCGATGTCGCGGCTGCGCAACACCCGCCTGACCAGCGAAGCGAGCCTGCCGTTCGCGATGGGCAGCACCGAGCACGTGCTGACCCTGGGTGGCGAGTACCTCTATGAAACCCTCAACGACCAGGGGTCGTTCCGCCCGCAGAGCTTCGACCCGAGCGGCTCCGGCAGCGACGTGATCGCCGGTTTCGATCGCAGCGACTCGAAGATGTCGGCCAAGAGCTATGCGCTGTTCGTCGAGGACAACATCGTCATCGGCGACACCACCGTCACCCCTGGCTTGCGCCTGGATCATCACGAGGAATTCGGCGACAACCTCAGCCCGAGCCTGAACCTGTCGCACAAGCTCACCGACGATCTGACCGTCAAGGGCGGCATCGCCCGGGCCTACAAGACGCCGAACCTGTACCAGTACAACCCCAACTACCTGCTCTACAGCCGTGGCAACGGCTGCAGCGTGCAACAGACCAACTCCGGGGGCTGTTACTTGCAGGGTAATGCCGACCTCGATCCGGAAATCAGCGTCAACAAGGAAATCGGCCTGCTGTATGACCGTGGCACCTGGCGTACCAGCGCGACCTACTTCCGCAATGACTACAAGAACAAGATCATCGGCGGTACCGACGTGGTCTACACCATCAACAGCGGCCGCCGCGTGACCCAGTGGGAGAACGCCGGCAAGGCACGGGTGGAAGGTATCGAGGGCAACTTCTTCATCGAGCTGAGCCCGACCCTGGACTGGAACACCAACCTGACCTGGATGCTCGACAACGACAACCGCGAGACTGGCGAGCCGCTGTCGGTGATCCCCGAGTACACGGTCAACACCACCCTCGACTGGCGTGCCACCGACAAGCTGTCGTTCCAGCTGGCGGGCACCTACTTCGGCAAGCAGAAGTCGCCGACCTACAACTACCGCACCCAGCAGGACTATGACCAAGAGGCCCAGCAGGACGTGGAGGCCTATGGCCTGGTGGATGTCAGCGCCGGGTACAGGTTCAACGCCAACTATGACGTGCGGGTAGGGGTGAACAACGTCTTCGACAAGCAGATCTACCGTGGCGGCAATGCCAGCAGCTCGGGCGCCAATACCTACAACCAGCCGGGGCGTGCGGTGTTCGCTTCGTTGAACATCTCGTTCTGATCGTTGGAACCGCTTCGCGCCCCGACAAGCCCGCGCCCACATGGACCGCGCCGATCTTGAGATCGGCGCCGAATCTGTGGGCGCGGGCTTGTCGGTGTGCCGAGCCGACGCGAAGCGGCCCCGAATGCCCCTCAAGGAGCAACCGATGAGCACTCTCCCCACCTGGCTGGCCATCTTCTCCCGCAGCGCCGCCGCACTGCTTGGCGGCTACGCCTTCAGCTACGCCGCCACCACCTGCCTGGCCCGCGTGCTGCCACTGGCACCTGGCGACGCGGTGATCGTCGCCACGCTGCCGGCGTTCGTTTTCTACACCGCCGCGATCCTCTGGGCGTTCGCCAGCCGTGACGCCCTGCATGCCTGGATGCCCTTGGCCATTTCCGTACCGCTGGCGCTGCTGGGCTTCTGGCCGCAGGCGATGGGGTGGTTGCCATGAAGAACACCTTCACCCAATCGATGGCCTGGCTGCATACCTGGGCCGGGCTGATCTTCGGCTGGCTGCTGTTCGCCATCTTCGTCACCGGCACCCTGGCGGTGTTCGACAAGGAGCTCAACCACTGGATGCAGCCGGAGATCCCGGCCACCGACGTCTCCCAGGCCGATGCCGCGCGGCGTGCCATCGCCTACCTGCAAGCCCACGAAGCGGATGCCAACAACTGGGGCATCAGCCTGCCCAGCGAACGCGCCCCGGGGCTGCGCGTGTCCACCGGCGAACGCCGCCATGGCGGTGGCGTGCAACTCGATCCGCAGACCGGCGAGCCGTTGGCGGTGCGCGACAGCGTTGGCGGTAATTTCTTCTTCCGCTTCCATTTCACCCTCGACCTGCCGCGCAACTGGGGCATCTTCGTGGTCGGAGCGCTGGCCCTGGTGATGCTGGCGGCGCTGGTGACCGGTATCGTGATCCACAAGAAGATCTTCAAGGAGTTCTTCACCTTCCGCCCGGACAAGGGGCAGCGCTCCTGGCTGGATTTCCACAATGCCAGTGCCGTGCTGTTGCTGCCGTTCCACCTGATGATCACCTACACGGGGTTGGTGATCTTCATGCTGATCTACATTCCCGCAGGCGTGGATGCCCTGTTCGACGGTGATACCCGGGCGTACTTCCAGGCCCAGGGCAATACCCGCCTGGAACAGCCACGGCGCCTGGCCAAGGTGCCGGGCGAACTGGTCGACATCGCGCCGCTGCTGGCCCAGGCCGAGGCACGGCTGGGGCCGATCGGTGGCCTGAATATCCGCAACCCCAATACGGCTGGGGCACGCATCGAGATCCGGCCGCAGCTGGGCAACCGTATCGCCTTGACCAAGGGCCAGGCGATGGTCTTCGACGGCGTCAGCGGCAAGCTGCTCAGCGATGTGCCCGAGCTGCGCCCGGCGCCATTGACCCAACGGGTGATGGTCGGCCTGCACTTCGCCCAGTTCGGTGGCTACCCCATGCGTTGGCTGTACTTCGTCTGTGGCCTGGTCAGTTGCGCGATGATCGCCAGTGGTTTGGTGCTGTTCTGCGTCAAACGCGGGCGCAAGTACGCCACGGTCACGGCCGAGGCATCGGCGCGACGCTGGTATCGCCTGGCCGAGGTGTGCAACGTCGGTTTCATCGCCGGCTTGCTGCTGGCCTGTGTCGCGCTGCTGTGGGCCAGCCGCCTGCTGCCTGCGGAGCTGGCCGGGCGTGAAGCGTGGGAGGTGCGGGTGTTCTTCGGGGCCTGGTTGCTGGCCTTGTTGCATGCTGGGTCGCGGCCGGCCAAGCGCGCCTGGGTCGAGCAATTGGGGCTCGTGGCGCTGCTGTGTGGTGGCCTGGGGGCGCTGGGCATGGTTACCGGCACGGCAGACAGCCTGCGCCTGGGTGTGGAGGTTACCGGGTTGGTGCTGGGCGTGGGTCTGGCCCTGGCGGCCTGGCGGGTGGCCCGTTCGGTGCCGGTGAAGGCCCGGACGCCCGCTCGGCGGATGGAGGTGGCAGGATGATGACGATGGTCATGGGGGGATTGCTGTTCGCCTATGCCGGCATGCTGGGGCTGTGCCAGGGGTTGGAGCGGCACTACAAGCAGGTTTGGCACAGGCCATGCCCGCGTGGGCTGCGCCTGGCCCTGCGCGGGTTGGGCTGGTCGTCGCTGCTGGGCAGCCTGTTGCTGTGCGCCGGGGCCTGGGGCTGGGCCATGGGACCGGTGGCCTGGTTCGGGGCGATGTCGCTGGCGGGGATGGTGCTGGTGATGGTGCTGCCGTACTGGCCGCGGGTGGCGGTGGGGCTGGTGATGCTGGTGCCGGTGTGGGGGCTGGTATTCTCCTGTGTTTCGTTGCGGTAAAAAAATCGCTGGCATGCTAAACCGGATGCCTGAACATCGCCCACGAAGAGCCCCCCGTGAAAGCTGTCCACCTTGCCTTGATCTGCCACGCTCCGACCCATGCCCTCAAGACCGGGTATTTCCACGGTATCGACGATGCCCTGTCGCCAGGCTCGGAGCGGCCTTCGCCGGCCGCGCCAGGTACCCAGCTGCTGAGCGCACCGGAGCGTCGGGCACTGGAGACGGCGGCCTGCCTGGGAACGTGCGTGGGTATCGAGCCAGCCCTGGCCGATTGCGACCTGGGGCGCTGGCAAGGCCAGGCGCTCAAGCACCTGCAGGCCGAGCAGCCGCAGGCCCTGGCCCAATGGCTGGACGACCCGCACAGTGCGCCCCACGGCGGCGAATCGATCGCCGCCTTGTGCCAACGGGTCGGCGCCTGGCTGGAGGGGTTCGACCCACCGGGCGACTGGCTGGCAGTGACCCACCCCTTCGTCATCCGTGCGGCGATGGTCCATGTGCTCGGCTGTCCGCTGGAGGCTTTCCAGCGCATCGATGTATTGCCGCTGTCGCGCCTGCCACTCAGCCGCGTGGGGCGTTGGCGGTTGCGCCTGGCCTGACGCGCGTCACAACGTGCAGAAAAAACCCGCCGCCACGTTTGAACTTGTGCGGCCCTTTGCAATCATCTTTGCGTCTCCGGCTGGAGGCTCTTTCACAGGCAATACAGGAAAGCAGCATGATGCTCACGACAAGACGGAACTGGCTGGCCCTGGCACTGGGCCTTTTCATCACCACGCCGTTGCTGGCCGCCGAGCCCGAGCGCCCACCGGTGGCCGACAAGGTGGTCGCCTACAGCGGCGAGCAGGGGATCAAGGTCTGGACCCTGCGCATCGGTGAGCGCTCGGCGAACCAGGCGCTGGTACAGGTCGATGGCATCGACCATGACTGGCAGATGCGCATCCAGAAGATGAACGTCGAGAAGTCCGAGCGGGATACGCGTTACTCCACCGAGGTCGACGGCAAGAAGTACGTTGCCCTGATCGTTCGTGGCGACTGGGCCAACCTCTACCTGCCGGGCGAGGCGCAAGAGACATCCCTGCGCTACGACCCTTCACTCTCCGAGCAGGGCAATGCCCAGTACTTCCTGACCGACTACCTGCAACAGGCGGCCAGGTAAGGGCAGCGGGCGCGTTAGAACGCCAGCTTGTAGCCGATCATCAACAGCATCCCGGCCAGGCAAGGCCGCAGCAGGTGGTCGGAGATACGCCCGGTGAGGTGGCTGCCCAGGTAGATGCCGGGCAGCGAACCGAGCAGCAGGTAGCCGAGCAACGCCCAGTCCATGTTGCCCATCCCGGCGTGGCCGAGGCCGGCCACCAGGGTCAGGGGCACGGCGTGGGCGATCTCGGTGCCCACCAGGCGGCGGGTGACCAGGAACGGGTAGAGCAGGAACAGCGCCACCGTGCCCAGCGCGCCGGCACCGATGGAGGTCAGGGTGACCATGACGCCCAGCACCACCCCGGTGAGCACGGTGAGGATGTTCAGGGTGCGGTCGCTGAGGTGGTAGTGGTCGCCGGCGTGGCGATTGGCGAAGGCCTGCAGGCGCGACTTGAACAGGATCGCCAGCGCGGTGAGGATCAGCACCACGGCCAGGCCCTGCTTGATCACCGCATTGAGCGCCGAGGTATCGGTGTGCAGGGTGCTGAGGAACCACAGCGTCAGCGCTGCCGCCGGCACGCTGCCCAGGCTCAGCAGGCCGGTGATCTTCCAGTCGATGTTCTTGTTGCGCCCATGCACCCAGACGCCACTGGCCTTGGTGATGGCGGCGTAGAGCAGGTCGGTACCCACGGCGGTGGCCGGGTTGACCCCGAACCAGAGCAGGATCGGCGTCATCAGCGAACCGCCACCGACGCCGGTCATGCCGACGATGAAACCCACGACCAGTCCCGCAATGGTGAAACCGAAAGAACCTACATCCATACGCTACTCGACTGTCCAGCTGTGCCCGTGATCGGATGGCTGCCAGCATAAAGGTTTTTTTATAGCGAAATAGACTTGTTCGTTATTAGGTTATAACCAGATATCGACTGCGGGCCTCCAAGATCAGCGGTCGGTCATCACCACCATGACATGGGCATCGCCGCCATCCTCGCTCTCAGACAGGTAGATATGCCCCACCTGGCTGTCGAAGTAAGCCGTCTCCTGGGGCCCGATGCTCACCGCCTCGCCCGTTTCGAACAGGATGCGTACCCGCCCGCTCAGGACGAGGGCGAACTCCTGGCCGGGATGGCGGATGAAGTCATCGAACTGGCCGCGCTCCCGGGCGATGATGCGGGCGTAGGCGGGGGTCATGCGCCGTTCGGGGAAGGCCCCTGCAATCGGGTGGTAGTCGTAGGTGCCGGTGGAGTAACCGGCTGCCGCGGGCAGCGAATCGACCACCACGGTCGCCGGGGCTGGCGCGCTGGCCGGGCCGCTGGCGCGGAACAACTGGGCGATGTCCAGGTTCAGGGCACGCGCCGCTGCGGCCAGCTTCTCGTAGCTGACCGAGACCTGCGCCAGCTCCATCTTCGACAGGGTCGAGACCGGCACGCCACTGAGCGCGGACAACTGCTTGAGGGTCATCTGCCGCGCCTTGCGCACCTGGCGCAGGCGCGCGCCAACCTCGGCGCGGTCGAGCAGGGGGAGGGCACCGGGGCGGTTTGGCGGGCGGGTTCGGTCGTCGGGCATCGGGGCTCTCATGTACGGCTTTGGTCGGGCATCTTACCTTGGACCCTTGCGCGATCCGAAATTCTCATATATTAGAATTCTCATAAATGATAATTGGCGCGACAGGAGCGTGCATGGCACAGATCTACGACACCCTGATCATCGGCGCCGGCATCGCCGGTGCTTCCCTGGGCTACCGCCTGGCCGGCCAGCGCCGGGTGCTGCTACTCGAGCGCGAGATGCAGCCGGGCTACCACTCCACCGGGCGCTCGGCCGCCATGTTCATGGAGGCCTACGGTACGCCGCAGATCCAGGCCCTCACCCGTGCCAGCCGTGCCTTCTACGAGCAGCCGCCGGAGGGCTTTTGCGAGCATCCCCTGCTCGAGCCCCGTGGCTGCCTGTACGTCGCTACCACCGAGCAACGCGAGCTTCTCGAAACCACCTACGCGCAGAACCTGGCCAACGGCACCGAGGTCAGCCTGCTCGACCGCGAGGCTGCCGTGGCCCTGGTACCCAGCCTGCGTGGCGAGGTCCTCGGCGGTGCGCTGCTCGAGCCGGGGGCCATGGACCTGGACGTGCATGGCCTGCACCAGGGCTTCCTGCGTGGCTACCGCGCGGCCGGTGGCGAGCTGCGCTGCAACGCCGAGCTGGTCCAGGCCCGCTACCTCGATGAGCTGTGGCAAGTGGAACTGGCCGATGGCAGCCAGTTGCAGGCTCGCCAACTGGTCAACGCCGCCGGAGCCTGGGCCGACCAGGTGGCCGGGCAGTGCGGGGTGGTCAAGGTTGGCCTGCAGCCCTGTCGGCGGAGCGCCTTCACCTTCCCGGGCCCATCGGCGCACGACTTCAGTCGCTGGCCGGCGGTGATCGGCGTGGACGAAAGCTTCTACTTCAAGCCGGACGCCGGCCAGTTGCTCGGCTCGCCGGCCAACGCTGACCCGGTCGAGCCCCAGGACGCCGCGCCAGAAGAGCTGGACGTGGCCCTGGGCATCTACAACATCGAGGCCATGACCACCCTGCAGATCCGCCGTCCCAGCCACAGTTGGGCCGGGCTGCGCTCGTTCGTCGCCGACGGCGACCTGGTGATCGGCTTCGACCCGCGTATGCCGGCGTTCTTCTGGCTGGCGGCGCAGGGCGGCTACGGCATCCAGTCCGCCGCCGGTGCCTCCCGCCTGGCCGCCGACCTGCTGCTCGGCCAGCCCCTCTGTCCGAGCTTGCTGGCCCAGGGCGTGTCGCCAGAGCAGCTGTCGCCGGCCCGTTTCCCACAACC
Organism: Pseudomonas guariconensis; assembly: GCF_024127895.1. Taxonomy (GTDB): domain Bacteria; phylum Pseudomonadota; class Gammaproteobacteria; order Pseudomonadales; family Pseudomonadaceae; genus Aquipseudomonas; species Aquipseudomonas guariconensis_B. The sequence goes on along the minus strand of NZ_JAMYBK010000043.1, from coordinate 1,815 downwards.
CTGAAAGGAGCTTTCCATGAGCGATGATATCCAGCGTTTTCCCAGCAGCCTGCCGTTTCCGTTCTCCCGTGCGGTGAAGGCCGGTGGCTTTCTGTTCCTGTCCGGCCAGGTGCCGATGAGCGCGACGGGCGAAGTGGTGCGTGGCGACATCCAGGCCCAGACCCGTGCGGCCTGCGAGCGTATCGGCGAGAGCCTGGCGGCGTGCGGGGCGCGTTTCGACCAGGTGGTCAAGGTCACCGTGTGGTTGTCGGACATGGCTCATTTCGCGGGTTTCAACGAGGTCTACACGACGTTCTTCGGCGAGGCCCTGCCGGTGCGCTCCACCGTGGCGTCGGCGCTGGCGCTCGGCGTCGACGTGGAGATCGAAGTGCAGGCGTTCGTCGGGCAGGCGTGAATCGAATGCCGGGCCGTCGTGGCCTTCCCTGAAACACAACAACAATAGAGCCAGAGGTTCACATGCAAGAGCAGCTGAAGATCGCCGGTGCCTTCATCGGCGTGATCGTGGGGGCGGGCTTCGCGTCCGGGCGGGAACTGTTGCTGTTCTTCGTCGACTTTGGTGTCTGGGGGTTGGTCGGTGCGCTGGTCAGCGCCGCGTTGTTCACCTTCCTGGGCATGGCCCTGGCGGGGTTGGGCAATCGCCAGCAAGCCACCTCGCACAAGGACGTCATCCAGGCCATCTGCGGCCGTCACCTGGGCTGGTTCGTCGACTGGCTCATCACCTTCTTCATGTTCGCCGTCACCGTGGTCATGCTGGCGGGTGGTGGCGCCTTGCTGGAGCAGCAGTTCGGCGTGCCGGCTCTGGCTGGCAGCGTGCTGGTGACCCTGCTGGTGGTGGGCATCGTGTGCCTGGATGTACAGAAGGTGATCGTCGCCATCGGCGCCATCACGCCGTTGCTGATCCTGATCGCCTCGGCGATCGCCCTGTACGCGATGTTTTCCCGTGGGCAGAGCTTCGCCGAGCTCGACCGGCTGGCCAGCCAGCAGCAGGCGGGCGCCCGTCACTGGCTGCTGGGGGCGTTCCTCTATGTGTCCTACAACATCGTCGCGGGTGCGCCGATCCTGGCCATCCTCGGTGGTTCGGCCAAGGGCGAGAGGACGGCGATATGGGGCGGCTTGCTCGGTGGCGCGGCGTTGGGCGGGCTGATGCTGGTGATGAGCGCGGGGTTGCTGTCGCGCCTGGACAGCGTCGCCGAGCTGCCCATGCCGATGCTGTCGATCGCCAGCGAGGTTTCGCCGCTGCTGGGGCTGGTGATGTGCCTGATCATCTTCGGGATGATCGTCAACACGGCGGTGGGGACGTTGTTTTCCTTCCTGTCACGGTTGCTGCCGGCGGGGACGACGCAGTTTCGCTGGGGCTCGGTGGTGACCGGGGTGGTGGCGTTCGCTTGCAGCCTGGTGGGGTTCATCAGCCTGGTCGGGGAGGTGTATCCGTTCTTCGGCTACCTGGGCTTCGTGCTGATGGCAGCGGTGTTGCTGGGGTGGTTGCGGCGGGGCAAGGGCAGGAAGGTGGCGGTGGCCTGAAGGTGGGGCAAGGGATCCTCTGGGCGATCATAAAATGATGTGAGTCTCCAATCGGGGGCGCTTTGCGCCCCACTGCGGCCTTCCCCTCAGATCCTGAAGCTCCCCACCAACTGCTTCAACCGCCCGGCCTGCTGGCTCAGGGCATCGCAGTGACGCAGGGTCTCGTTGAGGTTCTCCACCCCTTGCTGGTTGAGGGTGTTGATCTGGGTGATGTCCAGGTTCAGGCTCTCGACCACCGCGCTCTGCTCCTCGGTGGCGGTGGCCACCGACTGGTTCATGCCGTCGATCTCGCCG
>NZ_JAMYBK010000042.1 GCF_024127895.1 Pseudomonas guariconensis | reverse complement strand
CCAGAACCATGCGCACGGCACGTTCACGGACTTCAGGGGAGTAGGTCGTAGTCTTTTTCATGGCCTCATCTTCTCAAGAGTTGAGGCCTCCACGAAACCCGGGGCGGTTCACATCTTCTCAAGAGTTGAGGCCTCCACGAAACCCGGGGCGGTTCAGGGAGTCTTCGGGTACATTGCGAGTACACGTCATTTCGATGTGATGTGCGCGTCCTTCCAGCGAAGTAAAGGACTTCATGAAGAAATAAGAACGTGGAGTACCTTAACACTGAAGTCGAGAGTTTTTATTGTGAGTGCTATGTTAGTTGGTGCACTATGGCCGAAATTGGCACTTCGGCAGGGGTGGCTAGATCGGGAGGGTAATCGGAACTTTCCACCCTTTTTAAACGGCGTCTGAAATGGGCGTTCTATATGGAATTTCTCGGTGCGGGATGGCTGATCTTGGGGGCGCGCTGATCAAGCTTGGAAAAATATAGCTTTCGAATATGATTCACTTCGAGGTGACGCGTACAGTATCCCGAGTATGATGTTGTGCTGATACAGAGATCCATATGATTGATCTCAGTGACTGGCCCGTGGCCTTAAGGCTGGGGTATGCGACGCATTTGGAAGAAGTGGCGAAGACGGCGTGGTATTTGAAATGTGGTGGGTATGTGGCGATTGGGTTGGGGACAACTTCGTCCTATTTGAAAGTGCAGGAGGCGTGCCTGGCAGGGGGATTCGGTTCACCGAGACTGGGAGCTTTTCTGGAGGGTTGGCGGGCGGCGCCGCAGGTGGATTTTTCGGTGGTAAAGCAGTGAGCGCGATATGCGTGGTTTTCGGTATTTATGGACGTGCGGTTTGTGGTTTGGCCACTGGGGGCGGTGCTTCGTTTGTGGGGGAACGCTAGGTAACGAGATTGGAGAGACTGCAGGGGAGGTCATTTGCGAATGGATGCCACATTGATCCCCAATCCGCGCAATTGGCCGGTGAGCTATCAGATGATCGTACTTTTAGTACCAGCTATCAGCTTTTTGATTGGAATGGCCATGATCGCCAGATTCGCTTGGGGGAGTGATTTCGAGAGGGCCATGGCAGCCTTACGCAGCAGCAGTTGGCTGGAGCTCCAGAAGGGTATTTGGGGTACTACTGCCTTTGGTTCTCGATGGATTTTGTTGGGCATGATCAGCGGGGTTTTGGCATGGCCTGGAAGGCATATCAGGCGAGGGGAGCTTGATGCGCATGAATTACGTTGTTTTCCCGCAGACCTCAAGCGGCGTCTGCTTGCTGGGGAGGTGATCATGCTGAGTGGGCTTGTCCTACTCTGCACCGCGGTAGGATTGTATAGATTTCATGGACACTAGCTGGCGAACCTGCGGTAGCAACCCCCCTCGCGACCACAGCCGACAAGGGGCTTTCGCCGTGTCAGGGATCAGCCTGGACAGCGTGTTATATGTTTGCCGACTGATACGCCGATTGATCCCTGGGGCCTAGCTCAAGGCCGCGCCTTTGGTCTCGTCCGAGACATGCGGTGTCCCGGACAAGCCTCCCACAGGTCCCTGCTAAATCAATGAGTTAGCGTTTGTTCTATGAGCTTGCCGGTGATGGTCCGCATATGCAGCCCCGCCATCCTCAATGCTGCTTGGCCTGCCTGATCCGCCGCAGGATCACCAGCAGCACCAGCGCCACCACCGGCGCCATCCCCAGCAGCGCTTCGCGCGCCGTCAGCCCCGCCCCCAGTACATTCAGCCCGCCATACAGCAGCTTGAACAGGCTCAGCAGGTAGTAGGTGATGGCGATGATCGACAGCCCCTCGACCGCCCGCTGGATCTTCACCTGGGCATCGGCCCGGGCATTGAGGCTGCGCAGGATCTCGGCATTCTGCTCTTCCATCTCCACCTGCACCCGCGCCTGCAGCAGGTCGCCCAGGTTGGCCACGTTCTTGGCCAGCTGCTCGAGGCGCTGTTCGGTGGCGGCGCAGTAGCGCACGGTCGGCTTGAAACGCCGCTCGATGAACACCCCCAGGCGCTGGCAGTCGCCCACGTGGGTTTCGCGCAATTCACCCAGGCGCTCGAACACCAGTTGCGCATAGGCCTGGGTGGCGCCGAAGCGGTGGCGGGTCTTCACGGTGCGGCTGACCACCTGCCGCGAGAGGTGGGCGATGGCTTCGAGCAGGGCCTTGGAGTCATGGCCGGCGACGCTGGCGCTGCGTTCGGAGAGGCTGACCAGGGTCCTGTCGAAGGCGTCCAGCTCCTGGCCGAGGGCCTTGGCGTCGGTCAGGGTCAGCGAGGCCATCATGCGGTAGGTCTCGATTTCCAGCAGGCGACGGATCATCCGGCCCTGGCGGTAGGCATTGAGCCGCCGGTTGACGAACAACAGGCGGTTGGTGCCATCGTCGGTCAGGCGAAAGTCGCTCCACACCACCGCGTCGCCACCGCCGACGCAGGAGCCGCAGGGGTCCTTGAAGCCGTAGCGGGTCAGGTCCAGGTCCTGCTCGCCGCGTACCAGCACCTGTACCGCGTTGATCACCTGTGCCGCCTGCGGCGCGATGGCCTCGGCGAGCACCTGGGGCAAGGACTGCCAGCTCGCATCATGGGTGGCGCAGGGTACGACCAGGGTCAGGGTGAAGAACTCGGCATGGCGCTCCCACTTGAACGGATGACCGTCCAGCCGGGTGATGCCTTGGACCGCCTCGCTGTCGAAGGCGCCCGGGCAGCAGCGCTGCAACAGGGCCTGGCAGGCGGCATCGTCGCCCAGCAGGGCCAGGTGATGGACATGGGCCGGCTCGTCGAAATACAGCGACGGGCGGGCGTGCAGTTCGTTGTGCAGGGTGGTGCGTTGCGGGTGCATGGGAGGTCTGGCCTGGTGTTGTGGTTGTTGGGGCTACCAGGGGTGGGACTTTCCGACGGTGGGTAAAAGTCACCTGGAACACCAGGCTTTTGTGGTGACGGTACTGTCGCTTTCGCGGGGGAATACCCGCTGAGCGTAACGTAAAAGCCCCTCGCGACAACTGTCGACAAGGGGGGCGTCGTGTCAGCGATCAGCCAAGACAGCGCGTCACATGCTTCACCGACTGATACGCCGACAACCCCCAGGGCCCGAGTTCACGGCCGATGCCGCTGCCCTTGGTGCCGCCCCACGAAGTCTCGACGAACACCGCCTGCACCGAGTTGATCCACACATGGCCGACTTCCAGCGCATCGGCCACGCGCTCGGCGCGTTCGAGGTCGGCGCTGCAGACGGTGGCGACCAGGCCGAAGCGGCTGTCGTTGGCCTGGGCGATGGCCTGCGCCTCGGTGGCAAAGCGCCGGGCACACAGCACCGGGCCGAAGATTTCCTCGACCCACAGGCGGCTGTTCTCGGGCACGTCCACGTACAGCGTCGGGCTAACGAACCAGCCTTCGCGGTCCAGCACCTGGCCGCCGGCGAGGCAGCGCAGGCCTTCCTCGCGGGCGGTGGCGAAGTAGCCGGCGACCTTCAGCCATTGCGCCTGGCTGGTCAACGGCCCCATCGCCACGTCCTCGGCCTGTGGGTTGCCGACCCGCATCCGTTCCAGGGCCGATTGCAGGCGTGGCAGCAGGGTGTCGGCGATGCCGTCCTGCACCAGCAGCCGCGAGGTGGCCGAGCACATCTGCCCAGCGTTCCAGGTGATGCCGGCGACGATCCATTCCACGGCCTGGTCCGGGTCGCAGTCGTCGAACACCACGATCGCGGACTTGCCGCCCAACTCCAAGGTCACCGGGCGGCATTGGGCTGCGGCGGCGCGCATGACCTGGCTGCCGACGCCGTTGCTGCCGGTGAACGACAGCTTGTCCAGGCCGTTGTGGTTGCTCAATGCCGCGCCGGTCTCGGCCTTGCCGTTGACGATGTTGAGCACGCCGGCGGGCAGGCCCAGCGTATCGGCGATCTGGCCGTAGGCCTGCTCGATCAGCGGGGTGATCTCCGACGGCTTGAGCACCACGGTGCAGCCGGCGGCCAGGGCCGGGGCGAGTTTCCAGGCGCTGGTCACCAAGGGGAAGTTCCACGGCACGATCAAACCGACGACGCCGACCGGCTCCAGGCGCGTGCGGGCGGTGAAGCCCGGGGCGGCGAGGGGGACGTCGCGGTTCTTTTGCGGCAGTCGTTCGGCAAGGTCGGCGTAGTAGCCGAAGGTGGCCACGGCGTCGTCCAGGTCGATCTCGGCTTCGTGGCGTGGCTTGCCGTTGTTGCGCATCTGCAGGGCGATCAGCGCTTCGCGGCGCTGGCCCAACTGCTCGGCGAAGCCACGCAGGTAGCGGGCACGCTCGCTGGCGGCGACGTTCTTCCAGGACGCCAGGGCACGGCGCGCCGCCACCACGGCCTGGTCGACCTGGGCGGTGCTCGCCGACATCAGCTCGGCGAACGGTTGGCCAAGCGATGGGTCATGCACGGTGAGGCAATCGTTGCCCTGGCCTTCGACCCAGCGGCCGTCGATGTAGTGAGGTGTGGTCATGGTCGGATTCCAGTCAGGCCATTTCGGCGGTGGTCACAGGCGTCGACGGTGCATGTTTGCAACGCACCCAGCGCGGTCCATTCGGGCCATAGACGCCGGCGGGTTCAGGGAACAGGTTGAGCAGGGCCAGGTACAGCACGCCAGCCAGGCCCAGGGTGACCGGCAGGCTCAGGTCGATGCCGCCGGCAAGCGCGCCGAGCGGGCCGACGAACTGCCCTGGCAGGTTGACGAAGCACAGGCCCACCGCCGCGCTGGGGACCCAGGCGCCCATGCCGCGCCAGTTCCAACCGTGGTGGAACCAGTAATGGCCACCGCGTTGGCCGCGGGTGAACACCTGCAGGTCGTCGGCATGGTAGAAGCCACGGCGGGTGACCAGGCCGATGATCATGATCACCATCCAGGGGCTGGTGCAGGTGATGATCAGCACGGCGAAGGTGGACACGCTCTGCACCAGGTTGAAGGTGAAGCGGCCGATGAAAATGAAGGCGATCGCCGCCACGCCGATCAGCAGGGTGGCTCCGGCGCGGCTGAGCAGGCGGGGGAACACGCTGGACATGTCCAGCCCGGTGCCGTACAGCGCCGTGGTACCGGTGGACATGCCGCCGATCACCGCGATCAGGCAAACCGGCAGGAAGAACCAGTTCGGTGAGATCGCCAGCAGGCCGCCGACATAATTGTTGGCGGCGATGTAGTCGGGGGCCTGGCTGGCCACCAAGGTGGCCGTGCACAGGCCGAACAGGAAGGGGATCAGCGTCGCGGCCTGGGCAGCGATCACCGCCAGCATGATGCGTGCCTTGGGCGTTTCGCGGGGGATGTAGCGCGACCAGTCGCCAAGGAAGGCGCCGAACGACACCGGATTGCTCATGGCCAGGATCGCCGCGCCGACGAACGCTGCCCAGAAGCCGGCCTGGCCGAGGCTGACGCTGCCGGCGAAGCCCATGTCGAAAGGCCCGGCGAAGGCGACGATGCCGAGCAGGAACAGCAGGCTCGAGGCCCACACGGCGATCTTGTTCACCCAGAGCATGAAGCGGAAACCGAAGATGCACACCACCAGCACCAGTACCGCGAACAGGCCGTAGGCCAGGCCCAGGGTCAGGTCGGTTTCCGGCAGCCCGGCCAAGCGCTTGGCGCCGCCCACCAGGGCATCGCCGGAGCTCCACACGGAGAGGGAGAAGAACGCCACGGCGGTGAGCAGCGACAGGAACGACCCGACGATACGCCCGTGCACGCCGAAGTGCGCACCGGACGATACTGCGTTGTTGGTGCCGTTGAGTGCGCCGAACAGGCCCATGGGGGCGAGGATCAGTGCGCCGATGCCGACGCCGAGCAGGATCGCCCAGGCCCCGGCCTGGAACGACAGGCCGAACAATACCGGGAAGCTGCCGAGCACGGCAGTGGCGAAGGTGTTGGCCCCGCCGAAGATCAGGCGGAACAGGTCCAGTGGGGAGGCGTCGCGTTGATCGTCGGGGATCTGTTCGACGCCGTTGGTCTCGATACCGGTCGAGTGGCTCATGGCAAGGCTCCAGCGCGGTTGTTGTAGGTCGGCGCCGGGGCGCGGACCCTCTTGTGGTTGCGTTGGCAGTGCGGCAAGGCCGCGGAAAACGTCAGCTAGGAGGCGACCGACAAATGCTCGTGGCAGGCCAGCCAGCGTTCGCCGTGGCGGCGCAAGACGATGGTCTCGCGCTCGGCCAGTTGGTGCTCCTGGCCAGCGATGCGGATGCGCGTGGCCACGTCGTGCATGAACACCGCCACCTCGCCTTGCAGGCTGACATGGGCATTGTCGGAGCGGCATTCGAGCACGGTGAAGCCCTCGGCCTGCCACTGCGCCCATAAGGTTTCATAGGCACGGCGCGATAGCAGTGGTTGCGGCAGGCTGTGGAAGAGGAAGGTGGCGTCTTCGCTGAAGCAGGCGAAGTAGCGGGCGGTATCGTTGCTGGCGAAGGCGGCGACGAGGTCGGCGCCAGCCTGGCGTACCTGGAGGGTCTGGTCCACGGGCGTGGCCTCACGATTATTGTGATTGTTGGTGAGGCGATTCTGGTGAGGGTTGCCGTTGGGAAAAATCGCTGGAGGCAAATAATCAGTTCAGGAATTCGTGAACCAATGCGCTCGCCTTTACCCCGACTATGCCAGTGGATAAGGTGACGGCAATCGTTGGGTAGCAGTCGTTGGCATACCCTATCTGCGTCCCGTTATTGTCAGGCATCCCACGCTTATGGAACTGCATGCATGAGTAACTACCTGCCGCCGTTGACCTTGACACCACGCATGCTGGGGCTGGTTGCACAGATCAGCGAACATGTGGGGCTGTTGGCGGCGTCTCGTGATGACGTGCTTACGCCACAACTGCGACGAGGCAACCGTATACGCACCATCCAGGCATCGCTGGCCATAGAGAACAACACGCTGAGTGTGGAGCAGGTGACGGCGTTACTGGATGGCAAGCAGGTACTGGGGCTGCCACGTGAGATCCAGGAGGTGCGGAATGCGTTCGCCGCCTATGATGCGATGTCCACGTGGCGGCCAGATCGCCAGGCCGATCTGCTGGCTGCTCATGGCTTGCTGATGAGTGGCCTGATCGAGGATGCCGGGCATTTCCGTCAGGGCGGAGTAGGCATCTATCGCGGAGCGCGCCTGCTGCATATGGCGCCACCGGCCAGTCGTGTGGCGATGCTGATACAAGACCTTCTTCATTGGCTCGGGCAAAGCGACTGGCACCCCTTGATTGCCAGCTGTGTGTTTCAGTACGAATTCGAGTTCATTCATCCGTTCGCCGACGGAAATGGACGCATGGGACGATTATGGCAGACCTTGATCCTTAGTCGTTGGCGTCCGGTGCTGGCATACCTACCGGTGGAAACAGTGATATGTGCGCAACAGGATGCTTACTACAGCGCGCTCGCGGCAGCTGATCAGGCGGCCGAGGCGACCCCGTTCGTGGAGTTCATGTTGCAAGCGTTACGCCAAGCGCTGGTCGAGGCCCATGAAAGCGATCAAGTAAGCGATCAAGTAGCGCGTCTGATCCAGCAGTTACAACCCGGTGTGGCGTTGAAGGCCAACGAGCTCATGCAACGCTTGGGGCTTTCGTATCGTCCGACGTTCAACAAGAACTACCTCAAGCCTGCCCTTGCGGCAGGCTTGATCGAAATGACCGATCCCGCATCGCCCCGTAGCCCCAGGCAGCAGTATCGACGAGTCATCACGTGATTCGGCGCCTATAAAGGGCAAACTCGTGGGGCAAGCCTCAGTGCCAGCCTCTTAAGCTGTGTGTAGCAATGCAGCCCCACGTCCCGGTCAGTTCGCTTCCCGTACCGCACTGAGAAACGCCCGGGTCCTCTCCTGCTGGGGATTCTCGTACACCTGCGCTGGCGTGCCCTGCTCGTGGATCTGGCCTTTGTAGAAGAAGCACACCCGGTCGGCGAACTCGCGGGCGAAGCCCATCTGGTGGGTGACCATGAGCATGGTCAGGTTGTGCTCGCTGCCGAGCCGGCGGATCACGTTGAGCACCTCGCCGCACAGCTCGGGGTCCAGGGCCGAGGTCACTTCGTCGAACAGCATCACCTTCGGCCGCATGGCCAGGGCCCGGGCGATCGCCACGCGTTGCTGCTGGCCGCCGGAAAGCTGCGACGGGTAGTGATCGAACTTGTTGCCCAGGCCGACCATCTCCAGCAACTCGGCAGCCCGCTCGCGGGCCTCGGCGGGCTTGATGCCGAGCACCTGCACCGGCGCCTCGATGACGTTCTGCAGGGCGCTCATGTGCGGGAACAGGTTGAAGCTCTGGAACACCATGCCGATCTTCGAGCGCACCTTGCGCACATGGCGTTCACTGGCCGTGACCAGGCCGCCGTTGCGCCCGGGCATGTGCGTCAGCGATTCGCCGTCGACTTCGATCGTGCCCTGGTCGATGCCTTCCAGGGTCATCAGCACGCGCAGGAGGGTCGACTTGCCCGAGCCGCTGGGGCCGATGATCGCCACCTTCTCTCCAGGGGCGATATCCAGGTTGAGACCATCGAGCACGGTGAAGCTGCCGTAGCGCTTGGTCACGTCGCGGAAGCTGACGATTGGCTGGGCAATGGCCGGTGCTGGCATGGCGTGGTCCCGCTGCAGGGGGCTGGTGGTGACAGTGGCGAGGTTCGAGACAGGCGCGATCATTAGCGTAACTCCAGGCGCACTTCAAGGCGCCGAACCAGATAGGCCAGAGCGACGCTCAAGGCCAGGAAGAACAGACCGACCAGGGTGATCGGCTCCAGGTAGCGGAAGCTCTCGGAACCGACGTTCTTGGCCTGCTGCATGATTTCCACCACGGTGATGGCCGACAACACCGGGGTGTCCTTGAGCATGGCGATCAGGTAGTTGCCCAGCGGCGGCAGGATCGGTCGGATCGCCTGGGGCAGGATGATCGTGCGGTAGGCGGTCCAGGGCGCGAAATTCAGCGCCACCACCGCTTCCCACTGGCTGCGCGGCACGGCATCGAGCCCGCCACGGTAGACCTCGGCGATGTAGCAGGCATAGTGCAGGCCGATGCCGAGGATGCCCGCCTGCATGGCAGTCATGTTCACGCCGTAGTTGGGCAGCACGTAGTACAGGAAGTACACCTGGATCAGCAGCGGCGTGCTGCGGATGAACTCGATCACCAAAGTCACCGGCCAGGCGATCCACACCTGCCGGCTGCGCCGGCCGATGGCCAGGAACAGGCCAAGGACGATGGCGATCAGAAAGCCCACCAGGGTGATGCCCAGGGTCTTGAGCGAAGCCTGCAGCAGGTCGGGCAGGATCTGCGCGACGTAGTTCCAGTCCCAGACGTTCATGACAGGCTCCCCCGCAGGCGACCACGGCCCAGGCGTCGTTCGACGGCGCGCATGGTGAAGTTGATGACCTGCGCCAGGACGAAGTACAGCAGCAGGGTGAGGCTGAAGATCTCCAGGGTCTGGAAGGTCGCCTGGTCCAGCTGGCGGGCGCGGAAGCTCAGGTCCGACAGGGTGATCAGCGACACCAGCGAGGTGTTCTTGAGCAGCTCGATCAACAAGTTGGTGCCCGGCGCGATCGCCGCCAGCAGGGCCTGGGGCAGGATGATCCGGCGAAAGCGCGTGGCCGACGACATGTTGAGGGCTGTGCAGGCTTCGTACTGGCCCTTGGCGACCGAGCTGATGGCGCCGCGCATCACTTCGGCGCCATAGGCACCGATGTGCAGCCCGAGGCCGACGATCGCCACGGTGTAGGAGCTCATTTCGAGATTGAAAGGCGGCAGTGGCAGCACGAAGAACAGCCAGAACAGCTGCACCAGCAGCGAGGTGCCGCGGAACAGCTCGATGTAGGCCACGCAGAACCAGCTCAGGGGCCGCCAGGACGAGCGCCGGCCGAGGGCGGCGAGGATCGCGGCGACGATGGCCAGCAGCGAGCCGAAGAAGGTGACCTGGATGGTGATCCAGGCGCCTTGCAGTAACAACGGTATCAATTCACCCATGGGTTCGACCTGAATAATCGGACTACGCAGGGAACGGCATGGCAAGTGCCATGCCACCTCGATTCATTGCTGGGCACAGAGCTCGGCAGCGGTCTTCTCGGTCACGTTGGAGCGGTCGAAGCCGAAGGGCTCCACGGTCTTGAGGTGCTCCTCGCTGCCTAGCCAGCGCTTGAGCTCGGCGTTGACCGCATCGCGCAGGTCCTTGTCTTCGGGACGGAAGGCCAGGGCGCCGTAACCGGTGTGGGCCGGGTCGTCGGTGAAGTCGCTGATCGCCTCGACCTTTTCGCCGCCTTTGCGGGCCAGGCCCTTCATGGTCAGTTGCGTGCCCACCGCGGCATCGGCGCGGCCGGCACGTACCGCCTGCAATTGCGCGGTGGTATCCGGCACCTGGAGGATCTGCGCGTCCTTGACCCCCGAGTCGCGGGCGTAGGCGAGGTTGACCGTGCCGGCCATGATCGCCAGCTTGACATCGGGGTTGCCGGCGACGTCGGCATAGCTGTGCAGGTTCTTCGGATTGCCCTTGGCCACCAGCAGGGTGTCGGGCAGGGCGTACTGCGGGTCGGTGAAGATCACCTGCTTGCAGCGCGCTGGGGTGATGTACATGCCGGCGGCGATGACATCGAAGCGGCCTGCGCGCAGGCCAGGGATCAGCGAACCCCATTCGGTGAGCACGCCATCGACCTGCTTGATGCCCATCTTCTCGAAGATGACCTTGGCGATCTCGGGCGACTCGCCCGTGACCCGGCCATCGGTCTCGGTGAAGGCGAAGGGCGTCTCGTTGGCGTAGCCGATGCGGATGCGGCTGTTTTCCTTGATGGTGTCCAGGGTGGCGGCCTGGGCGCTGGCGGCAAGGCCAAAGGCGGCACAGGTGACCAGCAGGCGCTTGAACGGGGATGGCACGATGGGGGAAGGCTGGCTCATCAATGAATCTCCTGTTTTGTTATCAAACCGTCGCCGACGGCTCTGTGTTAGGAGGCAGTGGAGCAAAACAGCGGATGCACGGTGGCTTTTCGTTCGATCAACCGACGACGCGAGCGTTCCGGCACCGGTCGACAGGGATCTTGTTCGATGCTGCCGGGGCAGCCTGGCGTCGACCATGGCCGGAGCATACAAAAGCTCCGGCGCCGATGGCATTGCACTAGGACAATTGCCCGAAGATCCCACACGAGCGATGCTGTGTCCTGACCCCGGCCAGCGAAGCGATGCCCCATGGAAAACTGGAAGACAGCCCTCGACGCGGCTCGCATTGGCGAGTCCAAGTACAAGATCCTGGTCCAGGCGATCACCGGCGAGATCGAGCGTGGCGTGCTGCTGCACGATCAGCGCCTGCCGCCGCAGCGGCAGGTCGCCGATGCCTTGGGCATCAGCGTGCAGACCGTGACCAATGCCTACAAGGAACTGGAGCGCCAGGGCCTGGTGCGCTGCGAGATTGGCCGTGGCAGCTTCGTCAGTCGGCGCATGAGCGACCGGGTGGCGGACGACATCATCGACCTGCCCGAGCGCACCCTGGTGGATTTCTCCATCACCCGCATCCTGCACACCCAGGCGCACGAGCGGATCTGGCGCGAGACCTGTGCCGAGCTCAGCCAGGAGGACGAGCAGCCGTGGATCCACGCCTACCGCCCCATCGCCGGTTTCGAAAGCCATCGCGAGGCGGCGGTGCGCTGGTTGGCCGGGCTGGGCATGACGGTCGAGCGCGACGACGTGCTGGTCACCAATGGCGCTGCACATGCGATCTTCCTGGCCTTGGCCTCGCTGGCCGGCCCCGACGACGTGGTGCTGTGCGAAGGCCTGACCGACCATGGCGTCATCGGCAATTCGCAGGTGCTGGGGTTCACCCTCAAGGGCCTGGAGATGGATCGCGATGGCATCGACCCGGAGCATTTCGAGGATATCTGCAGCAACGAGCGGGTCACCGCGCTGGTGTGCACGCCGAACCTCAACAACCCGACCACCAGCCTGATGCCCGATGCCCGCCGCCGGGAGATCGCCGAAATCGCCCGGCGTTTTGGCGTGCACATCATCGAGGACGATGTGTACGGCCCGCTCTTGGGCGGGCGTCATGCCCGGCCGATCAGCCACTACGCCCCGGAGCTGTCGTTCTACTGCACCAGCATGACCAAGTCGGTGCTCACCGGGCTGCGGGTCGGCTACCTGGCGATGCCCAAGCGCCTGGCGCTGCGTACCGAGAGTATCCTGCGGGTCAACAGCTGGATGGCCACGCCGCTGGTGGCGGAGATCGCCACCCGCTGGATCAACGATGGCCGTGCCGTGCAGTTGGTGGAGTTGCAGCGCAAGCTGCTTGCCGGGCGGCAGGCGATGGTCCGTGAGTACCTGGGCGACTACCTGCAGGGCAACCCGGTCCAGGCATTGGCGGCCTGGTTGGACATCCCGCCGCACTGGGAGGTCGACAGCCTGGTGCGGGCCTTGCGCCGCCGGCAGATCGCGGTGACGCCGCCGGAGCCATTCCTGGTACGTGGCACGCCACGGCCGCGGGCGGTACGCCTGTGCGTGGGGGCCGAGTGTTCGGATGCCAAGATGCGCCAGGCGTTGGCCGACATGCGCGAGCTGTTCGGGCAGTATCCGCAGATTCATGAGTTGTGAGCAGCAGGGGGCCGTCTAACTGGATGACACGCTTGTGCAATGCGCATTTCATGTGATCGGCTCAACCCCTGGAGCGGGCTTGCCCGCGAATGGGGCAGCACAGGCGATGCAAAATAAAAAATGTCCGGCAAATTGACCTAGTACATTCATCACGACAATTTGCCGCTCTTAGACTCCGCCCAACACCAGGCCACTTGTTGGGACGCGGTCATGTCAGAGCTCTCGCTTCACGATATCCACCTTGCCCGCCAGCGTATCCAGGGGCTCGTGCGCCGCACGCCGTTGGAACACTCCCCGAGCCTGAGCCGCATCGCCGGCGCACCGGTCTACCTGAAGCTCGAATCCCAGCAACTCACCGGCAGTTTCAAGCTGCGCGGCGCCAGCAATGCAGTCGCGGCCCTTGCCCCGGACCTGCGGGCGCGTGGCGTGGTCACCGCCTCCACCGGCAACCATGGCCGGGCACTGGCCTACGCCGCGTCGCAGTTGGGTGTGCGCGCCACCGTCTATCTCTCGCACCTGGTACCAGCCAACAAGGTCCAGGCGATCCGCGACTTGGGCGCCGAGGTGTGCATCGTCGGCCACTCCCAGGACGATGCCCAGCACGCGGCCCTGCAGCATGCCCATGAGCAGGGCGCGGCGCTGGTCCCGCCCTTCGACGATCCGGCGGTGATCGCCGGCCAGGGCACCTTGGGCCTGGAGATCGTCGAACAACTGCCCGAGGTCGGCCAGGTACTCGTGCCGCTGTCCGGCGGCGGCCTGTTCGCCGGCGTGGCGCTGGCCCTTAAAAGCATCAAGCCGGCCATCACCACCCATGGCATCAGCATGACCCGTGGCGCGGCAATGCACGCCAGCCTGCAGGCTGGCCGCCCGGTCGAGGTCGAGGAGCTGCCGACCCTGGCCGACTCCCTCGGCGGCGGTATCGGCCTGGACAACCGCCACACCTTCACCCTGACCCAGCGCCTGCTCGACCAAGTGCACCTGCTGGCGGAAACCTCGATCGCCAATGCCATGCGCCATGCCTACCAGCAGGAGCGCCAGGTGGTCGAGGGCGCCGGTGCGGTGGGCATCGCCGCGTTGCTCGACGGCCTGGTGCCGGCCCGTGGACCGATCGTAGTGGTGGTCAGCGGCCGCAACGTCGATACCGTACAGCACTTGCGGGTGATGAACGGCGGCGACGCCTGAGGTCTTTTCTTTTCGTTCACTGGAGGTTTTCCGATGCCCGCCATCACCTTGCTCAGCGAAGCCGACCTGCGTGACTGCATCTGCCTCGACCGCGCCGCGGTCGATACCATCGAGCAGGCCTTCGCCCTGCTGGCCACGGCGCAGGTGGCGATGCCGCCGATCCTGCGCCTGGACGTGCCCGAGCACAACGGCGAGGTGGACGTGAAGACCGCCTACCTGCCGGGCATCGCGCGCTTCGCGATCAAGGTCAGCCCCGGCTTCTTCGACAACCCCAAGCTCGGCCTGCCCAGCCTCAACGGCATGATGATGCTGTTGTCGGCACGCACCGGCTTGCTGGATGCCCTGTTGCTCGACAACGGCTACCTCACCGCCGTGCGCACCGCCGCGGCCGGCGCGGTAGCGGCACGTTGGCTGGCCCGTGAAGACAGCCGCTGCGTGGCGCTGATCGGCAGTGGCGAGCAAGCCCGCCTGCAGTTGCAGGCGCTGCGCCTGGTGCGGCCGATCGAGCGGGTGCATCTGTGGGCGCGCGACCCGGCCAAGGCCGCGGCGCTGGGCGATGAACTCGGCCGCGATGGCGGCTTGCAGGTGCTGGTGTGCGACAGCATCGACCAGGCCATGCAGGGTGCGGACATCGCCATCACCTGCACCCCCAGCCGCGAACCGCTGCTCCAGCCTCATCACCTGCACCCCGGCCTGCACATCACCGCCATGGGCTCGGATGCCGAGCACAAGAACGAGATCGCCCCGCAGGTGGTGGCTGAGGTCGACCGCTACGTCGCCGACCGCCTCGGCCAGACCCGCGTGCTGGGCGAGCTGCACCATGCCTTGCGCGCCGGCCTGGTCCACGACGACGGCGCCTTCTGCGAACTCGGCCAGGTCATCGCCGGGCAGCAGCCGGGCCGTACCAGTGCCGGTCAGATCACCCTGTGCGACCTGACCGGCACCGGCGCCCAGGACACCGCCATCGCCAACCTGGCCTTCGAGCGTGCGCTGGCCGCTGGCAAGGGCCTGGCCTTCGCCAGCTGAAGAATCTTCCAACCCCACTCAACAGAGGGCATTGCAATGTCTCAGTCAGTGGTCAACCTGCCGTTCAGCCGGCAGGAGTACGCCCAGCGCCTGGCCCGGACCCGCGCCGCCATGCAGGCGCAGGGCCTGGAGCTGTTGCTGGTCACCGATCCGTCGAACATGGCCTGGCTGACCGGCTACGACGGCTGGTCGTTCTACGTGCACCAGTGCGTGTTGCTGGCGCTCGATGGCGAGCCGATCTGGTTCGGCCGTGGCCAGGATGCCAATGGCGCCAAGCGCACGGTGTTCATGGCCCACGACAACATCGTCGGCTACCCGGACATCTACGTGCAGTCACGTGAGCGCCATCCGATGGACTACCTGTGCCAGGAGGTGATCCTGGCCAAGGGCTGGGGCGCCTTGAACATCGGCGTGGAGATGGACAACTACTACTTCAGCGCCGCGGCCTACCAGGCCCTGTGCCGGCACCTGCCGCAGGCGACCTTCAGCGATGCCGCCGGGTTGGTCAACTGGCAGCGGGCGGTGAAGTCGCCCCAGGAAATCGAATACATGCGCATCGCCGCGCGCATCGTCGAGAAGATGCATGGGCGCATCCTCGAGCGCATCGAGCCGGGCATGCGCAAGAACGAGCTGGTGGCCGAGATCTACAGCAGCGGTATCCTCGGCGTCGACGGCCACGGCGGTGACTACCCGGCGATCGTGCCGTTGCTGCCGACCGGCGCCGACGCCAGCGCCCCGCACCTGACCTGGGACGATTCGCCGTTCGTCACCGGCGCGGGGACCTTCTTCGAGATCGCCGGCTGCTACAAGCGCTACCACTGCCCGCTGTCGCGCACGGTCTACCTGGGCAAGCCGCCGCCGCACTTCCTCGAAGGCGAGAAGGCCGTGGTCGAGGGCATCGCCGCGGGGCTCGAGGCTGCAAGGCCTGGCAACACCACGGGAGACATCGCCCGGGCGTTCTTCGGTGTGCTGGAGAAGTTCGGCATCCACAAGGACAGCCGCTGCGGCTACCCGATCGGTATCAGTTATCCGCCGGACTGGGGCGAGCGCACCATGAGCCTGCGCCCGAGCGACAGCAGCGTGTTGCAACCGGGCATGACCTTCCACTTCATGCCGGGTCTGTGGATGGACGACTGGGGTCTGGAAATCACCGAAAGCATCCTGATCACCGAGACCGGGGTCGAGACCCTGTGCAACGTGCCGCGCCAGCTGTTCGTGAAGGATTGAGCCATGAATGCATTTGCAGACAGCGCCCCACAAGCGACGAACCCGATCAGCAGCACCGTGGACTTCGAGCGCGACGGTGTGCAGCACGGCTTTCTCAAGCTGCCGTATTCGCGCGACGACTCGGCCTGGGGCGCAGTGATGATCCCGATCACCGTGGTGAAGCACGGCAGCGGGCCGACTGCCCTGTTGACCGGCGGCAACCATGGCGATGAGTACGAGGGGCCGGTGGCCCTGAGCAAGCTGGCGCAGCGGCTGCAGGCCGAGCAGGTCAGCGGGCGGGTGATCATCGTGCCCTTCATGAACACCCCGGCGTTCCAGGCCGGTCGGCGTACCTCGCCGATCGACAAGGGCAATCTCAACCGTAGCTTCCCGGGCAAGCCTGACGGCACCGTGACGGAAAAGATCGCCGACTATTTCCGCCGCACCCTGCTGCCGCTGGCCGATATCGTCCTGGATATCCATTCCGGCGGCAGGACCCTGGACTTCCTGCCGTTCGCGGCCTGCCACGTGCTGCCCGACAAGGACCAACAGGCGCGTTGCGAAGCGGGCATGCGGGCGTTCTCGGCGCCGTACAGCATGCGCATGCTCGAGCAGGACGCCCAGGCCATGTACGACACTGCGGCCGAGGCCCAGGGCAAGGTGTTCGTCACCACCGAGCTGGGCGGCGGCGGCACCTCCACGGCCAAGAGCGTGGCCTTGGCCGAGCGCGGCGTGCACAACCTGCTGGTGCATGCCGGCATCCTCGAAGGCGAGGTCCAGGCCAGCGCGTCGATCATGCTCGACATGCCCGACGGCGACTGCTTCATCGCCAGCGAACACGACGGCCTGCTGGAGATGTGCCGCGACCTTGGCGACACGGTCAGCCAGGGCGAGGTCATCGCCCGCGTCCATGACATCAAGCGCACCGGCAGCGCCCCGATCGAATACCGCGCTCGACGCGGCGGCCTGCTGGCCGCCCGGCATTTCCCCGGCCTGGTGCAATGCGGCGACACCCTGGCGGTGATCGCCGACGTGCTGTAGCGCACCAGGCTTCGGCCGCGCCATTACAAGAGGTATGGAGAACAGCTCATGTCACACCAATACCCGTTCAGAAACCTGTGCCACGTCGACGGCCAATGGCTGCACAGCAACAGTGGCAACAGCATCGCCGTGCTCGACCCGGCCAACCGCCAGGTCATCGACCATGTACCGTTGCTCGAGCATGAACAGATCGTCGCCGCGGTGGATGCCGCGCAGCGTGCCTTCGTGCCTTGGCGCCAGCAAAGCCTGGAGGCGCGGGCAGCTTTGCTGCGGCGCTGGGGCGAACTGCTCCTGGAGCACCAGGAAGCGCTGGCGCGCATCCTCAGTCGGGAGCAGGGCAAGCCACTGGCCGAAGCGCGCGGCGAAATCGCCTATGCGGCCAGCTTCATCCCCTGGTTCGCCGAGCAGGCGCGGCGCCTGTATGGCCAGACCATTCCCAGTCACATCCCTGGGGCCCAACTGGGGACCGTGAAGGAGCCGGTGGGTGTCTGCGCGTTGCTCACGCCGTGGAACTTCCCCAGCGCCATGATCACCCGCAAGGCCGCTGCCGCACTGGCCGCCGGCTGCACCGTGGTGGTCAAGCCAGCCCACGAGACACCGTTCTCGGCACTGGCCCTGGCGCAGTTGGCCGAAGAGGCGGGCTTGCCTGCCGGTGTGTTCAACGTGGTCATCGGCGAACCGCAGATGGCCATGGAGACCCTGGTGCGCGACCCGCGCGTGCGTTCGGTCAGCTTCACCGGCTCCACCCGGGTCGGCAAGCTGGTGCTGCAGGCCGCTGCCCACGACGTCAAGAAGGTCGCCCTGGAGCTGGGAGGCAACGCGCCGTTCATCGTCTGCGCCGATGCCGACCTGGAGCTGGCGGTGAAGGTCGCGGTCGCGGCCAAGTTCCAGACCTCGGGGCAGGACTGCTGCGCGGCCAACCGGATCATGGTCCAGCGCCCGTTGTACGAGGCCTTCCTGGCGCGCTTCGCCGAAGCGGTACGGGCCTTGAAGGTCGGGTCGGCGATGCTCGATGGCGAGGAAACCCACGTCGACATCGGGCCGCTGATGCACCAGGCCGCCTTCGATGCCACGGCCGAGCGGGTCGAGGACGCCATCGCCCACGGCGCCCGACGCCTGGTCGGCGGCGAAGCCCATGCCCTGGGGGGCTGGTTCTACCAACCTACCGTGTTGGCGGATGTCACGCCGCAGATGCGCATTTACCAGGAAGAGAATTTCGCGCCCATCGCCGGGGTGATGCCGTTCGACACCCTGGAGCAGGCCATCGAAATGGCCAATGACACCGAGTACGGCCTGGCCGCCTACATCTGTTCCAACCGTCTGGATGTGGTCCACCCGCTGATCCGCCGGCTGGACCATGCCATGGTCGCGGTCAACGGCGTGAAGTTCACCGGCCATCCGATCCCGTTCGGCGGCATGAAGGCCTCGGGCCTGGGGCGTGAAGGCGGCAGCGAGGGCTTCGAGCCCTTCGTCGAGACCAAATACTTTTGCTTGCACCATCAAGGTCAGTTCTAAGGAGCGTTTGCCATGAGCCAAGAATTCAGCCAGCTGTTCGAGCAGGACCGTGCCCATTTCATGCACCCCTCGACCCACGCCCACGACCATGCCAGTGGCGCGCTCAAGGGGCGGATCATCACCGGCGCCGAGGGCATCCGCCTGCGCGACCACGAAGGCCGCGAGCTGATCGATGCCTTCGCTGGCCTGTACTGCGTGAACATCGGCTACGGTCGCAGCGAAGTCGCCGACGCGATCCACAAGCAGGCCAAGGAGCTGGCCTACTACCACACCTACGTGGGGCACTCGACCGAGGCGATCATCGAGCTGTCCAGCCGCATCATCGACTGGGCGCCGGCGGGGATGAAGAAGGTCTACTACGGCCTGTCTGGCTCCGACGCCAACGAGACCCAGGTCAAGCTGGTGCGCTACTACAACAACATCCTCGGACGGCCGCAAAAGAAGAAGATCATCTCCCGCGACCGTGGCTACCATGGCTCGGGCATCATGACCGGCAGCCTCACCGGCCTGCCCAGCTTTCACCAGCACTTCGACCTGCCGGTGGAAGGGGTCAAGCACACGGTGTGCCCGCACTGGTACCGCAAGGCGCCGGCCGGCATGGACGAGCAGGCTTTCGTGCGCTATTGCGCCGATGAGCTGGAGAAGCTGATCCTCGCCGAAGGCCCGGACACCGTTGCCGCCTTCATCGGCGAGCCGCTGATGGGCACCGGCGGCATCATCGTCCCGCCCAAGGGCTACTGGGCGGCGATCCAGGCAGTGTTGGACAAGTACGATGTGCTGCTGATCGCCGACGAGGTGGTGTGCGCCTTCGGCCGCCTGGGCTCGAAGATGGGCAGCCAGCGCTACGGCATCCGCCCCGACCTGATCACCACCGCCAAGGGCCTGACCAGTGCCTACGCGCCGCTGTCGGCGGTGATCGTCGGCGAGAAGGTGTGGAACGTGATCGAGGAGGGTTCGCGCAAGGACGGGGCCATGGGCCATGGCTGGACCTATTCCGGCCACCCGATCTGCGCGGCCGCTGCCCTGGCCAACCTGGACATCCTCGAGCGTGAGGACCTGACCGGCAATGCCGAGGTGGTGGGGGCGTACCTGAACCAGCGCATGCGCGAGACCTTCGAAGGGCACCCGCTGGTCGGCGAGGTGCGTGGGGACGGCATGCTGTGTGCCGTGGAGTTCATGGCCGACCGGGAGGCGCGCACGGCGTTCGACCCGACGCTGAAGGTCGGGCCGCAGGTGTCGGCGGCGTGCCTGGAGCGCGGCATGATCGCCCGGGCCATGCCCCACGGCGATATCCTCGGCTTCGCGCCGCCGCTGGTGTTGGGCAAGGACGATGCCGAGCGGATCGTCGCGATCACCAAGGCGGCGGTCGATGAGGTGGCCGGGAAGGTGCTTGGCTGACGGTACCTGAGGCCGCTGTTCTGGGGCCGCTTTGCGGCCCATCGCGGGCAAGCCCGCTCCCACAGGTTCGGCGTCGATCTCAAGAACGGCGCGGTCTCTGTGGGAGATCACCCAGCCCTTCCGGGCTGCGCTGTCGCGCAGCAAACATGAGGCGTATGACTTCAGATCTGCGGCGGCGCTGACATTTTGAAAAAGAAAAGGCGGCTGGC
>NZ_JAMYBK010000041.1 GCF_024127895.1 Pseudomonas guariconensis | reverse complement strand
GGCTATATCCCGCCTGCGGAGGCTGAGGCAAACTTCCACCAGCAGCAAACAGATCAGGCCGTGGCGGCCTGACTTAAACGAAACGGCCTCCACGAAACCCGGGGTGATTCAGTTGGTGTGTTTAGTTTTGGCGATTAGAAACTCGGTAACGTCGCGACTGAACACCCAAAGGCCATTGCTGTAGACTCCTGATCCCACTCTGCCCACAGGAGCCTCAATGTCACAGCAAGAAAGCACCAGCCCCACCTGGTGGACCGTTGGTCTTTTCACACTCATCTTTTCCGTGGCTTCGTCACTCATCACGGCAACTGTCAAATTCGTAGAGATCAAGGGCGACCTATCTGTATCAACTAACAAGGTCCAAGCGCTTGAAAAATCGAATGCACAGCTACGTGGCTACATCGAGCAATGGAGGACCGCGAACGATCGACTGCAAGCTCAGCTGGGCGCTACAAGCAGCAGGCTGCATGCATTAGAGAACGACCGATGCATCCCCCTCAGGGATGAAGTGAACGATATTAGCCACACCATCCAGAACGCAGAGAAGTGGGGTTACTCGCTCTCCCGAATCGCAGCGCTACGTGAACTCAGTCACGAATATCAGGAAACTCTCAGGGCGTGTTACGGCAGCAAGACCTGAGACGCCTAGTCCAGCCGCACGATCTTGGGCGCGGCGCCTTTGGCTCGGTGCAATAGGATTGAGGGAATGCAACGCAGATCGATCTGTTCGAAGCGCGCGCGCAGCCCTCCTCCTACAACTACTCAAGCCCGCCGACGATTCCGGAAGGCACCAACGATCAGCAACACAGCGCCAGGAATCAGCAACCCTGCAGCTGTCCAGCCGAACGCGGGCTGGCCGGCGGCACCAACCGCAGCGAAAGCGGCGCCAATGGCAATCATTGGTGCGCCAGCGATATAGAACGGGGTTTTGGCAGCCTTGCTCATATCGATTCTCCTGTGGGGCAGCCATTTAACCATACATGCCACCACTGGCGGCGCGGAAAGACTCTGCTCGAGCGCCAAAAGCTGCTGGGCACCGCCATTAAGGAGGAGATCACGACGCGTGTTTACCGCCGCGTCGGAGCGATCGCCAAGCCCTCGAAAGGCTGAAGTTTCGGAACTCCTAGCCTTTGGTTTCAGAACTCCTGCCTTTTCCAGCCCACAACGAAAAACCCCGTAGACCTAGATCTACGGGGTTTTGAATAGTGGAGGCCGAGGTCGGAATCGAACCGGCGTAGACGGATTTGCAATCCGGAGCATAACCACTTTGCTACTCGGCCTCAAAGTTCGGATCTAGCTGCTCACGCTTCGCTATCTCCTTGAAACATCAGGACTTTTTCAAGTCAGCTGCGTTTCGATGGACGCCATTATGTCTGCATTCGCAGAACCTTGCAACCCCCTTGTCAGAAAAAATCTTCAAGGGGTTCAAGGTGTTAGCGCAGGCGGCCGAGTTTGCTCCAGAGGCCGACCAGGGTGTTCTCAACGGTACCGCTGGCGGCGATACCGATACGCTCCTGCAGACTCTTGCGCTCGGCGTAGTGCAGATGGAACAGGTTGGCCTCTCGCGCCCGCTCGCTCAGATACTCATCGCTGGTACGCACTTCGTCGACCAGTTTGCGGTTCAGCGCGGCGACGCCCAGCCAGACCTCGCCGGTGGCCACCTCGTCGATATGCAACTGCGGGCGGTAGCGGGCGACGAAATCCTTGAACAACTGGTGGGTGACGTCCAGGTCTTCCTGGAATTTCTCACGGCCCTTCTCGGTGTTCTCGCCGAATACCGTCAGGGTGCGCTTGTATTCACCGGCGGTGAGCACCTCGAAATCGATGTCGTGCTTCTTCAGCAAGCGGTTGACGTTGGGCAACTGCGCCACCACGCCGATCGAGCCAAGCACCGCGAAGGGCGCGCTGATGATCTTTTCGCCGATACAGGCCATCATGTAGCCGCCGCTGGCAGCGACCTTGTCGATGCACACGGTCAGCGGAATACCGGCCTGGCGGATACGCGCCAGCTGCGAGGCCGCCAAGCCGTAGCTGTGGACGAGGCCACCACCGCTCTCCAGGCGCAGCACCACTTCGTCACGTGGGGTGGCGAGGGTCAACAGCGCAGTGATCTCGTTGCGCAGGCTCTCGGTAGCCGAAGCCTTGATGTCGCCATCGAAATCGAGGACGAACACCCGGCTCTTGTCGTCGCCCTTGGCCTTTTTCTGCTGTTTTTCCGCCTTGGCCTGCTGCTTGCGCAGGGCCTTGAGCTGGGGCTTGTCGAGCAGGCCTGCCTCGAGGCGCTCGCGCAGGTCCTTGTAGAACTCGTTGAGACGGGTGACCTGCAATTGCCCGCCCGGCTTGCGCCGCCCCTTGCCACGCATGCCGGCGATGGCCGAAAGGACCACCAGGATGGCGATCACCAGGGTGGCGGTTTTAGCGAGAAAGCTTGCGTATTCGGCAAGAAACTCCACGTTGACTCCTTGATAGACCAGCGCCCAACGGCGCGAAACTGTTCCAAGCATACCGGTGCGCCTGTGGCGCTGCCAGCCACGGAAAACGGCAGCAATACAGTTCAAACAACCTTTTCAAACGCTTGTATGTTTTTTCATTGACAGCCTTCGTGCCGCATCCTAACCTCGCAGCAACTTCACCAGGCCGGACTCCTCCGTGGGCAACATCTACCTGATCCGACATGGCCAAGCCTCCTTCGGTGCCGACGACTACGACGTCCTGTCGCCCGTGGGCGTGCGCCAGAGCCAGGCCCTGGGCGAGCATCTGGCCCAACTGGGCCTGTGCCTGGACCACTGCGTGGCCGGTACCCTGCGGCGCCAGCAGGACACCGCGCGCCTGGCGCTGGAGGCGATGCACGCCAACGGCTGCCAGGTACCGCCCATAGAGACCGACCCGGCGTTCGACGAGTTCGACGCCGATGGCGTGATCCGTGCCCTGCTCCCCGGCCTGCTGCCCGAAGAACCCGAAGCGCTGCATGTTTTGCGCAACGGCGCGCAGAACCGTAGCGAGTTCCAACGCCTGTTCGCCCTGATGGTGCAACGCTGGTACGACGGCGAGCATGAAGAAGAGGATGGTCTGGAGACCTGGCAGGCCTTCACCGCCCGTGTCGAGACGGGCCTGGGGCGTGTCCTGGAACGCGCCAGCAGCGGTGACGACATCGCCATCTTCACCTCAGGCGGTACCATCGCCGCCCTGCTCCACCTGGTTACCCGGATCACCCCCAGTCAAGCCTTCGCGCTGAACTGGCAGATCATCAACACGTCGCTCAGCCAGCTGAAGTTCCGTGGCCGCGACGTGACACTGGCTTCCTTCAACAGCCAAGCCCATGTGCGGCTGCTGAAGGTGCCGGAGCTCGTCACCTATCGATGAACCCGGCCTGTTGTTGTCCCTGCGGGGACGTGAATATCACTCTATAAGGAATGCGCCATGACCTCCGTAGCTGATGCCGTCAAGAAGATGCAAGAGAAGTTCAACCCATCCGCTGCCGCCGGCCTGGACCTGGTGTTCGGCTTCAACATCACCGACGAGGACAAGCACTACGCCCTGCTCGTCAAAGACGGCACCTGCCAATTGCAGGAAGGCGAGAACCCGGATGCCAACTGCACCCTGGTGATGGACAGCGAGACCCTCAAAGGCATCGTCAGCGGCGAAACCGATGGCATGCAGGCCTTCATGGGCGGCAAGCTGCGCGTCGAGGGCGACATGATGCTGTCGATGAAGCTCAGCGAGCTGTTCCCAGCCTGAGTGGCGGCCACGAACGCCGACGAGAAAACCGAAGCCTGATGCGCTTCGGTTTTTTTTTGCCTCTGCCGGCCGTTGCCTTTGGGCAAGCCCTCTCCCACGGGGTCCTTCGTCGGCCGTATGTTTTCTGCACGACAGAACAGCCCGGGGTCTGGGCTGGCCCATCAGG
Organism: Pseudomonas guariconensis; assembly: GCF_024127895.1. GTDB lineage: Bacteria > Pseudomonadota > Gammaproteobacteria > Pseudomonadales > Pseudomonadaceae > Aquipseudomonas > Aquipseudomonas guariconensis_B. The sequence continues at coordinate 16,944 of NZ_JAMYBK010000041.1, read as the reverse complement.
TGCATTGATCGCCCGGCAACACCCTTACCAATAAGGCGCCTGGCACGCTTGTACCAGCGGCGGCAGGAAATTAGATTAGCCAATAGTCCTTGCGATCGAGAATAAGGAAAACGCATGACGCTCACCGACCAGTCCACCCAGGTACGCCCCGGCGAAGAACTCGATGCGGCCGTCATCGATCCCTACCTCAAGGCTCATATTCCAGGCCTTGCCGGCACGCCGACGATCAGCCAGTTCCCTGGCGGGGCCTCCAACCTCACCTACCTGGTCAGCTACCCGGGCCGGGAGTTCGTGCTGCGCCGCCCGCCTTTCGGCCAGAAGGCCAAGTCCGCCCACGACATGGGCCGCGAGTTTCGCATCCTCAACCAGCTCAACAGCGGCTTCCCCTACTGCCCCAAGGCCTACGCGCACTGCACCGACACCTCGCTGATCGGCAGCGAGTTCTACGTGATGGAACGGGTCAAGGGCATCATCCTGCGCTCGGACATCCCGCCGTCCCTGGGCCTGGACGCCAGCCGCACCGAAGCCCTGTGCAAGAGCTTCATCGATCGCCTGGTAGAGCTGCACCAAGTCGACTACACGGCCTGCGGCCTGGCCGACCTGGGCAAGCCAGAGGGTTACGTGCAACGCCAGATCGAAGGCTGGAGCAACCGCTACGAGAAGGCCCTGACCCCGGATGCCCCCCGCTGGACGCAGGTGACCGCCTGGCTGCACGAGAAGATGCCCGCCGACCATCCGCGCCCGGGCATCGTGCACAACGACTACCGCTTCGACAACGTCATCCTCGATGCCGACAACCCCATGCGCATCATCGGCGTGCTGGACTGGGAGATGGCGACCCTCGGCGACCCGCTGATGGACCTGGGCAACAGCCTGGCCTACTGGATCGAGGCAGACGACCCGGCGCCGGTGCAACTGATGCGCCGCCAGCCGAGCAACGCGCCAGGCATGCTCAGCCGCCGCCAGTTCGTCGACTACTATGCCGAGCGCGCCGGCATCCAGGTCGACAATGTCGACTTCTACTACTGCTATGGCCTGTTCCGCCTGGCCGGCATCGTCCAACAGATCTACTACCGCTTCTACCATGGCCAGACGCAGGACAAGCGCTTCGCCCAGTTCATCCACATGAACCGGCTGCTGGAGCAGATGACCCTGCAAGTGATCGACAAGTCCACCCTGTAAACAGCGCCCCCTGGGACAGACAAGAAGGAAAACCGGCATGTCCAAGACCCACCTGTTCGACCTCGATGGCAAGATCGCCTTCGTCTCCGGCGCCAGCCGCGGCATCGGCGAAGCCATCGCCCACCTGCTGGCCCAGCAGGGTGCCCATGTGATCGTCTCCAGCCGCAAGCTCGAAGGCTGCCAGCAGGTCGCCGACGCCATCATCGCCGCCGGCGGCAAAGCCACCGCGGTGGCCTGCCACATCGGCGAGCTGGAGCAGATCCAGCAAGTGTTCGCCGGTATCCGCGAGCAATTCGGCCGCCTGGACATCCTGGTCAACAACGCCGCCACCAACCCGCAGTTCTGCAACGTACTGGACACCGACCCAGGGGCGTTCCAGAAGACCGTGGACGTGAACATCCGCGGCTACTTCTTCATGTCGGTGGAAGCCGGCAAGCTGATGCGTGAGCACGGCGGCGGCAGCATCATCAACGTGGCCTCGATCAATGGTGTGTCCCCGGGCCTGTTCCAGGGCATCTATTCGGTGACCAAGGCCGCGGTGATCAACATGACCAAGGTCTTCGCCAAGGAATGCGCGCAGTTCGGCATCCGCTGCAACGCCCTGCTGCCGGGCCTGACCGACACCAAGTTCGCCTCCGCCCTGGTGAAGAACGACGCCATCCTCAATGCCGCCCTGCAGCAGATCCCGCTCAAGCGCGTGGCTGAGCCGAGCGAGATGGCCGGGGCGGTGCTGTACCTGGCCAGCGAGGCCTCCAGCTACACCACGGGTACGGCGCTCAATGTCGATGGGGGGTTCCTGTCCTGAGCCGAAGGCTTCACGGGCGTAATTGGGGCGCGAAGCGGCCCCAGCAAAGCCGAACCGCTCCCATCAACTCCGGCTGACCGCTCGGGTATACTCCCGCTTTCAGCGTATTCACGGGCATCACCGTCGAACGCGGGAAGTACGAGCGGCTAATGGCCCATATCGCCGCCTGGGCTGAGACGGAGGAAAAACGATGCTACCGGGGAGCGTGTCGGTCAACGGCCAGTGCCAGAAGCGCGTGCAGCGCCGTGGCACGGTCGGCTTGTATTTCGTCGCCTGCCTGTCGGTCCTGGCCGGCATGACCGACGCCATTGGCTTCATGGCCACCGGCGATTTCGTTTCGTTCATGAGCGGCAACACCACCCGCCTGGCGGTCTCGCTGGGCAACGCCGAGCTGGGGCCGGTCATACGCCTGGCGCTGGTGATCGGCGCCTTTGTCGCTGGCAACGCCCTGGGCGTGATCATCGCGGTGAAGACCGGGCGCCGGCCATGGCCCCTGCTGACCCTGATCGCCGCCCTGCTGGCGGTGGCCGGCCTGCTGCCGGCCCCCCTGCAACTGCCGGCGCTGCTGGCAGCGGTCACGGCCATGGGCATGATCAACGCGGTGGTCGAGGAAGTGAACGGCCTGCCGATCGGCCTGACCTACGTCACCGGCGCCCTGTCGCGCTTCGGCCGTGGCCTGGGCCGCACCCTGCTGGGCCAGCGCCGGATGGGCTGGCGGGTACAGCTGGTGCCCTGGTGCGGCATGTTCCTGGGTGCCATCGGTGGCGTGCTGCTGGAGCAGCAGTTCGGCCGCTCCGCCCTGTTGGCCAGCGCCCTGCTCACAGCCCTTTTGGGCCTGGTATCGCTGAAGATCCCGCGGCGCTGGCAGCTGCGCTACATGCCTCGCTGAATCACAGGCAGGTCGCGGCGGCCGCGCGGCGGCGCAAGGCCGTGGAATCCTGCTTCTGCGCGTAGTAGTCGACCCGCGTGCCGCCAGCCTGCGGGTAGATGTCGGCGAACGACTCGGCCTCGCGGGTATAGACGGTGAACCCGCCCTGCTTGCGCCGCTCCAGGTAACCGCTGGCGTCGACACCGAACACCGCCTCCTCCTGCCAGCTGAACTGGATGCACTGGGCAACGATGTCCGCCGTCTTGTTCGAATCGAGCTGGGCGGTGGGTGCACCGCCACGCGCCGCATCCATGGTTGCGGAAGCACAACCGACCAGCACCAGCGCTGCGGCCATCGGCAGAATTGCTCGCATGTTCCATCCTCGGGGCAAAAAAGAAGGCGACTCTAGCACTGGCGCCATGGCGAGTGAATTGTCCTGCGTGCACCGCTGTCGCAGATAAGGCATGTATCGCCACGGAGGAGACACCCCATGAAGCTGCGCCCATCGCTGTCGGCCCTGTTGCTCGCTGCTACCCTGCCCTGCCTGCCCCTGGCGGCGACGGCGGGCGAGGACAGCGTCACCGCCCCGCAAAGCCAGCGGGAACTGAAGGTCGGCGACAAGGCGCCGGACCAGTACAAGCGCGACGACCAGGCCATACGCGACTGGCGCGCCAAGGGCCTGCCCGCGCCTGAAAAGGAAAGCCACTGGGTACGCCTGGGCGAGCGTTACGTGCTGGTGCAGATCACCAATGGGGTGATCCTGGCCATCCACTGACCTAGCCCCCTAGCAGGGCCGCCATGCGCACGGCATCGCGCCCACCGGCCTTGGCCTGGTACAGCGCCGCATCGGCCTGGGCGATCAGGCTGGCGATGCTGTGGTGCGGCCCCGGCACGCCACACCACAGCCCGACACTGAAACGCAGTTCGATATCGCCCCCGGCAAAGCGCGCGGGGCTTCGGGCAATGGCCTCGCGCAGGCCCTGCAGGGCGCCCAACGCACCTTCGCGATCGGTGCGCGGCAACAGCAGCAGGAACTCTTCGCCGCCATAGCGCCCGAGGCTGTCGCCCTGGCGCAGGCGCTGCTGCAACTGGCGCACGCAATGGCAGAGCACTTCGTCTCCGGCCAGGTGGCCATGCAGGTCGTTGATGCGCTTGAAATGGTCGATGTCGATCATCGCCACCGCCAGCTCGCTCTGCTCGTCCCGGGCCCGCTCCAGCTCCACGGCGAAACGCTCAAGGATCGCCCGGCGATTGTAGGTGCCGGTCAGCACATCGCGCAGGGCCAGGTGCTGCAGGCGCGACTCGCTCCGCTCCTTGGCCATCAGCACCAGGCCGATGGCGTACATCATCACCGTGACCGTACCGATGCTGACGGAAATGGTCTGCTTGAGATTGCTGGTGTCATAGCGCATCTCGGCCGCTTCGCCAAAGACCACCGCCAGCACCCGCATTCCCAAGCCCACCAGGCTGATCAGCGCGCCGATCATCAACAACAGGTGCGCCCGCCCCTGATGTTCGGCCCGACGCCGCGCCCAGCACAGGATCAGCGAACACTGCAGCATCAGCACCAGGGTGGCCAGTAGCATGCGCGGCTCCAGGGTATCGAGCAGCAGCATCAGGCCCGCCAGCATGAAGAACGGGATGACGAAGATGGACCGCCACGGCACCCGTTGCTCGCGCACCCGGAACAGGCTGGCCGAATAGAAGGCCAGGGCCAGCGACAGCAGGCTGTTGCCCAGGCCATAGCTGATCCACAGCGGCGCATGGCCATACAGGGTGTAGCAAACATAGGCCAGGGCATGGGCGAGCAGCCCGTACCCGGTCAGCAACAGGTTGTCGCGGCGGTTGAGCTGGCCGACCAGCAACAGGCAAAAGGCCAGGATCGTCGCAACCAGGGCAACGGCAGCGAACAGCGTGGGGGTATGGGCGATCATCGTGATTCACCGTGTGGCAGATGGGCCGTCTTGGTTGCGGCCTGGCGCTATACCGCGCCTGCGGGGGCGGCAATGGCTGAAGTCTAGAGTGCGCCGCACGCCCAAGCCATGGCCCAACGGGACAGAACAGCAGCCGCCAGGCACGCCCATTCATCGCTCGCGCGACAAAATCTTGCGTGGCAGAGAAACCAAATCGATCGTTCCCTGTCTCATGAGGTGTCCCGTAAACCTTTGCGGATCAAGGACCTATATCGTGATGACTCGCCTTGCAAGCCTTTCCCTGATTGCTGCCGTGCTCCTGGTCGGCGGCTGCCACAGCCACCACTACCACGACAAGGATGGCTGGCGTGATCGAGATCGTGACCGTGGGCACCGCCATCATCAGCGTCACGACCGTGATGATGATCGCCGTAACTACCGTGACCGCCATTACCGCTGAAGCGTCCTTGCCATCCTGATGGCCACCCGTGCCGCGACATCCTTATCCTGATGATTCCTTCGAGGTTCATATCATGCGTCTGACTCTGCCTTCCCTCGCCCTCGGCCTGCTGCTGTGCCAGGGCGCTTTCGCCGGTGACGGCACCGCAGCCATCGGCGGCGGCCTGGGGGGCGCCCTGGGCAACGTCGTTGGTCAACAGATCGGCGGCAGCACTGGCGCGGCCATCGGTGCCGGCCTTGGCGGTGCCGCTGGCAGCGCGGTCGGCGCGCGCAAGGGTAACCGTACCGAAGCGGCGATCGGCGGCGGCCTGGGCTCGGCCGGCGGCTCCGTGATAGGCGGCAAGCTCGGCGGCTCGACCGGCTCCACGGTCGGTGCGGGCCTGGGCGGTGCGGCTGGTGGCGCCATCGGCAACCACCTGGGCGATGACAACGGCCGCAAGCACAAACGTCGTCATCGCCACTGACCGGGGTACTCCCCTCGCGGGCAAGCCCGCTCCCACAGGCCCTGCGCAGCTCTTGAAATAGGCGCGGGGCCTTTGGAAGCGGGCTTGCCCACGGAAACCTTGGCAGCAAAAACCTGCAACACATCAACACCTCCTTCACCGCAAGCTGCCACACTGGGCACAATCGTCTTCCGTGCCTCGAGTGAAGGAACACCCCCTCCCCATGAACCATGAGCTGCTCTGGGTCCTTGGCCTGCTGGTCATCGTCGTCACCCTGTTCGTCGTCAATCGTCCACGCATGGATGTGGTCGCCCTGCTGGTGATCCTGGCCCTGCCACTCTCGGGCATTCTCACCGTCGAACAAGCCCTGGCCGGGTTCAGCGACCCTAACGTGATCCTGATCGCCGCACTGTTCGTGATCGGCGAGGGCCTGGTGCGTACCGGCATCGCCTACCGCATCGGCGAGTGGATGAGCGAGCGCGCCGGCAACAGCGAGGCACGCCTGCTGGTGCTGCTGATGGTCGCGGTTGCCGGCCTGGGCTCGGTGATGAGTTCCACTGGCGTGGTGGCGATCTTCATCCCGGTGGTGCTGAGCATCGCCGCGCGCCTGCAACTTTCACCGAGCCGGCTGATGATGCCGCTGAGCTTCGCCGGCCTGATCAGCGGCATGCTCAGCCTGGTGGCCACGCCACCCAACGTGGTGGTGCACAGCGAACTGGTGCGCCATGGCGAACAGGGCTTCAGCTTCTTCAGCTTCACCCCTTTCGGCCTGGTGGTACTGGTTTTGGGGATCGGCTACATGCTGCTCACCCGCCATTGGCTCAAGGGCGAGGTGCGCAAGGACGGCCGCCTGGAAACCCGCCGCACCCTGCTCGACCTGGTGCTGGACTACAAGCTCAACGGCCGCGAACGGCGCTTGCGCATCCGCCCCCGTTCGCCGCTGATCGGCCACACCCTCGGCGAACTGGAACTGCGCACCCGGCATGGCGCTAACGTGATCGGCATCGAGCGCCAGCACAAGTTCACCACCCGGGTGATCAGCGTCGACTCCGGCACCGTGCTGCACCAGGGCGATGTGCTGCTGCTCGACCTGTTCGCCAACCGCGACGACCTGCGCAGCCTGTGCCAGACCATGCAACTGGAGCCCCTGCACTTCAAGGCCGCCTATTTCATCGACCAGTCCCAGGAGCTGGGCATGGCCGAAGTCTCGCTGCCGCCTGGCTCGCAACTGATCGGCAAATCCCTCCTGGAGCTGGCCTTTCGCAGCCGCTTCGGCCTCAACGTGGTGGGCCTGCGCCGGGAACAGACCGCCATCGAGGAGCAATTGGTGGAAGAAAAGCTGCGCCTGGGCGATACCTTGCTGGTGGTCGGCCCATGGAAGGCGGTACGCCAGCTGCAGAGCCAGCCGAAAGACTTCCTGGTGCTGAGCCTGCCAGCGGAAATCGACCAGGTAGCCCCGGCTCGCACCCGTGCGCCCTTTGCGCTGGTGAGCCTGGCGGTGATGGTCGGCCTGATGGTCAGTGGCGCCGTGCCCAATGTCGTCGCCGCGCTGATCGGCTGCCTGTTGATGGGTGCCGGCCGCTGCATCGACATGGACAGCGCCTACCGCGCCATCCACTGGCAGAGCCTGGTGCTGATCGTTGGCATGCTGCCCTTCGCCCTGGCCCTGCAGAAGACCGGCGGCATCGACCTTGCGGTCAGCGGCCTGGTCGGCCTGCTCGGCAATGCCGGCCCCAGCGCCATCCTCGCCTGCCTGTTCGCCGTCACCGCGCTGATCGGCCTGTTCATCTCCAACACCGCCACCGCGGTGCTGATGGCCCCGGTGGCGATCAGCACCGCGCAACAGCTGGGCATGTCGCCCTACCCGTTCGCCATGACGGTGGCCCTGGCGGCCTCGGCGGCCTTCATGACACCGGTGTCCTCACCGGTCAACACCCTGGTGCTGGGCCCTGGCCAGTACCGCTTCGCCGACTTCGTCAAGGTCGGGGTGCCGTTCACCTTGCTGGTGATGCTGGTGACCGTGCTGATGGTGCCGTGGTTCTATGGACTCTAAGGACGCAGAAAAGTGGCAAAATGGCATTATCCCCGCTGTTCGCGACACGATAATATCCAATTGACATCAACTACCCTCTCGAAACACACTGGCGCCTATTGACCCAGGTGCCTTCAGCCGTTGTCCTGGATTCCGTCTCCGCTTGCCGGTCGAGCCCATGGTGTTTCCAGTCCAGTCGCGCCTGCTGCCCCCCTTCGTCCTGTTCGGCCTGACCTTTGCCCTGACCCTGGGCGGCATCCTCGCCCGCCCGATCGAATCGCTGTCGCTGTTCTGGCCGGTCAATGCGGTGCTGGCGGGTGTCCTGCTGCGTTACCCACGGCAGGCCACCCTGCCAGGGTTCGGCCTGGTCTGGGTGGCCATGGTCGCCGCCGACCTGGCCTGTGGCAGCGCCTGGCCGCCCGCGCTGTGGTTCAACCTGTGCAACCTGGGCGTGATCGTCACCCTCTGGCAACTATTGTCGCGTCTGCCACGCCCGCACCGGCGCCTGCGCACGCCCCAGGGCGTGCTCTGCGTGTTCGGCGCCTGCGCCGCCGGGGCCGCGGTGGCCGCCAGCCTGGCCTGCATGATGGCCGCCCCGTGGTTCGAGCAGTCGCTGCGCGCTACCTGGCTTGCGTGGTTCAGCGAACAGTTCTCCACCAACGTGCTGGTCCTGCCGGTGCTGCTCACCGCCCCCTCGCTGCGCGCCCTCGTACGCGGTGGCGGCCAGGCGATCCGCCTCGCCCCGCTGCTGGTGCTGCTGGCCTCGCTGGCCCTGAGCATCGCCTTCGGTGGGCCCGGTGCCATCGCCTTCCCCATCGCCGCGCTGTTGTGGTGCGCCTGGACCTACTCGCCGTTCCTGGTCTCGTTGCTGGCGCTGACCGCTGGCAGCACCCTGATCGTCGCCGTAGCCCACAACCTCATGCACTTCAGCGTGCCGCAGAGCGAATCCGGCGTCACCACCCTGGTGTCGGCGCGCCTGGGCATCGCCATGCTGGTGCTCGGGCCATTGGTGGTGGCCTGTGTCAGCAATGCCAACCGCAGCCTGCTGGCGCGCCTGGCGCACCAGGCCACGGTCGACCACCTGACCGGCACCCTGACCCGCAGCGCCTTCACCCGCCGCGCCAGCACCCTGCTCGACAACCGCCAGCAGCACGTGCCGGCCTTGCCGCTGACCCTGATGATGCTCGACATCGACCACTTCAAGGGCATCAACGACCGCCACGGCCATGCCGTGGGTGACCAGGTGCTGCGCCAGTTCGCCCGCACCCTGCAAGACCAGTTGCATGAGGGTGAGCTGTTCGCCCGCTTGGGCGGCGAGGAGTTCGTGGTCATTCTCCCAGGGCTGGCGCCGGAGCAGGCCAAGTTCACCGCCGAGCGCCTGCGCCGCGCCGTGCAGGACCTGCACGTGCAACTGGCCGACCAGCGCCTGCAGATCACCGTCAGCATCGGCCTGGCCGGCTGCGCCGAGGGCCAACCCGCGCCCAGCCTGGACGAGCTGCTGGCTCACGCCGACCAGGCGCTGTACCGGGCCAAGGCCCATGGCCGCAACCGGGTCGAACAGGCCGAGGCACAGCGTCAGGTGGTCTGATTCATCCTGCCAGCAGGTCCCACGACAGCTTGGCGATCAGCACGCACAGCAGCACCAGGAACAATCCACGCACGAACCCCGCACCCTTGCGCACTGCCAGCCAGGTCCCGGTCAGCGCGCCGAGGATATTGAACGCCGCCATGGGCAGGGCGATGGCCCAGAGCACGTTGCCAGACGGGATGAAGAACACCAGCGCCGCCAGGTTGGTGGCGATGTTGACCAGCTTGGCCGAGGCCGAAGCATGCAGGAAGTCCAGGGCGAAGAAGCGGATGAACAGGAAGATCAGGAAGCTGCCGGTGCCCGGCCCGAACAGGCCGTCGTAGAAGCCGATCGCGCCGCCGATCAGCACCGCCAGGCACTGCTCCTTGCGGCCGATGCGGGCCGGTGTGTGCAGGGTGCCAAAATCCTTCTTGCAGAAGGTGTAGAGGGCCATGAGCACGATCAGCACCAGCACCGCCGGACGCATCACGCTCGGCGGCACCAGGGAGACCGTGGCCGCGCCAACGAACGACATGACGAAGGCGCTGAGCATCGCCGGCACGATCAGCCCCCAGTCCAGCTGCACCTTGCGGATGAACGAGCGCGCGGCAAAGCTGGTGCCGCACACCGAAGCCAGCTTGTTGCTGCCCAGCAGAGCCGCTGGTTGAGCGTTGGGCAGCACGTTGAACAACGCCGGGATCTGGATCAGCCCGCCGCCTCCCACGGCAGCGTCGATCAGGCCGGCGGCGAAGGCGAACAACGAAAGCAGGACGATATCCATCATGGGCGCGGTTCCAGGCAGTAAAAACCCGGCCAAGGCTAATCAAAGCGTCGCGCTTGTGTTGAAATGCCACGTTGCAAAAACTGCAATCAGGAGTCGTCCATGGCATTGGACATGTTGCGAGAGATCCAAGCCTTCGTCAGTGTCGCGCACAAACGCAGCTTCGTCGCCGCAGCCCGTGCCCTGGGCCGCTCGCCCAGCGCCGTGACCCGTGCGGTACAAGCTCTGGAGGACAACGCTGGCGCCAAGCTGCTCAACCGCAACGCCAGCGCCGTGACCCTGACCGAAGCCGGCGAGCGCCTGCTGCCCCATGCCGAGCGCTTGCTGGATGTGCAACGCGATGCCGCCGACGAACTGGCGGCGCTCCGTGGCACGGCGCAAGGCTGGATCCGCTTCGCCGCGCCGGAACTGCTCGGCCAGCAGGTGGTGCCGGCGGTGCTCGCCGAGTTCTCTCGGCGCCATCCCCAGGTGACCCTGGACGTGCAGTTCAGCGACCAGCCCCTCGACCCGCTGCAGGGCAAGTTCGACTTCGTCGTGCGCGGCGCTTTTCCCCAGTCCAGCGAACTGATCGGCTACCCGCTGTGGAGCTACCGACGCCACCTGTACGCAAGCCCCGGCTACCTGGCCCACGAAGGCACGCCCCAAGAGCCGGAAGCGCTGGCTGGGCACGCGCTGATCCTGCACACCGCGCCGCGCATCCTCAAGGCCTGGCACTTCTGCCGTGACGACCAGATCACCAGCCTGCGGCCGCATCCACGGCTGCGCCTGAGCGCCGGCAGCGCCGTGCTGCAGAGCGCGCTGGCCGGCGCTGGTATCGCCCGCCTGGCCGACTGGGTCGGCGAACCTGAGGTCCGTGCCGGCCGCCTGGTGCGCGTCTGCCCCGAGTACCGCCTGACCTCCAGCAGCGGGCAGGATCCGCAGATGCATGCGCTGTACCCGGCCGGTGAGATGCCGACGCGGGTCCGGGAGTTGCTGCAGGCGTTGCGCCGAGCGCGGCCGTGAGGCGGTCGGGTAGTCAGTACTGGGGCTGCGAAGCGGCCCCATGCAAGCCATACCGCAGGTTCATCTGATCTGCTTTTTTCCATCGAACCTGCCTCTGTAACCGTATCAGCCCAGGCCCGACAATATCCCCCGTTCCGTCATCACACACAGAGGTTCCGATGGGCAAGCTCGCACTGTTCCTGGGTGGTTTCCTGCTGCTGACAATCCTGGTCGGCCTATTGGGCACCATCCCACCAAGCTGATATACCCCAGCGGCCCGTCTAATCCGCCAGGCGGGCCTGGCCCTTCCCCTCCTGCATGCCCCCTCCCCCTTGCAACACCTGGACAAGCGGTATCTGCAAGTAATTCTCAAGCGCAAATGACTCGTGTAACCTCGCGCCGCCGTCGAGCGGCCTCTCACGCAGGGGCCGGCCATTTGCCTTGGAGTCGATCGATACATGGAATGCAAGAAAGGCACTGCAGCAATGCTGGAGTGGCGCAGCCGTTTTCTCGGGGAAAGCATCCTAGAGGAGGATAAGTACGATCAGGCCTTGCGCTGGGCCGAAGACCTGGAACGTCGCGGCGTGATCAGCACGAGCGAGTGGATCGAACTGGTCAGGCAGGCCAACGCGGCCCTGCTGGACGTGCGATAAGTCATTCTTTGCGTTGGGAAATCTGTCCACAAAAAACGTGGGTAGGTCTGTGGATAAAACGCTGTAAGTCACGCCGGCGGCGGCCTCTGTTAAATTGAACAGAATTTGTACAGCAGTGTCGCCATCTCTCGCGGGGGTCAGGCAGGGGCCGCCAAGCGGCCCCTGCTCACTCAACTGACCCGCTGATACCCACCGACCACGCCGCGCCGCGACATCACCCACTGCCACAGCTGGATATCCCGGGCGCGGAACGCCCCGGCGCACGACAACAGGTAATAGCGCCACATACGCCGGAAACGCTCCCCCAACTCGTTGGCGAAGTATTGCCAGTGGGCTTCGAAGTTGTCATGCCAGGCCATCAGCGTGCGGTCGTAGTCGGCACCGAAGTTGTGCAGGTCCTCGACCACCAGCAAGCCATCGGCGGCATCGCCGATCTGGCCGATCGAGGGCAGGTCGCCATTGGGGAAGATGTACTTGTCGATCCAGCGGTCCGGTACGTCGCGGCGACGGTTCTTGCCGATGGTGTGCAGCAGCAACAGGCCATCATCCCCCAGGCAACGCGCCGCGACTTCCATGAAGGTGCGATGGTTCTTGCGCCCGACATGCTCGAACATGCCGATGCTGACGATACGGTCGAAGCGTTCGTCCAGCTCACGGTAGTCCTGCAGGCGAAACTCCAGGGGCAGGCCTTTGTAGCGTTTCTCGGCCCATTGGCACTGCTCGCGGGAGATGGTCACGCCAACGCATTCGACGCCATAGCGTTCGGCGGCAAATCCCATGAAGCTGCCCCAGCCGCAGCCGATGTCCAGCACACGCATGCCGGGGCGCAGGCCGAGCTTGCGGCAGATCAGGTCGAGCTTGGCTTCCTGGGCCTGGGCCAGGTCGCTGGCCTCCTTCCAATAGCCGCAGGTATAGGTCATGCGTGGGTCGAGCATGGCCGCGTAGAAATCGTTGCCCAAGTCATAGTGGCGCTCGCCCACGGTCCAGGCACGCCGGGCCGTCTGGCGATTGAGCAGGCGGGCCTGCAGGGCATGGTAGATCAGCGCCAGCGGGCTGACCTGGTCGGCCACCCCGGAGCGCAGCAAGCGGGTGAAGAACTCATCCAGCTGTTCGCAATCCCAGTCGCCGTCCATGTAGGCCTCGCCCAGGCCAAGGTTGCCCTGGGCCAGGGCGCGCTGGGGCACGTCGGCGGCGTGCAGTTGCATGTCCCAGGGCTGCTCGCCCTCCAGGCCGAGGCCGGCCTGGGCGAGCAACGAACGGGCGAAACGGGTGGTGCGATTGGCCGGCGCAGCGCTGCGCAGGTCGGTGGAAAGCTCGGAAGGCATGGTGTGTCCTTGTCAGTATTGGAGATCGGACGCGCTTCAAACGTCGGGGGTGTCCTGGTGCAGCCGCAGCACCACGTCCAGCTCCTGGCGCAGCCAGTCCTGTTCGATCAGGGGCAGGCGCGCCTGCAGTTGCCGCGCCACCCAACGCTGGCCGCGGGCGATGAACTGCAGGCGCTCGTGGAGGTCGGGGATGGCCATGGCCTTGGCGTAGAACTCGCCCACGCCAGCGCCGGGCTTGGCACCGAGCCGCTCCAGGCAATGACGCAGGCGCTGGCAGCTCTGCGCCTCGCCGTCGTGCAAGCGCTCCAGGCGCTGGAGCAGCACGGGGTCGTCGGTCTGCCGGGCGCTGTCGAGCATCAGCCGGGCACCGGCACGCTCGGCGCGCATGAGCAGGCGCAGCCAGTCGACCAGATCATCGGAAGGGGGTGTGGCGGGGTCCTGTGTTTCACAAGCATGCGACATGGGAAAACTCCTGAAGCCGCTGGACTGCGCGGCGACAGGAGGAGCTTAGAGCGCTGGCTTGCTGAAATTAATTGAAATTAAATGGGGCTTGAGTGCAACAAAATGAATATATGTAACCAAGGCGAAACACCCGAAACCAGCGCCTATCTCCAGCGCCCCATGGCCTTGGGCTTATTTGCAAGAGGCCATCATTGCGGTATCGATGCATTTTTTTTGCATCAAGGCCACGTTTGCGACAGCAACCGAGGACTTAGAGCGGCATGACCATCTCATGCCAGGCCATGCCGCCATGGTCGGAGGCCGAGGGCCGGACATAGCGATAACCCATTTTCTCGTACATCCCCACGTGCCGCGCCTTGCACATCAGGTGGATGCTCGCCTTGCCACGCTGGCGCATCTGCGCGACGAAGCGGGTCATCAACTGCCCGGCAAAACCACGGCCCTGGAACGCCGGGTCGACGACCACCGACATGATCACCACATTGGCGCCCTGCGGGTCATGGCCGACCAGTTCCTTGAAGGCTTCGTCGGACATCACGACCTCATCGGCACAACCGCTGTTGATAAAGCCAATCACCTCGCCGTCGAGCTCGAGCACCAGGAACCCCTCGGGGTACTGGGCGATGCGCGTGGCGATCTTCTCGCGGGTGGCGGCCTCGTCGCCTTCGTAGGCGGCGGTCTCGATCTGGTAGCAGCGGTCCACATCGCGGGACGTGGCCTGGCGGAAGGTCGGGGTACTCATGAGCGGTATCCGTGAAACGACAAGGGAGGCGATATTCTAGTGGCTTGCGTGGCGGATGCGTGCAGGCCGCTGCAGCACCTGCCGATAGTGATCCCTGATGATCTGCGCAAGCCCTGACACAGCCGGGCTCGCATTGCTTTCCACCTGCAAGCGAATCGCAAAATCAGGCAACACCGGCAACCCGGCGTCCAGGACAAGGCCCTTCGCCTCGACAGGCACAAGGCTGCGCAACCAAGGGGTTACCGCCAGGTCATTGATGACCATCGATAGCGTGGTATCCACCGATGCATTCTCGAACACCACCTTGCACGCGGTGCCCGCCTCGTCCAAGCGCTGGGAGACGGTATCCCGAAAGGCACAATTGGCCGTCAGGAAGCACAAGGGCAATGGCCGCCGTGCCGAGACCGCCTCATTGCCCAACCACACCAACTGATCCACAGCCAGGCGCTCGCCCAATGCGACACTCACCGGGCCTTGGCTCAGCGCCAGGTCGAGTTCACCGTTGGCGAACGCCTGCACGATATCCAGAGACGAGGCGCTGACGATCTTCACCTCAGCCCACGGAAACGCCTCACCGAAGGCCTTGAGCAAGGGCGCCAGCGGGGCGCCGGCCATGTCGAAGGGCAGCCCCAGGCGCACCGGATCGGCAGACGCCCTGTCACCCATGCGGGCACAGAGGCGGTCGTTCATCCGCAACAGGCGTCGGGCATCGGGCAACAGTGATTGCCCTTGCCCGGTCAGGCGACTGCCCTGGGCATCTCGCGTCAGCAACTGGCAGCCGAGGAAGGCTTCCAGCCGCTTGATTCGCTGGCTGACAGCCCCCTGGGTCACATGCAGGCGCTCCGAGGCGACGCTCATGCTGCCGGTATCGGCCACCTCCACGAAGGCACGAAGCAATGCAAGGTCGATGTGGTGGACTTTTGGCATGTCTGGTCATTAGCGACGTTAATGGGGGCATTATAATTCGTCGCTACGCAAAGGCCATGCTCCCCTTTAGATTTCAAGCCTCAGCCTAACGGGAGCATGCACATGACCAACACTGTGACCAACATCGATCCACAACGCGAGCTGGAGGCGATAACCGAGTACTGGAAACCGCGGGTTATCGGCCGGGTCAACAACCAATTCATCAAGATCGCCAAGTTGAAGGGAGAGTTCGTCTGGCATGCCCATGAACATGAGGACGAGATGTTCTCGGTGATCTATGGCACGCTCCGGATTCAACTCGAGGATCGCACCATTGTCCTGAACGCCGGGGAGTTCTGCGTGATCCCCAAACAGGTGCAGCACAAGCCGATCGCCGAAGAGGAATGCGCGGTCATGCTGATCGAAACGGACACGACACTGCATACCGGTGGCGAACGTTCGTCACGCACGGTCTCGATAGAAGAGCAGTTGTACCCGCGTTGACCGCCGTCCGACGATAGCACGGTCGGGCGCGCCGCCTACTGGGCCCAATACCCAGGGCTCTGGTACACCGCCTTGAGGTACTCGATGAAATGGCGCACCTTGGCCGGCAGGAAGCGCTGCTGGGGAAACACCGCCTGGATATCGTAGTCATCGAGGGCGAAGTCATCCAGGACGGTGACCAGCTCGCCGCTCATCAACTCGTTGTGGATCTCCCAGGTCGAGCGCCAGCCGATCCCAAGCCCCTGGCGCATCCAGGAGAACAACAGCTCGCCATCGTTGCAGGCCAGGTTGCCACTGACCCGCATCGCCACCTGCCGGCCATCGCGCTGGAACACCCAGCCCCGTTGCTGCCCGCCCTGGAGGGTGAAGGCCAGGCAGTTGTGCTCGGCCAGTTCCTCCAGGGTGGTTGGCCGGCCATGACGGGCGAAGTATTCCGGTGTGCCGCAGACCACCCGACGATTACCGAACAGCTTGACGGCCACGTAGTTGGGGTCGGTCACCCCGCCGATACGGATGCTCATGTCGTAGCCCTCGCTGACCAGGTCGACAAGGCTGTCGGTGAGGTTGAACGAGAGTTTCAGGTTGGGGAACTGCTGGTGAAAGCCCAGGGCATGGGGCGCGACGTGCAGCCTGCCGAACGAAGCCGGCGCCGAGACCAACAGGTTGCCCTTCACCATCGAGCCGCAGCCGCTGATATCCGCTTCCATGTCGTCGAAGTCGCGCAGCAGCAGCCTGGCCCGCTCCAGCAGTTGCTCACCCAGCTCGGTCAGGCGCAAGCCGCGGGTCGAACGGTGCATGAGTTTCACGCCCAGGCGTTTCTCCAGCGCATCCAGGCGCCGGCCGAGGATCGCCGGGGTCACCCCCTCGCTCAGGGCGGCGGACGCGAAGCTGCCCTTCTGGGCGACCTGGACGAAGCTGTGCAGTTCTGTGTACCGGGCCATTCGATACCTTTCATATCGACAGAAAACAATTTTCAGGTGTTCTACCGCACGGAAGCCTAATACAGACTGGCATCCACTACAAAAATTATCGACCCGTGCGAAGGAGTACACATATGGCCAACATGAAAGCGATCGAGGCCGCCGTTCTGGTCATGCGCCGTGAAGGTGTAGATACCGCGTTCGGCATCCCCGGTGCCGCCATCAACCCGTTCTACGCTGCGCTGAAGAAAATCGGTGGCATCGACCACGTGCTGGCCCGTCATGTCGAGGGCGCCTCGCACATGGCCGAGGGCTACACCCGCGCCAACCCCGGCAACATCGGCGTGTGCATCGGCACCTCCGGCCCTGCCGGCACCGACATGGTCACCGGCCTGTACAGT
>NZ_JAMYBK010000040.1 GCF_024127895.1 Pseudomonas guariconensis | reverse complement strand
CCCCTGCAAACCACATTACTTGTGATCGACTCGACCGCCCTGTGGGAGCCGGCTTGCCGGCGATTGGGCCAGCCCTGACACCACCGACATATGGCAAGGGCTACGCCCTTGTTCGCGGGCAAGCCCGCTCCCACAGGCCCCTGCAAACCACATTACTTGTGATCGACTCGACCACTCTGCGGGAGCCGGCTTGCCGGCGATTGGGCCAGCCCTGACACCACCGACATATGGCAAGGGCTACGCCCTTGATCGCGGGCAAGCCCGCTCCCACAGGGGCCCCGTTGCTCTTTCGGTCTCTGTTCTCTGCGCGACAGCGTAGCCCGAAGGGCTGGGTGATCTCCCAGAATCACGCCGTGCTTGAAGTCAGCGCTGGGGCGGGCTTGCCCGCGAATGGGGCTGGCCAGGCAAAACAGCGCTCAAGGCTTCGCCACCGTCTGCGCCGCCGCCTCTGCCCGGGCCTCGATCGCCTTCAGCTCTGCCGCACTGCGCTCGATGTCGTCGCGCAGGCGGTGATATTCCGCCCGCTGCCGCTGCCACCAGGCCTTGGTCGAGCAGTGCCCGCTGATGCCCCGGGCCAGGGCCATGCCACCCACTGCGACCTGCAACAAGCCAAGCAGGCCGCCATGACGCAGCCCCTTGCTGATCATCAGGGCACCGCCGGCCAGTGAGCTGGCGCGTTCCCAACCATGGACATTGTGGTCGCGCGACAGGCTTGGCGAATGGATATCGAGCATGGAAAGGCCTCCTCCAAGGGTTGGTATGCAGCTGACCCTGGTGAAAATCCCCCGTTCCTTCCATGTGCCGAACGGACCTTGGGCTGTACGAAAAATGATCGATCGTAGGGCGATTCGTCATGTCTGGATGACTTTCCTGTCGTATCTGGGCATGCATCTCGCGACAGCCTCTGGGCCGCTGTGCTCAAATAGCCAGATGCTACTGAAGCCCTTGTTCCACGTGGGTTCCAGGGCATAAGCCGTTCATCGAAAAAGCTGTAGACATATTGTCTAACGCTCCCCTATATTCGTTATACAAACTGTAGACACAGAGCCATGACAACAAAGAAGGCCACCATGAAAGCCACCGCCAACCTCCAACCGATCAGCGCCGACGCGCCCCAGGACCGCAAGGTCGTCCTGGCCGACGCCTTGCGGCGGCGGATCCTCAGCATGGAGCTCGCGCCCGGGGCGGTGGTGGACGAACTGGCCCTGTGCGACGAATTCGGCCTGTCGCGTCCGCCGGTGCGTGAACTGCTGCGCCAGATCGCCGCCGAGGGCTACATCGAGCTGGAAGCCAACCGCGCACCACGGGTGGCGGCGATGAACCACGAGTCGCTGCACAGCTTCTTCCTCGCCGCACCGCTGATCTACGTGGCCACCACCCAGCTGGCCGCGCTCCACGCGAGCGCAGCCGAGGTCGAGGTACTCAAGGGCATCCAGGCGCTGTTCCGCAAGGCCATCGAGGAGCGGGACGTGGAAAACCGCGTGCTCTACAACGATGCCTTCCACCTGGAGATCGGCAAGATGGCGCACAACGACTACCTGCTGCCGAGCCTGCGTCGGATCCTCATCGACCATACGCGCCTGGGCAAGATCTTCTACCGCCACCCCACCACCGACGACATGCAACGCGACCTGGAGCTGGCCTGCGACCAGCACGACCAGGTCATCGAGGCGATCGAGCGGCGGGACACGGAGACCGCCGGGCGGGTGATTCGCGCACACATGGAGCTGTCGCGCCGGCGCATGGCCGAATACGCCGCGCCACAGGGGATGGACGTGCCCTTGGCGCTGTGAGGTCCAGTCACCGCCATGGCGGTGATCGCAAGTCAACAACAATACCCAGGTTCATGAGATGACAAGAATAACTTCGTTGCCTGCCGATGATACCTCCTGTGGCTGGTACCACCTGAGCAAGCCCCGGCAGCCCCGTCCGGCCCACAGTGGCAACAGCAAGGCCCGTTGGGTCGTGGTCGGCGCCGGCTTCACCGGCCTGGCCGCGGCGCGCCAGCTGGCAACGAACTTCCCCGATGACCAGGTCGTGCTGATCGAGGCCCAGGAAGTGGGCTTCGGCACCTCCGGGCGCAACGCCGGTTTCGCCATCGACTTGCCCCATGACATCGGCGCCGAGGACTACATCGGCGACATCGACATCGCCAAGACCGTCCTCAAGCTGAACCTGGGTGGCCAGTCGTTCCTCAAGGAACTGGTCGAACGCTACGACATCGATTGCCAGTTCACCCACTGCGGCAAGTACCAGGCCGCCGTCGAGGACCGTGGCATCGCCGTGCTGGACGCCTACCGCCGTGGCCTGGACAAGCTGGGCCAGCCCTACGAGATGATCGACGGCCGCGACCTGCCCGAGCACATCGGCACGCATTTCTACCGCAAGGGCCTGTTCACTCCCGGCACCGCGCTGATCCAGCCGTCCGCCTTGGTCAAGGGCCTGGCCGACAGCCTGCCGGCCAACGTCTCGCTCTACGAGCACACGCCGATCACCGACGTGGAGTACGGCGACAAGGTGGTGCTGCGCCACGCCAACGGCTCGATCACTGCCGACAACCTGGTGCTGACCACCAATGCCTTCGGCATGAGCTTTGGCTTTCTCAAGGGGCGCATGCTGCCGGTGTTCACCTATGGCAGCCTGACCCGCCCGCTGACCGAACAAGAGCAGGCACGCCTGGGTGGCAAGCCATACTGGGGCGTGATTCCGGCGGATCCGTTCGGCACCACCTTGCGCCGCACGCCCGACAACCGCCTGCTGATCCGCAACAGCTTCAGCTACAACCCGGACGGGCGTGCCAACCGCAAGTACCTGGAGCGCTTCGTCCACCGCCACCGTGCCTCGTTCGAACGGCGCTTCCCGATGTTGCCCGGGGTGGACTTCGAATACACCTGGGGCGGTGCCCTGGCCCTGTCGCGCAATCACATGGGCTTCTTCGGCAAGTTGGCGCCGAATGTATACGGCGCATTGTGCTGCAACGGCCTGGGCGTGACGCGCGGCACCGTCACCGGGAAACTGCTGGCCGACTGGCTGGCGGGCGAGCGAAACGAGTTGATCGATTTTCTCCTGAACGCCCCTGGGCCTTGTGCGAATCCACCGCAGCCCTTGGTTTCCCTGGGCCTGAACCTGAACCTGATGTGGGGGCAGTACCGCGCCGGAAAAGAAAGCTGATGGCTCGCTAGGTTAACGAATCGCGTGTCATCCGCCGGGCGCAGTGTGCCCGGCACGGGCGCCCCTTGCCCGAAATCCACGGTCGAGATGTGCAGTTCGATCAAACGGGACTGAATGCTGTTTTCGGTTTCGCGGATTCGCTCGTCCTGAACAAAGCGCAATACAGAAGTAACAGGAACAATAATGACAAGTCCGAATATTTCCGTTGAAGATGTACCGATCAACCGTTTTCACCAGTTGCTGACCCTGCGGTCCGGCGGCGGCTCGTTCGTCGATGGCTACGTGCTGAGCATCATCGGCGTGGCCATGGTGCAGATGTCCGCTGGCCTGGGCCTTTCCAGCTTCTGGCAGGGCATGATCGCCGCTTCGGCGCTGATCGGCATCTTCTTCGGCGGCTTCCTCGGTGGTTGGCTGACCGATCGCCTCGGGCGCAAGCGCGTGTTCTTCGTTGGCCCGACCTTGTTCATCCTGGCTTCGCTCAGCCAGTTCTGGGTGGAATCGGCCGTGGCGCTGTTCCTGCTGCGTTTTTCCATCGGCATCGCCGTGGGCATCGAATACCCGGTGGCCACCTCGCTGCTGGTGGAGTTCCTGCCGAAGAAGAACCGTGGCCCGCGCCTGGCCACCCTGACCATCCTCTGGTTCGCCGGTGCTGCCTTCGCCTACATCCTCGGCGACGTCATCCTGCGCCAGGGGGGCGACGAGGCCTGGCGCCTGGTGCTGGCCAGCCCGGCGCTGATCGGCGCGCTGTTGCTGCTGGTGCGCATCGGCACCCCGGAGTCGCCGCGCTGGCTATTGAGCAAGGGGCGCGCCGACGAGGCCGAGGCGGTGATCCGGCAGGTCTATGGCAACGGTTTCTCCCTGCGCAACCTGCCGGAAGAGCCTGAGCAGAAGAAGCTCTCGTTCCTCAGCCTGCTGCACTCGGGGTATGGCAAGCGCATGCTGTTCGTCACCATGTTCTGGACCTGCTCGGTGATCCCGGTGTTCGCCGTGTATGCCTTCGCACCGAAGGTGCTCGCAGCGCTCAACCTCAAGGGCGACTGGGCCTCGGTCGGCTCGGTGGCCATCACCTTGCTGTTCGTCGTCGGCTGCATCATCGCCACGCGCCTGATCAACACCCTGGGGCGGCGCAGCATGCTGATCCACAGCTTTTGCTGGTCGGGCCTCGCACTGCTGGGGCTGGGCGTCTTCCACGCCGGTTCCGAGATGGTGATCCTCGGCCTGTTCGGCGCCTACGCCCTGTTCATCGGCGGCGCCCAGGTGCTGCAACTGGTGTACCCGAACGAGCTGTTCCCCACCGAGATCCGTGCCGGCGCCGTGGGCGTGGGCACCTCGATGTCGCGGATCGGCGCGGCGGTCGGCACCTGGTTGGTGCCCATGGCCCTGGACAGCTACGGCATCGCGTTCACCATGTACGCCGCCGCCATCGTCACCTTGGTTGGCCTGGTCTTCTCCTGGGCCCTGGCTCCCGAGACCCGCTCGCTGAACCTGCAGCAGGCCGCTTCCCTGAACTGATGCGCAAGATGTCGCACCGGTTCGCCGGGGCGACCTGAACAACACCGATCGTTGCACTGGAGGACTCACTGTGAAATTCGAAGGCATCTACACCCCGGCAATCACGCCCCTGGCCGCGGATGGCTCCATCGACAAGGCCGCGTTCGCCGAGGTCCTGGAGTACCTGGTCGCCGCCAAGGTCCATGGCGTCATCATCGGCGGCTCTACCGGCGAGTACTACGCCCACACCGCCCAGGAGCGCTTCGACCTGGCGGCCCAGGCCAAGGACGTGCTCAACGGCCGCCTGCCGCTGATCGTCGGGACCGGCGCGATCCGGACCGAGGATTCCGTGGCCTTCGCCAAGCACGCCAAGGAAATCAAGGCCGACGCCCTGCTGGTCGGTACGCCGCCCTACGCTTTGCCGACCCAGCAGGAAATCGCCCTGCACGTGAAGGCCGTGGACGCCGCTGCCGACCTGCCGATCATGCTCTACAACTACCCGGGCCGCATGGGCATGAGCATGGGCGAGGCGTTCTTCGACGCGGTCGCCGACGTGAAGAACATCGTCGCCATCAAGGAAAGCTCCGGCGACATGAACCAACTGCACCGCCTAGCCACCCAGCGCCCGAGCATCTCGCTGTCCTGCGGCTGGGACGACCAAGCCCTGGAGTTCTTCGCCTGGGGTGCCAAGAGCTGGGTCTGCGCCGGCTCCAACTTCATCCCGCGCGAGCACGTGGCCCTGTACGAGGCCTGCGTGCTGGAGAAGGACTTCGACAAGGGCCGCCGCATCATGGCCGCCATGATGCCGCTGATGGACGTCCTGGAAGGGGGCAAGTTCGTCCAGTCGATCAAGTATGGCTGCGAGCTCAATGGCCTGGCCACCGGCGGCGTGCGGGCCCCGCTGCATGGCCTGGATGGCGAAGAGAAAGAGGCCCTCAAGGGCGTCGTGGCCGAACTCAAGCGTACTGTCGCGCAAATCACCGGAGGTGCCTGAAATGGCTGAATTGCTGAGCAAGGAACAGTACGCGGCCATCGCCGCCGAACTGCAACCACGAACCCAGGCGTTCATCGATGGCGAGTTCCGCGATGCGCTCTCGGGCCGGACCTTCGTCACCACCAACCCGGCCACCGGCCAGCCGTTGGCCGAAGTCGCCGCCTGCGACGTGCAGGACGTCGACCTTGCCGTCGCTGCTGCCAAGCGCGCGTTCGAAGACGGCCGCTGGGCCAAGCTGCAACCTGGCGAGCGCAAGCATGTGCTGCTCAAGTTCGCCCAACTGCTGGAAGACAACGCCCACGAGCTGGCCGTGCTGGAAGCGCTGGACAGCGGCAAGCCGGTCAGCGAGTGCCAGAACGTCGATGTGCCGGAAACCATCCACACCCTCCGTTGGCACGCCGAGCTGATCGACAAGATCTACGACAACACCGCCCCGACCGGTAATGCCGCCGTGACCATGGTGGTGCGCGAGGCCATCGGCGTGGTCGGCCTGGTGCTGCCGTGGAACTTCCCGCTGCTGATGCTGGCCTGGAAGATCGCCCCGTCGCTGGCCGCCGGTTGCTCCATCGTGGTCAAGCCGGCCAAGGAAACCACCCTCAGCGCCCTGCGCGTGGTCGAGCTGGCCCATGAGGCGGGCATTCCACCGGGCGTGTTCAACATCACCCCGGGCGGTGGCCGCGAGGCGGGCGAGGCGATCGGTCGCCACATGGACATCGCCATGGTCAGCTTCACCGGCTCGACCGATACCGGCCGCCTGTTCCTCAAGTACGCCGCCGAGTCCAACCTCAAGCGCGTGGTGCTGGAGCTTGGGGGCAAGAACCCGGCCGTGGTCATGAACGACTGCGAGGACCTGGACGAAGTGGCCCAGTTCGTCACCGCCGGTGCGTTCTGGAACATGGGCGAGAACTGCTCGGCGTCCTCGCGCCTGATCGTCCATGAGGACGTCAAGGACGAACTGCTGAAGTTGGTGGCCAAGCACCTGGGCGACTGGAAGCTGGGCGACCCGTTGGACCCGGAGAATCGCTTGGGCGCGATGGTCAGCAAGTCGCACTTCGAGAAGGTCAAGTCCTACCTGGAGTATGCCGCCGAGCAGAAGCTCTCGGTGGTGCAGGGTGGCCAGACCGAGTCGGGCGTGTTCGTGCAGCCGACCATCGTCGATGGCGTGGCCCGCGACAGCAAGCTGTTCATCGAGGAGATCTTCGGCCCGGTGCTGAGCGTGACCACCTTCTCGACCATTGACCAGGCCATCGAACTGGCCAACGACACCGTCTATGGCCTGGCCGCCTCGGCCTATACCGGCAG
Source organism: Pseudomonas guariconensis (assembly GCF_024127895.1). Classification (GTDB taxonomy): domain Bacteria; phylum Pseudomonadota; class Gammaproteobacteria; order Pseudomonadales; family Pseudomonadaceae; genus Aquipseudomonas; species Aquipseudomonas guariconensis_B. The sequence goes on along the minus strand of NZ_JAMYBK010000040.1, from coordinate 14,531 downwards.
CCTGCGCAATGCCTTGCGCCTGTCGCGGGAGATCCGCGCCGGCGTGGTGACGGTCAACTGCTTCGGCGAGGGCGATGCCTCGACGCCGTTCGGTGGCTACAAGGAGTCTGGCTTCGGTGGGCGTGACAAGTCCATCTGGGCCCATGACCAGTACACGGAGCTCAAGACCATCTGGATCAACGCTTCGTGATCCGAGCAGTACCGGTGCTGTTCTGACGGCGTTCGGCACCGATCCCGGCACTGCCTGTCATGCAGGCAGTGCTGGCCTATTCGCGGCGGCGCCCCGCGCTCACCTCATTTCTTGAGCAGCTGCGCCAACCCGGCGAACGGGTTGTGGGTCGCCTTGTCGATCTTCGGCGTGCTCAGCGAGCCTTCGCTGAAGTACTGCTGGTCGGTGTAGCGGGCATGCTCGTTGTCATGGCAATACAGGCACAGCAGTTCCCAGTTCGAACCGTCCTGGGGGTTGTTGTCGTGGTTGTGGTCACGATGGTGCACGGTCAGCTCCGACAGGCGCTTGCCGGAAAACTCCCGGGCGCAGCGGCCGCAAACGTGCGGGTACATCTTCAGCGCCTTGTCGCGATAGCCCATTTCCTTGTCGCGCTTGGCATCGGCGAGGATGCGGTCGAGGCGGGCGGTGGCGGCGGACGTGGAGGCCGAACTCATGGGGTATTACCTTTCTTGTAATCAGGCGGATGACGGTTATGCCTGCGAGTCTAGCGCGGCTGGCGGGGTGTCGGACAGGCAAAACGATCATATTCGGCTTAGCCTGTAGGAAGATTTCTAGCAGGAGGTTGCTGATGTTCCATGCGATCCTCGCCGTACTGATCCTCGCCAGCGCGCCCGTGGCCGATGCCGCCAGCCTGCAGCCACGGATCGTCACGCCCGTGCCGGGTGCCCCGGGCACCCCGACGCCGACACCCTATCCGCAGATCACGCCCAGCACCCCGCCCAAGACGGGCGACCACCAGCCCGGTGCGCCCTTGCTGCCACCGATGCCCGTGCCCGGCCCACCCAAGGACCAACCCTTGCCGGGCCTGCGGCAGGACCCGCCGAGGCCCCCCGTGACTACGCCACGCCCAGTTCGTTGAGGACGAACGCATACTCCAGCGCCACGTCGCGCAGGCCCTGATAGCGCCCGCTCATGCCGCCGTGCCCGGCGCCCATCTCGGTCTTGAGCAGCAACAGGTTGTCGTCGGTCTTGCAGGTGCGCAGGCGCGCCACCCACTTGGCCGCCTCCCAGTACTGCACGCGGCTGTCGTTGTAGCCGGCGACCACCAGCATGGCCGGGTAGGCCTGGGCCTTGACGTTCTCGTAGGGGGCGTAGGCCTTGATACGCGCGTACACCTGCGGATCCTCGGGGTTGCCCCATTCGTCGTACTCGGTGACGGTCAGCGGCAGCTCTGGGTCGAGCATGGTATTGAGCACGTCGACGAACGGTACCTCGGCGATGGCGCAGCGGAACAGCTCGGGGCGCTGGTTGAGCACCGCGCCCATCAGCAGGCCGCCGGCGCTGCCGCCGCTGATGACCAGGCGCTCGCGGCTGGTCACGCCCTCGGCGACCAGGTGTTCGGCGCAGGCGATGAAGTCGTCGAAGCTGTTCTGCTTGTGTGCTTGCTTGCCGGCCCGGTACCAGGCCTCGCCCAGCTCGCCACCGCCGCGCACATGGGCGATGGCGAAGGCCACGCCACGTTCCAGCAGGCTCAGGCGAGCGTGGGAGAACCAAGGGTCGAGGCTTTCGCCATAGGCGCCGTAGCCGTAGAGGTAGAGCGGTACGCAGCGGCCCTGGTCCTGGCGGCGGCGCACCAGGCTGATCGGTACGCGAGTGCCGTCTCCGGCGACGGCCCAGAGGCGCTCGCTGACATAGGCGTCGGGGTCGAAGGCGCCGAGCACCGGGGTTTGCTTGAGCACGGCCTGCTCACCGCTGGCCAGTACCAGCTGGCGCACCTGGGCCGGGCGGTTGAGCGCCTCGTAGCGCAGGCGAATGCGCGTGCTGGTGAATTCCAGGCTGTCCTGCACGTAGAGGCTGTAGGCCGCATCCGGCAGCTCGACGCGGTAGGGCGCAAGGCCCTGGGGGCGGACCTCGATGATCGGCAGGCCGCCTTCGCGCAGGCTCAGGGTCAGGGCGCCGGCATTCAGGTTCAGGCCTTCGAGCATGACATCGTCGCGGTGCGGCACCAGCGCCTGCCACTGGTCGCGGCTGGGGACTTGCTCGGCCGGCGCGTGGAACAGGGCGAAGTTGATGCCGTCCTGGTTGCTGCGGATGAACCAGCGCCACTGACCGTCGAGCTGGCCGTGGTCGGGGAAGTACTCGTGGCCCTCGACCCGGGGCGCCAGGCAGGTGAAGGGCGCCAGCGGGGTTTCGGCATCCAGCACCCAGGCTTCGCTGGTGGTCTTGCTGTTGAGCGACAGGACCAACTGGCGTTCGGAGCTGGCCCGGTAGCAATGCAGGAAGAAGCGGCCGTCGGGCTCTTCGAACACCGTCGGTGCGCTGTCTTCGCCCAGGGTATGGCGACGCAGGCGCCAAGGGCGGTGGGTGTCGTCCAGTTCGGCGAAGAACAGCGTGCGGCTGTCGTTGGCCCAGGTCATGCTGCCGTCGCAGTCCTCGAAGGGCAGGGCGGTGACGCTGCCGCTGGCCAGGTCCTTGACGTACAGGGTGTAGACCTCGTCGCCGCTGGTGTCGAGGCTGTAGGCCAGCAGGCGATGGTCGGGGCTGACGTTGAACGTGCCGAGGGCCAGGAAGCCGCCAGCGGCCAGCGCGTTGGGGTCGAGCAGCAGTTGCTCGCGGCTTTCATCGACTGTGTTGGCGTCGTCCTCCGGGCGCGGGCAGCGGTAGTGGCGCGGGTATTCGTCGCCGGCGGTGGTGCGGGTGTAGTACAGGTATGGGCCCCAGGGCGAGGGCAGCGACAGATCGGTTTCCAGGATGCGGCCTTTGATTTCCTCGAACAAGTGCTCGCGCAAGGGCGCCTGGTCGGCCAGGCAGGCCTCCTGGTAGGCGTTCTCTTCGGCCAGGTAGGCCAGGACCTCGGGGGTGTCGCGGGCTTGCAGCCAGGCGTAGGGATCGGCGCCCGGGGCCTGGCGGGCGATGGGCGGCTGGAGCGTGCGGGTGGTGGCGGGCATGGAAAGTCTCTTGGCTGTGGGCTCGTGCTGGCGAGGTGGCCCCCTTGCGCGGGCCCGCCCCCACAGGGCCCGAGTCGATCACCGATGAGAGGGTTCGCAGGACCTTGTGGGAGCGGGCTTGCCCGCGAAGGGGCCGCTGCAGCAGCCCTCGGTTGGCGGTGGACGCGCCGGCATCCGGAAAAGTGTTTATCATAGGCATCTCTTTGCCTGGCTTGCACGAACACCATGACCGAGAACGACTACACCCTCGCCTGGGGCCTGTACGCTTTTGCCGCCCTGGGCTGCCTGCTGGTGGGCTTCAAACTCACCGGCTGGATGTGGCGCTGGCTGCGCGAACCGCTGCGGGTGGTCCTGGCGGTGCTGCTGCTGACCCCGACCATCGTCGACCCGGTCAAGGAAAGCTTCGCCCCGGCCATCGCCATCACCACCCTGGACCTGGCGTTCAAGGTCGGCAACAACGCCTGGCGCGCGGCGTCGGACCTGGCCATGTACGGCATGATCGCCTTCGCCGTCTACATCCTCTTCGTCCTGCTGCGCTGGCCGCTGGAAAAACGCGCCCGCGAACGCAGGGAGAAGGCCGAGGCCACCACCCGGCGCCAGGCCGAAGAGGACGATGAGGTGATGGCCGCAGCGCCAGTGGCCGCCGATCGCCGCGACCGCTACCGCGACGACCCGCCACCGGCCCCGGCCGGCCCTGGCCGTGTCGAGCCACGCCTGTAAGCGGAGAGCCACGAGCATGTGCGAACTGCTGGGCATGAGCGCCAACGTCCCCACCGACATCGTCTTCAGCTTCACCGGCCTGATGCAGCGCGGCGGACGGACCGGCCCGCACCGCGACGGCTGGGGCATCGGCTTCTACGAAGGGCGCGGCCTGCGCCTGTTCCAGGACCCGGCGGCGAGCAGCGAGTCGGAGGTGGCCAACCTGGTGCAGCGCTACCCGATCAAGAGCGAGGTGGTCATCGGCCACATCCGCCAGGCCAATGTCGGCAGGGTCTGCCTGGCCAATACCCATCCGTTCGTCCGCGAGCTGTGGGGGCGCAACTGGTGCTTCGCGCACAACGGCCAGCTCGGCGACTTCCGTGGCGAGACCACCTTCTACCGGCCGGTGGGCGACACCGACAGCGAGGCGGCCTTCTGCGACCTGCTCAACCGCGTGCGCGTGGCCTTCCCGGAGCCGGTGGCGGTGGAACAGCTGCTGCCGGTGCTGGTCGAAGCCTGTGCGGGGTACCGCGGCAAGGGCGTGTTCAACTGCCTGCTCAGCGATGGCGACTGGCTGTTCTGCTTCTGCTCGACCAAGCTGGTGCATATCACCCGACGCGCGCCGTTCGGCCCGGCGCGGCTGAAGGATGTCGACCTGAACGTCGACTTCCAGGCCGAAACCACCCCCAACGACGTGGTCACGGTGATCGCCACCGAGGCCTTGACCGAGAACGAGACCTGGCAGCGCTACGAGCCGGGTCAATGGGCCCTGTGGCGGCATGGCGAAAGCGTCGCCCAGGGGCAGAGCTAGGAAGCCCGTCCATGTTCAGAAGCTACCTGCGCTTGCTGCTGTTCACCTTCGGCCTGCTGGCCGGCATCCAGGTGCCGGGGCTGATCGAGGCCTACAGCCAGCGGGTCGAGGCGCACCTGTTCGAATCGCGCCAGGCCCTGTCGGGGTTCGAGGAGACCGCGCAGCGCTTTTTCAATGGCGACCTGCAGGCCCTGGTGCGGCACTACCGCAGCAGCGACGACCCGGTGTTCAACAGCGATGCCAACAGCATCGAGAGCCTGCTGCTGCGCAATCGCCTGCTGGAGCGCGAATGGCAGGCATTGCAAGGGCCGTGGGTGAGCCGTACCTGGCATGTGCTGGTGCAGCCCGACCCGCAGCTGCGCGAGGAGACGCTCAAGGGCTACAGCTACCAGATCCTGCTGGTGCCCGAGGCGATCGGCTGGGGGCTGGGGGCCGGGTTCGTCCTGGCGCTGGTGGTGGAGAGCCTGTTGCTGCTGGTTGGCTGGGCGATCCTCGGGGGGCGGCGCAAGGCGGTGAAGGAGAGCTGGCGCTAGGGGCTGGGCGCACCCTTGGTAATCTTGGGGCTGGACTGGAACGGGCACCCCACCGGGTTCAGACCAGCACGATCCGCTGCCCACCCACATCCCGCGCATACCGCTCCAGCACCTGCCTGCACAGCGCCACCACCTCGTCCACCAGTTCCACCCCAGTCTGCCAGGCCACCACCAGCTCCAGGCTCGGCGGTGGCTGCAAGCCTTCCAGCAACACCAACTCGCCCCGGGCCAGTTCGGCATCGACCAGCGCCGGGGGCAGGGCACCGATGCCGAAGCCGTCGCGCAGCAGGCGGGTGATGGCCGCCACCGAGTTCACGCAGTTCAGCCGTGGTGTCTCGGCACCCGCGGCCTGCAGCAGGCTGAGCACTTCCTGGTGCGGGCGTGAGTTCTTCGAGAAGGTGACGATGCGCTCCCGGGCCAGCTCGGCCAACGAGGCGTAGTCGCGATGATGGAGGGAGCCTGCGGCGACGATCCAGCCCATGGGGTAGCGGGCCAGGTCGGTGCTGCGGATCGACTCCTGGCGCAGCAGGTCGGTCTGCAGGATCACGTCGAGAAAGCCCTTCTGCAACTGCTCGCGCAGGTTCAGCGCGGTATCGGCCACCAGCTCGATTTCCACCTGCGGATAGCGTTCGCTGAGTTCGGCCACCAGGGCGCTCATCCAGGTGTGGATCACCGTGTCCATCACGCCGATGCGGATCCGCCCGACCTTGGCCCGGTCGCTGTCCAGCGAGCGCTTCATGGCCTTGGCGGTGTCGAGCATGCGCTCGGCGTACTCCAGCACCTTGCTGCCCTCCGGGGTCAGGCTGACCCCGCGCGAGTCGCGCAGCAGCAGCTTCACGCCCAGGTCCGCCTCGAGGGCGGCGATGCGGCTGGACACCGAGGCCTGGGTGGTGAACAGCTTCTCGGCGGTGAGGCGAAAGCTCTTGAGCCGGGCGACCCAGACGAAGGTTTCGAGGAATCGGAGGTTCATGGTGTGCTCGCAGGGGTGATCAGGTTTTCTTATCCCAGACAGACGGATTTTATCGTTGGACGCTCACCCCACGGCCTCTGAACAATGGCGCCCAGGCCGCGACGGTACCCGTCGCTCGCAAAACAATACCAACAAGCCGAGGCAATCATGAACCCATCCGGCATGCAGCAGGCATCTTCCCCGGTGTCGACCGGCCCCTTCGCCTGGTACCGCGACATCGACCGACAGCAACGGCGCACCTTCTGGAGCTGCAAGATCGGCTATGGCCTGGACGGCATGGACACTCAGATGCTGAGCTTCGTCATCCCCACCCTGATCGCCCTGTGGGGCATCACCACCGCCGAGGCCGGGCTGATCCACACCAGCACGTTGATCGCCTCGGCCCTGGGCGGCTGGATCGCCGGCATTCTCTCCGACCGCATCGGTCGGGTACGGACCCTGCAGTTGACGGTACTGTGGTTCGCCTTTTTCACCTTCCTCTGCGGCTTCGCCCAGAGCTACGAGCAATTGCTGGTCGCCCGCACCCTGATGGGCTTCGGCTTCGGTGGCGAATGGACCGCCGGCGCGGTGCTGATCGGCGAGGTGATCCGCGCCCAGGACCGTGGCAAGGCGGTGGGCATGGTGCAGTCCGGCTGGGCCATCGGCTGGGGGCTGACGGCGATCCTCTATGCGCTGCTGTTCTCCTTCCTGCCGCCCGAGCAGGCCTGGCGGGCGCTGTTCCTGCTGGGCATCGTGCCGGCGGTGTTCGTGATCTTCGTCCGCCGCCTGGTCAAGGACCCGGAGGTGTACCGGGCAGCCAAGGCCGTGGAAAAAGCCGAAGCGCCTTCGCACTTCTACGAGATCTTCGCCCCCGGCATGCTCTGGACCACCCTGCGCGCCTCCCTGCTGACCACCGGCGCCTTGGGCGGCTACTACGCCATCACCTCCTGGCTGCCGACCTTCCTCAAGAACGAGCGCGGCCTGAGCGTGCTGGGCACCGGCGGCTACCTGGCGATGGTGATCGTCGGTTCCTATGTCGGCTACGTGATCAGCGCCTACCTTACCGACCTGCTGGGCCGCAAGAAGAACTTCATCCTGTTCGCCGTGGGGTCGTTCATCATCATCCTGCTCTATACCCAGATCCCGGTCAGCGATGGCGTCATGCTGTGGCTCGGGTTCCCCCTGGGCTTCTTCGCCTCGGGCATCTTCAGTGGCATGGGTGCCTTCCTCACCGAACTGTTCCCCACCCGCATCCGTGGCTCGGGGCAGGGTTTCTGCTACAACGTCGGCCGTGCCATCGCGGCGTTCTTCCCGCTGCTGATCGGCCTGCTCAGCCAGAAGGTGCCGCTGGGCCTGGGCATCGGCGGGTTCGCCGCGGTGTCCTATGGCGTGGTGATCCTCGCCGCGTTGAGCCTGCCGGAAACCCGCGGCAAAGAACTCCAGGCGCGGTAAGGTAGGCATATGAACATCGACAGGGGAGCCCGCCAGGTGAAACGCCTGCTACTCAATTGCGACATGGGTGAGAGTTTCGGCAGTTGGCGCATGGGCCTGGATGCCGAGGTCATGCCCTACATCGACTGCGCCAACATCGCCTGCGGCTACCACGCCGGCGACCCGGGCACCATGCGCCGCACCGTGGCGCTGGCCCTGGAGCACGGCGTGACCGTCGGTGCCCACCCGGCCTACCCGGACCTGGTCGGCTTCGGCCGCCGCTCCATGGCCTGCAGCACGGAGGAGATCCGTGACCTGTTGCACTACCAGATCGGTGCCCTGGATGGCATCTGCCGGGTGCTCGGTGGCCGCGTGGCCTACGTCAAGCCCCATGGCGCGCTGTACAACGACATGATGGCCGACCCGCTCAAGCTGCGCACCGTGCTGGAGGCCGTGGCCGCCTACGATGCCAGCCTGCCGCTGATGCTCATGGCGACCGCCGACGACAGTGCGGCCCGTGCCCTGGGCGAGAAAGTCGGTGTGCCCTTGTGGTTCGAGGCCTTCGCCGACCGTGCCTACACCGCCAGCGGCCACCTGGTTTCGCGGCGCCTACCCGGCGCGGTACACCACGACCCGGCATTGGTGGTCGAACAGGCCCTGCGCCTGGCCCGGGGCGAGGCGCTGGTGGCCGACGATGGCAGCGCCGTTCGGCTACACGCCAGTACCTTGTGCGTGCATGGCGACAACGACAGCTCGGTGGCTGCCGTGCGGCAGATCCGCCAGGCCCTCGACGCCCTGGAGCAGCCATGAACCCACGTATCGAGGTGGTGGCCGTCGACAGCCTGATGGTGCGCCTGTTCGACGTCATCGACGAGACCAACATGCCCTGGATCCTCGCCGCCAGCCAGCGCCTGCGCGCGGCGTTCGGCGCGCGCCTGGTCGAACTGGTGCCGTCCTACACCACGCTGATGGTGCAGTTCGACCTGGCGCCGGGCGCGGCGAGGGCACTGATCGACCAGGCGCTGGAAGGGCTGCGGCCCGATACGGGCAATGCCGGGCGCCGGCACGAGCTACCGGTGTGGTACGACGCCAGCGTCGGGCCCGAGCTGCCACTGCTGGCCGCGCGCAGCGGGCTGGGCGAGGCGGGGGTGATCCGTTTGCACAGCGAGCGCGAGTACCCGGTGTTCGCCCTGGGCTTCGCCCCCGGTTTCGCGTTCATGGGCCTGGTGGACGAACGCCTGGCCACGCCGCGCCTGGCTACCCCGCGCAAGCGCGTGGCAGCCGGTAGCGTCGGCATCGCCGAGCGGCAGACCGCCGCGTATCCGGCGGTATCGCCGGGCGGCTGGAACCTGATCGGGCGTACCCCGGTGCGTTTGTTCGACCGTGGGCGCGAGGGCTACAGCTTGCTGCAACCCGGCGACCGGGTGCGCTTCGTGGCGGTGGATCGCGCCGAGTTCGTCAGGCTGGGCGGTGACGATAGCCCGTTGGAGGCCCAGGCATGAGGCAGTTGAGGATCGAGGCCAGCACGGCGCTGTGCCAGTTGCAGGATGCCGGGCGGTTCGGCGTGTGCCACCTGGGCGTGACCCAGGGCGGGGCGCTGGACTGGGTGGCGATGAGCTGGGCCAACTGGCTGCTGGGCAATGCCCTCGGTGCGCCGGTGGTGGAGGTGGCGCTCGGCGGCTTCAGCGTGGTGGCCGAGCAGGATTGCGTGCTGGCCCTGGCCGGGGCGGATCTGGAGGCGCGGGTCGATGATCGGCCATTGGCGCCGTGGCGCAGTTTCACCCTGGGCAAGGGCCAGCAACTGACCCTGAAACAGCCTCGCCAGGGCGTGCGTGCCTACCTGGCGGCTCCGGGCGGCTTCCAGGGCGAGGCGGTGCTGGGCAGTTGCGCGACGGTCGTGCGCGAGGCGTTGGGTGGGATCGATGGCCGGGGCGGGGCGTTGGTCAAGGGACAGATGCTGGTGTTCGGCGAGGCTTCGCCGGCGTTGCGCGAAGTGCCCGAGGCGTTGCGCCCGGCCCATGAGGCGAAGCCTGTTCTGGACCTGGTGATGGGCGCGCAGATCGGTGCGTTCAGTGGCACCAGCCTGTTCGAGGCATTCAACAGCGACTGGACCCTGGACAGCCGCGCGGACCGCATGGGCATCCGCTTGTTGGGGCCTCGACTGGTCTACCAGGGGGCGCCGATGATTTCCGAAGGGATACCGCTGGGAGCGGTGCAGGTGCCGCCGGATGGGCAGCCGATCGTGTTGCTCAATGACCGGCAGACGATTGGTGGTTATCCACGCTTGGGCGCGTTGACGCCGCTGGCGCTGGCGCAACTGGCGCAGTGCCTGCCGGGGGCGGTGGTGCGGTTCAGGGCGGTGGTGCAGGAGCAGGCCTGGCGGGAGCAGCAGGGGTATCTGGGGCGTTGGGGCTGAGGCTGGGGCCGCAAAGCAGCCCCAGCTTACTTGGACAGATAGCGCATCCCGTCTTCCAACCCTTGCAAGGTCAGCGGATACATCTTGTCCTCGACCAGCTCGCGCACCAGGTGCGTCGAAGCCGTGTAGTCCCACGTCTGTTTCGGGTACGGGTTGATCCAGATGATCTTGCGGAATTTCTCCATGAAGCGCTGCATCCACACGTACCCGGCTTCCTCGTTCCAGTGCTCGACGCTGCCGCCCGGCTGGGTGATCTCGTAGGGCGCCATGGCCGCGTCGCCGACGAACACCACCTTGTAGTCGTCGCCGTACTTGTGCAGCAGGTCGAAGGTCGAGAAGCGCTCGGAGGTGCGGCGCAGGTTGTTCTTCCACACCGACTCGTAGATGAAGTTGTGGAAGTAGTAGTACTCCAGGTGCTTGAACTCGGTCTTGCAGGCCGAGAACAGTTCCTCGCAGACCTTGACGTGGGCATCCATGGAGCCGCCGATGTCGAACAGCAGCAACAGCTTGACGGTGTTGCGCCGTTCCGGGCGCATCTGGATGTTCAGCAGGCCCGCATCGCGCGCGGTGTGGTCGATGGTGCCGTCGATGTCCAGCTCTTCGGCTGCGCCTTCACGGGCGAACTTGCGCAGGCGGCGCAGGGCCAGCTTGATGTTGCGCGTGCCCAGCTCGACCTGGTCGTCGAGGTTCTTGTACTCGCGCAGGTCCCACACCTTGACCGCCTTGCCCTGGCGCTTGCCGGCATCGCCCACGCGGATGCCCTCGGGGTTGTAGCCGCCACTGCCGAACGGGCTGGTACCGCCGGTGCCGATCCACTTGTTGCCGCCGGCGTGGCGTTCCTTCTGTTCCTCCAGGCGTTTCTTGAATGCCTCGATCAGCTTGTCCAGCCCGCCCAGGGACTGGATCTGCGCGCGCTCCTCGTCGCTCAGCGAACGTTCGAACTCCTTGCGCAGCCAGTCCTCGGGGATCAGCGCCTGCAGGTGCCGGTCGAGGTTCTCCAGGCCCTTGAAGTAGGCGGAAAAGGCCCGGTCGAACTTGTCGAAATGCCGTTCGTCCTTCACCAGGATGGCCCGGGCGAGGTAGTAGAACTCGTCCATGTCGGCGAACACCACGCGCTGCTGCAAGGCATTGAGCAGGTCGAGCAGTTCGCGCACCGACACCGGCACCTTGGCCGCGCGCATTTCGTTGAACAGGTTGAGCAGCATGGCCGGCTCCTGTCAGCGGTTGCCGCGCCGGCTCATGAAGGCCAGGCGTTCGAGCAACTGCACGTCCTGCTCGTTCTTCACCAAGGCGCCGGCCAGCGGCGGAATGGCCTTGGTCGGATCGCGCTCGCGCAGCACCGCCTCGCCGATGTTGTCGGCCATCAGCAGCTTGAGCCAGTCGACCAGCTCGGAGGTGGAGGGCTTTTTCTTCAGGCCCGGCACCTTGCGCACGTCGAAGAACACGTCGAGCGCTTCGCTGACCAGTGACTGCTTGATGTCGGGGAAGTGCACGTCGACGATGCGCTGCAAGGTGTCGCGGTCGGGGAAGGCGATGTAGTGGAAGAAGCAGCGGCGCAGGAAGGCGTCGGGCAGCTCCTTCTCGTTGTTGGAGGTGATGATGATGATCGGGCGCTGCTTGGCCTTGATGGTCTCGTCGATCTCGTAGACGTAGAACTCCATCTTGTCGAGTTCCTGCAGCAGGTCGTTGGGGAACTCGATGTCGGCCTTGTCGATCTCGTCGATCAGCAGGATCACCCGCTCGTCGGCCTCGAAGGCTTCCCACAACTTGCCCTTCTTCAGGTAGTTGCGCACGTCGTGGACTTTGTCCACGCCCAACTGCGAGTCGCGCAGGCGGCTGACCGCGTCGTACTCGTAGAGGCCCTGGTGGGCCTTGGTGGTGGACTTGATGTGCCAGGTGATCAGGCGGGCGCCGAAAGAGGCGGCGAGCTGCTCGGCGAGCATGGTCTTGCCGGTGCCCGGCTCGCCCTTGACCAGCAGCGGGCGTTCGAGGGTGATGGCCGCGTTTACCGCCAGTTTCAGGTCGTCTGTGGCGACGTAGTCGCGGGTGCCTTCGAACTTCATGGATCTGTCCTCTGCGGGGTGTCTGTAGCGGCCCTATCGCCGGCAAGCCGGTACAGGCAACACATGTTCGTGATTTGCCACCGACTATAACGCGGGGCTGGGCAGCTGGAAACGCAGACCGGGTATTCAGTCGCTGAATGCCCCGTCACGCTCGCTCAGTCGGCATCCGGCGGCGGCTGCTCGTAGCGTGCGTTGAACGCTCGGATGAACCCATTGCGCAGGATCTGCAGGAATGCCTCGAAGGCGCTGATGTTTTGCTGGTGCACGCTGCCGCTAAGCTCCACGCGGGTGGCGAACTGGTTCTTCGGCTGGTTCTTGAGCACTGTCTCGCTGGCCCCGACCAGCGCTTCCCACACCGAGCGGAAGAAGCCCTTGTCCTTGTCCTGCACGTCCTGCTGCCAGTTGAACACGTCGACGTCACGCAGCAGCGGCTTGATGTAGCCGTCGAGCCGGCCGTTCTCGGCCTGGGCCTCGATCACCAGGTCGCCATGCCCGGCATTGAAGTCGAACTTGCCATAGGCACTGGCGAAATCGTTGAGGCGACGCAGTTCGATGCCGGTCGCGCGCAGGCGCAATTGGAAGTCGTCGAAATCACTGAACGGGTCGAAGATGGCGCGGCTTTCGACCTTGGCGTCGCCCAGCAGCACGGCGCTGGCGTCGAAGCTGGCGTCGCGCCGGCCTTTTTCGTCGCGCACGTTGGTCAGGTTACGGATGCTGACATCGAGCCGGGTCGCCTTGAGGTCGACTGGCGGCTTGGAGGTGAAGTTGCGAAAGGTCAGGGTGCCATCGTCGATGCGCACGTCGTTCAGGGTGATCGGCACGAGCTTTTCCAACTGCTGGCGCCAGTCGGTGCCCTGGCCGGTCTGGGAGTGTTGCTTGTCGCCGCCGTCGACGAAGTTCAGCACGGGGCGCACGAAGGTCACCTCGGCCACCACCGCCTGGTCGTACCACAGGGCGTGCCAGCTTACCGACAGGTCGATCAGGGGCGCATCGAGCAACGGTACTGGCACCTTGCCGGTGGTCTTGACGATCTCCAGGCCATTGATCTGGTAGGCGCCGCGCCACCAGGCCAGGTCCACGTCGACGATTCGGCCGTGGTAGTCGCCCATGTCGGCCAGCTTGTCGTTGAGGTAGTCGCGCACCAGGTAGGGCAGGGCCAGGTGCAGGGCCACCAACAGCACGAGCAGGCTGGCCAGGCCGACCAGTGGCCAGCGGTAGCGACCTTTCATCGGCAGGCTCTCCTTTGCGGGTTGTCCGGTTGACCGCGGGGCGCTTCGCCGAGTTCGAACGGGCTTTACGCCCCCCATGGGCAGGCTTACCCTTGAGGCTTTCCCTGCTCCTTCACGTTCAAGGACCCCTGCCATGAGCCGTATCTACGCAGACAACGCCCATTCCATCGGCAATACGCCCCTGGTGCAGATCAACCGCATCGCCCCGCGCGGCGTGACCATCCTGGCCAAGATCGAAGGGCGCAACCCGGGCTATTCGGTCAAGTGCCGGATCGGCGCGAGCATGATCTGGGACGCCGAGAGCAGCGGCAAGCTCAAGGCCGGCATGACCATCGTCGAACCGACCTCGGGCAATACCGGCATCGGCCTGGCGTTCGTCGCCGCGGCCCGTGGCTACAAGTTGATCCTGACCATGCCGGCCTCCATGAGCCTGGAGCGGCGCAAGGTGCTCAAGGCCCTGGGCGCCGAGCTGGTGCTGACCGATCCGGCCAAGGGTATGAAAGGGGCGATCGAGAAGGCCAACGAGATCGTCGCCGCCGACCCGGGCCAGTACTTCCTGCCGGGCCAGTTCGACAACCCGGCCAACCCGGCGATCCACGAGAAGACCACCGGCCCGGAGATCTGGAACGATACCGACGGCGCGGTGGACGTGCTGGTGGCCGGGGTGGGCACCGGCGGTACCATCACCGGTGTGTCGCGCTACATCAAGCACACCCAGGGCAAGTCGATCCTGTCGGTGGCGGTGGAGCCCGTGGCCTCGCCACTGATCAGCCAGACCCTGGCCGGCGAGGAGCTCAAGCCCAGCCCGCACAAGATCCAGGGTATCGGTGCCGGTTTCGTGCCGAAGAACCTGGACCTGTCGCTGGTCGACCAGGTCGAGACCGTCAGTGACGAGGCGTCCAAGGCCATGGCCCTGCGCCTGATGCAGGAGGAGGGCATCCTCTGCGGTATCTCCAGCGGCGCGGCGATGGCCGCGGCGGTGCGCCTGGCCGAGAAGCCGGAGATGCAGGGCAAGACCATCGTCGTGGTCCTGCCGGACTCCGGCGAGCGTTACCTGTCGAGCATGCTGTTCGCCGACCTGTTCACCGAGCAGGAGAATCAGCAATAAGCTCCAAGCGGCAAGAAAGAGCGGTTCGGCGCAGGGCCCAATGCCGGTCGGTTAAGCGGCGCTTTGTCATTTTTGGGGCTACCTTGCAGCCCATCGCCGGCAAGCCGGCTCCCACAGGGACCGCGGCGGCCCCACATGATGCGGTTTGCACGGACAATGTGGGAGCCGGCTTGCC
>NZ_JAMYBK010000039.1 GCF_024127895.1 Pseudomonas guariconensis | reverse complement strand
TTCGTATCGCTTGGGCATGGCAGAATGCTTCGCCTAAAAGGTGAGAACTCTACGGAAAATCAGGCTTTCAGCGGCTCTGGTGGCGTTTCAAAGGTTTTCATACAGAGCCTAACCCGGCTTTGCCGCACAGCCTGCGGCGCCGCCTTTCGGCCTCGCGGTGCACTAAGCTCGCGCATCCATCAACACCGCACTGTCTCCCCCTGAACTGTCTATGGGGCAGGGCGCTCTGCGCTGGCGATGAAGTCCAGCGCCCCGTAAAACACCTGGCGTCGGTCTCCGGCTCAAATCTCTCTATGTCAAAGAACTTGGGGGCAGTAAAAAATGCTGTTGGCGGGTAAGCTGCAGTTATCTGCTAGGATTCAGCACACTGGGTGACAGTGAAAAAGGTTGATTGCCTGTGCCCATGTCGAATGATTACTCAGGGAAAATATATGTCGATCTACGCAATCACCATCCCCTGTTTTGCCCAGATGTTACGATCCTTATCGGCTCTTCTATCTAAGGGAGAGACCTGCGCCCGTGATCGTGGCTATGATCCGGTAATCTTGCTTGAGTCTCGGCTAGCACCAGACATGCACAATCTCGCTAGGCAAGTTCAGTATGCGTGTGTCCAGGCGCAGGAGGCGGTTCAGCGGCTTACACGGCAGCCGCTGGAGTCGCTCTCGCCGCCAGAGGATATGGCATCGGCGAAGGCGCTGATCGAGCGAACTTTACGAATTCTCGACACTGCTGATGCAGCGACGGTAGATGCAGCAGCAGAGCTCCAAATCGCGATTGAGCTACCAAATAGCATCACTTTTGATATGACTGGCAGTGAGTACGCAGTCAATTGGGTTACACCGCAGTTCTACTTTCATCTAGTCACGGCATACAACATTCTGCGTCACAACGGTGTGCCGCTCGGGAAGGCCGATTACGTACAACACATGTTCGCCTATCTGCGACAGTGAGTTGGTGATTTTCTGCCCACCCACACCGCAGAACCTTCTATGACTGCGCCTGTAAATCGACATGGGCAACGTGGGCTCTGCGCCATGCTTTCCTGTATGGGCGGGCACAGATGGGCAGTTAACGTCAGGCTGATGTGGCTCTGGTTGTCTCTTCATCGTCTGCCGTGCACTTTTTGCCGCAGAACGGGCAGTAGTTGGCGACCACCGAGACCGTTTTGTTCACGCGCTTCATGCCGCCGGCTTTCTTCGGCGCCATGTAGTGGCCGGTTACCTCTACGCAGTAGCGCCGGACGGCTTTTCCTGTCTCGATGTTCAGGGAAAGGTGGTGGCCCTCGGCGCGCATGACGAAAGGGCCAGAGCCAGGCGTCTCCTCAGCGCGCTGGCCGGTAACCAGATTTACAGCATCGTTGATGCAGATGCAGCGCATCGTCTTCGCGGGTAAACCCGCTCCAGAGGTAACGGTGCTATTGAAAGCACCAAACAACCCGTGGGGGTTTACCCGCCAATGGCCCGTGCAGGCATCCTGTGGGGGCAACCGAACCGCTGCTTTCACAGGGGCCAGTGCGCTTCCACGCGTGATAATGTCCAACGCATCAATCGACGAGGAGCCAACATGGATCTAGGTATCAAGGGCCGCTGGGCCATCGTCTGCGCCGCCAGCCAAGGGTTGGGCAAAGGCTGCGCCGAGGCCCTGGGCGGCGAGGGCGTCAACCTGGTGATCAACGCCCGCACCGCCACCACCCTGGAGCAGACGGCCGTCGAACTGCGCAGCCGCTTCTCGGGCATCGAGGTACGCACGGTCGCAGGCGACGTGGCCGAGCCTGCGGTACGCGAGGCCCTGCTCAGCGCCTGCCCGCAGGTCGATATCCTGGTCAACAACGCCGGTGGTCCACCGCCAGGTGATTTCCGTAACTGGAGTCGGGAAGACTGGCTCAAGGCCCTGGACGCCAACATGCTCACGCCCATCGAGCTGATCAAGGCCGTGGTCGATGGCATGGCCGAGCGCGGCTTTGGCCGGGTGGTGAACATCACCTCGGGCGCGGTGAAAGCGCCGATCGATATCCTGGGCCTGTCCAATGGCGCGCGCAGCGGCCTGACCGGTTTCATCGCAGGTCTCGCCCGTCAGCAGCGTCTGGCCGGGCGCAACGTGACCCTGAACAACTTGCTGCCAGGCGCCTTCGACACTGCCCGTCTGCAAAAGACTCTGCAGGCAGCGAGCCAGGCCAGTGGCGACCTGCAGGCGATCACCCAGGCACGCCGCCAGGCGATTCCGGCGGCGCGGTTCGGCGATGCCAAGGAGTTCGGGGCGTACTGCGCCTTCCTGTGCGGCGTCCACGGAGGCTACATCACCGGGCAGAACCTGCTGATCGACGGCGGTGCCTACCCGGGTACTTTCTGACCTTGCACGCCTGGGCGAGGCGGCTGGATCACCCCAGCCGCGTCACCCACTTGCCCGATGCGTGGCCTTCCTTGAGTTGGCGCAATGCCTTCGGCAGCGCATCGAAGGCAAAGTCCAGGCGCTGCGGCATTACCAGCCGGCCCTCGGCGACCATTTGCAGCAAACGCTCCCCTTCGACCTTCAACGCCTGGCGATCGAGCCGCAGACCATGGGCATGGATGCTGTTGAGCGCTACTTCATGCAACGAGATCGCTGTGCTGAAGGCGGGCAGGGGGGCGGCTTCCTGGCGGTCCTGGATGCACACCAGGTGGCCGTTGTAGCCGAGCAGGCAAGCCAGGCTCGCCGCATGCTCTCCACTGACGGTGTCGAACAATGCATGCAGCGGGCGCTCACCCAGGGCGGCTTGCAGGCGTGCTTGCCAGTCACTGGCGCGGTAGTCGAACACCCCGACCACCCCCAGTTGCCTGAGGCGGTCGTGGTGTTTCTCGCCAGCGGTGGCCCATACGCGCAAACCGCGCTGCACGGCGAGCTGAACAAGGTAGAAGCCCACCGCGCCACCGGCGCCCACTACCAGCACGTCACGGGAGGCGCCGTCGGCTACCTTGGCCAGGGCCTGCCAGGCGGTGAGGGCTGGGCACGGGACCGCTGCGGCGGCGGCGTCATCGAGGTTGGCGGGGATGTGCATCACCAGGCTTGCATCGAGCAGGCAGTACTCGGCAAAGCTGCCATCGCGGGACAGGGACTGGTGATAGGCGACACGGGTGCCCAGGGGCAGGTCGACCCCTTCACCGACGGCGGCAACGGTGCCGGCACCATCGACGCCGGGCACGGTGCCCTGGCGCCAATCGGCATGGCCCCATTCGCAGATCTTCCAGTCCACCGGGTTCAGGGCGATGGCGCGGTTAGCCACCAGCACATGGCCGGGGCCGGGTGGGGGGAGGGGGTTGTCGATGAGCTCAAGGCCGTCCAGGCCGGCGCCCGGGGTCCAACCCCAGGCGCGATGCGTGGTGGACATGGGGAATCCTCTTGAGAGAAGAAGGGGAAGGGTAGCGAGGTGTAGCGGAGGGAAACAGCTGCACTGGCGCAAAGGCGTGTTGATCGAGGGGCAACAATGACGAGGGGCCGCTGTGCGGCGGCCCCTTGTGTTCATTTCAGCCCAGGGTCTTGGCCAGGGCTTGCAGACCACCGTCGTAGATGCCGGTGAACAGTGCGATGGCTTCATCGTCGCTCACGCCAACCGGGGTGAACTCGCCGAGCCATTCCACCAGGCTGCCCTGGCCGTCGGCTTTGACCCGCAGGGTCGACAGATAGCCGGTCACCGGGAACGGGCTGGTGAGGATCGAGTAACTGTAGCTGCGCTGTTGTTCATCGAAGGCCATCAGGCGCTCGATGATGGTGTTGCCATCCGGGTCTTTCAGCGAGCGCACGCGGCCGCCTTCGCTGGAGATACTTTCAGGGATGAACGGCAGCCAGTCGGGCAGGCTGTCGAAGCCGCCGATCAGGGCCCAGACGTGATCAGGGCTGTGGTGGGTTTTCAGGGATGCGTAGGCGTTGGCCATGATGGGTTCTCCAGTTGAATTCAGATAGCGAGGCTGTCGACCACACCACCGTCGACCCGCAGGGCCGCACCGGTGGTGGCGGAGGAGTAAGGGGAAGCGAGGTACACCACCAGGTGGGCGACTTCATCGACCTCGGCGGCGCGTTGGATGATCGAGCTCGGGCGAGCGGTGCGCACGAAGTTGTCCGCTTCTTCGCGAAGACTGCGGCCGGACACCTTGGCTGCTTCAGCCACCAGGGTGGCAACGCCGTCGGTGAGCGTCGGGCCGGGCAGTACCGCGTTGACGGTGACGCCAGTGCCTGCCAGGCGCTTGGCCAGGCCGTGGGATACGGCGAGGTTGGCGGCCTTGGTCACTCCGTAGTTGATCATGTCGGCCGGGATGGCAATGCCGGACTCGGAGGAGATGAACAGGATCCGCCCCCAGCCTTTGTCGACCATGCCCGGTGCGTAGTGGCGAGCCAGGCGCACGCCGGACAGCACGTTGGTGTCGTAGAAGCGGCTCCACTCGCTGTCGGGGACATCGAAGAAATCGACGTCATCATAGATGCCCAGGTTGTTGACCAAAATGTCGGCGCTCGGGTGGGCGTCGAACAGGGCTTGGGCGCCTTCGGCGGTGCCCAGGTCGGCAACCACGCCGTGGACCTGGCCACGGCCACCTTGGGCGTGCAGTTCGGCCAGGGCGGCGTCGACCGACTTCTGGCTACGGCCGGCGATGACCACGTCGGCATGGGCGCGGGCCAGGCCGCGGGCGATGGCCAGACCAATACCGCCGGTCGAGCCGCTGATGATGGCGGTGCGTGCGCCGAGGTCGATGTTCATGGGATGGCTCCTGTGGATGAGTTGCATCGATGGGAGCCATGCTAGTGCTGCCTGGTAAGACTGTAAAAGACATAATTCGACTGAGTTAAGACCTTGTATGTCTACTCTGCCTGCGCCAGCACCCGCTTGCGGAACACGCTCACGATCGGCCGCAGATCCACCCGGTGCCAGGCTGCCCACAGCTGCACGCAGGGGCTGAACCACGACAGCTTGCGCAGCACAACGGTGGGCCCTGCGCTGGTGGACAGGCTGCTCTGGACCATCGCCAGGCCCAGCCCGGCGGACACCAGTCCGAGCACGCTCAGCGGGTCGTTGGCCTCCAGCGACAGGCGCGGGGTGAAGCCTGCGTCGGCGCAGCGGGCGATGAAATCGTCGCGTTTGTTGATCTGGTCAGGCTGGCCACCGGTGATGATCCATTCCTGCTCATGCAGGTCGGCGGGCGTGAGTTCGGCCTTGACGGCCAAGGGGTGCTCGGCGGGAATGGCCAATAGCTGAGGGTCGTCCAGCACGGGTTGGCCACGCAGGTCGGGGTCGTCGCTGGGCGGGGGCTCGCAGACCAGGGCGATGTCCAGGCTGCGCTGGCGCAGGCCTTCGAACTGCTCGCGCGGGGTCATGTTGTAAAGGGCGATATGGATGTTCTGGCGTTCGCTGCGGATGGCCCGCACCGCGCCGGGCAGGACGCCGGCATGGATAGCGTGGTTGACGTAGCCGATGCACAGGCCGCCTTCCTCGCCACGGCCCAGGCGCTTGCCCAGCGACTCCAGGCGCTCGGCATGCTTCAGCAGGCCGCGGGCTTCGGACAAGAAGGTGCGGCCGTCAGCGGTGAGGTACAGGCGTTGGTTGCGCCGCTCGAACAGGGCAAGGCCCAGATTGCCCTCGAGCTGGGCGATCTGCCGGCTCAGGGGGGATTGGGAGATGTGAAGCTGCTCGGCCGCGCGTCCAACGTTCTCGCATTCGGCGACGGCGACGAAGTAGCGCAACTGACGTAGATCTTGCATGAGACCTCCAAGGGAACTGTCCGGAGTTTTACTCGGACAGCTCTGCCTTGGCTAGCCTCCCTGGCGGGCGAACTACTGTCTCGCCCACGGCGCTGGTAGCGACCTTGCCGCGTCCGCCCAGCCATACCAGCAGCATGCACCGGCAGCAGACCCATAGGGGTAATTCGGTGGTGCCGATACCAAAGGCCCCGATGGCCGGGGCGAGCAGGGGGTGTCCGGTTTCAAACCTTTGACTGGGAGTCATTAATAGAGATGCACTTGCCTATCGCGGCGCACAGGCAAGAGGCATCAATGATGTACGATCAGTGGATGGCCACCGGGTTGATGTTGACTTGGGTCGAGCCCTTGTACAGCGGCTGGCCCAACACGAACAGGAACTCGAAGGCTTTGTCGCGCACCAGGGCGCGGGTGTCGATCAGTTCCAGGTTGTAGATGCCGCGCTTGGCCAGCATGAACTGGTTGACCGGGAACTCTTCGCCCGTCGGGTTGGGGTAGACCTCCGAGGCCCAGGTGTCGCCGCCGAAGGCGACGATGCCCTGGTCGGCCAGCCATCGAGCCGCTGGCAGGTCGATGCCGGGCTCGGTGGCGAGGAACTGCTGGTTGTCCTTGCCGATCAGCTCCAGCCAACCGGTGTTGAACAGCACCACATCGCCCTTGCGCAAGGTGATGCCTTGTTTCTTCAGCACGGCCTTGATGTCGTTCACGGTGAACGACGTGCCGCCCGGCACGATGGCCTTGCCGTAGTAGGTGGTCATGTCCAGCACCACGCCACGGGTGACCATCGGCGGTACCTTCTCGACCCCAAGCTTGGTCACGCCTTCGACGGTGACGAAGTCGGCGGCCTTGTTGCCGTTGTAGTAGACGTTGTCGATACCGATGTGGCCGATGCCGTTGAGCTGGGTGCCGACGCCGGTCCAGCCGTTGACCAGCTCGTCGTTGAAGCTGAACTTGTTCTTGCCCAGGGTCCGGCCGGCCTGTTCGCCGGGCTGGATGTTGTAGAGGTGGAAGCTGCGGTGGCGGAAGGCCGGCAGGTCCTTGCTCACCGGCACGGCGAGGGGGTAGGTTTTGCCGGTCTTGACCAGGCCGACGGCCTGCTTGACCACCTCGGGGGTGAGCAGGTTGGCGGCGCCGATTTCGTCCTGCTTGCCGTAGGGTGAATCCTGCCAGTCGGCGGCCAGGGTGGCTTGGGCGCTGGTGGCCAGGGCGGCGGCGAGCAGCAGGGGCTTGAAGTGGTTCATCCGGAATCTCCTGATCGGGAAGTGATGTCAGGCCCGGATTCTGGGCGGGGGCAAGGGCGAGAAAAAGCGGCGGGCAGGACAATGACTTTTGCGTGTAGGTCAAAGGATGACGGCCCCTCTGCGCGGTGAGGCCTGAAAGCGGCTACCGGTTGAGCGGCATCATTAGCCAGCAGCAGGTCCGCGAAGGTCAGCAGCAGATTGACGCAGCGGTGCAGAGCGTAGACCGCCTGAGCCAGGAGATCGAGCAGTCGGCCAAGTCGATCCAGCAACTGGAGCGTGACAGCAATGCCATCCCTACCGGCTTGCAGCATCGTTTACCAGGCACTTGAGCACCCATGTCCTGCCATGCTGCGCCTGAGCAAACGAAAAATCAGACCTCCAAAGGTTTCATACAGAGCCTAGGCTCGACTCACGCGCAACCAGCGTAGCCATCGGAGCATCAATACGCTGACGCTCGCCAGTATCATTGATTTGCTCGAAGAGCAGCTCGATGGCCAGGGCAGCCACGTCTTCAAGATGCATGTCCAACGCCGTCAGTGGCGGTGTACTTTCGCGTGCCCGCAAGCCGTCGTAGCGCGTCACCACCTTCACGTCCTGGGGGATCTTGAGCCCTTTGTCCCGCAACGCCCGCACGGCGCCGGTGGCAAAGGCATCGACCGGCACGCACAGGCCGTCGATGTCTGGATGCGCTTGCAACAGGTCAAGGCACGCGGCCGCACCGGCTGCTTCGCCCCCCCCTTCATCTGCCCGAACGATCGCCGGTACCTGGCCGTTGACGGTGCAGTACGCCCGGTAGGCCTGCTCCATGTCCAGGTAGGAGTGCCGGGATTGCGCCCCGATCACCAGGCCGATGTGCCGGGCGCCCTGTTGGTGCAGGTGGTCGAGCAGCAGTGTCCCGGTGGCTTCGCCATGCATGTCGATGTACGGCAAGGCCTGTGCCTCGGGTTGGCGCCCGATGGACACCAGCTTCACGCCGCGTTTGCGCAAGCGCGCAACGTTCGGGTCGTTGGCGACCGGTTCGATGATCACCGCACCGTCGATATCCAGGCTATCAAGCAGGTCCTGGGCCTCATCCATGGGCGGCACCAGCACCAGCGCCACGCCTCGACGCAGCGCCGCCTCTGTAGCGGTGGCGGCGATTTCCATCAAGAAGCCCAAGCGCGACGACCCACCGGCCACGGCAAAGGGCATGGAGGAGAGCAGGGCAATGGCGTTGGCACGGCCGGTGCGCAGGCGCTGGGCACGCAGGTTGGGGCTGTAACCCAGGCGTTCAGCGACTTCCTTCACCAGTGCCCGGGTCGCCGGATCGACTTGCCCGCGATCATTCAGCGCGTGGGACACGGTGGTGCGCGACACCCCGGCGGCGTTGGCGACATCGGCAATGGTGAGGCGGCGAGAGGTGCTGTTGGGCATAGACAGGTGGGCTCTTTGAAGCGATGGCGGCAGTTATACGCTGCCTGAAGGCTATCAGCTACTGAGGCGCGCCGGGGTGATGGATGCGTTGACAGTCGATGTGGACAGGGATACATTTCACCCAAATCGATTTGGGTAAACAAACAAATCGATTTGGTAGGGGAGATGACAGCATTTTCCTGCCAAGGCTCGTCCAGATCCAAATAACAATAATTCAATGGGCCGTCGCTGGCGGCTCAGGTCGAGGTGGGATATGCCGGATATCGAGAAGAACCCTGTTAGCCCTGTTGATGAGCGCCTGCCCTGGCGCCAGTTGCTGATGTTTGGTGCCCAGCATGTGCTGGTGATGGCGGCATCGCCGATCGCGTCGGTGTTTCTGATGGCCACGGCCCTCGGCTTTTCCAGTGAGCTGACGCTACAGCTGCTCAGCGCCACCTTTCTGGTCTGTGGCCTGGGCACGTTGTTGCAGTCGCTGGGCTTGCGGGGCTGTGGCGCA
Source organism: Pseudomonas guariconensis (assembly GCF_024127895.1). Lineage (GTDB taxonomy): Bacteria > Pseudomonadota > Gammaproteobacteria > Pseudomonadales > Pseudomonadaceae > Aquipseudomonas > Aquipseudomonas guariconensis_B. Next base: position 18,487 of record NZ_JAMYBK010000039.1, on the reverse strand, counting down.
CGCCTGCCGTTCATCATGCTGCCTGGCGGCGCACCGATCATGTTGTTCATCCTGATCGCCCAGCAGAACGGTGTGGCGACGGCATCGGGCGCGGTGATCCTGACGGGCATTTTCTACTTTCTGGTGTTGCCGGTGTTTCGGCGCCTGCTACGGTTTTTCCCTTCGGTGGTCGTGGGCACCATGTTGCTGCTGGTCGCGGTCAACCTGGTCAAGCTGTCGGGCCAGTTGATTGTCGGCCAGCCCGGCAGCGCGCATTTCGCCGCGCCCCAGCAACTGCTGCTGGCCTTTGCCACCATCGCCATCACCGTGCTCTGCGCGCGGCTGTTGCGCGGCACGCTGGGCCAGTTGTCGATCTTGCTGGGCTTGCTGGGCGGCAGTTTGCTTGCAGTGGCCATCGGCGCATTCGACCGCGCAGGCCTTGGTGCCTACCCCTTGTTGAGCCTGCCGACCTTCATGCCGTTCGGCGTGCCGCACTTCGATGTGTTCGCCTCGATCCCGCTGATGCTCTTTTGCCTGGTTTCGATGGTAGAGGCCACCGGCCAGACCGTGGCCATCAGTGAAGCGGTAGACAAACCCCTGGACGTACATAAAGACGTGGTGCGGACGATCCGTGGCGATGCGCTGACCTCGATCTTCGGTGGTTTCATGGGCACTTCGCTGATCATCACCAGCGGCGAAAACATCGGCGTCATCCGCGCCACCCATGTACGTTCACGCTATGTGACTGCAGTTTCCGGCGTGTTGTTGCTGGTCTTCGCCTTGCTTGCCCCGCTGGCACGGTTGATCGAAGGCGTACCTGAAGCCGTGGTCGGCGGTACCAGCCTGATTGTGTTTGCCATCGTCGGCACCATGGGCATCGACATGCTGCGCAAAGTGGACCTGCGCAACCACGGCAACATGTATGTGGTGTCCATCGCCCTGGCCGTCGGGCTACTACCGATTCTTGTGCCTGGCGTCTACAGCCAGTTCCCCAACGGCATCGCGGGGCTGCTCGGCAATGGCGTTGCCATGGGCGCGCTGACCGCGGCCGTCATGAACTTCCTTTTCCATTGCATTGGCCGCCCGCACACCGCCGCGGACGCCAAGGCAAAGCTGATCAACTCCTGACCTGCACACTAAGGTTTTTATATGAACTGCTCCTTTACCCATCACCTGGCGGTTTCGCCAGAGCACCTTGTCGCGCCCGGCCAACTGCTGGCCCCCGACTGGCTGTTGCTGCCGGAAGGGCCGCGCCGAGATCACGCCGTGCGCGTGGTCGATGGCCACTTCGCCGATGTCGGCCCGCTGGCGCTGCTGCAAGGCCGCTATCCCGACCATGCCGTCCTGCGTCTTGAAAGCCAGCTGTTGATGCCGGGCTTCATCGATACCCATCACCACCTCAGCCAGAGCTTCGGCAAAGGCCTGGTGTTTGGCGAGCCGTCGGAGATCTTTCGTCGCGTGTGGATTCCCCTTGAGGGCTCGCTGGATACCGACCTGCTGTACCTGACCAGCAAACTGGCCGCCTTCGAGTCGTTGCGTGGCGGTTTCACCACGGTGTGCGATGCCGGTACCCGCTCCAAGGAGGGGGTGGAGGCAATTGCCCAGGCGGTCCATGAAGTGGGCATACGCTGCGTACTGGCCAAAACCTGCAACGACCTGGAAGGCGAGCGTGTACTCGATGCCCACCAGGTGCTCTCGGTGGCTGAGCAGCACCTGGCCGCGTGGGACAACGACTCGCTGATCACTCCGTCGCTGGCAATCCCCATCCCCGAGATTGCCACCGACCCCACCCTGGGCGCTGCGTACCGCCTGTGCCATGAGGCGGGCAGGGTGTTCCAGAGCCATGTCAACGAACACCTGGTTGCAGTCGAGCGTTCCCTTGAGCGTTACGGGGTAAGGCCCCTCGAGCAACTGCACCGGGCGGGCGCGTTGGGGCCGGGGGCATTGCTGGCCCACGCGACACTGCTGACCTCGAACGAGCTCTGCCTGCTGCGCGATAGCGGCGCAGCCGTGAGCTACAACCCGGTGGCCAGCGCCTGGAAAGGCAACGCCGTTGCCCAGGCGCACCTGATGCACTGCCTGGGAATTCCCGTTGGCCTGGGCACCGACGGCACCCGTGGTGACGGTTTCCGCCTGCTCGATTACGCCGAAGCTGCGCAGCGCTTTGCCCATGGGTTGCCGGTTGGCGACTCGGTGTGTGGCAGCGGCCAGTTGTGGCTGGACATGGGCACCGGTAACGCCGCTGACGTGCTGGGGCTGGGCAAGGTGACCGGGCGCATCGCGTCGGGTAAGGCGGCGGATTTCCTGCTGGTGGACCTGGCGGTCCCCGAGTTGCTGCCGTCCTGGAACCTGCCCTGGGACCTGGTCAGGCTCGCCAACCGCGACCAGATCCAGGCCGTGGTGGTGCAGGGCAAGGTACGCCTGTGGCAAGGCTGGCCCACTGACTGGGATGCACGCGACCTGATGCGCCGGGTCGATGCGCTGGCCAGAAGCGTCGTCGACCAGGCCCCCATCCATAAAGTGCACCCCTTGCCGAGCGTGGCTTGACTGACAGGAACGAAAGAACGATGAATCTACCCTTCGACCCCCTGTACATCATTGCTGTCGCCGTCGCGTGCGGTGCGCTTATCCAGGGTACGACGGGCATGGGCTTCGCACTGATCGTGGCACCGGTAATGGGATTGCTGGCGCCGGAGTCCTTGCCCATCAGCCTGCTGATATTGATGTTGCCGCTCAATGCCGCCGTTGCCTGGCGCGAGCGTAGCGCCATCGATTTCAGAGGCAGCTCGTGGATTACCCTGGGGCGTTTTGCCGGCACGTTTGGCGGTCTTTGGATCCTGCTCTTGCTGCCGCTTTCGCAGCTCAACCTGCTGATCGGGCTGTCGACGATCGCCGCGTGCCTGGCCACCTGGTTGGCGCCGTCTTTTGTGCCCGGGCGCCGGGCGCTGATCTCAACCGGCGTGATCACCGGCATCACCGAAACCGCCACCGGTGTGGGCGGCCCGCCGCTCGCCCTGGTGTACCAGCACTCGCCGGTGGCTACCTTGCGGGGCTCTGTGGCCCTGTGCTTCCTGGTGGGGGAGGTGATTTCGCTGGTGGCGCTGGCTGTGGGCGGGCATTTGCACACCGAGCAGGTCTCTCCGGTGCTGGCCCTGTGCGTGCCTTTGGCGCTGGGTGTGGTCGCCAGCCACTGGGCCCGCCACCTGATCAACGAGACGCGCCTGCGCCGCTTCGTACTCATCTTCGCCTTCGTCTCCGGGGCGCTTCTGCTGGTGCAATAAGCACCCCCCCATCGCATTCCACAACAAGTACAAAAAAGGAATTCGTCATGTTTGCCTTGAACAACCCGATTACCCGGGCGGCTCTGTTGTGCACGTCTGCCTGGTCCGCCATGGCGGATGCAGGCTTGATCGATGACAGCAAGGCCACGGTATTGCTGCGCAATTACTACTTCGACCGCGACTACAGTGACACCGGTGCGGTGCAAAGCCAGCGCCAGGAGTGGGCCCAGGGCTTCATCATCAAAGGCACTTCCGGCTACACCCCGGGCGCTGTGGGCGTGGGCCTGGATGTCCTGGGCCTGGTGGGCGTCAAACTGGACAGCAGCCCGGACCGCACTGGCACCGAACTGCTACCCTATGACCATGACGATGGCCGTGCGCCGGCCAGCTATGGCCGTTTGGGGCTGACCGCCAAGGTGCGCCTGTCGCGCACCGAACTGCGCCTGGGGGAACTGATGCCAGACGTGCCCATCCTGCGTTTCAATGACGGTCGGTTGCTGCCGCAGACCTTTCAAGGCGCCATGCTGACTTCCAGGGAGATCGATCGCCTTGCCCTGCATGTCGGCCAGATCCACGCCTTCAGCCCGCGCAGCGCCGCAGACAGCGAAGACCTTTACCCCTCGGTCGGCGGCCGTACCGTTGCAACCGCGACCTCTGACCGATTCACCTACGCCGGCGGCGAGTACCGCCTGGGCAAGGATTCGGCGCTAGGGCTGTGGACGGCGGAGCTGGACAACGTCTACCGGCAGAACTACTACAGCCTCACGCACTATCAACCGGTTGGCGGTTGGACGGTCGGCGGTGTGCTGGGAGCGTTCGACACCCGCGACACAGGCCGTTCGCTGGCAGGCGCGCTGGACAACCAGGCGGCTTCACTGCTGCTGTCTGCCGCCCATGGTGGTCACCGGTTCTACATGGGGTGGCAGCGAATGTACGGGGAGGACGGTTGGGTCACGATCGACCGCTCGCTGGGCAGCACCTTGGCCAACGACATGTTCGCCAACACCTTCGTGTACGCCAACGAGCGGTCCTGGCAACTGCGTTACGACTACAACTTCGCCGCGCTGGGCATACCGGGGTTGACGCTGTTGGTGCGCTACGCCCACGGCGACCATATCCATAGCGCCGAGACCTCCAAGGGGCGGGAGTGGGCGCGTGATGTGGGGCTGACGTATACCTTTCAGTTTCGCAGCCTTCAGGGGCTCAGCGTTCGTTGGGTCAACGCTGAGGTGGGGCGGGATTTTGGGGTAAGCGATTTTACTGAGAACCGGTTGATTGTGAGTTTGCCGGTCGAACTCTTTTAAACTCAAAACCGCTCCCACTACCTCACCCTTTGGACCCGCAAAGCATCACCGCCAACGCCCTGCCTGAGTCGCCAACCCAATCAGCTCCCGCAACCCACTGGTGCCCAGCTTGCGATAAAGACGCTTGATATAGGTGGCCGCACTGGAAGGGCGTACCCCCAGGCTCACAGCGATTTCATCGTTGTCGATACCGCTCAGCAGCAAGCGCAGCAGCTCCCGGTCACGCAACGTCAACTCCGGATACAGGCCAGCCAGCCGCTCGGTCAGCAACAGCGGCAGTTCATTGGCTTGCAGGTAAGCCAGGTAATGCATCCGCACGATCTGCATCAACAGCGGCGCCGAGGCCTCCATGAAGTCCAGCTCCTGGGCAGAAAAGCTGCCGTGTTCACGCCCTCGGTAGAAGTTCACCGACAGCCAGCGCCCCTTGTCACAGCTGGCCAGCAGTGCGAGCCGCTCGGCGATCTTCGGTTGCTCGTAGCAGATGCGCCGGTATTCAGCATGGCCGATGTCGTCGATACGTTGGCGCTGCACCACGATTCGCTCGCCGCCATTGCTGCAGGCCATGGCGTGCTGGTTGCCGTCCTGGCTGTAGAAGCGCTCGGCATAACGGCTGGAAATCTGCAACAGCGACACTTCGCGGGCCCGGTCGGCGAAGGTGAACACCTGGGGGTTGCGGCGTGGCGCGTAGGCGAACACTGTGCACTGCGCCAGGGGAATGCCGCTGCCAATCAACTGCAGCAGGTCGCCGGCCAGTTGCCGTCGATGGTTCTCTCCAACCCGGCCCAGCAAGGCGGCTGCCTGCCCGATGTTCAGGCAGCGCTCCGGCTCGATCGTGCGCAGCGGCCAGAATTGCATATCCGTTTCCTCACTAGGGCGTCGACTTCGAGCACTGTACGCCAGTCTATCAGGCGGTGGTTCGGTTAGCCGACAGCGGCAGACACAAGGCCAACAGCGCCCCGACCAGCATGAGCACGCCTGCGTAGATGAACCCGGCCGTGAAGCCTTGGGTCAGGTCCTTGAGCCAGCCCACCAGCAGTGGGTTCAGGGCCGAGCCCAGGTTGCCGAGGGCATTGATCAGGGCAATGCCCAGCGCCCGGGCTTCGATGCTCAAGCACTGGTCGGGCGTGGTCCAGAAAATCGACATCGCCGTGTAGGAGCCGGCCGCGGCCAGGCATACACCGGTCAACTGCAGCGTCGCGCCACCGCCGGGCAGCGCCAGCAACCAGCCGATCGCCGCCAGCAACATGGGCAGCACCAAATGCCAGCGGCGTTCGGCGGTGCGATCCGAATGCAGTCCCCAGACGACCATCGAGACGATGGTCACGACCTGGGGGACGGCGGCAAGCAGGCCGATCGCCTGGTGGCTCCCGGTACTGTTGAAGCTCTTGACGATCAAGGGTGTCCATACCGCAATCATCGCCAGCGTGTTGACCAGGCAGAAATACACCATGCCGAACAACAGGATGCGCGGCGAGGCCAGCTCCATCAGCACGCTGCGTGGCGCTGCTGCCGGCTTGCCGGGGCCCTTGCGCTCGGCGTCCAGCGCAGCGAGCAGCAATGCTTGCTCCTTGGCATCGAGCCAGTTGGCCTGGCGCGGGCTGTCATCCAGGTAACGGAACACCACGAACCCGACCAGCACCGAGGGCAACCCCTCGAGCAGGAACAGCCATTGCCATCCTTTCAAACCCCAGGTGCCGTCGAGCCCGAGGATCAGCCCCGACAATGCCGAGCTGAAACCCGCCGTGAACGGCATGGCGATCATGAACAGCGCATTGGCCCTGGCGCGGTAGGCGCTCGGGAACCACAGGGTGAGGTACAGCAGCACGCCGGGCAGGAATCCGGCTTCGGTAATGCCCACCACGATCCGCAGCAGGTACAGGGACAGTGGGCCAGTGGCGAACAACGTCGCGGTCGAGGCCAGCCCCCAGGCAATCATCAAGCAACCGATCCAGCGTCGGGCGCCAATACGGGCCAAGGCCAGGTTACTGGGGATACCGCAGGCGATATAGGCGACATAGAACAGCGTCGTGGCGAGGCCGAACTGGGTACTGCTCAACTGCAGGTCGGCCATCATCGTCAGGCCGGCGAAGCCGATGTTGATCCGGTCCAGGAACGACAGCACGAAGCACAGGAACAAGAAGGGGATCAACCGACGGGCAACTTTGCGCCCGACACGGTGATAGTCACTGGATGCGCAGGCAGGCGCGGCCTCGGCGACAGCGTGGGTCATGGGGACCACCTGATTGTTATTATTGGGAAGTCCATTGCCCGGCGGGCGCCGGGCGACGGGGACAGGCCAGCTAAAGATCGCGCGAGGCGATCTCGACCAGTTGGGCGAAACGCTCGGCATCGCCCAGCGCTTCGGCCGCCAGCAGGGCCAGTTTGACCAACATCAGCTCCCGCTTGCCTTCGGGCGTGCGGTCCAGGCTGTCGGCCAGGTGGTCGTAGAGGGTTTCCAGATCGGCGATGGTCAGGGTCGACATGATGCTCTCCTCAGTGATTGCCCAGGGCGCTATGGATGCCGGCCGCCAGCGCAGCTGCGCTCAGGGTTTGCCAACGCGCGCATACGTGTTGGTCCGGACGGGCCAGGTAGGCACCGCCCAGCGGTGCCCCATAGCGTTGGCGCAGGCGGCCACTGCGATCATCCAGGGACAAGTCCGCGCCCTTGACCTGGGCACCCACGGCGATCACCCGAAGCGGTACTCCTTGCGCCTGCAAGCTCGAAACCTGGGCCTGAACGTCCTGTGGCAGTTCTGCGGCATCGCTGAACCAGAGCAGATGAAACGCCGCCCCAAGGTGATCGAAGAGGAAGTCGTCGTCGCCCAGGCGCAGGTTCAGCAGCGTAGCGCCTACCCGTGGCCCCTGGGTGAACAGGTGGTCATCGTCGTCCCGGCAATTGAGCGGCGAGTCGCAATAGTCATGCGGCCTGGAGGTGCGCCAGTGGTACAGCGGCCGAACGAACGCCTGGCTCAGCGACAAGGACAGCACCGCATCGCGCAGCAAGCGCTGCGCCGTGCTGGGTGGTGTCATGAAGCGCGTGCTCTTTCCCGCCTCCTGGATGATCTCGCGAGCCGCGCCCACCCGTTCATGGCTATAGGAGGGCAACAGTTCAGGGCCAGCCAGGCCTTTGATCTGCAGGGCCAGTTTCCAGCACAGGTCGCTGACGTCCTGAAACCCGGTATTCGCCCCGCGCACGCCGAAAATCGGCAGCAAGTGGGCGGCATCTCCCGCGAACACAACCCGCCCTTGGATGTACTCGGGCAGTGTCAACGCACGTGCCGAATACACCGAGCTCCAGTCCAACGCCCAACGACGATCCTGCACACCCACCAAGGCCAGCTGCGCGTCGATACGCGCGCGCAACGACTCGGGCGACAGCGCCTGCTCGGGCGTTTCGTCAGCCGGCAACTGGTAGTCGATACGCCAGATATCGTCCGGCTCACGGTGCATCAATACCGTGTTCCCCGGGTTCCAGGGTGGGTCGAAGTAGGCCAGCCGTTCGGTGGGCAGGTCGATCTTGATACGGATATCGGCAATCACGAAGCGGCCTTCATAGGCTGCCCCTTCCAGTTTCAGGCCAAGGAGGCTACGCAGGGCCGAGCGTGCACCGTCGGCCGCGATGACCCAGCTGCTTTCCAGTGAGTACAGGCCGGCTGGCGTATCCACCTCCAGGCATGCGTGATCATCGTGCTGGCGTACCTCGACAACCTTGTTGCCCCAGCGCAGCTCGATCAGCGGGTTGGCCTGGGCGGCCTGTACCAGTTCATGCTCCAGGCATGGCTGCTGCAGGTTGGTCATGGGCGGGAAGCGGTCGTCGTCATCGTGGGGCACTTCCATGCGGTACACCAGCTGGTTGCGGTAGAACGAATTGCCGAAGCGCCAGGCAAGCCCGGCCTGGGTGACTCGATCAGCGACACCCATCTGCTGCAGGATCTCCAGCGAACGACGCGTGAAGACGATGGCACGGCTGCCCTCGCTGACCTGCTGCTCGGCCTCCAGCACCACGCTGGGGATGCCATATCGCGCAAGCTCCAATGCCGCCGTCAGGCCAATGGGGCCGGCGCCGACCACCACGACCGCCTCACGATGGCGGGAGACGGCACCCACGGCCGCGGTAAAGGCGGGATAGACCTGGTAATCGAAATAAAGCGAGCGTCGTGGCTCGACCGATGGGCAGTGCATGCTGAATGCTCTCCGATGTTCTTGTGTTTGTGGGCAGAGACCACTGAAATCGAAGGCAATCCTAATCGCGATGTTTTGCCGCCCATGTCCCCATAAAGGGACAAGTGTTCATCAAGCGGCCAGGTGAAGGTGCGCTGGCAGGAGGGAGAGAGCAGCCCGCTGCTCTCTCCCTGCGCCCAATGGGTATCAATGCACCAACATACCGGTGAACACATACGCCTGCGACAACGTGATCAAACCGATGATGGCGGCGAAGATCAGGCTGTGCTTGAGGGTAAAGCGGAACAGGTCCGACTCCTTGCCAACGATGCTGGTGGCGGCGCAGGCCACGGCGATCGACTGTGGCGAGATCATCTTGCCGGTCACGCCGCCACTGGTATTGGCAGCCACCAGCAGGGTGTCGCTGACGCCGATCTGGTGCGCGGTGGTGGCCTGCAGCGAGCCGAACAGCGCGTTGGACGAGGTGTCGGAGCCAGTCAGGAACACGCCCAGCCAGCCGAGGAACGGCGAGAAGAACGGGAACGCCGCGCCAGTGCCGGCCAGCACCAGCGCCAGGGTGGTGGACATGCCCGAGTAGTTGGTGACGAAGGCGAAGGCCAGCACCATGCCGATGGACAGGATCGGTAGCTTCAGTTCGACCAGGGTCTCCTTGAAGCTGGCAAGGCCTGTCTTCCAGTCGATGCGCAGGACGAACATCGACAACAGCGCCGACAACAGGATCGCGCTACCGCCCGCCGACACCAGGTCGAACTTGTACACCGCCGCCATGGGAGTGGGCTCGGCGACGATGGGCGCGGCCTTCATCACCAACTGGTCCAGGTGCGGGATGGCGAGCACCAGTACCAGTTGCTCCAACGCTCCGCCCGGAGCGAACAGGGCCTTGAACGGCTTGAGCGTCCAGATGGTCACCAGCACGGTGAGGATCAGGAACGGCGACCAGGCCTTGAGGATCTGCCCGAAGGCGTAGGGCGAGGGCGTGGCGCTGCGGGCGCCGGAGAAGCCGCCCATCACGGCGGCGCCGCCAGACATGCCGACGACCTCGCGATCCGCAGCGCGGGTCGGTTGCCAGACCTTGAGGAACAACGTCAGCGACACGATGCTGACCAGCGCCGACGTGATGTCCGGCAACTCCGGGCCGATGTAGTTGGAGGTCAGGTACTGGGTGATGGCGAAACTGCTACCGGCCACCAGGGCGGCGGGCCAGGTCTCCTTGACGCCGCGCCAGCCATCCATGATCGCCACCAGCCAGAACGGCACGATGACCGACAACAGAGGCAACTGGCGCCCGGCCATGGCGCCGATCTTGAAGGCGTCGATGCCGGTCACCTGCCCGGCGACGATGATCGGCACGCCCAGGGCACCGAAGGCCACCGGGGCGGTGTTGGCGATCAGGCACAGGCCGGCGGCATACAGCGGGTTGAAGCCCAGGCCCACGAGCAGGGCACCGGTGATTGCCACAGGCGCACCGAAACCTGCCGCGCCTTCGAGGAAGGCGCCGAAGGAGAAGCCGATCAGCAGCACCTGCAGGCGCTGGTCGTCGGTGATCGACAGTACCGAACTGCGGATCACCTCGAACTGGCCGCTCTTGACCGTGAGCTTGTAGAGGAACACCGCCGCGACGATGATCCAGGCGATCGGCCACAGGCCGTAGGCGAAGCCGTAGCCGGCGGCGGCGAAGGCCATGTCCAGGGGCATGCCGTAGGCCAGGGTGGCGACGAGGATCGACAGCACCAGGGTGAGGGTGCCGGCCAGGTAGCCTTTCATGCGAAAGACGGCGAGGGCGACGAAGAAAAAGATGATCGGGATCAGCGCGACCAGCGCCGACAGGCCTAGGCTGCCGAGCGGGGTGTACATCTGTTGCCAGGTTTGCATGTCAAAAGCCTCTTCTTATTGTTGGTAGCTTGTCAGGGGGTGGGCGTGTCGACGGGGATGAGGTCTCCGGGTGGGTCAGTGGTCAGGTGGTGTCTGTTCGGGCCTGTTCGTGGGCAAGCCCGCTCCCACAGGGCCTTGCAAGTCACACCATTGGTGATCGACTTGGCCCTGAGAGCCGGCTTGCCGGCGATGGGCTGCAAGGCAGCCCGGTACAGATTCAGCGCGCCTGCTTGAAACGCAGCCGCCAGGCATGCAGCAGCGGCTCGGTATACCCGCTGGGCTGCTCACGCCCCTTGAACACCAGGTCGCTGGCTGCGCGGAAGGCATACGAGCTCTCGAAATCCGATGCCATCGGCCGGTACGCGGGGTCGCCGGCGTTCTGCTCGTCGACCACCCGCGCCATGCGCTCCAGCGTCGCGCGAACCTGGTCGGCGCTGACCACGCCGTGGTGCAGCCAGTTGGCGATGTGCTGGGCGGAGATGCGCAGGGTGGCGCGGTCTTCCATCAGGCCGACGTCGTGGATGTCCGGCACCTTGGAGCAACCGACCCCCTGTTCGACCCAGCGCACCACGTAGCCGAGGATGCCCTGGCAGTTATTGTCCAGTTCCGCCTGGATCTCGGCGGCGCTCCAGTCGCGCGTAGGGCTGACCGGCACGCTGAGCAGGTCACGCAGCAGGCTTTCGCGCTGGCTGTGCAGGTCGATGCGTTCGAGCTCCCGCTGCACCTGGCGCACGTCTACCTGGTGGTAGTGCAGGGCATGCAGGGTGGCGGCGGTGGGCGAGGGCACCCAGGCGGTAGTGGCGCCGGCCTTGGGGTGGGCGATCTTCTGTTCGAGCATGGCCGCCATCAGGTCCGGCATGGCCCACATGCCCTTGCCGATCTGTGCACGGCCGCGCAGGCCGCAGTCCAGCCCCACCAGCACGTTGTTGCGTTCGTAGGCCTGGATCCACGGGGTGGACTTCATGTCGCCCTTGCGCAGCATGGCGCCGGCTTCCATGGCCGAGTGCATCTCGTCGCCCGTGCGGTCGAGGAACCCGGTGTTGATGAACACCACGCGGCTGGCCGCCTCGGCGATGCACGCCTTGAGGTTGACGCTGGTGCGCCGTTCCTCGTCCATGATGCCCATCTTCAGGGTGTGGCGGGCCAGGCCGAGCAGGTCTTCGACGCGGCCGAACAACGTATCGGCAAAGGCGACTTCGGCCGGGCCGTGCATCTTCGGCTTGACGATGTAGACGCTGCCGTTGCGCGAGTTGCCGCGCCGACGCAGGTCGTGGAGGGCGGCCAGGCTGGTGACCACCGCATCGAGGATGCCTTCGGGAATCTCCTGACCTTGCTCGTCGAGAATGGTCGGGGTGCTCATCAAGTGGCCGACGTTGCGCACGAACAGCAGCGAGCGCCCCGGCAGGGTCAGTGGCGCGCCATCGCGGCCGTGGTAGGTGCGGTCGGGGTTCAGGGTGCGGGTGAAGGTCTGGCCACCCTTGCGCACGCGTTCGGCCAGGTCGCCCTTCATCAGGCCCAGCCAGTTGCGGTAGACGGCCACCTTGTCGTCGGCATCGACCGCGGCCACCGAGTCTTCGCAGTCCATGATGGTGGTCAGCGCCGACTCCAGCAGCAGGTCCTTGATCCCGGCGGCGTCGGTGCTGCCGATGGGGCTGGTCGGGTCGATCTGGATTTCCACGTGCAGGTCGTGGTGCACGAGCAGTACGGCGGCTGGCGACGAGGCTTCGCCCTGGTGGCCGACGAACTGATCCGGTTGGGCCAGGCCGGTCGCCTCACCGTTTTTCAGCGAGACCTGCAACTGGCCGGCCACCACCTGGTAGGCGCTGGCCTCGACGTGGGAGGCGCCCTGCAGCGGGAAGGCCTGGTCGAGGAAGGCGCGGGCGAAGGCGATCACCCGCGCGCCGCGTACCGGGTTGTAGTCGGGGGCTTTGGCCGCACCGTCGTCTTCGGCGATCGCGTCGGTGCCGTACAGGGCGTCGTACAGCGAGCCCCAGCGGGCGTTGGCGGCATTGAGGGCATAGCGCGCGTTCATCACCGGCACCACCAGTTGCGGCCCCGCCTGCACGGTGATCTCGCTGTCGACGTGCTCGGTGCCGACCTTGACCGTTTCAGGTTGCGGCAGCAGGTAGCCGATGCGGGTGAGAAAGTGCTGGTAGGCGTCCATGTCGGTCACCGGCCCAGGATGCGCCCTGTGCCAGGTATCCAGTTCGGCCTGCAGGCGGTCGCGTTCGGCCAACAGGGCGCGGTTGCGCGGGGCCAGGTCGTGCACCAGGGCATCGAGGCCCTTCCAGAAACGCTCCGCTGCGACCTCGGTCCCGGGGAGCACCTCATCCTCGATGAAACGCTTGAAGTTCTCCGCCACCTGCAAACGCTGGCAAGGCACGCGTTCGGTCATGCTCGTCTCTCCTATCACTGGGTCCATCTGTTCTTGAAGCCGCGCTCAGAGCGCGGCGATACCGGCTGCGGCCACTTGGGCGTCCTGCTCGGCCTTGACGCCGGAAACCCCCACGGCGGCGACCACCTGGCCGTCCACCCGCAGCGGCAGGCCGCCTTCGAGCGAGGTCAGCAGCGGCGCGCTGACGAACGCTGTGCGCCCGCCGTTGACCATCTCTTCATAGCCTTTGGTGTCACGCCGGCCGAGGGCCGCGCTACGGGCCTTCTCGGTGGCGATGTAGGCCGCGATGGGCGCGCAGCCGTCGAGGCGCTGGAGGGCCAGCAGGTGGCCGCCGTCATCGACCACGGCGATGCACACCGCCCATTGGTTGCGCTGCGCCTCTTCGTGGGCAGCGGCGAGGATGCGGGCGACGTCGGCCTGCTCGAGTACAGCTTTGCGTTGCATGGCGTTCTCCTAGACGAGTGCTTCTTCCACCAGCTCGATCCAATGGCGCACAGGCGTGCGTCCGGCGCCGTCGAGGTGGGTCTGGCAGCCGATGTTGGCGGTGACGATGACTTCCGGGTTGCCGCTTTCCAGGGCGTTGAGCTTGTTGTCGCGCAATTGCCGTGACAGCTCGGGCTGGGTCAGCGAGTAGGTGCCGGCCGAGCCGCAGCACAGGTGGCTGTCGGGCACCTGGGTCAGGCTGAAGCCCAGGCGTTCGAGCACGTCTTCCACGGCGCCACCGAGTTTCTGCGCATGCTGCAGGGTGCATGGGCAATGGAAGGCCAGGCGCCGGTCGCCGTGGATGCCCAGGCGCTCCAGCGGCTCGGCGCGCAGCACCTCGACCAGGTCGCGGGCCAGGGCACTGACCCGTGTGGCCTTGGCGGCGTAGGCCGGGTCGTGCTCGAGCAGGTGGCCGTAGTCGCGCACGAAGGCGCCGCAGCCGCTGGCGGTTTGCACGATGGCCTCAGCACCGGCCTCGACGGCCGGCCACCAGGCGTCGATGTTGCGGCGGGCGCGTTCCAGGCCCTTGTCCTGGGCATTGAGGTGATAGTCCACCGCGCCGCAGCAACCGGCCTCGCGGGCTGGCGTCACCGAGATGCCCAGGCGATCGAGCACGCGGGCGGCGGCGGCATTGGTGTTGGGGGACAGGGACGGTTGCACGCAGCCTTCGAGCATCAGCACACGACGGGCATGCAGCACCCGGGGACGCGGCTTGGCCGGGTGCGGATGGCGCGGCAGCTTGGCTTGCAGTGTCTGCGGCAGCAGCGGGCGGAAGGCCTTTGCGGTGCGAGTCAGGGCTTTGAACACGGCCGGCCGAGGCACCACCGTGCGCAGGCCTTCGCGAAGCAGGCGCTCGCCGAACGAACGCGGTACTCGTGCCTCGACCACGGCACGGCCGATGTCCAGCAGGTCGTGGTACTGCACGCCGGAGGGGCAGGTGGTTTCGCAGTTGCGGCAGGTCAGGCAACGGTCCAGGTGGGTCTGGGTCTTGGCAGTGACCTCCTGGCCTTCGAGCACCTGCTTGATCAGGTAGATGCGCCCACGCGGGCCGTCCAGCTCGTCGCCCAGCAACTGGTAAGTGGGACAGGTGGCGGTGCAGAACCCGCAGTGCACGCACGAGCGCAGGATCCGCTCGGCTTCCTCGGCGCGGGGAAGGCTTTTGGCTTGTTCGCTCAGGTTGGTTTGCATGGCGCGCTCTCAGATTTCGGCGTACAGACGGCCCGGGTTGAAGATGCCCTGGGGGTCGAGTTGCTGCTTGAGGTTGCGGTGGTAGCGCAGCAGCGGTTCGGCCAGTGGGTGGAAAGGGGCCGGGTCTGGTTGGTGGAGGGTCGCGTGGCCGCCCAGGCGGGCCACGGCCTGGCGAATCAGCACAGGCGGCGCGTCGGACTTCAGCCAGCGCTGCGCGCCGCCCCAGTCCAGCAGTTGCCGGCCCGGCAGTTCGAGCGGTGGGCTGTTGTGCGGCAGCGAAAGGCGCCACAGCGGCTCGGGCGCTTCGAAAAAGCCCAGGCGCTGCTCGCGCAGGTCAGCCCAGTAGCGGCCATCGAGGGCCTCGCCACCCAGGCGCTCGACCGCCGAGGCCACCGAGCCTTCGCCGCCCTCCAGGCGCAGGTGCAGGGCCTTGCCATCATGGCAGGCCGCGCTGATCGGGATCGGTTGCTGGCCCCATTCGGCCAGCTCGCCCAGGGCCTGGTGCACGTCCATCTCCAGGCGCAGGCTCTGGCACTTGCGCGGCTTGGGCAGCACTTTCAGCGAAACCTCGGTCAGCAGCCCCAGGCAGCCGAAGCTGCCGACCATCAGGCGCGACAGGTCGTAGCCGGCGACGTTCTTCATGACCTCGCCGCCGAAGCGCAGCAGCTTGCCGTGGCCGGTGATGACGCGGGTGCCGAGCACGTAGTCGCGAACCGAGCCGGCCCACGGGCGGCGCGGGCCGGACAGCCCGGCGGCGACCATCCCGCCCAACGTGGCCTCGCGGCCCAGGTGCGGCGGCTCGAAGGGCAGCATCTGCCCGGCGGCATCCAGCGCGGCCTCGATGTCCAGCAGCGGCGTGCCGGCCCGTGCGGTCAGCACCAGCTCGGTCGGGTCGTAGCTGACGATGCCGCGGTGGCTGCGGGTGTCGAGCACGTCGCCGCTCACCGGTCGGCCGAGCATGGCTTTGCTGTTGCTGCCCTGGATGCGCAACGGCGTGCGTTCGTTGAGCGCCTGGTTGACCTGCTCCAGCAGGGCGGCGCTGGCGTCGTGATCGTGTCGCATCAGAAACGCTCCAGTTCAGGGAACGGCAGCTTGCCGTGGTGCACGTGCATCGAGCCGAACTCGGCGCAGCGGTGCAGGGTGGGGATGTTCTTGTCGGGGTTGAGCAGGCCTTGCGGGTCGAAGGCATGCTTGACCGCGTGGAACAGGGTCAGCTCGTCGCTGTTGAACTGCGCGCACATCTGGTTGATCTTCTCGCGCCCCACGCCGTGCTCGCCGGTGATGCTGCCGCCGACCGCCACGCACAGTTCGAGGATCTTGCCGCCCAGGGCTTCGGCGCGCTCCAGCTCGCCAGGTTGGTTGGCATCGAAGAGGATCAGCGGGTGCATGTTGCCGTCGCCGGCATGGAACACGTTGGCCACGCGTAGCCCATATTCGTGCGACAGCTCGGCGATGCCGTTGAGCACCCCGGGGAGTGCGCGGCGCGGGATGGTGCCGTCCATGCAGTAGTAGTCCGGGGAGATGCGCCCCACGGCGGGGAAGGCGTTCTTGCGCCCGGCCCAGAAGCGTGCCCGCTCGGCCTCGTCGCAGGCCAGGCGCACGTCGGTGGCGCCGGCGGCCTTGAGCACCGCCTCGACCTGCACGCAGTCGTCCTGTACGTCGGCTTCCACGCCGTCGAGCTCGCACAGCAGGATGGCGGCGGCATCCACCGGGTAGCCGGCGTGGATGAAGTCTTCGGCGGCGCGGATCGACAGGTTGTCCATCATCTCCAGGCCCCCGGGGATGATGCCGGCGGCGATGATGTCGCCTACCGCGCGCCCGGCCTTTTCCACCGAGTCGAAGCTGGCCAGCAGCACCCGCGCGACCTGGGGCTTGGGCAGCAGCTTGACGGTCACCTCGGTGACGATGCCGAGCATGCCTTCGGAGCCGGTGAACAGTGCCAGCAAGTCGAAGCCGGGTGCGTCCAGGGCGTCGCTGCCCAGGGTCATGTAGTCGCCCTCGACGGTGAGGATCTCGACCTTGAGCAGGTTGTGCACGGTCAGGCCGTACTTCAGGCAGTGCACGCCGCCGGCGTTCTCGGCGACATTGCCGCCGATCGAGCAGGCGATCTGCGAGGATGGGTCGGGGGCGTAGTACAGGCCGTGGGGGGCCGCGGCCTGGGAAATCGCCAGGTTGCGCACCCCTGGCTGGACGCGGGCGAAGCGGCCTTCGGGGTTGATCTCGATGATGCGGTTGAAGCGCGCCATCACCAGCAGGATGCCTTGCTCCAGCGGCAGGGCGCCGCCGGATAGCCCGGTACCGGCGCCGCGGGCCACCACCGGCACCTGGCGGGCGTGGCAGATCTTCAGCAGGGCCTGCACCTGCTCCAGGCGCTCGGGCAGCACCACCAGCAGGGGCACCACGCGGTAGGCGCTGAGGCCATCGCATTCGTAAGGGCGCAGGTCTTCCTGGCTATGGAGAATCTCCAGGTCAGGCAGGGCCTGGCGTAGTGCCGAGAGCAGGGCGGCCTTGTCGACTCGAGGCAGTGCGCCATCGACGCGCTCGTCGTAGAGAATGTTCATAAGGCTCACTTGTATTTTTGTTGTTCTTGGCGGCAGCCGGTGCGCTTGGGGCCTGGTCCGCCCGAAGCTGGCCCACCGGGCCGACGTCGAGCGTAGGCTGCGCGTTCCGAGCCTGTGAGTCGATGAGCGGGTGAACTGGTCGGACCACTTTTTTGGCGTGAGGGGCGAATGTGGGTAGTAGCATCAGGTTTTTTGCGTGAAACTCTTCCCCGAAGCGCACGATAACAAGAAGCTGGTCCGACCAGTTGAGAGGTGGCGATGGACACCGTTGATTCACGCAAGCAAAGCAAGACGCAAGTCGCCGACCAGGTGGCCGAGCGCATCGAAAAGCTGATCGTCGATGGTGTGCTCAAGGTAGGCCAGGCATTGCCTTCCGAGCGGCGCCTGGTGGAGAAACTGGGCTGCTCCCGCTCGGCGTTGCGCGAAGGCCTGCGGGTGCTGCGTGGGAGGGGTATCGTTGAGACCGAGCAAGGGCGAGGCTCGTTCGTCGCAGACTTGAGCCGAACAGGGAATGCGACGCCGCTGATGCATCTGTTCAGCTCGCAGCCACGCACCTTGTTCGATTTGCTGGAGGTGCGGGCGCTCCTGGAGGCGGAGTCGGCGAGGCTGGCCGCGTTGCGTGCCACCGATGTCGACCGGGTGCTGATCAAGCGACGCTACGACGAGATGGTCGATGCCCAGGAGCATCCCTACTCACATGACCCGCAAGAGCACGCCCGGCGCGACCATGCCTTCCACCGGGCGATCAGCGAGGCGTCGCACAACCCGGTCTTGGTGCATACCCTGCAATCACTCAGCGATTTGATGCTGAGTACCGTTTTCGCCTCGGTCAATAATCTCTACTGTCGGCCCGCGCAGAAGCGACAGATCGATCGCCAGCACTCACGGCTCTACCATGCGGTGATGGAGCAGTTGCCCGAACAGGCCCAGCGAGCGGCGCGGGAGCATATCAACAGCGTCCGCGACAACTTGCGCGAGATCGAGCAAGAAGAACAGCGCCTCGTTCGGGCGACCATGCGTTTGGAGGGGTGGAAGTAGCAGCTGCAAGCTTCAAGCGGCAAGCTGCAAGAAAAAGCTGATCGGCTTCTACTTGCAGCTTACCGCTTGAAGCTTGCCGCTTACTCCCCGCGAATCGAGAAGTTGGCCATGTGCTCCAGGCCTTTGATCAGCGCCGAGTGGTCCCAGTTGCCGCCGCCGAGGGCGACGCAGGTGCTGAACACTTGCTGGGCGTTGGCGGTGTTG
>NZ_JAMYBK010000038.1 GCF_024127895.1 Pseudomonas guariconensis | reverse complement strand
CGAGAAACTGCTTCCCGTTCTACTCACCGCCTGCGATACCCATGTCGAGCGCATCGCCCTGACCTCCCGCGAACTCGACTCCGGCAACTTCGAATTCGGCTCCCCCTTCGAAGCGGTCTACCCCGCCGAAATCCTGGCTATCCTCAACCTGCGCCGCTCTTTGGGTCTGGCCAACCCGTTCATCGATCACCCGTTGATGAAAACGCCCTACGCCGCACTGACGTGCCCGCCAGGAACGCGCTTCGAAAAAGATGAGTTGCTCGAACGTTTCCTGTTGGCCGCTCGAAAGCACGACCCCGAGGTTGTTCCGGAGGGTCTCTACGAAGCCGTGCAACACCTCCCTACGGAGCACTAAGAATGTCCAGACAAGGTGCAATTCGAAAGGGCGACTCCCACTCGGGCGGTGGCCGGATGACCGAGGGCAACGGCGTGCTCATCGATGGTCGTCGACAATGCGTGTTGGGAGACCGGGCCCAATGCGCGCTGCATGGCGGCCCGTTCGCGCTAGTCTCCAGCGGGGACAACAGCGTGCTGTTCAACGGCACGCCGCTGGCATTCGAACCTGCTGAGCTGGCTTGCGGCTGCCGGGTTTCGTCCTCCTGTGCAGCCGGTCATGCCAAAGGATGAGGTCGTGCTGACTGCCCCCCCTCGACAGGCCGGAACAGGCGACGTCTCTACCCCAGGAACAACCGATACGCCGGGTTCTCGGTCTCGTCCCAATACCGATACCCCATGCCCTCCAGCGCTTGGGGCAGCCCCGGCAGCTCTTCCACCGGCACCTCCAGCGCAGCGAACACCCGTGCCTCGGCCGCGCCGTGGTTGCGGTAGTGGAACAGGCTGATGTTCCAGCGCTTGCCCAAACGCTCCAGGAAACCCAGCAAGGCGCCGGGCCGCTCAGGGAACTCGAAACGCAGCACCCGCTCCTCGGCGCCCGGCGCGGCGTGGCCGCCGACGGTATGGCGCACGTGCAGCTTGGCCAGCTCGTTGTCGGTCAGGTCGAGCACCTCGTAGCCCTGCGCGCGCAGGCTGGCCAGCAACTGCTCGCGCGGGTCGTGTTGTGAGTGGGTCTGCACGCCAACGAACAGCCGCGCTTCCTTGCCTGGGTAGTAGCGGTAGTTGAACTCGGTGATCTGGCGCTTGCCCAGGGCACGGCAGAAAGCGCGAAAGCTGCCCGGGCGCTCGGGGATGGTCACCGCGATGATCGCCTCGCGCTGCTCGCCCAGTTCGGCGCGCTCGGCCACATGGCGCAGGCGGTCGAAGTTGACGTTGGCGCCGGAGTCGATGGCGACCAGGGTCTGCCCCTGCACGCCTTCGCGGGCCACGTAACGCTTGATGCCGGCGACCGCCAGGGCGCCGGAGGGTTCGGTGATCGAACGGGTGTCGTCATAGATGTCCTTGATCGCCGCGCACAGCTCGTCGCTGCTGACCGTGATGACCTCGTCGACGAAGTGGCGGCACAGCTCGAAGCAGTGGGCGCCGACCTGGGCCACCGCCACGCCATCGGCGAACGTGCCGACCTGCGGCAGGATCACCCGCTCGCCCGCGGCCAGGGCGGCCTGCAGGCAGTTGGAGTCCTCCGGTTCGACGCCGATCACCTTGACCTCGGGGCGCAGGTACTTGACGTAGGCGGCGATGCCCGCCACCAGCCCACCGCCGCCGACCGGCACGAAGATCGCATCCAGCGCGCCCGGGCGCTGGCGCAGGATCTCCATGGCCACGGTGCCCTGCCCGGCGATCACGTCCGGATCGTCGTAGGGCGGCACGAAGGTCGCGCCTTCGCTGTCGGCCAGCTGCAAGGCATGGGCCAGGGCGTGGGGAAAGCTTTCGCCATGCAGCACCACCTGGCCACCGCGCGAGCGCACGCCCTGGACCTTCAGTTCTGGCGTGGTGGTGGGCATGACGATGGTCGCCCGCATGCCCAGGTGCGACGCCGCCAGGGCCACGCCCTGGGCGTGGTTGCCCGCCGACGCGGTGATCACCCCGCGCTGGCGCTGGGCCGGGCTCAGGCGTGAAAGACGGGTGTAGGCGCCGCGGACCTTGAACGAGAAGGTCGGCTGCAGGTCCTCGCGCTTGAGCAGCACCTGGTTGCCCAGGGTGGCCGACAGCGCCGGGGCCGGTTGCAGGGGCGTCTCGATGGCCAGGTCGTACACGGGGGCAGCGAGAATGCGCCGGACCTGCTCCGACAGCAGTTGCTGGGGCGTGGCCGGAGTACGGGGGCTGACGTTGAGGTTGGTCATCGATGACTCCTGGGGGTTGTTCAAGTGCCCGGGAGTCAGAGAGAAAGAACCCGCCTCCAGGGCGGGTTCGGTGCAAGTACGCGCTAGCCCGCCAATCCGATAATGGCGGTAATAATGCTGAGGGCGCGAAGTTGCGGGAAGGTATTCATGGTCGGGAAACTTATCCCGGCGCCCGGCATGAAGTCAACAGCCTTTCGCCGCTTCCTGAGCCGAGACCGGCACGTCGAACACTTTGTCGAACCCCCACTGGAAGACGAACGCATAGACGAAGAAGAACACGAACAGCGCCAGGTTGGTGACCAGCGCCGCCCACAGGCTGATGTCCAGCCAGTAGGCCACCAGCGGCAACAGGATCAGCACCAGCCCACCCTCGAAACCCAAGGCGTGCAGCAAGCGGCGCAACAGGGTACGGCTGCGCTTGCGCTGGCGCGCCTCCCAGCGCTCGAAGGCCCAGTTGAAGGCCATGTTCCAGCTCATGGCGATGCCCGACATCAGGATCGACAGCACCGTCGACTGGGCCATGCCGGCCCCGAACGCCAGCTCCAGCGCCGGTGCCACGCACGCCACGGCGATGACCTCGTAGAGAATGGCCTGGACGATCTTGCGGGCCTTGCCTTGCATGTAGCGTTTCCTCCAGAAAAGCCACACGTTACAAGCTACGGGCGACAAGTAAAAGCGCGAGTGTGGATGCCATTGCACATGCATCACATCCTTGGCGGCGTCTCGACGTCCTGATTGGACAACCCCAGCATCGCCTGCTTGTATCTAACACCTACAAAGCAAGACGCAATCGTACAACTTCGGACAAGGAATCGGACGGAGGAACGAGACGATGCCCCACACCGTCATGATGGTATTCGGTACCCGCCCCGAAGCGATCAAGATGGCCCCACTGGCCCGTGTCCTGCGCGAGTGGCCCGAGATCGACCTGCATATCTGCTCCACCGGCCAGCACCGGGAAATGCTCGAGCAGGTCCTGGACGCCTTCGGCCTCTCCGTCGACCAGGACCTGAAGGTGATGACCCGCAACCAGACCCTCAACGGCCTGGCCCGCGACCTGCTGGACAAGCTCGAGCAGACCTACGCGCAGATCCAGCCGGACATCGTGCTGGTCCACGGCGACACGACCACCAGCTTCATCGCCGCCCTGGCTGCGTTCCACCGGCACATCCCCATCGGCCACGTCGAGGCCGGGCTGCGCACCGGCAACCTGCAGCAACCCTGGCCGGAGGAAGCCAACCGACGCCTGACCGGGGTGCTTGCCGACCTGCACTTCACCCCCACCAGCAAGTCCGCCGACAACCTTCTGCGCGAAGGCGTGCCGGCCACCCATGTGGAGATCACCGGCAACACGGTGATCGACGCCCTGCTGTGGATGCGCGACCACCTGACCCAGACCGCCTGGAAGCCTGCCAGCGACTCCCCGCTCGCCGTGCTGCGCGACGACCAGCGCCTGGTGCTGATAACCGGCCACCGCCGGGAAAACTTCGGCGCCGGCTTCGAGCGCATCTGCCTGGCCCTGGCCGAGCTCGCCCTGCGCTACCCGGACGTACAGTTCGTCTATCCGGTGCACCTCAACCCGCACGTGCAACAGGCCGTCTACGGCGTGCTTTCGCACCAGCCGAACATCCACCTGGTCGCCCCCCAGGACTACCAGCACTTCGTCTGGCTGATGGACCGCGCCTACCTGATCCTCACCGACTCCGGCGGCATCCAGGAAGAAGCCCCGGCCCTGGGCAAGCCGGTGCTGGTGCTGCGCAAGGTCACCGAGCGCCCGTCGGTGCTCGAAGGCGGCACGGTCAAGCTGGTCGGCACCCAGACCGAGCGCATCGTCAGGGAAACCAGCCAGTTGCTCGACGACCCCCAGGCCTATGCGCAAATGGCCAGGGTCTTCACGCCCTTCGGCGATGGCCATGCCAGCGAACGCATCGCCGAACGCCTGGGCCGCTGGTTCGTGGAGCGCGACAGCGGGCGAGACGACGCATGAGCCTGGTCTTCATCGACATCCTCACCTATGTGCTGTTCGGCCTGAAACTGCTGGCCATCGTCCTGGCCACGCTGATGTTCCTGCTCGGCCTGGACGACCTGTTCATCGACATCTGCTACTGGGGACGCAAGCTGATCCGGCGCTTTCGCATCTACGACAAGTTCGAGAAAGCCGACGAGAAACGCCTGTTCGAGGTCGCGGAGAAACCCCTGGCGATCATGGTCCCGGCCTGGAACGAGGTGGGCGTGGTCGGCGAAATGGCGCGCCTGGCCGCCTCGACCATCGACTACGAGAACTACCAGATCTTCGTCGGCACCTACCCCAACGACCCGCAGACCCAGGCCGACGTCGACGCCGTGTGCCTGCACTACCCCAATGTGCACAAGGTGGTCTGCGCACGCCCCGGCCCCACCAGCAAGGCCGACTGCCTGAACAACATCATCGACGCCATCCTGCGCTTCCAGCAGGACGCCCGCATCGAGTTCGCCGGCTTCATCCTGCACGACGCCGAGGACGTGATCTCGCCGATGGAGCTGCGGCTGTTCAACTACCTGCTGCCGAACAAGGACATGATCCAGATCCCGGTGTACCCCTATGCGCCGGAGTGGAAGGGCTTCACCGCCGGGCACTATGTCGACGAGTTCGCCGAGAACCACGGCAAGGACGTCATCGTCCGCGAGGCGCTGACCGGCCAGGTGCCTAGCGCCGGCGTCGGCACCTGCTTCAGCCGACGCGCCATCGGTGCCCTGCTCGAGGACGGCGACGGCATCGCCTTCGACGTGCAGAGCCTGACCGAGGACTACGACATCGGCTTTCGCCTCAAGCAAAAGGGCATGAAATGCATCTTCGCCCGTTACTCCATCACCGACCCGGCGCTGGCCCTCGAACAGCCATGGCGCCCGGGTATGAGCCGCGAGTTCGCCCAGGTGATCTGCGTGCGCGAGCACTTCCCCCGCGACTGGCAGCACGCGATGCGGCAGAAGTCGCGGTGGATCGTCGGCATCGTGTTCCAGGGCACCAGCAACCTGGGCTGGAGCCGCAAGGGCGCGCTCAACTACTTTCTCTGGCGCGACCGCCGCGGGCTGTTCGCCTACCTGCTGAGCTTCCTGGTCAACCTGTTGCTGCTGGTGCTGCTGGCCATCTGGCTGGTGACGGTGATCGCACCGGAGTCCTGGCGCTTCATGTCGATCCTCGGCGACAGCCGGCTGCTCTCCACCCTGCTCTGGCTCAACGGCCTGCTGCTGGTCAACCGCCTGTTCCAGCGCTGCTGGTTCGTCACCCGCTACTACGGCATCGGCGAAGGCCTGCTGTCGGCACCGCGGATGATGTGGAGCAACTTCGTCAACTTCTTCGCCAACCTGCGGGCCCTGCGCCAGGTCATGGAGATGGGCGACTCGCGACGGGTCGCCTGGGACAAGACCACCCATGAGTTCCCCGCCCTCGCCTCGCCGGCACGTCCCCCCCTGGGCCAGCGCCTGGTGGCCAAGGGCCTGATCACCGACGAGCAACTGCAGCAGGCGATCACCAGCCCGGTGCGCCGGCGCCTGGGCCGCGAGCTGCTGTTGCGCGGTTGGCTGACCAGCGAGCAACTGGTCGAGACCCTGGCCGAACAACTGGACCTGCCCTGGGCACCGCTCAACCCGTTCAAGATCCCCCCTGAGCTGATCGCCAAGCTGCCACGGCGGTTGGCCACCCACTATGGCGTGCTGCCGGTGGACGAGGATGGCGACACCCTGGTGCTGGCCAGCGAAAGCCCGGTCAGCCAGGTTTCCCTGGGGGTCATCAGCCGCCAGCTCAAGCGCCCGGTGCGCTGCCGCCTGGCACCCCAGGGCCGGGTCACCCTCGGCCTGCGCCACCACTACCCCAGCCCCTGGCAGACGGCGCAGACCCAGGCGATGCTCGCAGTCCTGGCGCAGCACCAGGACGACGCCGAGCTGCTGGAGAAGGTCAGCGTGCACCAGGTCATGCTCGGCGCCTTGCTGCAGGTACGCGGCATGGTGCCAGTACCCCTGTTCAACCAGGCGCTGATCGACTTCGATCCGGAGCGCATGAGCCTGGGCGAACACCTGATCGCTCGCGGCATCATCACCGAACAGGTGCTCGAACAGGCCCTCGCGGAACAGGCCAGCGAACAGCAGGCCGCCTATGACCTGACCCGGGAGGTGGCATGAAGCCCCGTCTCGCCCTCCCCCTGGCCGGCCTGTTGCTGTGCACCTCCGCCCTGCCCACCCTGGCCGCGCCCATGAGCGATTTCCAGCGTTTTCGCAGCTACCCCTTCATGGAGCGTGGCTACCGTGAGGCCCAGCGCGACAACTGGCAGGAAGTCGAACGGCTGACCCGCCACGTGCTGGAGCGGGTCCCCAACAACGACGAGGCCCGCGCCCTGCTGGCCGAGGCCCTGGCGCACCAGCGCCGCTACAAGGAGGCCCAGGCCATCGCCGAGCAGCTCGCCAACAACCCCGACTATGCAGACGCCCTGCTGGAGCTGCGCCTGACCTGGATCGAACAGGACCCACCCGCGGCCAGCCAGGTGGAAGGCTGGATCGCCGACAGCGCCGGCAACCAGCGGGTGCGCCTGTGGCAGGCCTACAGCCTGAGCCTGGCCAAGTTCGGTGGCGCCGGTCGAGCCCTGGACTGGCTCAACCACCTGCCGCCCCGTGACGACGGCATGGTGCTGCGCCTGACCCGCGCTACCTTCGCCGAGCAACTGCGCAACTGGAGCGAAACCATCGAGCAATTGCAGCCGCTGGCCGACCAGGGCCAACTGAGCACCGAGGACTGGCAGCGCCTGGCCAATGCCTACGTGCAGCAGCTCGATGAAGAAGGCCTGGAGAAGCTGCTGGCCAGCGCACCGTCCGAGCGCATCGCCAACCAGGCCCGCCTGGCCATGGCCAACCGCGCCATCGCCGTCGGCCACAACCAGCAGGCCCAGCACTGGCTGCGCTCGCTGCCGACCGAACAGTTGCAGCAGCCCGAGCAGCGCCGTCAGCTCTGGGAGCTGGCCCGCGCAGGCAACGACGCCGCCCTGGTGCAACGCCTGAGCAACGCGCTGCAGCGGCCCTGCCTGGAAACCGTCGAGTGGCTGTCGCGTCGCGATCCGGGGTTGGCCCGCGAGCAGCTCAAGGGTTGCGCCGCCAGCGACGATCCGCGCGCCTACGCCGTGCTCCGGCAACGCCTGTACGGCGACCCGCCGCAACCCCGCACCGCGGCGCAGTGGGAGCAGCGCTACCGGCAGAGCGGCGACCTGGCCGCCCTCGAGCAGGCCAGTTTCATGCTCGTGAAACAGGGCCACAGCGAACGCGCCCGACAGCTGCTGGAACACGCCTACGACCGCCGCCAAGG
The DNA here is from genome assembly GCF_024127895.1 of Pseudomonas guariconensis. GTDB lineage: Bacteria > Pseudomonadota > Gammaproteobacteria > Pseudomonadales > Pseudomonadaceae > Aquipseudomonas > Aquipseudomonas guariconensis_B. The sequence continues at coordinate 20,958 of NZ_JAMYBK010000038.1, read as the reverse complement.
CCGCCTGACACCTGGGCTGCTGCAGCGCCTGGGCAATCTGCATGCACGCGATGACACGCCACTGGATAGCCGGCGCGTGCTCAGCCTGGTCCCCCGGGTCGACCCCGCCACCCGCGCCCAATTGCTCGGTCGCCTGGCCGAAGCCGGCCAGTGCGACGCGGTGCGCCAGGCGATCCCCGCCACGCCCAGCGAAGTCGGCCAGTACCGGGCCCTGGGCCGCTGCGCCATGCCCGGGCAGCCAGGCGAGGCCGTAGTCTACTACCAGGCCGCCGAACGCCTGGGCGACCGCAGTAGCCGCCTGCCCCTGGCCTATGCCCTGGAGGCGGCCGGCGACTCCGAGGCGGCCGTGCCGATCTGGCGCAGCCTGCCGGACAGCGAATGGACCGACAACGCCCGCATGACCGCCGCCCGCGGCGCCCTCGACCTGGGCGATGCCGACAGCGCCCGCCGCCACTGGGACGCCGCCGCGCACCGCAGCGCTGACGACTGGGCGCTGGGCGCGGCCATCGCCCAGCGCCAGGGCGAGCCAGCCACTGCCCTGGACTTCCAGCGCCAGGCCCTGCGCCACCAGCCCCGTGCCGATCACTACTACGCCGCAGCCAACACCGCGCAACAGGCCGGCGACAGCGCCCAGAGCAGCGCCTGGCTGGCCGAGGCCGTACGCCTGGCGCCGGACCAGCCGCGCTACCGCGCCGACCATGGCATGCGCCTGGCCGGCTCGGCGGACAAGCAGCAACGCGGCGCCGCCATCCCCTACCTGGAACAGGCCACCCGCGACTTTCCCGAGGACTACCGTATCGGCGAGACCCTCGCCCTGCGCTACGCCGAGGCCGAGGACAGCGCCGCCGCCCGTCGCGAGCTGCGCCGGGTCATCGACGTGGAGGAGCACCTGGTGGACGGCGATGACGAGCAAGGCAGCCTGGAGGCACGTCAGTACCGCCAGCGCCGCGCCCACGAGACCCTGTCGCGACGCGACAGCATCACCTTGGCCAGCACCTGGTCGCCGGCCGGCACCTCGACCAACGACAACTTCCGCGACAGCGGCCGCACGCAGCGCAGGGCCCAGTCGCAGAACGTCCAGCTGGCCATGTGGGACCATGCCCTGGGCGAGGAACCCAGCCGCAATGGCAGCACCTTGTCGGTCTATGGCCGGGTGCTGTTCGGCGGCCAGAGCCGTACCGACTACGCCCAGAGCCTGGGCACCGGCGTCGGCCTGCGCTACAAGCCGTTCGGCCAGGCCAACCTCAACCTGTACGCCGAGCTCTATCACCAACGGCAGGTCGAAGACAGCCACTACGGCGGCCTGAGCCTGGGCGAGTTGCTCAGCCCGGCGAAGGTCGGTGGCAACTGGGGCGACTTGCGCCATCACGCCGAATCGAGCAACGACCTGCTGCTGCGCGCCACCGCCTCGTTCCTCGACCAGGGCGCCTGGCGCAACGACTGGCGCATCGACGAGGACCAATGGAACGAGCGCTTCCTCTACCTCGATGCCGCCTGGTGGACCCGCGCCGGCGACCATGCCTGGCTGTCGCGCTACCAGCAGGGGCACGCCTGGAAACTGCCCGGCAACTCACCGCAAACCCTGATGCCCTATGGCTTCCTCGAATTCGCCAGCCAGGACCCGAGCAACGACTGGCGCCAGGACCTGCGTACCGGCGTAGGCGTGCGCTGGCAGTGGTGGTTCGACGACGACCGCTACAACGCCTACCGTGGCTCGCTGAAAGTACGCGCCGAATACCAGCAGTCGCTGGGCGGCAACCTCTACGAGCGCGCCAACGGCGTGCTGCTGGGTGTGGAGATGACCTTCTGATGCGCACCTTCCTGGCTACCTGCCTGCTCGCGCTGTGCCTTGCGGCGCAGGCCGACCAGCGCCTGTTCTACCAGCCGCTCAACCGCGATGCGGCCCTGACCCCCGCCCAGTGGCAGCAGCTGTGGCAGGCCACCGTGGCCCAGGGCGGCAAGACCCTGATCGTGCAGTGGAGCGCCTACGGCGACAGCGATTTCGGCGGTGCCCAGGGGTGGCTTGCGAACAGCCTGCGCGAGGCCCGGGCCCAGGGCCTGGAGCTGGTACTGGGCCTGTACATGGACCCTGCCTACTACTCGCGCCTGGAAGCGCTCGACGGTGACGGCCTGGGCGCCTACTGGAAGGCCCAGCTGGGCCGCTCGCTGGGCCAGTACCAACAGGTGCGTGCCACTTGGGACCTGGCCGTGGCCGGCTGGTACCTGCCCCTGGAGCTGGACGACCTGCACTTTCGCGATGCCGCCCGTCGCGAGGCCCTGTACCGCCAGTTGCAGGCCTTCAACCGCCGGTTGGACAAGCCCCTGCACCTGAGCGCCTTCAGCGCCGGGCACCTGTCACCGCGGGTCAATGCCGCCTGGCTGGACCAGTTGGCCGGCCTGGGCTTGACTGTCTGGTGGCAGGACGGTGCCGGCACCGCGCGGCTGCCGCCGCTGGTGCGCCAGGGCTATGAGCAGGCGCTGCCCTGCCGCGTCGGGATCGTGCGCGAAGCGTTTCGCCAGGTGAGCGCGGCCGGCCAGCCATTTCGCGCAGAGCCGGCCCAGCCCGCGTTGGCCGGTGGCTGCCATGCCGAGGCGGTATTCGCCCTGCGCTATCGACCCTGGGCACGTAGCCTGCTACCCCTGCGATGAGTGCCTGCGCCACTGGTTTGCCAACGGGTGGGAGTCGCCAGCCGATCATGTTCAGCACCATCGAAGAGCACGTGCGCAAGCAGGTCGCCCCCGCCGCCCTGCGTGCCGAGTTCCGCCAGCGCGAATTCGAGGCCATGCACAGGTTCTGCCTGCTGATCTTCTGCGTGAGCATCGGCGTCTGGCTGGTTTTCGACCTGATCGTCAGCTACCTCGGCGGCCAGGGCTTCACCTGGCGCTCGGGGCTGTTCATCGGCCTGCTGTGCTGCCTCACCGTGGTGCTCGGCTTCACCCGCAAAAGCCATCACTTCGATGTGCTCAACCTGGTGTTCATCGCGGTCATCACCCTGGCCATGCGCCTGGTGATCGAAGGCATTCCCATCGCCCTGCGCCCGGTGTGGCTGGTGCTGGGCGTGTCCACCGTGCTCTACAGCGTCTCGGTGCTGCCGGTACGGGGCTGGTCGTTCTTCTGCGCCGTGGCCATCACCTGGCTGCTGCTCAACCCGTTCTATCACACGCGCATCGAGCTGCTGGAGCTCGAAGGCGCCATGCTGCTGAGCTACGCGGTGTTTCTCAGCGGGCTGGTGAGCTACAGCTACCTGCGGATGCGCCAGGCCAAGCTGCACAACTTCTACCTGTCCAAGGTACTGCTGGAGCAAGCCTACGTGGACGCCCTCACCGAGCTCCCCAACCGCCGCGCGTTCATGCTCAGGGTCGAGCGCCAGTTGCGGCTCGCGGCACCGGGGCAGTTCCTGGCGATGATCGATATCGACAATTTCAAGCAGGTCAACGACCGCTTCGGCCACGATATCGGCGACGAGGTGCTCAAGCGCGTGGCCGGGCACATCAGGGTGTCCATGGATGGCTATGCGTTCGCCCGACTCGGCGGCGAGGAGTTCGCCATTTTCTTCGAAGGGCTGGACCAGCAAGGCGCCGAACGGCAGGTCGCGGCGCTGTGCCAGCGCGTTCGCGAAGACCTGGGTGGACACCCCGTGACCGTCAGCATCGGCCTGACACCGGTCGATAGCGGCGATACCCTGAGCATGGCGCTGGTGCGCGCGGACCAGGCGTTGTACCAGGCCAAGCGCAGTGGCAAGGATCGGTTCGTAGCGTTTTCAAAAGCTTTGCGTTCCGGCCTCTAGTACACCGTTCGGCTTGGTAAATGCTGGGGCGCGAAGCGGCTCCCAAAAGCCTTGACTGGCCGGCACAAGAACACACCGGCGCCCCGCTACCCGGCAGGCAGGCGAATCCTGAACTGCGCCCCGCCCAGCGCCGACTGCGCCACGGTCAGGCTCCCCCCCTGCCCTTCGATGGCTCGCCGGCTGATCGCCAGGCCCAGCCCGAAGCCACCGGTACTGCGGTCGCGGCTGCGATCCAGGCGGTAGAACGGCTGGAAGATCCGCTCGCGCTCCTCGGGCGGGATGCCGATACCGTCGTCCTCCACGGTCAGCAGGCAAGCGCCGTCCTCCTCCAGGCGCAAGCGCAGCAGCAGGCTCTCGTCGCAATAACGCAAGGCGTTGCGCACCAGGTTCTGCACCGCCCGGGCGGTCAGCCGTGGGTCGAGCACGAAGCGCGGCAGGGTGCCCTCGGCGCGAACCTCCCACTGGATACCCCGCCCATCGAGCTCCTCAGCGAAACCACCGAGCACGCTGTCGACCAGCTCCAGCAACGAGACCTCGACCCGCTCCCGCGCCTGGTCGGCATTCTGCAGGCGGCTGTACGACAGCAGTTCGAGCACCAGCTCATCCAGTTCGCGCACATGCCCCACCAGTTCCAGCAGGCGCTTGCGACTGGCTGGCGGCACCTCGTCGAACAACAACACCAGGCCGAAGTCCAGGCGCGTCAGCGGCGTGCGCAGCTCGTGGGACACCGCATTGAGCAACTCGCGCTGCTGGTTGACGTGACGCTCAAGCTCGCTGGCCATGGTGTCGAACACCCCGGCCAGTTCGCCGATGTTCGAGTGCGGCGAGATGTGCGTGCGCTCCGACATCTGCCCCTGCCCCAGGCGCCGGGCGGTTTCCTTGAGCCGTTCCAGGTCGCGCCAGTGCGGCCATACCCAGAGCAGCAGGCAGCCGAGCATCGCCGCCCCGATCAGCACGGTGACGCCCCAGGACAGCACGTCGATGTCCAGCGGGTCCGGGGGCGAGTGCAGGCGCACCAGCCAGTCCTTGTCCAAAGGTGCCAGCACCGTTTCGTAGTAGCCCCAGTCGCCGATGCGCACCGCGTGCAGGCCATGCTGCAGGCGTGCCAGCTCCGCCGTGCCCAACTCGGCCTGGTCCATGCGCAGCAGCTCGACCTGCAACGGCGCGAAGGCCGACGCCAGGTCCTGCGCCACCGAGGGCCACTGCTCGCGCGGCGCCTGGTGGAACTGCCGCACGATCAGCGACTGCACGCCCTTGGCCTGCTCCAGGTTGTAGGCCATGAAGCGCTCGTGGAAGGCGCCGACGATGGCATCGGGGATCAACAGCAAGGCACCGGCATAGGCGACGATGATCACCAGGTACAGGCGCACCAGGATCTTCAGCATGGCGCGTCAGTACTCCCACTCGACCCGGCTGAACAAGTAGCCCTTGCCCCACACGGTCTTGATCTTGCGCGCCTCGCCGGCGTTGTCGTCGAACTTGCGGCGCAGCTTGGAAATGGCCACGTCCACCGAACGGTCGGTGCCGTTGAACTCGATGCCACGCAGTTGCTGGAGAATCCGGTCGCGGCTGAGCACCTCGCCGGCGTTGCGCGCCAGCACCACCAGCAGGTTGTATTCGCCGCTGGACAGCTCCACCTCTTCGCCGCGCCAGGTGACGCTGCGCTCGGCCAGGTCGATGCGCAGCCCGCCGACCTGGATCAGGTCGCTGTCCAGGCGCGGCTCGTTGACGCTGCTGCGGCGCAGCAAGGTGCGCACCCGGGCCAGCAGCACACGCGGCTCGCAGGGTTTGGTGACGTAGTCGTCGGCGCCCATCTCCAGGCCCAGCACTTGGTCGTGGCTGTCGTCGCGAGCGGTCAGCATGAGGATCGGCAGGCTCTGCGACACCTGGCGCAGCAGGCGGCACACCTGCAGGCCGTCCAGGCCCGGCAGCATCAGGTCGAGCACCACCAGATCCGGCTTCTGCCGGCGGACTTCGTCTAAGACGTGATCGCCACGGGCGATGACCTGGACGTGGAAGTCGTTGCGTTGCAGGTAACTGGCGATCAGCTCGGACAGGGCGCTGTCGTCTTCGACCAGGAGGATGTTCGGCATAAGCGGTTTGACAGAACGGAAAAGACAGGCAGGATATAGAATCCTACGCACGGGCAGGACTCTCCTTCACACTTTTTCACACTCGTCCTACAGGTCTTCACAGGCGCCGAGGGAACGGCTGCCGTAGCATACGCACGCTCATCAATGGAAGATCCGCATGCCTACCTACCATCCCCCTCGCCTGCGCCCCGTGGCGCTTGCGGCACTGCTGGCGCTGCTCCTGGCCGCCTGCGACGACACCGCCGAACAGGACGCACCGGCGCCCATGCCGCACGTGCGCGTCGAAACCGTACAGCTCCAGCCGCTGGCCATCAGCACCGAGCTCAGCGGTCGCCTCCTCGCGCCGCGTACCGCCGAGGTGCGCGCACGGGTGGCCGGCGTGGTGCTCGAGCGGGTGTACCGCGAAGGCAGCGACGTCAAGCAGGGCGACGTACTGTTCCGGATCGATCCGGCACCGTTCAAGGCCGACCATGACAGCGCCCGTGCCACCCTGGCCAAGGCCGAGGCCAACCGGTACCAGGCACGCCTCACCGAGCAGCGCTACCGATCGCTGGTCGACGACAAGGCGGTCAGCCGCCAGGAGTACGACAACGCCCGTGCCGCCTTCCTCCAGGCCGACGCCGAGGTGGCCCAGGCCAAGGCCGCCCTGGAGCGGGCCCGCCTGAACCTGGGCTACGCGACGGTCACCGCACCGATCTCCGGGCGCATCGGCCGGGCCCTGGTCACCGAGGGCGCGCTGGTCGGCCAGGACGGCAGCACGCCGCTGGCGGTCATCCAGCAACTGGACCCGATCCACGCCGACGTCAGCCAGTCGACCCGCGAGCTCAACGCCCTGCGCCGGGCGATGCGCGCCGGCGAGCTGGAGCAGGTCGGCCAGGGCCAGGCACGAGCGACCCTGGTCCAGGACGACGGCAGCGCCTACCCGCTGCCGGGCACGCTGCTGTTCTCCGACATCAGCGTCGACCCGAGCACCCACCAGATCACCCTGCGCAGCGAGTTCCCCAACCCCGACCTCGACCTGCTGCCCGGCAGCTACGTGCGCGTGCGCCTGGAGCAGGCCGTGCAGCCCAAGGGCATCAGCGTGCCACAGCGCGCCATCCTGCGCGACAGCGCCGGGGTGCCCAAGGTGCTGGTGGTCGATCGCCAGGCGCGCATCGGCGAACGCCAGGTGCTGCTGGGCAGCGCCCAGGGCGATCGCTGGATCGTCAGCGAGGGCCTGGCCCCTGGCGAGCGCGTGGTGATCGAAGGCCTGCAGCACGTCAAGGTCGGCGACCAGGTGCAGGTCGACGCCACCGGCGATGCGCTCCCCATCGTCCAGCACAACGGCCAGTGAGGGCCTGACCCATGCCGCAGTTCTTCATCGACCGCCCGGTGTTCGCCTGGGTGGTCGCCCTGTTCATCCTGCTCGCCGGTGGCCTGGCCATGCCCCAGTTGCCAGTGGCCCAGTACCCCAACGTGGCGCCACCGCAAGTGGAGATCTACGCCGTCTACCCCGGCGCCTCGGCGTCGACCCTGGACGAGAGCGTGGTCAGCCTGATCGAGCAGGAGCTCAATGGCGCCGACAACCTGCTGTACTTCGAGTCCCAGAGCAGCCTGGGCAGCGCCACCATCACCGCCACCTTCGCGCCGGGCACCCACCCCGACCTGGCCCAGGTGGACGTGCAGAACCGTCTCAAGGTGGTCGAGTCGCGCCTGCCCCGCGCCGTGACCCAGCAGGGCCTGCAGGTGGAGAAGGTGTCCACCGGCTTCCTGTTGCTGGGCACCCTCACCTCCGAGGACGGCAGCCTGGACGAAACCGCGCTGTCCGACATCCTGGCACGCAACGTGATGGACGAGATCCGTCGCCTCAAGGGGGTGGGCAAGGCCCAGCTGTATGGTGCGGAACGCGCCATGCGGGTGTGGATCGACCCGCGCAAGCTGGTCGGTTTCAACCTCACGCCCGACGACGTCGTCGACGCCATCGCCGCGCAGAACGCCCTGGTGGCGCCGGGCAGCATCGGCGACCTGCCCGGCCGGGCCAGCCAGGAAATCACGGCCAACGTGGTGGTCACGGGGCAGTTGAGCAGCCCCGAGCAATTCGCCGCCATCGTCCTGCGCGCCAACCCCGATGGCGCCACCGTGACCCTCGGCGACGTCGCCCGGGTGGAGATCGGCGCCCAGGAGTACCAGTACGGCACCCGCCTGAACGGCAAGCCGTCCAGCGCCTTCAGCGTGCAGCTGGCGCCGGGTGCCAACGCCCTGGAGACCGCGACCCTGGTGCGCGAGAAGATGGCGCAGCTGTCGCGCTACTTCCCGGACGGTGTCCGCCATGACATCCCCTACGACACCTCGCCCTTCGTCAAGGTGTCGATCCAGCAGGTGATCAGCACCCTGTTCGAGGCCATGCTGCTGGTGTTCGCGGTGATGTTCCTGTTCCTGCAGAACATCCGCTATACCCTGATCCCCACGCTGGTAGTGCCGGTGGCCCTGATGGGCACCTTCGCGGTGATGCTGGCCATGGGCTTCTCGGTCAACGTGCTGACCCTGTTCGGCATGGTCCTGGCCATCGGCATCCTGGTGGACGATGCCATCGTGGTGGTGGAGAACGTCGAGCGGATCATGGCCGAGGAAGGCCTGCCGCCGAAGGAGGCCACACGCAAGGCCATGGGCCAGATCAGCGGGGCCATCGTCGGCATCACCCTGGTGCTGGTGGCGGTATTCCTGCCGATGGCCTTCATGAAGGGTTCGGTGGGGGTGATCTACCAGCAGTTCTCCCTGTCCATGGCCGTGTCGATCCTGTTCTCGGCGTTCCTCGCCCTGAGCCTGACCCCGGCCCTGTGCGCCACCTTGCTCAAGCCGCTGGCCAAGGGCGAGTACCACACGCGCAAGGGCTTCTTCGGCGGGTTCAACCGGCGCTTCGAGGGCATGAGCAACGGCTACCAGCGCTGGGTGGCCCATGCCCTGGCGCGCAGCGGACGCTACCTGCTGGTGTACGGCGTGCTGCTGGCAGCGCTCGGCTATGGCTTCAGCCAGTTGCCGACGGCCTTCCTGCCCACCGAGGACCAGGGCTATACCATCACCGATATCCAGTTGCCGCCTGGTGCCAGCCGGGTACGGACCGAGCAGGTGGCCGCGCAGATCGAGGCGCACAACGCCGAGGAGCCTGGGGTGGGCAACACGACCCTGATCCTGGGGTTCAGTTTCTCCGGCAGCGGGCAGAACGCGGCGCTGGCCTTCACCACGCTCAAGGACTGGTCCGAGCGCGGCGCGGGCGACAGCGCCCAGGCGATCGCCGAGCGCGCCACCACGGTCTTCAGCCAGTTCAGGGATGCCGTGGCCTACTCCGTGCTGCCGCCACCGGTGGATGGCCTGGGCGAATCGACCGGCTTCGAATTCCGCCTGCAGGACCGGGGCGGCCTGGGCCATGCGGGGCTGATGGCGGCCCGTGACGCACTGCTGGCCAATGCGCGCAAGAGCAAGGTGCTGGTCAACGTGCGCGAAGCCTCCCTGGCCGAGAGCCCGCAGGTGCAGCTTAAGGTCGACCGGCGCCAGGCCAGCGCCCTGGGCGTGTCGTTCGCCGATATCGGCGCGGTGCTGGATACTGCCGTCGGTTCCCGCTACGTCAACGACTTCCCCAACCAGGGGCGCATGCAGCGGGTGGTGGTGCAGGCCGAGGGTGACCAGCGCAGCCAGGTCGAGGACCTGCTGCAGATCCACGTGCGCAACAGCAGCGGCAAGATGGTCCCGCTGGGTGCCTTCGTCCAGGCCCGCTGGGTCAGCGGCCCGGTGCAACTGACCCGCTACAACGGCTACCCAGCGGTGTCGATCTCCGGCGAGCCGGCGCCCGGCTACAGCTCCGGCGAAGCCATGGCCGAGGTCGAGCGCCTGGTGGCGCAGCTACCGGCAGGCGCTGGCCTGGAGTGGACCGGCCTGTCGTTGCAGGAACGCCTGTCGGGCAGCCAGGCGCCCTTGCTGATGGCGCTGTCGCTGCTGGTGGTGTTCCTGTGCCTGGCGGCGCTGTACGAAAGCTGGTCGATCCCGACCGCGGTGCTGCTGGTGGTACCGCTGGGCATGCTCGGCGCAGTGCTGGCGGTGACCCTGCGCGGCCTGCCCAACGACGTGTTCTTCAAGGTCGGCCTGATCACCTTGATCGGTCTGTCGGCGAAGAACGCCATCCTGATCATCGAGTTCGCCAAGCACCTGGTCGACCAGGGGCATGATCCACGCGACGCCGCGATACGGGCCGCACGCCTGCGCCTACGGCCGATCGTCATGACCTCGCTGGCCTTCATCCTCGGCGTGGTGCCCCTGGCCATCGCCAGCGGCGCCAGCTCGGCCAGCCAGCAGGCGATCGGCACAGGGGTGATCGGCGGCATGCTCAGCGCCACCCTGGCGGTGGTGTTCGTACCGGTGTTCTTCGTGGTGGTGATGCGTGTGGCCGGGTATCGGCGGGAGCGCGGGAACGCGGCAACGGCCAGCGAAAGCTGACTGGACAAGCGCCAGATGACATGGGAGGGTTCCAGATCTTAATTGCCTGGAACCCTTTTCATGTCAGTTGCCCTGCCTCCCTGCTCCATCCTGATCCTCGCTGGCGGCCGCGGCCAGCGCATGGGCGGCCGCGACAAGGGCCTGGTGCCCTGGCACGGCGAGCCACTGGTGGCCCATGTGCAGCGGGTGGTACGGCCACTGAGCGACGACTTGATCATTTCCTGCAACCGTAACCAGCAGGCCTACGCGGCCTATGCCGACCAGTTGGTGGGCGATGCCGATCCGGACTTCCCCGGGCCGTTGGCCGGGGTGATCGCTGGGCTTGCGGCGGCGCGGCATGAGTGGGTGGTGGTGCTGGCCTGTGATGCCCCTCAGGTGGACGACGCGTTGATCGAAGGTCTGCTGCGGCTAGCGGTCGAGCATGACAGTGCGGCCATGGTGCGTCAGGGAGGTTATTGGCAGCCGATGTTCAGTGTGATGCCGAGGCGGTTACTGCCCCTGCTGGAGCAGGCCTGGCGGGCGGGTGAGCGGAGTTTGCAGAAAGCCCTGCTGCAGGCGCCGATACAAGGGCTGGAGTGTGCGCAGGAGGATGGGCGGTTGAGCAATTTCAACAGCCCGGAGTGGTTGCGCTGACAGGGCGAACCGTTGCCGCATCCAGATTCGCGGGCAAGCCCGCTTCCAGGCAGATGCTTCAGCGCTGCGCCATGCCTGGCGCACCACCCAATTCCTCGATACTGATCTCACGCATCCTGAACTTCTGCACCTTGCCCGTCACCGTCATCGGGAACTCGTCCACGAAACGGAAATAACGCGGTATCTTGAAATGCGCGATCCGCGCCCTTGCCCATTCGCGCAACTCGTCCTCGGTGGCCGAATGTCCAGGATGGAAGCGGACCCAGGCAACGATCTCCTCCCCGTAGCGACTGCACGGAATACCAATCACCTGCACGTCGGCCACCGCTGGGTGGGTGAAGAAGAATTCCTCCAGCTCGCGCGGGTAGATGTTCTCCCCTCCGCGGATGATCATGTCCTTGCTGCGCCCGACGATACGCACATGGCCCTGCTCGTCCATCACCGCCAAGTCCCCGGTGTGCATCCAGCCGTCGACATCGATGCTTTCGGCAGTAGCCTTGGGGTTGTTCCAGTAGCCGAGCATCACGCTGTAGCCACGGGTGCACAGCTCGCCGATCTGGCCGCGTGGCACGGTGTGGCCGTCGGCGTCGATGATCTTGCTCTCCAGCCGGGGCTGGGTACGCCCGACCGTGGTCACGCGCACTTCCAGGTCATCGTCCGGGCCGGTCTGCAGCGATACCGGGCTGGTCTCGGTCATGCCGTAGGCGATCTGCACCTGGGCCATGTGCATCTCGTCGATCACCCGGCGCATCACCTCGATCGGGCAGGTGGCGCCGGCCATGATCCCGGTGCGCAGGCTGGACAGGTCGAACTCGCCGCGTTGCGGGTGATCCAGCTCGGCGATGAACATGGTCGGCACGCCATACAACGCCGTGGCCCGCTCCTCGGCCACCGCGCGCAGGGTGGCCAGCGGGTCGAAGGCGTCGCTGGGGTAGATCAGGGTGCTGCCATGGGTGAGGCAGCCCAGGTTGGCCATGACCATGCCAAAGCAGTGGTACAGCGGCACCGGGACCACCAGGCGGTCATGCTCGGTCAGCCCCAGGCTCTCGCCGACCATGTAGCCGTTGTTGAGGATGTTGTAGTGGCTGAGGGTCGCCCCCTTGGGGAAACCCGTGGTGCCGGAGGTGTACTGGATGTTGATCGGGTCGTCCCAGTGCAACTGCCCCTGGCGTTCGGCCAGGGCCTCGGCGCTCACCTGCGTGGCCAGCGCCTGCAGCTCGGGCCAGGCGAGGAACCCGGCCGGCGGTGCACTGGCCAGGCTGACGACACCGCGCAGCTCGGGGAAGCGCTCGCAAGCCAGCGCACCAGGCTGGCCGGCGGCAAGGCCCGGCACCAGGCCCAGCAGCATGGCGTGGTAGTCGCAGGTCTTGAAGGCATCGGCGCAGATCACCCAGCGGCAGCCGGACTGACCCAGGGCATAGTCCAGCTCGCTGACGCGGTAGGCTGGGTTGATGTTGACCAGGATCGCCCCGACCTTGGCGCTGGCGAACTGGGTGATGCACCACTGGGCGCAGTTCGGGGCCCAGATCCCCAGCCGGTCGCCCGGCTGCACGCCCAGGGCCATCAGCGCCCGGGCGTGCTGGTCGACGGCCTCGGCCAGTGCCTGCCAGGTGTAGCGCAAGCCCTGGTGGCGCACCACCAGGGCCTCACGCTCGGGGAAACGTGCGACGGTGGCGTCGAAGGCGTCACCGATGCATTGGCTGAGCAAGGCCTTGTCTGGATTGCCGTGGGTATAGCTTGTCTGGGTCATGGGCGCTCTCTTGTTGTTCTTGTGGCGGCTTCACCGGTTTTTCGCGACGGCTCGTCGCGAAAAACCGGCACCTAATTACCTGACGAACACCTGCGGCGTACTGGTGGACATGTCGCCCCCCGGCAGCTTGATGTTCGTCACCTTCTCCAGGGTATCGGGGTCGAACACCGCCAGGTCGTTGAAGGTGCCGCCCAGGTACAGCTTGTCGCCGGCCCGGTCGAAGGCCACGCAATAGTAAGTGTGGTCCAGATTGGCCGCCTTGATCAGCTTGCGTTGCTCGATGTCATAGCGCGCCAGGCGATTGAGCACACCGTACATCTGGTTCGGATCCTTCGGCGAGCGCAAGCCGGTGAAGTACAGTTCGGTGAGGTCGGCGAACTCCTGGGTATGGCTCTTGCCGGTCTTCAGGTCGATGCTCAGGTAGCCATAGAGCAGTTCGGCGGTGTCCGGGTCCTGCTTCTCGTCGGTGAACTTGGCGATGGTATAGAGCATGGAGAACTCATGCCGGGCGCTCTGGTGCGGCCAGAAATACAGCACGTCCGGCGCGCTGTAGCCGGGGCGGTTCCAGTTGCGCAGGGGCAAGGCCACCTCGTACTTGCCGGTCTTGACATCCATCTTGTAGATGTCGGGCCCGGCGACGTACAGGCTGCCGTCGTCGCCCGCGCGCATCAGGTAGACCTGACGCGGCATCGGGAAACTGCGCACCGGCTTGGCGTTCAGGCCATCGCCGGTATTGAACACCTCCAGCCGTGGCGGCTTGACCACGTAGTGGTCGTTCAGGCGCTGGGTCGGGTTGACGGTGGCGTAGATCTCCTTGCCATCGGGGCTGATGGCGAACGAGTACATCGACCGGGCGACCTCGCCGGGAACGCTGGAGAGGTTGGCGTGGAAGGTGGCTTGGCAGGTATCCAGGTCGATGCCGTAGAGGTCGGCATAGTGGTTGTTGAGCACGTAGGCGGTGCGGTTGTCCGGCGCCATCATCGCGGTGCCCGGGCCGAACGCATCCGGCATGCGACACGACTTGTAGACCGTGTCGCTGGCCACGTCGACCACGTGCAGATTGTTCGGGTAGTTGGTGACGATCAGGTATTCGTGGCCAGGCTTGAGCGCCGGGCCGGTGGCGCTTTCGCCAGCTTGCGCCGTCCAGGCGCCAGCACAGGCGGCGACGGTGAGCGCGAGCTGCGCGCAGAATCCAGGTTTCATGCGGTTTCCCCTTGTCGTTCTTGTCGGGCCGATCACTTGTCTTTCGGGAACACGGTGCCGAGGTTGCGCCAGTCGTCCTGCGAGTTGCTCGCCTGGGCGTTCCAGTCCTGGTAAGTACTCATCATGTCCGGCACCTGGGCCGGCCACCAGCAAGGGTCGGAGCAGCCGTACAGGTCGGCCTCCATTGGCTGGCACAGGGAGGTGACGCCACCGAAGGCGTCCACTTCCCAGCCCGGGTCGGTGGTGGCGGTGCAACCGGCCACCGCGCTCATGGCCATGACCTCTTCCACGCGGTCTTCGGCGGCGGCCTGTTCGAGGATGCGAGCCTTGTTGTTCAGGGGCTTCAAGTGCTTCATGTCAGTGCGCCTTCCGCGGAGTGATGTAGCGATCGATGAAGGCCGGGTTGGCGGCCATGATGCGGCTGTAGACCTCGATGCCGAAGTCGACCCAGTCGCGCATCAGTTCGCAGTAGTGGTAGGTCGGATGCTGGGGATCGCCGTAGCGGGCGTAGCTTTCGTGGTAGCAGCCCCCCGAACACAGGTTGCGGATGCGGCAGCTGTCGCAGCCGGTGCCACTGCGGTCCAGGCGCTGGGACAGGAAGTCGTTGAGCTGCACCTGCTGCACGCCCTGGTGCACGTTGCCGAAGGTCGGCAGGCTGGAACCGGTGAAGCGGTGGCACAGGTTCAGCTCGCCCTCATGGTCGACCGCCAGCATCTTCAGCCCGGCGCCGCATGGCAGGGCCTTCTTGTGCCCTTCGTGGATGTCGGTGATCAGCTGGTGCAGGTTGGAGAAGCCGATGTTGCGGTGCTCCAGCGCCGCCTCCAGGTAGCGCCGGCCCAGGGCCTTCATGTTGGCGAAGACCTGCACCAGTTCCTCGCTGGTCAAGTTGAAGGCGGCCATGTCGCCGGAGGTGACCGGGGCGAAGCCCACCTCGGCGAACCCCAGCTCGTTGAACAGGTGGTTCCAGATGGTTTCCACATCGGTGATGCCACGGGTCAGGGTGACCCGGGCGCCGACCGGCCGGCTGCGGTAACGCGACAGCAGCATGTCGGCCTTGCGCCGTACCACATCGTAGGTGCCCTGCCCGCCCACGGTGATGCGGTTGCGGTCGTGCACGGTCTTCGGCCCGTCGATGCTCACCGACAGGCCGAAACGATGGGCATCGAGCCAATCGACGATCTCTTCGGTGAGCAGCGTGGCGTTGGTGGTCATGATGAACTCCACCTGCTTGCCCGCCTCGGCGAAGCGCCGCTCGCAGTACGCGACCATGTGCTCGATCAGCGCCCGGTTGGACAGCGGCTCGCCGCCGAAGAACACCACGCTGTAGCGCTCTTCGTCCGGCGACTCCTTGAGCAGCATCTCCACCGAGGCCTCGGCGGTGGCGGTGCTCATCTTCTTGCCGGCGGAGGGTTTGTCGAGGTCCTCCTTGTAACAGTAGGTGCAACTGAGGTTGCAACCGGTGTTGACGTTGAGCACCACGGTGTTCAGCGCGGTGCGCTCGACCTGCCTGAGCGCGATTTCAGGGGTCAGCGGCGAGCCGTCGCTGACCAGTTCCAGGGCGATCAGCTCGCGCAGGGTCTCCTGGATCTGCTGGTCGGCGAAACGCCGGCCCAGGCGCTGCACCAGGTCCTCGGCGCGGCAGCCTTGCTGGCGTAGGGTGTCGATGATCCCGCCGGTCACCGCGTCGGCGGCGAACAGCGAGCTGCTGGGGATGTGGAAGAGCATGCGGTCGGCATCCACCTGCACTTCGTGCAGGTTGCGCTCGACCAGGTTCAATAGTGCGCCCATGGCGACCTCTCGATGTTTCAGCCCGTTCTGGTGGCGTGCGCGACAAGCGGCCCTTATGGCAAGGGCGGGTTGTTCCAGCGCTGTACGGTGACGATCATGTGGCCTTCGCCCTTCTGCCCGCCGTCCTCGAGTTCGGCGATGACCTTCAGGTTGCCGGCGTTGTTGGTCATCATCTTGCGCTCAGGGTTGGGGCCGGCGCCGGCTGGCATGAAGACGCCGTCGGCCTGCATGGTCCCTGCGAACTTCACATCCTCGTCCTCGGCCGCCCGCTCGTTGAACGGCTCGACCTTCCACTTGGCCGGCAGGTAGCCGATGCGCAGCGGCTGGCCGTTGGCATCCTTGCCCCAGGCCTCGGCCTCGAAGCGGCCCTGGACCTTGGGCGTGGAGCCACCGTTCTCGCCGATACGGGCGATGGAGAACGCCGGCACCACCTTGACTTCCTCGACCTTGTCGTACACCGCCAGGTTCACGCCCTTGAGCGCGCCCACGGCGACTTCGCGCAGGCCGGGCGCGGCGTTGGCGGCCGCACGGGCCTTGACCCGCACCAGGGTCGGGGTCGACTCCAGCACTTCGATCACCTCGACACCGGCACCGAGCACCGGCTTGCCCGACAGGCCACTGCCGACCAGGGTGATCTCGCTTTCGCCACCGGCCTTGATGAACGCCGGCTGCACGGCCAGCAGGCGTGCCTTGCCCGCTTTCACCGCGCTGAAATCCAGGCCGCGCTCGTCGTGCTCGGCCTCGAACATACGGCCCTTCATCTCGCCGTCGAGGGCGGCGAAGACCTGGCGCAGGTTGGCATCGCCGACCTTCACGTTGCCGCGCCACTCGTAGCCGTTGTAGAGGATCGCCGAACCGCTGCCATTGAACGGCGTGCCGTCGGCATAGCGGCCCTTGACCTCGACCTTGAAGGTATCGCCGGCATCGGCGGTGACGGTCATCACGCCACGCACATCGCCCTTGGCGAGCATGTGGCCGCTGAACGCCCACTGCCCGGGCAGTGCCTCGGCCTTGGGCTTGGCCTTCTGCCATTCGGCCCAGGCGGGGTCATCGAGCGGGAAGCGCTTGGCCAGGTCCGGCACCATCTCCTTGAGGGCGATGCCCAGCCAGTCGCGGTCGCGCGCCTGGGCCTGGTATTCGAGGGACGGCCACTGGCCGAGGTGGAAGTTGACCAGGTGTTCCCATTCCTTGGCCGGACGCCGCTGCAAGGCGACCCGGGCGCCGGAGTGGCAGCGTCCGCACATCTGGCTGAAGCGGTCGTCGAAGTGCTCAACGGTGTTGAGCCGGCGCTCCATGGCATAGCGCACACCGTCGGTCTCGCGGGGCGCCAGGCCCTGCTTGTCGGCCAGGTACTTGACCAGGGTGCGGCGCTCTTCGTCGCTGATCTGCACGCCATGCATCACCTGCATGCGCGCGATGCTCATCAGCCAGCCTTCCGGGGTCTTGCGCTGGTGGCTGATGCGGCTGTAGCTGTCGTTGCCTTCGGGGATATGGCACCCCATGCACTTGGATTGCAACAAGCTCGGGCCCTGCTCGGCCGCCATGGCCTGGGTGCTCAGCAGTGCGGCGGCGACCAGCGCCAGTTTGCCCGCTTGCCGCCGGAGTCGAGTCGTCTTCAAGGTCAGACCTCCACGGTGTTGTTCTTATCGTTTTCGCACGCTCTGATACCGCAGGTGCATGTGACGGTGCTGATACAGGAACTGTGCCAGTACTGGTAAAAAGCTTTCGCTTCAAAGGGTTGGACGATTTCGCCGGGCAATTCCCGGCAGCCGCCCGCGAGTCGGAACGTCCCATTTCGCGACAGGCTGTTTCAGTGTGAGACAGGGGCCGCGCCAAAGCGCACCGCAAACCCTGTGGGAGCGGGCTTGCCCGCGAATACAGGCACCGCTCAGTCACTGTTTCACCCCCGTCTCAACGTGTCTCAATGTGCAACAGCATAGTCCCCGCCCTTCTCCCCCGCGCCAGGAGAAAACCCTTGCCACTCAAGCCATTGCCCACCATCGGCGGCATTGGCACGGCCATTGCGCACTTGCTCGTCACACCCAATGACAAGAGGCATCGCATCATGCTTTCCGAACTGCCCATCCTCCCCGCCACCCGCGCCTTCCTCGAGCGCAAGCTGCAGATGCGCATCGGCGCCGGCTGGCAGGACGCCGCCAGCGGCCGCACCTTGAGTTTGCGCAACCCAGCCAGCGGGGCGGTCCTCGGCGAGGTACCCGCGGCCGACCAGGACGACGTGGACCGGGCTGTCGAGGCGGCTCGCCAGGCCTTCGACGACTCGCCCTGGAGCCGCCTGCGCCCCCGCGAACGGCAGAACCTGCTGTGGCGCCTGGCCGACCTGATGCAACGCGACGCCCAGGTGCTGGCCGAGCTGGAATGCCTGAACAACGGCAAGAGCGCCGCCGTGGCCCAGGCCATGGACGTGCAACTGGCCATCGATTTCCTGCGCTACATGGCCGGCTGGGCCACCAAGGTCGAAGGCAGCACGGTCGAGCCCTCCCTGCCGCTGATGCCCAACGAGCAGTTCCATGCCTTCGTCCGCCGCGAAGCGGTGGGCGTGGTCGGCGCCATCGTCGCCTGGAACTTCCCCCTGCTGCTGGCCTGCTGGAAGCTCGGCCCGGCCCTGGCCACCGGCTGCACCCTGGTGCTCAAGCCGGCCGACGAGACTCCGCTGACCGCCCTGAAGCTGGCCGAGCTGGTCGACGAAGCCGGCTACCCGGCCGGGGTATTCAACGTGATCACCGGCACCGGCCTCAACGCCGGCGCCGCCCTGAGCCGCCACCCCGGCGTGGACAAGCTGACCTTCACCGGCTCCACCGAAGTCGGCAAGCTGATCGGCAAGGCCGCGATGGACAACATGACCCGGGTCACCCTGGAGCTGGGCGGCAAGTCGCCGACCATCGTCATGCCCGACGCCAACCTGCAGGAGGCCGCCGCCGGCGCCGCCACAGCGATCTTCTTCAACCAGGGCCAGGTGTGCTGCGCAGGCTCGCGGCTGTACGTGCACCGCAAACACTTCGACAACGTGGTCGCCGACATCGCCGGCATCGCCAACGGCATGAAGCTCGGCAATGGCCTGGACCCGACCGTGCAGATGGGCCCGTTGATCTCGGCCAAGCAGCAGGACCGGGTCACCGGCTACATCGACCTGGGGCGCGAGCTGGGCGCCACCATCGCCTGCGGCGGCGAAGGTTTCGGCCCGGGCTATTTCGTCAAGCCGACGGTGATCGTCGATGTCGACCAGCGTCATCGCCTGGTGCAGGAGGAGATCTTCGGCCCGGTGCTGGTGGCCATGCCGTTCGATGACCTCGACGAGGTGGTCAGGCTCGCCAACGACAACCCCTATGGCCTGGGGGCGAGCATCTGGTCCAACGACCTGGGCGCGGTGCACCGGATGATCCCCCGCATCAAGTCCGGTTCGGTGTGGGTCAACTGCCACAGCGCCCTGGACCCGGCCCTGCCGTTCGGCGGCTACAAGCTCTCCGGGGTCGGCCGCGAGATGGGCGCGGCGGCGATCGAGCACTACACCGAGCTCAAGTCCGTGCTGATCAAGCTCTGATTCGACACAACCATCGCGCGACCAGAACAAGAACAATGGAGCATCCCCGATGATTCGAATCCATCCCCTTCCCTTGGCCGTCCTGCTGGCCTCGACCCTGCAACTGGCCAACGCCCATGAGCTCTACAACCAGGACGGTACGGTCCTCAACGCCGACCTCGAAGCCCTGTTCGGTGTGTTCCACAGCGACGAAAGCTTCGACCAGGCCGGCAACCGCCAGCCCGGCAGCAGCGCCTGGCGCGAGGGCTACGTCAAGTACGGCTTGAGCGGCAGCCAGGCGCTGGCGGGCAACGGCACCCTGTACGGCGGCTTCAGCCTGCTCAGCTCGGCCACCTGGGGCGACGGCGATGCCGCGGGCCTCAGCCTGGGCGACGAACGCCGCACCGCCGTGGAGGATGCCTACCTGGGCTGGCGATCGGGCGACCTGTTCCCGGCCCTGGGCGAGGACGGTGTCGATATTTCCGGCGGCCGCCAGCTCGTGACCCTGGGCGACGGCTTCCTGATCCAGGGCGACCCGGTCAACCTGGGCAAGGTCGACCTGGGCGCCAACTTCAACCGCGGCGGCGCCTACTACCTGGCCGGGCGCAAGGCCTTCGACCGCACTGCCGTGCTGCGCCTGGGCGGCAACCAGGGCTGGCGCGGCGACCTGATGTGGCTCAAGTCGGACAACCACTACCAGGCCGACACCTCCCTGGCGGTCGCCAACCTCGAGCATGTGAACGATGCCGGGGCCCTGGGCCTGAGCTGGATCCGCGGCCTGGATGTCGATCAGCGCTATGCCCGGATCATGGGCCTGGAGCACCGCGACGGCATGGACACCGTCAGCCTGCGCGGGCGCGGCAGCCTGGGCGTCGAGCACCTGGAGGTGGCAGCCGAATACGTGACCCAGGACCGCAGCGGCGGGCGCGAGAACGCCTGGTACCTGGAGGGCAACTGGACCTTCTCCGAACTGCCCTGGTCGCCCACCGCCACCTACCGCTACAGCCGCTTTTCCGAGGACTTCGACCCGCTGTTCTATGGCTTGAGCCGTGGCTACGGCACCTGGTTCCAGGGCGAGGTGGCAGGCAACTACGCCGGGCCGTTCAACAGCAACAGCCAGGTGCACCACGTGGGGCTCAAGGTCACGCCGCGGGACAACGTGACCCTGGGTGCGCTGTACTTCGACTTCGACACCCTGGAGACTGACCGAGGCAACCTGGGCGGCCGGGAGCTCGACCTGTACCTGGAATGGATGGTCAACGACCACCTGCTGATCAGCCCGGTGGTGGGGTTCTACAAGCCGGAGCGCAGTGCCGACAGGGGTGGGGTGCAGTTGGGGGGGCGCGATACCGGGACCTACCTGCAACTGCTGGTCGGGACCTTCTTCTAGGCAGGAGAACTTGGGGCCTGTCCTGACACCACCGACATATGGCAAGGGCTACGCCCTTGATCGCGGGCAAGCCCGCTCCCACGGGCCCCTGCAAACCACATTACTTGTGATCGACTCGAGCACCCTGTGGGAGCCGGCTTGCCGGCGATTGGGCCAGCCCTGACACCACCGACATATGGCAAGGGCTACGCCCTTGATCGCGGGCAAGCCCGCTCCCACGGGCCCCTGCAAACCACATTACTTGTGATCGACTCGACCACTCTGTGGGAGCCGGCTTGCCGGCGATTGGGCCAGCCCTGACACCACCG
>NZ_JAMYBK010000037.1 GCF_024127895.1 Pseudomonas guariconensis | reverse complement strand
ACAGAGTGGTCGAGTCGATCACAAGTAATGTGGTTTGCAGGGGCCCGTGGGAGCGGGCTTGCCCGCGAACAAGGGCGTAGCCCTTGCCATATGTCGGTGGTGTCAGGGCTGGCCCAATCGCCGGCAAGCCGGCTCCTACAGAGTGGTCGAGTCGATCACAAGTAATGTGGTTTGCAGGGGCCCGTGGGAGCGGGCTTGCCCGCGAACAAGGGCGTAGCCCTTGCCATGCACCGGTGATGTTGGGGCCAGCCTTTTCGCGCGCTAGCGCAACAGCTTGCTCTGCAACACCTCGGAGCGCCGCCCGAGCACGCTCTCGCTGATCTGCACGAACTCCTCGTTGCTGACGCTGGACAACCGCATCAGCGCCTGGGTGACGTCATCCAGCGAGCGCTTGTCATGGGTATGCAGGCGGATCTCGCGGTCCAGCGCCTGGAGCAACAGCACGCCGCGGGCCACCTGGGCGGCGTCGGCCTTGTCGCCACGCAGGCGGGTGACCTTGGCGCCCTGCTGGTGCAGGCGCGCCTGCAGGGCCTGGTAGCGGTCGTCGCCCATGCCGCCGGCACGACGCAGCAGCTCGGTGGCGTAGTAGTCGGCCAGGCTTTCGCCCAGCCAGTCGCTGCCATCCCGGTCATTGACTTGGGCGAACAACTGCACCAGCTCGCGCAGCAAGGGGCTGGTGCCGCTCTCGCCGATCAACGGACGGCTGCTGTGCACGTACAGGGAGTTGTGCCCACTCAGGACCCCGCGCCACATCTCGTCACGCGCGCCAACCAGCAGCAGCTTGGGCGGGTTGCGCGGAAACACCGCCTGCAACTGGGGCCAGACGAACGTCAGCAGGGTCAGGGTGTCCATGCGCCGCATGCCCTGCCCTTGCGGCGCGGCCACGGTCACCTCCGTCTCGCCCAGGCGCGCACGGCGGCTGCCGAGGTTGCCGGCCAGCATCCAGCCGGTGGGGCGGTCGAACAGGCGCGAGACATTGTCGAGGCGAAACTTGTGCTTGCCGATACGCGGCCAGGCGGTCTCGACGCTCTTCCAGCCCTCGGGCAGCTCGAACGCCAGGCGCGCCACCAACTCGGTGCCATCCTGCTGGTCGAGGCGCGCCGCCGGCACCAGCTGGTCGCCGCGAAACAGCGCCCAGCGCGGGGTGATGCGGCTTTCATAGGTAACGCCCTGGGGCTTCTGGTCCAGTTGCACGCGGTAACTGAGGCTGGCCTTGCCCGGGGCCGGGTGCCAGATCCCCCGTTGCGCCTGCACCTGCCATTGGCCATCGGCCAGGAAGCCGCTGTAGACGCCGCCCTTGCCCAGGTCGAAATCCAGGCTGCGCACCGCGCTGCCATCGGCCAGGACCAGGCGCACCTCGGCCTGGCCGCTCTGGGGCAGCAGGCGCACCTGGTAATCCAGGTCGACCTTGCGCGCCCAGGCGGGGAAGCAGGCCGTCAGGCCCAGGACCAACAAGAGGTGGCGACGCATACAGAAACTCCTTTTTCCCAGACGCGACAGGCCCAGGCAGCTCAACCGGCGCGAAAGATCAGGTGGTCTTCCCAGTCGTCTTCGTCCACGTCGTTCTCGCTGAGCATACGCCCCGACTGGGAAATACGCTGCTCATGCACTTGTTTGCGATCACCGCAAACCAGATGATGCCAGGTCGGCAGGTCCTTGCCTTCGCTGACCAGGCGATAACCGCAGGTGGTCGGCAGCCACTTGAACTGGTCGGCCTTGCCGGGGGTGAGCTGGATGCAGTCCGGCACCTGGGCGAAACGGTTGGGGTAGTCGCTGCACTGGCAGGTGTCGAGGTCCAGCAGCTTGCAGGCAATGCGCGTGTAGTAGACGCTGTTGTCGTCCTCGTCCTCGAGCTTCTGCAGGCAGCACAGGCCGCAGCCGTCGCAGAGCGACTCCCATTCCCGGGGATCGAGTTGCTCGAGGGTCTTGCGCCGCCAGAAGGGCGCGTTGTCAGCGATCATCACAGGTTTCCTGCATAAGGCCAGCGACGAGCGTCAAGCAAGCGCGGGCGCGTAACGACTTCTCTGGTGGCGTGCAGCTCGATGCTTGCTGCTGGCATCTGCCACGGCGGCGCCAGTCTAGAGCCTGTCCCCGGTCAATGCCAGACCGCTTGTCAGCGGCGAGCGGACGCAGTAGCGTGCGCGCTTTCCCTTCCCTTGCAGGAGCGACCCATGAGCGCCAACCCGCGCATTGCCGACTACGCCATTAACGAGCAGTTCATCAACCGCTGGTCGCCACGGGCATTCACCGCCGAGCCGATCAGCCAGGAAACCCTGCTGGGCTTCCTGGAAGCCGCGCGCTGGGCACCTTCGGCCTACAACTCGCAACCCTGGCGCTTCCTCTATGCCCGCCGCGACACGCCGAACTGGGAGCGCTACCTGGGCATCCTCAACGAATTCAACCGCAGCTGGGCCCAGCACGCCTCGGCGCTGGTGCTGATCATGTCCAAGACGACCTTCACCGCCCCGGGCGCCAGCGAGCAAACCCCGGCGCTGTGGCACACCTTCGACACCGGCTCGGCCTGGGGCCACCTGGCCCTGCAGGCCAGCATCAGCGGCTGGCACACCCACGGCATGGCCGGCTTCGACCAGGCGCTGGCGCGTCAGGCACTGAAGATCCCCGAGGGCTACGCCCTGCATGCGATGGTGGCGATCGGCAAGCTGGGCGACAAGGCAACCCTCGCCGAAGGCCTGCAAGCCCGCGAAGTCCCCAGCCCTCGCCGCCCCCTGAGCGAACTGGCCGCCGAAGGCGATTTCAACCTTCTCTAAGCGGCAAACTGCAAGCCTCAAGCTGCAAGAAGATCGATGTCGCCTCTGGACCGGGGCATGATCCAAGATCGAAAGCTCGGCACGATCTCTCTTGCAGCTTGAAGCTTGCCGCTCAATACCCCCGCCCGAAATCCACCTCTCCTCGCAATGCCCGGCCCGCCTGGTACGCCCGCACGTTCTCGACGAACAACCGCACCATCGCCGTCGGCGAGGTGGGGGCCGAACTGTGGCCGGTCAGCAGCAGGCCCCAGGCGGTCCAGAACGGGTGGCTCCGGGGCAAGGGCTCCTGGCGGCAGACGTCGATTACCGCGCCGGCCAAGTGGCCCTGCTTCAAGGCTTCGACCAAGTCGTCATCGACCACCGCCACGCCGCGCCCGGCATTGATGAACAACGCGCTGGGCTTGAAGCGCCGGAACAGCGCCGCATCGTACAAATCATGGGTCTGCGGGGTGTCCGGCAGCAGGTTGAGCACGTAGTCGGCCTGCTCCACCAACCGCGGCAACGCGTCCAGGCCAGCTACCTCGACGAACGGCGCCTGCTGGCGGGTACTGCTGGCGATGCCATGCAGGGACACCCCGAACGGCGCGAGCAGTTCCGCGACCCGCTGGCCGATGTCGCCGGTACCCACGACCAGCACCCGCCGCCCTTCCAGGCTGCGCCCGGGGCGGTCGTCCCAGCGCCGCTCGGCCTGGCTGGCCAGCCGCGCCAGTACGTCGCGCTCGTGGCCGAGCATGTAGGTCAGCATGTACTCGGCCATGACCTGGCCGAAGATGCCCACGGCACGGGTCAGACGGTAGTCGCGGGGCAACCCCTCGGCCAGCAGCGGGGTAACCCCCGCCCAGGTCGATTGCACCCAGCGTGGCCTGTGGCCCTGGCGCAGGAGGCTGGCCAGCAGGTCAGGCTGGCCCAGCCATACCGTGCATTCGGCTGCCTGGCGTGCCAGTTCGGCGGCGTCGCCGCTGGTCAGTACCTCCAGGTCTGGTGCCGCCTCGCCCAGCAGGCGGGCATAGTGGGCATGATCCTGTTCAGCGATCAGAACGCGCATGTCGAAAACCTTGGCAGACAACAACGAAGGCGGCCCGGCAGACGGACCGCTTGGCAGGGTGAGGCGAACGGCCCGGAATCAGGCCGGGTCGTTGCGGCGCAGCAGTTCTTCGGGCAGGTGCTCGATGTAGTCGTCCTCGGGCGGCGGCATCTGCAGGTGGTAGCCCTGGTTGTCGAGGTTCTCCAAGACCTTGGCGATGTCCTCGCGGGCCAGCTTGCGCTCGGGGGTGAGCACCAGGTCGAAGGCGTGCACCGGGGTGCCGAAGAACGGCAGCAGGCCCTCCGGCACACGCTCCAGGCCATCGGCCTTGAGCACGTAGAGGTACATCTCGTTCTTGCGTGGGCTCTTGTAGATCGAACAGATACGTTTCATCAGGATTCTCCGGCACCTGCCAGGCTGTCCAGCAGGGCCTGGCCCATGCGCTCGCGACGCCAGCCGCGCAGCGAATCGGGCAGTTGATAGGGGCCGTTGGGGAAGCCACTCTTGAGCAAGGCCTCCAGGGTCTTCTTGCGCAGCATCAGCTCCGGGGCGATGCCCAGGCGCTCGCCTTCGGCCTGGCCAACCCCGCGCAGGCGCTTGAGGATAGCGGCGGCCTCGATCGGCAGCGGCTCGGGCAACGCGGGCGGCCACTGCGCCTCGGGCAGGCTGGCGGCGCGCTTGATCAGCTCGAGGAGGAACTCGCCGTCCTGGCGGATGGTGCGCGGGTGCATGTCGTCGATCTTCGCCAGGGCCGACAGGCTGTCCGGCTGGTGCCTGGCCATGGGCCAGAGCGCGTGTTCGCGCAGGATGCGGTTGCGCGGCAGGTCGCGGCCACGGGCCTGGCGCTCACGCCAGGCGCACAGTTCGCGCAGCACCGCCAGCTGCTGGCGCGACAGCTTCCAGGCCAGCTTGACGTCGCGGTACAGGGCCTCGGGCTCGACCTCCCGGCGCAATTGGGCGACCAGCTCGGCGCCGTCCTCCAGCACCCAGGCGTACTTGTCGTCCGACAGCCGCGGGCGCAGGGCGGTGAACAGCTCGGCCAGGTGCACGGCGTCCTCGGCGGCATAGCTGACCTGGGTCTCGGACAACGGCCGCTGCAACCAGTCCGAGCGGGTCTCGCCCTTGGGCAGGTCGATCCCCAGGACCTCCTGCACCAGCCGCGAATAGCCCATGGAAAAACCGATGTTCAGGTAGCCGGCGGCCAGCTGGGTGTCGAACAACGGTTGCGGCAGCTTGCCGGTCAGGCGCAGGAGCACTTCCAGGTCCTCGCTGCAGGCATGCAGGACCTTGACCACGCCATTGTCCTCGAGCAGCCCGGCCAGCGGTTGCCAGTCGCCGATCAGCAAGGGGTCGATCAGGAAGGCCCGCTGACCGTCGCCGACCTGGATCAGGCCGGCCTTGGGATAGAAGGTGTCGACCCGCATGAATTCGGTGTCGAGCGCTACGAAAGGCAGTTCGCGCCAGGCCCGGCAGTGTTCGGCCAGGGTCTGGTCGTCACGGATCCAGTGTATTTCGATGGCCACGAGGCTCTCCCACAAACATTGGCGCGCAGTATATACGGCGCGGGGCCTGGGGGTGAAACCTGGCGGGCGATCGGCGCAGTCGCTCAGCCGGGCAGGTGCAGCTTGGCGTAGGGTTCGCGGTCGATGTCCAGCACTTCCACGCACAGCTGGATATCCAGCCCGGCCCTGGTCGGGATCGCCTCGCGCAGCACCTCCAGCAGGCTGCCGGACAGCTGCTTCTTCACCTGCGGTGAACGCCCGCTGAGGATCGCCAGGCGTACGTGGGCGAAGGCCCGCTCGCCCGGTGCGGTGCCTACCCGGTACTGGGCGAAAGCCTGGGCGCGGCTCTTGATGTCCAGCTCGTCGGCGAACTGGCCGCTGCCGACCAGGGCATGGTTCAGGCGCATGAGCAGCAGGTCGACGTTCAGGTCGCCCAGGTTGTCGCTGTATTCCAGGTTCAGATGAGGCATGGCGCGGGTTCCGGGTCACGGGAGGGAGTGCGACAGCCTACCCCAGTCCCTGACCTGCGCAAAGACGACTATCCTCAAGGTTCAGGACTTTTCGCCAACCCCTGACCCGAGGTGAAGAAATGCCAGTCCCGCATGATCTGCTCGCTGACCTGCACATTTGCGCTGAAGATTTCCAGGCGCTCATCGACAAGGACCAGACGCTGCATCAACTGCACAAGGAGTACAACGCCAAGGACAAGGAAGTGGTGGCCGCCGAAGGCAACGGTACTTCCGACGATGCGGTCAACCGCTTGCGCAAGGAGCGGTTGTTGATCAAGGACAAGATCGAACGGATCATCCATCCGCCCAAATCCTGACCCGTCCCACCGCCCCTTCGCGGGCCGGCCAGTCAAGTGGCATTGGGGCTGCTTTGCAGCCCATCGCCGGCAAGCCGGCTCCCACACAGTCCCTGCAAACCGCATCATCCAGGGTACGACTCGTACCTGTGGGAGCCGGCTTGCCGGCGATGGGGCGCGAAACGGCCCCAGGCACCTATACCGCCGCCGAAGCCTTGAGCGCAGTGTCCAGGTCATCGATCAAGTCGCGATGATCCTCGATCCCCACCGACAACCGCAGCAGGTTCTCGCCGATCCCCATCGCCTCCTTCTGCTCCGGGCTCAGGGAGTTGTGCGACATGCTCCAGGAGTGGTTGATCATGCTCTCCACGCCCCCCAGCGAGTCGGCCAGGACGAAGATCGACAGCGCCTCGACCAGCCGCTCGACCGCCGCCCGGCCGCCCTTGACCTTCATCGCCACCACCGCCCCACCGCTGCGCATCTGGCGCTTGCACAGCGCGTGCTGCGGATGGCTCTCCAGCTCCGGGTAGTAGACCTGCTCGACCTGCGCATGCCCTTCGAGAAAGCGCGCCACGCGCAGGGCGTTGGCGCACTGGCGCTCCATGCGCACGTCGAGGGTCTTGAGGCCGCGCAGGGCCAGGTAGCAGTCGAACGGCCCCTGGATCGCGCCAACGGCCATGCTGATCTTGCGCAGCCGCGCCAGCAGCGCGTCGTTGCCCGCCACCACCACGCCACCGATGAGGTCGGAATGGCCACCGATGTACTTGCTCGCCGAGTGCATCACCAGGTCCACGCCGAGGGTGATCGGCCGCTGGTTCCAGGGCGAGCAGAAGGTGTTGTCGATGCAGGTGAGGATGCCGTGCTCGCGGGCCAGGGCGCAGATGGCCTGGATGTCCACCAGGTGCAGCAACGGGTTGGTCGGCGACTCGATCCAGATCAGCCGGGTCTCGGGGCGGATCGCCGCGGCCACGGCCTGCAGGTCGTTGAGGTCGACGTAGGTGGTGGTCAGGCCCGAGGTGTGGCTGCGGTAGTCTTCCAGCAGGCGGAAAGTACCGCCGTAGACGCCGTTCATCACCACCACGTGGGCATCCTTGGGCAGCAGCTCCAGCACGGTGGCCGTGGCGCCCACGCCCGAAGCGGTGGCCACCGCGCCGACACCCTCCTCCAGGGCCGCGACGCAGGTCTCGTAGGCATGCCGGGTCGGGTTGCCGACGCGGCTGTAGGCGTACTCGGGGTTGTCGTCCAGGCTGCGCTTGATGAACGAGCTGGCGGTGACGATGGCCGGGAAGATGGCATTGTCGGCGACGCCGAACTGCTCGCCGGCATGGAGGGTACGGGTGGCGAAATTGCGTGGCTTGTCGGACATGATCGGGTCCATTGACTGGGAACGAGGCAGGTTGAAAGGCGCCACTATCGCATATCCGCCCTCATCCTCGTTGTATGGGGAACGAACATGTCACTGGCGACACACAAGCGTTCTCTTGTTTCTGCAACTGGGCTAATCTGGAGAACCTTTTTCTCCATCGAGCCCTTCACCGACATGGACAGTTTCGACCAGCACATCCTCACCCTGCTCCAGCGCGATGCCTCGATGTCCCTCAAGGACCTGGCCGAAGCCGTCAACCTGTCCACAACCCCTTGCTGGAAGCGGGTCAAGCGCCTGGAAGACGAGGGCTATATTCGCCGCCGCGTCGCCCTGCTCGACCCCGAGCGCCTGGGCCTGGGCCTGACGGTGTTCGTCCAGCTCAAGACCCAGCGCCACGACAGTGCCTGGCTCGAGCAGTTCGCCACGACGGTGACCGGTTTCGAGGAGGTGATGGAGGTCTACCGCATGTCCGGGGACTGGGACTACATGCTGCGGGTAGTGGTGGGCGACATCGCCGCCTACGATCGCTTCTACAAGAAGCTGATCACCAGCACCGACGGGCTGTCGAACATCACGTCCAGCTTTGCCATGGAGCAGATGAAGTACACCACGGCGTATCCGGTGCATCGGTGACACGAGGGCCGCTTGGCAGCCCAGGCTTCAAAGCACCACTTGGCTGATCCGCCAGCCCACGCTCTCACTCCACGGCGATCGCCGCCTCGATCCGGTTCCCCGCCTGCGCCTTCTCCAGCTTGATCGCCACGAACTTGGAGGTCGGCGTGTAGGTCCCCTCGCCATAGCTCTCCAACGGCACCAGCGGGTTGGTCTCCGGGTAGTACGCCGCGGCCTGGCCCTCGGGCAGGTCGTAGGGCACCAGGCGGAAACCCGACACCCGCCGCTCGCGCCCGTCCTCCCACAGCGACACCATGTCCACGTGCTCGCCAGGCTCGAAGCCCAGGCGGCGGATGTCCGCCTCGTTGACGAACACCACCTCGCGCAGGCCGAACACGCCCCGGTAGCGGTCGTCCAGGCCATACAGGGTGGTGTTGTACTGGTCGTGGGAACGCAGGGTCTGCAGGATCAGGTCCGGCTTGTCGCCACGGGCCAGCACCTGGGCGTTGACCAGTTGCTCGGGCAACTGGCTGGCGGTGAAGCGGGCCTTGCCGCTGGCGGTGCGCCAGGTACGTTCGGCCGCGCTGTTGCCCAGGTGGAAACCGCCCGGATGCTGCAAGCGCGCGTTGAAATCGGCAAAGCCCGGAATGACATCGGCGATCAAGTCACGGATACGCGCATAGTCGCCGACGACATAGTCCCAGTCGATCGGATGGTTGCCCAGGGTGGCCTTGGCCATGCCGGCGATGATCGCCGGCTCCGAGCGCAGATGCGGCGAGCGCGGTTTCAACTGGCCATGGGAGATGTGCACCATGCTGAAGGTGTCTTCCACGGTGACGCCTTGCGGCCCCTCGGCCTGCAGGTCGATTTCCGTCCGGCCGAGGCACGGCAGGATCAGCGCGTCACGCCCGGTCACCAGGTGCGAGCGGTTGAGCTTGGTGGCGATGTGCACGGTCAGGTCGCAGTTGCGCAGTGCCGCATGGGTGCGCGAGGTGTCCGGCGTCGCCTGGGCGAAGTTGCCACCCAGGCCGATGAACACCTTGGCGCGCTGCTCTTCCATGGCCTTGATCGCCAGCACGGCGTTGTGCCCATGTTCGCGGGGCACCTTGAAGTGAAAACGCTTTTCGAGGGCATCGAGCAGACGCACCGGGGGCTTTTCGTCGATGCCCATGGTGCGGTCGCCCTGCACGTTGCTGTGGCCTCGCACCGGCGACAGGCCGGCACCGGGCTTGCCGACGTTGCCGCGCAGCAGTTGCAGGTTGACGATCTCCTGCACGGTGGGCACCGAGTGACGGTGCTGGGTCACGCCCATCGCCCAGCACATGATCACCCGCTCGGCCTTGCGGTACATGCGCGCGGCCAACTCGATCTCGGCCTGGCTCAGGCCGGATTGCTCGATGATGTGCGCCCAGGGCGTGGCGTCCACCGCCGCCAGGTAGGCGTCGATACCGCTGGTGTGCTCGGCGATGAAGGCATGGTCGAACACCGCTGGCTCGCCCTTGGCCTGGGCCTCGCGCTCCCACTGCAGGAGGTACTTGGCGATACCGCGCATCACCGCCATGTCGCCGCCCAGGGCCGGACGGAAGTAGACGGTGTTGGTCGGCTCGGCGCCGTTGCTGAGCATCTCGAACGGGTGCTGCGGGTGCTGGAAGCGCTCCAGGCCGCGCTCCTTGAGCGGGTTGAAGCACACCACCTGGGCACCTCGCTTGACCGCCTCGCGCAGCGGTTCGAGCATGCGTGGATGATTGGTGCCGGGGTTCTGGCCGATCACGAAGATCGCGTCAGCCAGTTCCAGGTCATGGAACACCACGGTGCCCTTGCCGACCCCGAGGGTGCTGTTCATGCCCACGCCACTGGCCTCGTGGCACATGTTCGAGCAGTCGGGGAAGTTATTGGTGCCGTAGGCACGGACGAACAGCTGGTAGAGGAACGCCGCCTCGTTGCTGGCCCGGCCCGAGGTGTAGAACTCGGCCTGGTCGGGCGACTCCAGGGCGTTCAGGTGCTGGGCGATAAGGGCGAAGGCCTCGTCCCAACTGGTTTGCACATAGTGGTCGGTGGCCGCGTCGTAACGCATCGGGTGGGTCAACCGGCCCTGGTACTCGAGCCAGTAGTCGGTCTGCGCGGCCAAAGCACTGACGCTGTACTTGGCGAAGAACGCCGGGTCCACCGAGCGCCCGGTGGCTTCCCAGTTCACCGCCTTGGCGCCGTTCTCGCAGAACTTGACCATGTCGCTTTCCGGCGACTCGCCCCAGGCGCAGCCGGGGCAGTCGAAGCCACCGTTCTGGTTGGTCTTGAGCATGGCCCGCAGGTTCTTGAAGGCATTCTCGCTGCCCAGCCAGGCCTTGGTCACGCTCTTGAGCGCGCCCCAGCCGGCAGCCGGGCCCTTGTAGTCCCTGATGTGTTCGTCTTGGCTCATGCGGTGGATCCTCACGCGGGCATAGAAGTCACCGGATCGCTCGCCCGGTATTTTCGCCAGCCTAAGAAGCCTGGTATGAGCGCGTCCAATCGATATCCCCTACGGCACGATAAACCGTATCGATGATGGCGCGCAGACCACGGGGGGCGCGGCATGCACGGGTGATAGACGGGGCTGATCGCATAAGAGGGGAAAGCGATTTGACGGGGGTGCCCGCAGGTTATAGCTTGAACCTTGTCCGCGGCGAGCTCGCCGCTCAATTCACCCCCTCATTCGAGCGTGAACGTGGAACAGAACCCCCAGGCACTGATCGACGGCTTCAACCGGAGAATCGACTACCTGCGGATGTCGGTCACCGACCGCTGCGACTTCCGCTGCGTCTACTGCATGGCCGAAGACATGCAGTTCCTGCCGCGCCAACAGATCCTCAGCCTCGAGGAGCTGTACCAGGTGGCCGAGCGCTTCGTCGCCCTGGGCACCCGCAAGATCCGCCTGACCGGCGGCGAGCCGCTGGTGCGCCAGGGCATCGTCGGGCTGTGCGAGCGCATCGCCGCCCTGCCAGGCCTGCGCGAACTGTGCCTGACCAGCAACGGCTCGCAACTGGTCCGCCTGGCCGGGCCGCTGTTCGATGCCGGCGTCTCGCGCCTGAACATCAGCCTCGACAGCCTGAACGCCGAACGCTTCCGCAGCCTGACCCGCACCGGCGACCTCGACCAGGTGATCGCCGGCATCGACGCCGCGCGCCACGCAGGCTTTCGCCGTACCAAGCTCAACTGCGTGGTGCTCAAGGGCCGCAACGACCACGAGATCGTCGACCTGGTGCGCTTCGCCATCGACCGTGAACTGGACATCTCCTTCATCGAGGAAATGCCCCTGGGCGTGATCAGCGAGCACGAACGCGGCGAATCCTACTGCTCCAGCGATGAAGTCCGCGAGCGCCTGGCCGAGCACTTCACCCTGGTCGAGTCGGCCGAGTCGTCCCAGGGCCCGGCGCGCTACTGGCGCCTGGCCGAAGCGGTGAATACCCGGGTCGGCTTCATCTCGCCGCACAGCCACAACTTCTGCGCCACCTGCAACCGCGTGCGCCTGACCGTCGAGGGACGCCTGCTGCTGTGCCTGGGCAACGAGCACTCGATGGACCTCAAGCAGGTCCTGCGCGCCCACCCCGGCGACAGCGCGCGCCTGGAAAAGGCCATCCGCGAGGCCATGCAGCTCAAGCCCTACCGCCACCACTTCGAGGTCGGCGGCGAGGTGCAGATCCTGCGCTTCATGAACATGACCGGCGGCTGAGCGGCCGCCTCTGGAACCTCATGATCGTCCACCCCCGCCCCGATGTGCTGCGCCTGCTGTTCACCCTCAAGGGATCGATCGTCAAGCGCATCGCCCTGCGCTGCCTGATGGTCACCCTGCTGGCCGCCTTGATCGTGCTGGCCGAGCGGCACTTCCCGGCCTTTGCCTATCCGGTCAGCGCGACGCCGTTCACCCTGCTCGGGCTGTCGCTGTCGATCTTCATGAGCTTTCGCAACAACGCCTGCTACGACCGTTGGTGGGAGGGACGCAAGGCCTGGGGCCGGCTGATCATCGAGGTCCGCTCGTTCGCCCGCGAAAGCCTGGCGATCGCCGACGAACGCCTGCGTACCGAGCTGCTGCGCAGCCTGTGCGGCTTCGCCCACGCCCTCAACGCACGCCTGCGCAGCGAAGACGAGCTGCATGCCGCCCGGCCCTGGCTGAGCGATATCGACGCCATCAGCCCGCACAACCTGTGCGACGGTATCCTGCGCCAGGTCGGCGAGCACTGCGCGCGCCTGGCCGAGCGCCAGCAGATCAGCGAGTGGCGCTATACCCTGCTGGAGCAGCGACTGGTCGGGCTGTCGGACGTCCAGGCCACCTGCGAGCGGATCAAAGGCACGCCGCTGCCCTTCCCCTACACCCTGCTGCTGCATCGCACCATCTATATCTTCTGCCTGCTGCTGCCGTTCGCCCTGGCCGGGCCACTGGGCTGGCTGGCGCCGCTGTTCACCACCATCATCAGCTATACCTTCTTTGGCCTGGACGCCATCGGCAACGAACTGGAAGACCCGTTCGGCCGCGACCAGAACGATTTGCCGACCGATGCCCTGGTGCGCACCCTCGAGCGCGACGTGCTGGCGGCACTGGGGCATGAGCCACTGCCACCGGCGCTGGAGCCGGTGGATCATGTGCTCAGTTGATTCCCCAGAGGGCCGCTTCGCGACACAAGGCCGCTCCCACACCCTGCACCGCTTACGATCATCGTTGCTCCGTCGCCGCTCGATACTGCCGGGGCGTGAAGCCGGTCAGCTGCTTGAACTGCCGGCTGAAGGCGCTGTGGTCGGTATAGCCGCACTGCAGGGCGACCTCGGTGATCGGCAGTTCGGTGTGCAGCAGGCGGTGCGCGTGCTCCAGCCGGGCCTTGTGGATCATCTGCCGTGGCGTCAGGTGGAACACCCGCTTGCAGTAGCGCTCTAGCTGGGCGACGGAGAGGCCGGCGATGCGGGTCAGCTCGCCGAGGCTGATCGGTTGGTTGAAATGCCGGCGGATATGCTCGTCCACAGCGGCCAGGCGCTGGTAGGCCGGGTGCGTATCGGTGGCGGCCTGCAGGTCCACGGAAATCCCCACCAGGCCGATGATCTGGCCGGCGGTGTCGTATAGCGGCCATTTGTGAGTCAGGCACCAGCCCGGTTCGCGGCTGCCATACAGGTGCAGTTCCAACTGGTCCTCGAGGGTTGCCCCTTGCCTGAGCACCCGGCGATCCTGCTCGGTGTAGCCCGGCCCCAACTGCGCCGGAAAGACCTCGGCACTGGTCTTGCCCAACAGCGGCGCCAACGCCTTCAGCCCGCAGCGCTGCACCAGCGTGCGGTTGGCCAGCACATAGCGGGCCTGGTCATCCTTGATGAAGATCGCCGCGTCGGGGATGACATCCAACAGCGGCAACAGCGGTGCCACGCCAACCAACAGGGCTTCGATCGACTGCGGGCGATGTCGATCGAAGCCCTGGTAAAGCATCGACAGTGTCTCCTGCCTCATTCGCGTTCTCCGGCAACCTTGCGCCTGGCACCTTGCCGCAAGGGCCCGGCCGTGTCCACTGCGCCATGACGAAGCCGCGGACTGTGCCGATTTCGTCACCCACGCTGCAGAAAACCATCAAGAACCCACGCCCGGATCGGTCCACTCTATGGCCAACGCAAGCCGCCACAGACCTACAAGAACGCGGTGCACGAGCGCCCGCATCACGTGACATCAGACCTGCCTATCCAATAACCCACAAGAAGGCGACCCCATGTCAGGCAAGTTCAAGAAACAGCTGTCGTTGCTGGACCTCACATTCATCGGCCTCGGCGCCATCTTCGGCTCGGGCTGGCTGTTCGCCGCCAGCCACGTCTCAGCCATCGCCGGCCCGGCCGGCATCCTGTCCTGGTTCCTCGGCGGCTTCGCCGTGCTGTTGCTGGGCATCGTCTATTGCGAACTGGGCGCGGCCCTGCCCCGTGCTGGTGGCGTGGTGCGCTACCCGGTCTACTCCCACGGGCCACTGCTGGGCTACCTGATGGGGTTCATCACCCTGATCGCCTTCTCCAGCCTGGTGGCGATCGAAGTGGTCGCCTCGCGCCAGTACGCCGCCGCCTGGTTCCCCTCGCTGACCCAACCGGGCTCCAGCGATCCGACCGTTCTCGGCTGGCTGGTGCAGTTCGGCCTGCTATGCCTGTTCTTCCTGCTCAACTACCGCAGCGTGAAGACCTTCGCCAAGGCCAACAACCTGGTCAGCGTGTTCAAGTTCATCGTGCCGCTGCTGGTGATCGGCGTGCTGTTCACCTTCTTCAAGCCAGAGAACTTCGAGGCCCAGGGCTTCGCCCCGTTCGGCCTGTCCGGCGTGGAAATGGCGGTTTCCGCAGGCGGCATCATCTTCGCCTACCTGGGCCTGACCCCGATCATCTCGGTGGCCAGCGAAGTGAAGAACCCGCAACGCACCATTCCCATCGCACTGATCCTCTCGGTGCTGCTGTCGACCGCGATCTACGTGCTGCTGCAACTGGCGTTCCTTGGCAGCGTGCCGACCGAGATGCTGGCCAACGGCTGGGCCGGCGTGACCAAGGAACTGGCGCTGCCCTATCGCGACATCGCCCTGGCGCTGGGGGTGGGCTGGCTGGCCTACCTGGTGGTGGCCGACGCGGTGATCTCGCCGAGCGGCTGCGGCAACATCTACATGAACGCCACGCCGCGGGTGGTCTATGGCTGGGCGCAAACCGGCACCTTCTTCAAGGTCTTCACCCGCATCGACGAACAATCAGGCATTCCACGCCCCGCGTTGTGGCTGACCTTCGCCCTGTCGGTGTTCTGGACCCTGCCCTTCCCTTCCTGGGAAGCGCTGATCAACGTGGTCTCGGCAGCGCTGGTACTGAGCTACGCGGTGGCACCGGTGTCGGTCGCGGCCCTGCGTCGCAACGCCCCCGACATGGCGCGTCCGTTCCGGGTCAAGGGCATGGCCGTGCTGGGCCCGCTGTCGTTCATCATCGCCGCGCTGATCGTCTACTGGTCCGGCTGGAACACCGTGTCCTGGCTGCTCGCCCTGCAGATCGTGATGTTCGTGCTGTACCTGCTGTGCGGCCGTTTCGTGCCCACCCAGCACCTGTCCCTCGCCCAGCAAGTGCGCTCGTCGGCCTGGCTGATCGGCTTCTACGCGCTGACCATCCTGCTGTCGTGGCTCGGCAGTTTCGGCGGCCTGGGGCTGATCGGCCACCCGTTCGACACCCTGGTCGTGGCCGCCTGTGCCCTGGGCATCTACTACTGGGGCGCACGCACCGGCGTGCCCGCCCACCTGGTACGCCTGGATGGCGAGGACGAAAGCGAGGCCAACCCGCAGCCCCAGCCCGGCCAGCACCCTGCCGCGCTGGCGTCCTGAACATCGCCCACTGAAATGGACATGCCCATGAAACACATCCACGTCATCGACTCCCATACCGGCGGCGAACCTACCCGCCTGGTGATCAAAGGCTTCCCCCGGCTGACGGGCAGCACCCTGGCCGAGCGCCGCGACGAACTGCGCGAACAGCACGACCAGTGGCGCCGCGCCTGCCTGCTGGAGCCACGCGGCAACGACGTGCTGGTCGGCGCGCTGTATTGCGAGCCGGTGTCGGCGGACGCCACCTGCGGGGTGATCTTCTTCAACAACGCCGGCTACCTGAACATGTGTGGCCACGGCACCATCGGCCTGGTCGCCTCGCTGCAGCACCTGGGCATGATCGGCCCCGGCGAGCACAAGATCGACACCCCGGTCGGCCAGGTCACGGCCACCTTGCACGAGGACGGCGCGGTGACGGTCGGCAACGTCCCGGCCTACCGCTACCGCCAGCAAGTGGCGGTCGAGGTCCCCGGGTACGGGGCGTTCCTGGGCGACATCGCCTGGGGCGGCAACTGGTTCTTCCTGGTCAGCGAGCACGGCCAGCGGCTGACGCTGGACAATGTCGAAGCCCTCACGGCATTCACCTGGGCGATGCTCAAGGCCCTGCAGGCCCAGGGCATCACGGGCGAGCACGGCGCGCCGATCGACCACGTCGAGCTGTTCGCCGACGATGCCAACGCCGACAGCCGCAATTTCGTCATGTGCCCCGGCAAGGCCTACGACCGCTCTCCCTGCGGTACCGGCACCAGCGCCAAGCTGGCCTGCCTGGCGGCCGACGGCAAGCTCGCCGCAGGCCAGGCCTGGGTGCAGGCGAGCATCACCGGCAGCCAGTTCGAAGGCCGCTTCCAATGGCAGGGCGAGCGCATTCGCCCGTTCATCACCGGCCGCGCCCACATGACCGCCGATAGCACCCTGCTGATCGACGAACAAGACCCTTTCGCGTGGGGCATCTGACCCGCCCCGCTCCCTTTACAAGCACCCCACCTGAACACCTGCGCCAAGGAGCACAGACAATGAGCGACAACATCTTCACCGGCTGCATGCCCGCCCTGATGACCCCCTGCACCGCCGAGCGCAAGCCGGACTACGACGCCCTGGTGCGCAAGGGCCGCGAACTGATCGAGGCCGGCATGAGCGCGGTGGTCTACTGCGGCTCGATGGGCGACTGGCCGCTGCTCAGCGAGGCCGAGCGCCAGGAAGGCGTGGCCCGGCTGGTGGCCGCCGGCATCCCGACCATCGTCGGCACCGGCGCGGTGAATACCCGCGAGGCGGTTTCCCACGCAGCCCACGCCGCCAAGGTCGGTGCCGCCGGCCTGATGGTGATCCCCCGCGTGCTCTCCCGTGGCGCCTCGCTGGCGGCGCAGAAGGCGCACTTCGCGGCGATCCTGCAAGCCGCCCCGGCACTGCCGGCGGTGATCTACAACAGCCCCTACTACGGCTTCGCCACCCGCGCCGACCTGTTCTTCGAACTGCGCCGCGAATACCCGAACCTGATCGGCTTCAAGGAATTCGGTGGCGGTGCCGACCTGCGCTACGCCGCCGAGCACATCACCTCCAAGGACGACCAGGTGACCCTGATGGTCGGTGTCGACACCCAGGTGGTCCACGGCTTCGTCAACTGCAATGCCACCGGCGCCATCACCGGTATCGGCAATGCCCTGCCCCGCGAGGTGCTGCAACTGGTGGCGCTGAGCAAGCAGGCAGCCAAGGGCGACGCCAAGGCCCGCCGCCTGGCCGGTGAGCTGGAGTCGGCGCTGGCGGTGCTGTCGTCGTTCGATGAAGGCTGCGACCTGGTGCTGTACTACAAGTACCTGATGGTGCTCAACGGCGACCAGGAATACACCCTGCACTTCAACGAAAGCGACGCGCTCACCGAGTCCCAGCGCAACTACGCGCACAACCAGTACACGCTGTTCCGCCAGTGGTACGCCAACTGGTCGGCGCAGCAGAACGTCGCCTGACACTCGCCTCCCCTCGCCCTGCGTCAGCTTCATGGCGCAGCGGCCTCTTCAGGATTCTTTCAGGACGCCAGCATGACTCTCACAGGCAACCTGCTGATCGGCCAGCAGGCCGTTACCGGCAACCGCGAAGCGATCCGGGCCATCGACCCGACCACCAACCATCCCCTGGAACCGGCCTACCCCGGTGGCACGCGCGAGCACGTGGACCGCGCCTGCGCGCTGGCCTGGTCGGCCTTCGACGCCTACCGCGAAACCTCGTTGGCGCAACGTGCGCTGTTCCTGGAAACCATCGCCGAGCAGATCGAAGCCCTGGGCGACGCGCTGATCGACCGCGCCGTCGCCGAAACCGGCCTGCCGCGTCCGCGCATCCTCGGTGAACGTGGGCGGACCTGCCAACAATTGCGCACCTTCGCCCGCACCGTGCGCGCCGGCGAATGGCTGGATGCGCGCGTCGACAGCGCGCAGCCGCAGCGCCAGCCGCTGGCCCGCCCGGACCTGCGCCAGCGCCAGGTGGCCCTGGGCCCGGTGGCGGTGTTCGGTGCCAGCAACTTCCCCCTGGCCTTTTCGGTAGCCGGCGGCGATACCGCCTCGGCCCTGGCCGCCGGTTGCCCGGTGGTGGTCAAGGCCCATGGCGCCCATCCCGGCACCAGCGAACTGATAGGCCAAGCGCTCGCCCGGGCGGTGGCGCAATGCGGCCTGCCCGAGGGCGTGTTCTCGCTGCTGCATGGCGCAGGGCGGGAGGTGGGCATCGCCCTGGTCAGCGACCCGCGTATCAAGGCGGTCGGTTTCACGGGCTCGCGCAGCGGCGGCATGGCCTTGAACCGCGCGGCACAGGCACGCCCTGAGCCGATCCCGGTGTACGCGGAAATGAGCTCGATCAACCCGGTATTCCTTTTCGACAACGCTCTGCAGGCCCGTGCAGAAGGGCTGGCGCAGGGCTTCGTCGCCTCGCTGACCCAGGGCGCCGGCCAGTTCTGCACCAACCCGGGCCTGGTGATCGCCCGCCAAGGGCCGACGCTGGAGCGTTTCGTCGCCGCGGCCGCCGAACACCTGGCTGGCATACCGGCACAGACGATGCTCACGCCGGGCATCTTCAGCGCCTACCAGGCAGGGGTCGCAGCACTGGGCGAGCACGCCCAGGCGCTCGCCAGTGGCCAGCCGGCCCTGGGGCCGAACCAGGGCCAGGCCCAGTTGTTCGTCGCCGACGCCTCGGCCTTTCTCGCCAATACCGCCCTGCAAGCCGAGGTGTTCGGCGCCTCGTCGCTGATCGTGGCGTGCCGCGACGCGCAACAGTTCGAGCAGGTTGCCGAACACCTGGAAGGCCAGCTGACCGCCACCCTGCACCTGGACGATGACGACCTGCCGGCCGCCCGCGCCTTGCTCCCGACCCTCGAACGCAAGGCCGGGCGCCTGCTGGTCAACGGCTGGCCGACCGGCGTCGAAGTCTGCGATGCCATGGTCCATGGCGGGCCGTTCCCGGCCACCCTCGATGCCCGCAGCACCTCGGTCGGCACCGCCGCCATCCTGCGTTTCCTGCGCCCGGTCTGCTACCAGGACTTCCCCGATGCCCTGTTGCCCACCGCCCTCAAGCACGACAACCCGCTGCACCTGCGGCGGCTGCTCGATGGCCAGAGGGAAGCCTAGGCAATGCCCAACGCCCTCCCCCTCGATCATGCCCACGCCGATGCCGACCTGGTGGTGGTCGGCGCCGGCATCGTCGGTGTCGCCTGTGCCCTCGAGCTGGCCCGCCAGGGCCGGCGGGTACAGGTCATCGACCAGCAGGCGCCCGGCCACGGCGCTTCGTTCGGCAACGCCGGCCACCTGGCCACCGAACAGGTGTTCCCGATCGCCGACCTGTCGATCCTCACGCGCCTCCCCGCCATGCTGCTCGACCCGATGGGCCCGCTGCGCCTGGACTGGCGACACCTGCCCCGCGCCTTGCCGTGGTTCGCCCGCCTGCTGCTGAACCTGCGCCCGGCCGCCTTCCAGCGCAGCGTGGCGGGCCTGCGTGTGCTCAACGAAGGCAGCCTGGCGGCGTGGCGGCAGTTGCTGGCCTCGATCGACCGTACCGCACTGCTCAAAGAGGACGGCTCGCTGCTGGTGTTCGAGCGCCCGGAGTCGCGCCAGGCGCTGGAGGCCCTGCAGTCGCGCCTGCGGCAACAGGCGGTGCCGGTCGAGCCGTGGTCCGCCCAGGCCGTGCAGGCGGCAGCGCCACAGTTGAGCGAAGGCATCCGGGGCGGCCTGTTCTTTCCCGCCACGGGGCATTTCCTCGACCCGTACCGTGTGGTCTGCGAACTGGTCGAGGCCGCCAAGGCCCAAGGCGTGCAGTTCCACCAGCAGCAGGTACGCGATGGCCGCCTGCAGGGGCAAGGCGTCACCCTGGTCACCGACCACGGCCCCGTGCGGGCGCGCCAGGTACTGATCGCCTGTGGCGCGCACTCGGCCCCACTGACCCAGGCGCTGACCGGCACCCGGGTGCCGCTGGACACCGAGCGCGGCTATCACCTGATGTTGCCCGGCGAACGGCAACGGCTGCCGTTCGCGGTCACCTCGCTGGAGCGCAAGTTCATCATGACGCCCATGGCCGGCGGCTTGCGCCTGGCCGGCACGGTGGAGTTCGCCGGCCTGCGCCGCCCGCCCCGCATGCAGCGCGCCTGGCAGTTGCTGAACCTGAGCAAGGGCCTGCTGCGCCACGACCTCGACGCCACTGGCGCGACCCCGTGGATGGGCTTTCGCCCTTCCTTGCCCGACTCATTGCCGGTGATCGACCGGGTGTGCGACGGCAAGGTGCTGCTCGCCTTCGGCCACCAGCACCTGGGCCTGACCCAGGCCGCGCTGACCGCGCAGTGGCTCGGGCGCCTGGCGCAGGGGCCGGTGGCGGGGCTGGAAGCCTACCGCCTGGCACGGTTCTGACGAGCCGCGCCTCACCCCCGGGTTTCGCACGCCCCGATAGGCTTGAGGTGCGCCACGAAGTTGCAGGGCCGGTGCCGTGCATCCAACTGCTCGGCGAGGATCCCCTCCCAGGCCGTGCGGCAGGCCCCGGTCGAGCCTGGCAGGCAGCACACCAGGGTGCCGTTGGCCAGGCCCGCCAGTGCCCGGCTCTGTACCGTCGAGGTGCCGATATCGAGGATCGACAGGGCGCGGAACAGCTCGCCGAAACCGTCGATGCGCTTGTCCAGCAGGCACTCCACCGCCTCTGGCGTGCTGTCCCGCCCGGTGAAGCCGGTGCCGCCGGTGACCAGCACCACCTGCACCTGGTCGTCGGCGATCCAGGTGGCGACCTGGGCGCGGATCTTGTACAGGTCGTCCTTGAGCAACTCCCGCGCCACCAGTCGATGGCCGATCTGCACGCAGCGGCTGGCCAGCAGTTCGCCGGACGTGTCGTTGTCGAAGGTGCGGGTATCGCTGACCGTCAGCACGGCGATATTGAGCGGTACGAACACCGCGTCCGGTTTCACACTCACCTGGGCTTGCTCCTGAATAGGCATTGTCCCGTGCCACGCTAGAGAGAAGCCTGCCCAGCGTCCAATCGATATGGCGAACCGGGCCATCGAGTGGGTCTATCGTCGGCAAGCCGGTTCGATAGAACAGAACATAACGCTTTGATTTAGCAGAGCCCTGTGGGAGCCGGCTTGTCGGCGATTGGGCCGGCCCTGACATCACCGACATATGGCAAGGGCTGCGCCCTTGATCGCGGGCAAGCCCGCTCCCACAGGGGCCCCTGCAAACCACATTACTTGTGATCGGCTCGCGCACTCTGTGGGCACCCGCCTCCCATACAATCGGCACTAAACATTGGCCAGCCACGGCCGACTTGGTTAAGGTCAACGCCATCGACTTCACCGCCCACCAGGCCACCCCATGGACATCAAGCAGCTCAAGTTCCTCATCGCCCTCGACAAGACCCGCCATTTCGGCCAGGCCGCAGCGCTGTGCCACATCACCCAGCCGACCCTGTCCATGCGCCTGCGCAACCTGGAGGACGAGCTG
This sequence comes from Pseudomonas guariconensis, assembly GCF_024127895.1. Taxonomy (GTDB): domain Bacteria; phylum Pseudomonadota; class Gammaproteobacteria; order Pseudomonadales; family Pseudomonadaceae; genus Aquipseudomonas; species Aquipseudomonas guariconensis_B. Next base: position 19,049 of record NZ_JAMYBK010000037.1, on the reverse strand, counting down.
GACCTGGTACTGGTCAAGCGCGGCCAGCGCTTCGAGGGCTTCACCGAGGCCGGCGAACGCATCCTGGCCTGGGCCCGCACCCTGCTGGCCGCCCACGACGGCCTGCAGGCCGAGGCCGCCAGTTGCCGGGGCCAGGTGGTCGGCAGCCTGCGCCTGGGCACCGTGCCGCTGGCCAGCTTCAACCCCATGCACTTGCTGCTGCCACTGCGCGAGAAGTACCCCGAACTGCACTTCGAGCTCAGTTCGCTCAGCTCCGAGCAGATCACCGACGGCCTGAGCCGCAACCAGTTGGACCTGGGGCTCTGCTACCTGGATCAGGTCAACGCCAGCTTCTTCGAAGTGATCGAGCTGGGCACCACCACCATGGGCCTGCTGCACGACACCCGGCACTTCCAGTTCGAGCAGACCGAACTGTCCTGGGACAGCGTGGCCGACCTGCCCCTGGGCCTGTTGAGCAAAGGCATGCACTACCGCCAGGCGCTGGACCTGAGCCTGCGCAGCCGTGGCCTGGAACCGGCGGCGGTGCTGGAAAGCGACTCCACCTTCCAGCTGGTCCAGGCCATCAACAGCGGCGTGTGCTGCGCGGTGATGCCGCTGGAGTGCGGCCTGGAGGAGCTGTCCCAGCACATGCGCATCATCCCCATCGCCGACGCCAGCATCCACAGCCCGGTCGGCCTGCTGCTGCGCCGCAGCGAGCCCCGCTCGGCGATCGCCGAACAGTGCTTCGCCGAGGCCAAGGTGCTGTTCGCCAACGGCTGACGTTGTCAGGCTGGGATTAGCGCATCGCGGCTCGGCACCCCGTCGAGCAAGCGTACGATCCCCAGCGGGTTGCCGTCCTTGAGCGCATCCGGCAGCAGGGCATCGGGGTAGTTCTGGTAGCACACCGGGCGCAGGAAGCGGTCGATCGCCAGGCTACCGACAGAGGTGCCCCGCGCATCCGAGGTGGCTGGGTACGGCCCGCCATGGACCATCGCATCACAGACTTCGACACCGGTCGGGTAGCCATTGAGCAACAGGCGTCCGGCCTTGCGCTCGAGCACCGGCACCAGCGCCGCGAACTGGCGCAGGTCGTCCGGCTCGGCGATCAGGGTCGCCGTGAGCTGCCCGTGCAGGGCATTCAGGGCCTGGGCCAGCGCCTGCTCATCCGCCACCTCGACGAGCACGGTCGTCGGCCCGAAGACCTCCTCCTGCAGCAACGCATCACCGTCGATCAGCACCCGGGCCTCGGCCTGGAACAGCTGTGGCCGGGCCTGCCTGCCTTCCTGACGCTGGCCGGCCAGGTGGCGGATGCCCGGGTGGGCGTGCAGGGCCGCCAGTCCCTTCTCGTAGCTGGCCAGGGTACCGGCGTTGAGCATGGTCTGTGCCGGCTGGTCGGCCATGCGCGCGCTGAACTGCTCGACGAAGCGCGAGAAGGCCGGCGAGCGGATGCCGATGACCAGCCCGGGGTTGGTGCAGAACTGTCCGCAACCGAGCACCACCGAGGCGGCCAACTCGGTAGCCAGCGTCTCGCCCCGTACCTGCAGCGCCTCGGGCAGCAGTACCACCGGGTTGATGCTGCTCATCTCGGCGAACACCGGAATCGGCTGCGGCCGTGCAGCCGCCATGTCGCACAGGGCACGACCGCCCTTGAGCGAACCGGTGAAGCCGACCGCCTGGATCGCCGGGTGCTTGACCAACGGCTCGCCGACACCGGCGCCGTAAAGCATGTTGAACACACCGCTGGGCATGCCGGTGCGTTGCGCGGCGCGCAGGATGGCATCGGCCACCAGCTCGGCGGTGGCCATGTGGCCGCTGTGCGCCTTGAACACCACCGGGCATCCGGCGGCCAGGGCCGCGGCGGTATCGCCACCGGCAGTCGAGAATGCCAGTGGGAAGTTGCTCGCGCCGAACACCGCCACCGGCCCCACGCCGATGCGGCACTGGCGCAGGTCGACCCGTGGCAACGGCTTGCGCTCCGGCAGGGCGCGGTCGATCCGCGCGCCATGGAAATCCCCACGCCGCAGCACTTGGGCGAACAGGCGCATCTGACCGCTGGTACGGCCACGCTCGCCCTGAATGCGTGCCGCCGGCAATGCCGTTTCGCGGCAGACGATGGCGACGAACTCATCGCCGAGCAGGTCGATCTCCTCGGCGATGGCGTCGAGGAACGCCGCCCGGCGCGTGGCCGGCAGGTCGCGGTATGGCAAGAAGGCAGCGGCGGCCGCTTGCGCCGCGTCGTCCACCTCTTCCAGGGTCGCCTGGTGGAAGCTGTAGGGCAGCGCCTCGGCGGTGGTCGCGTCGATGCTCTGCAGCACGACCGAACCTGCCGCGCTACGGGCGCCAGCGATGTAGTTGTAACCGAGGATGGTTGGCATATCGACCTCATGATCGGGGGCCGCGCCACCGCCATCGGCAGGCGGCGCGACCCGGCAAAAGCGGATGGTGACGAGGATTCAGAGCGCCGCGACCTGTCCCGGCGCCATGGCCGGTTCGCCAGCGGCGATGCCGTTGCGCAGCGGCGCACCGAAGTCAGGCACGGCGATCTCGAAGGTGTCGCCCGGCACGGCCTTGATGCCGTCGGCAAAGGACAGCGTGGCCGTGCCGAAGTAATGCACGTGCACATCGCCCGGGCGCAGGAACTGGGCGTACTTGAAGTGATGGAACTCCAGGTTCTCGAAGCTGTGGCACATGTTGTCCTCGCCGGACAGGAACTCGCGCTCCCAGAGCACCTCGCCATTGCGCAGGATACGGCTGCGCCCTTGCAGGTGGCGCGGCAGCTCGCCCACGCGCAGCTCAGGGCCATAGGCGCAACTGCGCAGCTTGGAATGCGCCAGGTACAGGTAGTTGCGCCGCTCCATGACATGGTCGGAGAACTCGTTGCCCAGGGCATAGCCCAGCCGATACGGGCGGCCGTCGTCACCTATCACGTAGAGACCGACCAGCTCTGGTTCCTCGCCGGCATCCTCGGCGAAGGCCGGCAACGGCAGGTCCGCACCGGGGCGCACGACGATGCTGCCATCGCCCTTGTAGAACCATTCCGGCTGCGCCCCCGCTTCGCCGGCGGCGGGCTTGCCCCCCTCCAGGCCCCACTTGAAGATACGCATGGTGTCGGTGAGCGTGGTGTCGTCCTGCTCGCCGTGCTGGTGCATCTTGTCTCGCGTGGCGGCGCTGCCCAGGTGGGTCAGGCCGGTACCGCTGACCAGGCAGTGCGCCGGGTCTTCATGGTCCAACGGTGGCAGCACCCGCCCCGCCTCCAGCAGCCCGGCATAGGCCGGCCCGGCGTCGCAGCCACGGGCCAGTACTTCCTCCACCAGAGCGCGCCCACCACGGATCGCCGCCAACGCCAGCTCGCGGGTGCTGCGCACACCGCGCACCACCTGGACCTGCGTACCCTCGACCACTCCGACCTGGCGCTGGCCGGCCGGGTCTTCGAATTGAATCAACCGCATGTGTCTCTCCTCCCGTTCGACGGGCTGGGCGCCACCGAGCGGCAGCGCCCGGCGCGATCATTCGATGATGTTGAAGTCGCTGAGGTATTCCTCGGAAATCTCCAGGCCCAGGCCCGGCTTGTCGTCGTCCAGCTGGATGTAGCCATCCACCGGCTGCGGTTCGCCCTTGAAGACGTAGTAGAACAGCTCGTTGCCGACCTCGACGTCGAACACCGGGAAGAACTCGGCCATCGGCGAAGCGGTGCTGGCCATGGTCAAGTGGTAGTTGTGCATCTGCCCGGCGTGGGGGATCACCGGCACCGACCAGGCTTCGGCCATGGCGTTGATCTTGCGCGCGGCGGTGATGCCGCCGACACGGTTGGTGTCGTACTGGATGACGTCCACCGCGCGGCGCTCCAACAGGTCCTTGAAGCCATGGCCGGTGAACTCGTGCTCGCCGCCGGAGATCGGCATGATGCCCATCTTCTTCAGCTCGATATAACCTTCGATGTCATCGGCGATCACCGGCTCTTCCAGCCAGCGCGGCTCGAACTCGGCGAGCTTGGGCAACATGCGCCGGGCGTACTCCAGGGTCCAGCCCATGTAGCACTCGAGCATGATGTCGACGTCGGGGCCGGCCAGTTCGCGCAGGGCGCGGACCTGCTCGATGTTACGGCGCATGCCGGCCGGACCGTCCTTGGGGCCGTAGCCGAAACGCATCTTCAGCGCGGTGAAGCCCTGGTTCAGGTAACCCTGGGCTTCCTCGAGGAACACGTCGAGGTTGTCGTTGGCGTACAGCTTGGAGGCGTAGGTCCAGATCTTTTCCTTGGTGCGCCCGCCGAGCAGCTTGAACACCGGCTTGTTCACCGCCTTGCCCATGATGTCCCAGATCGCCAGGTCGACCGCCGAGATGGCCGCCATGCCGATGCCCTTGCGGCCCCAGGCATGGGTGCGACGGTACATTTTTTGCCAGATGTACTCGTTGTCGAAGGGGTCCTCGCCGATGCAGATCGGTGCCAGGTACAGGTCGATGATCTCCTTGGCCACGCGCGGGGCCAGGGCGCAGTTGCCGATACCGACGATGCCGTTGTCGGTTTCGATCTCCACCACCAGCCAGCCGTGGAAGCGGAACGAACCCATGGCGTCGCCGCGCTCGAAGAGGATGTCGCTGGCATTGGTGCAGAAATGCGCCTGGGGTGGCACGACCTTGCCTTTCCATTCGAAGACACGGGTACGCACGGATTTGATTTTCATGGTCACAGCTCCTATCACATGGCGTTGATCAGCCGGCCCGCGCGGGTTCGATCGGGGCAGGCGATGGTCGGGAAGATTTGAGTCGGGACAACAGGCAGGCCCCCAGGACACCCACCACGGCCAGGGCGAACATGCCGGCACGTGGATCGGCGAACAGGGTTTCGGTCAAGGTCTTGAGGTTCGGCGCGACGAAGCCGCCCAGGTTGCCCAGGGAGTTGATCAGGGCGATGCCGCTGGCCGCGGCCGCACCGCTCAGGTAGCCGGTGGGCAGGGTCCAGAACAGCGGCTGCACGGAAACGAAACCGGCAGCGGCGAAGCAGAAGGCCAGCACCACCAGCGGCAGGCTGCCAGCCAGGGCCGATGCCGCGATACCGGCGGCGGCCATGGCCAGCATGGCCACCGCGAGCTGGCGGTGCAGGCCGCTACGGTCGGCATAACGGGTCACCAGGCGGGTGACCACCAGGGCACAGGCCCAGGGAATCGCGGTGTACAGGCCGACGCTCAGGCCCACCTGGCCGTCCAGGAAGCTGGCGATGCGGGTCGGCAGGTAGAACACCACGCCGTACACGCTCATCTGCACGGTGAAGTACACCAGGCAGAACTTCATGACCTGGCCATTGCGCAGCGCACCGAGGAAGCCGTGCGGGCCATGGGCCTGCTTCTGCGCGTCTTCCTCGGCCAGCGTGCCTTCCAGCGCCTGTTTCTGCACATCGCTGAGCCAGCGGGCATTGCGTGGGCGGTCGACCAGGTAGAAGTAGGCGGCGATACCGACCACCGAGGCCATCAGCCCCTCGACCACGAACAGCCATTGCCAGTTGGTCAGGCCGAATACCCCATGGAACTCCAGCAACCAGCCGGACAACGGCCCGCCCAGCACCAGCGCCAGCGGCAGGCCGAAGTAGAACAGGCCCAGGGCCTGGGCGCGGCTCTGGGACGGGAACCAGTAGGTGAGGTAGAGGATGATGCCGGGGAAGAAGCCGGCCTCGGCGACGCCGAGCAAGAAGCGCAGCACGTAGAAGGTCGTGGCGTTGTCGGCGAACATCATCGCCGCGCTGACCAGCCCCCAGGTGACCATGATCCGGCACAGCCAGACCCGTGCGCCGAGGCGGTGCAGCATCAGGTTGCTGGGCACTTCGAAACAGGCATAGCCGATGAAGAAGATGCTCGCGCCGAAGGCGAAGGCCGCATCGCCAAGGCCGGTGTCGGCTTGCAGGAAGGCCCGGGCATAACCGACGTTGGCCCGGTCGATGAAGGCCAGTACGTACATCAGGATCAGGAAAGGCAGTAGCCGCGCGCGGCTGATGGAAATGGCCGAGGCCAGGGCTCTGGCGTGGTCGCTCATGGGGACTTCCTCGTGCTTGCCGTGATCGTCCTGCGAAGCGTCAGGACGGGCTTCTTGTTGGTCTTGGCTGGCGCGCCAGGCAGTGGCGAGCCATGGGGCGACTGTAGAGGGGGCAGGCGGGGCTGGATAATCACTTATGCGTATCCATCGATAACCTGGGGATATACCAGGATGCCCATTGGTGGCTTCGGGGTTATCGGGGGAGGTATGCATCGTAAGCTGGGGCGCGAAGCGGCCCCAGAGGCCATGGGAGTGTCAGAGTAACTTCAGGGTATAGGTGAGGATCAGGCGGTTCTCATCCACATCGGCGGCATGGTTGGAACGCACCATGGCATTGCGCCAACGCACGCCCAGGTTCTTCAGGGGCCCCGCCTGGATGACATAGGTGATATCCAGGTCACGCTCCCAGGCCTTGCCATCGCTCCCGCCTGCCACCTCGGCATGGTCACCGCTCGCATAGCGGGCCATGAGCGACAGCCCGGGAATCCCCAGGGCGACGAAGTCGTAGTCATAGCGCACCTGCCAGGAGCGCTCGCCCGCCGTGGTGAAGTTGCGCACCTGGATATCGTTGACCAGCGGCGTGCTGGTCCCGGCGATGTAGACCATGCCGTCGTCGCCATACATGCGCTGATAGCCGGCGCCGAAGGTATGGCCGGCGTACCTCGCACTGACGAAGCTGGTCAGCGCCCGGTTGTCCAGATCCCCCAGGTCGGCACTCCCCTCCTCCTGGGTGGCGAAGAAGCCGACATTGGCCCCCAAGGTCCAGTCGCCGACCTTCTGCTTGTGGCTGACGTTGTAGAAGCGTTGCTGGTAGATGTCCTGCAGCCGTGCCTGCCACAGCCCGACTTGGGTGCGGTCGGCATTGAAGCGGTACTCGCCGCCAACATAGTCGAAACGGTCGGCGAATACCCCGCCGCGACCGTCCACGGACAAATCCTCATGGTCGGAAGAGTTGCGCTGGCTCAGCGAGCGCATCTGCCCGCCCTGCAAGGTCAGGCCATCGAACTCCCGCGAGGTGAGCATGCCGCCCTGGAACGTCTGTGGCAGCAAGCGGCCATCGTTGCGCAGCAGGATCGGCAACTCCGGCTGCAGTTCGCCTACCTTGAGCTCGGTCTTCGACAACCGCAGCTTGGGTGCCAGGCCCAGCCGCGAGTAATCGTCCACCGCCCGGCCATCGCTATGCCTGGGCAACAGTCCCGAGCCGCTGCGCTCTGGGCTACTGTCGAGCTTGAAGCCCAGTTGGCCGATCAGGTCGATGCCCACCCCGAACAGGCCGGGCGTGTAGCCGGACTTGGCCTGCAGCAAGAACCCCTGGGCCCATTCCTCCTGCTTCGACTGCGCCGCAGCGGGCTGGCGAAAGTCACGGTTGAAGTAGAGGTTACGCATCCCCAAGGTCACGCTGGCATCGTCGATGAAACCCTCGGCGATGGCACTCAGCGGCAGGCCGGCGATCAGCACAGGCGCCATCGAGGTGGCTTTGAAGCGGTGAGAAAAAGCACGGGTCATTGTTGTTGTTTTCCTTTTTCCAGGGTGAGCCCCGCCGTGGAGCCCTCCGGGCCCCAGGCGATGTGGGTGATTGACTGACGGGAAGGTGAGGCTGGCGGTGCGCGGGATCAGCGGGCGTTGAGCCCCATCCGGCAGGCGATCTCGAAGGCCTGGCGGGTCGCGCCGACGTTGGCCTTGCCCTGCCCTGCGATGTCGAAGGCCGTGCCATGCGCGGGTGTGGTGATGGGCACCGGCAACCCGCCCTGGACGGTCACGCCACGGGAGAAGCCCATCAGCTTGATCGCGATCTGCCCCTGGTCGTGGTACATGGTGACCACGGCATCGAAGGCCTGGGCATCGCCCTGCACCTTGAGGAAGATGGTGTCGGCCGGATAAGGCCCGTCGGCTTCGATGCCCTGCGCACGCGCCGTCTGCACCGCTGGGCCGATGATGTCCAGCTCCTCGCGGCCAAAGCTGCCGTTGTCGCCGTTGTGCGGGTTGAGGCCGCACACACCGATGCGCGGCCGGGCCAGGCCACTGCGCTTGAGCGCGGTGTCGATCAGGCCGATGGCCTCGAGCACCCGCGCCTGGCTGAGCAGGCCCGGTACGTCGGCCAGCGCCACGTGGGACGTCACCCGTGAGGTCCAGAGCTCATCGAGCACGTTGAACTCGCAGAACGGGCCGGCGAAGCCCAGGCGCTCGGCGAACCAGTGCAGCTCGTCGCTATGGCCCATGCCGGCCATGTGCAGCGAGGTCTTGTTCAATGGCCCGAAGAGAATCGCGTCGGTCCTGCCGTCCTGGGTCAGCGCCAGGGCCACGGCCAGGGTATCCAGGCTGTAGCGCCCGCCGATCACGCTCGCCTCGCTGCGCGGGAACTCGCCCTCGGCTGCGCCGCGATAGGGGTACAGCAGCGGCGTGTCATCGGCGAAGTCCAGCGCTTGCAGGTCGTCGATGCGCCGGTAAGGGAACTCGCAGCCGGCGATACGCATGCCCCGACGCATTTCCGCTTCGTCGGCGATCAGCACCACGCGGGCCTTGCCGCGCACCTCGGGCTCGGCCAGCAGGCGGGCGATCAGCTCCGGGCCGATACCGGCGGGGTCGCCCAGGACCATGGCCAGGCGCGGGAGGGTGGGTTTGCTCATGCAGGGGTCCTCAGGTCGGTCGACACTGGCGCAGGGCGCAAGGTGTCGGGCACGGTGCGGTAGATGCGCCGGGCGTTATGGTAGAAAAGCTGGGCCTGCGCCTCGCCGGGCAGGTCGGCGACGATGCGCTTGAAGCCGCCATAGATGTCGTCGAACGAGCCGCACAGGCTGTCGACAGGGAAGTTGCTGGCGAACATCGCCCGCTGCGCGCCGAACATGGCGATGGTCTCGCGCACGATCCAGGCGTTGTCCTCGGCACGCCACGGCCTGCCGGCCTGGCCGATGCCAGAGATCTTCACCCTCGCGTTCGGGCACTCGGCGAACCGCGCCATGGCCGCATGCCAGGCCGCCAGGGCCGCTTCGCCGCGGTCCGACGGCAGGCCGGTGTGGTTGAGGATCAGCAGTGTCTGGGGGAAATCACGCGCCAGCCGCTCGGCCTCGGCCAGGTTCCACCACGGCGTCTGCAGGTCGAAGTGCAGCCCGTGGCGGGCCAGCTCGGCGTAGCCACGGCGCCAGCGCTCGTCGCTCATCAGGCTGCGGCACTGGCCGACCTCCTCCGGCCGGCTCGGGCCACCCGGTTTGTGGCGCACGCTGCGGACCCGCTCGAAGCCGGCCTGTGCGGCCAGCACCTCGGCCGCCTCGGGAGCATCCAGCCAGGCCTGCGCGACCACCGCGTTGGGCGCGCCATAGCGGGCGGCGACCTCATGGATGAAGCGGGTTTCGCCAATCGGGTCACGCGGGTCCCACTCGGTTTCCACGTAGACGGTCTCGACCACCCGGTGGGCCCCTGCATCGGCAAGGTAGTCCTCGGGGAAATAGCGCCGCTTGATCGCGCTGTAGTCACCGTAGCGGAAGGGGATGTTCTCGCTGCCCGACAACCACGGATGGTGGTTGCGTTGCGGGTCCCAGAAATGATGATGGGCATCGACGATCGGCCCGTCGTACAGCTCAGCCATGGGATACCTCGGTCTTGTCCAGAGCGATCAACAGGGTGCCGGCGATGAACAGCGCCGAGCACAAGGCGAAGAAACCGAGCACCGCCGAGTAGCCGCCCAAGTGCTGGAGCAGCAGGCCGACCAAGATCGGCACGACGATGCCGCCGAGGCTGCCGGCCAGGTTCATCACCCCGCCGATCAAGCCGACCCGCGAGGGGGCGGCGAGTAGCGCCGGGAAGCTCCAGTACAGGCTGCCCCACATCAGGAAGAAGGCGGTCAGCGCCAGCAGCGCGACGGCGGCGAAGGCATCGTCCAGTTGTGGCAGCAGCAGGAAGGCGCCCAGCGCCACCAGCCCGGACACGCTCAACAGGCTCTTGGCCGCCACGCCACGGCGCACGCCTTTGCGGATCAACAGGTCGCAGAGGTAACCGCCAACCAGCGAGCCGACCGCGCCGCACAGGAAGATGATGAAAGTCGCGGCACCGATGCCCTTGATGTCGAAGCCCCGTGCCTGGGCCAGGTAGCTCGGCCCCCAGGTCAGCAGGCCGAAGAACACCATGGCCCAGCTGGCACGCCCGAGCAGGATGCCGGTCAGCGAACGGGCGGCGATGCCCAGGCCCTTGGTCGCCTGCAGGGCGGCCTCGGCCATCGGCACGGCACGGCCCTGGTTGATCTTGTCGAGTTCGGCATCATTGACCGCCGGATGCTCGGCGGGGTTGTCGCGCAGGTAGTGCCAGGCCAGCCAGGCCATGGCCAGGGTGGCGATGCCGGCGATGAAGAAGGCGATGCGCCAGGAACCGAGCACGGCGATCAGGTAGGCGATGATCAAACCGCCCAGGGCCACGCCCAGCGGCCCGCCGCAATCCATGAGCACGGCACCACGGCTGCGCTCGCTGGAACCCAGCCACAGCGAGTTGAGCTTGCCGCCGGAGGGGAACAATGGCGCCTCCGCGGCCCCCAGCGCCACGCGCGCGAACATCAGCGAAAGGCCCCCGGTGGCGAATGCCGCGAGCGTCTGGAACATGCCCCACAAGCCCGTGGACCAGCCGATCACCCGGCGCGGCCCGTAGCGGTCGATCAACCAGCCGCCGGGGATCTGCAGCAAGGCGTAGGCCCAGAAGAAGCTGCTGAGGATCAGCCCCTGCATGCTCGGCGTCAGCTCGAACTCGGCGGCGATGGTGGGCATGGCGATGGACAGGGAGACACGGTCGATCAGGTTGATCACCGTGAGTGCGAAGATGATGGCGAAGATGCGCCAGCGCACATTGCTGGCCTTCTGCGCGACGGTCTTGCCGCGCGCAGGGCTGGCGTGCAGCACGGCAGGGTGTGCCTGAGCCATGGGAAGTCCCTCTGATCGTTATTGTTGTGATCCGGTAAGGCCGGTGAAGCCCACTATGGGTGCGGCATCGATAACCGTCTAATCAAACCTGCTCATACAGCCATTTCCTGTGGTTATCGCTAGGCGCACCGGCCTGGCATAACCCAGGGCTATCGGTGTATGCCTTATTTTGAGTAGACGCTTATCGGTTCGCTTCGCACACTCCGGCTACCCATAACAAAGACAACAAGAGGTATCCCATGCGAACCGCATCCGCGCGTCACCTGTCGTCGTTCCTGGCCGCTTGCACGCTGCTCTGCGCCAGCACCCTGCCCGCCCTTGCCGAGGGTTGGAAGCCCGGGAAGAACGTTGAAATCGTCGTCGCCGGTGGCCCCGGGGGCGGCACCGACCAGCTGGCACGCCTGATCCAGTCGGCGATCAGCCAGCATCAGTTGCTGGACGTCAACACCGTGGTGCTGAACAAAGGCGGCGGCAATGGCGCCGAAGCCTTCCTCGACATGAAGCTGGCCCAGGGCGATGCGCACAAGCTGGTGATCGGCACCAACAATGTCTACCTGTTACCGCTGGTGGCCAAGCTGGGTTACCAATGGACCGACCTGACACCGGTGGCCGCGGTCGCCGAGGATGACTTCATCCTCTGGACCTACCAGGACGCGCCCTGGGCCGATGCCTCGGCGTTCAAGGCAGCCCTTGCAAGCAACGCCGGCAAGATGCGCTTCGGCGGCAGCCAGTCCAAGGACGTCGACCAGACCCTGGCGTTGCTGATCGGCCAGCAGGTCGGCAGCAAGCTCACCTACATCCCCTTCAAGAGCGGCAGCGAGGCCTCCATCCAGCTGGCCGGCAAGCACATCGCGGCCAACCTCAACAACCCTGCCGAAAGCCTCAGCCAGTGGCGCGGCGGCCAGGTCAAGCCGCTGTGCGTGTTCAGCCGCGAGCGCATGATCTACAGCGAAAAGGTCACCGCCGAGCAGTCCTGGGCAGACATCCCGACCTGCCACGAGCAGGGCCTGGGCATCGATCAGTACCGCTTCCCGCGCACTGTGTTCCTGCCTGGCGGCATCAGCGACGAGCAACGCGCCTTCTATGTCGAGCTGCTGCGCAAGGTCAGCCAGACCCCGGAATTCAAGACCTACATCGAACGTTCGGCGCTGGCACCGACCTTCCTCGAAGGCCAGGACCTGGTGGCCTACATCGAGAAGGACCGTGAGCGGGTCATCCCGCTGTTCCAGCAAGCCGGCTGGCTGCGCCAGTGAACCCTGCCATGGAGACGCCCATGTCCTCACCTTCAGACGCGCCATTGATCGCCACCCGCTGGGTGGAAACCGGCCTTGCGCTGTTCACTGCCGCACTGGGCGGCATCGTCATGCAGGGCAGCCTGGATATCGGTATCGGCTGGGGCGATGCCGGCCCAGAAGCCGGCTACTTCCCCTTCTACATCGGCCTGCTGCTGAGCGCCGCCAGTATCGGCAACCTGCTCCTGGCGCTGCTGCGCCGACAGGCGATGGCGGCGTTCGTCGGGCGCCAGGCATTCGCCCGGGTGCTGTCGGTGTTCCTGCCCATTGCCGTGTACGTGGCGGCCATGCCATTCACGGGCATCTACCTGGCCTCGGTGCTGTTCATCGCCTGGTTCATGTGGCGCAGCCGCCAGGATGGCCAGGGCCATGGCAAGTTGGCCATCGCCATGATCTCCTGCGGTGCGGCACTGGCCAGCTACCTGATCTTCGCGGTCTGGTTCAAGGTGCCGCTGGACGCCGGCGTGCTGGGCGACCTGGCCACCTTCCTGGGAGGGCTGCGGCCATGAGTGAATTCGACTCGCTGATGCAGGGCATGAGCCTGATCTTCACCGCCCACCACCTGGGCCTGATGGTGGTCGGCGTGCTGCTGGGCATCCTGGTCGGCGTGCTGCCAGGGCTGGGCGCGCCGAACGGCGTGGCCCTGCTGCTGCCGCTGACCTTCACCATGTCGCCGGTGTCGGCGATCATCCTGCTGTCGTGCATGTACTGGGGGGCGTTGTTCGGTGGCTCGATCACCTCGATCCTGTTCAACATCCCCGGCGAGCCGTCCTCGGTGGCCACGACCTTCGACGGCTACCCGATGGCCCGCAACGGCCAGGCCGGCGAAGCGCTGACCGCCGCGTTCACCTCGGCACTGCTCGGGGCTCTGGTCGGCGTGCTGTTGCTCACCTTCCTCTCCACCCACATCGCCCGCTTCGCCATGGCGTTCAGCTCGCCGGAGTTCTTCGCCGTCTACCTGCTGGCGTTCTGTACCTTCATCGGCCTGAGCAAGAACCCACCGCTGAAAACCGTGGTGGCGATGATGATCGGCTTCGCCATGGCCGCCGTGGGCATGGACACCGTGTCCGGCGAACTGCGCCTGACCTTCGACCAGCCATGGCTACTGTCGGGCCTGAGCTTCGAGGTGGCGGTGATCGGCCTGTTCGGCATCGGCGAGATCCTCTGCACCGTGGAGGAAGGCCTGGTGTTCCGGGGAGAGCGTGCCCGTATCACGCCGATGGTGATCCTGCGCACCTGGGCCAAGCTACCGCGCTACTGGCTGACCTGGCTGCGCAGTGCCCTGGTCGGTTGCTGGATGGGGGTCACGCCTGGCGGCCCGACCGCCGCGTCGTTCATGAGCTACAGCCTGGCCCGGCGCTTCTCGAAGAACCGCGACAGGTTCGGCAAGGGCGAGGTGGAAGGCGTGATCGCACCGGAGACCGCCGACCACAGTGCGGGCACCAGCGCCTTGCTGCCGATGCTGACCCTCGGCATCCCCGGTTCGGCGACCGCCGCGGTGATGCTCGGCGGGCTGATGATCTGGGGCCTGCACCCAGGGCCGACGCTGTTCGTCGAACAGCACGACTTCGTCTGGGGGCTGATCGCCAGCATGTACCTGGGCAACGTCGTGAGCCTGATCGTGGTGCTGGCCACGGTGCCGCTGTTCGCCTCGATCCTGCGCATTCCGTTCTCGGTCATCGCGCCGATCATCATCATGGTCTGCGCCATTGGTGCCTACTCGGTGCACAACTCGATGACCGATGTCGGGCTGATGCTGCTGTTCGGCGCGCTGGGCTATGTGTTCAAGAAACTGGGCTACCCCATCGCCCCGCTGGTGCTGGCCGCGGTACTGGGGGACAAGGCCGAGGATGCGTTCCGCCAGTCGATGCTGTTCTCCGACGGGCAGTTGTCGATCTTCTGGTCCAACCCGCTGGTGGGCAGCCTGACCAGTGCGGCCCTGGTGATGCTGTGCTGGCCACTGCTTGCCAGGTTGGCGACAGCGCTGCGTTCGGCGCTGGGGCAGAAACGGCAGCGGCGCACGGCTTGAACCTCCTGGGCAGGGGCTGCTTTGCAGCCCCCCTCGCGCAATCCGCTGGCGAGCGCTGCCATTTCTTGTCACTCTTGACCGCCCCTCGACCATGAGCCAGACCATGTCCCGCATCCCCGACGCCAGTATCATCCATAGCCGCCTGCGTCTGCGTCAGCTGCGCCTGATGCTGGCCCTGGAGGAGCTGGGCTCGCTGCGGCGTGCCGCCGAGGAGATCGGCATGACCCAGCCGGCGGCGACCAAGATGCTTCATGAAGCCGAGGACCTGCTCGGCGTCGAGCTGTTCGAGCGCCTGCCACGCGGCATGCGCGCCACGCCGTTCGGCGAGACGCTGATCTACTACGCGCGGATGATCTTCGCCGAGCTGTCGGGCATGCGCGAGGAAATGGTCGCCCTGGAGTCCGGCAACCTCGGCCGGGTCACGGTCGGCGCCATTCCTGCCCTGGCCTCTGGCCTGCTGACCCGTACCATCGCCACCCTCAAGCGAAGCCACCCGCGCCTGTCGATGAGCATCCAGGTGGATACCAGCGACGTGCTGGTGCAGGCCCTGCAACAAGACCAGCTCGACGTAGTGCTGGGGCGCATCCCCAGCAACGCGCGTACCGACGACCTGCAGTTCGACAGCCTCGGCGAAGAGGACCTGTGCGTGATCACCGGCGCGCAGCACCCGCTGGCCAAGGCCAGGAAACTGGACTGGACCGAACTGCAGGAAATGACCTGGGTGCTGCAGCAACATCCCAGCCCCATGCGCGCCATCGTCAACCAGGCCTTCCACAATGCCCGCATCGACCTGCCCAGCAGCATCGTCGAGACCACCTCGATCATGACCTTGCTGTCGCTGCTGCAGCAGACCGACATGATCGGCATCACCCCGCGCTCGGTGGTCGAGGACTATCCGGGACGGCACCTGCTGGCGGTCCTGCCCATCCAACTGGAGCCCCGGTTGCCGCCCTACGGCCTGATCACCCGGCGCAACCGGGTACATTCCTCGGCGATGCAGACCTTCATGATGGCCGTGCGCGCCGAGCAAGCCAGGCAGGGCTCGAAATAGGCTCAGGGGTTCTCCACATCGTGCCCCAGCGACTGCAGGAACAACGAGAACAGCTCCGGCTGCGAGGAGATGTCGAGCTTGGCGTAGAGGTGCCGGCGGTGGACCTTGACGGTTTCCGGTGAGATCGCCAGGCGCTCGGCCATGGCCTTGGAGGAATAGCCGCGCAGGATCAGCCGGGCGATCTCCAGCTCGCGCTCGGACAACACCCCCGCCCCGAAGTGGCTGAGCGCATCACGCACCTGGGCGGCCACCGGCTCGCCGGCCGGCAACAAGCGCTGGCTGCGCAATGGCCAGTGCTGCTGCATCAGCGCCAGCACCCAGGGACAGAGCATCTCCAGCAGGCCACACTGCCCGACGTCGAACGGCTGGCGCATGCCCAATGACAACGACAGCGCCCCCTGGCCGGGTAGCTGGAGGATGAACTGCACCTCGTCCTCCAGCACGTTGGCATGGAAGTAGTTGAGGTAGTACTCGCTCTGCTGGAACTGGTCCGGCGCCACTTCGTCGAGGCGGTACAGGCCGCTGGGCAGGCCGTCCTGGCAGGCCTGGTAGAAAGGATCGAGCTGGTACAGGCCGCTGAGGTACAAGGGCATGGCTGCCGGGCCATCCTGGGGGGCGGCGTCGTACTCCTCCAGCACCACGGGCGTCCCGCGGGCGGGGTAGAAGGCGGCCAGGGCATTGTCGAACGGCAGCCAGCAGCGCAGCAGCAGGACCAGCTGCTTCCAGAAGCGTGGCTGGCCGATCTGTTCGATGGTGCGGCCAAGGCTGGCGTGAACGCCGACTTCGTGAAACAGGCTGTGCATCCGTCGGTTCCCCTGAAAAGGTGATGGGATTTCCCTCCTTTCCCGCCCTCGCGTCAAGGGGCGTACCCCCAAAGGGTGATTGGCCGCCTCCCCCGCCAAGCCTAGATTGCCGCCCATGCAGCGCTGCGCCGAGAGGGCGCCATCCGCTTCTTCGTCACTGCCTCAACCACCAATAACAATTCGAGGAGAACGACATGCACGACCGTGCGCTCAAGCCCAGCCTGGGCATGCTCGATGTGGTCGCCATCACGGTATCGGCGGTCACACCGGCCAGTTCCGTGTTCGTCATCGCACCTTTCGCCATCGCCCAGGCCGGCAGCGGTGCCTTCCTGGCCTTCGTCCTGGCCGCCCTGCTGGCGCTGATGTTCGCCTGGTGCTACGCCGAGCTCGGCCGTGCGCACAGTTCGGCTGGCGGCGAATACGTCTATGCCAAGCGAGTGTTCGGCGGCATGGCCGGTTATGCCACCTTCCTCACCGTGCTGGTGTCCTTGCTGTTCATCCCGCCGGTGCTGGCCACAGGCGCGGCCACCTACCTCAACAGCGCCCTGGGCACGCAGTTCGACACCCCGTCCGTGGCCCTGGCCATCGTCGTCGCCAGCTACGGCCTGGGTATCCTCAACATCCGCGTCAACGCCTGGGTCACCGGGGTCTTCCTGCTCTGCGAGGTCGTCGCCCTGCTGGTGATCGTGGTGCTTGGCCTGGGCAACGTCAGCCAGCCGCTGAGCGTACTGGCCCAGCCCCTGCACCTGGACCACGGCCTGCTCGCGGCAGCGCCCTGGGCGCTGGTGTTCGCCGCGGTGGGCACCGCACTGTTCTCCTACAACGGCTTCGGCGGCGCCGTGCTGCTGGCCGAGGACATGAAGGACGGTGGGCAGGGCATCCACCGCGCCGTGCTCTGGTCGCTGGCGCTGGTGGTGGCGATCGAGCTGATACCGATCGGCGCGCTGTTGCTCGGCGCCCCGTCTTTGCAGGACATGCTGGCCAGCCCCGACCCGATCGGCTACCTGCTCACCGCCCATGGCAACGAAACCCTCTCGCGGCTGGTCAGTGCCGGGATCTTCCTCTCGGTGTTCAACGCCATCATCGCCATCGTCATCCAGTCTGGCCGGGTGATCTTCAGCAGCGGCCGCGACCAGTTGTGGACGCCAGCCCTGAACCGCCTGTTCACGCGCATCCACCCACGCTGGGAATCGCCGTGGCTGGCCACCTTGTTCCTCGCCGTGCCGTCGGCAGCCCTGAGCTTGAGCTCCAACCTGGAGGAACTGACCTCCTTCACCGTCCTGCTACTGGTCATGGTCTACCTGGCGGTGGCCCTGTGCGGCCTGTTCAGCCGGGTACTGCGCAGCGACCGCGAACACCCGTACCGCATGCCGCTGTGGCCACTGCCGGCGCTGCTGGCGACGCTCGGTTCCGGCTACCTGCTGCTCAATTGCCTGCTCGGGGCTTCGGTACGCGACACCCTGATCATCCTCGGCATACTGGCTGCCTCGGTGCTCCTCTATGGCACCTACGGCAAGCTCAGCCCAGCCTTCCAGAAACTCTGAAACGAAGGAGTCCCTATGCGCGCTCGTCAACTCGGCATCACCCTGGGCTTGGGTAGCCCCGGAGCATTCAACGCCATCACCGATGTCCCTGGGGTCCGCGTCGGCCACAGCACCCTGGTCGCCGACGGCGACGGCAAGCAGGTGCGCACCGGCGTGACGGTGATCCAGCCCCGCCCCGGCGCGGCCCGCCTGGCGCCGTGCTTCGCCGGTGTCCACGTGCTCAACGGCAATGGCGATGCCACGGGGCTGGAATGGATCCGCGAGGCAGGCCTTTTGACCACGCCCATCGCCATCACCAACACCCACAGCGTCGGCGTGGTGCGTGACGCCCTGATCGCCGCCGAGCGCGATGCCCTGGCCGATCCGTCGGTGTACTGGTGCATGCCGGTGGTGCTGGAGACCTTCGACGGCCTGCTCAACGATATCTGGGGCCAGCATGTCAGCCCGGCCCAGGTGAACGAAGCGCTGGCCCGCGCCGAGTCCGGCCCAGTCGCCGAAGGCGCTGTCGGTGGCGGAACCGGTATGATCTGCCACGAATTCAAGGGCGGTATCGGCACCGCTTCGCGCAAGCTGCCGCAAGACCAGGGCGGCTGGACCGTGGGCGCGCTGGTGCAGGCCAACCATGGCCAGCGCCGCGAGCTGCGCATCGACGGCTATCCGGTCGGCCGGGTATTGGACGGCATTCCCTCGCCCTTCGACGACCGTGGCGAGCCGGGCATGGGGTCGATCGTGGTGATCATCGCCACCGACGCACCGTTGCTGCCGCACCAGTGCCAGCGCCTGGCCCAACGGGCGTCCATCGGCATCGCCCGTACCGGCGGTGGTACCGAGGATGCCAGCGGTGACCTGTTCGTCGCCTTCTCCTGCGCCGACCAGCAACTGCCAGCGGCCGCCTACGGGCGCAAGGGCGTGCCCTTGAGCATGCCGGTGCAGATGCTCAACAACGACCACATCACACCGTTGTTCATGGCGGCGGCCGAGGCGGTGGAGGAAGCGATCGTCAATGCCCTGCTGGCGGGGGGTGACATGC
This sequence comes from Pseudomonas guariconensis, assembly GCF_024127895.1. Lineage (GTDB taxonomy): Bacteria > Pseudomonadota > Gammaproteobacteria > Pseudomonadales > Pseudomonadaceae > Aquipseudomonas > Aquipseudomonas guariconensis_B. Next base: position 396 of record NZ_JAMYBK010000037.1, on the reverse strand, counting down.
ACACCGCCGACGGTGTGCTGGTGCCGGGGCTGGGTGGCGAGCGCTTGCTGGAGGCACTGCGGCAGGTAGGTTGGCAGGGGTAGATAGCGGGGGCCGCTGTGCGGCCCAATCGCGGGCAAGCCCGCTCCCACAGGGCCCTGCAAAGCCACATCATTGGCAAGTGCAGGAGCCCCAGCCAGCAGCTCGCCTCAGATCCTGAAACTCCCCACCAACTGCTTCAACCGCCCGGCCTGCTGGCTCAGGGCATCGCAGTGACGCAGGGTCTCGTTGAGGTTCTCCACCCCCTGCTGGTTGAGGGTGTTGATCTGGGTGATGTCCAGGTTCAGGCTCTCGACCACCGCGCTCTGCTCCTCGGTGGCGGTGGCCACCGACTGGTTCATGCCGTCGATCTCGCCG
>NZ_JAMYBK010000036.1 GCF_024127895.1 Pseudomonas guariconensis | reverse complement strand
CAGAACCATGCGCACGGCACGTTCACGGACTTCAGGGGAGTAGGTCGTGGTCTTTCTCATGGCCTCATCTTCTCAAGAGTTGAGGCCTCCACGAAACCCGGGGCGGTTCACTCTATGGCCTGGAAGCGATGGCGACCAAGGATGGCCAGGCTGGTAAAACGCCTGGCGATTGCCGCCGAACAACCTTGAGAGGTCAATCAGATGTCCGCCGATACCCTGACGATCACGCTGGACCCGGAGCTCCTTGCGCTCTTTAGCCGCTACGAGAAACATACGCAGGTCACTGCGGCGTATTACATCGACGAATTGCTGGCCAAGACCCGGCCGACCCTGCAGGCCGTGGTCGAGGCGCTGGACGAAGCCGCAGGCGACCCCGAGGCGCTGGCCCGGCTGTTCGGCAACAAGATGGCCAGCCTGATGCAGCCGACCGATAAGGCCACGGCCTGAGTCCATCTGTTGGACAGTGAGCTGCGCCGATACTCTGTGGGAGCGGGCTTGCCCGCGAAGAATACGACGCGGTGCATGGCACCGGCTTCGCCGGTGTTCGCGGCGGTTCGACGCCTCGCCAAGCCCGCCGCCACAGGGACCCTGCTAAATCCAGGAGATGTCCTGCCGGCGATGAGCTGCGTAGCAGCCCCAGTAAAGCCTGTAGAAACCTTACTGCCTGCCATTACGGCTGGCCGCGTCTTGGCTCTGCTGCAGGCCCATCATCTACAAGAACATGCCACCCAACGGCGAGGAGGCATCGGCGCTCAATCGGCGCGGCATGCGCCCTGCCAGGTAGGCTTGGCGACCGGCCTCGACCGCTTTGCGCATTGCCGTGGCCATGCGGATCGGCTCGCGGGCGCGGGCAATCGCGGTGTTCATCAGCACGCCGTCGCAGCCCAGCTCCATGGCGATGGCCGCATCGGAGGCGGTGCCGACACCGGCATCGACGATCACCGGAACCTTGGCGTTTTCCACGATCAAGCGGATGTTGTAGGGGTTGCGGATGCCCAGCCCGGAACCGATCGGCGCGCCCAAGGGCATCACCGCCACGCAGCCAAGCGCCTCCAGGCGTCGGGCCACCAGCGGGTCGTCGCTGGTGTAGGCCATCACCTTGAAGCCCAGCTCGGCCAGTTGCTGGGCGGCAACCAGGGTTTCGCCGATGTCTGGGTAGAGGGTCTGGCTGTCCCCGAGCACTTCGAGCTTGACCAGGTCATGGCCATCCAGCAGTTCGCGTGCCAGCAGGCAGGTGCGCACGGCATCCTTGGCCGTGTAGCAGCCTGCGGTATTGGGCAGCAAGGTGTAGCGCTGCGGGGTGATCACCTCGAGCAGGTTGGGCTGGAGGGCATCCTGCCCAAGGTTGCTGCGGCGCACCGCAAAGGTGACGATCTGCGCCAGGCTGGCCTCCACTGCAGCGCCCGTCTCGGCCAGGTCGGCGTAGTGCCCGGTGCCGACCAGCAGGCGTGAGTCATAGGTTTGGCCAGCAATGATGAGCGGGTCGCAGGTTGTGTTCGCGATGGTCATAGGGGCTCCGGTGAGAGGGGCAGGGCGATCAGCCGCCGCCGATGGCATGCACGATTTCCAGGCGGTCGCCCTGCTGCAGGCGCAGCCCGGCATACTCGCTGCGCGGCACGATGCCGAGGTTGTGTTCGATGGCCACGCGCCGCGTTTGCAGCTGTAGCCGGGCGAGCAATTGCGCCAGGTCGATACCTGCCGGCAACAGCTGGGCCTCCCCGTTGATCGTGACTTCAATCATTCAGGTTCTCCTGTCGGTGACGGCTTCGTGCTCGCAGGGTGAGGGCGCTGGCGCTGCGCTTGAAGAGCCAGTCGCGGCTGTGGCGTTAGTCCAGTGTGGCGATTGCACGGCTGGCATCATCCATGGGCGATAACTGGTTCTAACTGCGCGCGCTGCTTGTTCTTAGTTTCATCTCCAGGGGTGGATCGGGGAGTGCTGCATTGCGATGCCGAGTACTGCTCCTTCATCTATCGGCGCCTGGCGTTCATCTCCTGCCCGGTGACCCATAACAAAAATGCACCAGTCGAGAGGTAAGCATGAAAACAACTGCGCACGAGTACGATGCAGCCCAGGCGTTGGCCAGCGACCGCGCCCACGTGTGGCATCACCTGTCCCAGCACAAACCGCTGGAGCAGAGCGATCCGTTGATGATCGTCGAAGGCAAGGGCATGCGGGTCTGGGATGCCAAGGGCAACGAATACCTGGATGCGGTCTCTGGCGGGGTATGGACCGTCAACGTCGGTTACGGCCGCGAGAGTATCGCTGACGCGGTGCGCGACCAGCTGGTGAAGGTGAACTTTTTCGCCAACTCCGCAGGCAACATTCCCGCGGCCTTGTTCGCCCAGAAACTGATCGAGAAGATGCCTGGCCTGAGCCGGGTGTACTACTCCAACTCCGGTTCCGAGGCCAACGAGAAGGCCTACAAGATAGTGCGACAGATTGCGCACAAGAAGTACGGTGGCAAGAAGCACAAGATCCTGTTCCGCGAGCGGGACTATCACGGCACGACCATCACCGCGCTGAGTTCGACCGGCCAGTTCGAGCGCAAGAACCAGTACGGCCCCTTCACCCCGGGGTTCGTCGAGTTTGCGCATTGCTGCCAATACCGCTCGCAGTTCGGTGACGTGCCTGACTATGGCGTGCGCGCCGCCATGGAGATGGAGCGTGTAATCCTCGCGGAAGGGCCGGATACCGTGGGTGCGGTGGTGCTCGAGCCGATTACCGCGGGCGGGGGCGTGATCACGCCGCCGGAGGGGTATTGGGAGACCATTCAGGCAATCTGCAAGAAGTACGACATCCTCCTGCACATCGACGAGGTGGTGTGTGGCCTGGGCCGCACTGGCAAGTGGTTCGGCTATCAGCACTACGGCATCAAGCCGGACATCGTCACCATGGCCAAGGGGGTGGCCAGCGGTTATGCGGCGATCTCCTGCACCGTGACCACCGAGGAGGTGTTCGAAGCGTTCAAGGGGGAGGCCGATGACCGCATGGGTTACTTCCGCGACATCAGCACCTTCGGCGGCTGCACCGCAGGCCCAGCGGCGGCGCTGGAGAACATGCGCATCATCGAGGACGAGGGCTTGCTGGAGAACGTCACCCACATGGGCGAGTACTTCATGGGCCGCCTGCGCGAGCTGCAGGACAAGTACCCAGTGATTGGCGATGTACGCGGCAAAGGCCTGTTCTGTGGCATGGAACTGGTCAAGGACCGCAAGACCAAGGAGCCGGTGCCGGAGAGCGTGGCGATTGCCATCGTCGCTGACTGCATGCGCCAAGGGGTGATGATCGGGCGCACCAACCGAAGCTTCGAGCAGTTCAACAACACGCTGTGCTTCAGCCCGGCGCTGATCGCCACGCAAAAGGAACTGGACGAGATCATCGTCGCCCTGGATGGCGCACTGGGTCGCGTTGCAATCTGATCGATAGGTTTCACCAGGGTTGACCGGTCCTTTGGCTTTGTCGAGGGTCCGGTCTTTTGTGTCTCTGCGACGTTAATATGTCGAGCGCTGGATAGTCTTGCCGAGGGGTTGTTGCTAGTCTGCTCGACGATCGCCGCGCTGGTGCTGGGCTGGCGAGAGCATTCTTGAGCGACTGGCCGAGTGCTGTGCGGTACCAGCGCTTATCGTTCGTTCAGTCGAGGCCGCTATGTTCCAGCTGTTCCATTTGTCTGCCGATAAATCCACCAATCTGCAACAGCAGCTGCGCGAGCAAATCGCCCAAGTGATACTCAACGGCAATATACCGCCGGACAGCCCGTTACCTTCCAGCCGCAAGCTGGCCAAGCAGCTCAACATCGCACGCAATACCGTGGTCCTGGCCTACGAGCACCTGCTCGACGATGGCTACCTGATCGCGCGTGAGCGCAGCGGCTACTACGTCAATCCCGATATCCTGGCACACAAGGTCGACGCGCCGCGTGCTGACCAGGACGAGGCCGTCGCCACCACGTTGGACTGGTCGCAACGGCTGGTGATGCAGCCCTCGCAGCAACGCAACATGAGAAAACCACGGGATTGGCAGAGCTACAAATACCCCTTTATCTACGGGCAATTCGACCCAGCCCTGTTTCCGACCGCCAACTGGCGTGGATGCTGTCGCGATGCGGTGAGCATCCCGGCGATCCGTGACTGGGCTTCGGACCGTTTCGACAACGACGACCCCTTGTTGATGGAGCAGATCAGGACGCGCCTGTTGCCGCGTCGCGGTGTCTGGGCTTCGCCTGAACAGATCCTGGTCACGGTGGGTGCGCAGCATGCGTTGTACATGCTGGCGCGTCTGTTGTTGCGCCCCGACAGCCTGATGGGCATCGAAGAGCCGGGCTACGTCGATATCCGCAATATCGCCATGCTCAACCCCTCGCGCATTCAGCCGCTGCCGGTGGACAACCAGGGCCTGATACTGAGCGAGAAACTCAATGACTGCGACCTTATCTACACCACGCCCAGCCATCAGTGCCCGAGCACCGTGACCATGCCCCTGGAGCGCCGCTACGAACTGTTGCGGCGGGCCAAGGAGCACGATTTTCTGATCATCGAGGACGACTACGAAAGCGAGACCAACTTCAAGGGCAACCCGATCCCGGCGCTCAAGAGCCTGGACAAGAACGACCGGGTGCTTTACGTCGGCAGCCTGTCAAAGACCCTGGCTCCTGGCTTGCGAGTTGGCTACCTGGTCGGCCCCGAAGCCTTGATCCGTGAGGCACGGGCGTTGCGTCGACTGATGGTGCGTCATCCTGCGGCGAACAATCAGCGTTCGGTAGCGCTGTTCCTCGAGCGCGGTTACCACGATGCGTTGATCCTGAGCCTGATGCGCGCCTACGAGGAGCGTCATCAGCAGATGGGCGATGCCCTGCGCGAGTACCTGCCGGAGTCCTCCAGGGAGCCGAGCTTCGGCGGCTCCTGCTACTGGGTGAAGGGGCCGGATGGCCTGGATGCGCGTCGCTTGCAGGAGGAGGCCGCCAACCACGGCATCCTGATCGAGCCCGGCGATATTCATTTCTTCGGTGAGCAGCCACCGCTCAACTACTTCCGTCTGGGCTACTCGTCCATTCCGGCCGAGCGTATCCGTCCGGGAATCAAATTGCTTGCCGAGCTCATCGAGCGGCTTTGCTGACCACGCCCATCGAAAATCACCCCCTCGGGCAGGCAGTGTCGAGCACGCATTTCGGCGCTGCCTGCTGGCTTAACAGGTAGTCCCCAACTGGTTCTATCGGCCACTTCCCCCGCCCTCCTACTCTAGCCCCAAGGCAGCCAGCCCTCGCTTGCAAATGAACGAGGGACGGCTCGCTCGACTTGCCCCAAGACTCCATCAAAACAACAACAGGAGAGTTCGGCATGCGTAAAGGCGCCGCACAGAGCAAGCACCACAAGTCCCCGCTCCGCCTCCCTGTACCTGTCCTGATGCGTATCCCCCTGTGCCCATGCTGCTGAAAGGCTGAGCCCGAGTAGTTGGCGGCATACCTTAAGTAACGAGAGGAGTATCGATATGCCACGCATGACCCCCAGCGAAGCAATGGTTGAAACACTGGTCGCCAATGGCGTGACCGACATCTTTGGCATCATGGGTTCGGCCTTCATGGATGCGATGGATATCTTCGCTCCGGCGGGTATCCGTTTTATCCCGGTGGTCCACGAGCAGGGCGCCGGCCACATGGCCGATGGTTACGCACGGGTCAGCGGCCGTCATGGCGTGTGCATCGCGCAGAATGGCCCTGGCATCACCAACTTCGTCACCGCCATCGCCGCTGCCTACTGGGCACACAGCCCGGTGGTGGTGATCACGCCGGAAACCGGCTCGATGAGCCAGGGCCTGGGTGGTTTCCAGGAAGCCCAGCAACTGCCGTTCTTCGAGACCATCACCAAGTACCAGGCCCATGTGCCTAACCCGGCGCGGATGGCCGAGCTGACCGGCCGTTGTTTCGACCGGGCGATGCAGGAAAACGGCCCGACCCAGTTGAACGTCCCGCGTGACTTCTTCTATGGCGATATCAACGTCGAGATTCCTGCACCGATTCGCATCGAGCGCAGCGCCGGTGGTGAGCAGAGCCTGGCCGAAGCCGCCCAGATCCTGGCGGCAGCGAAGAACCCGGTGATCATCTCCGGCGGCGGCGTGGTCATGGGCGACGCCGTCGAGGCCTGTAAAGCGCTGGCCGAATACCTCGGCGCGCCAGTGGTCAACAGCTACCTGCACAACGACTCGTTCCCGGCCAGCCACCCGCTGTGGTGTGGCCCACTGGGCTACCAAGGCTCCAAGGCGGCCATGAAGCTGCTGTCGCGTGCCGACGTGGTCCTGGCCCTGGGCACCCGCCTGGGCCCATTCGGTACCTTGCCACAACACGGCCTCGACTACTGGCCGAGGCAGGCGAAGGTCATCCAGGTCGATTGCGACTCGAAGATGCTCGGCCTGGTGAAGAAAATCACCGTCGGTATCTGCGGCGATGCCAAGGCCGCGGCGCTCAACCTGCTCGGCCGCCTGGAGAACCTCGAGGTGCAGTGCCTGGCAAGCAAGGGGGCGCGTGCCGAGGAAATCGCCAAGGAAAAAGCCGACTGGGAAACCGAGCTGGACGCCTGGATCCACGAGAAGGACGAATACTCCCTGGAGATGATCGAGGAGCAGAGCGGCGAGCCTGGCAACTACCTGCACCCGCGCCAGGTCCTGCGGGAACTGGAAAAAGCCATGCCTGCCGATGCCATGGTCTCCACCGACATCGGCAACATCAACTCGGTCTCCAACAGCTACCTGCGCTTCGAGAAACCCCGCTCGTTCTTCGCTGCCATGAGCTTCGGCAACTGCGGCTACGCGCTGCCGACCATCATTGGTGCCAAGGTCGCCGCGCCACACCGCACCGCCATCTCCTATGCCGGTGATGGCGCCTGGGGCATGTCGATGATGGAAATCATGACCTGCGTGCGCGAAAACATCCCGGTCACCTCGATCGTCTTCCATAACCGTCAGTGGGGCGCGGAGAAGAAGAACCAGGTGGACTTCTACAACCGCCGCTTCGTCGCAGGCGACCTGGAGAACCAGAGTTTTGCCGGCATTGCCCGCGCGATGGGGGCCGAGGGCGTCACCGTCGATCGCCTGGAGGACGTCGGCCCGGCGCTCATGGCGGCTTGCGAGGCACAGAAGGCAGGCAAGACCACGGTGATCGAGATCATGTGCACCCGCGAACTGGGCGATCCGTTCCGCCGCGATGCGCTTTCCAAGCCTGTGCGCTTCCTCGAGAAGTACAGGGACTACGTCTGAGGCGCCTGGCGTCAATGCCTGTGTGGCGGGCCCAGCTCGCTGCACAGGCCATCAGGAATACGGCGATGGCGTCTTCGGGCGCCGTTGCGGCTTCGACCGTGAATACAGGAATCCAAGCATGTTGAGCACCCTTGCACCGGAATGTCCGGCGTTTTTGCTCGATCGGGCCAAGGCCCTGCCACGTGTGGTCACGGCGGTGGTCAACCCGGTCAACCTGCTGAGCCTGAGCAGTGCCAAGCGGGCGTGTGACGAAGGGCTTATCGAGCCTGTGCTGGTCGGTGATCAGATGAAGATCCGCACCCTGGCCGAAGAACTCGACTGGGACCTGCGCGACCTGCGCGTGCTGCACGCCAGTGATGAGCAACAGTGCGCCGAAGTCGCTTGCATGCAGGCTGGAGACGGTAGCGCAGCGGCCATCATGAAGGGGCACCTGCACACCGATACCTTGTTGCGTGCGGTGCTCAAGCGCGAAGTGGGGCTGCGTACTGCCAGCCGTCTCAGTCATGTGTTCCACATGACGCTGCCGGGGAGCGACAAGGCCTTGTCGATCACCGATGCGGTGATCAACGTGCAGCCTACGATCATCGACAAGATCCATATCGCCCGCAATGCCATCGAGATGATGCATGCCTTGGGCTATGAGAGGCCGCGCATGGCGGTGCTGTCCGGTACCGAGGAAGTGACGCGCAGCATGCCCTCGAGCCAGGATGCCGCCGAGCTGACCAAGCTGGCGGTGCTCGGTGTCCTGGGAGAGGCCTGCATCGAAGGCCCGCTGGCCTTCGACAACGCGGTGTCGCTGGAGGCGGCGCGCATCAAGGGCATTGGCGGTGAGGTCGCGGGCAATGCCGATATCCTGCTGGTGCCCAACCTGGAGGCGGGTAATTTCCTGTTCAAGCAGATGGTGTATTTCATGGGCGCCACGGCTGCTGGCCTGGTGCTGGGCGCACGGGTGCCGATCATGCTCACCTCGCGTGCCGACCCGGTGCAGGCGCGTCTGGCATCCTGCGCGCTGGCGTCCATCGTCATCGACCATCACCGGCAATCGCGCGGGCGCTTTGCGTAAAAAACCAAGCAATCCCGAGACCCCAAGGAAAATCACGATGGCTGTGCAACGTTATGGCTTTATCTTCAAGGCGCCTGGTATGCAGTTCCTCACCCACAACGGTAGCCTTGAATCGGACACCTTCACCGCGACCGTGTGCGGCGTAGCGAACGTCGGGGAAGCGCAGATCGTGGCCCAGGAATTGTTGACCCGGCATGTGCAATTGATCGAGCTGTGCGGCGCTTTCACCGAGGCCGAAGTCGAGCTGGTTCGCAGCGCCATTGGCGACCGGATTCCCGTGGCCGCCGTGCAGTACAACCCTGAGACTCGCCAACGCCTGCAGCAGTTGAGCGACTGAGCGATTTGGGGCCGCTTTGCGGCCCTTCGCGGGCAAGCCCGCTCCCACAGGGGCCGCGTAAAGCCACTATCAGTTCTCTGCGTGACAGCGCAGCCCAAAGGCTAGGTGATCTCCCACAGGGATCGCGCATTTCCTGAACCTTGTGGGAGCGCACCTTGCCCGCGAAAAGCTGCAAAGCAGCCCCGGTAAAGTCTGTAGAAGCCTTAACTGACTGGCATTAGGGCCTGTCTTCAGGGGGCGCAGCGTGCAGGAGCCATTTCAGCCTGCCTGGCGGACAACACCCGCCGCCCCCACCAATCACTCCCTTCAACCAGTTGGCGGATCAGCACCTGTTGCTGCGTACTGCCGGCAAACTGCTGCGGACGCGGTAGCGTTGGAAGCGAGCAGACCAGGGCCTGGTACTGTTCTGCACCTTGCGCAAGTTCCCCGAAGCCGGGCAAGAACGGTAAGTGCGGGCACAGATAGAACAACACCTGGTGGGTTGCCGCTTGCAGGCGTTCGCTGGCGAACAACGCCCCGTTGCATGCATCGAGTAGCTCGGACGCCAACGGCAAGCCTTCGCTGCCGCCGCTTCCAATGATTTGCCCCCAGCGTGGAGCCAACGCCTGGCGAATGAAACCGTCCAGCCGGGCTGCCAGTTCATCCTCGGCAAAGCCATGAAAATCCAGGCCGAAGCAGTCCTTCAGAATGCGCAGGTACGTCTTGTCGACCAGGGTGCGCCCTGCGTTCTGCCAGCCCAGGCCGGCGGCTTTGACCAGGCTGCCGTGGAACTGCAGGAGCAGGGCATTCTCGCTGCTACGCGCGTCCATGCCCGAGGCAAATGCCGGGTGCGGCCGTGACCAGGCCTGGCGCAGCTGTTCTGCGAGCTGGACGAGGCGCAGGCGATCCTGGGTCATAGGTGTTCTCCGCAAAGCAGGTCTTAATGCACAGCAAGGGCTTGGCATGCGCGCATGACTATAGGCGGGAACATTCCGGCTCATTAGCACCAGCCAGTGATTGTGCCCTGGGCCAGCGCACCGCTGTCGTCTGGCCCCTAAGAACGCCTTGACGTGGTTCTAATGGGGGAGCGGCGCTTTCTCTAGCATCTCAGTCCAGTGATTCCCCAACCACAGGCTGGAGCTGAGAACATGACAATAAAACAGCACCACACCATTCCTCCCGTACCTGGCCAGTCGCTCGACACGGCCAAGCCGTCGTCCTCCTGGTTGATACGTCGCCAGCAGAAACTCAATCTATTGTTGCCGGGCATCATCGCCGCGATGGTCGTCGCCGCCAGTGCGTCTTTTCTTTCCGAGCATTACGGCGCACCGGTGATGTTGATGGCCTTGTTGCTGGGCATGGCATTGGGCTTTCTCTCCGAGGAGGGGCGAGCGGTCGCGGGCATTCGCTTCACCTCCAGCACCGTCTTGCGCTGCGGCGTGGCGCTGCTGGGCATGCGCATCACCGTCGAGCAGATTCTCTCGTTGGGGGGAACGCTGATGGCGGTGGTGATCGGTGCGGTGTTCCTGACCATCAGTTTTGGCATCGTCCTGTCGCGGCTACTCGGCCAGTCACGGGATTTCGGCATTCTCAGCGGCGGCAGCGTGGGCATTTGCGGGGCGTCTGCGGCGCTGGCCATTTCCGCGGTCCTGCCGCAAGACAAGGACAGCGAGCGCAACATCATTTTCACGGTGATCAGTGTGACGGCGTTGAGCACCATCGCGATGATCGCCTATCCGCCGATCGCCCAATGGATCGGCCTGGATGCCCAGCAAGCAGGGATATTCCTTGGCGCGACCATTCACGATGTGGCGCAGGTGGTCGGTGCCGGCTACAGCATGTCGGATGAAACCGGCGATACCGCGACCGTGGTCAAGCTGCTGCGTGTGGCCATGCTGGTGCCGATTGTCTTCAGCCTGTCGTTGCTGCTGCGCAAGCGCAAGGAAGGAGGCCCGCGCACGGCACTGCCATTGCCCTTGTTCATCATCTTCTTCGTGTTGTTCGTTGCCATCAACAGCAGCGGCATAGCGCCGCCACAGGTGCAGGCGCTGGCCGGCGATGTGTCGCGCTGGTGCCTGGTTACCGCGATCGCCGCCCTGGGCATGAAAACCTCGTTGAAGGCGCTGCTGGAGGTGGGGTGGCGCCCGGCGACCCTGTTGGTCAGCGAGACGGTGTTTCTCGCCGCATTGATTCTGATCGCGGTGCAATGCCTGGGATAAGCCAGCAGCATGGGGTGAGTCGTACCGCTCCTGCCCGATCGACCGACGGCTGCCGACACCTGGCGTGTGCGGCGGCCGGCTGGTTCAACCCGTAGTCTCGGTGGTATGAGCCTACAAGTGCATCTGATCTTTCTGGGGTGCGTGGCATTGGCAAGCGTCGCCCAGAGCCTCACCGGCTTTGCCTTCGGCCTGATCCTGATGGGCTTGATCGCGTCCCTGCACATGGTGCCGCTGAGTGAGGTCGCGGTGGTGATCAGTATCCTTACCCTGGGCAACGCCATGGGGACCCTGGGCGGGCCGAAACCGCAGTTGGATCGCGCGGTGCTGATGCCGGTGTTGCTCAGCAGTCTGTTGGGGGTCAGCCTCGGCGTGTGGGGGCTCGATGCGTTGAGCGGCGGCCTGATCATCTGGCTGCGCCTGCTGCTTGGCGTACTGATCGTCGCCGCCAGCCTCATGCTGGTGGTGCAGAACAAACCGAAAGCGCAGCTCTCCCGGCAGCCATCATTCTGGCTGGCCGGTGGCCTTTGCGGGCTGCTCAACGGTTTGTTCTCCAGCGGCGGGCCGCCGATCGCGTATCACCTGTATCGCCAGCCTCTGGGCTACGAGATCATCCGCAACACCCTGATCACGGTGTTTTCCGCCAATGCGGCGGCGCGCCTTGGCCTGGTCGTCGCGCAGGGGCAGATGCAGGTGTCCACCTTGTTGTTGAGTGCCGAAGCCTTGCCGTTGGTGCTGCTGGTCAGTTGGCTGGTCCGTCGTTATCCGCCGAAGTTGTCACTGTGCACGGTACGTTGGCTGGTGTTCGTACTGATGATGCTGGCCGGCGTGAGCTTGATCTGGGACTCAGTGCCGGGGCTCTTGCCTGCGACCCCGGCCTGAATCCTGACTGCATCAGTGGTTACTGCTGCAGTATGTACGTCGCCAGTGTTTGCAGCTCCTGCGAGCTCAACTGCGCGTATGGCGGCATAGGGATCGCTCCCCATTTCCCGGCGCCGCCGCTCTGAATGCTGGACGCCAGCTTGGCCACTGCCTGCGGGTCGCTCCGATATTTGGCAGCGACATCGTGATACGCCGGGCCTACCACCTGGTGATCGATCGCGTGGCAGGACAGGCAGGCATTGTTCTGAAGCAAAGCCATGGCGTCGGCTTTCGCTGCAGGGGCCGCCGAGGCTTGGCTCGTTGCCAGGTTGGAGGCCGCTTGCACATCGGCATCGCTCGCCTGGGCACTGCCATAGGTCGCCGCCAGATAGGCGCCGATGATCTTCACATCCTGATCGCTGATCGGTGCGCCATACGCCTGCTGCATCTTGCTCGCCTCTGCAGTCCATTGCGCCAGGGACATCCCCGGAGGCTGAAAATTGATGTAGTCGGCCGAATGGCAGGTGGAGCACTTCTGCAGGGCCAGGGTGTAGCCCGGTAGCGTGCTGGGCTTGAGCGCAGCCGTCTCAGGCGGCAGCGTGATCGACAGTGGCGCTGCACTGGCCAGGCTCGCCAAGCAGAATTGAGTCGCGCACAACAAGGTGGTCAACGGTTTCATGCGAGCCCCTCAGGCGACAGTCACGTGGGTGGTTTCGACGACGTGGCGACGGTAGCCCCCGGGATTCCAGTCGGCACGTAGCGGTTGTGTCTCGCCTGCGCGGTTGCTGGCGCGCACCATCAACTGGGTAGCCCCCTTGCTGGCGAAGGCGATCGCCAGTGTCCACTCACGGAATGAGAAACGCCCCAGGTCCTGCCCGAGCTGGGCTTCGAGCCAGCGCTTGCCGCCGTCGATGGAAACTTCCACCTTGTTGACCCCAGCCCCACTGTCGAACGCTATGCCCTTGAGCACCACCTGTTCTTTCAGTGGCAGGACATCACCGTGCTTGACGCTGGTGATGAAGCTGCGCACGGGCAATTTGGAAATCGGCTGGGTCTTCGCTGCCGTGGTGCCGGGGGCGACGCAAAAGCAATCGTTGTCCGGGACACGGTAGCCTTTAGCCATGAAAAAGCCGTCATCGATTTGCTCGATGACTTCGATCTCACTCAGGTGCTTGACCCAATAGGTCCCGAAGTAGCCTGGCACCACCAGACGAATCGGGTAGCCATTGAGAAAGGGCAGGTCGGTGCCGTTCATCGACCAGGCGATCATGGGCTCGCCATCCATGGCGTGGCTGATGTCCAGGGCCTTGATGAACTCCGGTGTGCTCGACAGCACGGGCTTATCAAGCCCACGGAATGTCACCTGCCTGGCTTCGGCTTTGACGCCTGCCTTTTCCAGTACCGCTTTGAGCGGCACCCCAACCCAACGGGCATTCCCCATCGAGCCATTACCCAGTTGGGCGCCGAACACGCGGGGCATGAAAAAGCCACGGCTATTACCGGAGCACTGATTGACAGCCACCACTTCCACCGGGTCGGTGAGTGTCTTGAGTTCTGCAAGAGACAACGACAGCGGGGTGTTGACCGAACCCTTGATCGTCAATCGGTAGCTGTCTGGATCGATGCGGGTAGGGAAGTTGGCCAAATGGTAACGCACGAAAAAAGCATCGTTTGGCGTGATGGGGCCCTGGTCGAAGACCGAAAATGGCGTTTCCAGGTGTGGTGGACGAGTGGTCACCAAGGTCAGCGGCCTTTTTTGCGGGTATTGCACCAGCGGGCGAGGGCCAGCAGCGAAGGTCACGTCATCGGCACTCGAGGTGGCTTCTTGGGGATCGGAGACGGCCTTGGCCAGGCTTGCCAATGGGGAGGCTGCAACCGCCAGTGTCAGGGCATCGCGTAGAACGCGGCGACGGCTCGGATGGCTGTTTTCCATAAAGCTGAATTTCATTCTGCACTCTCTATGTTTGTATTTGAGTGAGATGCAATTGACAGTTTCCCGTCAGGGGCGCGAGGCATGGATAATTCGCCCACGTTGATATTCAGCAGAAATTGACATCAGGCTATTAAGCCAACTTCTGTTTGGCGTGATGCCTCACAGGGCCATCTTCAAACGCTTGTGACGGCATGCATAGGTCCAGTTCATGCCGTAGTGTTGGGCCTCTGACTCGGTCGTTTGGGGCCGCTTCGCGCTTGATCGCCGGCAAGCCGGCTTCAAAACCACATCCGAATGCCGGCAACGAAACGCGCTTCATCCACATCCCCGCCATCGTCACGAATCAGGTCTGCCGTCTTGCCGTAGGCGCGGCTCCAGGTGACGCCTATGTAGGGGGCGAATTGGCGCACGATCTCATACCGTAGACGCAGTCCGACTTCGGTGTTGGCGAGGCCGGAACCTACGCCGCGCTCAGGGTCATGCTTGCCGTAGAAATTAGCCTCAGCGGTGGGCTGCAGGATCAGGCGATTGGTCAGCAGGATGTCGTATTCGCCCTCCAGCCGAGCGGCAGTCTGGCCATTCTCGCCAATGAAGGCGGTGGCCTGGGCTTCGAAGTCGTACAGCGCCATGCCTTGAATACCGAAGGCCGCCCATGTCTGCGCAGACGCTGGCTTGAAGTCCTGGCGAACCCCTGCAACCACATCCCACCAAGGGCCAATGGCGCGGCCGTACAGAAGCTGCAATTCGGCGTCTTCGGTAACGCCGTTCGTGCGCTCGCCTTCGGAACGGATCCAGAGCCGGTTTATATCGCCCCCGACCCATCCCGAAGCATCCCAGGCCAGCGTGCTGCCTTCGTCGGCATCCTGATACTCAAGCTGATCCAGCAAGAAGAAGCTGTTGATACCGCTATCGTGAATCTCATGACCGCCCAATGGGGGAAATGCCGCTTCGCGGTCCGCATCGGTCAGGATGGGAATCGGCGTGCGACTGGTCGTCGTGGGGGCATTGGCAGGGCCATGGTTCATCTTCGAGTGGTCCATGGCGCCGTGATCCATGCTCATCGCCGAATGATCCATCGCTTCAGCCGCAAAGCTGGGCGCCCCACCCAGTGTGCCGAGGGACACCGCCAATGCCAGGAGCGAGGGGCGTGCCAGCCTATTGCTCATCGTTGCCTGCCTCATGATGTTCACCGGACCACGAGGAAGGGGCATGCGCCGCCAGAAGGCCTACCAGGGAGGCAAAATAGAAAACGGCGCTACGTTTCATGGGTTCGCTCATCTCGGATTTCCAGTTCATTCGTCCACACGGACTTCTCGGAACATGCCCATTTCCATGTGGAACAGCAGGTGGCAGTGATAAGCCCAACGGCCCAACGCATCGGCCGTTACGCGATAGCTGCGTTTTGAGCCAGGCGGCATGTCGAGGGTGTGTTTTCGCACCATGAAATTTCCGTGCTCGTCCTCCAGGTCGCTCCACATGCCGTGGAGATGGATGGGATGAGTCATCATGGTGTCGTTGACCAAGGTGATGCGAAGACGCTCGCCATATTTGAGGCGCAGGGGCTCGGCATCGGAAAACTTGATCCCGTCAAAGGACCAGGCGAACTTTTCCATATGCCCCGTAAGATGCAGTTCGATCGTGCGACCAGGCTCACGGCCATCAGGGTCCATGAACGTGCTGCGCAGATCCGCATAGGTCAGGACACGGCGTCCGTTGTTGCGCAGGCCGATGCCTGGATCGCTCAACTTAGGTGTCGGCGACATCGTCTGCATGTCGACCAAGGGATTGTTGGTCTCCGAATCCGGGTGGCTCTGCCTGGCTGCCATCTGGCCGTGGTCCATGCCGTGCATCGATCCGTGATCCACCCCACCCATGCTGCCGTGATCCATGCCCATATCGTTCATGGAGATGAGCGGGCGTGGGTCAACGGCTGGTACAGGCGCCTGCAGGCCTTCGCGGACGGCCAAGGTGCCTCGGGAGTAACCCGTACGATCCATGGACTGCGCGAAAATGGTGTACGCCTGCGCGTCCTCCGGCTCGACGATGACATCGTAGGTTTCAGCAACTGCGATGCGCAATTCATCGACGCTAACGGGGTTGACGTGTTGCCCATCCGCGGCCACCACCGTCATCTTCAAGCCTGGGATTCGCACATCGAAGTACGTCATGGCTGAAGCATTGATAAAGCGCAGGCGGATCTTTTCGCCCGGCTTGAAGATGCCCGTCCAGTTACTGTCTGGTGCCTGGCCGTTCATCAGGTAGGTGTAGGTATACCCGCTCACGTCGGCAAGATCGGTTGGGCTCATCTTCATCGCTGCCCACATTTTTCGATCCGCCATGGCGGCCGACCACCCCATCTCGCTTACGTCGTCGATGAAGTCGCCAACCGTGCGCTTGTGGAAGTTGTAATAGTCCGACTGCTTCTTGAGCTTGGACAGGACCTTGGCAGGATCCTCATCGGTCCAGTCGCTAAGCAGGACCACGTAATCCCGCTCATAGGTGAACGGTTCAGGCGCTTTCGCATCGATGACCAATGCACCATAAACCCCGGCCTGTTCCTGCAGGCCCGAATGGCTGTGGTACCAGTAGGTGCCGTTCTGGCGGACCTCGAACTGGTATTCATACATGCCATCGGGGGCGATGCCATGGAAGCTCAGGCCTGGAACACCATCCATGTTCGCCGGCAGGATGATGCCGTGCCAATGGATGGACGTGTCTTGCTTCAAGCGGTTGCGAACACGGAGCGTGACAGTGTCACCTTCTCGCCAGCGAAGAATGGGCCCGGGCAGCGAACCGTTGATCGCCATGGCGGTACGGGCGGCTCCGGTGACGTTGACCGGTAGCTCACCGATGTAGAGATCGAAATCGGTGCCTGTCAGCACGTTGGGCTGGCCAGGGCTGGTCACGGCCCAGACCGGCGTGCGCCACATGCCTAGTCCACCCAGTAGTCCAGTAGCGGCCAGGCCTTTGACGAAGGATCGTCTCGTGGTTTTGCTGTGCATGCCGTCGTGTCCAGTCAGGTCATTCGCTGATATCCAGGCTGCTCGACGTCGCAGCCTTCGGTTTCACAGGCCAGAGGCGATCATCGTCATGAGCGCTTCGAGCAAGCTCATCCGTTGTTCCGCAGCGGGTCACTGTCTTGGCTACGTTAGCGAGCCTGCGCTTTCAGGAAGCTGAGCCCGGCATTACAGATCTGTCAGGTTCGCGTGACGGTTCAACCCGGTCTGGACGCACCTGTCATGCAGGCTGAGGCGCAATGACAGGACTCAGCGATCGAGTAGGAGATGGGGCTTGCATGGCTGGATGGCCTATAGGCTGGAATTCTTCTCTTGCGCCATGAATACGGTGCGCGGGTGGATCACGAGGCTCAGGGAACGCCTGCAGACGCCTCGTGTGCAGGCCGACATACCGGGTCACTACAAGATCAAGCTGAAGGCTTTCGGCCACCGCCTGGTCTATCGCGTCGAGGATGAGCGGGTGGTGGTGTCGATGGGCAAAGGCGAGCGAGGCGAGGTCTCCAGTTTCTCGGGGGAAAGGTGTAAACCTTATTCAGGACGGGACAGGACAAATTAAAAAGCCGGCTTGTGGTCGGCCTTTTGTGTTTATAACTACATGATTTAAAATGATATTATGATTATTTGTTATGTTGACCCACACTATGACCCACATCCTGGCCTCGGGTTCCATGTGGGCGTTTTGAACGGCATTTTGGCTCGTGCTTTTGCAGTCTAGCTTGTCGTACTCCGGGGGATGGAAGCCTTGGTAGATGGGCTTATGTTCATTTAGGCTGTCGCAGATGGATTGGTAAGGTTTTTTCGCTGTGCACCCAGGGCATTCTGATCATGCCCCTTGCTGATGGGGGGCGATGGCTGTTGCTCAGCTACACTCGGCGCCGGACACCCGTTTTGGCATCAACCTTCGTGCGTACAGCCGTCAAGGCCTTGGGGCCCATCGATAACCATTGATAGCATTGTGAAGATCGTTTTTGCCGAGGAGGTCGCGCAGAGTGAAGAACACTCCTACCCAAAACCTCCCGGTCAACCTTGGCATGGTTGGCCGGGAGTCAGATGCAAAGTGGTCAAGCGACCAATTGCAGGGCGGCATCCAGAGCGCGTTGCTTGATCTGCGCGCCCTGTCCGAACCAGGCTGAGTCCAGCCGGTACTCATTGCTACGCGCACGACGTTCGTGGTCGACATATTCGGTTACCGCGTTGAGCAGGCCCCAAGCAGTGCCGCGAGCTGAGTCCAATTGGCTGCCTCGTCCACGTCCTTCGTACAGCTCCTGCACTTTGCGCAAGGCGCGCTCATTCGGCAGACTTTCTGGCAAGTTGCCGGTCGGTGAGGTTTCGCACATCACGTTCATGAAAAAACCCAAGGCCTCATGCCACTGCACTTTGCGTTCGGCCAGAGCACGCATGCGATCCATGAAGTCGTCCCATTGCGAGACGGCGATGCCGAGTTGCTTCTTTACCGCCTTCGGATCAAAGCGGGTGTTGTGCGGCACCTTGATCGCACGTGTAGTACCGTCCAAAGCGACAGTGAGGGTGTTGTTGCACACCACGCGCACAGTGGTCGGCGTTGCCGTCGTGGCCAATGTACCGTCGCAGGACGTGGCCAACAGCAGGTAACCGTTGACCTGGTCGTTGCCCTTGAGGGCAGATCCTTGTCCGGTACGCGCCAGCGCCCAGAACTTACGACCGCCCTTGAGCACGCCGGCTGTTTCCAGCTCGTAGCCGGAGACCTCGGTCAGGTCGCGGTAGAATTCCAAGACCTCCCGAGGTTGTACCGTGTGATAGCGCTGGGAAACCACCGACAGCGGCGCCTTGGTGTCTGAGCGGTAGAGGACCTTTTGCTCAGGGAAGGAGTGAATGGCCCCCAGGTGGCCGACGGCATCCGACTTGAAGTGCACAGGGCTTTCCAAGATTTGCCAGTTCATACCGGCTTCGCGCTGCCAGACTTCAATGGATTGTTTACGCGGCAGATTGTTGCCCAGGCCGTGCCAGGGAGTAGTCCCAACATAGGCCATTTGTTCGATTTGATGGGCCATGGAAGATATTCCTTTGAGCAATAGCCGGCATAAAGCGCTGCGCATTGCACAGCACCGGCAGAAATAGGGAGTGGAAAGGGGGCGGATAAGCGGAATAGGGATCGCGGGGCGTCAGTCGTAGAGGCTGAACTCGTGCCCGCATTCCAGGCACTGGTAATTGTTCAGCACTCTCTCATCGATTTGAGAGCCAATCGCTGCACCAGCTACCGCTCCGGAGGCGCCACCTACGAGCCCTCCGAAAATGGCTCCGGTAATACCGCCCAGGGCGATGCCGACAGGGCCGGCAAAAGCACCGACAGTCGCGCCAGCCTCGGCACCCGCTAGTACGCTGGACACGCCACTGGCGGCACCACCAATCGATCCGATGACACCACCGGCCTTTTTGCCGAGATCCTTCGTTGCAATGCGTGCAGAACTACATACGGGACAGTTCATGAGAGAAATTTTCCTATATCAGGCCGATTTAACCGTGGGAGAAGGCCTACTGCTAGGTCTTCAAATTAATGATATAGGTTTGGAAATTATTTGAATCTAATTTTCTGTTGGTTTCTGGCTGGAAGTGGTTGCCTGCTTAGCATTGATAGACTTGGCGTTGGTATATTTCGGTCGTTATGTCTGGTTTGGGCTAAGTGTTGCGAAGCAGTTTGGAGTTTTGCAGCTTTTCTGAGATGTATAAGCCCTTTTTAGCCTCTATTTCTACGAGTATTTCTAGTGCTCGTGCTCGACTGATTTCGTGTTGTTCTGATATTTTGTCTAGCGTCTCGACGGTCTTGTCTGACAGGACAAAGTTATATTGTGACTTTCCCTTTAGTGTGCTTCTGTATTTTCTTTGGTTCCATAGTTTTTTAATTTTCCCAATATAAAGTTCTTCTTGTTCGGAGGTGTAGTTCGCGTTGTCGAAAAAGATCAGTAGGTCCTCATATGTTTCGATGGGCGTGCGGAAGATGGAGAGGTATGTGTTCTTTTGTAGCCACTCGTAAGCGAGTGAGCATTTTTGATTGTCGTCTTTAAACCATGAGTATTTTTTGTCGTGGATTTTGTGCTCACGCCACCGCTGCTCCAGATTTTTGATTAGAGATGTCTTTTCGGTAAGGTCTCGTTTCCAGACGTCAAGTATTGCTATAGGGAGATCCCTTCCAGAAAGATTGAAGGGGAAGTTAAGTTGGCTGTGCTTGGTTGAGTTTTGAATTTCTTTTGTTAGCCATTCCACTAGTCGACGTTCGTTCGTGATCCACTCTAGGTGTTTCTTGGGGGTGAGTTGCTCTCGTCTTCTTTGCAATAGTGGATCGACCTTCCATTTGTTTGCTTGGAGATATCGAGCCATCTTGTCTCGCATTCCATAGTCTGGGAGTGCTTCTTTATTGAAACTTTTTTCGAAGAAAACGAGTGTGTACCAAAGCCATATGTCATGGCGCTCGCTGTACTCGGAATCGCCGAGAACCTGGCTTAACTCATCGTTGTAACGTATCGCCATACTAGGATCACTCTATGCAAACTCAAGGAAGAGGCTAGATTTACACTATCGTGATTATCGAGTCAATCTAGGCGTACTCTAGTAGTGCAAAATTCTCTTGGATACACAATTTCACTGGGTCTGTAGGTGTGTTTGTGGCTATTTACGTTTGAAAAAGGCAAGTCCTCTGAGACGAACATGATCCCCCAGAGGGGTGCTGAGGGTAGGAGGCAATGGACGGATGGCGAGGGGGTGGCGTGCCGACAAGGTGTGGGGTGGGTTCGTCGTCCGTCAAATTTTACTGGCCTTGCCAATCCTCTGGACGAATACAGGAGCTACGTTCATGAGGATAATCCGCCTGAAAGAGGTCATGGATCTTACTGGTCTTTCCCGATCCACGATTTATAAGTACATCGCAGAAGGTCAGTTTCCAATTCCGGTGCCGTTAGGGGATCGATGCGTCGGCTGGCTAGAAAGCGAAGTTCACGACTGGATTCTCGCTAAGGTGGCTGAGCGTGATAAAGCTTTAGGCCTGGCTAGCTGATAATTTGCGTTGACGAGCATAGTCGCCATCATGATCTGGTTGATGTCGGATCATGATGGTTTTTTGCCGGAGTTGAATGAGTGAGGTATTTGCTGGTTTTTAATAATGGTTTGGTCGGTATTGGTGGGTATGTGTTGTCATTTTGTTCTCGGTATGGGTAGTATGCTTTTATTAAGTAACTATCAATTGTGCTGTTAGGGCGGCTGATACTTGCTTCTGCTGATGGCTGTCTGTATCTATATCCATCATGATGTGAGAATGGCTAATGCTTACTCGTACCGCTGATTCTATATCTATCCAATGCTTGGCATGATATTTTCTGTCTGAAGGCTATCTACTCCCTAGCAGACCCCTTGGTGCCTAGGGCGACCCAGTGCATCACATGCTACCCAAGCACTTATCTCCCCAGTGATTTTCTCTTCAGGTTAGGTGATGTGCAGGATGTTTGGGTAGGGAAGGTTGGCGCCGTGTAACTCGTAAATAAATACCACGCTTGCTGAGTATATGAGTCTTAGCAAAGAGAGTGGTTACCATGCTGCGTCATCCCGATAACACCAACCTTCACATTCACGCTGGCGATCTGTTTGAAGGTCTTCCAGTCATGATCGAGAAGGGGCCATTTGTAACTGAGTACTTGGCTGCATTGAAACGCACCGTTGAAAACGCGCTTAGCCAGTATCCGAGACTGTTAGCCTTTAGAATCGATCTACGTCTGCCAATCGGTATCGACTTGCCTGATTACGCATACACCAACCAAGTCATCAGCAGATTTATTGAATCGTTCAAGGCCAAGATCGAGCACAACCGACTGAAGGCCCGTGAGCGGTATCTCTACGCTCATGGGTGTAAGGTTCGTTACGTATGGGCCAGGGAGGAGGGGACAGGGCACCGGCCGCATTATCACGTTCTGATTCTGCTCAATCGAAATGCCTTCTACACGGTGGGGAAACTGCAGTCTGATAACGCCAACATGATCAGTCGCTTGCAGGAGGCGTGGGCCAGTGCCTTGAGGCTGCAGGTCGATCAGGTGGCAGGTCTGGTGGAGGTCCCGGACAACCCGGCGTACAGGGTGGATCGCGGGGACACTGGGGCGTTGTCCGGCCTGTTCCATCGTGCCAGTTACCTGTGCAAGGTCGCTTCCAAAGCCTATGGAAATGGCCAGCATGGCTTTGGATGCAGTCGGGGGTGATGTAGTTACTGCTGAGACCCTGGCTTGTCAGGCTATGAACTCTGGCCTAGTTGAGTGATTGACCGGGCTGGAGATCGTCGCAATGCTCCAGATCACCTTCATCAATTTCGTCGCAGGCTGGTTATTGCATTCACCGCGGTTTTGGCAATGGCACTATCCAATGGTGAATAATGGCAATATGCCGCTGTACGTGAATGGTCACTGTCGATTACCCTTGTCGACTTGGAGTAGGTGAACAGGAAGCAATAGAACGCTTGCATTCGACTTTCTTCAGGGGAGTCTCCGCGCGACCGGTAAGCCCGTACGTCAGCGATGGCTGTACCTGCTGGTCGCTGCGCGAGCAGTTCGCCTGTCCTGAAATTCCCGGCAGTGCGCCAGGCTTAGCTCTACAGAAACACAGGAGAAGCAGGGAGACATCACCCGAGCGTGCGGCTAAGATCGCCGTCGAACTCTGCCTGCCAGCGGAGGAATTTCATTGGTACAAAGTGAGCAAGGATGTAGGGAATGTTCGTAATCAAGGGCCCGCGTTGATCACACCAATCGAGGCAGCGTCAGAGGAAGGAAAATGAGAGGCCGAGAGGGCACAATATCCAACGGAAACAGGTCACTACGACCTCTCTGCGTCCCTTACCACTACTGCAAGGTATAACCACCATCTACAACAATATCCTGGCCGTAGATGCTGCGTGCTCGCTCGGACAGAAGGAACAGAATCACATCTGCCACCGCTTCTGGCTCAAGAAAGTTACCTTCGAGCAAACGTTGGTTGACCTTATCTGCCACAGAAGACAACGTCGCATTATCCAACCCTAATGATCCCCAGATCGGAGTAGCGGTTGGCCCTGGTGATACAACGTTCACTCTAATTCCTGCCTCAGCCAGTTCGACGGCCAACGTTCGTGCATGCGCCGTCAGTGCTGATTTCGACGCGATGTAGCCGGCCAAGCCTGGGAAGGCCAACATGGAAAGGAAAGTCCCCACAAATACAACTGACGCGGGCCTCGCCAACTGGGCTCGCAAAGCTGAAAGCGTGTTAAGCGCACCAGCACCATTCGTGGCCCAGTTTCGCTCAAATCCCTTACTCTCCAAGCTGTCTTCAAGTACAGCGACGCCTGCATTCGGCACGAGAAAATCTACAGGCCCGATTCTGGAGGCGCAGTGTGCAAGCTGCTCAAGATCCGAACTTACTGTCACATCGCCCCTGACGATATGAAGGCGATCACCATGCATCTCTTTGAGCGTAGCCAGCCCGCCCAGGCTACGGGACATCGCCACTACATTCGCTCCTTGACTGAGTAATCGTTGAACGACTACCAGACCGATACCTGAACTCGCCCCAGTTACCACAGCCACGCGATTGTCGAACTCAATTGTCATGTTTCAGCTCTTGAATAGTAAAAGACCCACCCAGCATCCTCATATTTCATGCCAACCTAAAATTTCATAATAATCAAAGGGCTGGCGATTTATAGAGTCAACTTAACAACGAGCTATTCTTGTCAAAATGACTAATGTCGAGTTTTTTTGACACTCATTAGTAGTTTTATTCGCGAGTTCCTGAGAGGGCAGAAAAATCGTGTCGCACTAGCTCTCCTTCAAAGTGACATTCCCGTCCACTCTTCAGAAATGCGCCAGAGCTGCTCTGCCAACTCGGGATTGGCCGCCCATCGCGCTACCCCCCTGCGACCTGCCTCGGAGTTGTTGATCGGCGCGACATTACAGTCTTCGCAATAGACACCGCCCTTGCCTTCCAATGCCGAACTGGTCGCGCACCACAGTCCCGTTGCCGCCCCCTGTTCCAGGTTTTTGAGGCCGATCTCCGGTGCGTTTCTTTGCTGGCCGTTCTCATCAAAGACGTCAAACGCCTCGATCTCGGCGCTGCTCAGGTGACGTCCCAAGTTAGTCAGAATCTGACCGGGGTGAAGGGAGAAAGCTCGCACGCCCTGGCCAGAACCGCGTTGGTCGAGACCTATGGCGAACAGTGCGTTGGCGGTTTTTGACTGACCGTACGCGGCCCATTTGTCGTAGGGACGATGGATGAAGTCGATGTCATCAAAGTCGACACCGGCAATCTGATGGCCTCGCGATGAAAACGAGATCACCCGGGCAGTGCCTGCTGCAACAAGTGCTGGCCACAACCCACTTACCAGACGGAAGTGCCCCAGATGGTTGATCGCGAACTGACTTTCGTGCCCATCGACATCTCGTGCCAGGGGCGAGGCCATGACGCCCGCGCAATTGATCAACAACGAGAGCGGTTGCCCGCGCCGCACGACCTGACCGGTGAACGTCTGAATGGAATCGGCATCGATCAGATCCATCGCGTGGACAGAGATACGCTCTTCGCCCGCCAGGGCCTTGCGCGCACGATCTGGGTCTCTGGCCGGGACAATGACCTTGGCACCTGCGCGGGCCAGACTTTTGGCGGTGACCAGCCCCAGGCCGGAATACCCACCGGTGACAACAGCGAGATGCCCGGCGAGATTCACTCCGGCCATGACCTCGGTCGCGGTACTGGCGGCGGAAAAAGGTGAAAGAACAGTTTTTTGAGGCGTTGTCATGAGCGGCTCCTCGTTGCTTGGCTTTGACGCTCATTGTTCTTTAAGATGCCTGGACGAAATAGTTCAGATAATCCAGGTTTCTGTCTTGATCATCCAAAATCCCGTCTTAGATCCCTTATCCGATGTCCTCGCGCTGGCCGGGCTCCGCGTCGCCTGCTCCGTGTGCCTGCAGGCGGGTGGGCAATGGGCCTTGCGTTTTCGTCCGATTGAACTCAAATTCAACGTCGTTCGGCGGGGACAGTGCTGGCTGCGCATCGAGGGCAGCCCGGCGCGCCACTTGCAGACGGGCGACTGCTTCGTGATATCCCGCACCCCGTTCATTTTGGCGAGCGATCCGGAAGGCGATGCGGTCAATGCGTCCGATGCCTTCGCCCAGTCCAGCACACTCGCCACCTTGGGTGCCGGTGACGATGTGGAGTTATTGGGCGGCAGTTTGAGTCTGATCAATGCTGGCGCAAGCGAGCTGCTGTCGCTGCTGCCACCTGCGATCATCATCCATGCAACCTCGGGAGCCGCTTCGTCGTTCGCCTGGCTGCTGGATGAGCTGGACAGGGAATGGCAATCAGCGCAACCCGGCGCCAACGCCATGTGTAATGGCCTGCTTCGTCTGATTTTCGTCCACGCGTTGCGACATCACATCAACACTGCCGATATCGCCGACCTTGCCTGGCTGGGAGGCCTGCGCGACCCTGCCATCGCCAACGTAATGCGTGCCATTCACGGTGCCCCGGAGAAATCCTGGAAGTTGGCGCAGATGGCGGAGATCGCTTGCATGTCGCGATCCAGCTTCGCGGCACTCTTCAAGCACCGCGTGGGACATTCTCCTGTTGAGTACGCGACTCGCTGGCGCATGCAAGTTGCCGCCTCTAGGTTATATGCGAGCCGGGACAGTGTGGCGACCGTGGCGGCCTCATTGGGTTATCTGTCAGACGCTGCTTTTGGAGTCGCCTTTCGCCGGGTTCACGGAAAATCGCCAGGGCAATATCGGCGAGAGGCAATACGTGAAGGCGTTCAATAGTAGCCCTGCGCACGTTGGCATCCACGCTGGAAGGTCGCAGATCAAGATCTACAATTCTCGGATCTGAGCATGGCTTAGTTGGAAGGTCTCTTCTTGACTCTGTGTGACTAGGCCACGCGTGGCTACAGTAGGTTCCAGCAAACATCAACCCACTGTGAGTGACCGCCATGAACAACCGTCTTGATTACTTCAAGCTGTCCCCTCAAGCTTCCAACAAGCTGGTGGAGCTGACGATACAACTGAGCGAGAAGCCGCTACTGGGTATCCGCCCAGCCAACACATCTTCCTGACGCAACCGCCGAAGGGCCTGGTGTCCACCTAATTTAAGTGGACACCATTTCTGGCCCATCAAGCGGATCTTCCATGCACCCTCAGCGCCGTACCTACAGCAAATCCTTCAAAGCCCAGGTTATCCAGGAGTGCGCCGAGCCTGGCGCCTCCATCGCAAACATCGCTTTGGGCTACAGCCTCAATGCCGACCTCGTCCACAAATGGATTCGGCTGCACAATCAAAAAAACGTAGCGCTTCAACCTCCGTTCATCCCGCTGCAGCGTCAGATGCTCGGCGCTGGCACGCATGCTCAGCCCTCCACTATTAGCCGTGAAATCCAGCACCCGCGTACACCCATCAAGATGACTTGGCCAGTGGACAGCGCAGCCGCCTGCGCAAGCTTTCTTCGAGAACTGTTGCGATGACCCGCACCGATACCATCTGGCTTACCACCGAGCCGATGGACATGCGCGCCGGCACCGAAACGGCCTTGGCCCGTGTTGTCGCGGTCTTCGGTGCGGCGAAGCCGCACTGCGCTTATCTCTTCGCCAACCGTCGCGCCAACCGGATAAAAGTGTTGGTACATGACTGCGTTGGCGTGTGGCTGGCGGCACGCCGACTCAACCAGGGCAAATTCCACTGGCCGGGCATTCGTCACGGCTCTCAAGTGGAACTGGACAGCGAGCAAGTTCAGGCGCTTATCGTGGGGTTACCTTGGCAGCGACAGACCACGGTCGCCCAAATAACCATTGATCACCGCCAGAATCCCAGCCGCCAACTCGTGTTTCTCCAGTAAACGGCGGAAGTTGAGGATGGTGGTTTCATCGGGAATGCGCTCCAGGCTCAAGCCGACGAACTGACGCAGGATGGTGGTCTCATACAGGGCTTCCTCCATCGCCGGGTCGCTGTAGCCGAACCAGTTCTGCATCAGATGTATGCGCAGCATCGCCATCAACGGATATGCCGGGCGACCACCTTCACCCCTGGGGTAGTGCGGTTCGATCAAGGCAATCAAACCCTTCCATGGCACCACCTGATCCATCTCGCTCAGGAACAGCTCCTTGCGGGTCTGCTTGCGCTTGTCGGCGTACTCGGCGTCGGTGAAAGTCATCTCTTCATTGGGGTATTCGCTCAACGGGATCGGCGTATTTCACCAGAAACCGGAAGTCTTCTTCAGAGTTTCCCTAAAGGCAGTTACACCGTCACCCTGAAATGGGTGTTAAGAGGTGTATTGGCTTGCTCTGAACCGGGATCCGCTTCGTACGGTGGGGCAGCATTTTGCCGCCGATAGTTGCCACTCGAAACGGCAACCCCCCTGTTCCGAAATCGTTAGAAAGAAACGGACGATGCAGGCAGAGGGTGGTCGCATTGTGGGATGTCAATAGTCCCAGAAGCCGGCGATCCAGCGGAAGGCATTACCATCCAGCGCCACCCGGCCTACAGATGGGAAGGGCAGGTGAGTGGCGATGAACACTTCGCCGCTCGCTGCGGCCTCGCGCAGCAGGCGTACACGGACATGGACGGACTCTTCCGGGTCGTGTTCAAAACCGTTGTGCCATTCCGGATGATCGAACGCTACAGGGAATAGTGCGTCGCCGGCAAAGGTCAGGCGTTCTCCTCCAGAATTCACGTAGACGATGCAATGGCCGGGAGTGTGGCCGCCAGTGAGTTTCGCCACTACGCCCGGCGCCACTTCGTACTCGTCTTCGAAGATGTACAGGCGGCTTTGGTAGTAGGCCATAAACTCGTTGGCAGTACGGCGCAGTACATCCGGTACAGGCTGTGGCATCTCGGTTAGGGTGAAGTCAGGGATTTTCCAGAAGTCGACTTCGGTAGCAGTAACGTGGATACGCACGTCAGGGCTCAAGCCGTTTCTCACCGTGTCGACGAGCAGACCACCGATATGGTCCATGTGCATATGGGTGATCACGATATCGGTTATTGACGACAACTCGATACCCGCATCCTTCAGACGCTTTGGGAACTGACCTGCACGGGGAAAGCCTGGAAACTGGTTGCCTAGGCCTGCGTCCACCAAAATAATTTGATCACCGCTACGTACTACCAGCACGTTCAGCGCCCAGTCAAACATGTCTGGCCCCAGATGCATCTCCTTGAACCACGCCGCGCGCTCAGCCGGGTCGGCGTTGGTGGACATCGTCTCAGTAGGTAGCGGCAGCACACCGTCGCTGACTACCAGCACGTCGATCTCGCCCACGCGCAGGGCGTAGCGTGAAGGTACCAGGTCTTGAGTGGGGGAGGCTGTACCTGGCTGGGCAAAGGTTTTCAGGTGCATGGTCATGGTTGTTCTCCTATCGCTTTTAGGTCGAATTCATCAGGCGTGTAGCACTTCCTCAGAGCGAGGAAGTGCAGGTGGGCAATCAGGCCACAGGGATCAGAGGATCGGCGGCGGCCAAGGCGAGGTCCCGCTCTGCGGCTGGCGGGTAGATCCACATGGTGTTGATCTGCGTCTTGAGTTCCTTGGCTTCCGCTTTCACAAGCTTTAGTTGGCGGTCCCAGCCTTCGGTGTACACGGCACCCCACGTGCCCAGGTCGAGGCAGGTGACGTACTTGGGTTGGCGGTATTGGGTTGGAGCAACGTCCAGTAGGTCGGCGGCAGCATTGTTGCCAGCATGGCGGCCCAGGCTGATGGCGTGTTGGCAGGACATCACGGCGAAGTTGCCGATATCGTCGGTGGCGGCATAGGCCACATCGCCTGCGGCAAATATGTTCTGCAGTCCCCGAACCTTGAGGTTTCCATCTACGTACAGGCGCCCTTGGCCGTCACGCTGGGCAGTCAACTGCTCGGTCAGTGGGCTGGCGCGAAAGCCAGCAGTCCAGATCACCGTGTGACTCTCGATGTGGCGTCCATCTGCGAGACTAACTCCCAGGGCGTCCACCGCGGAAACCGTGGCACCGGTGATCCATTCGATACCTAAGCTGTCGGAGGCCTCGATGATAGACGGTCGAATGCCGTCGCCCATCGCCGCCCCAATACTCTCGCCACGGTCGATAATGACCACGCGTATGTCCTGCTCGCCTCCCAGAATCGCGCGTAGCCGGGCCGGCATTTCAGTGGCGGTCTCGATGCCAGTAAAGCCACCTCCTGCGATCACCACTGTATTGCGTGCGCGACTTTCCGGCTGGTTGCGCAGTGACAACAGGTGGTTTTCCAAGTGCGCCGCCGATTCGATCTGGTCAACGTCAAAAGCATGCTCTTTCAGACCAGGGACAGGTGGGCGCGCCAGTTGGCTACCGCTTGCCAGTACCAGGCGGTCGTAGTCCAGTTCGGCGGAGCAGCCGGTTTCATCGTGATAGGTGACCTTGCGGGACTGTTCGTCGATGCTTTTGGCGGTGCCTTTGACGAAACGTATGCCTACCGCGCCGAACAGGTCAGTCAGCGGGGCGAACATACTGCGTACGTCGGGTTCGTAAAAACGCGGGCGAATGCGCAGTTCGGCCTGGGGGGCCAGCAGGGTAATTTCCACATCACTGCGGCCGTGCATGTCCAGTAAGCGAGCGGCGCTCAAAGCGCTCCACAGTCCACCGAAGCCTGCACCAATAACCAGAAGTTTTCGTTTCATAATATTCTCCTGACTCAAATTGATCGATAACCTCGAAGATTTTTCTTCAAATTCGGCGTGACGCTGACTTAGGGGCGCGGAGGCTGTGTTCCGCATGCAGTTGCACGCTATAAGTCCATGCTAGGAAGGAAAACTTTAGTTGGCACTTCTACATCAGTGTGAGGACAGTACCCATTAGTTAAAGATGGCTATACAAAGGTATCGATAGGGGGCAGTGCGCGGGAGTAAGAGTGGTAGTTATTTTTCAGAGGGCAGTGACTTATGAATTTAGGTCTAGAGCGAACTCGATACAGTCCAATAACTGCTCGGCTTCGAAAGGCTTGGGCAGGCAAGCAACCACTCCTGGGGTCTCCGCACCGATGTACGGTCTTTCTCCGGGGTAGGCGGTGATAAATATCACAGGTGTGTTCAAGCCCCGGGTGCGCAGCGCCTCAAGGAGCTCTACACCGCACATGCCCGGCATCTGGACGTCAGAGATCAAACAACTGGCCAGCTCCAGATATTCTGAGTCGAGAAATTCTCGTGCACCACTGTAAATGTATGCCTGATAGCCACTAGCACGCAGTAGACTTTCCAGCGCAGTGCGAAGGGACTCGTCGTCGTCGACCACTGCAATGACTGCTTTATTGCGAGTATTTGTCTTTTGCATCCTGTGGCTTACTCGTGGCGGTTTCTGCCATATTTGAAAGATACGCTGTCGAGAAAGTCATAGAAGTATACCTAGGTATAGCTGAGTAATCATTTGGTATAGGTATTATAGTGTGTTGTATGGCGTTGATGGTTTTGTTGGTGTCCATGGGCCAATTTATATGTCTGCGGAACCCAGTCTTGAAATCGAGCATAAGCAAGCTCGTTGCTCGTGGAAATGAACTGGAGCAGCGAGGGGAGGCTTGGGTTCAAGCGCATCACACAGATGAACCCATGAGCAAAAAATGCGGGTTGTCGTGCCGGATGATGCAGCAGCTTGGCCACGGGTTGCCAAATATTGAGCCACCTTTTCGACTAAGACACATCTCTCACAACGTCGCATACGGGAACTACCTGTCAGCGACGGTTGCCGCAAAGCGGGTCGATTAATCCAAGGCAGGCATGAGCGTCCGGCATTCTTCTTTCATGAGCGACGGCGGCATATTTCTTGATGCTGATTTGAGCAAAGCAAATTTAGCGGGTAAAGCGGTTGCGGTAGTCGCGCGGGGAGATCGACAGGTGACGCTGGAAAGTACTGCGCAATCGTTCCTCGTCCGCGAAACCGCAAACGCGGGCGATCTGCTCTATGTTGCGTGAGGAGTTTTCCAGCAGGCGTTTCGCCGCTTCCAGGCGGAAAAGTTCGATGGCCTTGGCCGGTGTACGCCCGGTCCGCTGTTTGTACACGCGGGAGAAGTTGCGCAGGCTCATTTTCGCCTGCTCCGCTAGGCGTTCCACGGACAGCTCCGGGTCACCTAGATTCTCCGTTAGCCAAAGGTGCAACTCGTCGAACGCCGGGCTGTCCTGGGTTTGCAATTGCAGCAACGTGCTGTACTGCGCCTGTCCACCAGGGCGTTTGAGATAAACCACCAGTTCCCGTGCAGCCTGCATGCTGATGTCCCGACCGCAATCGGTTTCTACCAACGCCAATGCCAGGTCGATGCCTGCGGTTACACCCGCTGAAGTCCATACAGCTCCTTGCTGGATATAGATCGCATCGGCATCTACTTCCAATGCAGGGAAGCGCTGTTGCAGGGTGTCACACATGGCCCAATGGGTCGCGGCGCGACAGCCGTCAAGCAACCCTGCTTTGGCCAGCAAGAAGGCGCCGCTGCACACCGATGCCACGCGCCGTACACGGGGCGCTGCGTGATTTAACCAGGCCACCAACTCACTATGGCTATCGAGGGCTTCGCAAATGTCCGGTGCGCCGGGAACCACCAGAGTATCGACGGTGGAGAGATCGAGTTGGTCCAGGGCACTGGTATCTACCGACAACCCCTCAACGGTTCTCACCAACCCACCGCGTAGGCTCGTAGTCAGCAGTTGGTAGCCGGGCAGGTCGCGCTGGGCCAGGGCCTTGCTGGCGGCCCAGAACACGGTCTGGGCACCGCTGAGGTCTAGCAGGCCCATTTGTGGGTAGGCGACGAAGGCGACGGTTATCGGTGTCGTCGCAGGGAGTGGGTAAGGGGGGGCAAAGGCGCTTGCCATTTGAGATCAGCCTGTTCAAGGGAGCTATCGAAAGAGGGGCATTGCCCTGGTGGTTAAAGGGCGGATTGGCCGATATTCAGGGTTTTTTGGCCTGGTGGCGCTTCACCTCTCAAGGCTAGCCTTACTTATAGCATCGCAATGAGCGGGTTCATGGTGACTTTCGGAATATCGAAGGTCTAGCCTTATTGGCCAACGGGTTCACGCTTTACCGCAGCCCCTTTCATATATTAGATTTTTTGCCTGCACACCGCGAGTGCTGCGGCTTCAGGAGGCAAGATGAACTCGTCGTCCCATTCCAGTCCGCCGGATAGCTTGAAAGAGCCGGTGGTCTATGTGGTCGATGATGATGAGTCCATGCGTCTTGCCCTCGATGGCCTACTGCGTTCCATCGGTCTACAGGTGCAGACTTTCGACTCCACTCAGGCATTTCTTGCCTGCGCCAGGCGTGATGTCCCCAGTTGCCTGATCCTTGATGTACGCCTGCGTGGTGAAAGTGGGCTCGCATTTCAGGAGCAGATGGAGAAGAGCGGTGCGCGTATGCCCATCGTGTTTATGACAGGTCATGGCGATATTGCCATGACGGTCAAAGCGATGAAGGCTGGCGCCGTCGACTTCCTCGCTAAGCCCTTCCGTGACCAGGATATGCTCGATGCTGTGGCCAGCGGCCTGGCCCGCGATGGTGAGCGCTTACAGGTCGAGAGGTCCAGCGCTGCTCTACGTAAAGCGTTTGACTCACTGACCCAGCGAGAACGCGATGTGCTGCGCTTCGTCATTGCCGGGTTGATGAACAAGCAGATCGCTGCCGAACTCAACCTCAGTGAGGTGACCGTAAAAGTGCATCGTGGTCATGTCATGAGGAAGTTAGCTGCACGCTCCGTCGCCGATCTGGTGCGCATGGCTGAGGCGCTGGGCGTAAAGCCAATGCAGAGAACGATCTGAGACCTGCCAGGCCTTTTTCAGAGCACTCGCTGACCACCAGTTGGGGACAGCCCTCTTCAGAGGTCGAGATCTATGGCCATCAAACAGAAGATTCTGTGGGACGACGGTGAGCGGGTCCTCTTACGCAGTTGTCAGCCTGGTTGTGGCGATTCCGACGTACTGGTGGTATGTCCTGTTGCTGAACATCCATTACCTGCGACTCTTGAGCGGCTAGCGCATGAGTACAGTCTGCGAGAGGAACTGGACAGTGCCTGGGCACTGCGGCCGCAAGCGCTCCATTATGAAGAGGGGCAGACACGCCTGTTGCTTGGTGATCCCGGCGGCGAGCCGCTGTCAAACCTGCTGCTCTGTCCCTTGGAAACCCAAACATTCCTGCGTCTGGCCATCGAGATCGCTGTTGCGTTGCGCCATCTGCATCAGAGTGGTCTGGTGCACAGGGACCTCAAACCCAACCATATTCAAGTCAACTGCACTGATGGCCAGGTACGCCTAACCGGCTTCGGTCTTGCCTCACGATTGCCGCGACAGAGACAGGCCCCCGAGTCTCCGGAGACCATCGCTGGCACCCTGGCGTATATGGCTCCGGAACAGACCGGGCGGATGAATCGCTCCATAGACTCGCGTAGCGACCTCTATGCCTTCGGCGTGGTTCTCTACCAGATGCTCACCGGAACCCTGCCGTTTACCGCCAGCGACCCGATGGAGTGGGTGCACTGTCACATTGCACATAAACCGCAACCACCGAACGAGCGTGTCAGCAGCGTACCGCAGATGCTCTCGCAGATTGTGCTCAAGTTGTTGGCCAAGACCGCTGAGGAGCGCTATCAGAGCGCCGTAGGTGTCGAGTACGACTTACGTCGGTGCTTGGATGACTGGCAGAGAAGAGGGCGGATCAAGGCCTTCACGCTCGACGAGTACGGCACATTCGATCGCTTGTGGGTACCCGAGAAACTCTATGGTCGAGAATATGAGGTAGCGAGGGTGGTTGACGCCTTCGCGCGCGTTGTCGCCAACGGCACACCTCAGCTGGTGCTGGTGTCGGGATACTCCGGGATCGGCAAGTCCTCGGTGGTCAATGAGTTGCACAAGGCACTGGTGCAACCACGCGGGTTATTCGCTGCCGGTAAGTTCGACCAGTACAAGCGCGACATTCCCTATTCGACACTAGTACAGGCGTTCCAAGGACTGGTACGCACGTTGCTGGGCAAAAATGTCGAAGTGCTGGAGGGCTGGCGTGATGCTCTGTTGGCGGCGCTAGAGTCCAATGCCCGGCTTATCACCGACCTGATTCCCGAGTTGCGTTTAATTATCGGTGAACAGCCGGTGGTGGCAGAACTAGAGCCGCAGCAGGCGCAGCGCCGTTTCCTGCTGGTACTGCGTCGTTTCATTGGTGTTTTCGCCCGCGAAGATCACCCGTTAGTACTGTTCCTCGATGACCTGCAGTGGCTGGATGCAGCGACTCTTGATTTGCTGGAGGACTTGCTGACTCACGCTGAGTTGCACCACCTGATGTTGGTGGGCGCCTACCGTGATAATGAGGTAGATGCCTATCATCCGCTGACGGGCAAGTTGCAAGCTATCCGACAGGCTGGTGTGCGCATTGATGAGATCCGCCTTAAGCCCCTGGCCCGTGTGCACATCGAGCAACTGATCGCCGAGTCCCTGCGCTGCCCCCCACCGAGTATCGTGTCACTCGCCCGGCTGGTGCAGGACAAAACGGCCGGGAACCCATTTTTTATAATCCAGTTCCTCCAATCGCTAATCGAGGAAGAGCTACTTACCTACGACCACACAGCCCGTCGCTGGCGTTGGGATGCAGAGCGTATCCACGCCAAGGGTTACACCGACAACGTTGTCGACTTGATGGTGGGTAAGTTGGTGCGTCTGCCACTGGAAACCCGTTTGGCTCTGCAGCAATTAGCTTGCCTGGGCAGCAGGGCGCAGATCGATACCTTAGCGGCCATGCTTGACCTACCGCCTCCTCGAGTGCACTCAATACTTTGGCCCGCGGTGCGCCAGGAACTGGTGGAGTGCCAACAGGGCGTGTGCGCATTCGTCCATGACCGTATTCAGGAGGCAGCATATTCGCTTATCGCTGACGCTGCCCGTGACGAGACGCACCTACGTATCGGCCGTTTGCTGGCTGAGCAGACACCTATGGAGCGGCGTGAAGATGATATCTTTGAAATTGTCGGTCAGCTTAACCGTGGCGCCCGGCTAATCGAAACCCGTGCTGAGCGTGAACAGTTGGCCGAGTTCAACCTGTTGGCCGGGCAGCGTGCCAAAGCCTCCAGCGCCTATAGCTCGGCGCTGTCCTACCTGGGAGTGGGGGCGGAACTACTCGACGGAGATTGCTGGGCGCGTCGCCACGATTTGTGCTTTGCTTTGGAAATCAACCGAGCCGAATGCGAATTCCTCACCGGTCAGCTTGAACAGTCCGAAGATCGTCTCGCTTCCCTCACGTCGCGTGCCGTAAGCACGGTGGAGCAGGCGGCAGTAGCCTGCCTGCAGATGGACGTATACCTCCTGCAGGACCGCAGTGACAGCGCAGTTGCTGTTTGTTTGGCTTATCTTCGTACAGTTGGAATTAACTGGTCAGCCCACCCCGACGATGAACAAGTGCGTCGGGAGTATCAGCAGATCTGGAAACAGTTGGGAGAGCGCAGTATCGAACAACTGATCGATCTGCCGCTCATGGAGGACGCCGCCTCTCTGGCGACGCTTGATGCCCTCGGTAAGCTATTTGCTCCAGCCCTGCAAAGCGACGCCAACCTGGCCTGTATTACTATCTGCAAGGCCGTCAGTTGGAGCCTGGAGCGGGGCAATGGCGACGCCTCCTGCATGCTCTATGCAAATATGGGGAGAGTTGCCGGTCACCGGTTCGGTGATTACGAGTCAGGCTACCGATTTGGTCGACTGGGTTGCGAGTTAGTCGACAGGCGTGGCCTGAGTCGCCATGAGGCACGCACCTATCTGTGTTTCTCGATGTTCGTAGTGCGCTGGATGAGGCCGGTGCGAGAGTGCCGGGATCTTCTGCGCCGGGCTTTCGTAGCCGCCAACCGAGTCGGTGATTTGGCTTACGCTGCCTACGCGGGTAATGGCCATATTTCCGATGTGCTATTTCTTGGTGAGTCGCTGGCTCAGGTGCACCAGGAGGCGGAGCAAGGTCTTGCTTATGCGCAGAAAATTCACTTCGGTCTCGTGGTGGATTTTATCAGCACGCAGTTGGCACTGATTCGAACGCTTCGCGGACGGACCTCGACTTTCGGTTGTTTCGACGATGAGCTGTTCGACGAAAAGCGTTTCGAAGCACACCTGGATCGCACTCCTGGTTTGGTTCTGGCGGCAGCCAAGTACTGGATACGCAAGCTGCAGGCGCGCTACATGGCAGGTGACTACAGTGTGGCATTGCACTGCGTGGCGCAGGCGAAGGCGCTCCTGTGGGGCGTAGCGTCCTTTACAGAAGAAGCCGAGTATCACTTCCACGCGGCGCTGACACTGACAGCCACCTTCGACTCTGTCTCCTCCGACGATCAGCTCAGCCGTCTGCGGGACCTGTCCGGCCATCATGTGCAATTGCAGGAATGGGCGCAGCAATGCTCGGAGTCCTTCACTTGCCGGTTGGCGTTGGTGGGGGCCGAAATCGCCCGCGTCGAGGGGCGGATGATTGAGGCTGAGCTTCTTTACGAAGAGGCCATCCGCCAGGCTCAGGACCATGGCTTTGTCCAGATCGAGGCGCTGGCAAACGAGCTGGCAGGACGTTTCTACGGCACACGCGGTCTGAACAAAGTTGCCCGTGTCTATCTGCAGGATGCGTGTTACGGCTACCGACGCTGGGGCGCTGACGGTAAGGTACGACAGTTGGAGGAGCGTCACCGCTATCTACGTATTGAAGAGCTTGTGCCTGGCCCAACCGCGACTATCGCCACGTCGGTTGAGCACCTCGACCTGGCTACGGTCCTTAAGGTGTCCCAGGCGGCCTCGGGGGAGATCGTCCTAGAGAAGCTGATCGACATGGTGATGCGCACGGCTATCGAGCAGGCTGGTGCCGAGCGCGGATTTTTGGTCTTGGCGGATGCGGGCGAACTGCGAATTGCCGCACAGGCTACCGTCGGCGAGGGTGCGATGCTGTTGTGCAACGAGCCGATTAGTTCGACTGTGCTGGCGGAGTCAGTGCTCTATCAGGTATTGCGTACCGGCGAGAGCTTGTGCCTGGAGGACGCCATGATTGACCCTGCCTTCACTGCCGATCCGTATATCTACCAGCATGGTGCTCGCTCAATTCTCTGTATGCCACTGGTGAACCAAGCCAAGCTCACCGGAGCGCTTTACTTGGAAAACAACCTCTCGGCCAATGTATTCAATCCGGGACGGATCGCCGTGTTACGGCTGCTGGTTTCGCAGGCAGCGATCTCGCTGGAAAACGCACGTCTTTATCGCGATGTAGCCGAGCGTGAAGCGAAGATCCGCCGGTTGGTAGACGCAAACATTATTGGCATCGTCGTCTGGAGTGCAGACGGCGAGATAATCGAGGCCAACGACGCGTTCCTGCGGATGGTCGGCTATGAGCGTGACGAGCTGATGTCCGGGCGCGTGCGTTGGCACGACATGACGCCGTCAGAGTGTCGTAGCGAGAGTGAAAAAGCGCTGGCTGTCGCCATACGTACCGGGCGTGCTAACCCATTTGAAAAAGAGTACATCCGCAAGGACGGTGGCCGGGTGCCGGTGATTGTTGGTCTGGCTGCTTTTGAGGCGAACTTACAGGAGGGAGTGGCCTTTGTGCTCGATCTCACTGAGCGCAAGCAGGCTGAGGAGCGAGTACGTGAGGGTGAGCGCCGTTATCGCGAAGTGCAGACGGAGCTGGCTCATGCCAACCGTGTGGCAACCATGGGGCAGTTGGCGGCGTCCATCGCCCATGAGGTAAACCAGCCGATCGCCGCCACCGTGACCAATGCTAATGCCGCCTTACGCTGGCTTAGAGCAGATCCCCCGGATTTTGGTGAAGTTAATCAGGTGCTGGGGCGCATTATCAAGGACGCCAACCGGGCTGCCGAGGTGCTAGGACGCATCCGCCAATTGATTCGGAAGACACCACCGCAGAAACAACCGGTAGACCTCGGAGCGGCTTTGCTCGAGATGGTCGAGTTCAGTCGAGGCGAGGCCGCCAAGTCCCGCACTGTGGTTCGGGTTGAGCTTGCAGAAGACTTGCCGGAAGTGGAGGGGGATCGGGTCGAGTTGCAGCAGGTGATGCTCAACCTGATCGTCAATGCTATCGAAGCTATGGAGGCTGTCCCTATCGGAGAACGCCAGTTGGTGGTTAGCACCGGGTACGAGGGGGGCGGTGTACGAGTGAGAGTGAGCGACACTGGGCCGGGGTTTGTCGATGGCAATAACGATCTTCTCTTCGCACCGTTCTATACCACCAAGGCCTCTGGCATGGGCATGGGCTTGTCGATCTGCCGCTCGATCGTCGACAGCCATGCTGGTCGGCTCTGGGCCAGCAGCAATCTGCCTCGTGGCGCGGTGATGCAGTTCTCCTTGCCTGCGCTTCTTACGACGAGTGCATGACGCCGCATTCAATAACCATCAGAGCTTGACCTTGACGCTAGCGTCAAGCCGTCAGAGTTGCATCTATCGGAGGTTGACATGCAAATCGGAGAGCTGGCTCTACGCGCTGGCGTCAGTACACGTGCGCTTCGCCACTACGAATCTCGGCAGCTGATCGAGTCGTCGCGACTAGACAATGGCTATCGCGATTACGCCACGTCCATGGTGCAACGCGTGCTTTGGATTCGAGAACTGCTTGAGTGTGGCTTCAGTACCCGACAGATCCACGGCCTGTTGCAGTACTTGGAGGAGGAAGAGGACAGTGAAGGATTCCTCGCCTGCCTGCAGCAGCATCTGGAAAAGTTGGCCGCTCTGGACGCGCTCCAAGTCCAACTGGCCGAACGCCGTAGCCGTCTGGCGGAAAAAATAGGGCGCTATCTGCCTCTGCAGAAGGACCTACTGCGCACTCCCGATTTGCGACTTTTCGAACGAGTTCATTCGCAAGTCACGTTGGAGAAATGATGGGAAAGTTGAAAGATAAGGTCGCATTGGTCACGGGGGGCAACAGCGGCATCGGACTGGCTACCGCGCAACGATTCGTTCTGGAAGGTGCCGAGGTGGTCATCACCGGGCGCCGCTCGGAAGTTGTACAGGAGGCGGTCAGCATCATCGGTGAAAATGCCCTTGGCATTTGCGCGGACGCCAGTCGAGCTGAAGACCTGGACGCACTGTATCGACAGGTTGGCGAGCGCTTCGGACGTCTGGATGTGCTGGTCGCCAATGCTGGAATCATTCGTCCGGCATTGGGTGCCCAAGTCGATGAAGGTCAATTCGACGAACAGTTCGATATCAACGTCAAGGGCGCTTTCTACACCATTCAGAAAGCGCTGCCACTGCTGCGTGATGGAGGCTCAATCGTACTGGTCTCGTCCATTGCACACCTGAAAGCACTGGACGCTCACATAGTGTATGCCGCTACCAAGGCTGCGGTGCGTTCGTTCGCGCGTAGCTGGGCTGCAGAGCTCAAGGGGAGGAACATTCGGGTCAACTGCTTGAGTCCCGGCCCGGTACATACGCCGATTATCGGCAAGATGGGAATCGCAGAGACGCAGTTTGATGAGTTCGAAAAGCAGGTCTCGAGCCTGATCCCGCTCGGCCGTCTTGGACACCCTGAAGAGGTCGCAAATGCAGTGCTGTTCTTAGCTTCGGAAGATAGCAGCTTCATCACCGGCGTTGACCTGTGTGTCGATGGCGGTCTGTCGCAGCTCTGAATGAGAAACGGCCCAGAGCATCAAGCCCTGGGCCTTTGACGCGTATAGGCTTCAGCCCTGGATGAAGGCCAGCAGGTCCGCATTAATGGTCTCGGCGTGAGTGGTGCACATGCCGTGGGGCAGGCCTGGGTAGGTCTTGAGAGTGCCATGTCGAAGTAGCTTGATGGAGAGACGCGCAGAGTTTTCGATGGGAACGATCTGGTCGTCTTCACCATGCAGTACGAGGGTCGGTACGGCGATCTGCTTCAGATCTTCTGTGAAGTCGGTTTCCGAGAATGCCTTGATGCAGTCGTAGTGAGCTTTAGCCCCTCCACTCATACCTTGGCGCCACCAGTTGCTAATCACCGCTTCAGAGACGTTGGCGCCCGGGCGGTTAAAGCCATAGAAGGGACCTGCCGCCACCTCTCGGTAGAAGTTTGCGCGATTGGCAGCGAGCGCTTCGCGGAAGCCATCGAACACCTTCAGCGGTAGACCGCCGGGGTTTTTGTCGGTGCGCAGCATGATCGGTGGCACGGCGCCGACCAGCACAGCTTTGGCGACCCGACCGGCGCCATGGCGGGCGACGTAGCGGGCAACCTCGCCTCCGCCGGTAGAATGTCCAATGTGCACGGCATTTTTCAGATCCAGATGTGCGGCCAACTCCGCCAGGTCGGCGGCGTAGGTGTCCATATCGTTGCCTTTCGCCGTCTGGGACGAGCGTCCGTGACCGCGGCGATCATGGGCAATTACGCGGTAGCCTTTGCTTAAAAAGAACAGCATCTGATTGTCCCAGTCATCCCCTGAGAGTGGCCAGCCGTGGTGAAAAACGATTGGTTGGCCGTTGCCCCAGTCTTTGTAGAACAGCTGTGTTCCATCGCGCAGGGTGAGGTAGCCCGAACCCTGATTTTTGCGAGGGTCTGTTGTCGGGGCGACTTGGGCGTTGCCCGGCTGACCCGCTAATACGGGAACAGCCATGGCCAGCGTGGCAGCCGCTACGCTAGCGCTCGTCAAGGCGCGGCGTGTGGTTCCTTTGGTCTCTTCAGTCATGGTGAAAGCTCTCGTCAGAGTGCCGCTCGTACGGCGAATTGGGGCCGGCCGTATCACGCCCTCAAATTGACGCCTTGATCGTTTTGAAGGCTGGAGTGCCGGTAGACAAACCCTATTCGCCGGGCGGGGACCTCCACCATCGTCCATGGGTATCGAAGCGCCATACTTAGGTTTCGTGTGGGTGTGCAAGAGCTGGAGCGCATAGACGTTAGATAAGCTAACCCAACCCAGTTTGTAGTTAGATCGGAACAGACCACAGTGCGGAAACGCTTCCAGTCAACACCGCCATATTGGCTGTCCTGATCGGAATGCACGATTACCCGTCCCTTAGGCTTGCTACGCCAAGGCGTCATTAGCAGTGCAACTGAAGCCATCTCGCGGGCTAGTGCTGGCTGAATTGACCAAGTGTGCGTTCCGCCGATCATTTTTATTACCGCATTACCCAACGTTGTTAACGTGCAACAGCTGCTTGCAACAGGTGCCCTGGCATTCCTGAGCAAGCCTTTCGAGGTGCTGACCATCATTTACTGGATCGAAAAAGCTGTGAGTATCTGGTGCGGATAAACCAAAGTATGAGAGCCACACACCTTGATGTTAGCCGGGCGCCCCTAGGTAGAGGTGTCTAAGGCTCTGGCGCTTTTCTATCTTAGGGGCACATTCAGCCCAATGGGTCTGTCCACTCAGGGGGATAGACCAGAGCCTGTCTTATTGTCGGCCGAATTCATTAGAGCCGATCCGTTGACTAGAAGGGGAGCACCATGTCGAACCCAAGTAAATGTCCATTCAATCACGTTGCTGGTGGTGGCACGACCAACAAAGATTGGTGGCCGAACCAGTTGCGTGTGGACCTGCTCAATCAGCATTCCGACCGATCCAATCCCCTGGGCGAGAAGTTCAACTACGCCGAAGCATTCAAGAAGCTCGATTACAGGGCGCTGAAGGCCGATCTGGTCAAGCTGATGACCGACAGCCAGGATTGGTGGCCCGCCGACTTCGGCCACTATGGTCCGCAGTTCATTCGTATGGCCTGGCACTCGGCTGGTACCTATCGCACCACGGATGGTCGCGGCGGCGGCGGTCGCGGACAGCAGCGCTTCGCGCCGCTGAATTCCTGGCCGGACAACGTCAATATCGACAAGTCGCGCCGCTTGCTGTGGCCGATCAAGCAGAAGTACGGTCAGTCGATTTCCTGGGCTGACCTTTACATCCTGGCTGGCAACGTCGCGCTTGAGTCCATGGGGTTCCGTACCTTCGGTTTCGCTGGTGGCCGTGAGGATGTGTGGGAACCGGATCAGGACGTCAACTGGGGCGCCGAAGTTGCCTGGCTTGGTGTAGATCCCATGCGGGTCAACGATGAGCGTGAGCTTACGGCGCCTTTCGGCGCGACCCACATGGGGCTGATCTATGTGAATCCAGAAGGTCCCAACGCCAGCGGAGATTATCTGGAGGCCGCCAAGGATATCCGCGCGACCTTCTACCGCATGGCCATGGATGACGAAGAGATCGTCGCCTTGATCGCTGGCGGCCATACCTTTGGTAAGTGTCACGGCGCTGCCCCTGAGTCGCACAAAGGCCCGGAGCCGGAAGGCTCGCCAATCGAAGCCCAGGGGCTGGGCTGGACCAGCAACTTCGGCAGCGGTTTCGGCAAGGATACTGTCTCCAGCGGCCTTGAAGTAACTTGGACGAAAACCCCGGCGCTGTGGAGCAACAACTTCTTCGAAAACCTGTTCAAGTTCGAATGGGAATTGACCCAGTCGCCGGCTGGTGCCAAGCAGTGGGTGGCCAAGGACGCGCCGGAGATTATTCCTGATGCGCATGTAGCCGGTAAGTTTCACAAACCGACCATGCTGACCACCGACCTCAGTCTGCGTTTCGACCCGGAGTTCGGCAAGATTTCCAAGCGCTTCTACGAAGATCCACAGGCGTTCGCTGATGCCTTTGCCCGCGCCTGGTACAAGCTGACCCACCGCGACATGGGGCCGAAAGCGCGTTACCTTGGCCCGGAAGTGCCGAAAGAAGACCTGATCTGGCAAGACCCGCTTCCTGCCGCCACCCACAACCCGACTGCTGCCGATATCGCCGATCTGAAGGCGAAGATCGCAGCCTCCGGTCTGTCGGTGGGTGATCTGGTGTCTGCGGCCTGGGCGTCTGCCTCGACCTTTCGCGGCGGTGACAAGCGCGGCGGTGCCAATGGTGCGCGCCTCGCTCTGGCTCCGCAGAAGGATTGGGCGGTCAACCAACGGGCGCTAAAGATGCTGCCGAAACTGGTGGAAATCCAGCAGGCATCCGGTAAAGCATCCCTTGCCGATGTCATCGTGCTGGCTGGCAATGTCGGTGTCGAGCTGGCGGCCAAGGCTGCGGGTGTCACGGTGGACGTACCGTTCGCAGCGGGCCGTGTCGATGCGCGTCAGGATCAGACGGATGTTGAATCCTTCGATGTGCTGGAGCCGGTAGCCGATGGCTTCCGTAACTACAACAAGGGTAATCTTGGGGTGCCGACCGAGTCGATGCTGATCGACAAGGCGCAGATGCTGACCCTTACTGCGCCGGAACTAACCGCGCTGGTCGGCGGCCTGCGCGTACTGGGTGCCAACCACGACGGTAGCCAGCGTGGCGTGTTCACCGACAAGGTCGGCGTGCTGTCCAACGACTTCTTCGTCAACCTGCTGGACATGGGCACCGTATGGAAGGCTACCGATGACAGCAACGAGGTTTTCGAAGGTCGTACCCGCAAGGACGCGCAGGTGAAGTACACCGCTACTCGTAATGATCTGGTGTTCGGCTCCAATTCGATACTGCGTGCTTATGCCGAGGTCTACGCCAGCTCCGACGGTAAGGAGAAGCTGGTGAAGGACTTCGTCGCCGCTTGGACCAAGGTGATGAACCTGGATCGTTTCGACCTGACCTAAGCCTGAGTGGCGCACTGTTAGTGCGGCAGTAAACCGCAATGTGTCCCTTGATCGGTATCACCAACGCCCTGACTGGTTCGGGGTGTTGGCGCCATAGCTGGCCGCTGCCGCGGACAGATGGGAAGCACAAATGCGGTTTCTAGTGTAGAAATGCCACTGAAAATCTGAGCTAGGCTCTGTAGAAGCGGCCCGCCCGCGGAGGTCCGGAAGTCCAAATGTGTTCTTGCCGTCACCGCCGTACTGTACACCGAGCAAGGAATATAACGCAGGGTAAGTCTGGATCGTCAGCATCCGACTATCGCACGGCAGCCAACCGCGAGGAATTTTAGGTCAACCTCAGGCGTGCGTATCAACGCGTAGTCAGCAACAAAGGGGCGCCAGGTGTCGATGGTATGACGGTGGCCGACTTGGCTGGCTACGTAAAACCGTATTGGCCAACTCTCAGAAGCAGGTTGCTGGCCGGTGAATACCATCCCCAGGCAGTGCGAGCGGTTGAAATTCCCAAACCGCAGGGCAGTACACGGCAACTGGGAATTCCCAGCGTCGTAGATCGCCTGATACAGCAAGCACCACAGCGGGCACCAATAGCCGAGGCTGCGCGTGGTAACGATGGGGTTAGGCCTCCTGATTGAGGTGACAAAAAAGAACCTCCTGCTGACTGAACCGCCCCGGGTTTCGTGGAGGCCTCAACTCTTGAGAAGATGAGGCCATGAAAAAGACTACGACCTACTCCCCTGAAGTCCGTGAACGTGCCGTGCGCATGGTTCTGG
>NZ_JAMYBK010000035.1 GCF_024127895.1 Pseudomonas guariconensis | reverse complement strand
ATCGTCGCTTGGCGACCCGTTACTGCAAGCTCGCGAAAAGCTATGCCGCCATGGTCACATTGGCCTGCTGGCGGCGATGTCTACGACAGTACTTTTCGTACAGAGCCTAGCGCTGCATCGAGCGCCTGTTGCAACAGCATCCGATCAGAAGACTGTCCAGTACGTAGAACCATATTCAGCTCATTGGAAGACGGCGATTTTCTCCGAGCGGGCTCCCCTCCCGCTCGCCCGACCGTGACTTGGTACAGGCCGTGTTTTACTTCCAATCGAGCAGCCGCAGCCTCCCACAAGCGGAAATCCATCCGAGGGTTCCAGATGCGCCCCCCAAGCTCGACGGTTGAGAAAACGATATGGACGTGCAAATGCGCTTTATCGCCGTGGACAACGTACAAAACTTGCCTCTCTCCCGGAGCCACCTCAGCCATCGCCTCTTTCGC
The DNA here is from genome assembly GCF_024127895.1 of Pseudomonas guariconensis. GTDB lineage: Bacteria > Pseudomonadota > Gammaproteobacteria > Pseudomonadales > Pseudomonadaceae > Aquipseudomonas > Aquipseudomonas guariconensis_B. Next base: position 44,242 of record NZ_JAMYBK010000035.1, on the reverse strand, counting down.
AAGCTCAACAGCCTGCTCGGCAGTGAGTTGATCTGCCTCATGTACAGCGTTACCCGGGAAAAAACTCATAACCGAGTGAACAAAATAATCTTCTGGAGGCTTTTTTCCGACACGCTCTTGGGCGCTGAATGACCACAGCTCGGAAGCCCATTGCTTGGCGTAGCCGAGCGGAGTTTCGCCGGGCAGCATGGGTAATGCGAGGAGCGATTCGTGTCGCAAAACCCGCTCATTCGATTTGCTCTTACGAGACAGAAGATACCGGACGAGGTTGCGCAAATGCCGCCTCGAACGATGCTTGCGAACCTTAAAAATCATCCAGAAGCCCCCGCAAAGCTCGCAACTCGACCGCTACTTCACGCAGAGCCTCCTCATCTATATGCACTCCACAGTTGGCCCAGTGGGCTAACTGGTTGAGGTTATTGCCAATACGCGAGAGCTGATTGATCGACTGCGCATCCCACACTGATCTCGGGGGGATGATTTCGCGGTCTAGGGCAGAGCGGATCAGCCAATCGGCCGTGCTGAGATGAAGATTACGAGCCTTCGCGACGATGGCCTTCTTGTCGGACGGGGTGATTCGGAGGCACAGCCTCGCTGTTTTTCTATCCATGATGAGCACCTTGTTATTATTTTTATGTCAATGCTATTGACGTATTAAGTACACCTTTCTTTTTCAAGCGAAGCGCCGAAAAAGCGAGCCGCGCTGGGAGGAACGAAGTGACGTACAACGCCTTTGCTCGCAAATCCGCAGCTCGATAAAAAGTATCTCATAAAGAAAACCGAAAAAAACATGACCGAGGAAACTTGGTCGTTTTCGACGGAAATTCGGTAATTTCCCTTCATTTTCTTCGCTTTAATTAACACCACTCTCTTCGAGAGTGTTTCCCAATTTGGCCTTTTCTTTCCAAATTTGGACGCCTAACGTCCGAATTCGGCCCAGCCTTTCCGCATTTGGAATCGCATGGCCAAGCGCGGCCACCGAATTCCGTATTCGGATCACGAAAGGCCAAATTAATCGCAGGAGAACCGAAATGAGAAGGCTAGTACCACTAGTGCAACTACACATGATCAACGAGCCCAGCCTCGCCGAGCAGTTGAAATCCAATTTGCGCGAAGCTACCGGTAGCATCTCCCTGACCGAAGTCAGAAACTGCATCTCGAACCCCAGAATCCGGGATTTCTACGTGCGGGACTTCGACTCCTCGGGTCTTCCGCTGGCCGGTGTAAGCGCCCTGAGCGAAATCAGCATGCTAGCGGACGACTTGCAGAAAACCTATGCCATCAGCATCAGCGACTGGCGCGTTAGAGAGAGAACGCTGGAACTGGTCGAAGATTTCCACTTCCAAGACCCAAGCATCTCGATAGTGCAGGTCTGGTATTGCGATCCACGCGAGATTCACCTGCATGAGCTGACCTGGCTGCTGGCCCTCACAGCATCCTTTACCGATTGCGAACTGCGCCGCTGTGAACGCACCTGTGGCGCAATTAACGAGGTACTCAAACCTCACGGTTTTGCACTTGAGGATTCCTGGTTCTAAGGGCGTATCACCAGGCCACTAAATGGGAAACGCATATGAATGAACAGTTGGAATCCTATCTTAGCTCCCGCTACCCCGCGCTACTGCCGGCAGAGGGACGGGGATGCCTTTCGTTGTTCGGCTTCGAGTGCCAAGACGGCTGGTTCGCGCTTATCTACGCAGCCTGCGAACTGATCCAGACAAACTCCAATCATCGGGACTCAGAGCAAGTAGTTGCATCGCAGGTGAAAGAGAAGTTTGGGGGGCTTCGTTTCTACTACCACGGTGGTGACGACTACATCGAAGCTGTAGTTGATCTCGTAGAAAGGTTGTCGGAATCCATCTGCGAGCTATGCGGCGCCCCGGGTCTCATCCGAGAGCGCAATGGCTGGCTGAGCGCCCGCTGCGAGGCCCATGAGAGAGAATGCGCAATGCCAACACCAGAATTGGATGAGTGGATCAGGCAGGGGAATTCGATGGCGAAAGTACTAGGCTCTGCTCTCAAACTCTTCGCCTTCAACGCGACCGAAACTTCACGCTGGCTGACATCGCCAGCAATGGCAGCGGGCATGAAATCCCCACTCGAACTTCTGCTAATGCGCAATGACCATCGTGATGTATTGAACCTGATTGGGCATATCGAATACGGATTGCCTCTCTAGCGGCAACCAACGTTTACGCTCGGCAATCCGTTACCGGGAGTTCTCCCCCCCCCCTTCACTCGCCAAATTCTGCCGTTCCTCAGAAACACCAGAGAAAGCTAGCAACGATGACTTCGTTACCACCCTATTCCACTGGGACCCTGCTACGGGGCCAAACACTAATGTGAGGAGACGAAGAACGAAGGCCTGTTGGACTCAGGTAATGAGTATGTCGCTTTCATCCACGCGATCTCGGCGTGAGGGGTGCGGCCGAAGAAACGTTTGAATTCCCGGCTGAATTGCGATGGGCTTTCATAGCCGACATCGAATGCCGCTGCTGCCGCCGAAATGTCGTCACGCAACATCAGCAAACGTGCCTGGTGCAGTCGAGTCGATTTCAAGTATTGCATAGGCGACGAGTTAGTCACCGTCCTGAAGTGAAGGTGGAAATTAGGCACGCTCATACTGGCTTCCTGAGCCAGCGCTTCGACGCTCAACTGCTCTTGATAAGAGCTGTGGATCTTGCGGATGGCACGGGTGACTTTGCCGAAATGCCCCTGTTTACTGAGCGCCGCGCGCATCGAGCCGCCCTGCTCGCCAGCAATGATGCGGTAGTAAATCTCACGTACCAGCGAGGGGCCCAAGATCTGCGCATCGACTGGATGACTCATGACTTCAAGAAAGCGCAAGGTGGATTCACGCAATCGGTCGTCCATCAGCGAGGAATACATACCTCTGGGCGGTGCAGCCGTCGGGCCGAATGTTTCATCGATTTCCAGAATCAGCTCGCCCGCCAGCTTAAAATCCAGCCGCATGTATACGGCGAACATCGGTTCTTCTTCACTGGCGTCGGTTTCCATCGTGAACGGAACAGGCACCGCCACCACCAGATAATGCTGAGCGTCGTAGATGTAGACGTCGTTCCCCAGGTAACCATGCTTGCGCCCCTGACACAGGATCACGATGCCGGGCTCATAGAGCACTGGCGTGCGCGTCAACGGTCGGTTGGAGCGCAAAAACCGTATATCGTCCAGGGGGCTGAGGTTGTATCCTTCGAGCGGCGCCAACTGCGCCATCAATTCAACCATACGTCGGGTGCCGTGTGCCTCATTGCTCATATTCAATCCTTCTGCTTGAGCGTTCAGCTATCGGTAGAGCGGGTCAGGGCTTCCCACTGCTCGAGCTCTTTCAGCGACTGCTCAAGCTTGCCTCGGACCAGGCCCAGCGCATCGCTGCCAAGCAGAAGGTGGGCGGGCGGATTAGCGTTGTCGATGAGTTGCAGCATCGCTTGTGCGGCTTTTTGCGGGTCTCCCAGCTGTTTGCCACTCTTCTCTTTTCGTGCCTGGCGCACCGGATCGAAGCTAGCATCGTAGTCGGCAATGCTGCGTGGCGTACGCTGCATTGAACGGCCGGCCCAGTCGGTGCGGAACGAGCCCGGCGCAACAGCAGTCACTAAGATGTTGAACGGTGCAAGCTCCTTGCTCAATGTGTCGGAGATCCCTTCCAAGGCAAACTTGCTGCCGCAATAGTAGGCGATACCCGGCATTGTGATGGTGCCGCCCATCGACGTGATGTTGATGATGTGCCCGCCGCGACGCTGACGAAAGTACGGTAAAAACGCCTTGATCATGGCGGCCGCACCAAACACGTTGACATCGAATTGGCGGCGCATTTCTTCAAGCGGCGACTCTTCAAAAATGCCTTCATGGCCATAGCCCGCGTTGTTGACTAGGACATCTACCGGACCATGACAGCTTTCCACGTTAGCGACGACGCTGTCGATGCGTTCAAAATCGGTGACATCCAAGATTACACCGTGGGCACGTTCAGCAGACAGCGCTTCGAACGCCTGCAACGCCTCCTGGTTTCTAACCGTACCGATGACACGATGACCAGCAACCAATGCCTCACTGGCAAGGGCCTTGCCGAAGCCGCTGCTAATGCCGGTTATGAACAGTGTTTTAGAATGATTCATGAGCATCTCCTCTCGGTTGAGTGATGCCCATGGTAGTGAAGCTACTTACAGCGACGTATGCCGGAACGTCTGCAATCTTTGCCTATTCCTATCAGTCCCGTGGGTAATGCACCGCCTACGAGTTACTGCCTCCTGGCAAAACCGGCTCGCACAACCTGTCGATGATCGTCAGCAGGGTCCGGCGACAGCCATTCTCGGCCAGCCACCACCGTGCCGTGCGCGTCCGGCTAAGTCACCTTCCGCACTCCAGCATTAAGGACGATGGTGTCCGCGTCTTTTTAAGCGGGCGCGATAGCCCTTATCGCCGGGATTTCCATGCACCAACGAAGCTCTTACCCTAAACCGTTCAAGGCCCAGGTTTTTCAGGTGCCTGCAATCCGGTGCGACCGTCTCCAGCGTCGCCATCAGCCACGACATCAACGCCAACGTCATTCGCAAGTGGCTACAGCTTGACCGAGATCAACCACCAGCGGCGTTGCCGGCGTTCGTTCCAGTGAGAGCTACGCCGAAGCGACCGGCTGAAGGTGACTATCGAGTTACCGCTTGGTGAGCAATCGGTCACGGTGAAATGGCCAACCCTCGATCCTGAAGGCTGCGCCCGCGTTGTCCGTGGACTTGCCCAGTGATCCATATCGATAGCATCTAACTCGCCACCGAGCCGATGGATATGCGTGCTGGCACTGAAACAGCGTTGGCCCGCGTGATCGCGGTGTTCGGTGCGGCATCACCCGCAGAAATCCTAGACAGCGGCAAAAGAGCTATCGAGGCCCTCTGTTTCTAACCCCTTTCCTCTAAATCTGACCGATCATAAAGATCGCTCTCGACTGAAGAGGGCTTGCGACGGCGCAAATTCCGGATTTTGGGTGATCGTAGTGGCGCTCGAACAATCTCCGTTGGTATCCAGGTGAGGATTATTACGGACAGAGCCACTGCAATTGCGAATGCATTCAGCCCCCATCCGCAGTTAACTTCAGGGGGCAATTCACTTTCTTCGCCAGCAGAAGCACACACGGCCAGGTCATTAAAAGACTTCAAATAGAGCTTCCCACCCTCCTCATTTAGGCAGCTCTGTTGGATGACCTCCCCGGTAGCCAAAACGCCTCGAACGGGGAAGTTAAAGCTCGCAATATCCACGCCACTGGCTTGAGCATCTGGTACTGATGGACCTGGTCTACTGGGAGCGCTGTCCGTACGCTTGCGCCATGCCAACATTTGAAGCATTGCTTCCATACCCGGTCGACGTGACAAGTTCGTGGACGAGTCCGATAACACCTGTGCGCTTGTTGTCTCTAGCTGCTGCACATGTGACCTGGACTGAGCCTCCAAGTGGGAGCGGAAATCCGATCCATTGGTAGTAGCTTGTATTTTATTTCCTGAAGTCGGCAACACTGTTGGAACTGACGGTAGCGCAGAAACACCAATCATAAGAGCACCTCATGCCAAAGCTAATGTCATCACTCACTCCGATGCTCCTGGCGTGACTATGCACTTCCAGGACTGAACTGCGCTGCCTAAACCTGCCTGACGGGAATCAATTGTGGCTAGTAGCGCGAATGAGATGGGCAAGTGAAGGCGCATCCAAGAAATAACTGATTCGGCTGTGAGTGTTGGGAACAGGTTCCAAATCGGACGCCGCTGTTTAGGTTCTGTACCTCATCAGATCCCGCTGAACCAGTTGTATCCCTGGTCTTCCCAATACCCGCCCGGGTTGTTGTTACTCACGAAAATCTCGACAACATGCTTGGGGTTTTTAAAACCCAACTTGGTCGGCACTCGAACCCTGAGGGGATAGCCGTACTCAGGCGGCAACGCGGCTTCACCGTAATCCAGTGCCAGCAGTGTCTGTGGGTGCAAGGCCGTTGGCATGTCCAGGCTGGAGTAGTAACGGTCAGCACATTTGAAACCGACAAATTTCGCTGTGGTGTCGGCCCCGATGTGTTCCAGGAAAGTTTTAAGCGATACGCCTCCCCATTGCCCAATCGCACTCCAACCCTCCACACAGATCAGCCGGGTGATGTCGCTACGTTGCGGCAGTCTGCGTAACCGTTCGAGTGTCCATGGTGCCTTGTCCCTGACCCGGCCGGAGACGGCAAGCGAGTAACTTGCCAGGTCCACTTCAGGGATATCGTCCTGACCATAGAATGCGTTGAACGGAAATGGCGCAGTGATCTGCGCACGGGTGAAGGTCGGTGCCAGTTTCTGTCCACTGAAGAGCCACGCCTGGACCCGATCATTCCAGCGCGACATGGCCCAAAGGACCTTGTCGACCTGATCGCCGTCCTGCAGGTTGCAACCGGTCAACATCGACATCGCGCCAACGGTCAAGCCGGCACGAAGGAAATGGCGGCGCTGGATATTCTCCAGTTCAAGCTGTTGCGCAGGCTCAAGCCTGACGCGCTGCACAGTTCTTTTTTCAGTTTCAATCATGGCCGTGTTTCCCGGTATCAAGCGACCGCACACCACCTGTAATCATTGGCAGCAGGGTTTTGGGCACCAGCATTACCAACGCAAGATGAATCACAACGAATGCAGCAATCATCACCATCGCCGCAAAATGTACGTAACGAGCGACGTCATAGCCGCCCAGTAGCGCGACCAACTCTTGAAGTTGAATGGGTTTCCAGATCGCCACGCCCGAGATGACGACGAGTGCACCTGCGGCCAGCACCATCCAGTACATCAGGCGCTGCACTGCGTTGTAGACACCCTTTTCATGGACCAGCCGGAAACGCAAAGCCTCCGTCAGATCACGCTTCAATGCAGCAAGCCCCATGGGCAGCAACGCATGTCTGAAATGGCGGCTGACGATCCCATACAGCACATAAATTGAGCCGTTGATCAGCAGCAGCCACATGAATGCGAAATGCCAAGCCAGCGCCCCACCCAGCCAGCCACCCACGGTCAGCGCCACCGGAAACCTGAAGCCGAACAGTGGCGAAGCGTTGTAAATCGCCCAACCGCTCATGAACATACAGACCATGCAGACGGCGTTGAGCCAGTGGGTGAGGCGAACCGGCCACGGATGAATTTGTTTTTGTCTCACGGTTTTCCCCTTCGAAACCATCGATGGACCGGAGCGTTGTCATAGGCACTGCTCCAGGCCCGTCAGGTGATTACATCGGTGGTTGGAAGCCATCCTTGCCAACCGCAATACCGCGTGCTGTGGTTCCATCTGCAGCCGGGAACACGACGATTTTCGCACCTTTGACCAGTTCATCGGCTTTGCCTGGCTCGACGTAGGCGATAGGCACATCATCCGGTACGACGATTTGTTTCTCGCCACCCTTGTAATTGACGGTCAATGTGCGGCCGTCAGTTTTGGAGAGTTTCCCCACGGTACCGTTGGTCATGGTGCCCGTGCTGCCATCCGCGTTTTGCCAGCCGTAATGACCTTCGCCGCTGCCCTTGAGGCTGGCATCGAATACCGTCACCTCCAGCGCCTTCAATGTTCCGTTGGCCTGCGGGATGGCCGCAGAACCAATGAAACTGTCGGATTTGATCGAGTCGATATCGGCTTTCGATACCAGGTTGATACCGGTCTTGTCAGTCAGTCCGATAGTCTGCTGGGCGCCAGAGCGGACAGTGAATGTCAGTGTATTGTTGCTGAAGCTATCCACCGTACCGCGCAGTGGTTTGATGACCGGCATGTCGGCTGCGGTGGCAACGACGGCAGCACTGAGCATCAACAAACCGAACGTGGTAGACAGGGCTTGTTTGAGTGGCATGGCGACAATTCCTCATGGGTTGATGTGCCGCCATCCTCGACCGCAGATCGGGACGCCACGATGACCGCCGAATGACATTTTTGTCATTCGCCAGCCCTGCCATTAAATGACAGAAATGTAACCGACTGCGCCCGCTCATCTCGTTACACTCCAAGGCCGAGATACCGATATCGCGGGCTGAATCCTGTCATGAAGAGACCCGAGCGCGCCTCACGATGCATATCCTGCTGATCGAAGACGACACCAAAACAGGTGAGTACCTCAAAAAGGGCCTCGGCGAGTCCGGTTACAACGTCGACTGGACCGAGCATGGTGCCGACGGCCTGCACATGGCCTTGCATACAACCTACGACCTGATCGTGCTGGACGTGATGTTGCCCGGGATCGACGGGTTTCAGATCATTGAGCTTTTGCGCGCCAGACAAGACGTTCCCGTGCTGTTCCTCACTGCGCGCGACCAGTTGCAGGACCGTATTCGCGGTCTGGAACTGGGCGCCGATGATTATCTGGTCAAACCTTTTTCGTTTACCGAACTGCTGTTACGCATCCGAACTATTTTGCGTCGCGGTGTCGTGCGCGAAGCCGACCATTTCCACCTCGCCGACCTCGAACTGGACCTAGTACGACGCCGTGTTACACGCCAGCAGCAGGTGATTATGCTGACCAACAAAGAGTTCGCCCTTCTGCATCTGTTTCTGCGGCGGGCAGGCGATGTGCTGTCCAGGACGCAGATCGCCTCGGAAGTCTGGGACATGAATTTCGACAGCGATACCAACGTGGTGGACGTTGCGGTCAAGCGCCTGCGCAACAAGGTCGACCAGCCCTATCCGGTCAAGCTGATCCATACCATTCGCGGTATCGGCTATGTCTGCGAGGTGAGGACATGCGGTCCCGACGCCAACCTTCTCTGACCCTGCGATCAACCGTGGCGTTTTCCATGGTAGCGATGCTGGCCGTGGCCGGTGCGGGCTTTTATCTGTATCAGACGATGAAAGCGTCGGTATTGGTGTATAGCGATCATGCTGTCATGGGCCGTCTGGAGCATTTTCGCAAGCTGCTGCACTACGAACTCGCCATCGAAAAGCTGCGCGACGGCCCGCAGATTTTCAAGAACATGCTCGACAGCGAAGACGACATCTTCATCATTGAAGAGCCGGGGCAGCCACCGGTAATTCAGGTCAACCCACTCAACGTCACGCTGCCTGAACTGCCGGTGATCGGTCAGGATACAAAGCTTAGCGTCAGTGACCTGCGCAGCGGCGTAACCGACTCGGGAATAATGCTGCGCGCCGCCACCGTCGTCACTACATCGGGGGGGCGTGAAGTGCACCTGACCGCCGCGCACCTAATGGGCAAGGAAATGGCGATGCTCGCGGCGTATCGCGAGCGTATCTACCTGGCAGTTGCCCTTGCCTTCCTGGTTACCGCGTTGCTGGGTTACCTGGTACTGCATCGAGGGCTGCGCCCGTTGCGCAAGATGGCCGCCCATGCGGCAGCGATAACACCTGAGCGTCTGCACAGCCGCATGGACAGCGCCGATACGCCGGTTGAACTGCAACAGCTGAGTGACGCCTATAACGCGATGCTCGATCGCCTTGCCCAGGGTTATCAGCGATTGACGCAGTTTTCCGCCGACCTTGCCCATGAAATCCGCACGCCGGTGGGGTCGCTGATGGGGCATTGCCAGGTCGCCCTTCGCCAGCGCCGCAGCGAGGACGACTACCAGGCACTGATCGCTTCGAACCTTGAAGAACTGGAACGGATATCGCGCATCGTCGAAAGCATTCTGTTCCTTGCCCGCGCTGATGAAGCGCAAGCCGTGGTGGCGCGCCAGAAACTATCACTGCATAACGAATCACAGCGCATTGCCGACTATTTTGAAGGCTTGGCTGAAGAGCGACAAATGACCTTTCAGATAACAGGCAATGGCAGCGTCCTCGCTGACCCCTTGCTGCTGCGCAGAGCCTTGAGCAACCTGGTAGCGAACGCGATTCGTTACGCCGACGAGGGCACCGAGATTCTGATGCGGGTAACACAAACCCACCGCGGTGCGCGGATTGAGGTCGAGAACCAAGGGCCGGTGCTGAGCGACGAAACCCTGAGCAAACTCTTCGATCGCTTTTACCGCGGCGATGCGTCACGCCACCAACACTCCGACTCCTACGGTCTTGGCCTCGCCATTGTCGTGGCAATCATGCAACTGCATGGGGGCCAGGTGGATGTCGAACAGCCGAGACCCGGGATCATACGTTTTTCGCTGTCGTTTCCTGGGGCTTGAACACCATCGACGGGCAATGCTTGTCGCTCGCTTCCCGCACCCAAAGTCATGCGCGCAGATCAACTATTCCAGGACTTATCCACGCCCTGGATGCTCGACCGGAGCATACTTTTCTTCGCCATCCACGGGTACCCAATCCCTCAACGGTGTAAGAAAGTGCAGTTCAAAACGCCGTCGTCCATCAGTTCCACACCGTTGACATATTTCACATCATCTGATGTAAGGAACAGCGTCGACGAGACGATTTTTTGGGCTGGGCCTGTACCCCAGCCAACTCATTCTTCTCCAGCAGTCGACGGAAATTGAGGATGCTCTTTTCGTCCGGTATACGCTCTAGGCTCAAGCCTGCGAATAGGTGCAGGATGGTTTCATACAGCGCCTCCTCCATTGCTGAATCGCTGTGGCCGAACCAGTTCTGCATCAGATACGCACGTAAGCATGGCCATCAACGGATAGGCCGGTCGACCGCCTTCACCTTTGGTGATAGTGCGGCTCGACCAGCGCTACCAACCCTTTCCAAGGTACGACCTGATCCATCTCAATCAGGAACAGCTCCTTCTGGGTTTGCTTGCGTTTGCTGGCGTATTCGGCGTCGGCGTAAGTCATCTGCTCCATTGGGCAACTCAAGCAACGGGATCGGCCTATTTCCCCAGAAACGTCCAAAAGCGGACGATCCCACAGGGGCCGAGCAGACCGCCCTTGCGCTGGAAAGCATCTATGAAACTAGGGACGGTGCACCAGATAGTGGACTTGTCCACGGCGGTTTTGTCAGTCTATGTTGTTCTATAGCCAGGGCCTTATTCGATGGAGCATTGGCCTTGTGTCAGACTATTATTTTGCCGGGGCAGACACCTAAAGCCTCGTCTTTCCTAGGTTTCTCAAAGAGGCTTATGTCAATCTATGTCGTTGCCAACTATCGCCCAGCTCGGGCCGATCGAGCAGTTGCATGCAGGCAGGTTGCCGCGCCGGCTCGTGCAACTGTTTGTCGGACTGGCTTTCTTCGGCATATCCACGGCGCTGATGATCCGCGGCAATCTCGGTTTGGCGCCTTGGGATGCACTACATATTGGCCTGGCCAAGCTGCTGCCGTTCAGCTTGGGCTGGATCATAGTCGGGGTTTCCTTTCTGGTACTGCTGCTATGGATTCCGCTACGCGAAATGCCCGGCCTCGGTACCATATCCAACTCCGTGATCATCGGTTTGTCGGCGAATTTCGCTCTGCCATTGCTGACGGCGCCGGATACCTTCACCGGGCGCTTGTTGTTCACCCTCGGCGGCGTGCTGTTGTGCGGGTTCGGCTCCGCGCTGTACATCGGCGCGCAGTTCGGTCGTGGTCCGCGGGACGGTCTAATGACAGGGCTACACCGCGTTACCGGCTACTCGCTGCGCAGTGTGCGTACCGTACTCGAGCTGAGCGTACTGCTGATCGGTTTTCTGCTCGCCGGTCCGTCTGTCTTGGGCATCGGCACCATTTTGTTCGCGCTGAGCATCGGGCCGCTGACGCAACTGATGCTGCCCTGGGTTCTAGTCAGACTCTAGTCAGCGCATCCTTTTCGCACAGCGTCAGCATACACACGCCGTAGGCGGTGACTGCCGCGTGCGCCGACGTTTATTTCTCAATTCGAAGAAATGCCAGCTAGGCTTTAGATGTTTCGACGGCACAAAATCAGGAACGCGAGGAACGGGCACCGGTAAGCTGTTGATGGCGGAATGCGGGCGACTTGCCCGTGAGACTGGATGCAGATGGGTACGGATTCCGGCACTGGCTAAAAATGTTCAAGTGCACAGCCTCTATGAGCACCTGAGCTTCTCCTGATACTTGGCCACGCTCGAAAAAACAAGTCAGCACGCACCAACGATGACTAATGCTTCCGAAACTTTGGGGCCGCCACCGATTTCAGAGAGCAGCCCAGTCGGCAGCGTCTCGGTCATGATGCATACCACCCTGTCATCGCGAGCGCCCATAGCCTTCCACAAGGTTGCATGGTAGCTCTCGGGACGACAGGAGCTTATGCAGACGACTCCAGCGCTCACATCAACCGTCATTGCGTTTTCCGACGATTTTTCGGTTTGAAATCGAGCCACAGGGGTCTGGCAGGGGTATTAAATCTGTGTCGGCTTACACAGAGACCCACACATGCCCCCCAAGAAGTACCTGATCAGTCACGCCTCGCTGCAGCACTGCTTTGACAAGAGCCGCTCTGGCCTCGAGAAGCTGCACGAAAGCGACCCCAGCTTCCCTCGCCCTATCCAATTTGGCCCGAGCAAACAGGCTGGCGTTTACTTCGTCGTTGCGGAGGTGGAAGCCTGACTGGAAAGCAAGATCAACGAGCGTGATGAAGTCACTTGGGCTCTCTCTGAGAGAGATGAGCAATGACCACACACGAACAGATACCGTCGTTCTGGGCAGAAATGCCCGAGGCAGCACGTGCCTCATATCTGGATCCAAGCAGCGTGCCAAAGCCACTGCCGAGCGGGTTGGCCAGGGTTATGCCCTGGCGTGGAGAGCTTCTGTCTGCTGTTCTTCAAGAATACGTGCTGGATGCAGCAGGCTGTGGAGGGTCGGGGGATGGGGCTTGCCGGCATTACAGTGATGCCGACAAGCACTGCCTGATCTATGAGACCCGGCCGGATATCTGCCGGGTGCACTACGCACAGCAGTTCAGCTGGGAGGCGTTTGTAGAGGTGAATGTGGAGATTTGCAAGCTGCTGCAACGTCAGGAGCAGGAGTGAGCTAAGCCACCAAATTCACAAGAGCACTGCGCCCCTCCCTGTGAGAACGACTGATTTCTGAGCACCGGCATTGCCCTCAATTGGGTTGACATGAGCTTCCTCGATTTCGCCGCCATGCGGCGACAGCAGGAAGGTGTAGCAGGGTGAGGCCTGGGGCTGCTGCGCAGCCCCAAATGGCCGACCGGCAATACCTGTTTCCAGATGCCCTTTTGCACTACATCCAATACCCGCTTACCCCATCGAACGCACGCCCACGGCCGTCCGTCCATGCCCCCGGGAGGTGACGATCCCGAGGAAGGAAATCACGATCGCCAGGCTCAGGGTAGCGCTCACCTCCGCCCGGTGCTCCTCGGTGTACATCATCACGCCCAAGGCACAGGAGATGAAGATGATCACCGCCCAGGTCAGCCAGGGGAACAGCCACATGCGGAACTTCAGTTCGGCATTCTCCCGCTCCAGGCGGGCACGCATACGCAACTGGGAAATGGCGATGACCAGGTACACCAGCAAGGCGATGGCGCCGGAGCTGGCGAGCAGGAACTCGAACACGCCCTTGGGCGCGAAGTAGTTGAGGATGGCGATGGCCGCACCGATCAGCGTGCTGCCGAACACGGCCGCGCGCGGCACACCGACCTTGGAGGTCTTGTTGAGGAAGGCCGGGGCGTCGCCGCGCTTGGCCAGGGAATACATCATCCGCGAGGCGATGTAGATCGACGAGTTCATGCAACTGGTGACGGCGATCAGCACGACCAGGTCGACCATGAACGCGGCGTTGGGGATGTTCATGATTTCCAGGGCACGCTGGTAGGAACCCACCACCGCCAGTTGCGGGTCGTTCCACGGCACCACGGAAATGATCACGAAGATCGACAGGATGTAGAAGGTGCTGATGCGCCAGATCACCGAACGGGTGGCCTTGGCGATGTTGCGCGCCGGGTCGCTGGATTCGGCGGCGGCGATGGTCACCGCCTCGGTGCCGATGAAGCTGAACATCACCGTGATGAAGGCTGCGATCACTGCAGCCGCGCCTTTGGGCGCGAAGCCCCCATGTTGCGCCATCAGGCTGCCCAGGCCACTGACCTCGCGGTCGGGCAACCAGCCCAGCAGAGCCGCGAAGCCCAGACCGATGAAGCCCAGGATCGCCGTGACCTTGAGGATCGCGAACCAGAACTCGAACTCACCGTACTTGGCCACGCTGAACAGGTTGGTGGCAGCCAGCAGCACGACCGAGAGCAAGGCGAAGATCCAGCTGTCGACCTGGGGGAACCAGGCGTTGAGCACATGCCCGGCAGCCAGCGCTTCAATGGGGATCACCAAGACCCAGAACCACCAGTACAGCCAACCGATGGTGTAGCCGGCCCAGCGGCCGATGGCCTGGTCGGCATAGGTGGAGAACGACCCGGTGTCGGGATGGGCGACGGCCATCTCGCCAAGCATGCGCATGACCAGCACCACCAGGGTCCCGGCCACGAAGTAAGAGATTATGGTGGCTGGCCCGGCCGCCGCGATGGCGTGCCCGGAGCCGACGAAAAGTCCGGCGCCGATGATGCCCGCGATGGACAGCATCGTTACATGACGTGGTTTGAACCCTTGCGCAAGGTTACTACCATCGGATCCCACGGTGTTCATTGATCTTGTTCTCTTTTTGCTGACACAAGGAAAGGACGGGCAGGCGTAAGCGAAGAAAACTCCTTTGGAAACAATGGGTAGGTACGTCGCTCACGCTCTATTGTGATCGTTCTACAGGTTTCACCGAGCGACGCGCCAGCTGGATTCGGGGGTTCATTTAAGCCCTGCGAGCCTGGGGGAAATTATTCGAGAACGTCTTGCAGGTGTTCGATCACGACAGGCCATGTCCAGGCACGCCAGAAGTCGTGCTTGGCTTGTCTGCAAGCGCCATGCAGGCCAGCGCTCAGCCCAACAACGCCCGCAATGCCCAGCAGTCCGCCGCATGCCAGTCGGCCAGCTCCGGCCAGGGGTTGTCCGGCAGATTGACCAACACCGTATGCGCCCCCGCCGCTCTCCCGCAATCCAGGTCGAAACGGTAGTCACCGACCATCACCAGCTCGCCCGGCGCCACGCCCCAGGCCCGGGCGATCTTCAGCAGCCCATCGGGGCTGGGCTTGGGCGCGGCCTCGTCGCGGCCGAGGATGTGCTCCACCGGGAAGCAGTCGGCCAGGCCGATGGCCTCCAGGGTGACATGGGCCAACTCGCGGGCATTGCGGGTGAGGATACCCAGGCGGCAACCCCGCCCGGCCAGCTCGCGCACCAGCTCCACGGCGCCGTTGGCTGGTTTGGAGGCAATCGCCAGGTCGCGCTCGTGCTCCAGCAGCCAGGCATGCTTGGCCGCCGCCTCCTCGGCCGGCAACGCCGCCAGGTGGGTGAGGATGTCGTGCTCCTGCGGGATGCTCAGCGCCTGGCGAATGGCGGCGAAATCATGCACCGCCACGGTGAGGGTGCCGTCCATGTCGAACACCCAGTTGCGCATGCGGCGAAGGCTCATGCCCAGTCCTGGCGATGGCGGATCAAACCTTCCTGGCACGACGAGGCCACCAACTGGCCGGCGCGGTTGAAGATACTGCCACGCGCGAAACCACGGGCATTGCCGGCCCAGGGGCTGTCGGTGGCGTAGAGCAGCCAGTCGTCGGCACGCAGGTTGTGGTGGAACCACAGGGCATGGTCGAGGCTGGCGATCTGCATGTCCTTGCGCCATACCGACTTGCCGTGGGGCAGCAGCGAGGTGGTCAGCAGGCCGAAGTCCGAGGCATAGGCGAGCATGTACTTGTGCAGGGCAGGCAGGTCCGGCAGGTTGCCATCGGCGCGGAACCAGGCGTACTTGATCGGATCGCCCGGCTTGGGGTCGAACGGGTCGCGCTCGGTGACCGGCCGGATCTCGATCGGCTTGGCGCACAGCACCTTGTCACGGATACGCTCGGGCAGCTTGTCGGCCATGGCGCGGGCCAGTTCGACTTCGCTGGGCAGGTTCTCCGGGCCGACCACATCGGGCATCTGCACCTGGTGCTCGAAGCCGCCCTCGTCGTACTGGAACGAGGCGCTGCAGGTGAAGATGGTCTGGCCCTTCTGGATCGCCGTCACCCGCCGGGTGCTGAAGCTGCCGCCGTCGCGCACGCGGTCGACCGAGTAGACCACCGGCATGCTGGCGTCACCCGGACGCAGGAAATAGCCGTGCAGCGAATGCACGTGACGAGCCTCCTCGACCGTCTGGCTGGCCGCCGACAACGACTGGCCGAGCACCTGCCCACCGTACAGCTGGCGGAAGCCCAGGTCCTGGCTGCGTCCGCGGAACAGGTTCTCCTCGATGGGCTCGAGGCTCAACAGGTCGACCAGGTCGTCCAATACGTGGCTCATGGGGGGATTCTCCTAGCAAGGCATCACGGCGCTACAACGCTGTTATGGGGGCAAATGATACAGGGTTTGTCATCCGCTCCGCGCATGACCTGTCATTCAGCCATGCAGGGTCCGCTCCCAATGCGCCCGGTCGATGCGATACAGCACATGGCGCCGCAGGGGATGGCCAGCCGGCAGGCGGGGATGTTCGAAACTGCCCTGCGGGTCCTGGAGCATGCCGATGGCTTGCATGACCTTCTGCGAAGGCAGGTTACCCTCGGTAGTGAACGACACCACTTCCTCCAGGCGCAACTGGGCGAAAGCACAACGCAGGCAAGTCCACGCCGCCTCGCTGGCGAAGCCCAGGCCCCAGTGCCGTCGCGCCAGGCGCCAACTGATCTCCACCGCAGGGGTGAAGGGGGCGTCGAAGTCGACGTTGAGCAGGCCGGTCATGCCGATGAACGCGCCACTGTCCTTGCGCTCCAGGGCCCACAGGCCAAAGCCGTATTCGCTGAAATGACCGCGGATCCGCCCGATCAACGCGGCCGTCTCCAGGCGTGTCATCGGTGCCGGGAAGTAGCGCATCACCTGCGGGTCGGCGCACAGCGCGGCGAACTCGCGCAGGTCGTCGTCCTGCCATTGGCGCAGCACCAGCCGTGCACTTTCCAGTTGGAGGATAGAAGTCATCGAGAAGGCTCCGTGAATCGCGGGTTCACACTCTACAGCGTAGGCTGCCAGGCCCATTGCAGGGGGCAAGCGACAGGCCGGCCTCGAACTGGCAAGATCAGCGCTGGCCCCACACCACCGAAACCACCATGCCGTTGCCGCTGATCTACCACGACGACTACAGCCCGGCCTTTCCCGCCGAGCACCGCTTTCCCATGGACAAGTTCCGCCTGTTGCGCGATCACCTGGTCGATAGCGGCCTGGCCACCGACCAGGCCCTGCTGCGACCGGACATCTGCCCCAACGACATCCTCGCCCTGGCCCACGACCGCAGCTACATCGAGCGCTACCTGAGCGGCGAGCTGTCCCGCGAGGACCAACGCCGCCTCGGCCTGCCCTGGAGCGAGGCCCTGGCCCGGCGCACGGTGCGCGCAGTGGGCGGCTCGCTGCTCAGCGCCGAGTTGGCTCTGCAGCATGGCATCGCCTGCCACTTGGCCGGCGGCACCCACCATGCCCATCACGACCACCCCGCCGGCTTCTGCATCTTCAACGACCTGGCGGTAATCAGCCGCTACATGCTGGAGGCCGGCCGGGTGCACCGGGTCCTGATCTTCGATTGCGACGTGCACCAGGGCGATGGCACCGCGCGCATCCTCCACGACACCCCGGAGGCGATCACCGTGTCCCTGCACTGCGAGCAGAACTTCCCGGCACGCAAGGCCCAGAGCGACTGGGACATCCCGCTGCCGCGCGGCATGGGCGACGCGGCCTACCTGAAGGTGGTCGAGGATGCGCTGAACTACCTGCTGCCGCTGTACCAGCCAGACCTGGTGCTGTACGACGCCGGCGTCGACGTGCACAAGGACGATGCCCTGGGCTACCTGCAACTGACCGACGCCGGCCTGGCCGCCCGCGACGAACAGGTGCTGCGCCAGTGCCTGGGACGCGACATTCCCGTGGTCGGCGTGATCGGTGGCGGCTACAGCAAGGATCGCGAGGCCCTGGCCAAGCGCCACGGCATTCTCCATCACAGCGCCGCACGCGTACTGGGTTGTTCACAATGACTGTGGAACCGCCTGTGGATAACCTGCGGGAAAACCGCCCGAGCCCTTCAACTGCCTGATCCGCAAGGCGCTGATCATTTTTTGCACAGTGCCTGCGCGGGCCGTGCTGGGGTAGAATGCCGGCTCTTTTCCACAGCCTGCCGTCCACCATGTCCGACCAACGCCCCGCTTCCCCTCCCCTCGTCGCCGTCATCGGTGGCGGCCCAGCAGGCCTGATGGCCGCCGAGGCGCTGGCCGGGGCCGGCATGGCGGTCGAGGTGTTCGACGCCATGCCATCGGTGGGGCGCAAGTTCCTGCTGGCCGGTGTCGGCGGCATGAACATCACCCATTCCGAAGGCTATCCGGCCTTCGTCTCACGCTACGCCCGGCGCCATCGCGAGATCGATGCACTGTTGCGCGACTTCGACGGCGAGGCCCTGCGCCAGTGGATCCACGGCCTGGGCATCGAGACCTTCGTCGGCACTTCCGGGCGGGTCTTCCCCCGCGACATGAAGGCCGCGCCCTTGCTGCGCGCCTGGCTCAAGCGCCTGCGTGACAGCGGCGTGGTTATCCACACCCGCCACCGCTGGCTTGGCTGGAACGCCGATGGCACCTTGCGCATCACTTATCCACAAGGCGAGCTGCAGCTTCGCGCCGACGCCGTGGTACTCGCCCTGGGTGGCGGCAGCTGGGCACGCCTGGGCTCCGACGGTGCCTGGCTACCGCTGCTGGCCGAGCGGGGTGTGGATATCTCGCCACTGCAGCCAAGCAACTGCGGCTTCGAAGTGCAAAGCTGGAGCGCCCTGCTCACAGACAAGTTCGCCGGCGCCCCGCTGAAGAACATCGCCCTGGGCATGCCCGGCAGCGCGCCGCGCAAGGGCGAGTTCATCCTGACCGCGCAAGGGGTCGAAGGCAGCCTGGTGTATGCCTGGTCGGCCGCGATCCGCGAGGCCATCAACCGCGACGGCCGCGCCACGCTGCTCCTCGACCTGCTACCGGACCGCCCTGTGGACAAGATCGTCCAGGCCCTGGCCAAGCCACGTGGCTCACGTTCCATGGCCAAGCACCTGCACGGGCAGTTGGGGATCGACGGCGTCAAGGCGGCGCTGCTTCGCGAATTGACCAGCCCAGCCACCTTTGCCGATCCCCAGGCGCTGGCGCGGGCGATCAAAGCCTTGCCGATCGAGCTGGTACGGCCAAGGCCGCTGGACGAGGCGATCAGCAGCGCCGGTGGCGTACGCTTCGAGGCGCTGGATGAAGGGCTGATGATCCAGCGACTGCCTGGCGTGTTCTGTGCCGGGGAGATGCTGGATTGGGAAGCGCCGACCGGTGGCTACCTGCTGACGGCCTGCTTCGCCAGCGGATTGCGGGCAGGACGTGCGGCGGCACAGTGGCTGGCCCGGTGTAGCTAAGGACGTGCGTGGGCCTGTCCCACAAACGAGTCAGCCCTGACACCACCGGTGTATGGCACGGGCTTCGCCCGTGTTCGCGGGCAAGCCCGCTCCCACAGGGGCCGGCAGCTAAGGTCATTTGTGGGAGCGGCCTTGTGTCGCGAAAGGGCCGCAACGCGGCCCCTGCAATTTCAAGACTTGCGCTTGCGCGGCCCGCTGTTGAAGCTCGGCACCTTGCGCACCGGCTTGACCGCTGGCTCCGAGAACGCAGGCTCGGCACTGTCCATCCAGCGCCCCAGCCCTCGCTTGGCGCTGTTCTCCTTCGGCTTCTTGGGCTTTTTCGGTTTCTTCAGCACCTGGCCGCTGGCATCGGTCAGCGGTACCCGGTGATCGGGAATGAAATCCGGCTCCTCGTGACGCGGCAGGGTCTGGCGGATCAGGGTCTCGATGGCCGCCAGCAACTGCACCTCGTCGGCACACACTAGCGAGATCGCCTCGCCCTTGTTGCCCGCCCGGCCGGTACGGCCGATGCGGTGCACGTAGTCTTCGGCCACGATCGGCAGGTCGAGGTTGACCACCAGCGGCAGGTCGTCGATGTCCAGGCCACGGGCCGCGACATCAGTGGCCACCAGCACCTGGATCTCGCGGGCCTTGAAGCTGTCCAGCGCGCGCTGGCGGGTGGCCTGTGGGCGATCACCGTGGATACCGTCGGCATTGATCCCCTCGCCGAGCAGGCGCTCCACCAATTGGTCGACGCCGTTGCGCGTCTTGGCGAACACCAGGACCTGCTTCCAGCGCTGCTTGCGCAGCAGGTGGCAGAACAGGTCGGCCTTGCGCTTCTTGTCCACCGGTACCAGCCACTGCTTCACCGTGCTGGCCGTGGCGTTGCGCGGGCTGACCTCGATGCTCAGCGGGTCGTTCAAGGCAAGGCCGGCGAGCATGCGGATCTCGTCGGAGAAGGTGGCGGAGAACAGCAGCGTCTGACGCTTGCGCGGTAGCGCGGCATACACCGCCTGCAGCTCCTCGGCGAACCCCAGGTCGAGCATGCGGTCGGCCTCGTCGAGAACCAGGGTCTGCACCTGGCCGAACTTCACCGCGTTCTGCCGGAACAGGTCGAGCAGCCGGCCAGGCGTGGCCACCAGCAGGTCGACACCACGGCGCAGGCGCATCATTTGTGGATTGAGGCTGACCCCACCGTATACCGCGTAGGTGCTCAGCGGCAGGTTCTCGGCGTATTGGCGGATATTGGCATGGACCTGCTCGGCCAACTCGCGGGTCGGCACCAGCACCAGGGCACGGATCGAATTGCTGGCGACCTTGGCGCCTTCCAGCGCCAGGCGCTGCAGCACCGGCAGGGCGAAACCGGCGGTCTTGCCGGTGCCGGTCTGGGCCGCGGCCATCAGGTCGCGGCCGGCCAGCACGGCGGGGATGGCCTGGGCCTGGACGGGAGTCGGGGTGTTGTAGTCCAGGTGCTGCAGGGTGCGCAGCAAGGGTTCGATCAGGCCGAGTTTGGCGAAATTCATGGCAATACCGTCAGGGGGTTCAGCGAAGCCGGCAGTTTACCGCAACGCCCCGCCCTACTTGCACATTTCGCCCTTCAGCGGCGCGGGCGTCTCGGGCACCTTGCGCCATTGCGGCAACCCGATCAGCACCACCGCCCCAATGATCACCGCCATCGCCACGCACTCCTCGGCGCCGATGCGCTCGCCGGCGAAGACGATCCCCAGTAGCACCGCCACCGCCGGGTTGACGTAGGCATAGCTGGTGGCCGCCGCCGGGCGTACGTGCTTGAGCAGGTACATGTAGGAGCTGAAGGCCAGGATCGAGCCGAAGAACACCAGGTAGGCCAGCGCACCCCAACCTGCGACAGTGGGCATCTGGGTCAGGCGCTCGCCGCTGACGGCACTGCCGATCAACAGCGCAGCGCCGCCTACCAGCATCTCGGCGGCACTGGCCATGGCACCCTGGGGCAGCGGCAGGGTCTTGCTCCATACCGAACCGAAGGCCCAGGACGCCGCGGCGAACAGGATCAGCGCCGCGCCCATGGGGCTGGCTTGCAGGTTGGACCCAAGGTTGAGCAAGCCAATGCCGGCCAGGCCAAGGAAGATCCCCGCCCACTCCAGGCGCGAGTTGCGCTGGCCGAACAGCAGGCCGAACAACAAGGTGAACAGCGGCACCGTGGCCACCGCCAAGGCGGCCACGCCCGAAGCGACCCCGGCATGTTCGGCCAGGGTCACGCCACCATTGCCGCAACTGAGCAACAGGAAACCGATCGCCCCCGCCGCGCGCCATTGCGCCCAGGTCGGCGCGGGCACCCCGCGCCAGCGCAGGAAGCCGTAGAGCAGGCTGCCGGCGATGATGAAGCGCACACCTGCCATCAGCATCGGCGGCCAAGACTCGACACCGATCTTGATGAACAGGTAGGTCGAGCCCCAGACCAGGTACAAGGCCAGGAAGGCACCGATGAGCAGCAGCGGGAAGCGACGGGAGGCAGGCATGGGAAAGAACTCGAAATCCGTTTACGGGTGACTTAGTTTAGAAAGGCCCCTGCGCAAACTTAAGTTACAAAACAGGTTTAAATCAGCCGTACACTTTGCAAAGCATGGTTGTAAGACCACTTTTCCGTCGATTACAAAGTGACCACTGGAAGTGCCATGGACAAGTACGATCGCATGCTCCTCGCCGCCCTGCTGGAAAACGGCCGGGCCACCTACGCGCAACTGGCGCGCCAGGTGAATCTATCCGCCCCGGCGGTGGCCGAACGGGTGGCCAAGCTGGAGGCCAGCGGTGTGATCACCGGTTATTCGGCCAAGGTCGACCTGGAGAAGATCGGTTTGCCGATCCAGTGCGTGATCGAGCTGCGCCTGGCCAGCCACGGCAACCAGCAGGCCTACGAAGCCCTGACGCGCATTCCCCAGCTCACCGAATGCCACCGGGTCACGGGGGATCCTTGCGTGATCATGCAGGCGGCGGTCGCCTCGATGAATGAGCTGGAGGCGCTGATCAACCAGGTCTCGCAGTTGGGCTTCAGCAAGACCTCGATCATCCTCTCCAGCGCGGTGGAACGGCGCGTGCCGCTCGATCACCTGGAAAGCAATGGCAGGAAGGCCTGAGTTGCGTGGTTGACCGTTCCAGCCTATGCGCGAATGGGCGGGATCAATGCCGCAACAACAACTGCCCTTCGATCGGCACATAGCGACTGGCAGCACGGATCAGCGATAGCGCGGTGAGCCCCGGCACGCCATAGACCACGGCCTCGGTGCCATGGCGCTGGATCACCCGCTCCAGCAGCAGGTCGAAGTCGCCATCGCCAGAGGCCAGTACCACCTGGTCGACCCGGGCGGCGGCATCGATCACATCGAGGGTGATGCCCACGTCCCAGTCACCCTTGGCCGAACCGTCGCTACGCTGGATGAACGGTTTTAGACGCACCTCGAAACCAAGGTTGCGCAGGATCTGCTGGAACTGTTGCTGCTTGCTGTCGCCACGGTCGATCGCATAGGCCACCGCCTCGACGATCTGGCCCTGGCGACTGACATCGGCCCACAGCGCGGCATAGTCGAAATGGCAGCCGTGGGCCTGGCGCACGGTGTAGTAGAGGTTCTGCACATCGGCGAACAATGCGATTTTCTTCACCATGAACCCTCTGGCAGGTCAGGCCTGTGACGGCGGCCTTGCGTCGTGATGGGGGCGCACGGCCCCCTTGAAGGCCAGCAGTATGCCAGAGCCCTCAGACGAACGTGTCGTCGTCGGAGAAGAACCCGCCACCGTCGCTGCCATAGTCGCTGTCCATGAAGCCGCCCTGGTCATAGCCCGGGTCACCGTTGTCGGCGACCTGGCGCTGGACCTCCTGGTCGTTCCAGCCGCCGCTGTCGCTGGCCGGCGCCGGTTCTTCCTTGATGACCTCGACCACTTCCTCGGGCTGCGCGTGATGGTTGAACAGGCTGCTGATGCCCTGCGCCAGCAATACGCCGCCCGCCACGCCGGCAGCGGTCTGCATGGCACCGCCGAGGAAGCTGCCGGCGCCGCTGCGGGCGGGGGCGGCATTGAAGGCCGACGCTCCCGGCCGGTTGAAGCCCGGCGCGCTCGGCTCACGCCAGCCACCACCGGAGGCCGCCGGGCGCTGCGGCTGCGGAGCCGGGCTGCGGGCCCCTGCGCCAAAGATGCTCGACAGGAAACCGCCACCGGCATTGCTGCCACGGGTAGCCTCGAGCTGGGCCTTGGCCTGCTTCAGCTCGGCCTCGAGCTGCTTGTTCCGCTCGTCCAGACGCTCGATCGCGGCCTCCTGGACCAGGATCGCCTGGGCCATGTAGTACGGCGCCGCCGGCTGCTGGCGCAGGTGCTCCTCGATGCACGCCTGCGCCTGGGCGTCACGCGGCTGGCTTGCAGCCTCGGCTTGCTTGATGCGGCCGAACAGGCCGTCGATCAGGGTTCGTTCTTCAGTGTTCATGGGCTACCTCATACGTCAGTGGCCTGTGTGGTCGCGTCAAAGATGGGGTGCACAGCCACGCGATTCAATCATCGAGGCCGTGAAACTTTTTTCAGCAAAGGCTGTGGGCTAAAGTGACGCCCTGCTTTTTCTGCCATGCGATCCTGACCGATGAACCCGCTGAGCGTCCTGCGCGATTCCCTGTATTTTTTCCGCCGCCATCTGGCGAGCATCCTCCAACTCTGCCTGCCGCTGGTGATGCTCGAAGCCCTGTGCACCCAACTGCTCGACCGCCAGCTGGGCGACCAGGGCTCGCCCGCCTACGGCATGCTGGTGAGCCTGCTGTTCTACCCGCTTTACAGCGCGGCCCTGATCCTCTACCTCGACACCCGCAGCAACGGCCAGGACATCGCCAAGCGCAACCTGTTCGCCCGCGCCGTGCAACTGTGGCCTGCGCTGGCGCTGCTGATCCTGATCAGCTCGCTGCTGATCATGGCGGGCCTGGCGCTGTTCATCTTCCCGGGGGTGTGGATCATGATCAACCTGGTGTTCGCCGAATACCTGCTGGTGCTGCGCGGGCTGCCGGTGGTGCAGGCCATGCGCGAGAGCGCCAGGATGACCACCGGGCACTTCATGCGCATCCTGGCCTGCGTGCTCGCCGTGCTGGCGCCGCTGTGGCTGCTCGACGGGCTGCTGCTGACAGTGTTCCCCGAGCCCCAGCCGGGCCTGCAACTGGCCCTGGACAGCCTGAGCGGCTTCCTGCAACTGTTCAGCGGTGTGGTGCTGTACCGCCTGTTCATGCTGCTGGAGAGCGAAGCCAGCGCCTGAACTGGCTCACCGACGAACGGCTCGGTTATGCTGGCGCCACCTGCACCGACAAGCCGAGCCGATGATCCGTCTACTGCGCAACGCCCTGCTGTCCCTGCTCCTGTTGCTGGCCGTGCTCTGGCTGCTTGCCGATCACCTGGGCTGGCAGCCCTCCCCCCGCGAACCCGTGGCGGTTGCCTGCCACGGCGCCAGCCCGCCGCTGCTACCTGGGCAGGCGCTCAAG
This sequence comes from Pseudomonas guariconensis, assembly GCF_024127895.1. Classification (GTDB taxonomy): domain Bacteria; phylum Pseudomonadota; class Gammaproteobacteria; order Pseudomonadales; family Pseudomonadaceae; genus Aquipseudomonas; species Aquipseudomonas guariconensis_B. The sequence continues at coordinate 19,445 of NZ_JAMYBK010000035.1, read as the reverse complement.
GTGATGACCTGGAACGTGCAGTACCTGGCCGGCAAGCGCTACGTGTTCTGGTACGACCAGGGCCGCGGCAGCGACACCCGCCCGAGTGCCGAGGACCTGGCCTTCAACCTCGACGAAGTGAGCCGGGTGATCCGCGCCGAACAGCCTGACATCGTCCTGCTCCAGGAGCTGGACAAAGGCGCCAAGGCCACCGGTTACCAGGACCAGCTGGCCCTGTTGCGCGAGCGCCTCGCCGATCTCTACCCCTGCGCGGTCCAGGCCTACGACTGGAAGGCCGACTTCGTGCCCGACTGGCACATTGCCGGCAACGTTGGCCGCACCCTGGCCACCCTTAGCCGCTACCCGATCGCCAAGGCCGAGCGCCTGCAACTACCCTCCGCCGCCAGCAATGCCTTGAACCGCCTGCTGGAACCGCAACCGGCCCTGCTGGTCAGCTACCTGCCGGTGCAGGGTGGTGGCCGCCTGGCGGTGCTCAACACCCAGCTCTCACCCTACCGGCCCGGCAGCGACCTGCAGCAGAGCCAGGTGGCGCACCTGGCCAAGGTCCTCGACCGCCTGGAAGGCCAGGGCACGTCCTGGCTGATCGGTGGCGACTTCAATCTCCTGCCCCTGGGCCAGTACCGTCGCCTGCCACCGGCACAGCGCGGCAACTACCCCGCCGACAGCGACCTGCACCTGCTCTGGGACAAGTACCCGATGATTCCCAGCAACGCCGAGGCCAGCGGGGCCGATCGCAGCGCCTGGCTCACGCACTACCCCAACGACCCGGCCGCCAGCGGGCCCGACCGCACTCTCGACTACCTGCTGCACAGCCCCAGGTTGCAGCGGCTCCAGGCCCAGGTGCTGCAGCAGGACACCCTGCAGATCTCCGACCACCTGCCGCTCGTGGCTCGGCTGCAGCTACCGCCCCATCGCCGCGACTGAAACGACTCTCGAAGCAAACCTTCCTTGCGCCATCGATCCCCGTCGGCCGCCAGAATCGCCGACGGTGCAGCACGGTGCTGCCATCGAATGGACAAGGAGACTCCCATGACAGACGCTCATGAACCAGTGCTCGTCGCCGAGACGATCGAAGCATTTCGCGGCAAGATCTACATGCTGGTCGATAACCGACGGGTGCCGCTGCGGCTCAGCCGTAGCACCGACAAGTTCAGCTGGGGATTCGCCCCGCAGGATGATTGGCTGCAAGCAGGCGGACAGGCCGACTCCCCGGTCTTTCATTTCACCTTCCTGTCGCAAACCGAGAACCGCCATCACTTCAGTATCCGCGGCACCGGCCGCCACGCGGACAAGAAACTGGGCATCAGCCTCAATGGCTACCTGGGGCTGTACAAGCATGCCGAGGTCACCGACTTCTGGAAGCTGGAAACCCTGAACTGGACCGAACAAGGCTTGCATTGCCGCTGGCGGGACCACCAGGGCCAGCAGGTCAAGGCCATCATGGATACCCCGCACCATGAGCCGGGGACCTACTACCTGCTGAATGTCCAGGAAGGTGAGGTCCACGAGTTCCTGATCGAGCGCGTGGACTGATCGGTAGCGCCGGGGGCTTGCACCAACGCAAGCACCCCGGCGACAGGAGCTCAGGTCCCCCTGGGCTTGGCCCGTGCCGTGGCCTCAGCTACCAGCGGGTCATCCGGCCAGTAGTGCTTGGGGTATCGGCCTTTCAGGTCTTTCTTGACCTCGGCATAGGTCGATTTCCAGAAGTTCTCCAGGTCCTGGGTGACCTGCACGGGGCGCCGCGCTGGCGACAGCAAATGCAGCTTGAGCACCTGCCGCCCATTGGCGATGCGCGGTGTGTCCGCCAGGCCGAACAACTCCTGGAGCCTTACCGCCAATACGGGGGGACGCTCGCTGTAGTCGATACGAATATTCGACCCCGAGGGCACCGAGATCGTCTGGGGTGCTTGCACATCGAGTTGCTGCGGCAATGGCCAGGGCAACAGGTTGCGCAGAATCGATGCCAGGTCGAGCTGGCCAAAGTGGCTGAGCCGGGTGACCTTTCCAATGTAGGGCCCAAGCCACTCACGTAGGGACGCCAGAAGCGCCTGATCACGCAAATCCGGCCATTCACTCGCCCCCCCGCTCTCCAGATCCAGGTCACGCAGCAGTGCCACACGTGCCTGCCACTGGCGCAGCTCGGGCGTCCAGGGCAACAGCTCGAGGCCCTTGCGCCGGATATAGTCGATCAATGCCTGGACACGGGCTTCGTCATCCAGGTTGGCCAGCGGCGCGCAAGAAAGCACCAGTTCCCCGACCTTGAGCTGTCGCTCCGCCCGCAGCACGCCTTCCCGCTCGTCCCAATCCAGCGCGTCCACCTGGCTGACCTGCTCTTTCAGGACCGAGTCGAACAGCGTTTCATCCAGATCCGCCGCGAGATAGATACGCTCGTCCCGTTGCCCCTGGCGGCTCCCCAGATCAGCGATCACCAACCAGGGGTGTTTCATCAGCGCATCGCTCTCTGAGAACAACGCAGCCCGGCCATTGGTAAGGCGGTACTCCGCGCCACCGGCGCGCCGCTGTCGTGCAATGCGATCAGGGTAGGCAAGCGCTAGCAGGCAGCCCACCCACTTCGGGTTTGCAGGGTCCGGCACGCGGTCAGCCGTGGGCCCACGCAAGAACGAACGGTATTGCCTAGCCAACTGCTTCGCTCGCTGGGCGCTCCCCTGCCCGCCGCGCTGGGCGCGTTGCTCTCCAGACAAGACAGCCAACCGAGCGTGCAGGTCGGCCCCGCCGCCGCGCTGGATATCCCGCTCGCTCAGCAAGGCCGCGATATCGCATGCCAGATTCGTCAAACCCAGCTCATGACCACGCAATAGCAGGTGGGCCAGACGCGGATGAGCGGGCATCTCGGCCATCGCCTGGCCATGCCGGGTCAATTGTCCATCCGGTTGCAGGGCCCGGAGCCGGCGCAATAGATCGCATGCCTGGGCAAAGGCCGCAGCCGGGGGAGCATCGAGCCACTTGAGCTCGTCCGGCTCAACGCCCCACCGCGCGAGCTGCAGGGCCAATCCCGCCAGGTCGGCCTGTTGAATCTCCGGCGAACCAAAGCCCGCCAGTTGCTCGTGCTGGGCTTCGGACCACAAGCGATAGCAAACCCCCGGCTCGAGCCGCCCTGCCCGCCCCGCCCGCTGCGTGGCACTCGCCTTGGAAATACGCTGTGTGTCGAGCCTGGTCATGCCACTTCGTGGATCGAACCGGGGCACACGCTCAAGGCCTGCGTCGATCACCACGCGCACGCCGTCGATGGTGATGCTGGTTTCCGCGATGTTCGTGGCGAGCACCACTTTGCGTTTTCCAGCAGGGGCTGGGTCGATTGCCGCTCGCTGCTGGTCGAGATCAAGTTCACCATGCAGTGGGCAGAGCAGGATGTCTTGAGGGTCATCGAGGCTGTCTTGCAGGCCAGTGAGGACCCTACGGATCTCTGCCTGGCCGGGCAGAAAGACAAGCATGCTGCCGGTCTGCTCTTCAAGTGCATCGAGGCACGCGGCGATGACCCGGGGCTCGATGTAATCACCCGGCTGCTGTGGTTTGCTCCAGACCGTCGTGACCGGGTACATCCGGCCTTCGCTGGTCACGATGGGGGCATCGTCGAGCAGTCGGGAAAGCCGCTCCCCGTCCAGCGTTGCCGACATCAACAGGACCTTCAGCGGGACATCATCGCGAAAGAGTTCGCGCCCATTGAGCGTGAGCGCCAAGGCCAGGTCCGCGTCCAGGTTGCGAAGGTGGAATTCGTCGAAGATGACCAGGCCCACACCATCCAGCGAGGGGTCGTCTTGCAGCCTCCTTGCCAGGATCCCTTCGGTCACGACTTCGATGCGTGTCTTCGGGCCTACCTTGCTTTCAAGGCGGATACGGTAACCCACCGTCTCCCCTACACGCTCGCCGAGTTCAGCCGCCATCCGCTCGGCTGCGGCGCGTGCAGCCAGACGCCGGGGTTCGAGCATGATGATGGTCTGCGCCTTGAGCCAAGGTTCGTCAAGGAGCGCCAGCGGAACGCGAGTGGTTTTACCGGCCCCTGGCGGCGCCTGGAGCACGACCTCGTGACGTTCCCCGAGGGCTTTCAAAAGGGCCGGCAAGGCGGCATCGATGGGCAACGAACTCATGATTACTCCTGCAACAAGGCGTGCAGTATACAAAGGTTCATTGACCATTCGACGAGACCGTTCGCCAACAGAACGAATGTCTTCGAAACTTGTGGACATTCACTCGCGGCGGCATGAGTGCGGTTGGACAAGGCACTCATATGGGCACACCGATTCAACACATGATTGCCTACACGCGCTTTAAGTCATGTAGAAAATCTGTCACGGTTGAATTATAGTCCCCACGGAGCCTCGGAAGTTCCATGTCAAGCCTCATATTCATCAGGCACTGGAGAACCGACCGCAGCATGAGTATCTGCTGCGGAAGAGAAAGGAACCGCACATGCACAAAAAGACCGTTCGCCTCACGATCTTGATCGATCTGCCAACCAAGAAAAAACTAGAGGATCTTTCTGCGACCGTCGACCTCACCGTATCGCAGATCCTCAGGAAGCTCATAAAGAATCACCTGAACGAGCATGAGCAACCCAGCGGCTTTCCCCCCAAGGAAAGAGCCCAAGATGATTCGCTTCCGCTCAACTAGAACGGAAGTTCCATTTCAAGACTCAACAAGACTGCTCAACGTGCTTATTCATGTATAAGTGCATGCCGGTCTTTTATGTGACGAAGCTCACACTCACACTTTGCAACGCCAGACCTTGCTTGGACGCAGGAAGGCCTTAATGTTCAAAGGCGTGTTCGAATACCGAACGAGATAATGTTCACATAACAAACAACCTGTCTTCATCCGACATTGACAATGGATTTTCTTATGTCTTTGAAACAGCAACTAACAGCGTGTTACGATTTTTTAAAACGCCAGACAGCAGCGCTCATTGCCGATGCCCCGCCGGCCTGTACGCTGTTCTTCTCCCTCAGCGACAGTAGCCAGCGCGCCAAGGTGTTCCACGTCACCGCGGACAGTTTCGAGACCGCCTGGAGCCAAGCACTATCAAAGTTTCCGGCGCTGCAGGCCTCGCCCGGGCAGGGTCAGCCCTCCGGGCCGCTGTGGCTCCGGGTCGAGCGTGCAGTCAACCTCACCACGCTGACATGGGCGCAATTGCAGGAGCGCCTCAAGCGCCACAAGCGCAACTACTTCCGCTATGGTATCGCCTTCGACCAAGGACTGGAGATCGCCCTCACCGAACAGGAAATCAACGCCAACGCCATCCTGTACGGCGGCTCCAGCATTCCTTGTGCCAGCTTCAACCTGGGCAATTTTTCGGTCTACGTGAAAAAACGCTTTGCCGGTTCGCCAGCGCTGGCGGCAGCCCGATACGCACAAGCCCACCCCGAAGCCCCCGTCTACCTGTTCCAGACCCAAGGTGTTTTTTGTGCCGAAGACGGTATTGCCCATGCCCTCAACAGCAATGGGCCCGATGTCGGACGACGCAAGACGGGCATGCTGGACGCCGGCCAGGTGCGGGAAAGCATCGTGACGGCTGCAGGCTTTCTCTCGCGCCAGGTCAAGGACAGCGGACAGTTCGTCTACGGCTATTTCCCCTGCTTTGACCGTACGATCCAGAACTACAACACCCTACGTCACGCCAGCACGGCCTATTCCATGGTCGAAGCCTGGGCGCTGACCCAGGATGACACCCTCGGGGCATCGATAGGCCGTGCCCTCGATCACCTCACGCAGACGCTGATCAAACCCTACACCCTGCCCGATGGCAGCGCCGCCGCTTTCCTGGTGGACACCGGCGACGAAATCAAGCTGGGGGGCAATGCGGTCTGCCTGCTGGCCCTGGTGAAATACAGCGAAGTCACCGGCAACCGCGACTACCAGCCGTTGCTCGAAGCGCTGGCCAATGGCATTGCCTGGATGCAAGACCCGCAGACCGGCAGCTTCGACCACGTTCTGCATGCCAGGGACCTGAGTGTCAAAGAGCCCTTCCGGATCATCTACTACGACGGTGAAGCAGCATTCGGGCTGATGCGCCTCTACGGCCTGACAGGCGACAAGCGTTGGCTGCAGGTCGTCGAAAAGGCCTTCGATCATTTCATCGCCAAGGAACACTGGCGCGCGCACGACCACTGGTTGAGCTACTGCGTCAACGAGCTGACCCATTACCGGCCAGAGGAAAAATACTTCCGCTTCGGCCTGAACAACTTCATCGATTACCTGGACTTCGTGCAGCAGCGCATCACTACCTTCCCGACCCTGCTGGAACTGATGATGGCGGCACAGCAGATGCTACAACGCCTCGAGCAGTTGCCTGCACTGCGTCACCTGCTCGAGGAGGTCGACCTGCAAGCCTTCTACCGAGCCTTGCACCACCGCGCCGGGCATTTGCTGAACGGTTACTTCTGGCCGGAAATAGCGATGTTCTTTGGTAATCCGGCACGCATCGTCGGCTCGTTCTTCATTCGCCACCATGCCTTTCGCGTGCGTATCGACGATGTCGAACACTATCTCTCCGGGCTCATTGCCTATCACCGCTACCTGCTCGATGGCGCACCGCAGGTCCACTGCGCCCTGGCGCAGAAGCAGCATGGCACCGGCGGCTGGCACTGGGATGCGGCAAATGTCGTGCAAGCCACCGGCGGCACTTGGGTGGTAGCGCCTGCGGCGGATTGGCAAGCCAGCGGGCTGGCCCCGTCCATGTCGTACTTCAAACCGCAACGCATGTTGGTCAGGCATCCGGGCAAGGTGGGTGTCAATGAGACCCGTTTGGCGCGCCTGTGGGCCAAGGCCGCCCCCCACCTGCGCCCGTCGGCCTTTGTCTGCGTCGACCCCACGCCCTACCTCGACGCCGGCCTGCCGGTGCTGCAAGTCCCCGACACCGCCGATGCCATGCTGCACCTGGGGCGCTACGCCCGGCGGACCTTCAGCGGCCAGGTATTCGGGGTAACCGGCAGCGCCGGCAAAACCACCGTGGTGGCCATGCTCACCCATGCCCTGCAACAGCTCGACACGGTGGCGCAGACCGAAGGCAACGCCAACCTGCCCCACGGGATCGCCTGGAACCTGGCCTGCATGACCGACCCGGCACGCTTCTGGGTCCTGGAAATGGCTGTTGGCAGGATGCCCATCAACTCCGACCTGGTTCGCCCCCACATCGCCGTCGTCACCAGCCTGGCGCCGGCGCACCTGGAATACCACGGCACCCTGGCCAACCTCGCCCTCAAGAAAAGCGCCATCTTCAGGTCCATGGCGCCCGGTGGCCATGCGGTGCTCAACCGCGACATGCCGCACTACCAAGTGTTCGCTGACGCCGCCAAGCGAGCGCAATTGAGCGAGCTCAGCTACGGCGAGCATACCCACGCCGACCTACGGGTGATCGACTGCCACGCGACAGCGTCTCACCTGCTGGTCAATGCCAGCCTTCGAGGTACGCCATTGCGCTTCACGCTGCGTACCCGCGGCAGGCACATGGTGCTCAATGCCCTGGCGGTGCTGGCTTCGCTGATTGCCGCTGGCTTGCCCATCGAGCAGGCACAAGCTGCCCTGGAGACATTCGAGGCGGTCGACGGGCGCGGAAACACATTGACCATCCCCTGCGGGGACGGCGACTACCAGTTGATCAACGATGCCTACAACGCCAACCCGGGATCGATGGGGGCCTCGTTGAGAATGCTCGCGGAACTGCCTGGCCGGGCCAATCAGCGCGTTGCGGTCCTGGGGGACATGCTCGAGCTGGGGCCAGAGAGCCAACGCTATCACCTGGACCTGGCCGAACACCTGCTGGCGGCAGCGCCACGGCATACCCTGCTCTGTGGGCCGCTGATGCATGCGCTCTATGTGCAGGTACGCGACCGCTTGAGCATCGAGTGGTTCGAGGACGTCAACGCCCTGCTGGACAAACTGCCCGAGCATGCCGAACGCTGGTTCCACAAGGGCGATTGGGTGCTGGTGAAGAGCTCTGGCGGCACCGGCCTCTCGCAATTGGTCGACTCACTCACCCACGCCCAACAACGTGTCGCGGCGCTCTGACGGCACGCCTTGAAGCTTGAAACAAGGACTCGCAGGAGTGGGTCCTGGTTTCAAGGCTGGGCGCACTGGGCCGCAGTCTTCAGCCCGATATCGTCGCGCAGTTGATGAAACGCCGGGCCGAAAGCCGGCGCTTCGATCAATCGGGCCTCGAGTCCCGCATCGCGCAACGCTTGGTAGAACCTTTCCTGCAAGACAAAGGGGGAAACCTGGTCCTTGCGGTTACCTATCAAGATCAAGGGGCGACCAGGCACCCGGGCAATGCCATCGATGTGCTGCAAGGGATCATAAGGATGCAACAGGCCATTGGTGTCGCGCCCATCGCGGGCGGGCAGGCCTTTGCTGCGACGAATCATCTGCGCGCGCTCGAGCAGGGCGAACGCCCCTGAGGTCATGACCGCGCATTTGACATCCTTGCGCCCCAACGTCATCAGAGCGGCCACCACCGTCGCCCCGCCGCTGTGCCCGAGCAGCACGAAACGCCCGATGGTATGACGCTGGCGCAACTGGTCGAGTGCCGCATCCAATGCCTGGAACTCGCTGGCCTGGCGGCGCTGCCCATGATTGCCACTCGAGCCATAGGTGCCCGGCCGCGCGACAATCACCACCGGTACGCCGGCACGCCGGCTCAGGGCCGCCGCCTGCTGGTCCTTGGCCCGCAGGGTATTGCCGGCAATGGCCTGGGGCGCACGGTGCATTTCGATAGTGCGATCACCGTGAAACATCACGATCACCACCGGCGCTCCCTGGAGCGGCGAAGCACTGAAGTAACGGATACAGGCCTGGCCACTGGCGAACTCGACCCACAGGGCCGAGGCTGAATCGACGCAACGGACCTGGTCTGCCGGGGTGTTCCACAGCAGCGGCGAATCCTCCACGCCCCGGGCCAACAGAGGTGCACTGAACACCAGGACCAGGCATGACAGCCAGCGCACGACGCTCGATCCGAACATGCGATCACTCCCCCACAGACAGAACATCACTCATTGATTTGGCCGAGAGCTGGAAGCTGCATCTTCTCTGTGCGGCAACCCGCCCCGAAGGCTGGGAACCGCCTAGCGCTCGCGCAGGGCTTCACGCGCCCTATTCATGGGTTTGATCAGGTAATCGAGCACGGTCTTGCGACCGGTCTTGATATCCGCTGTCGCGATCATTCCCGGCACGATAGGAAACGCCTTGCCGGCCTTGTTGTGCAGCTCGTTGTCGTGGGTACGAATGAACACGCGGTAATAGAACACCTCGGGTTTGACTTCGTCCTGGATGGTATCGGGGGAAATCGTCACCACCTTGCCATCCATGCTGCCGTAGATGGCGTAGTCGTAGGCCGTGATCTTGACCTTGGCGTCCTGGTTGGGGTGGATGAACGCGATGTCGCGAGGTGAAATGCGCGCCTCGATCAGTAACTGATCGTCCATCGGCACGATCTGCATCAGACGGCCATTGGGAGGAATGACCCCGCCGATGGTAGTGACCTCGATGTCCTTGACGATCCCGCGCACCGGCGAGCGCAATGTCAGGCGCGAAACCGAGTCGGAACGCCCCTTGAGGATCGACGACAGGGTTTGCACATCGGAGTTGGCCTTGGCCAGCTCCTCGCCGGCGCGCACCAGGTACTCGGAGCGGGACTGGGTGAGTTTGAGCTCGAGCTCGGATTTTTGCCGTTTCAGGCGCAGCACCTCGACGTTGCTCGCGGCACCGACACGGGCCAGGTTCTCGGTGATCTCCAACTCGCTGCGCACCAGCGCCAGGGAGGTCCTGACTCCCGCTTGAGACTCTTCGAGCCCCTTGCGCCGGGTCTGGTACAGGTCGCTTTCGGCCGCCATCAGCGCTGGATAGGCCTTGAGCTCCTCGGGAAATGTCAGCGCGGTGCCATTCACTTCCGCCTGCAACCGGGCAACGCTGGCCAGGGCCGCGCGGTACTTGGCCGCACTCTCGCCGAAGGTGGACTCAGTCTTGGTCGGGTCGAGCTTGGCGAGGATCTCGCCCTGTTCGACGATATCCCCTTCGGCCACGTTGAGCTCGGCAATGATGCCCCCCTCCAGCGATTGGATGACCTGCTCGCGCGAACTCGGAATGACCTTGCCGGTGCCGGTCGACACTTCGTCTATTTCAAACAGGTAGGCCCATATCCCGAACGCCAGCAGCATCAATGCCAGGTACCAGACGATACGCATCGAACGCACCACCGTCGCGTCATCGAGGCTGTCGTCGCGGGACAGGTCGTCGCCCTGGGACGCATCGAGCAGAGGCACCTGGACCTGCCCCTGGCGCCACCTCGAAGCACTCATTTCATTGGCCATCAGCGCTATCCTTCTGTGCAGTCAATTGCATGGGCAGCCGGCTCACTGCACCGGGTTCCTGGGTTTGGAAAGCCGGGCAATGGCGTTGTCCTTCGTGTCATCGATCACCACCGAACCGTTGTCGACGACGATGATGCGATCCACCAGGCTGAGCACGCTCATCCGGTGCGTAGCGATGATCAGCGTGCGCTGCGCACCCCATTGCGCCAGGCTCTGGATCAGCTTGCGCTCGCTGACATCGTCCAGTGCCGCGGTAGGCTCGTCCAACAACACGATCTGCGGCTGGCGAATGATCAGCCGCGACAGCAACAGCGACTGCCGCTGGCCACCGGAGAGGCCGAGCCCACCTTCCAGAATCATGTGGTCCATGCCCAGCGGGAGCTTGCTGATGAACTCCAGCGCCCCGGTCAGCGCCAGGGCGTCGAGAACCTCCTGGTCGCTGGCGTGGGGCGTGCCCATCACCAGGTTTTCCCGCAAGGTGCCGTGGAACAGCCGGGAGTTCTGGGTCAGCAGGCCCACGTCGCGGCGCACATCGGCCGGGTCGATGTGACCCAAGCCCACGCCATCCAGCGTCAGCGACCCTGAGCTGAGGTCGATCATGCCGGCCATCGCCTGCAGCAAGGTCGATTTGCCCGCGCCATTACGGCCAAGCACCGCGATGCGCTCGCCCGGAACGATCTTCAAGTCCTTGACCGTCAAGGCCGGTACGGGTGCATCCTCGCTGTACTTGAACACCGCCTGCTTGAACTCATAGTCGCCACGGACCACAGGCAGGTGCACACGCTTGCTGCCATCGGCCTGGTCGACCGGCATCTGCATGATCCGATGCAAACCCTGCAGGGCCACCTTGGCCTGTTGCCAACGCGTCAGCACGACGGTGATCTGCGACATCGGCGCCACCATGCGCGAAGCCAGGATCGATGCAGCGACCAGGCTACCGGTGGTCATGTCGCCCGCCATCACCATCGGCGCACCGAACACCACCACCACCGCGAATACGCCCCCCTGCACGCTGTGCGTCCAGGTCACCAGCCCGTTGGTGAGCGTGCGCAAGCGCAAGCCAGCCTCGGCAGCGGTCGCGTTGTAGTGGTTCCATTGTTGCTGGAAACGCTGCTCGGCCTGGAGCATCTTGATGTCTTCCAGGCCTTGCACAGTCTCCACCAGCATGGCGCTACGCAGCGAACTTTCACGCATCGACTGGTTGGCCAGCCTGGCCAGGCTACGCTGCGACAACACCCCCGGGATCAACAGCAACAGCACAGAGCCAAGCGGCACGGCCACCAGCGGCCCGGCAATGAACCAGTAGATCACCAGGAACATCAGGAAGAATGGCAGGTCGGCCAAGGCGCTGGCGGTGCTCGAGGTAATCAGCTCGCGAAGCTGTTCAAGCTCGCGCAACTGCGAGATGAACGAACCGGTGGATTTCGGCCTGGCGCTATTACGCAGGCGAATGGCATGACCGAAGACCAGGTCCGACACCCGCATGTCTGCGCGTTTGCCCAGCAGGTCGGTGATCCGCACGCGTGTGATGCGCAAGATGAAGTCGAAAGACAACGCCAGCATCACCCCACCGAACAGCACGTAAAGGGTCGGCATCGACTCGGCTGGCACCACACGGTCATACACCTGCATCGAGAACAGCACCCCGGCCAACCCCAGGACGTTCGCCGCCAGCGACGCCAACATGACATGGCCATACGGGCGCAAGTCGCGCAGGATGATGTTCCTGAACCAGCTTTTCTCGTAAGGCTTGATGTAATCGTCGACCCGGGAATCCCTGACCGCTTGCGCCGGTCGCAGAATCAGGACCTTGCGCACGGCATTGACCAGGTCCGTACGGTTGATGCGGCTTTGCAGGCCCTGGTCACCGCTGTAGACGATCCCCAGTTCGTCGTCGCTGATCGTCTGCAGCACGCCGATCTGGCCATCGTCGAACTGCAGCACCAGTGGCAGGCGCCGCTGCGCCAGCAGCGCGGGGGTGAAGGCGACGATCTTCAGACTCAGCCCAGCCTGGCGCGCCATCTGGCGCAGCACCTGGTCGACACTCGCCCCTTGGCTCCACTGGCTGGCGATGCGTACATTCTGCGCCGAGCAATCCAAGCGATTGTGCCGCGCGACAGCCAATATCGCCTCCAGCCAGCCTTCGTAGTCGAGCGCGTTAGCCACCTCCAAGGTCTGCGGGTCAGTGGTGCTCGGGGTCGCAACGTTCACTGCATCGTTCATGGTCGAATCTCCACACCTTGGATCGTACTGCTGTCCAGATTGAACGCCGTGCGCAGGGCGCTGCTGTTATAGAGGCACTCGATTTCCAGGCGATGCAGGTCGGCGCGGGTGTTGGCCCGATCCATGGCAGCCTGGTGGATTTCCTGCTCGGCGTTCAGCAGGTCGAGCAGCGGCCGCGTGCCCAGCTCGAGGTATTGCTGGCGATACAAGTCGCGGGTTTCGGAAATGCTGCGCTCACGAAAATCCAGGGTCGACAGCCGCTGCTCGAGGCTGGAGGTCTGGTCGCGAGCCTCGAGCAAGCCCTGGCGCACGGCCAGGCGCGCGGCATCGTTGGCCGCCTCGGCAGCCCGCAGCGCCTGAGCGGCCGCCGATTTGCGGGCCGTGATGGCGCCGCCTTGGTACAGCGGCACCTCCACGTTGATGAAGATCCCGTAGCGCGTGCGATCACGCCCGCCGACAGTGCCATTCTCATCGTTGCTGTCCAGGTACTGGGTCAGCGAAGGATCCAACGAAACCGTCGGCAACCCCTCGGCCCGCGCCAGGGCAATTTGCGCCTGGGCATCGGCCTGCTGAGCCTGAGCGATCAACAATGATGGTGTCAGCACCTGGTCAGCATCGATGCCTTGGCAGGACTGGCGCAGAGCGGCAGGCATCGCGGTGCTGACACTGACTGGGGCCTGCGTACCGAGCAGGTTGCCCAGGGCCGTGCGCCAGCGCTTGTAGAGCGCGGTGTATTGAAGTTGCGTCGCAATGGCTGCCTCGACCCGCGAGCGAGCCTGGATCATGTCGGAGCGGGTGCTGGCGCCCATATCGCTGCGCTGCTGGGCCAACTCGGCGATGGCCGTAAGCCCCTTGACCTGCGCGCGAGAAATGTCGAGCAACGCCTGGTAGCGCTGCAGTTCGATCATGGCAAAGGCGGTATCGCGCGCCACCTGGTCAATGGCCAGCAGGACCGCAGCCTGCTGGCCATTGACCCGGGCCACTGCGCTGTCCACCGCACTGTCCACCTTGCCGAAGTCATACAGCATCTGCGAGACCGACAGGGTGAAGGTCTGGCTTTGACCATTACCGGTCAGGCCGCTGTCATAACCGCTGTTGAAACCGCCACGAATCTGCGGGTAATAACCCGCCCGGGCGATGGTGACATTGTCATGTTGCTGGTAAAGCTGACCGATCGATTCTGCAATGGCAGGATGCCAGGCAACGGCCAATTGGATGGCACGCGGCAGGTCGAGGTTGTCGGGCACCACATTCCTGGGGGCGGCCACCTGGCCGGCACCGAATGAGTCACCCGGTAAATGCTTGCCCACATCGCTTGGGCTGATGGAATTGATATGTTCGGGTTCGTAGTCACGTGTCAGTGCCACGGCCCTCTCGGTAGTCAATGGTTGTACGGCGAAGACCAACAACGCCACAAACAGGAACTCGAACCGATCCTTGGGTTTCAAGTAATGCTCCATTATCAGCTTGGGCTGAAAAAGATTGGCGCTTACTTGCCATGCAGCCCATTCGGTTTCAGGAACATGCACGGCATCACTCAACGTCAGGGTGTAACGCCCGGGCGGTGAGCAATACGCCGCCCTGGCGTTACGGTTGATGGCTAACGGAATGAGCAGAGAACGCCAGGCCTTACGGCCTGACGCTCTGCGCCTGCAACATGGTCAAACCACGTTGATACCGCTCTGTACCCAGAGTTGATGGGTTTCATCTTCCTGGCTGACGTACACCACGTACTCCTGTCCATTCTCCAGTTGAGTGGAAACCATCGACCAGTCACCGGTCAGATGGACGCTGTCTTGCTCGTCGCCCTGGATAAACAATCTATCCGTCTCGGGCGCCGTCACTGCCACCAGGTCTTCCAGACTCACGGTCAGCTCGACCGCGCTGAAGTCGTTCAGGTCGATGCTCTCGATGTCGCTGACATTACCGACCAGCAAGCTCAAGTTGATCGTCGCATCGTCACCCTCCCACAACAGCGTGTCAGGGCCTGCCGCGCCATCCACCGATACGAACCCGGTGTCATGGGCTGTCGTCTGATCAGCACCTTCGGCACTTGCGGTACCTTCGGTGCCGCCCTCGATCGTGGCGTGTGACGCCTCGTCCAGCGGCGAGGCTGCTGCGAAGCCTGGGGCTTCGGTGGCAGGATCGCCTGGATTGTCATCGTCCCAGACAAAATCAAGATCCGGCGAGTCGAGGCGTACGTACAAGGTTGCGGTGTCCTCCTGGCCACCTGGTGCGGTGATCTTGTAGCTGAAGCTGTCCACGTTGCCGAGGTCAGCCAGTGCCAGGCCTGGGGTCGGCGTGTAGACGTAATCACCGTTCGCATGCAGCGTCAGCGTGCCGTATTGACCCTGCACCACGGCTCCGGTTTGACCCGGTATGACGTAGACCCCGTCGACCAACACACTCAGCACTGCCAGCGTCGAGCCGAGGCTGTCTGCCGGCGAGTGAGCACTCTGCGCCAGGACGTTGCCCGTTGCAGCGATGGCCTCACCCGTGACGAACTCATTCGCATAGGTGGTGGTCAGCGTCTGGCTGACGGTAATCGTACCCGCCAACGATACGGCCCCCGTTGCCCCGGTCACCCGGTACGTACCGGCCTCCAGCCCGGTGAAGGTGAAGTTGGAGCTGGTCGTGGTCTGGCCCGTGGACACCCAGCTGGTTCCGTTGAACACCTCCAACGTGAGTGTGGTTGTCGGGAACAACCCAACGCCGGAGAACTGGACACTGACGGTAAGGTCGGCCGTAGTATCGGCCTCCACTACGATCTCCGCGCCAGTACCTCTCCCGGTACCGATGAGCAGCGGCGTCGAGTACTGCAATGCCGTCAGGCTTTCAGTCTCTACCAGGTTGTCGCGGTCGATCATTGCCGTTCCGATGTCATCGGTGGCAACCACCTCCACAACACCCTCCGCCGACGGATCGTCAGGGCTCCAGGTCACCGTCGAGTCGCTGCCGTCGATGCGCACGTAGAGGGTGGCCGAAGCCGTGCCGCCTGCCGCTGTCTCCAGTCGATACTCGAAGGTATCGACCTTGCCGATGTTCGCCACATCGCCATTTGGCGTGTAGCTGTAGTCGCCATTGGCAAAGATCGTCAGGTCGCCGTACAGCCCGTGCACAACGGTACCGACCGCAGGATCGTCACCGATCTCCACATCGTTGACGGCCGTGACCGTGGCATCCCCTGCCGCACCTGGGGAGTCCGGCACGCCTGCAAAGCCATCGTCGGTGATGACATTGCCGCTGACCTCACCGCCTGTTGCAGTGAAATCGACCAGGCTGGCGTTATCGACGCTCAGTTGTGCTGTGGCGCTTGCGCCAACTGCCACCAGGGCGGGGTCCATGGAGAGCGTGAAGCGATACTCACCTGCTGCCAGGCCTTCGATTTTCGCGCTGGTGTTACCCGAACCGAACAACCCAAGCAGATCGAGCAAGCCACCGCCTACGCTTCCCTGGTCTACCGGAATCCAGCCGCCAGCTCCGTCGCTGACCTCGAGTACCGCAGTGAACCCGCTACCCAGCACGGAGGCAAGATCACCGGAGCCGAAGGACAGGTTCAAGGTGCCGGTACTTTCATCCGCTACGGTGAACTCCTGCGACAACTCAGGCACACCGAGCTGAATGCCACCTACTCCCAGCAGCGTGAACACGTTCATGCTGTCGAGCCCGGTGTTGGTCGTAACCGGGGTTACGGTCAGTTCGGCAGTTGCGACGTCGTCGAAGGCTTCCAGATCGGCATCCGCGTCAGCATCCGCGTCGGCATCCGCGTCAGCATCAGCATCAGCATCAGCATCGGCATCGGCGTCAGCGTCGGCATCGGCATCGGCATCGGCATCGGCATCGGCATCAGCGTCAGCATCCGCGTCGGCATCCGCGTCAGCATCAGCATCAGCATCAGCATCAGCATCAGCGTCGGCATCCGCATCGGCGTCGGCGTCGGCGTCGGCGTCGGCGTCGGCATCGGCATCGGCATCGGCATCGGCGTCGGCATCCGCATCGGCATCCGCATCCGCATCCGCATCCGCATCCGCATCCGCATCGGCATCGGCGTCGGCGTCGGCGTCGGCGTCAGCGTCGGCATCCGCATCCGCATCCGCATCGGCGTCGGCATCAGCATCAGCGTCGGCGTCGGCGTCGGCATCCGCATCGGCATCAGCATCGGCGTCAGCGTCAGCGTCAGCGTCGGCATCGGCATCGGCATCGGCATCGGCATCGGCGTCGGCATCGGCATCGGCATCGGCGTCAGCGTCGGCGTCAGCATCCGCGTCGGCATCCGCGTCAGCATCAGCATCGGCGTCAGCGTCGGCATCGGCATCGGCATCGGCATCGGCATCGGCATCGGCATCGGCATCGGCATCGGCATCGGCATCGGCATCAGCGTCAGCATCCGCGTCGGCATCCGCGTCAGCATCAGCATCAGCATCAGCATCAGCATCAGCATCAGCATCAGCATCAGCGTCGGCATCTGCATCGGCGTCGGCGTCGGCGTCGGCGTCGGCATCCGCATCCGCATCCGCATCGGCGTCGGCGTCAGCGTCGGCATCGGCATCGGCGTCGGCGTCGGCATCGGCGTCGGCGTCGGCATCGGCGTCGGCGTCGGCGTCGGCGTCAGCATCCGCGTCGGCATCCGCGTCAGCATCAGCATCAGCATCGGCGTCAGCGTCGGCATCGGCATCGGCATCGGCATCGGCATCGGCATCGGCATCGGCATCCGCGTCAGCATCAGCGTCGGCATCCGCATCGGCGTCGGCATCGGCGTCGGCATCCGCATCGGCGTCGGCGTCGGCGTCGGCGTCGGCGTCGGCATCAGCATCGGCGTCAGCATCCGCATCGGCATCGGCATCGGCATCGGCATCGGCGTCGGCGTCGGCGTCGGCGTCGGCGTCAGCATCCGCGTCGGCATCCGCGTCAGCATCAGCATCAGCATCAGCATCGGCGTCAGCGTCAGCGTCAGCGTCAGCGTCAGCGTCAGCGTCAGCGTCAGCGTCAGCGTCGGCGTCGGCGTCGGCGTCAGCGTCAGCGTCGGCATCGGCATCGGCGTCAGCGTCGGCGTCAGCATCCGCGTCGGCATCCGCGTCAGCATCAGCATCAGCATCAGCATCGGCGTCAGCGTCGGCATCGGCATCGGCATCGGCATCGGCATCGGCATCGGCATCAGCATCAGCGTCAGCATCCGCGTCGGCATCCGCGTCAGCATCAGCGTCAGCATCAGCATCAGCATCAGCATCAGCGTCGGCATCCGCATCGGCGTCAGCATCGGCGTCGGCGTCGGCGTCGGCATCCGCATCCGCATCCGCATCGGCGTCGGCGTCGGCATCAGCATCAGCATCAGCATCAGCATCAGCGTCGGCGTCGGCGTCGGCATCGGCGTCAGCGTCGGCGTCGGCGTCAGCATCCGCGTCGGCATCCGCGTCAGCATCAGCATCGGCGTCAGCGTCGGCATCGGCATCGGCATCGGCATCGGCATCGGCATCGGCATCGGCATCAGCGTCAGCATCCGCGTCGGCATCCGCGTCAGCATCAGCATCAGCGTCGGCATCCGCATCGGCGTCGGCATCGGCGTCGGCATCCGCATCGGCGTCGGCGTCGGCGTCGGCATCAGCATCGGCGTCAGCATCCGCATCGGCATCGGCATCGGCATCGGCATCGGCGTCGGCGTCGGCGTCGGCGTCAGCATCCGCGTCGGCATCCGCGTCAGCATCAGCATCAGCATCGGCGTCAGCGTCAGCGTCAGCGTCGGCGTCGGCGTCGGCGTCGGCGTCGGCGTCGGCGTCAGCATCGGCATCAGCGTCGGCATCAGCATCGGCGTCAGCATCAGCATCAGCGTCGGCATCGGCGTCGGCATCCGCGTCGGCATCGGCATCGGCATCGGCATCAGCATCGGCGTCGGCGTCGGCATCGGCATCGGCATCCGCGTCGGCGTCGGCGTCGGCGTCAGCATCCGCGTCGGCATCCGCGTCAGCATCAGCGTCGGCGTCGGCATCCGCATCGGCGTCAGCATCCGCGTCGGCGTCGGCATCCGCGTCAGCATCAGCATCAGCATCAGCATCGGCGTCAGCGTCAGCGTCGGCATCGGCATCGGCATCGGCGTCGGCGTCGGCATCGGCATCGGCATCAGCATCAGCATCAGCATCAGCGTCGGCATCCGCATCGGCGTCGGCGTCGGCATCGGCGTCGGCGTCGGCATCGGCGTCGGCATCGGCATCGGCATCCGCGTCAGCATCAGCATCAGCATCAGCATCAGCATCAGCATCCGCGTCAGCATCAGCGTCGGCATCCGCATCCGCATCGGCGTCGGCGTCGGCGTCGGCGTCGGCGTCGGCGTCGGCGTCGGCGTCGGCATCAGCATCGGCGTCAGCATCCGCATCCGCATCCGCATCCGCATCCGCATCGGCGTCAGCATCCGCGTCAGCGTCAGCGTCAGCATCAGCGTCGGCATCCGCATCCGCGTCGGCATCGGCATCGGCATCGGCGTCAGCATCCGCGTCAGCGTCAGCGTCAGCGTCAGCATCCGCATCCGCATCGGCGTCAGCATCAGCGTCGGCATCCGCGTCGGCATCGGCATCGGCATCGGCATCGGCGTCGGCGTCGGCATCAGCATCGGCGTCAGCATCCGCATCGGCGTCAGCATCCGCGTCAGCATCCGCATCCGCATCCGCATCCGCATCCGCATCAGCATCAGCATCAGCATCAGCATCAGCATCGGCGTCAGCATCAGCATCAGCATCGGCGTCAGCATCGGCGTCGGCGTCGGCATCCGCGTCGGCGTCAGCATCCGCGTCAGCATCCGCGTCAGCATCAGCATCAGCATCAGCATCAGCATCAGCATCAGCATCAGCATCAGCATCAGCATCAGCATCAGCATCAGCATCAGCATCAGCATCAGCATCAGCATCAGCATCA
>NZ_JAMYBK010000034.1 GCF_024127895.1 Pseudomonas guariconensis | reverse complement strand
CCACCAACGCCTGCTGAGCTCAATCGGCTATATCCCGCCTGCGGAGGCTGAGGCAAACTTCCACCAGCAGCAAACAGATCAGGCCGTGGCGGCCTGACTTAAACGAAACGGTCTCCACGAAACCCGGGGTGATTCAGAATCTGTAGCGCGTAGCACCAAATATTTGCGAGCAATACTCCTTATCTGCTAGCAATTCGCGTGTGAACGCTTTGAGCATTTGATGCAGAGGTAAAATCTGGTCTCTGGTCTCTGGTCTCTGGTCTCTGGTCTCTGGTCTCTGGTCTCTGGTCTCTGGTCTCTGGTCTCTGGTCTCTGGTCTCTGGTCTCTGGTCTCTGGTCTCTGAAGGTGTCTTGGGGCGTTGCCCGCCTTAGCGTTGTCGCTTGGCTACGGGGCTATGTCTTTACGCGATCTGGCCTGCTTTGATGTAGTCGTTCCTGGGACTTATCAAAGTTGGAAAGCTTCTTGCAGAGGCAGCGCCAGGCGCCCTCCAGGCGTCAAAGTTTTTGCTTGAAGAGGACTCGCGGTGGATCGCACTCAGTTAATCAACAGCGCCCGACACAACCTGGCCGGCCTCGGTCGGGGCAACCTCGGCGTGCCGCTGCTGTTGCTGGTGATGATGGCAATGATGATGTTGCCGATCCCGCCGTTCCTGCTCGATGTGTTCTTCACCTTCAACATCGCCCTGTCGATCGTGGTCCTGCTGGTCTGCGTGTATGCCTTGCGCCCGCTGGACTTCGCCGCCTTTCCCACCATCCTGCTGGTGGCCACGCTGCTGCGCCTGGCGCTGAACGTCGCCTCGACCCGTGTGGTGATGCTCCACGGCCATGAGGGGCACGAGGCCGCGGGCAAGGTGATCCAGGCCTTCGGCGAAGTGGTGATCGGCGGCAACTACGTGGTCGGCGCGGTGGTCTTCGCCATCCTCATGATCATCAACTTCGTGGTGGTGACCAAGGGGGCCGGGCGTATCTCCGAGGTGAGCGCGCGTTTCACCCTGGACGCCATGCCCGGCAAGCAGATGGCCATCGACGCCGACCTCAACGCGGGATTGATCGACCAGGCCCAGGCCAAGGCGCGCCGTGCCGAGGTGGCCCAGGAGGCCGAGTTCTACGGCTCGATGGACGGTGCCAGCAAGTTCGTGCGGGGCGATGCCATCGCCGGCCTGCTGATCCTGTTCATCAACCTGATCGGCGGCATGCTGATCGGCATGCTCCAGCACGGCATGCCGTTCGGCGAGGCGGGCAAGGTCTACGCGCTGCTGACCATCGGTGACGGATTGGTGGCGCAGTTGCCGTCGCTGCTGCTCTCCACCGCCGCGGCGATCATGGTCACCCGGGCCTCCAGCTCCGAGGACATGGGCAAGCTGATCAACCGGCAGATGTTCGATTCGCCCAAGGCCCTGGCGGTGTCCGCTGCGCTGATGATCGTCATCGGCCTGGTCCCGGGCATGCCCCACGTTGCCTTCCTCGGCCTGGGCGGGCTGGCTGCGGGCGCAGCCTACCTGGTCTGGCGCAAGCAGCAACAGGCCAAGGTCAAGGCCCAGGAAGAGGCGCAGCGCCAGCAGGATCTGCTGCCATCGCCCCAGCGTGCCCTGGAAACCAAGGAACTGGGCTGGGACGACGTGACACCGATCGACATGATCGGCCTGGAGGTCGGCTACCGCCTGATCCCGCTGGTCGACCGCAACCAGGGTGGTCAACTGCTGGCGCGGATCAAGGGGGTGCGCAAGAAGCTGTCCCAGGACCTGGGCTTTCTCATGCCTACCGTGCACATCCGCGACAACCTCGACCTGCAGCCCAGCGCCTACCGCCTGACCCTGATGGGGGTGATCCTGGCCGAGGCGGAGATCTACCCAGACCGGGAACTGGCGATCAACCCCGGCCAGGTCTTCGGTACGCTCAACGGCATCGCCGCGCGCGACCCGGCCTTTGGCCTGGAGGCGGTGTGGATCGATGTCGGCCAGCGCGCCCAGGCCCAGTCGCTGGGCTACACCGTGGTGGACGCCAGCACCGTGGTCGCCACCCACCTCAACCAGATCCTGCAGAAGCACTGCCACGAACTGATCGGCCACGAAGAGGTCCAGCAGTTGCTGCAGGTCCTGTCCAAGGCATCGCCCAAGCTGGCCGAGGAGCTGGTGCCGGGCGTCATTTCCTTGTCGGGGTTGCTCAAGGTCTTGCAGGCCCTGCTCGCCGAGCAGGTACCGGTGCGCGATATCCGCAGCATTGCCGAGGCGATCGCCAACAATGCGGGCAAGAGTCAAGATACCGCCGCGCTGGTGGCGGCGGTGCGCGTCGGATTGTGTCGCGCTATCGTGCAAAGCATTGTCGGCACTGAGTCCGAGCTGCCTGTGATCACCCTGGAGCCCAGGTTGGAACAGATTTTGCTCAATAGTCTGCAAAGGGCCGGGCAAGGCCAGGAAGACGGTGTTCTCCTGGAGCCGAGCATGGCCGAGAAGCTGCAACGTTCGTTGATCGAGGCGGCCCAGCGCCAGGAAATGCAGGGCCATCCGGCTATCCTGCTGGTAGCGGGCCCGATCCGCGCGATGCTGTCGCGATTCGGCCGCCTGGCTGTACCGAATTTGCATGTTCTGGCGTATCAGGAAATACCTGACAACAAGCAAGTCACCATCGTTGCCACCGTGGGCCCCAATGGCTGAGGTAGTGGGTTATGCAAGTTAAGCGTTTTTTCGCCGCCGATATGCGCCAGGCCATGAAGCTGGTCCGCGATGAGCTGGGCGCCGATGCCGCCATCATCGGCAACCGGCGCATCGCCGGCGGTGTCGAGTTGACGGCCGCGCTGGACTACAAGCTGTCCGCCCTGGCCCCACGTGTGCCCAATGCCGAGCTCGAGGACGAACTGCGCAAGACCCAGTCGCGCATCGCCACCGCCCAGGCCGAGCTGGGCAGCCGCAACGACACCGACGAAGGTAACCGCCAATTGTTCGCCGGCCTGCCGCTGACCGCCTCGGAGCCGTTGGTCGAGCCCCATGTCGACCTGCCGCCGCCTGCCGCCGCGCAGGCTCCGGCTGCCGTCGACCCGCGTCTGTTCGATGCCATGCGCTCGGAGCTGTCGGGGCTGCGCGAGCTGCTCGAAGTGCAGCTCGGCTCCCTGGCCTGGAGCCAGTTGCAGGGCAGCAAGCCGCAGCAGGCCAACCTCTGGCGCCGCCTGCAGCGCATCGGCCTGTCCGGCCCGATCGCCCGCGAACTGCTCGACCTGACCGCCGAGATCGGCGAACCACGGCATGCCTGGCGCATGGTCCTGGCGCACCTGGCGCGGATGATCGAGGTTCCAGAGGTGGAGCCGATCGAGGAGGGCGGGGTGATCGCCATGGTCGGCCCGGCCGGCATGGGCAAGACCACCACCCTGGCCAAGCTGGCGGCGCGCTACGTGCTCAAGTACGGCGCGCATAACCTGGCGCTGGTGAGCATGGACAGCTTCCGTATCGGTGCCCAGGAGCAGCTCAAGACACTGGGGCGCATCCTCAACGTACCGGTGACCTACGTCGATCCGGGCCAGTCCTTGGCCCAGGCGCTGGAGCCGTTGCTGCGCAAGCGCGTGGTGCTGATCGATACCGCTGGCCTGCAAGCCAGCGACCCGGCCCTGCGCATGCAACTGGAAACCCTTGCCGGGCGCGGCATTGCCGCCAAGAATTACCTGGTGCTGGCAACCACCAGCCAGAAGCAGGTGCTGACCGCCGCCTACCACAGCTACAAGCGCTGTGGCCTGGCCGGATGTATCCTGACCAAGCTCGATGAAACGGCCAGCCTCGGTGAAGTGCTGAGCCTGGCCATCAGTCATGAATTGCCGGTGGCCTATCTTACCGATGGGCCGCGCATTCCCGACGACCTGCACCTGCCGCGCAAGCACCAGTTGGTCAGCCGCGCAGTCAGTGTGCAAATGCAGGACGAGCCCAGCGAAGAGGCGATGGCCGACATGTTCGCTGATCTCTATCACAACCCTGGCAAGCGCGCGGGTTGATGAATGTGCAGCGCAAAGTACCTACATCAGGGGGTCGAGTTCAGCCCCTCATGTGGCCTGGGTCCAAGCGAGACAAGGTAAAGAACGAACATGGGTAGCATGCATCCCGTACAGGTGATCGCCGTAACCGGTGGCAAAGGTGGCGTCGGCAAGACTAACGTTTCAGTGAACCTGTCCCTGGCACTGGCCGAGCTGGGCCGGCGGGTCATGCTGCTGGACGCCGACCTGGGCCTGGCGAACGTCGACGTCCTGCTGGGCCTCACGCCCAAGCACACCCTGGCCGATGTCATCGAAGGCCGCTGCGAACTGCGCGACGTGCTGTTGCAGGGGCCCGGTGGCGTGCGCATCGTCCCGGCCGCCTCTGGCACCCAGAGCATGGTGCACCTGGCGCCTGCCCAGCATGCCGGCCTGATCCAGGCGTTCAGCGAGATCGGCGACAACCTCGACGTGCTGGTGATCGACACCGCCGCCGGCATCGGCGACTCGGTGGTCAGCTTCGTCCGCGCGGCCCAGGAAGTGCTGCTGGTGGTGTGCGACGAGCCGACCTCGATCACCGACGCCTACGCCCTGATCAAGCTGCTCAACCGCGACTACGGCATGAACCGTTTTCGCGTGCTGGCCAACATGGCGCAGAGCCCGCAGGAGGGCCGCAACCTGTTCGCCAAGTTGACCAAGGTCACCGATCGTTTCCTCGATGTCGCGCTGCAGTATGTCGGTGCCGTGCCCTACGACGAATGCGTGCGCAAGGCGGTGCAGAAGCAGCGGGCGGTCTACGAGGCTTTCCCGCGGTCCAAGTGTGCGCTGGCGTTCAAGGCCATCGCGCAGAAGGTCGACAGCTGGCCGTTGCCGGCCAACCCGCGCGGGCACCTGGAGTTTTTCGTCGAGCGCCTGGTGCAGCCCACCAGCGCAGGGCCGGTGCTATGAACGCGAGCGGTTTCAAGATGTACAGCAAGGCGTCGCGCGATGCCCAGTACGAACTGGTCGAACGCTACGCCCCGCTGGTCAAGCGCATCGCCTATCACCTGCTGGCGCGCCTGCCGGCCAGCGTGCAGGTCGAGGATCTGATCCAGTCCGGCA
Source organism: Pseudomonas guariconensis (assembly GCF_024127895.1). Classification (GTDB taxonomy): domain Bacteria; phylum Pseudomonadota; class Gammaproteobacteria; order Pseudomonadales; family Pseudomonadaceae; genus Aquipseudomonas; species Aquipseudomonas guariconensis_B. The sequence goes on along the minus strand of NZ_JAMYBK010000034.1, from coordinate 41,413 downwards.
TGATCGGCCTGCTGGAAGTGGCCAACAAGTACGATGCCAGCAAGGGCGCCAGCTTCGAGACCTACGCTGGTATCCGCATCCGTGGCGCCATGCTCGACGAGGTCCGCAAGGGCGACTGGGCGCCGCGCTCGGTGCACCGCAACACCCGTATGGTCAGTGACGCGATACGTGCCGTCGAGGCGCGTACCGGCCGTGACGCTAAAGATCATGAAGTTGCTGCCGAACTCCAATTGAGTCTCGATGATTACTACGGGATCCTGAACGATACCTTGGGCAGCCGCCTGTTCAGCTTCGACGACCTGTTGCAGGACGGCGAGCACGAAGGGCTCCACGAGGATGGCGCCAGTGGCCAGCTGGAGCCCTCGCGCGACCTGGAGGACGAGCGCTTCCAGGCCGCGCTGGCCGATGCGATCGCCAACCTGCCGGAGCGTGAGCGCCTGGTACTGGCGCTGTACTACGACGAAGAGCTGAACCTCAAGGAGATCGGTGAGGTACTGGGGGTCAGCGAGTCGCGTGTCAGCCAGTTGCACAGCCAGTGCGCGGCGCGCCTGCGCAGCCGCCTGGGGGAATGGCGGGCGCGCTGAAGCCAGGTTCGCCGCAGTCGTTGTAAATGATGCCCAATTGATTGAATGCGTGCTCGGGGCCGAGCGCGTCTAGGACTGCTTGGAGGTCTAATTGAACAAAGACATGAAAATCCTCATCGTTGACGACTTTTCGACGATGCGGCGGATCATCAAGAACCTGTTGCGTGACCTGGGCTTCACCAACACCGACGAGGCCGACGACGGCACCACGGCGCTGCCGATGCTGGAAAACGGCCATTACGATTTCCTGGTGACCGACTGGAACATGCCCGGCATGTCCGGCATCGACCTGCTGCGCAAGGTCCGCGCCCATGACCGCCTCAAACACATGCCGGTGCTGATGGTGACTGCCGAGGCCAAGCGCGACCAGATCATCGAAGCGGCCCAGGCCGGGGTCAACGGCTATGTGGTCAAGCCTTTTACCGCCCAGGTGCTCAAGGAGAAGATCGAGAAGATCTTCGAACGCGTCAACGGTTGAGTCACGTCAGGGGGCGCCATGGAGCAGAAAAACACGTCGCTGGGTGAGTTCGAATCGACCCTGAAGAAACATGCCCAGGAACTGGTCGAGAGCCTCGAGCACGGCCGGTTCGGCGAGGCGGTGCAGTTGATCCACCAACTGAACCAGACCCGCGACCGCGGCCTGTACCAGGAAGTCGGCAAGCTCACCCGCGAGTTGCACAGCGCGATCGTCAGTTTCCAGATCGACCCGCGCATGCCGCAGGCCGAGGAAATGTCGCAGATCACCGACGCCACCGAGCGCCTGGCCTATGTGGTCAAGCTCACCGAGGGCGCCGCCAACCGCACCATGGACCTGGTGGAAGCGGGCACCCCGGTGCTCAACGACCTGGCCGCCGAAGCCCAGAACCTGAGTGCCGACTGGCAGCGCTTCATGCGCCGCGAGGTCGCCGCGCCGGAGTTTCGCGAGCTGGTCAAGCGCGTCGACAGTTTCCTGACGCACAGCGTCGAGGGCAACCGCAAGGTCGCAGGCCATCTCAACGACATTCTCCTGGCCCAGGACTATCAAGACCTGACCGGCCAGGTGATCAAGCGCGTGACCGCGTTGGTCACCGAAGTCGAAAGCAATCTGCTCAAGCTCGTGCTGATGGCAAGCCAGGTCGACCGTTTTGCCGGTATCGAACATGACCACCAGCAGCTGCGCGCTGAAAAAGATCAAGAAAAACATCCGGCCCGGGGTGAAGGTCCGCAGATTCATGCCGATAAGCGTGAAGACGTCGTGTCCGGTCAGGACGATGTCGACGATCTGCTGTCCAGCCTGGGTTTTTAGGGAGCACGTTCAATGAGCTTCGGCGCCGATGAAGAAATCCTCCAGGATTTCCTGGTAGAAGCCGGCGAAATTCTCGAGCAACTGTCCGAGCAACTGGTCGAGCTGGAAAGCCGGCCCGACGACGCGGACCTGCTCAATGCGATCTTTCGCGGTTTTCACACTGTTAAAGGGGGCGCCGGCTTCCTCCAGCTCAACGAGCTGGTGGAGTGCTGCCATATCGCCGAGAACGTGTTCGACGTCTTGCGCAAAGGGGAGCGCCGGGTCGACGCAGAGCTGATGGACGTGGTCCTCGAGGCGCTGGACACGGTCAATGGCATGTTCGGCCAGGTGCGTGAGCGCAGCGACGTCACCCCGGCCACGCCCGAGCTGCTGGCGGCCCTGTCGCGCCTGGCAGAGCCTGCCGCAGCCGAGGCCGAGGCGCCGGCCCCTGAGCAGGCGCCGGCAGCGGTCGCCGAAGCGCCGGCTGCCGAGGCGGACATCACCGATAGCGAATTCGAACAACTGCTCGACTCCCTCGACGCGGTCAAGGCCCAGGCCGAGGCTGCCGAGCAGAGGCAGGGCGAGGCGGTCGGCGGCGAAGGCGACGAGATCACCGATGCCGAGTTCGAGTCGCTGCTGGACCAGTTGCACGGCAAGGGGCAGTTCTCCCCGGAAGCCGTCGCCACTGCGCCGCAGGACTCTGCCGCGGCACCGGCGGGCGACGAGATCACCGACGCCGAGTTCGAGGCGCTGCTCGACCAGTTGCACGGCAAGGGCACCTTCGCCGCCGATGCGCTGCCTGGCGCCGCTGCGCCCGTGGCCAGCGCTGCCCCGGCGGCGGGCGACGGCGAGCACATTTCCGAGCACGAATTCGAAGCGTTGCTCGACCAGTTGCATGGCAAGGGCAAGTTCTCCAGCGACGCAGTGGCTGGCGAGGCACCTGCCGCCGTGGCGGCTGCGCCGGCGACCAGTGCGCCCAAGGCCGAAAGCAAGCCCGCTGCCAAGTCGGCACCGGCCGTCAAGCCTGCCGCCGCCGCGCCTGCTGCCAACAAGCCTGCGGCCCCGGCCCGTGCCCCGGCGCCGGCTGCCGACAAGCACGCGGTCAGCGAGGCGGAAACCACCGTGCGGGTCGATACCGCCCGCCTGGACGAGATCATGAACATGGTCGGCGAGCTGGTGCTGGTGCGTAACCGCCTGGTCCGCTTGGGCCTGAACAGCGGTGACGAGGCCATGTCCAAGGCCGTGTCCAACCTCGACGTGGTCACCGCCGACCTGCAGACCGCGGTCATGAAGACCCGCATGCAGCCGATCAAGAAGGTCTTCGGCCGCTTCCCGCGCCTGGTTCGCGACCTGGCCCGCCAGCTCAAGAAGGAGATCAACCTGGAGCTGGTCGGCGAAGAGACCGACCTGGACAAGAACCTCGTCGAAGCCCTGGCCGACCCGCTGGTGCACCTGGTGCGCAACGCCGTCGACCATGGCGTGGAGATGCCCGACGAACGCGAGGCCGCCGGCAAGGCGCGCACCGGCCGGGTGGTGCTGTCGGCCGAGCAGGAGGGCGACCACATCCTGTTGTCGATCTCCGACGACGGCAAGGGCATGGACCCCAACGTCCTGCGTGCCAAGGCCGTGGAGAAGGGCTTGATGGACAGGGACGCCGCCGAGCGCCTGAGCGAGTCGGACTGCTACAACCTGATCTTCGCCCCGGGCTTCTCGACCAAGACCGAGATTTCCGACGTCTCCGGCCGTGGTGTGGGCATGGACGTGGTGAAGACCAAGATTTCCCAGCTCAACGGCTCGATCAACATCTTCTCGGCCAAGGGCCAGGGCTCGAAGATCGTCATCAAGGTGCCGCTGACCCTGGCGATCATGCCGACTTTGATGGTGATGCTGGGCAACCAGGCGTTCGCCTTCCCGCTGGTCAACGTCAACGAGATCTTCCACCTGGACCTGTCGCGCACCAACGTGGTCGACGGCCAGGAGGTGGTGATCGTCCGCGACAAGGCGCTGCCGCTGTTCTACCTCAAGCGCTGGCTGGTCCAGGGCCAGGTGCACGAGGAGCAGCGCGAGGGGCATGTGGTGATTCTTTCGGTCGGCACCCAGCGCATCGGCTTCGTGGTCGACCAGCTGGTGGGCCAGGAGGAGGTGGTGATCAAGCCGCTGGGCAAGATGCTCCAGGGCACCCCGGGCATGTCCGGCGCCACCATCACCGGCGACGGTCGCATCGCGCTGATCCTCGACGTACCGAGCATGCTCAAGCGTTACGCCGCCCGGCGTATTTGATTTCGGCGGCGCGCCCTGGCGGTTGCGCCGCCTAATGGAGTGTTTATGGCAGTCAAGGTCCTGGTGGTGGATGATTCCGGTTTCTTCCGCCGCCGTGTCTCGGAAATTCTCTCGGCAGACTCGACGATCCAGGTCGTGGGTACCGCGACCAACGGCAAGGAAGCGATCGACCAGGCGCTGGCGCTCAAGCCCGATGTCATCACCATGGACTACGAGATGCCCATGATGGATGGCATCACCGCCGTGCGGCACATCATGCAGCGCTGCCCGACGCCGGTACTGATGTTCTCCTCGCTGACCCACGAAGGCGCCCGCGTCACCCTCGACGCCCTGGATGCCGGTGCGGTGGACTACCTGCCGAAGAACTTCGAGGACATCTCGCGCAATCCGGAGAAGGTCAAGCAACTGCTGTGCGAGAAGGTCCACACCCTGTCGCGCAGCAACCGTCGTTTCGGCGGCTTTGCCACGCCGGCAGCCGCCGTGGCACCGACCAGCCATGTGCCGCTCGGCAGCCCGGCAAGCCCTGCGCCGGCCCGCGCGGCTGCCCCGACGCCGGCCAGCCGTCCTGCCGCCGCAGCCGCTTCCCATGCGCCAGCGCCCAAGCGCAAGCCCTACAAGCTGGTGGCCATCGGCACCTCCACCGGCGGCCCGGTGGCGCTGCAACGGGTGCTGACCCAACTGCCCGCCAGCTTCCCGGCGCCGATCGTGCTGGTCCAGCACATGCCCGCGGCCTTCACCAAGGCATTCGCCGAACGCCTGGACAAACTGTGCAGGATCAGCGTCAAGGAAGCCGAGGATGGCGACGTGCTGCGCCCCGGCCTGGCCCTGCTGGCCCCTGGTGGCAAGCAGATGATGATCGATGGCCGTGGCACGGTGAAGATCCTACCGGGGGACGAGCGCCTGAACTACAAGCCGTGCGTGGACATCACCTTCGGTTCGGCCGCCAAGTCCTATGGCGACAAGGTGCTCTCGGTGGTGCTCACCGGCATGGGTGCCGATGGGCGCGAGGGCGCGCGCCTGCTCAAGCAGGGCGGCAGCACCGTGTGGGCCCAGGATGAAGCCAGTTGCGTGATCTATGGCATGCCCATGGCCATCGTCAAGGCCAACCTGGCCGATGCGGTGTACAGCCTGGACGAGATCGGCAAGCACCTGGTCGAGGCCTGCGTCTGATGGATGTCCTGAGCCTGATCGGTCTGATCCTCGCCTTCGTCGCCATCGTCGGCGGCAACCTGCTCGAGGGCGGCCACGTCGGGGCGCTGGTCAATGGCCCGGCGGCCCTGATCGTGCTGGGCGGCACCCTGGCGGCAGCGCTGTTACAGTCGCCGCTGTCGGCGTTCAAGCGCTCCCTGCAGATCATTCGCTGGATCTTCTTTCCGCCGCGGGTGGACCTGGCCAGCGGTATCGACCGGGTGGTCAACTGGAGCCTGACCGCGCGCAAGGAAGGCCTGCTGGGCCTGGAGGGGGTGGCCGATGCCGAGCCGGACCCGTATGCGCGCAAGGGCCTGCAACTGCTGGTCGACGGCGCTGAGCCCGAGTCCATCCGCAGCATCCTCGAGGTCGACTTCCTGACCCAGGAGAGCCGCGACATCCAGGCCGCCAAGGTGTTCGAGAGCATGGGCGGCTATGCGCCGACCATCGGTATCATCGGTGCGGTGATGGGCCTGATCCACGTGATGGGCAACCTGGCCGACCCTTCGCAACTGGGCAACGGCATCGCCGTGGCGTTCGTCGCCACCATCTACGGCGTGGCCAGCGCCAACCTGATCCTGCTGCCGGTCGCCAACAAGCTCAAGGCCATCGTCCTGCGCCAGTCGCGCTACCGGGAGATGCTCCTGGAAGGCCTGCTGTCGATCGCCGAAGGGGAGAACCCACGCTCGATCGAGCTGAAGCTGCAAGGCTTCATGGAGTAAGCCATGCCGCGCCGTCGCCATACCGAGGAACACGAGAACCACGAACGTTGGTTGGTGTCGTACGCCGACTTCATCACCCTGCTGTTCGCCTTCTTCGTGGTCATGTATTCGATCTCCTCGATCAACGAGGGCAAGTACAAGGTGATCTCCCAGGCCCTGCTCGGGGTGTTCAACGACCCCGAGCGGAGCATGAAGCCGATCCCTATCGGCGAGGAGCGCCCGCTCAGCGTCAGGCCGGCCGAGCCGCTGGTCAAGGACAGCGAGCAAACCGACGCGGGCCTGGCGCAGAGCAGCGTCGATCCGTTGCAGAGTATCTCTGAGGATGTCCGCGATGCCTTTGGCGATCTGATCAAGTCCGACCAGATGACCGTGCGCGGTAACGAGCTGTGGGTGGAGATCGAGCTCAACTCGGCGCTGCTGTTCGGCAGCGGCGATGCCATGCCCAGCGATGTCGCCTTCGAGATCGTCGAGAAGGTGGCGAAGATCCTCAAGCCGTTCGCCAACCCGGTGCACGTGGAGGGCTTCACCGACAACCTGCCGATCCGCACCGCCCAGTACCCGACCAACTGGGAGCTGTCGTCGGCGCGGGCGGCGAGCATCGTGCGCCTGCTGGCGATGAACGGGGTCGACCCGGCGCGCATGGCCTCGGTGGGCTATGGCGAGTACCAGCCGGTGGCGAGCAACGACAGCGCCGAGGGCCGGGCGCGCAACCGCCGGGTGGTGCTGGTGATTTCCCGCAACCTCGAAGTACGCCGCAGCCTGACCGGCTCCGGCAGCGCCAATGCCACGCCGGACGCGGCCTTGCGGCGGGCTGGCACACAAAGTGCACCGACAACGCCTGCAGCGACGGCGGGGGGATGATCCCGTCAATTCCCCGTCACCGATTTTTCACACCGTTCCCGGCAGGGCAGGCGGCCACACCGGGAGGAAGCGACGCACGATGAGAGTCTGGGCAGTAGCCAATCAAAAAGGTGGTGTCGGCAAGACCACCACCACCATCGCCCTGGCCGGCCTGCTGGCCCAGGCGGGCAAGCGCGTGGTCGTGGTCGACCTCGACCCGCACGGCTCGATGACCAGCTACTTCGGGCACGATCCCGATGCCCTGGAGCACAGCTGCTACGACCTGTTCCTGCACAAGGGCGTGGTACCCGAGGGGCTGCCCGGGCAATTGCTGCTGCCCACCAGCGACCAACGCATCTCCCTGCTGCCTTCGAGCACTGCCTTGGCGGTGCTGGAGCGCCAGTCGCCAGGGCAGAGCGGGCTGGGCCTGGTGATCGCCAAGAGTCTGGCGCAGCTGTGGCAGGATTTCGACTTCGCCCTGATCGACAGCCCACCGCTGCTCGGTGTGCTGATGGTCAATGCCCTGGCCGCCAGCCAGCAACTGGTGATCCCTGTGCAGACTGAGTTCCTCGCGGTCAAGGGCCTGGAGCGCATGGTCGGGACCCTGGCGATGGTCAACCGCTCGCGGCGCCAGGCGCTGCCGTACGTGATCGTGCCGACCCTGTTCGACCGCCGCACCCAGGCCTCCCTGGGCACCCTCAAGGTGCTGCGCGACAGCTATGGCGAACAGGTCTGGCAGGGTTACATCCCAGTCGACACGCGCCTGCGCGATGCCAGCCGGGCCGGCGTCACGCCCTCGCAGTTCGACGGCAAGAGCCGTGGGGTGACTGCTTACCGGGCGCTGCTCAAGCACCTGCTGACCTCCACATCCGCGTTGCAGGTGGCCTGATGAACCCAGCCCGGCCGATTACCAGCAAGCCGCAACTGGCCCTGCAGTCCTATCTCGATGGCCTGTTGCAGGAGGCCACCGAAACGTTCGAGGCCGTCGAGGCCGCACCAGCACCGGTCGACGAGCCGGCCGCCACCGACGACGGGTTCGCCGCGGCGGTGCGCGAGGAACAGGCCCGTGACGCCCAGCGACAACAGGCGGCGCCCGCCCCGCAGCCGGTACTCAGCGTTGTCATGTCCGAGGCGATGGCCCCGGCCAGCCCTCCGATAGTGCCCCAGGCCCCGGCTGCCGAGCCGGTAGCGCCACTGGTCGATGTGCACCTGCCTGCGCCGGGCGCGCCACGCCCGCCGGCCACCGTGGATGGCCGCCCAGCCTGGGCGGCGGAGCCGTTCGAATGCCTGCTGTTCGATGTCGCCGGCCTGACCCTGGCGGTGCCGCTGGTGTGCCTGGGCTCGATCTACAGTCTGGCCGGCCAGGAGCTGACACCGTTGTTCGGCCAGCCGGACTGGTTCCTCGGCATCCTCAGTTGCCAGGCGGGCAACCTCAAGGTCCTGGACACCGCACGCTGGGTCATGCCCGAGCGCTATCGCGAAGACTTCCGTCAGGGCTTGCAGTACGTGATTTCCGTCCAGGGCTATGAATGGGGGTTGGCCGTGCACCAGGTCAGCCGCTCCCTGCGCCTGGACCCGGCCGAGATCAAGTGGCGCAGCCAGCGTGGCCAGCGCCCGTGGCTGGCCGGCACGGTGATCGAACACATGTGCGCCTTGCTCGACGTCGCCGAACTGGCCGAGCTGATCGCCAGCGGCGCCGTCAAGCAGTTGCATGCCAAACCGCAATGAATGAACGCCGCCACTGCCGCGGCGATACCGAGCACACCGCCGATGGCGGATTTTGAGGGGTAGGGGAATGAAAAAGTCGTCTGCACAAGGTTCCGAAGATCCGATCCTGCAGTGGGTAACCTTCCGCCTGGACAACGAGTCCTATGGCATCAACGTCATGCAGGTGCAGGAAGTCCTGCGCTACACCGAGATCGCCCCGGTGCCGGGCGCGCCGAGCTACGTGCTGGGCATCATCAACCTGCGTGGCAACGTGGTCACGGTGATCGACACCCGCCAGCGTTTCGGCCTGATGCCGACCGAGGTCACCGACAACACCCGCATCGTGATCATCGAGGCAGACAAGCAGGTGGTCGGCATCCTGGTCGACAGCGTGGCCGAGGTGGTCTACCTGCGTCAGTCGGAGATCGAGACCGCGCCCAACGTTGGCAACGAGGAATCGGCCAAGTTCATCCAGGGCGTGTGCAACAAGAACGGCGAACTGCTGATCCTGGTCGAGCTCGACAAGATGATGACCGAGGAAGAGTGGTCCGAGCTGGAGAACATCTGAGTTGATCTTCGAGGTTGCTGTCATCTTCCTGGCGCTGCTCTGGGCGCTGAGCCTGTGGTTCTTCCTCAACTACAGCAAGCGCCAGCGCGAGCTGGCCGCCCAGCAGGCCCAGGGCGATGCGCTGCGCGACCAGCGCATCAAGGACCTGGCCAAGCGCCTGGACGACTACCAGAACGGCAGCGTGCGCATGGGCGAGGCCATCCATGAGCTGCGCGCGGTGGTCGCGCCCTTGCCCGACAGGCTCCAGCAACTGGAGCAGCGCGACCCCAGCAGCGTGACCTTCACCCAGGCGGCCAAGCTGGTGGGGATGGGGGCCAGCGTCGAGGAGCTGACCCAGAGCTGCGGCCTGACCCAGGCCGAGGCGGAGCTGATGAGCAAGTTGCATCGCGGCGAATGAGAGGATCGAGGGCGACGAAAGTCGCCCTCGGCGTATCAGGGGCGGCTCCAGGAATGATAGTTGCCGATCTGCGCGACACCGGTCAGTGGCAGGTCGCTGATCATCGCCTGGCGAAGGTCGGCATCGACATTCAGCAGCAGGTAGTTCGGGTCGCTCTGGGGCAGGGTACGCAAGTTAGCGATCTGGCGGATCATGCGCAGCCGGGGCAGGTGCTGGTCGAGCACGCGGTTGACCAGGCCAGGCCCGGTCAGGTTGCTCAGGCGCAGGGCATAGCGGTCGAAGGCGGCGTCGCCTGCCTGGGGCTTGCTGTCGTAGAAGGTTCGATCGGCCTGGTAGCGTGCGTGCATCTCCTGCGAAATGGCGCGCAGTGTCGGGTTGTTGGGATGGCTGCCGAGCATGTTGGTGTTGTACTGGCAGTGCATACCCAGTGCCTCGTTGCTCACCGGTGCGCCGAGCAGCACGCCGTCGGGGGACGTGGCCAATGTCAGGTTGTCGAGGGCGGCTTGTTCAGGGACATCAGGTGCTGGTAGTAGAAGGTCGTCGACGTCCAGGTACAGGCCGCCTTCATGCTCGAGCAGCGGATAGCGCAACACATCCGAGGCCGAGGCGAAGTTGGCGCCGTTGCCGTTGAGCGCGTGTTGGTATTGAGCGAAATTCGGGCCTTCGCTGAAAGCGCGGTAGAACGGCTGCTCCTCCAGGGGCAGGACACGGATGTTCGGTGCCTGTGCGCCCAGCAGTTGCAGATTCTTCTCGAAGGCGGCCGGGCTTGCGTTCGACAGGAACAGCTTCAACTGGTACTGGCTGGATGTCAGGCGGCGGCTGTTGCTGGCCAGCGTAGCGAGCAGATCGGAAGGGATCACCTTGTCGCCCACCCAGATACTGAGGATCTGTTTCGGGATCGGCTGCAGCATCTGCGCCTCGACTCGGGGCAGCGCGATCGGTAACTGCAGATCCACGCCCATGGCCCGCAGGCTGCGCATGCGCATCTGGTCGGTTACCGGCCGTTCTCCGATGTCGATCCGCACCAACCCGCGATGGCTATCGGACACCTGGTAATAGGTGGGGTCCACCTCATTGACATCCATGTCGGAAATGAACGCATCGTACTCGGCGCTGTAGAGCACATTCGTGTTGTAGTTGCCGAGCATGCTTTGCAATTGTGCCGGGCTGTCCTCGGCCAAGGGGAGCCTGACCACCCAGCGTGCAGTGACCGGATCGCCATCAGGCAGCGGCTCCACCGTCGGTTCGAAGAATTGCAGGGACGGTTCGGGCAGGTGTGGCGGCATCATGGGGCTCAAGGGGTAGCCCAGTTGCCCGTTGACCCGCGTGGGGAATACAAAACCGTCGCCCTTGGGTGGGTAGAGCTGCTGGGCCTTGGAAAGGCCAGTGAGAACCAGCGGCGCTGCGTTCATCAGGCCAAACTCGATGTTCTGCACGCCATCGGCCTTGTCCGCGAGCGATTTGCCATGGATGGCCTGGTCGAGCCCCAGGCCGAACTGGGCAACCCCACCCAAGGCGAACAGGGGGGCCAGTTCCGGTACCACCAGCGCCAAGGGCGCCAGCAGATTGATCGAGGTGGTCAGGTAGCCTCGCCACTTGGCCTTGGTCACCTCGCTGTCGCTGGTGATGATGAAGTCGGCATCGGCATAGCTGCGCTGGCGCTGGCGTTCAGTGAGCGCTTCGAACAGGTCGCCCTTGATCGGAGGGCTGTATTTGGTCGCTCGGTAATTGACGAAGTCACCAGGCGACCAGGGGCCATCGGTGGTGAAGCCTGGACGATTGGGTGAGCGCCAATGAAGCGCGGGGTACGCTCCCAGGCCCGCCAATGCGGTGTCCAGGCCGCTGAAGTCCAACCCGTCTGGTGTATCGGCCAGGGCGAAGTGCTGGCGCAGTATCTGGCGTTTCTCGTCGCTCTGGCATTGTCGGCCGAACCAGTCTTGCAGGGCGGCCCGGGTGCTGAATTCATGCAGCGGGAAGGCGTTGCCTGGCAGGTACAGCAGGGCTTCAGGGCTGGCCCTGTCGGTGATGCAGAGTATGTCGGTGGCGGTGTAGCCATACACATTCAGCGGTCGGACGCGTAACCCAGGCGTGCGTGGCATCAGGTCGGCCGCCTGCCAGGCCAGCTTGCGCCCGGCTTCGCTCAAGGAGCCCTGCAGCACCTGTTTGTTGCAGGCCGCGATGAAGTTGATGCGTGCCGCGACCTGGTGGCTCTTCAGGGCATGCGTCCAGTAATCGTCCAGCATCGATTTGTAGCGAGCATGGAAGTCCAACGACCAGATGAACTTCTGCATGGCCTCTACGTCGACTGGCAGGTGGGTGGTGGCGTCATAGCGAGCGGGGGAGGTCACGCGAAACAAGCCGTTGAACACGCTGTAGGGCGCACTGTTGTCCAGCGGGCCAGGCTTGGGTAACTCATCGACCAGTTGCAATGGGCCTTGGGGCAAGGTACCTGCCCAGTGCCCTGGCAACAGTTGCCCGACCAGGTCCTTGCTGGTTTCGCCCTGCCAGTTCGAGAGCACCGCGTGGGTGAGGGGCTGACGGTCGATGATCACGGCCTGCTGGCCACGGTAGTGCAGGGTTACCACCTCTGTCTGGTCCGGATCGAGTGGGAAGCCCTGTTGGGATGCCCAGTCACGGATCGCCTCGGCCGCGTGCCGATCGGGCCTTGGGATGTGTTGCAGGTGGTTGCGCACGAACTGGACGCCGCTGGCATTTACGTAAGGTAGGGACATGGGGAGCACCTGTGTGGGTCAAGGAGGCGCGAGCATGTCCCGGTAGCAGGAGGGTGGGGCGGTAATTACCTATGTCGCCCGGTTCGATCGATGACGGGCAGTGCCTGTGATCGAGGTTGTTCTTGCGGATGCAGCTTCAATCAACTGGCAGTGTCAGCGTTGGCGGCGTCACGTCACGGGGCGAGGGCGCCTGGTCGCTGAAACCGTCCGGCACCTTGCCCCGCAACTGCCAGGCGAAGGCGATGATCTCGGCGATGGTCAGGTACAGCGCCTCGGGGATCTGCTCGCCCAGTTCCAGGCGTGCCAGCAGGCGTACCAGTTCGGCATTTTCGTAGATGGGGACTTCGTGCTCGCGGGCGATGGCGAGGATGGCTTCGGCCAGTTCGTCCTCGCCCTTGGCGCTCAGGGTCGGGGCTTCTTGGCCGTCGTAGCTCAGGGCGATGGCCTGACGGGGTTGTGTGCTGCTCATGCGGTCTCGTCCACCCAGCGTTGTTCCACCCGTGTACGGGGCCCCTGTGGTGGGATGCCGGGGTGGCATTCCAGGTCGCCGACATCCAGCCCGCGGGCCAGCAGGCGTTCGCGCAGTCCGCCGAGCTGGCTGTCGATCAACTTCGCGGTCTGCTCGCGTTCTGCCCACAACTGGCCAGACAGCCGGCCTTGGCTCAGTTGCGCCTGGACCTGCAAGGGCCCCAAGAGGGCAAGGTCGAAGGCCAGTTCGATACGCCACAACGCTTGCAGCGGATCCTGCGGCTCCCGCTGGCGGTCGGCGTGTTGTTGCGGCGTTTCCTCGCGCTGCAACTTGGCCTGCAAGGGGATGAACTCCTGGCCATGGCGGATGGGGATTTCGGTTTGCCAGGTGGTTTGCAGGTTGCCGTTTTCCAAGGTTGCGCTTTGCTGCAGGCTGCTCAAGGCATGGCTCTGCAGGCGCGCGATAGCGGCGGCGGCCAGGCGCAGCAACTGCTGCAGGTCGCCTTCGTTTTCCATGGCCTGCAACAGCCGGGAAGGGAGCGGAAACGTCCCAGGTTGCTGCCTTGGGCCGACCCGTTCGAGCATGCCCAGGGCGCCTCGGGCCATGGCGGGCATGACTTGGGTCAATGTCGAGGCACTCGTCGAGGCGAGGAAGGGCCCATTCCCCGATGCTTGAGCCATCAAGCGGAGCAATTGCGCCTTCAGGTCCGTGGCCAGTTCGGTGGAGAGGCCGCCGAGCAGCTTGGCCTCGAGAAAGGCGCCACTGTTGTTCAGTGCCTGGGCAACGGCCTTGGCTTCACCGAGTTGGCGCGCATCGGGCAGGCTGGCCAGCAGCTGTTCGGCAGTGGCGCGCAGCGTTCCAACGCCGCCTGGGTCGAGGGCGACCTGTTGCAGGGCATTGAGCAGCCCCGGCAACGACGCTTGCCGGCCTTGTTGGCTGATCAGTTGCTGCGCGATGCTCAGTTGCTCCTGGCGGCCGCTCAAAGGCACGAAGCGCAGCGACTGGTCGCCCTGTACCACGGCGCTAAGCAGGCTGCCCACCGGCAACGCGCGTGGGCTGTCGATGGTCAGGGTGGCGCCGGCCTGGCTGCTGTTGAGCAACGTGACCAGGGAGCGAAAGCTGGCGGCCTCGCCCGGGAGCTGCGCAAGTGCCTGGCTGGTCAGGACCTTGCCTTGCAGCAGGGTACCGACGGGGACCTGGGTGTTATCCAGGCGGGTGAGGGTGGCGACGTTGTTGGCATTGACCTGTTGCACCATGACGGCGAGGCGGTTGCTCTCGGTCTGGCTGACGGTCACCAGGCTGCCCTGGGGCAGCGGCTGGCTGGCAGTGGCTTGCAGTTGCACCTGGCTGCCATTGGCCTGGATCAGGCGCAGCAACAGTTGGAAGTCCTGGCCCACCTGGCGCAGGGCCATCACCTCGGCCCTGGCGGTCTCGCCTGGCGCCAGCAGGCCTGGCTGCGGTTGCAGCAGGCGCAGCAGTTCGCCGGTCATGGCGGCTTTGCCTGCTTGCAGACCTACCGCTGTTTGTGCGCCGAGACTATTGATTTCAGTCATGATTGTATACAACCTGTGGGCCTGGCCCTCTTGGCAGCGGGACATCGCATGTAATAATGCCAGCCACGCTGCCTGCCATTGCCACTATAACGGCAGGGCCAGAAGCGACTTGAGACAAAGGCTTCGGCCGGTGCCGCCTGCTTGGCGGGCAAGCCCGTTCCTACAGGATACAGTGCAGACCCTGTGGGAGCGGGCTTGTCCGCGAAGCCAGACGACACCGATCATGGCCCCCACACTGAATAAGGCGAAACCGTGCCCCTTCACCTCCAAGCCGCGGGCCTGGCCTGCGAGCGCGACTGGCGCCTGCTCTTCGAGCACCTGCACTTCGAGCTGGGCCCCGGCGACATGCTGCAGGTCAGCGGCCCCAACGGCAGCGGCAAGACCAGCCTGCTGCGCCTGCTGGCCGGGCTGATGCAGCCCACCGCCGGGCAGATCCTGCTCGGTGGCCAGCCCCTGGCCGAACAGCGCCATGCCCTGGCCAGCATCCTCCTGTGGATCGGCCACGCCGCCGGCATCAAGGACCTGCTCACCGCCGAGGAAAACCTCGCTTGGCTGTGCGCCTTGCACCGGCCGGCGACTGCCGGGGCCATCTGGCAGGCACTCGCCGCCGTGGGCTTGCGCGGTTTCGAGGATGTGCCGTGCCATACCCTGTCCGCCGGGCAGCAGCGCCGCGTGGCATTGGCCCGGTTGTACCTGGACAGCCCGCCGCTGTGGATACTCGACGAACCCTTCACCGCCCTCGACAAGCAAGGCGTGGCCCAGCTCGAGGCGCACCTGGCCGCTCACTGCGAGCAGGGCGGGACGGTGGTACTGACCACCCATCACCACCTCGAGTGCAAGCCATCGGGTTACCGTGAACTGAACCTGGGGCAGTGGGCGGCATGAGCGTATTCGTCTTGTTGGTGCGGCGCGAGGCGCGCCTGCTGTGTCGCCGGCCGGCGGAGCTGGCCAATCCCTTGGTGTTCTTCGCGATCGTCGTCGCCTTGTTTCCACTGGCGGTCGGTCCTGAGACACAATTGTTGCAAACCTTGTCGCCGGGGCTGGTCTGGGTCGCGGCGCTCTTGGCCGTGCTGCTCTCGCTGGACGGCCTGTTTCGCAGCGATTTCGAGGACGGCTCGCTGGAGCAGTGGGTACTGTCGCCGCACCCGCTGGCGTTGCTGGTGCTGGCCAAGGTGCTGGCGCACTGGATCTTTTCCGGGCTGGCGCTGGTATTGTTGGCACCACTGCTGGCGCTGATGCTCGGCCTGCCGGCCCACTGCCTGCCGGTGCTGCTGGGCTCGCTGCTGCTGGGTACGCCGGTGCTGAGCCTGTTGGGCGCGGTAGGGGCGGCACTGACGGTCGGCCTCAAGCGCGGTGGCCTGTTGCTGGCGTTGCTGATCCTGCCGCTGTATATCCCGGTATTGATCCTGGGCAGTGGCGCCTTGCAAGCGGCGTTGCAGAATATGCCGGCCACCGGCCACCTGCTCTGGCTCGCCAGCCTGGCTGCCCTGGCGGTGACATTGGCACCTTTTGCGATAGCGGCCGGCCTGAAGATCAGCGTCGGCGAATAACGAGTCCCGGGCTTCCAAGCCCGGCAAATACCCTGGATGTACCCTGATGAAAATAAGCTGGACGTGGTTCCACAAGCTGGGTTCCCCCAAATGGTTCTATGCCATCAGCGGCCGCATGCTGCCATGGCTGACCGTCTCCGCCATTGTCCTGCTGCTGGTCGGCATCGCCTGGGGGCTGGCCTTCGCGCCCCAGGACTACCAGCAGGGCAACAGCTTCCGCATCATCTACATCCATGTGCCGGCGGCCATGCTGGCGCAATCCTGCTATGTGCTGCTGGCGGTGGCCGGCATCGTCGGCCTGGTGTGGAAGATGAAACTGGCCGACGTCGCCCTGCAATGCGCGGCGCCCATCGGCGCCTGGATGACCGCGGTGGCGCTGGTCACCGGGGCGATCTGGGGCAAGCCGACCTGGGGCAGCTGGTGGGTCTGGGATGCCCGCCTGACCTCCATGCTCATCCTGCTGTTCCTGTACTTCGGCATCATCGCCCTGGGCCAGGCGATCAGCAACCGCGACAGCGCGGCCAAGGCCTGTGCGGTGCTGGCGATCGTCGGCGTGGTGAACATCCCGATCATCAAGTACTCGGTGGAGTGGTGGAACACCCTGCACCAGGGTGCCACCTTCACCCTCACCGAGAAGCCGGCCATGCCCGCCGAGATGTGGCTGCCGCTGTTGCTGACGGTCTTGGGTTTCTACTGCTTCTTCGGTGCCGTGCTGCTGCTGCGCATGCGCCTCGAGGTGCTCAAGCGCGAGGCGCGCGCCAGTTGGGTCAGGGAGGAAGTGTTGAACAGCCTGGGGCGGAGGGCCGCGCAATGAGTTTCGCGTCCTTCGGGGATTTTCTCGCCATGGGCCACCATGGCCTGTACGTCTGGTCGGCCTATGGCATCTGCCTGGCGGTGCTGGCGCTCAATGTCGCCGCGCCCCTGCTGGCCCGCCGTCGCTACCTGCAAGAAGAGGCGCGCCGTCTGCGCCGGGAGAACAACCAGTGAATCCGCAGCGCAAGAAACGCCTGTTGCTCATCCTCGGCCTGATGGTCGGTGTCGCCGTCGCCGTCGGTTTCGCCCTGAGCGCCCTGCAGCAGAACATCAACCTGTTCTACACCCCGACCCAGATCGCCAACGGCGAGGCGCCGCTGGACACCCGCATCCGCGCCGGCGGCATGGTCGAGCAGGGCTCGGTGCAGCGCTCGGCCGACTCGCTGGACGTGCGTTTCGTGGTCACCGACTTCAACAAGTCGGTGCCGATCACCTACCGTGGCATCCTGCCGGACCTGTTCCGCGAAGGGCAGGGCATCGTCGCCCTGGGCAAGCTCAACGCCGACGGCGTGGTGGTGGCCGATGAGGTCCTGGCCAAGCACGATGAGAAGTACATGCCGCCGGAGGTCACCAAGGCGCTGAAGGAACGCGGCCAGGCCGCTGCCGGTGGGGAGGCCAAGCCATGAACGCGGCCCTGGTGATTCCCGAACTGGGTCAGCTGGCGCTGATCCTGGCGATCTGCTTCGCCGTGGTCCAGGCGTCCGTGCCGCTGCTCGGCGCCTGGCGCGGCGACCGCCTGTGGATGGGCCTGGCGCGGCCGGCGGCGTGGGGGCAGTTCACCTTCCTCGCCTTCGCCTTCGCCTGCCTGACCCACGCCTTCCTGACCGACAACTTCTCGGTCGACTACGTCGCCAGCAACTCCAACAGTGCCTTGCCCTGGTACTACAAGTTCAGCGCCGTATGGGGCGCCCACGAGGGCTCGTTGCTGCTCTGGGCATTGATCCTCGGCGGCTGGACCCTGGCCGTCTCGGTGTTCTCGCGCCAGTTGCCGCAGGTGATGCTGGCCCGCGTGCTGGCGGTGATGGGCATGATCAGCGTGGGCTTCCTGTCGTTCCTGATCATCACCTCCAACCCCTTCGCGCGCCTGCTGCCCCAGGTGCCCACCGATGGGCGCGACCTCAACCCATTGCTGCAGGACTTCGGCCTGATCGTCCACCCGCCCATGCTGTACATGGGCTACGTGGGCTTCTCGGTGGCCTTCGCCTTCGCCATCGCCGCGCTGCTGGGCGGGCGTTTGGACGCGGCCTGGGCACGCTGGTCGCGGCCCTGGACCATCGTCGCCTGGGCCTTCCTCGGCGTGGGCATCACCCTGGGCTCCTGGTGGGCCTACTACGAGCTGGGCTGGGGAGGCTGGTGGTTCTGGGACCCGGTGGAGAACGCCTCGTTCATGCCCTGGCTGGTGGGCACGGCGCTGATCCACTCGCTGGCGGTCACCGAGAAGCGCGGGGTGTTCAAGAGCTGGACGGTGCTGCTGGCCATCGCCGCGTTCTCCCTGAGCCTGCTGGGCACCTTCCTGGTCCGTTCCGGGGTGCTGACCTCGGTGCATGCCTTTGCCTCCGACCCCTCGCGCGGGGTGTTCATCCTGATCTTCCTGCTGTTCGTGGTCGGCGGTTCGCTGACCCTGTTCGCCCTGCGCGCACCGGTGGTCAAGAGCCAGGTGGGCTTCGCCCTGTGGTCGCGGGAGACGCTGCTGCTGGCCAACAACCTGGTGCTGGTGGTGGCCGCCTCGATGATCCTGCTGGGCACCCTCTACCCGCTGGTGCTCGATGCCCTGACCGGCGCCAAGCTGTCGGTCGGCCCGCCTTACTTCGATGCCCTGTTCCTGCCGCTGATGGCACTGCTGATGGTGGTGCTGGGCATCGGCGTGCTGGTGCGCTGGAAGGACACCCCTGGCAAGTGGCTGCTGGGCATGCTGACCCCGGTACTGATCGGCAGCGCGATCCTGGCGCCAGTCGCCGGGCTGATCGTCGACGACTTCGACTGGCCGGCCCTGACGGTCTTCGCCCTGGCCGCCTGGGTGGTGTTCGGCGGCCTGCGCGACATCCTCGACAAGACCCGCCACAAGGGCCTGGCCAAGGGCTTGCATGGCCTGCCGCGCAGCTACTGGGGCATGCACCTGGCGCACCTGGGCCTGGCGGTATGCGCCCTGGGCGTGGTGCTGTCGAGCAACAACAGTGCCGAGCGCGACCTGCGCATGGCCCCGGGCGAGAGCGTGGAGCTGGGCGGGTACCACTTCCTGTTCGAAGGCGCCAAGCACTTCGAGGGCCCCAACTTCATCTCCGACAAAGGCACCATCGTCGTCTCCCGCGAGGGGCGCGAGGTGACCACGTTGCACCCGGAGAAGCGCCTGTACACCGTGCAGCAATCGATGATGACCGAGGCCGGCATCGATGCCGGTTTCACCCGCGATCTCTACGTCGCCCTGGGCGAGCCCCTGGAGAACGGCGCCTGGGCGGTACGGGTGCATATCAAGCCTTATGTCCGCTGGATCTGGCTGGGCGGTCTGCTGACCGCGCTGGGCGGCTTCCTGGCGGCCTTCGACCGGCGCTATCGCGTCAAGGTCAAGGCCCGGGTACGTGATGTCCTGGGCATGTCTGGAGCGACTGCATGAAGCGTTGGATCATGGTGTTGCCGCTGGCGCTGTTCCTGCTGGTGGCGGTGTTTCTCTACAAGGGCTTGTTCCTCAAACCCGACGAGCTGCCCTCGGCGATGATCGGCAAGCCGTTCCCGGCGTTCTCCCTGGCTTCGGTGCAGGGCGACCGCACCCTGACCCAGGCCGACCTGCTGGGCCGCCCGGCGCTGGTCAACGTCTGGGGCACCTGGTGCCCTTCGTGCAAGGTCGAGCACCCGTACCTGAACCAGTTGGCCGAGCAGGGCGTGGTGATCCATGGGGTCAACTACAAGGACGACAACGCCGCCGCGCTGAAATGGCTGGCCGAGTTCCACAACCCCTACCAGTTGGACATCCGCGACGAGCAGGGCACCCTGGGCGTGGACCTGGGCGTGTACGGCGCGCCGGAGACCTTCTTGATCGATGCCAAGGGCATCATCCGCTACAAGCACGTGGGTATCGTCGACGCCACGGTGTGGCGCGAGCAACTGGCGCCGCTGTACCAGGGGCTGGTCGACGAGGCCAGGCCATGAGGCGCTGGCTGGCAGCCGCCGTGCTGGGCGTGAGCCTGGCCGGCATGGCCCAGGCGGCCATCGACACCTACCAGTTCCGCGACGACGCCGAGCGCGAGCGCTACCAGCAACTGACCAAGGAGCTGCGCTGCCCGAAGTGCCAGAACCAGGACATCGCCGACTCCAACGCGCCGATCGCCGCCGACCTGCGCCGGGAGATCTTCCGCATGCTCGGCGAAGGCAAGAGCAACCAGCAGATCGTCGATTTCATGGTCGACCGCTACGGTGACTTCGTGCGCTACAAGCCGGCGCTCAGCGGGCGCACCTGGTTGCTGTGGTTCGGACCGGGCATCCTGCTGGCCGGTGGTTTCGTGGTGCTGGCGCTGATCGTGCGCCGTCGTCGCGCCCAGGGGGGGGGCGGCACCGAGGAGCTGTCTGCCGAAGAACGCGAGCGTCTCGCCAAATTGCTGGATAAAGAAAATACCCATGATTGATTTCTGGCTTAGCGCGGGCCTGCTGCTGCTCGCTGCCCTCGGTTTCTTGCTGATCCCTATCCTGCGCGGGCGTCGTCGCCAGCAGGAGGAAGAAGACCGCACCGCCCTCAACGTCGCTCTGTACCAGGAGCGCATCGCCGAGCTCACCGCCCAGCAGGAAGCGGGTGTGCTGGATGCCGAGCAATTGGCCAAGGGCCGCGACGAGGCGGCGCGCGAACTGCTGGCCGATACCGAGGGTGCCGAGGCGCCGCGCCAGGGGCACCTGGGCAAGACCCTGCCGCTGCTGGCGGCGGTGCTGGTGCCAGTCATGGCCCTGGGGCTGTACCTGCACTTCGGTGCCGCCGACAAGGTCGAGCTCACCCGCGAGTTCGCCCAGGCGCCGCAGTCGATGGAAGAAATGACCACGCGCCTGGAGCGCGCCGTCCAGGCCCAACCGGACTCGGCCGAGGGGCTGTACTTCCTAGGCCGTGCCTATATGTCCGAGCAGCGCCCGGCGGACGCGGCCAAGGCCTTCGAGCGTGCGGTGGCCCTGGCCGGGCGCCAGCCCGAGTTGCTCGGGCAGTGGGCCCAGGCCCTGTATTTCGCCGCCGGCAAGCAGTGGAGCCCGCAGTTGCAGGCGCTGACCGACGAAGCCCTCGCAGCCGACCCCAAGGAGGTCACCAGCCTCGGCCTGCGCGGCATCGCTGCCTTCGAGGGGGAGCGCTACCAGGAAGCGATCGACTTCTGGCAGCGCCTGCTGGCCCAGTTGCCCGAGGGCGATGCCTCGCGCGCCGCCCTGCAGGGGGGCATCGACCGCGCCGCCGAGAGGCTCGAGGCCGCCGCTGGCAAGCCCTCCGCCGCGCCAGTGGTCGCACGCCTGAAGGTGCGGGTGGAACTGGCGGCGGCCCTCAAGGACAAGGTCAAGCCTGACGACACGGTGTTCATCTTCGCGCGGGCCAGCAACGGCCCGCCCATGCCGGTGGCGGCCAAGCGGGTGACCGTGGCCCAGTTGCCGATCGAGGTGGAACTCTCCGATGCCGATGCGATGATGCCGCAGATGAAACTGTCGGACTTCGCCGAAGTCCAACTGGTGGCGCGCGTCTCGCGCGCCGGCCAACCGACCCGGGGCGAGTGGATCGGCCAGAGCGCGCCGTTGTCTACCCGTACCCAGGCCGCCCAGCACCTGACCATCGACAGCCCTGATTCGTAAGAGAGCGATCCATGAACAGCACCGTCCGCCTGACCCTGATCACCCTGGCCCTGGGGCTGTCCGCGTGTACGGTGCGCGAGCCTGTCGAGCGACCGGCGCCCCCGATCGAGACCGTGCCGCCGCGCCAGGGGCCGGTGGTCAAGCCGCTGCCGGGCGGGCAACCGGCGCCCCAGCCGGACAAGCCGGCGGCCATTCCCAAGCCCATGCCGCGCACCTCCGCCAGCTTCGCCCCGCCACCGGGCGGTGCCAGCCACTGGGATCCAAGGCTGGGGGTCTATGTGCTGGAGAAGAAGCCCAACACCTTCTACCGCCAGCGTACCTACTACCGCTGGAACGACGGCTGGAGCTGGTCGCTGAGCCCGGACGGGCCCTGGCAGGAGACCGACAGCAGTGGCGTGCCGGGCGGCCTTGGGCGAGCGTTTGCGCAATAGGGCTCGTCAGCTTCACTTTCGCAGGGGCCGCGAAGCGGCCCCAGATCAACTAGCCCCCAACACAGCGCCCGCGCATAATGCCCCTTCGTATTGATCCGGAGGTGGCATGAGCAAGACCGTCCTGGTGCTGGTGGAAACCGTCGACGACTACCTACCGCTGCTGGAGCAGGCCGGTTATCGCCTGATCCGCGCACCCTCACCGCAACTGCGCGCCGACGCCATCGTCCGCCACGCCGGCGAGATCGACGCCGTGCTCACCCGTGGGCCGCTGGGCCTGACCGCTGCCGAGATCGAGGCCTTGCCGAAGTTGCAGATCATCTGCGTGATCGGTGCTGGCTACGAGCAGGTCGACCTGGCTGCCGCCGCTGCCCGTGGCATCACGGTGACCAACGGCGCCGGTGCCAACGCGCCGGCGGTGGCCGACCACGCCATGGCCATCCTGCTGGCTCTGCTGCGCGACATCCCGCGGGCCGATGCCAGTACCCGCCGGGGCGAGTGGAACCGGGTCATCAGCCCCTCGGTGAGCGGCAAGCGCCTGGGCATCCTCGGTCTCGGTGCGGTCGGCCTGGCCATCGCCAAGCGGGCGGCCCAAGGCTTCGACATGAACGTCAGCTACCACAGCCGCACCCCGCGCCAGGATGTCCCGTACACCTGGTACGACACCGCGCTGCACCTGGCCGAGGCCGTGGACATCCTGGTGGTGGCCACGCCAGGCGGTGCCGGCACCCACCACCTGGTCGATGGGCAGGTGCTCGAGGCTCTGGGCGCCGAGGGCTACCTGGTCAATATCGCGCGGGCCAGCGTGGTCGATACCCAGGCCTTGGTCGAGGCGCTGCGCCAGGGGGTGATCGCCGGGGCGGCGCTGGATGTGTTCGATGACGAGCCTGCGGTTCCCGACGCGTTGAAATCCCTCGGCAACACCGTGCTCACGCCGCATGTGGCCGGCCAGTCGCCAGAAGCGGCACGCGACACCGTGACCTTGGTTCTGCGCAACCTGCAGGCGTTCTTCGCCGGCGAGCCGGTTTTGACCCCCGTGCGTCACTGAGCCCTCTTTCAGCATCAGGAGCTTTTGCATGCAACTCGAGATGTTCCAGGTCGATGCCTTCTCGGCCAATCCCTTCGGCGGCAACCCGGCCGCTGTGATCCCGCTGCAAAGCTGGCTGCCGGACGCGCTCCTGCAGCGCATCGCCGAAGAGAACAACCTTTCCGAAACCGCCTACATCGTGCGCAATTGTGAAACCTTCGACCTGCGCTGGTTCACGCCGGCGGTGGAGGTGGACCTGTGCGGCCACGCCACCCTGGCTGCGGCCTGGGTACTGTTCGAGCAACTGGGCGAGCAGGCCCAGGTGCTGCGCTTCAATACCCGCAGTGGCGAGCTGCGTGTGAGCCGTGGTGCCGATGGCCTGCTGGCCATGGATTTCCCGGCCAAGCAACCGCAGGCGGTGGACATCCCCGCCCAGCTGCTGGAGGCGCTGGGCCTGAGCGAGGCGCGCGCGCTGTACCGTACGGACGACTATGTGCTGGTGATCGACGACGCCGCGTTGATCGAGACCCTGGCGCCGGACTTCGCCGCGCTGGCGGCCTTCGATGTGCGTGGCATCGCCGTGACCGCGCCGGGCCGTGGCTTCGACTTCGTCACCCGCTGGTTCGGGCCGCGCGTGGGCGTGAACGAAGACCCGGTGACGGGATCGGCGCACACCTCGCTGGCGCCCTACTGGGCCGAGCGTCTGGGCAAGCGCAGCCTGAGCTGCGAGCAGGGCGGGGCACGCAAGGGGCAGTTGCAGTGCGAGGTGCCGGGCAATGGGCGGGTGATCATCAGCGGGCGTGGGGCGCTGTACCTGCGGGGGACCGTGTTTCTCTGACCGCCGCGAAGGGGGCGGCACCGCCACCGCTATACTTGCCAATCCCTGACCCCTCGCACAGGAGCCCACGCCATGCCTCTGGAAAAACAAGGCACCTGCCTTTGCGGCGCCACCCAACTGAGCGTCACCGTGGACAACACCCACATCAGCGCCTGCCACTGCAGCATGTGCCGCAAGTGGACCGGCGGCCCCCTGCTGGTGGTGCACTGCAGCCAGCCGCCGACGATCCAAGGCCGTGCCCCGAGCGTCTACGACTCCTCCGACTGGGCCCAGCGCGGCTTCTGCGGCCAGTGCGGCACGCACCTGTACTACCGCCTCAAGGCCAACGACTTCTATGCCGTCCCGGTCGGCTTGCTGGACGGCGAGCAAGCCTGGGACTTCGACCTGCAGATCTTCGTCGAGGAGAAACCCGCCTGGTACTGCTTCGCCAACCAGACCCAGGAGCTGACCGGGCAGCAAGCCTTCGACCAGCTCGGCTAGGCGTTCTGCTTCAGGCCTGCAGCAGCCATTCGGCGAACACCTGGGCGGCGGGCGAGGGCAGTGTCTGGCGGTCGTGCACCAGGTAGTCGGCCTGGCCCGTGCGCACCACGAAGTCCGACACCGGCCGGATCAGGCCGGCGTTGATGCGCTCGCGAGCCATCGACTCCCAGCCCAGCCCCACGCCCATGCCCTGCATCACCGCATCGAACACCAGGTTGACCTGGTTGAAGGTCAGGGCATCGGCCGGTGCCTGGTAGCGCACGCCGAAATGGCCGAACCAGTCGTGCCAGTCCAGGCAGTTCCAGGCCGAGGCGTCGAGCTGGATCAGTGGCAGCGCCTGCAGGTCGGCGAGGCTGTCGATGCTGCCCAGGTCCTGGCGGGTGCTGGCGATGGGGAAGATCACCTCGTCGAACAGCTTGCTCGCCTGCAACGAGCGCCAGCGGCCATGCCCATAGAGAATGCCGAAGTCGTAGTCGGCGATCAGGCTCTCGTTGATGTCGTTGCTGGCATGGATGTTCACCGTCAGCCCCGGATGCTGCTCGTTGAAGCGCAGCAGCCGTGGAAACAACCAGTACTGCGCCACGGCATGGGTGCAGATGACACTGACATGGCGGTCGCCATGGCCGCTCTTGAGGCGCTGCACGTTGGCCAGCAGCTTGTCGAGCATGGGCTCGACGAAGCCATGGAAATGCTCGCCGGCGCTGGTCAGGCTGATACCGCGGGCACGCCGTTCGAACAGCTGGGTGGCGAGGTGATCCTCCAGCAGGCGGATCTGCTTGCTCACCGCGCTCTGGGTCAGGTACAGCTCGCCGGCGGCACGGGTGAAGCTGCCGGTGCGGGCCACGGCCTCGAAGGCGATCAAGGTATCCAGCGGGGGCAGGTGACGGCTGTATCGGCTCATGTCGGAGTCGCGTGGCGAAAGGGTGCGCTCAGCATAGGGCGCCGCGAGCCATTCCTCCAGGGAATGGCTGCATGAGGAATGATCTTTTGCCCGGTGCCGGCCTGGCAGGTAGCCTGCGCGCATCTTCGAACAGGAGCAGACAGGTGAGACGCGGTGTGATGTATGCCGGCATGGCCGGCGCGTTGTGGGGCATGGTGCTGATGGTTCCGGAGCTGTTGCCGGAGTTCAACCCGATGCTGCTGAGCAGTGTGCGCTACCTGATGGTGGGCGTGATCTCGCTGTTGCTGGCGCTGCCCATGGCCCGGCAACTGCGCCAGCTGACCCTGGGCGATGCATGGATGCTGTTGCGCCTGGCGGTGATCGGCAACCTGGTGTACTTCATCTGCCTGGTGGCGGCGATCCAGCGCCTGGGCGTGGCACCGGCCTCGCTGATCGTCGGCGTGCTGCCCCTGACCATCACCCTGTACGGGCGCAACGACAGCGGCGCGGTGCCGCTGGCACGGCTGGTCGGCCCACTGGCGCTGATCCTTGCCGGCATGCTGTGCATCAACCTGGAGACATTCGCCTTCGCCCCGGGCGACGTGGGCGACAAGCTCATGGGCCTGTTCTACGCCCTGGCCGCGCTGGCCTGCTGGACCTGGTACGCCGCGCAGAACAGCCGCTATCTCAAGCAGTGCGGGCATTTCGACAGCCACCAGTGGTCGGTGCTGTGCGGGGTGGTGACAGGGCTGGCCAGCCTGGTGATGGTCGCGGCGCTGGCGTTGTGGCAGCCGCAGTCATTGCAGGTAGAGGCGCCGATGTCGCGCTGGTGGTTGTTCTGGGCGTGCAGCCTGGGCTGCGCGGTGCTCGGTTCGTGGTTGGCCATGGCCTTGTGGAATGCGGCGTCCAAGCGCCTGCCGCTGACCCTGAGTGGGCAGTTGATCGTCTTCGAGACCTTGTTCGCGCTGCTCTACGCCTTCCTCTGGCGGCAGACCGGGCCGAGCGTGCTGGAGGCCGCGGCGATCGTCCTGGTGATCGGTGGCGTGCTCTGGTCGATGCGCCAGCACGAAGCGCCGCGCGAACTTGCCAAACCCGTGCATTCCTGAGAAAAGGGCGGCCACGCAAACCGCTTCGAGGAAACAGGCATGAGCAGCGAACTGCAGGTCATCGATATCCAGGAAGGCGACGGCAAGGCCGTGGTCAAGGGCGCCCTGATCACCACCCAGTACACCGGCTGGCTGGCCGACGGCAGCGAGTTCGACTCGTCCTGGTCGCGTGGCAAGCCATTCCAGTGCGTGATCGGTACCGGGCGGGTCATCAAGGGGTGGGACCAGGGCCTGACGGGCATGCGTGTCGGCGGCAAGCGTCGGCTGCAGGTGCCGGCGCACTTGGGGTACGGCGAGCGCAGCATGGGTTCGATCCCGCCCAACTCGGACCTGACGTTCGAGATCGAGTTGCTGGAAGTGCTGACCCGCGACGACTGAGATTCGCCGTCCGTGGACATGATTCGGCAACATGCAGCCTTTAACCTGGGCCTTGTCGACGGAACGGCACGTGCATCCAGGGAGGAACCAAACGGGCCGAGGGCGCTCTGACCCTCACCCGCTATCCACGGAAGGATGTCATGACAGGGATGCCCTGCGGCTTCGGCCGCAGGGCGACGTGGCGGGTAAACCCCCATTCTTTCTGCCACGAGAGCCTGCCTTTTTGATGAAGTTGCCCCTCTTTCTACGACGCCGCCGTCACCTGTTGCTGGGCGTGATGCTCACCGCCATTGGAGTGCCGCTGGCGCTGGAAGCGATCGAAGGCCGGGCCGAACCGGTCGACGGTACCCAGACGCTGGTGTTCCTGCGCCATGCCGAAAAGCCCGGCGAAGGCCTGGGGCAACTGAACTGCCAGGGCCTGAACCGTGCTTTGGACCTGGCCACGCTGCTGCCTGAGCGTTTCGGCGAGGCCGACTACGTGTTTGCCGCCAACCCCTCGCGGCATGTCGAGGAAGGCAGCCAAGACCGCAGCTACAGCTACATTCGCCCGCTGATGACCATCTCGCCCAGCGCCATCCGCCTGGGCCTGCCGGTGAACATCGACTTCGGTGCCAATGACACCGATGACCTGGCCGAGGAGCTGATGCGTGACAAGTACCGCAACGCCACCGTCTATACCGCCTGGTCGCATGGCTACCTGCCCGACCTGATCAACGCCGTGGCTGGCAAGGCCTTGGGCGAGGAGCGGGTGATCACCGAAGACTGGAGCGGTGATGATTTCGACACCCTGTACGTGCTGACCCTGACCTGGCGCGACGGCAAGGCGAGCCTGCTCAGCCGTAACGTACGCCAGGGGCTGGACGATGGGGTGCATACCTGCCCGAGCTGATCCGTACGGTTTCCTGCTAGGCTGCAAGGCCTGACGCAGGAGGCGCGCATGAATCGGCGGGTGACGGTGATCGGTGGCGGGGTGATCGGGCTGGCGACGGCCTACGCGCTGGTGCGCGAGGGGCTGGCGGTCGACCTGGTCGAGGCGCGCGGCAGTTTGGCCAGCGCCACCAGCTTCGCCAATGGCGGGCAGCTTTCGTATCGCTACGTGGCGCCGTTGGCCGATGCCGGCGTGCCATGGCAGGCGCTTGGCTGGTTGCTCCAGGGCGAGTCGCCCCTGCGCTTGCGCATGCGCCTGGACCCAGCCCAGTGGCGCTGGCTGGCGGCCTTCGTGATGGCGTGCCGGCACACGGTCAACCGCCGCAATGCCGCTTGGCTGTTGGAGCTGGCCTTGCACAGCCAGGCCACCCTGGCGCGCTGGCGCGAGGACGATGGCCTGCAGGGCTTCGCCTGGCGGCGTAACGGCAAGCTGGTCGCCTTTCGCACGGCGCGGGCCTTTGCCCATGGGCGGGAGCATCTGCTCGAACCGGACAGCCAGCAGGTGCTCGGTGCGGCCGAGTTGCAGGCGCTGGAACCGGCATTGGCCGATGCGCCTTTCATTGGAGGCGTGTTCACGCCGGATGAGGAGGTCGCCGACTGCC
Source organism: Pseudomonas guariconensis (assembly GCF_024127895.1). GTDB lineage: Bacteria > Pseudomonadota > Gammaproteobacteria > Pseudomonadales > Pseudomonadaceae > Aquipseudomonas > Aquipseudomonas guariconensis_B. The sequence continues at coordinate 13,274 of NZ_JAMYBK010000034.1, read as the reverse complement.
ACCGCTTCTGCCAGCGATTGGCCGAGCGGTTGCAGGCCTCGGGGCTGTGCCGGTTGCTTCTGGGGCGGCCGGTGACGGGCTGGGTACGGCGTGATGACGAAGTGCTCGCGCTGGAGCTGGGTAGCGAGCAACTGGACGTGGAGCGGGTGGTGCTGTGTGCCGGCTATCGCAGCCCAGGCCTGGCGTTGCCGGGGATGAAGCTGCCGATCTATCCGCTGAAGGGCTACAGCCTGACCGCGCCGATCACGGCGGAGCATCTGGCGCCGCAGGTGAGCATCACCGACTACGAACGCAAGATCGTCTATGCGCGCCTGGACCAGCAACTGCGGGTGGCGGCGATGGTGGACATCATCGGTTTCGACGAGTCGGTAGACGCGCGGCGGTTGCGCAGCATGCACCGGCTGGCAGGCGAGACCTTGCCGAGGGCGGCGGACTATGAGCGGGCGGTGGAGTGGGCGGGGATGCGACCGGCGACGCCTACGGGGGTGCCGATCATCGGTGGTACGCCGTATCGCAATGTGTGGCTGAACCTGGGGCATGGGGCCCTGGGCTTCACCCTGGCCTGTGGCAGTGGGGAGCGGTTGGCCAGGATGTTGGGGTGATCGAGCCGATTGGGGCTGCTTTGCAGCCCTTTCCGACCGGTCCGGCGCCCTGGCAAGGCCGCTCCCACAGACACCGCGCAATGCCGACGTTCAGCGTCGTGCCTGTGGGCGTGGCTCCCAGTGTGATCTACCGCCCGAAGCGCATCGGCCAGCCCACCACCTTCTTCGCCCGTGGCGTGGCATAGGTACGCACCTTGGAAGTGCTCAAGCCCATCCGCACCAGCGACTCGGCGATGGTCACCGCCGCGCTCACCCCATCCACCACCGGTACCCCGGTGCGCTGGCGGATCTGTTCGTCGAGCCCGGCCATGCCGCCGCAGCCGAGGCAGATCACCTCGGCCTTGTCGTCACGCACCGCCCGTTCGGCCTGGTCGACGATGGCCTCCACCGCACGCCGCGGGTCGGCCTCCAGCTCGAGCACGGCCAGGCCGCTGGCGCGCACCGAGGCGCAGCGCTCGTACAGGCCGGAGAGCTTGAGGCGGTCCTCGATCAGCGGCACCGTGCGGTCCAGGGTGGTCACCACCGAGTAGGCGTGGCCCAGGTACATGGCCGTGCTGGCGGCGGCGTCGGTGATGTCCACCACTGGTACGTCGAGCAGCTCCTGCAGGCCTTCGCGGCCATGCTCGCCATAGCCGGCCTGGATCACCGCATCGAACGGTTCCTCGTAGGCCAGCACCCGGTCCATCACGGCGATGGCTGCCAGGTAGCTCTCGAAATTGCCCTCCACCGACTCGGCGCCGAACCAGGGGGTCAGGCCGACGATCTCGGTGCCGGGCGCCGCGACGCTGCGTGCCTGCTCGGCGATGGCTGCGGTGATGGCTTCGGTGGTGTTGACGTTGGCGATCAGAATACGCATGGACAGTCCTCCTTGATCAGTGGCTGCTGGAGTCGACGGCGATGCATTCGCCGCTGACGTCGTGGTATTGGCGGTTGCGTGGGGCGAGCAGCAGGTAGAGGGCGGCGGCGGTGCCGGCGCCGATCAGCCAGGAGAACGGCGCGACGCTCTGGAAGTTGGGCACCAGGGCCAGGACGATGGCCAGCAGCGCGGTGGGAATGAAGGCGGCCACTGCCCGCAGGTTGATGCCACGGCTGTAGAAATAGGCCCCGGCCGGGTTCTCGCTGTACAGCTCCGGCACGTTGATGCGGCCTTTGCGCAGCAGCCAGTAGTCGGCCATGATCACCCCGTACAGCGGGCCGAGCAGGGCGCCCAGGCCGGAGAGGAAGTACACGATCACCAGCGGGCTGTTGTACAGGTTCCACGGCAGGATCAGCACCGCCAGGGTCGCGCTGATGAGCCCGGCGCGGCGGAAGTTGAGATGGCGTGGCGCCAGGTTGCTGAGCACGAAGGCCGGGGCGACGAAGTTGGCCATGATGTTCACCGCCACGGTGACGATCAGGAAGGCCAGGCAGCCGAGCACCAGGAACGGCGTGTTGGGAATGGTGGCGACGATCTGGGTCGGGCTGTCGATCACCTGGCCGTTGATCTGGAACTGCGCACCGCACAGCACCACGGTGATGGTGGCGAAGACCAGGATGTTCACCGGCAGGCCCCAGAAGTTGCCGACGCGGATGGTCTTGCGGCATGGCGAGGAGCGGGCGAAGTCGCAGAAGTTCAGCACCAGGGTGCCGTAGATCGCCAGCCACAGGGCGCCACCGGCGAAGATGTTGCGCCACATCTCGTAGCCGGTCAGGGGGTCGGCCACCGACCAGGCGATGCGCGCGTCGGCCTGGAAGTACATCCACACCGCCAGGCTGGCCACGGTCAGCAGGATCACCGGGCCGGCGAAGGCTTCGTAGCGGCGCACCATTTCCATGCCGTAGGCGAGGATCACCAGCTGGACCATCCAGATCGCCACGAAGCACACCCAGCCCAGGGTCGACAGCCCCAGCAGGCTGTCCTGGTCATAGGCGGCCACCTGTGGCCAGACCGCAGTGAGCAGGACCCGCAGCACCACCGAGGCCAGGTAGGTCTGGATGCCGAACCAGGCGATGGCGATCACTGCACGGATCAGCGCCGGGATCTGCGCGCCGTGGATGCCGAAGGCGATACGGCTGATGACCGGGAAGGGCACGCCGGTCTTCTGCCCCATGTAGCCGGACAGGTTCATGAAGAAGTACACCAGCGCCGCGCCGATCGCCAGCGACAGGAGGATCTGCCAGCCCCCCAGGCCGAGGGCGAACAACCCCATGGCGAAGGAATAGTTGGCGATGTTGTGCACATCGTTGGTCCACAGGGCGAAGATGCTGTAGCGCCCCCAGCGCCGGCCTTCGAGGCGGGTCGGGGCGAGGTCGTGGTTGTGCAGGCGAGGGCTTAGTTCAACTTCTGGCAGTCGCTCGGCGAGTGGGGTGGGGTGGGTGCTGGCAACGGATAGTTCAGGGGCAAGGTCGAGGCTGGTACTCATTCCGGCAGGCTCCTGATGCGCGTGGACTGCGATGAGCGGGCATGCGCACGGGCTCGCCATCTCGTCGGTGCAGCGTTGGCATCACTGGGTTCTGGGCGCAACGGCCTGTGTGAGGGCAGGCGCTGCGGGTTCTTGTGTATTTATGTTTTGTTTAAGTTGTATACAAAACATGAACACACAAAAGCGAGTTCCATGCCAGGCGAACAACAAACAGTCCGGTGGCCATTATTTTGAATCTATCTTGTTGAAAGATAAGTAGATGAATTAAGGGGAATATAAATTGACCAAATGAACAGGTTTTATTTTTGATGTAGATGATTACTTGATCATTTGGTCAAATTTTTAGGCGGGAAGTGTGTAACTTAATAGGGCGTTACCGTAGAAAGTGCACACAAAAATGGCACTTATGGTGACAATGTTGTGTACAAAAAATCGCCGACCGTTTCATCCTTTGAATGGGGCTGCTGAGGCTATCGCCGTGCTCAATCCATCGGCGGCAGCCGCCGTTTCACCGGTGTCTTCTTGACGATCGCGGTATTGGTCTCGGCCAGCAGGTTGAGGCGGTCGAGCAGGGTGTCGAGTTGCTCCATGGAGCGCACATGCATACGCGCGATGAAGCAATCTTCGCCAGTCACCTTGTCGCATTCGGTGAACTCCGGGATCGCGATGATCTGCCGTTCGACCTCCTGCAACTGGCCGGGCAGCGGGTGGATGCGCACGATGGCCTGGAGCTGGTAGCCGAAGCTGCGTGGGTCCACGTCCACGGTGTAGCCGCGCAGCACGCCGCGTTCTTCCAGGCGGCGCAGGCGTTCGCTGACGCTGGGCGCGGACAGGCCGCTGATCTGTGCCAGCGCCTTGAGCGAACGTCGGGAGTCTTCCATCAGGGCATGGATCAACAGTTGGTCGATGGCGTCGGTCATGAGTGCCTCGTCAGGTGATTCGTTGAATGTACCTTGATAGTAAAGGTGAGGCAGCGCTAACACCTTCGTTATCCGCTGGAAGGTCGCCTTTTGCCTTGCGCATACTAAGGCCATCTTCGACGGGAGGTGTGAGATGGACAATTCATTGCGTCGCGGCTCGCTGGAAATGATCGTCGCCATGCTGATCTCCGGGACCATTGGCTGGTTCGTGCTGGTATCGGGGCAACCGGTGCTGGAGGTGGTGTTCTGGCGCTGCCTGTTCGGTGCCGGCACCTTGCTGCTGATCTGCGCTGCCATGGGCTTTCTCAAACCCGGCATCCTGACCCGTGCGACTTTCCTGATGGCGCTGGCCAGCGGCGTGGCGATCGTCGGCAACTGGGTATTGCTGTTCGCCTCCTATTCGAGGGCGTCGATCGCCATCGGCACGGCGGTGTACAACGTCCAGCCATTCATGTTGGTGGGGCTGGCGGCGATCTTTCTCGGCGAGAAGATCACCGTGCCCAAGGTCACCTGGTTGAGCCTGGCCTTTCTCGGCATGCTGGCCATCGTCAGTGCCCATGGCAGTGGCCAGGCCGGGGCCGGCAGCTACCTGCTGGGCATCGCCCTGGCCTTGGGCGCGGCGTTCCTCTATGCCGTGGCGGCGCTGATCGTCAAGCGCTTGAGCGATACGCCGCCGCACCTCATCGCTTTGGTCCAGGTCATCACCGGCGTGTTGCTGCTGGCGCCCTGGGTCGGGCTGGGCGGTTTGCCGGGCGAGTTGCCGGCGCAGGCCAGCCTGGTGACACTGGGTATCGTCCACACGGGTCTGATGTACGTGCTGTTGTACAGCGCCATCCAGCGCCTGCCCACGGCGTTGACCGGCGCGCTGTCGTTCATCTACCCGGTCGCGGCGATCCTGGTGGACTGGTTCGCCTTCGGGCACCGTCTGACGCCGTTGCAGTGGCTGGGTGTGGCGGCAATCCTGCTGGCGGCGGCGGGGATGCAGCAGGGGTGGTGGTTCAGGCCAAGGGTGGCTGCAGTGAAGGGCCAGTGAGGCTGCGTAGCGCCCTCCAGGGTCAGCACCTGTGAAACCGGTTAGAATGCCGGCTTTTCTTTGCTTGCGACCCTGCCATGACCTCGCCGATCCACACCCTCGAGCAACACCTGCTCGCCGCCCTCGACCCCGCGCCACAGGAAACCCGCCGTCTGTTCCATGGCCGCGGGCGCTGCTGGCCTGGCCTGGAGCAGATCACCGTCGACTGGCTGCAGGGTGTGCTGTCGGTGGCGTTGTTCCGTGAGCCGGCCGAGGGCCAGCTGGCGGAACTGGAGCACATGCTGCGCGCCCTCGCCGAGCGCCCGCAGTGGAGCGGTCAGGCGATCCTCATCCAGCACCGCTACCTGCCAGACAGCCCCGGCCAGTGGCTGCTGGGCGAGCCTTGCCAGCAGCACGAAGTGGCCGAAGATGGCCTGAAGTACCTGCTCGACCTGGGCGTGCGGCAGAACAACGGCCTGTTCCTCGACATGCGCTACGGCCGGCGCTGGGTGCGTGAGCAGGCAGCAGGCAAGCGGGTACTCAACCTGTTCGCCTACACCTGTGGCTTTTCGGTGGCGGCGATTGCCGGTGGGGCCGAGCAGGTGGTCAACCTGGACATGGCCAAGGCGGCGTTGGCTCGAGGGCGTGAAAACCATCGGCTCAACGGCCATGACGCTTCCCGGGTCGCCTACTTGGGCCATGAGCTGTTCAAGTCCTGGGGCAAGGTACGCAAGTACGGGCCGTACGACCTGATCATCATCGACCCACCGACCTTCCAGAAAGGCAGCTTCGTGCTGACCCAGGACTACGCGAAGATCCTGCGGCGCTTGCCAGAGCTGCTGACGGAGGGTGGTACGGTACTGGCCTGCGTGAACGACCCTGGCATCGGGCCGGCGTTTCTCATCCAGGGCATGGCCGAGCATGCACCGGCGCTGGTGTTCGTGGAACGGTTGGAGAATCCGCCGGAGTTTCCAGATGCGGATCCAGCGGGCGGGTTGAAGGCGCTGGTGTTCCGCCAGCAAGGCTGAAGCGGGGCGCACAGCGCCCCTGCCAGGCCTTAGTTGCTGGTATAGATCTGGTCGAACACCCCACCATCATTGAAGTGGGTCTTCTGCACGGTGCGCCAGTCGCCGAAGGTCTTCTCCACCGACAGGAAGTCGACTTTCGGGAAACGGTCGGTGTACTTGGCCAGCACGGTGGCATCGCGTGGGCGCAGGTAGTTCTGCGCGGCGATTTCCTGGGCCGCCGGCGACCACAGGTACTTGAGGTATTCCTCGGCCACGGCGCGGGACTTCTTGCGCTCCACCACCTTGTCGACCACGCTCACCGGCGGCTCGGCCTCGGCCGATACGCTCGGGTAGACCACCTCGAACTGTTCGCGGCCGAACTCACGGGCGATCATCTCGGCCTCGTTCTCGAAGGTCACCAGCACGTCGCCGATCTGGTTGGTCATGAAGGTGGTGGTGGCGGCGCGGCCGCCGGTGTCGAGTACCGGCGCCTGCTTGAACAGCTTGCCGACGAACTCGCGGGCCTTGTTCTCGTCACCGCCTTGCTTGAGCACATAGCCCCAGGCCGAGAGGTAGGTGTAGCGGCCATTGCCCGAGGTCTTGGGGTTGGGCACGATCACCTGCACGCCGTCCTTGAGCAGGTCGGGCCAGTCCTTCAGCGCCTTGGGGTTGCCCTTGCGCACGATGAACACGGTGGCCGAGGTGAACGGCGCGCTGTTGTTCGGCAGGCGGGTCACCCAGTCGTCCGGTACCAGTTTGCCGTTGTCGGCCAGGGCGTTGATGTCGGTGGCCATGTTCATGGTGATGACATCGGCTGGCAGGCCATCGATCACCGCCCGTGCCTGCTTGCTCGAGCCGCCGAAGGACATCTGCACGTTGACCTTCTCGTTGTGCTCGGCCTCCCAGTGCTTCTGGAACGCCGGGTTGTAGTCCTTGTAGAAGTCGCGCATCACGTCATAGGACACGTTGAGCAGTGTCGGCGCGGCATGGGCCAGGTTACCGAGGGCCAGGCCTGCGGCGAGCAGTGAGGCACTGAAGAGTTTTTTCACAGGGCATTCCTTGTTCTAGTTCAACGAGTTGGCGATATGCCCGCGACTATAGCGGGTGGTTGATTGGCGCTTAAAGACTAAAAAGGTCTTTGCTTATACATTCCTGGCCTAGATCTGTTCACCTCGCCCGTCATTGTTTGGGGAACAGCGCATTGCCGCACCGCGAGCAGAACGCGGCGCCATGTTCATGGTGCGTCTTGGTGCAAGTAGGGCAGTCGTGCTGCAGATGTTCGCCACGCAGGGCGTTGGCCAGCTCGGCAGTGAAGATCCCAGTCGGCACGGCGATGATCGAGTAACCGGTGATCATTACCAGCGATGACAGCACCTGGCCCAATGGTGTCTTCGGCACGATGTCGCCGAAGCCTACCGTGGTGAGGGTGACAATAGCCCAGTAGATACCCGTGGGAATGCTGGTGAAGCCGTGTTCAGGGCCTTCAATCACATACATCAGGGTGCCGAACACAGTCACTAGGGTCGACACGCTGACCAAGAACACGATGATCTTCTGCTTGCTGCCCTGCAACGCGGCCAGCAGATAGTGAGCTTGTTTCAGGTAGGGGCTGAGCTTGAGCACACGGAAGATCCGCAGCATGCGGATGACTCGAACGATCAGCAGATACTGGGCATCGCTGTAATAAAGTGCGATGACCCCTGGGACGATCGCCAGCAAATCGACCAGGCCGTAGAAGCTGAAGGCGTAACGTAAGGGCTTGGGCGAGCAGTGCAAGCGCGTTAGGTACTCGATCAGGAAAATCCCGGTGAAGGCCCATTCGATACCGGCCAGCAGGCCTGCGTAGTCACGGTGGACTTCGTCGATACTGTCGAGGATCACCGTCACCAGGCTGGCGAGGATGATCAACAGAAGGATCTTGTCGAAACGTCGGCCGGCGACGGTGTCGGTCTGGAAGACGATGATGTAGAGGCGTTCTCGTAAGGGTTGCGAGGCTTGCGGGGTAGACATGAGGTCGATGGGGGCTGATGGGAACGGTACAAGACTAGAAGCCAGGCCTGGCCGTATGCAAGGGTGAAGGACCGGCACGGCTGATAAAAATGCCAGTTGTAGGTGTTGAAAAGGGGCAGGAGAATCCTGGAAGCGACGATAGGGAGAGAAGTCATGCATCTTCGGAGCCAGCAGCCTGATCGATCATTTCCTGAGTCAACACGATACTTCTACGAAAAAGACGGTAGGGCCGTTGAGTGGGGGGAGCAGGGCACAGTACGGGTGGTATGGGCAGGCGAGGCGTTGTTGGCGCTGGAGTCGAAAGACTCGGACCGAGTATTGCTGGCCATCGATGCATCTCGGTCGTTACTGGGCCTTTGGCGATCCTCGCAACTTCTCTGGACCCGCTACACCCCTTACGGCCATCGCGGCAGGTTCGAGGCGAGCCATATGGGGTTCAACGGACAGTGGCTCGACTGCCCGACGGCAGGTTACCTGCTGGGCAATGGTCATCGCCTGTACAAGCCTGCCTTGATGCGTTTCGTCAGCCCGGACAGCCTGAGCCCCTTCGGTAGTGGGGGAAGAAATGCCTATGCCTACTGTCAGGGAGATCCTTTGAATCGAACGGATCCAACGGGTAGAAGCGCCTTTTGGTTAATGTTCAGGGACAGAGTGGGCAATCGGGTATCCGTGGCTCCAAACCCGATCGCCGTCAGCAGGCCTCAATCAACGATTCGCATGACGCGCACTGGCATCCAGGTAAAACTGAAGGCTAGAGATGTTGGAAGAATGGTGGTCAATGCTGAACGATCGAGCGAGGGGGTGAGCATTCCGCTGAACGTGGGGTTTGAGAATATCCAGAGCTCTACGATGACGATCAATAAAGATGGAGTCGTCTGGAGACACACTCTCAGGGACGCCATGAACGTGGGAGTTGATTCAGCCACTGGCAGGTCGTCCAGTGGATTGAAGTTTGACCTTTCCTATGAGCACATAAGGGCGAGAACGACGAAGCTCAGTTTCACCGGAGCAGAAGTGACGCTAGGTTGGTGGGACGTTGCTGGCATGGGTAAGAACGCAATCATTGAAAGCGCACATTCTCTTGTTTCCAACATACGTCAGTCATGACGAATGATGCCCTCCCGAGGTCAGGCATCTTCGGTCGTTCGTATGACACCCACGCCCGCCCTGGCGCCATGCTGTCGTGCAGGGAGCATACTCACAAGGGCAGCGCATGTACCTTGTGGAAGTACAGGCGATCAGGATCCGCCATCGGGCAAGGTTTCGTTGGCACGGGCATCCAGTCGCGCGCCATGCAAACACCAGCAGGCGAGTACGAACGGTGCGGTGAGGCCAGGGATGGAGCACATCACCATGATGTACTGCAGCGCAATCGCCAGCATGATTGCCATCAGTGGTCGCCAGGGAGGTGTGCGCTCCCGTCCGAAGGCCAGCGCAGCCAGCGCGGCATTGAAGCCGAACAACCCCTGCCAGGCGGATTGCGCTTCGCCGGCCAGCAATGCCGCGCCACCGCCGATGGCCGAGCCGAGCAGGGCCCAGACGGCCGCATAGGGGTTGGCGATGAACAGGCCGATGGCGATCAGCAGGCCGGCCAGTGGGTTGTCCAGCAGGAAGATCTGGCCCAGGCCACGGAGCAGGGCATACAGCGGATTGGCCTCGACGTAGGTACTGAGCAAGGGGCTGGCCAGCAGCAGGGTGCCCCAGCCCAGCAGCACGAAGGGGGCGGTATAGGCGATCAGCAGCTTGCCTCCGCGCTTGCGCCACTGGTGGGTGAGGATACTGGACAGGCCACCGGCGGCGATGATCAGTGGCGGCAGGATAGCCGACCAGGGCAGCACCGCGCTGATCAGGATGCCGATCAGCACGCCGTTGTAGCAGTACAGGCCAGCCTGACGGTCGGTGCGGTCGTAGCCGCGGCGTTGGGCGGTGAGCAGGCCGGCCAGGGCGCCGAGCAGGGCACCGCCGACCAGCGCGGGGGCGGTCAGCAGCAGCGCCAACAGGCAGCACAGGCCGCACAGCGGGTTACGTAGCAACAGCACCTGGCTGAAGCCATTGAGCAGGGCCGTGGCCCAGTCGGGGCACGGGTTGACGAAATTCTTGGTGTACATGGGCAGTCGATGAGGTGGATGGGAAGCGGTGGGCCTCTGTCGGGCCTCGGGTTTTCCGCATTGTTCGTGGTTGCTGCCAGGTCCTCGCATTGGGGCTGCTTGGCAGCCCATCGCCGGCAAGCCGGCTCCCAGGGTCCGAGTCGATCACACATGATGTGGCTTGCAGGGCCGTGTGGGAGCGGGCTTGCCGGCGATGGGGCGCGAAGCGGCCCCAGATGAACGTACTGACCGGCTCAGACCAAGGTTTCGATCCGCAGGGTATTGGTCGTCCCCGGCTTGCCGAACGGCACACCGGCGGTGATCAGCAGCGTGTCGCCACGGCTGGCCATGCCTTGCGCCTGGGCGATCTCCAGCGCGGTCGAGCAGATCTCGTCGACCTGGCGCAGGCGATCGTTGACCACCGAGTGCACGCCCCAGGTCACGCTCAGGCGGCGGGCGGTGGTCAGGTTCGGTGTCAGGTTGAGGATCGGCGCCCGTGGTCGCTCGCGGGCGGCGCGCAGGGTCGAGGCGCCCGACTCGCTGTAGTTGACCAGCACCGCCACTGGCAGGATGCTGCTGATACGGCGGATCGCGCAGCTGATGGCATCCGACACCGTGGCCTCGGCCTTGGGACGGCCGACGTCGAGCTGGGCCTGGTAGTCCGGGCCGTTCTCCACCTGGCGGATGATCTTGCTCATCATCTGCACGGCTTCCAGCGGGTAGTCACCCGAGGCGGTCTCGGCCGACAGCATCACCGCGTCGGCACCCTCGGCCACGGCGTTGGCCACGTCGGTGACCTCGGCGCGGGTCGGCGCCGGCGAGAAACGCATGGACTCGAGCATCTGCGTGGCCACCACCACCGGCCGGCCGAGCTGGCGGCAGGTGCCGATGATCTGCTTCTGGATCTGCGGCACGCTTTCGGCCGGCACTTCCACGCCCAGGTCGCCACGGGCCACCATGATCGCGTCGGAGCGCTCGGCGATCGCTTGCAATTGGGCCACCGCCGAAGGCTTCTCGATCTTGGCCATCAGATAGGCACGGTCGCCGATCAACTGGCGCGCCTCGGAGATGTCCTCGGGGCGCTGCACGAACGACAGCGCCACCCAATCCACACCCAGCTCCAGGCCGAAGGCCAGGTCGCGGCGGTCCTTCTCGGTCAGCGGGGAGAGGTCGAGCACCGCCTGGGGCACGTTGACGCCCTTGCGATCGGACAGCTCGCCGCCGGCCAGCACCTCGGTGTCGATGGCATCAGGGTGCTTGGCGGTCACCCGCAGGCGCAGCTTGCCGTCGTCGAGCAGCAGGTCCATGCCCGGCTCCAGGGCCGCGATGATCTCCGGGTGGGGCAGGTTGACCCGACGGCTGTCGCCCGGGGTGGTGTCCAGGTCCAGGCGCAGGGCCTGGCCACGCTGCAGCTGGACCTTGCCGTCGGCGAAACGGCCCACGCGCAGTTTCGGCCCTTGCAGGTCCATGAGGATGCCCAACGGGTAGTTCAGCTGCTGCTCCACCTCGCGGATCCACTGGTAGCGCAGGGCATGGTCGGCGTGTTCGCCGTGGCTGAAGTTGAGGCGGAAGATGTTCACCCCGGCCTCGACCAGTTGACGGATGTCGTCGACGCCTTTGATCGCAGGGCCGAGGGTGGCGAGGATTTTGACTTTCTTATCAGGCGTCATGATTGCGGGCTCTCGAGGATCAGGATGGCGCGGAAGTCGTTGACGTTGGTGCGGGTCGGCTCGGTGACGATCAACGCCTCCAGCGCCGCGAAGTAGCCATAGCCGTTGTTGTTGTCCAGCTCGTCGGCGGCCGACAGGCCCAGGGCCTCGGCGCGGGCGTAGCTGTCCGGGGTCATGATGGCGCCGGCGTTCTCCTCGGAGCCGTCGATGCCGTCGGTGTCACCGGCCAGGGCGTACACGCCGGGCAGGCCCTTGAGGCTTTCGGTCAGGCTGAGCAGGAACTCGGCGTTGCGCCCGCCGCGGCCGTTGCCGCGCACGGTGACGGTGGTCTCGCCGCCGGAGAGGATGATGCACGGTGCCTTGAGCGGCTGCCCATGCAGCACGATCTGACGGGCGATACCGGCATGGACCTTGGCCACCTCGCGCGACTCGCCTTCCAGGTCGCCGAGGATCAGCGGGCTGAAACCTGCCTGGCGCGCCTTGACCGCCGCGGCCTCCAGCGACTGCTGGGGCTTGGCGATCAGTTGGAAGTGGCTGCGCGCCAGGGCCGGGTCGTCGGCCTTGACGGTTTCCGAGGCCGGGTCGTTGAGCCAGTCGATGACCGCCTTGGGCGCGTCGATGGCGTAGCGCTTGAGGATGGCCAGGGCATCGGCGCGGGTGCTCGGGTCGGCCACGGTGGGGCCGGAGGCGATGACCGTGGCCAGGTCGCCCGGTACATCGGAAATCGCATAGGTGTAGACCGTGGCCGGCCAGCAGGCCTTGGCCAGGCGCCCGCCCTTGATCGCCGAGAGGTGCTTGCGCACGCAGTTCATCTCGCCGATGGTGGCGCCGGACTTGAGCAGGGCCTTGTTGATCTGTTGCTTGTCGGCCAGGGTCAGGCCTTCGGCGGGCAGTGCCAGCAGGGCCGAGCCACCGCCGGAGAGCAGGAAGATCACCCGGTCGTCTTCGCTCAGGTCGCTGACCAGTTCGAGCACGCGCTTGGCCACGGCCAGGCCGGCGGCATCGGGGACGGGGTGGGCGGCTTCGACCACCTCGATCTTCTGGCAGTTGGCGCCATGGCCGTAGCGGGTCACCACCAGACCGGAGACTTCGCCTTGCCAGCTCTTCTCGACTACTTCGGCCATGGCCGCGGCGGCCTTGCCGGCACCGATGACGATGACCCGGCCGGTGCGGTCGGTGGGCAGGTGGGGTTCGAGGACCTGGCGGGGGTGGGCGGCGGCGATGGCTGTGTCGAACAGCTCGCGGAGTAGTTTTTGCGGATCGACCGACATGGCAGGCTCCCAAATTATTGTTGTTCTGCAGAATCGAAAACGCCCCCGGATCTGCCTCCGTGCAGGCCGAACCAGGGGCGGTCTTCCAGCTGCAAGCTTCGAGCTACAAGCCGCAAGAGAACGCAGGGCTGCTTCTACTTGCCGCTTGAAGCTTGCCGCTTGAAGCTCACTTGTCGTCGCGGATCGAGAAGTTGGCCATGTGCTCCAGGCCTTTGATCAGCGCCGAGTGGTCCCAGTTGCCGCCGCCGAGGGCGACGCAGGTGCTGAACACTTGCTGGGCGTTGGCGGTGTTG
>NZ_JAMYBK010000033.1 GCF_024127895.1 Pseudomonas guariconensis | reverse complement strand
CAGCACCCCGGCAATCTCCCCGATATGCGCCATCATGAAATTGGCCTCCTCCTCGCTGAGGATCGCCAACGACTCCCGTGCATGCTCGGCCGCGCGCATCAGGTCGGCTTCCTCGCGGGTACAGGCATGGTGGTTGTCGGGGTCGCCGATGACGAAGATCTCGCCGGCCTTGAAGCCCTGCTCGAAGGTGGGATTAAGCCGTTGGATACGGGCGATGGGCAGCGTCTGGTCCTGCTCCAGCAACCGGCTCAGCAGTTGTGGGCCAGACATGCTGCGGGGGACGATGTAGAAGCCGGGCTCGAGCGCGACCGGCGATGAGGTGATGCCCGCCGGTGCCTGCACGGCGGACACTGCCTGCGTGCTGGCGGCAGCGTGCGCCGAACGGGCAGTGGGCGTGACACCGCCCAGCGAACGGCTGGACGGTACCTCGCCATGCAAGGGCGCCACCACCCTGTTGCGGCCACTGGGGCATCCACACGCGACCAGCGAGCCATCCATCGCCAATGGCTGGCCATTGGAAATCCACCCGAGATAGCCCTCCACGACGATCCCAGGTTCGCCACACAGTGGGCATTCAGTGGTTGCATCCCCAACCCGCAGGACCTTGCGCCCCTCGCAGAGATAGCCCTCGCCACTGGCGATGCAGATCGCCCCCGTCGTGGTGATGTCACCGTCTACTGCCTGGCCTCTGCCCTCGAGACTGACGCGGTACATAGGCAGGTTCCTTTGCCTGGAAAAGCTCCGAAACCTAACAGGTGCAAGCGGGCCTGTTGCCTGGGCGCTGACAAAAGAGACCTTTCCTACGCCACGCAGAAAGTATTCTCGCAGGATCGGCTCCCATGGCGTCTGAGTCGATCACACATGATGTGATTTGCCGAGCCTGGTGGGGCCCTGCCCCACGAATGGGCTCCCTCGCGTCCTGTCTCGGAAATACGTTCGCTTTTGGCGAGTGGCTTGGGTGTTCGGCCAAGGCGCCGCCAAAAGCGAACAACTTATCTCCGAGACAGGGCACTAGGATGACAACCTTGAGCTGACTGGCATTAGCCCCCTACTTCACGCCGACTGCCCAGGCTCCTGCAACAACACCATGCTCTGCGGCGACGACAAGGCGATGCCCTCGTCACGCAAGCGCCCGAGCACGGTGAACAGCAGGTCGCTGCGTGTGCCCGACACCTGCCGTGGGCTGGCCACGTAGCCACTGACGCTGAGCACCATGCCGCTGGCGGTGATGTCCTTGAACGACACCGACGTCGCGGGCGCATCGAGGATCGACTCGTGCTCGTGATAAGCCGCCAGCAGCAGTTCGCGCACCTTGTTGGCGTCGGTATCCAGCGGCAGGGTCAGGGTGATACCGACCACGCCCAGGGCATTGCCCATGGTCACGTTGCGCACGTTCTGCGAGATGAACTGGGAGTTGGGCACGATCACCGTGGAGCGGTCGGACATCTGGATCTCGGTGGCACGCACGTTGATCCGGCGGATATCCCCCTCGACCCCGGCCAGGCTCACCCAGTCGCCCACCTTGACCGGGCGCTCGGTGAGCAGGATCAGGCCAGAGATGAAGTTCTGCACGATCTGCTGCAGGCCGAAACCGATACCCACCGACAGGGCACTGACCACCCAGGTCAGGCTCGTCAGGTTGATGTGCAGGGTCGACATCACCAGCATGGCCAGGAACAAAAAGCCCAGGTAGCCGACCAGCGTCACCAGGGAGGCGCGCATGCCAGCGTCCATGTCGGTCTCCGGCAGCAGGCGCTCGCTCAGCCAGCGCTTGAGCACACGAAGACCGAACATGCCGCCGATGAACATGGCCACGGCCAGGAAGATGTCCTGGGGCACGATGTTCAGGTTGCCGAGGACCTTGCCACCGCTCCCGTCCCATTCCCCCAGGCTCAACAGCAGCTCGCCGGGGCTGGTGCCCGACGGCATGAAGGCGAACAGCGCGGCGACGAACAGCAACAAAGTGCGGCCGATACCCGCCAGGATGGTGCTGGCCTGGGCCTGGTGGCGCTGCTGCAGGCCCAGGGCCGAAGCCAGGGCCAGGCCGCCAGGCTGGCGCGGCGAGAGCAGGTTTTCGCAGAGATCGCCGAACAACGTGATGAGCAGGTAGGCGCAAGTAGCTACCACGCTGATCCACAGGAGCTTGGCAGTGAGGAAGTAGGCCAGGGTCAGGTAGCCGGTGAGCAGCGCCAGCAGGATCAGGCCGACCCACACCAGGCTCACGAACGGGATCAACCCAGCCAGCCCAGGCGGGCGCGCCAGGCCATGCTGGCGCCGGGTGCGGCTGTAGCGCACCAGGGCCGCGACGAAGATCAGCGACACCACCAGGGCGGTCAGGCCGTTGGTGGCCACGGTGAGCGCCAGGCTGGTGCCGATCACACTGTTGATGCGCTCCTGGGTCAGCAGCACCATCAGGGCCAATGCCAGCAGCGGTGGGAACCAGCCCAGGGCACGGGCGATCTCGTCGGGGATCGGCGGCAAGCGCCAGGTGGGGCGTTGCAGCATCAGCATGGCGCGGCCAAGGCCGGAGATGAAGGCGCTGAACACCACCAGGGTGAGGATGTGGTTGGTCAGGCTGGCGATGTCGGCGCCCAGCTCGGCGCTGCTCTCCAGGCCCCAGCGCACCAAGGACACCGCGCCGCCGATGGTGGCCAGGGTGGCCAGGCTGACACCCACGGCCAGGGCGCTGCGGCGCAGTCGGCCCTCGGGTAGCCAGCGGATCGTGGCGTCGGCCAGCAGGCGTTCGACCATCCGCCGGAGCAAGGTCCAGACCAGCACCGCGATCACCAGGCTGGCGACGAACAGCCAGCGCTGCCCGGCACTGAAAGCGCTGGCCACGGCATCCGCCGCCTCGCCGCGCAGGCTGCGCAGGCGCGCCAGGTCCTCGTCGGTGGGGCGGATCAGGCTCGACCAGAACGCCGGGCTCAGGGGGCTGGCGGCACGGCTGGTGACCTGCGAGTTGAACAGGCTGCGGCGCAGGTTGACGATCTGTGTCGACAGGTCGCGGGCCGACTGGGTCAGCTGGGTGGCCTGCGTCTGCTGGGCGAGCAGGGATTTCTTCTCGTCCTCCAGCTGCTTGCGCTGGCGGGTGATGCTCTCGGCCTCGTCCGGCAACACCGGGCCGAGGACCTTGAGCTGGTCGTCCAGGCGCTCCACGTCGGTGGTCCGCAACGTGCCCAGGGCGTCAGCCTGGCGCTGGACCTGCAAGGCGGCCTGGCGCAACTGCGACAGCAGGTCGTCGTTGGCATTGCTGGTAACGCCCTGGCGGATCTGGTCGAGCCGGTCGCCCAGTTGCTCCAGGCTGGCGTTTTCATCCAGCACCGACAGCTCCGCCGGCGCCAAAGGTGCTGCCGACGCCGACCAGGCCGGTGTCGCCACGCACAGGAGCAAGGCCAGCAGGCCGATGCATAAATGGTCAAGGCTCAAGCGCCTCATCCGAATTCCCCTATTGATAAGCTCTGTTGCGCGGGAATTCTACGCTGCTCGTGATGATCAGGTGAGTGCCGTTTCTCGCTCCAGCAACTGCCGTTTGCGCTCCACGCCCCAGCGATAGCCGCTGATGTCGCCATCACGGCGCACCACCCGGTGGCAGGGGATGGCCACGGCGATGTGGTTGGCCGCGCAAGCCTGGGCCACGGCGCGCACTGCCTTGGGCGCACCGATGCGTTCGGCGATCTCGGTGTAGCTGACCCGGCTGCCGGCCGGCACTTCGCGCAGGGCCTGCCAGACCCGCTCCTGGAATGCCGTGCCCTGCACATCCAGCGGCAGGTCCAGGCCCAGGGCGGGCGCCTCGACGAAGCCCACCACTTCGGCGACCAGGCGCTCGAAACCGGTGTCCGCGCCAATCAGCCGTGCCTTGGCGAACTGGTCTTGCAGGTCTTGCAACAACTGTTCAGGGTCATCGCCCAGCAGGATGGCACAGATGCCTCGCTCGCTCTGCGCCACGAGGATCGCGCCCAGCGAGCACTGGCCGATGGCGAAGCGGATGGTCGCGCCTTCGCCACCGGCGCGGTATTGCCGTGGGCGCATGCCCAGACGCTGGTCGGCGTTTTCGTAGAAGCGGCTGTTGGAGTTGTAGCCAGCGTCGTAGATGGCCTCGGTGACCGTGCTGCCTTCAGCGTCGAGCCGCTGGCGCAGGCGCCGGGCGCGGAAGGCCGAGGCATAGGCCTTGGGCGTCAGGCCGGTCTCGGCCTTGAACAGGCGGTGCAGGTGAAAGGGGCTGACGGCGAGCGCGGTGCCGAGCTGGTCGAGGCTTGGGGGCGTCTCGCTGGCCTCGATCAGGCGGCAGGCGCGGGTCACCAGTTCGGTACGGCGTCCATTCGGGTCGGCCATGGCGTTCATGCAACGCTTGCAGGCACGGTAGCCGGCAGCCTCGGCGCTGGCGGCATCGGCGAAGAACTCGACGTTTTCGCGCTTGGCCAGGCGCGAGCTACAGCCGGGGCGGCAGTACACGCCGGTGGTGCGCACGGCGTAGACGAAGTGGCCAACGGCCTCGGTATCACGGGCCTGCACGGCGAGCCAGCGTTCGTGGTCGGAGGCATAGGTGGGGGCAGGCTTCATGGGGAGGTCTCCTTGCGGTTGATGGCACTAGCCTGGCAGGCCTGGCTTGGGCCATCACTCCGATTCTTGCCGGTGAATCTTCGGTGTCTGCATCTGGAAAGCAATGGGGCTGCCGTGCAGCCCATCGCCGGCAAGCCGGCTCCCACCGGATGGAGTCGATCCTCAAAGACCATGTGGGAACCGACTCCATAGCGTCCTCTGCATGGCACATGATGCGTGAACACCGCCGAACCCTGTGGGAGCCGGCTTGCCGGCGATGGGGCGCGAAGCGGCCCCAACTCTCCAGCCTGAAATCCGCCACTCCCCTGGCCCGCACTAGGCCCGCCACAGGTACCAGGCCGCCACTGTCCGGTACGGGCTCCAGCCACCACCCAGCGAGCGCAACTGCGCCGGTGTCGGCGCCTTGTCCAGGCCTTTCATCCGACGATACCCCTCACGCACGCCAAAGTCGTCCACCGGTAGGATGTCGGAGCGCTCCAGGCAATAGATCAACAGCATCTCGACCGTCCAACGCCCGACGCCACGCAGGGGTACCAGGCGCTCGATCAACGCATCGTCATGCAGGGTCAACGCCTCCTCGCGGCTCGGCACGATGCCCTCCAGGCTCGCCTGGGCGATGCCTTGGAGGGTCGCAAGCTTGCTGGCAGAAAAGCCGCAGGCCCGCAGCGTCTCGGGCGCGGTCGCCAGCAGTTGCCCAGGACTGGGGAACGCCACGTCGGGAAACAGCGCCAGCAGCCGCCCGAGGATCGCCTCGGCCGCCCGCGCATGCAGTTGCTGGTAAGCGATGGCCCGCACCAAGGCCTCGTATGGCTCGCGCCCTGGCATCGCCGCATGCTGGCAAGGACCGATCGCGGCGATGTGCCGCGCCCAGTCAGGGTCCAGGGAGGCAAGAAAGTCCGTAGCCTCGCGGTAGGCCTCGGGCGACAGATCGGCCAGGATCATGGCGTGGTACCTGTGGGTGTTGGGGAACAACCAGCTTAGCCCAACCGCTCATCGGGCAAACGCCGGATCTTGCGCGGCAAATTCCCGGCACGCCATTGCTCTGCGACCGATGGCCCGCATAGAATTGAGAACTATTAGCAAACGCACCTCCATCCGGAACCAGGGTTTTCGACACGATGCAGATGAACGACACGCTCAAGCCGTCCGAGGTCGATCTGCTCTATCAAACCCACCACGCCTGGTTGCGCGGCTGGCTGCGGGCACGGGTCGGCTGCCGGGAGAATGCCGCCGACCTGGCCCAGGACACCTTCGTGCGCCTGCTGCGTGCACGCCAGCCTTCACCCCTGAAGGAACCCCGCGCCTACCTGAGTAGCATCGCCCGGGGCCTGATGATCGACCAGTTCCGCCGCCGCGCCCTGGAGCGCGCCTACCAGGAAAGCCTGGCCAGCTTGCCCGAGGGCGAAGCGCCCAGCGAGGAACACCGGCTGGTCATCCTCGACACCCTCGAACGCCTCGACCAAGCCCTGCACCAGCTCAAGCCACGGGCACGCCAGGCGTTCCTGCTCGCCCAGCTCGACGGCCTGAGCCTGGTGCAGGTCGCCCAGCGCCTGGGCGTGTCGCGGGCCACCGTCGAACGCGACCTGGCCAAGGCCCTGGGTGTCTGCTACCGGTTGCGCTATGCCGACGCCTGATCGCCACCCGGCCCAGTCCCACGTCGACCAGGCCATCGACTGGCTGGTGCGACTGCGCTTCGACACGCCCAGTGCGAAGACAGAGCAGCAGTTCCAGCAATGGCTGGCCAGCCATCCGCAGAACGCCGTGGCCTGGCAGCGGGTCAGCCACCTCAGCGACGAGCTGGCGGGCTTGCCCAGCGAGCTGAGCCGACGCACCCTCGAAGGCAGCCGTCGCCAACGCATCGGCCGCCGTGACCACCTCAAGCTACTGGCCGTGCTGGCCGTAGGCGGCAGCCTCGGCTGGACCGCGCGCGAGCCGCTGGGTCTACCAGCGCTGCTGGCCGACTCCAGCACCGGTACCGGCGAGCGACGCAGCCTGCAAGGCAGCGATGGCAGCCGCATCCAGCTCAACACGGCCAGTGCCGTCGACCTGCGCTACAGCGCCGATCAGCGCCTGCTGACACTGGTCAGGGGCGAGGTCAGCCTGGACAGCAACGCCAACGACAACCGGCCGTTCCGCATCGACACCCGCGTCGGCCCCCTGGGAACCCAGGGCGGCCAGTTGCTGCTCCGGGAGAACGACCAGGGCCTGCTGCTGGCGGTGCGCCGCGGCGAAGTCACGCTGTTCCCCTCCTCTGCTTCGCCGCGCCTGGTGCGCAGCGGCGAGGTCCTGCAAGTGTCGCCGTCGGGTACGTACCAGGCCGCCGCCCTGCATGGCGACCCCTGGGGCTGGACCGAGGGAGTGCTCAGCGTGCAACGGATGCCGCTGGGCGAGTTCGTCGCGGAGCTCTCGCGCTACCGGCCCGGGCTGCTACGTTGTGCCCCTGGAGTGGCCGACCTCAGGGTGTCCGGCACCTACCAGTTGGCCGATACCGAGCAGATCCTGTTGCTGCTCGCCCGTAGCCTGCCGGTGCGCGTCGACTACCGCACACGCTATTGGGTGAGCATCGAGGCGGCCTGAAAAAATTTTGAAAATAAATGAGGTGGAATCTCATTCTCGTTCGGCCTGAAGGAACAAAGCCCGAAAAGTGGTCTTCACAACCTTCAGGAGCGCTTCATGAGTCACCCCTGTTCCCCCCACAACGACCGGCTGCGCCATGCCGTGCGCGCCGCCGTGCTCGGCTTCGGCCTGGCCGGCGCCTGCTGCCTGCCGGCCCAGGCCCTGGCGGCCCCGGTCAGCCAAGGCCAGCAGATCGACTGGAACATCCCGGCAGGCCCACTGGCCGTCGCGCTGGACCAGATGGCCCGCCAGGGCGGCCTGAACCTGTCGTTCGATGCGAACAGCCTGCAAGGCAAGACCACCGGCGGCGTCCGGGGGCATTACGACAGTGCCCAGGCCTTGTCGATCCTGCTCCAGGGCAGCGACGTGCAAGTGCAGCAGCAAAATGACAAGAGCTTCCTGCTGATCCCCGCAATGGATGTCGGCAGCGCCCTGGAGCTGGGCGCCACCAGCATTTCCAGCAACCGTCTGGGCGAGACCACCGAGCACAGCGGCTCCTACACCACCGGTGCGGTGACCATCGGCAAGGCCCCCCAGAGCCTGCGCCGCACGCCGCAGTCGGTGACCGTGGTGACCCGCCAGCGGATCGACGACCAGAACATCACCAACCTGACCAACCTGCTCGAACAGACCCCAGGCGTGGTGGTCAACCTCACCGACAGCGAGCGGGTGCAGTACTACTCACGTGGCTATGCGATCGATGCCATCCAGTACGACGGCGCCACCGTGGTGCAGAGCAGCGGTGGCGGCTCGTTCATCCAAAGCGATTCGGCGATCATCGACCGCGCCGAAATCCTGCGGGGGGCCACCGGCATGTTGCGCGGCGCCGGCAACCCGTCGGGCACGGTGAACCTGGTACGCAAGCGGCCAACCTACGAGTTCCAGGGCGAAGGCAGCGTGACCCTCGGCTCCTGGGATGCCCAGCGCTACGTCGCCGACCTCTCCGGCCCGCTGACCGAGACGGGCAACGTGCGTGGCCGGGTGATCGCTGTGCATGACGACAAGGATCACTTCCAGGACTCACGCATGGAGCGCAAGGAAGTGTTCTACGGCGTGCTGGCCTTCGACCTGAACGACAGCACCACCCTCACCACCGGCCTCGAATGGACCAAGCTGGACGCCACCGGCGCCTGGGGCAACCTGCCGGCCGACTATGACGGCTCGCCCCTGCCCCTGGGCCGCAGCACCTACCTAGGCGCCGACTGGAACCGCTGGGACCGCAGCAACCTGCAGACCTTCGCCGAGCTGGAGCACCGCTTCGACAACGACTGGAAGCTCAAGCTGATGGCCCAGCGCACCCACTTCGAGCTCGATGACCACGGCTTCAAGCAGACCTACTTCACCCGCGCCAGCGGTGCCGACAACCCGACCAACAACCCGTACCTGATGAACTACCAGGTCACCGAGGGCGATGGCGGCGAAAGCCTGCAGAACAACCTCAGCGCCACCCTCAACGGCCCGTTCGAGCTGTTCGGGCGAACCCACGAACTGATGCTCGGGGTCGAACGCATCCGCAACGACTCCTATGCCTCGGCCACCCATTTCACCCCCTCGGGCCTCTTCGACATCCGCGACTGGGATCCGAAGACCAGCCTGCCGGAGCCGGACATCGACATCACCGCCCACCCGGTGCGCACCCGTACCACCCAGGAAGGTGCCTACGCCACCTGGCGCATCTCCCTGGCCGACCCGCTCACCGCGATCATTGGTGCACGGAACAACTGGTACGACTACGAGCAGGAGAACAACACCAGCGGCAACGGCACGTTCAGCGTCGACAACAAGCTCGTGCCCTACGCCGCGCTGATCTACGACCTGAACGAAAACTTCAGCGCCTACGCCAGCTATACCGAGATCTTCAACCCGCAGACCGTGACCGACGTCAGCGGCTCGGTACTCAAGCCAGTCGAAGGCGAGGCCTACGAGACGGGGATCAAGGGCGAGTTCTATGATGGGCGCCTGAATGCGTCGCTGGCGTTCTTCCGTATCTACCAGGTCGGCAACGCCATCGATGACATCGCCTCCGGCATGCCATGTGGCGGCAACACCGGCTACTGCAAGATCGCGGCGGGCAAGAACCGCAGCCAGGGCTTCGAGCTGGAGATCTCCGGCGAAGTGCTGCCGGGCTGGAACGTCACCGGTGGCTACACCTACAACACCACCGAGTACCTGAACGACCCCAACAACCAGGGCAACGCGATCCGCACCACCGACCCCAAGCGCATGCTCAAGCTGTTCACCAGCTATCGCCTGCCGGGTGAGCTCGACGCCTGGACCATCGGTGGCGGCGTGCAGGCGCAGAGCGACATCTATTCACGCGCCACGGCCAGCTCGCGCGGCGTCAACCCCGACGCCGTGGCCAGCCAGTCGGGCTATGCGGTGTACAACGCCATGGTCAACTACCGCTTCAACGAGCACTACTCGCTGCAGCTCAACGCCAACAACATCTTCGACAAGAAGTACTACCGCCAGGTGGCACCGACCCCGACCGGTTACTACTGGGGCGATCCACGCAATGTGTCGGTGACCTTGCGCGGGAGCTTCTGAGCCTGGCCCATCCAGGGCCAGTGCTTGCAAGGTCTTCTAGTGATGAGTCAGGGCAAAACTGGGGGCGCGAAGCGGCCCCAGTGGCTGTCTTGGAGGGCACCTCACTCCGCCACCGCCCGCAGCCTCCCCGCCCGCCGATACGACTGCCGGGCAAAGCACACGAACAACCCCGCCATCAGCGCCAGGGCCATGGGCAGCCCGTGGGGCGCCACGTCCATGGCCGCGCCACTGAGCAACGGCCCGACCAGGCTGCCGACACCCCACAGCAAGCCCACGCTGGCATTGGCGGTGACCAGGTCCTGGCCCTTGAAGCGCTGGCCGATCAACACCAGCGCCAGGGTGTAGATGCCCCCGGCCACCGCCCCCAGCAACACCAGCAGCGGCCACAGCAGCCAGGTCATCTGCAGCAGCCACGGCAGGCCGATGCCGATCGCCATGGCCACCAGCCCGCACACCAGGTGCAGCCCGGTACGCTCCACCCGGTCGGCCAGCCAACCCAGGGGCAGTTGGAAGAGCATGTCGCCAGCGAACACCACGGTGACCATCAGCGCCGCCACACCCACCGCGAAACCATGACTGGTGGCGTACACCGGCAGCAGCGACAACACCACCGCATCGAAGAACGAGAAGAACAGCACCGCCACGCACAACGCCGGCGCCACGCGGAAGAATCCTGCCAGGGTGAAACTCTTCTCGCCCTCGTCGCCATGCTCTACATGATCGTCGGGCACGGTCAGCAGGATGCACAGCAGCGCCAGGGCGTAGCAGGCGGTGACCACACCGGTCACCCAGGGGCTGTTGGCACCGAGCACCGCCAGCATCGCCGGGCCGAGCACCTGGAAGCCAGTGAAGCTGGTGGCGTACAGGGCCATGATCTTGCCGCGGTTGTGCTCCGGGCACAGCTCGTTGACCCAGGACTCGCCGAGGATGATCGCGATGCCCATGCCGATCCCCAGGCCCAGGCGCAGCAGCGCCAGCAGCCAGATCGAGGAGAACGCCCACTCCAGCAGTGCGATGCTCAGGGTGCACAGGCTGAAGCACAGCAGGTAGATGGTGCGCCGGGTCAGGTGGCGGCAGCAGGTGTCGACCATGAACGCCGAGAGCATCATTCCCGCGGCGGGAATGGCCGAGAGAATGCCGATCTCCAGGGTCCCCGCACCGGCCTCGTGCAGGCGCAACGACACCAGCGGCAGGCTCGCCCCCAGGCTGAAGCCCACCACCGACACGGCGAACAACAGGCCCGCCAGCAAACGCATGTTCATGTACCACTCCTTGCACGCCGACGCACTGGCCCCCTGGGCACCGGTCGGCGGGAAATCACTGAAAAGATGTTCGAACGCAGGCGCCCGCAGCCACGCCATGGCGGCGGGTCATGCAGGGACGCGGATCAATTCAGGCAAGGTGTGGCGAAAAGGTGAAAGCGAACAGCACGCTACGCCGACGCTTGAGCACCGTGTCGCTCGGCCACGCACGACGTACCACCTGGACGACAGGCTGGCGGACGGGGCGAAGGCTCGGGGTACGGCGCATTGCATCGACTACATGGATTGAAAGGAGGCGGCACTCTAGGCCAAGGGCAGTCGGCTCGTCAATTGCCGGGGCCGCTTCGCGCGGTCTGGCAAGCCCATCACCGGCTTGCCGGCGATGGGCTGCAAAGCAGCCCCAACCGCGCTCAACGCTTGCCGGTAGAAGGCAGGAACACCGCCAGCAACCCGAACAACGGCAGGAACGAGCACAACCCATAGACATACTCGATGCCACGCAGGTCGGCCACGTACCCCAGCAACGCCGCGCCAATGCCGCCGAAGCCGAACATCAGGCCGAAGAAGATCCCGGCGATCATGCCGACGCTCCCCGGTACCAGCTCCTGGGCATAGACCACGATGGCAGAGAACGCCGAGGCCAGAATGAAGCCAATCACCACGCTGAGCACGGTGGTCCAGAACAGGTCGGCATAGGGCAGCGCCAGGGTGAACGGTGCCACGCCCAGGATCGAGAACCAGATCACCGCCTTGCGCCCGATGCGGTCGCCGATCGGCCCGCCGAAGAAGGTGCCGGCCGCCACCGCGCCGAGGAACAGGAACAGGTGCAACTGGGAACTGGCCACCGACACGCCGAACTTCTCGATCAGGTAGAAGGTGAAATAGCTGGTGAAGCTGGCCATGTAGAAGTACTTGGAAAACACCAGCAGCCCCAGGACCACCAGCGCCAGGATCACTCGCTGGCGGGAGATGCCGTGGCTCGCCGGGGCGGCCTTGCGTGCCTTGAACTGGTTGAGGTGGCCCTGGTACCAGCGGCGCAGCAGCAAGGTCACGGCGAAGAAGAACAGCCCGGCCAGACCGAACCAGGCCACGTGAGTCTGGCCGAAGGGGATGACGATGGCGGCCGCCAGCAATGGGCCAAGGGCCGAACCTGCGTTGCCACCGACCTGGAAGGTCGACTGCGCCAGGCCGAAGCGCCCACCCGAGGCCAGGCGGGCGATACGCGAGGTCTCCGGGTGGAAGGTCGAGGAGCCGATGCCCACCAGCGCCGAGGCCAACAGGATCATCGGGAAACTACCGACGAAGGCCAGCATGACGATCCCCACCAGGGTACACAGGGTGCCCAACGGCAGCAGGTTCGGCGTCGGCCGGCGATCGGTGAAGAAACCGACCCAGGGCTGCAGCAACGACGCGGTGATCTGGAAAGTCAGGGTGATCATGCCGATCTGGGCGAAACTCAGGTCGTAGTTGGCCTTGAGCATCGGGTAGATGGCTGGCAGCACTGCCTGGATCAGGTCGTTGATCAGGTGCGCCAGCGCGCAGAAGGCGATGATGCGCATCACCAGTGGGTTGGCTTGCGCTGCCGTCTGCGGGGCGGCGCTGGTGGTCTGGGCACTGCTCATGGCCATGGGCTGGGTATCCGTGCGTGCGCGAGTTGGGATCCGATTATCCGGAAACAAGTAGATACATAGCTAGCTTTTTATGGCGCTCATCAAACACGTACTTGTAAATGGTTCTCAATATATTTAGCATCTTCAATTCTATACCCCTGTAAACATTGAGCGAAACCGCCCTTTCCGCGAGCAGATCCCATGAGCCCGATGCCCGCCTTGCAGATCCAGGCCGATCCCCAACGGGAGGCGCTGGAATGGTTTTCCCGCCTGCGCCAGCCCGGTGGCGACGAACGGCTGCACCAGGCGTTCAGCGCCTGGTGCCAGGAGCCCGACAACGCACGGGCCTATGCCGAGCTGGAAGCCTACTGGCAACGGCTGCAGCCACCTCCGGCACGGCCACGCCCCCGACAAGTCAAGGCGCGTCGCAGTCGGGCCGGCACGTGGCTGGCGGTGCTGTTCCTGCTGGTGCTGGCGGGCCTGACCTACCTCTACTGGCCACTGGCGCAGCGCCTGGGCAGCGAGCTGCACACCGCCAGCGGCGAGCGCCGCAGCCTGCGCCTGGCCGACGGCTCCACCCTGCACCTGGACAGCGCCAGTGCCATGAACGTCGACTTGCGTGGCCGCACGCGCCTGTTGCAGCTGGTACAGGGCCAGGTCTACCTGGAAGTGATGCTCGACGGGCGCGCCATGGAGGTGCAGGTCGACGCAGCACGCATCCAGGTGTTCGGCACGCGCCTGATGATCGCCCGTCATGCCGGCCATGACGAACTGGTGGTGCTCAAGGGCAAGGCCATGGTCATCCAGGGCGGCGAGCAGCGCATGGTCTCGGCCGGCGAGCGGGTCACCTTCACCGATACACGCATCGACCCGGTGCAGAAGATCGACGCCAAGGCAGCCGACGCCTGGCGCAGCGGCCATCTGCTGGCCAAGGACACGCCCCTGGGCGAAGTCCTGGAGCGCCTGACCGGCTACCTGGGCCGACGGGTCTGGCTGATGGACGAGCAGACCGCCTATCGACGCGTCAGCGGCGACTTCAACCTCGACCGCCCCGCCGAAAGCCTCGAGCGCCTGGCCAACGACCAGCGCCTGCAACTGCACGACGTGCTCGGTCATTGGCTGATCGTCCGCTGAAGATCGGGCTTTCTGGCTAAGCGTTTGAAAGCGCGTAAATTTTTTTTGAAAGGGGTGTTGACAGGATCGGGATTCAAGCGAATAATGCGCGCCACTTGGCTACATAGCTCAGTCGGTTAGAGCACGGCATTCATAATGCCGGTGTCCGGGGTTCAAGTCCCTGTGTAGCCACCATCTTCGAAAAGGGTTTACCGCAAGGTAAGCCCTTTTTCTTTTGCCCTGCGAAAACCATTCGCGTAATGCCGGTCGATTAAGGCTTCCATTTAGTAGGGCCGCTTCGCAGCCCAACGTGATGGACAATCTCTCAACGCACACCCGCAACCACCACCGTCACCCCCAACCCGATCAAGGCCACGCCGATCACCCGGTCGACCACCCGCTGCCGTTCGATCATCGCCCTGCGCAGCGCCACACTGGAAAAGAACACCGCCACCAGGCTGAACCACAGCCAGTGAGCGAAGGACATGAATGCGCCGTAGGCGAAGTCCAGTGCCAATGGGCTGCCCGGCTGGACCACCTGGGTAAAGGCACTGACCACGAACAACAGGGTCTTGGGGTTCAGGGCATTGGTCAGGAACCCCGTGCATAACGCCGCCCGAGCGCTCGTGCGGGCTTGCTCGACGCCCTCGTGGCTGATGCGCGTGGTGTTGGTCAGCGACTGGTAGCCCAGGTAGATGAGGTACCCCGCCCCCACCACCTTCATGACCATGAATAGAGCCGGGCTCTGGCTGACGATCACGGCGATGCCGAGCACCGTGTAGCACACATGCACCTGCACCCCCAGAGCGATGCCCACTGCGGCCGCCAGGCCGGCCTTGCGGCCCTGTGCATAACTGCTGCGGGTGACCATGGCGAAGTCAGCCCCCGGGCTGATGACAGCCAGCACGGTGAACAGGGCCACGGCAATCAGTTCGTTCACGCAAAAGCTCCTCGATAGACGATGAAAAGGCACAGAGGCACTGATTATCGAAGGCTTATCCACAAGGAAAAATCGATTTATAGTGCGCTTGATCCACTAGTTTTTCTCACACAAAAATATTGCGCATTCGACGGCAACCCCATGAAACGGCCCCCATTGACCGCCTTGCACTACTTCGACATCGCTGCCGAAACCGAGAGCTTCGTACGGGCCGCCGAGCGCCTGCACGTCACCCATGGCGCAGTCAGCCGCCAGGTACGACTGCTGGAGGAAAGCCTCGGCGTGGAACTGTTCGAACGGCGCAATCGGGCGATCTTCCTCACCCCCGCCGGCCGCGCGCTGCACGGCACCACCCAGGCGATCTTCGAGCAACTGGACGGTACGGTGCAGCGCCTGCAGGCCCAGGCGCGCGACAATGTGCTGGTACTGTCGTGCGAACCCACCATCGCCATGCGCTGGCTGATCCCACGGCTGCCCCGTTTCCATGCCGCCCATCCAAGCTTGCAACTGCACCTGGTGGCTGCCGGTGGCCCGCTGGACTTCACCCGCACCGGCGTCGACCTGGCGCTACGGCGCGATGACTTCCATTGGGACCGCCAGTTGTACAGCCTGAAGATCTGCGACGAGTGGATCGGCCCAGTCGGCCGCCCAGGCATGGGCGATGGCCTCGACGGGCAACGCCTGTTGCACAGCACCACCCGCCCCGACGCGTGGAACACCTGGCTGCGCCTGAGCGCTCGTCAGGCCCGCCCTGACGCGCACAGTGACTATGAACATTTCTACCTGTCGGTCCAGGCCGCCAGCGCCGGGCTGGGCCTGGCCATCGCCTCGGCACTGATGGTCCGCGACGAACTCGACAGCGGGCAGCTACAGGCGCCGTTCGGCTTCCTGCGCGACGGTTCGGCCTATCATCTGCTCAGCCCTCGCCCACTGGATGATGGTGGCAAGCGCCAGTGCTTTGTCGAATGGGTGATGGCCGAGTGCCAGGCCTGTCTCGCTCACCTGGGCTTGGCGCAGAACGACGAACCCGAGCGGCCGTCTCCACCCCAGGTCCGATAGCCCGCCGTATCGAGGTGGATACGCCCGGACGGGTAGCGCCCCAGGCCCATGTTCCAGGCTCGGCCGTGTTGCTGCCAGAAGCGGCACAACGGGTTCGGGTCGGCCCAGGCCGGCAGCAGCAGGTCGACGGCGAAGGCGCGGGTATGGGCGCTGCCCACCGCACCACCGGCGCAGGCGTTCAGGCGGGGATCGCGGTAGGCCGAGACCACTTCGAACTGGCGCAGGATGCCCTGGTCGCCGAGGGTCTTGAGCAGCATCAGGGTGGAACGCACCTGGGGCCAGTGGGTAGCCGGTGGCACGGCGAAAGGCGAGGCACGGCACAGGCGCCAGTCCGAGGCCGAGCGCAGCAGTTGATGGATCGGCACCACGCCATACAGCCGGGCATCCACCAGCATCTGGCGGAAGGGGCGGGTCTGGTGATCCCCCGCCCACTGGGCGAACATCCACAGGTCGCGCTCGTCGGCCTAGGCGATACCTGCCATTAGCAAGCACCCAGCCAACGCCAGCAGCCTCGTGCTTTTCATTCCTTTCCCCCTTGCTCCAACTATGGCAGCCCCTGGCAAGGAGTTAAGCATGGCGTGTCGCGCACGGAGGTTTCGGGCTGGCCTCACGAGGGGCCGCTACGCGCCCCAATGCCGCATGCCTGGCCCTCAGCCCTGCTCCACCGGCCGCAACCGATACTGCGCCGGCAACTGGGCGAAGCCGCTGATGGTGGTGTCCAGGCTCTTCCAGCGACCATCCTTGATGCCATAGATGCACCCGTGGATCGACAGTTCCTGCCCGCGATGCCAGGCGTTCTGCACGATGCTGGTATGGGCCACGTTGGCCACCTGCTGGATCACGTTCAATTCGCACAGGCGGTCGACCTTGGCCTCCTCGCCGTCCAGCTTGGCCAGCTCGGCGCGCTTCTCGTAGTACAGGTCGCGGATCGAGCGCAGCCAACCGTCGATCAAACCCAGCTGGCGGTCCTGCATGGCCGCACGCACACCGCCGCAGCCGTAGTGACCGGTGACCAGGATATGCTTGACCTTGAGCACCTCCACCGCGTACTGGATCACCGACAGGCAGTTCAGGTCGGTGTGCAGCACCACGTTGGCGACGTTGCGGTGGACGAACAGGTCGCCCGGCAGCATGCCGACGATCTCGTTGGCCGGCACCCGGGCATCGGAGCAGCCGATCCAGAGGAATTCAGGCGCCTGCTGGCGGGCCAGCTTGGCGAAGAAGTCCGGGTCGCGCTGCTTGATCGCATCGGCCCAACGCTCATTGTTGTCGATCAGTTCCTGCAGGTCATGCATGGTCGTTGCCTCATCAGGGTATGCCTGTGTGACTTGGCCAGCCCCCGCCAGGTCACTCTTCGAGCAGGGTGCAGGCCATCACCAGGGCGTCTTCGCGCCCACCGGCAACCGGGTAGTAGTCCCGGCGCCGGCCGATTTCGTTGAATCCGTAGCGTTCGTAGAGACGATAGGCCGACTGGTTGCTGGCCCGTACCTCCAGGAAGCATTCGCGGCCATTGAGCTGGTAGGCCCGTGCCATCAGGTGCTGGAGCAGGCGCAGGCCGAGGCCACGGCCCTGGCTTTCCGGTTTGACGGTGATGTTGAGCAAGTGCGCCTCGTCGATGATCACGTTGATCACGCCATGACCGACCTGCTGCTGCCCCTCGAACATCAGCCAGACTTCATAAGACTTGAGCGCATCCTGGAAGATGCCACGGGTCCAGGGATGACTGAACGCGGCATATTCGATCTTAAGCACGGCATCCAGATCCGCCTCGGTCATCGGGCGGAAACTGATCGAGTCACTCATTCAACGCTCTTCCAGCGCGCCATCAGCCGGCGCATCGCTTGCCAGACGTCCGCCTTGCGCCGCGGCTCGTCCATCAACAGTTCAAGGCCTGGCAGGGCCCAGGCATCGCCCAGGCCCTCGACCTTGAGTTCTTGGTAGTAGGCCTCGGCGTCGGCCTGGCCGGCGAAGCGCACCGCAGGCAGGCCGACCAGCCACAGGCAGGTGCACGGGGCTTCTTCCAGGCGGGCCTGGATGAAGGCCTGGACGAAGTCCCGTGCCGCCTCCGGGCCCTGGTCCATGTTGCCGCGTACCAGCAGGGGCCAACGCACCGGTTCGCCGACGATCTGCGGGGCATCCGGCAGGCCGGCGGCGCGCAGCATGTCCTTGAGCAGCAGGTACGACGGGTCGCGGCTCTGGAACGGCTGGCCGGTGGCCAATTCCACCAACAGCAGGCAGTGACCGGCGCGCAGCAGCTGCAGGGCGAAGCGCGGCGGCGGCACCGGGGTCGGACGAGGCGCTGGCGCCTGCTCCTCGGCTTCGACCGGCTTGCTGGTTGGCTTGGGCGCGCTGCCTGGGCGGGGAATTTCGATCTTCGGCCGCTCGCTGGGGCGGGCCTGGGGCGCGACAGGCGCCTCGCGGGCCGCCGGCGCCGAGGGCTTGACCTCGAACTCGAGCACCTCGACCGGCGCCTGCGGCAACAGCAGCTCGGGCCGTGACGGCGCGGCGAACGGCAGTTCGGCACGCGGCAGCCAATGCACCACTTGCATGGCGGAAAGGTAGGCGCGGCGGCGAGGCTCGGTCAGCAAGGCACGGTCATCCGGGGGGAGAAGTCAGTCGGCCATTCTACCGCTGTTGTCCATCGAGCGCCGCAACTGGGCGACGGAAATTTGTTGTCCGCGAAAGGGCCGGCACTGGCAACGGATACCCACCATTACAGACCAAGGGGTGAAATCCTCCCCCCGGGATGCAGTACAATCGCCCCTTTTATTTGGCAACGAGTCGACCCGCCAATGATCGAACCCAAGCGCGTCCTGCGCGCCCTAGCCGAACACTGGGCCCTGATCGAGCCGCTGTGCGAGCGCTTCGACCAGGGCACCCTGAGCCTGGTCGAACTACGCCAGCAACTGGCCCGCCAGCAGGTGGAGAGTACCCCGCAGGACATCACCCAGCTGCTCGATGTGTGGATCCGCCTGGATATCCTGGTGCCGGTGGCCAAGAGCCCGAACCGCTTCGAGCTCAACGCCCAGATCCACGACTTCCTCGCTTACCTGCGCCGCGAACACCGCCTGGGCCTGTGCCTGGAGATCGAGGCCTACCTGCGTCACCTGGAGCGCCTGGCCGGGCATATCCAGGACGCCTTCGACAACCGCGACAGCGACGACCTGGCGCGCCAGTTGCGCCTGCTCGACATGCGCGTGCGCGACGTGCTCAAGAAGCTCGACAACGACGAGCAGGCGCTGGTCGCCGTGGCCGAACGGGCCAAGACCAGCAACCGCCAGATCCCCCTGCGCCAACGCTACGCCGAGGTCCTGGCGACCTGGGACGAGTATGTCGAGCCGATGATCCAACTGGTCAACGCCGACGGTGCCTTCGAGCAGGGCGTGCGCAAGGTCGAGACCGTGCTGCTGCGCCTGCTCGGCGAGCAGGCGCGCCTGGGCCACCTGGTCGACGACGACATGCTGCTGCGCACCCACGCGCGCATCCTCGAGATGCAGACCAGCGCCCAGTTGACCCTGCGCCATGCCCGCGAGCTCTTGCTGCCGCTGCGCGAAGAAGCGCGCCGGCACAATGCCGTGACCCGCGGCGCCGCCCTGGCCCTGTCGGTGATCCGCCGCAAGGGCATCGACGCCGTGCCCCACGCGGCCATGCCACTGTTCACCCGGCCGCAGAGCACCTTCCTCGGCAGTGCCAGCCAGGTCGAGGCCTACGTCTATGCCCTGGCCCGCTTCGAACCGAAACCGGCGCGCTTCCCCAAGGCGCACAAGACCCAGAAGGGCCCGTTGCCGCGCGCACCGCGCACGGTCAAGGAAA
Source organism: Pseudomonas guariconensis (assembly GCF_024127895.1). Classification (GTDB taxonomy): domain Bacteria; phylum Pseudomonadota; class Gammaproteobacteria; order Pseudomonadales; family Pseudomonadaceae; genus Aquipseudomonas; species Aquipseudomonas guariconensis_B. Next base: position 29,691 of record NZ_JAMYBK010000033.1, on the reverse strand, counting down.
TGCTCGAGCGCTGCGAGGACGCCCTGCCCCTGCCGGACCTGATGGTCTGGTTGCTGGAGCAGGAACCCGAAGGCGCCACCGACGAGCTGCTGTACTGGTTCTCACGCCTGTCGCGGGAGAAGCGCTTCAACCGCGAGCGCCTCGACCGGCGCGAGTACACCACCCGCGAACACCTGGTCAGCCTGCGCTCCTTCGCCCTGACCTCCAGCCGCGAAACCACGCCCGCGGCCACGCCCGAATCCAACGCGAGCCCAGCCCATGCATCTTGATCTTTCCGAACTGTCCCAGCTCGCGCCGATCTTCCGCGAGCTGTTCAAGGGCTTCCATATCAGCCGCCGCGACCCTGAGCTGTACGCCCAGCTGTCGAACTTCCAGGACCAGTACCGCACCCTGTTCAAGGCCCTGGGCTTCGAGCTGGTGTGCGACACCCGCGGTTTCTACTACTTCGTCCCCGAACAGGCTGCCGCCCAGGTCAACAAGACCGCCCAGCGGCTGTCGCTGTTCACCTTCATCCTGGTCGAGCACCTGGCCGACCAGGGCCGCGACCCGATGGCCGTGCTCGATGGCGGCAGCATTGGCCGCGACGAGCTGCCATCGCTGCTGGAAAAATACCGCGACCTGTTCATCCAGGCCGAGGTGCAGACGGTCGACGAGCTGGAGGAGAAGATCCTGCGGCGCATGACCCAGCTGGGCTTCGCCCACGAGGAAGGCGGCATCTACCGTTTCCTGCCACCGATGCACCGCTTCCTCGACGTCTGCCTGTCGGTCCAGCAGGACCGCGACCTGGCCGCCAGCCTGCACAGCGACCTGCCGCTGCCGACGCCGGTACTGGTCGAGGAAGAAAGCCCGGAAGAACTCAACCGCACCGACGACCCGCTCGACCTGACCCCCTTCGAGGCCGAGGAAAGCGAGGAAGAAGCCCTGGCCCGGGCCATCCGCGAAGAGCAACAGGAGATTGACGCATGAGCCAGGAACGCTACGGCATCCGCCGCTTCGCACTGCTCAACACCGCCGGCTACAGCCTGGGCCTGTTCCCCCTGGAACACCCGCTGTCGGTCTACGGCGCCAACAACCTGGGCAAGTCCGCCTCGATCAACGCCCTGCAGTTCCCGATCCTGGCGCGCATGTCCGACATGAGCTTCGGCAAGTACAGCCTGGAGCAGTCGCGCCGCTTCTACTTCGCCAGCGACACCAGCTACATCCTCTGCGAACTGAACCTGCCCCACGGTCCGCACGTGATCGGTGTGGTCGGTCGTGGCCCGGGCGGCGGCTTCGGCCACCAGTTCTTCGCCTACCAGGGCCAACTGGACCTGGCGCACTACCAGAAAGACGACACCTGCCTGCGCCAGAAAGAACTGTTCACCAACCTCGAGCGCCACGGCCTGAAGGCCTACGAGCTCAAGCCGGACGAACTGCGCCGGTTGCTGGTCGGCGGCCACACCTCGGTGCCGCTGGACCTGACCCTGATCCCGCTGCGCTCGACCAGCGAGCAGAGCCTGAAGACCTTCCGTGCCCTGTTCATCAACCTGCTGCACATGCGCGAGATCACCGCAGCCAAGCTCAAGCAGCTGTTCCTCGATGCCTTCGAGCACAGCCTGCGCTCGGGCAGCGTCGACTACATCGCCGCCTGCGAGGAAGCCTTCCGCGACGTGCGCCGCATGGAGCAGGACTACAACGCCCTGGTCGCCGCAGGCCCGCTGGTCGAGGCACTGGCCGGCGGCGTGGCCCAGCGCGACATCCTGCGCGGCAAGCTGCACCGCCTCTCGCCGCTGCTCGACAACCTGCTGGGCACCTGGCAGGACTACGCCATGGCGCGCAAGGAAGAGCTGGTCATCCAGGCCGAGCACTACCGCAACGAGCAGGACAGCCTGCAGAACGACCAGCGCAGCGGCACCCAGGAGCTGATGCGCCTGGAGCGCGAGATCACCGGCATCCAGCGCTGGCTCGGCGAACTGTCGGTACTCAAGCACCGCTTCGCCCTGGTCGACGACGTCAAGGTCCTGGAGCAGCAGTTGCTGGCGGCCAAGGACGCCCATGACGAACTGGCCGGCGCCCTGGCCCAGTCGCGGCAGTTCTCCGCCGAGGACCTGGACGAGCGCGTGCGCGACCTGGAAAAACGCCTCAAGCAGGTCAGGCAGCAGCTCGACCACGCCGACAACAACAGCTACGCCCGCCTGCGCGAGGAGTTCTCCCAGCAGGATGTGGACCGCCTGATGCGCCTGTTCAACGGCGCGCTGTTCAGCCTGCCGCTGGGCGAGCGCGGCATCGAGCTGGACGACAGCGACCTGTGGGTGAAAACCCTGGAGGCCGTGCTCGACGGCTTCAAGGGCGAGCGTTTCGAGGCCCCGGGCCTGGCCATCGACCTGTCGCACATCGATCCGCCGGCCCTGCAGGCCCTGGCCGACCGCGCCGCCCTGCGCGACCAGAAAGAACGCCTGGAAAAAGAGCTCAAGCAGCTCAAGACCCAACAGGCCGTGGCCCTCGACCGTGCCGCCAGCAAGGCGCAGACCGAGGCCCTGTACCAGCAGGTGCTGGATGCGCAGAAGGCCCTGGAGGACTTCCGCCGCACCGAGACCCTGAGCGCCGAAGAGCCGGAAAAGCTCGAGCAACTGGCGCAACTGGAAGCTGCCCAGGACGAGCTCAAGCGCTCCAGCGACGCCTTCACCGAGCGCGTCCAGCAGCTGTCGGCCAAGCTGCAACTGGTGGGCCGGCAGATCGCCGACCTGGAAGCCAAGCAGCGCACCCTCGACGACGCCCTGCGCCGTCGCCAGTTGCTGCCGGCCGACCTGCCCTTCGGCACGCCCTTCATGGAGGCGGTCGACGACTCCATGGACAACCTGCTGCCACTGCTCAACGACTACCAGGACAGTTGGCAGGCCCTGCAGCGGGTGGACAACCAGATCGAGGCGCTGTACGCCCAGGTACGCCTCAAGGGCGTGGCCAAGTTCGACAGCGAAGACGACATGGAGCGCCGCCTGCAACTGCTGATCAACGCCTACTCGCACCGCACCGAAGAGGCCCTGACCCTGGCCAAGGCACGCCGCGCCGCAGTCACCGACATCGCCCGGACACTGCGCAACATCCGCAGCGACTACGACAGCCTGGAGCACCAGCTGGCCCTGTTCAACCGCGAGATCAACAAGCGCCAGGTGTCCAACCTAGAGAGCTTCCGCGTGGTCCTGGCGCCGAACAAGGAAGCGCTCAAGCACATCGACCAGATCATCCACAGCGCCGGCCAGTACGAGGAAGGCGAGACCCTGTCAGTGTTCGACCTGACCCAGAGCGCCGAGCAGGATCACAAGAACGAAGAGGCCAAGGAGTACCTGGCGCGGCTGGTGGCGGCCAACCACAACCAGCTGGGCCTGAAGGACTTGTTCGAGCTGGCCTTCGAGATCACCAAGATCAACAGCCAGCCGGTGATCCACGCCGACATCGATGGCGCGGCGTCCAACGGCACCACCATGACCATCAAGGCGCTGACCAACATGTACCTGTTGCTGCACCTGATGGACCGCGACCTGGCCGGCCGCATCCGCCTGCCCTACTACCTCGACGAGGCGGCGGACATCGACGAGCGCAACCAGGCCGCGCTGCTGGAGACCAGCCAGCAACTAGGCTTCGTGCCGATCCTGGCGAGCGTGAAGCCGCAGGTGTCGGCGCGGGTGGCGATCGACCTGGAAGGCGGCAGCGGGCCGAACGGTATCTACATCGACGAGGCGGACTGGAAGTTCATCAGCCGCCGGGATGAGGTGAAGGCGATCGTTCGTGAGGATCAGGCCGAGGAACTGGCCTGAGATGGGGGTAACCGGGGCCGCTTCGCGGCCCCACTACCAGATGGCCAACGCCGAACTTGTGGGAGCGGGCTTGCCCGCGAATGGAGGCCGAAGGCCTCCCCGCCCTCGACCCGGTATCACTGGGCCCACGGCACGATCGGAATCGCCGTCACCGCATTCTGCGGGCTGCCTTCGATCAGCCGGTCGCTGTACACCAGGTACACCAGCGTATTGCGCTTCTTGTCGAGAAAGCGCACCACCTGCATGGTCTTGAACACCAGCGAGGTGCGTTCCTTGAACACCTCCTCGCCCTCCTTGAGCTCACCCTTGAAGTTGATCGGCCCCACCTGGCGGCAGGCGATCGACGCCTCCGCACGGTCCTCGGCCAACCCCAGGCCACCCTTCAGGCCGCCGGTCTTGGCCCGCGACAGGTAGCAGGTCACGCCCTCGACCTTGGGATCGTCGAACGCCTCGACCACGATACGGTCGTTGGGCCCGACGAACTTGAACACCGTGGAGACCTGGCCGATCTCCTCGGCCCCAGCCAGCATCGGCAGCGCCAGGGCGGCCACGGCAAACATCCTTTTCAGCACGGTGCGCTCCTCAGACCAGAACCAGGTTGTCGCGGTGCACCAGCTCCGGCTCGGCGATGTAGCCGAGCAACCCTTCGATGGCGTCAGAAGGCTGGCCGATGATCTTCTGTGCCTCCAGGGCACTGTAGTTGGCCAGGCCACGGGCCACTTCCTGGCCGTCCGGGCCGACGCAGACCACCATCTCGCCACGGCGGAAGCTGCCCTGCACGGTCTTCACGCCGACCGGCAACAGGCTCTTGTTATCCTCGCGCAGGGCCCGCACGGCACCGGCATCGAGCACCAGGGTGCCGCGTGTCTGCAGGTGACCGGCCAGCCATTGCTTGCGCGCGGCGAGCATGCCGCGCTCGGGCGACAGCAGGGTACCCAGGCGCTCGCCGGCCTTGAGCCGGTCCAGCACACGCTCGATACGCCCACCGACGATGATGGTGTGGGCGCCGGAACGCGCAGCCAGGCGTGCGGCGCGCAGCTTGGTCTGCATGCCGCCACGGCCCAGCGCGCCGCCGGAGCTGCCTGCCACGGCATCGAGGCTCGGGTCGTCGGCGCGGGCCTCGAAGATCAGCTGGGCGTCGGGGTTGTTGCGTGGGTCGGCGTCGAACATGCCGTCGCGGTCGGTGAGGATCACCAGCAGGTCGGCCTCTACCAGGTTGGCCACCAGGGCCGCCAGGGTGTCGTTGTCGCCGAAGCGAATCTCGTCGGTGACCACGGTGTCGTTCTCGTTGATCACCGGCACCACGCCCAGGTCCACCAGGGTGCGCAGGGTGCTGCGGGCGTTGAGGTAGCGCTTGCGGTCGGACAGGTCGTCATGGGTCAGGAGAATCTGCGCGGTGTGCTTGCCATGCTGGCCGAAGCTCGACTCCCAGGCCTGCACCAGGCGCATCTGGCCGAGCGAGGCAGCAGCCTGCAACTCGTTCATCGCACTCGGTCGCTTGGCCCAGCCCAGCTGGCTCATGCCAGCGGCCACGGCCCCGGAGGAAACCAGCACCAACTCCACGCCTGCCTCCCGCAGCGCGACCATCTGCTCGACCCAGACGGCCATGGCGCCGCTGTCCAGCCCCTTGCCATCCGCCGTCAGCAGGGCGCTGCCGATCTTCACGACCCAGCGCTTGGCGCCTGTCACCTTGCTTCGCATCTTCTCTTCCAACCTATGTCGAATCTGTAGATACCGTAGATACCAAAACGCCGCTCCAGAGAGCGGCGTTTAGTGTACTGCAACCGGTCAGTCGCGCACGTAAATGATTTCCGGGCCGTCCCCGTCGTCCTCGTCATCATCCCAGTCGTCATCGTCGCCGATGTCGTGCACGCTCTTGACGCCGCTGCGGCGCAGGGCGCGGGCGTCGTCCAGGGCTTGCAACTGGGCGCGGGCCTCGTCCTCGATGCGCTGGTCGAGCTCGGCCAGTTCCTCGGCATAGGCCGGGTCGTTGGCCAGGCGGTCGGCGCGGTCTTCGAGGTAGCGCATGATGTCGTGGCTGAGCTGCTCGGTGCCCTGCTTGGAGATGGCCGAGATCACGTAGACCGGGCCTTCCCACTGCAGGCGCTCGACCACTTCCTTGACTCGCTCGTCGCGCTCGTCGTCCATGACCATGTCCGACTTGTTCAGCACCAGCCAGCGTTCACGCTCGGTCAGCGAGGGGCTGAAGCGGGTGAGCTCGTTGACGATCACCTCGGCGGCATCGGCCGGGCTGCTGCCGTCCAGTGGCGCCAGGTCGACCAGGTGCAGGAGGATGCGGGTACGCGCCAGGTGCTTGAGGAAGCGGATCCCCAGGCCGGCACCGTCGGAGGCACCTTCGATCAGGCCAGGGATGTCGGCGATGACGAAGCTCTTCCAGCGGTCGACACTGACCACGCCCAGGTTCGGTACCAGGGTGGTGAAGGGATAGTCGGCGACCTTCGGCTTGGCCGCCGAGACCGAGCGAATGAAAGTGCTCTTGCCCGCGTTGGGCAGGCCCAGCAGGCCAACGTCGGCCAGGACCTTGAGCTCGAGCTTCAGGTCGCGCTGATCGCCCGGCTTGCCTGGCGTGGTCTGGCGCGGCGCACGGTTGGTACTGGACTTGAAGCGGGTGTTGCCCAGGCCATGCCAGCCACCCTGGGCGACCAGCAGCTTCTGGCCGGGGGTGACCAGGTCGCCGATGATCTCCTGGGTACCAGCGTCGATCACCGTGGTGCCGACCGGCACGCGCAGGACCAGGTCATCGCCCTTCTTGCCAGTGCAGTCGGTGCTGCCGCCGTTGGCGCCACGCTGGGCCTCGAAGTGGCGGGTGTAGCGGTAATCGACCAGGGTGTTGAGGTTCTCGTCGGCGACCATGAACACCGAACCGCCATCGCCACCGTCACCACCGTTGGGGCCACCGTTCTCGATGAACTTCTCGCGGCGGAAGCTCATGCAACCATTGCCGCCGTCACCGGCCTTGACCCGGATCGATACTTCGTCAACAAACTTCATAGAAACCGCCTCTCGTCGGCAGACGAGCTGAATGACTCAAAAACATGAGGCTCTTGCAAAAATGAGCGCGGCGGCCCCGTAACGACCGTAAACACCAGCGCCAGCAGCCCATACAAACAGCTTTGCAAGAGGCTCACCACAAACGAAAAAGCCCCGTCGCATGACGGGGCTTCTCCAGCGACTTCGCGATCAGGCCGCGACGACGCTTACATAGCGACGGCCGAACTCGCCCTTCTTCTCGAACTTGATCACGCCTTCGATCTTGGCGAACAGGGTGTGATCCTTGCCCATGCCAACGCCGTAGCCGGCGTGGAACTGGGTGCCGCGCTGGCGGACGATGATGTTGCCGGCCTTGATGACCTGGCCGCCATACATCTTCACGCCAAGGCGTTTCGATTCTGAGTCGCGACCGTTACGAGTACTACCACCAGCCTTCTTGTGAGCCATGGTTCAATTCTCCAAATAAATTCAGGGGATCTAGGGGATTAAGCCTGGATACCGGTGATTTTGATCTCGGTGAACCACTGGCGGTGGCCCATACGCTTCATGTGGTGCTTACGACGACGGAACTTGATGATGCGGACCTTGTCGTGACGGCCTTGCGAAACGACTTCAGCCACAACCTTGGCACCTTCGACGACTGGCGCGCCGATGGTGACGTCGTCGCCATTGGCGACCAGCAGAACGCGATCGAAAGTCACGGATTCGCCGGTGGCGACTTCCAGCTTCTCGACCTTCAGGAATTCACCTTCAGCGACTTTGTACTGCTTGCCGCCGGTAACGATTACTGCGTAAGACATGGTATTTCTCCGATAATCCTGCTCACCCAGCGCTTTATAGGAAAGAGTATTGGCTGGCATGGCTGCACTGGGCTGGAACGGCCCGGTGCAATTGCGTAAGGCAGGTGCTGCCCAGGAAAGTTAGGGTGCGCGATTGTACGCAACCGCTGATTACCTTGCAAGTCCCGCCCCCGGCCCGCGGGCAGCGCGCCTTGACACACCGGGACCCGCGACCTAGCATGCCGCGCAACCTCAATGGAGCAGCCGATGCAACCCCAATCCTTCTACCGCGCGGTGGCTGACGATTTCAGCGCCGTCGACGAGATCATCAAGAAGCAGCTGACCTCGCGCGTGCCGCTGGTATCGAAGATCGGCGACTATATCACCTCCGCCGGCGGCAAGCGCCTGCGCCCACTGCTGGTGCTGCTGTGCGGCAAGGCCCTGGGCCGCGAAGGCGACGACCTGCGCCTGCTGGCGGCGACCATCGAGTTCCTGCACACCGCCACCCTGCTGCACGACGACGTGGTCGACATGTCCGGCATGCGCCGCGGCCGCTCCACCGCCAACGCCCTGTGGGGCAACGCGCCGAGCGTGCTGGTGGGCGACTTCCTCTATTCGCGCTCGTTCGAGATGATGGTCGAGCTCGGCTCGATGCCGGTCATGCAGATCCTCTCCAAGGCCACCCGGGTCATCGCCGAGGGCGAAGTGCTGCAACTGTCGCGGGTACGCGATGCCAGCACCAGCGAAGCGGTATACATGGAGGTCATCCGCGGCAAGACCGCGATGCTGTTCGAGGCCTCGACCCACAGCGCCGCCGCGCTGGCAGAAGGCACCGACGAACAGCGCGAGGCGCTGCGCACCTTCGGCGACCACCTTGGGGTCGCCTTCCAGCTGGTCGACGACCTGCTGGACTACAAGGGCGACTCGCAGACCCTGGGCAAGAACGTCGGCGACGACCTGGCCGAGGGCAAGCCGACCCTGCCGCTGATCTACACCATGCGCGAAGGCACGCCCGAACAGGCTGCGCTGGTACGCCAGGCGATCCAGAAGGGCGGCCTGGAAGACCTGGAGCAGATCCGCATTGCGGTCGAAACCTCCGGCGCCCTGGACTACACCGCGCAGCTGGCACGTGACTACGTCGCCCGCGCCATCGCCTGCCTGGAAGTGCTGCCGGCCAGCGAGTATCGCGATGCCCTGGTCGAGCTGAGCGAGTTCGCGGTCGCCCGTACCCACTGACCACACCGAAAAACTCCATTCGCGGGCAAGCCCGCTTCTACAAGGCCAATGCGGCCCCTGTGGAAGCGGGCTTGCCCGCGAATGCATTTGCACAGGCGGCACACACCTGGCAGACAAAACCTTATACAATATGCGTCTTTAACCGCCCGTCTGTTTAAGGAACCCCCGTGAGCACTCTGCCACCCTGCCCCAAATGCAACTCCGAATACACCTATGAGGATGGCACCCAACTGATCTGTCCCGAATGCGCCCACGAATGGTCGGCCAGCGGCGAAGCCGAAGCCGTCAGCGACGAGGTGGTGAAGAAGGACTCGGTAGGCAACATCCTCCAGGACGGCGATACCGTTACCGTGATCAAGGACCTCAAGGTCAAGGGCTCGTCCCTGGTGGTCAAGGTCGGTACCAAGGTCAAGAACATCCGCCTGTGCGATGGCGACCACGACATCGACTGCAAGATCGACGGCATCGGCGCCATGAAGCTGAAGTCGGAGTTCGTGCGCAAGGTCTGATGCACTGCCACTCGGGGCTGCCGGCGCGGCGGCCCTGACAGGTCCTGCAACAGGGCCCCTGCCCCATTCGGAAGAATTCCGCCAATAGGGGCTTGCTATTCTGATAATAAGAATTATTCTCATTGGAGTCGCTATCCAATGGAGAATAGCCATGACCTATCTGATCGACGCCTGGCTGGACCGGCCACACCCCTACCTACGTATCCTGCACCGCGAGACCGGCGAGGTCTGTGCCGTGCTCGAGGAAGACGCGCTCGACGAACTGCGCGACCAGGGCGACCTGGACCTCAATGGGCTGAATTCAAGCGAGCCGGTGGTGCTCAAGGAACTGGTGCGCAACCTGTTCCTGTTCTGCTATGCGCGGGCATTGCGCCCTGGAGGGACGGATTGGAACTGAGGGTGTGTCGGCCGATGGGGCTTTGCAGCCCATTATTCGCGGACAAGCCCGCTCCCACAGGGGCCGCGTCGATCGCACATGATGCGATTTGCAGGGCCTTGTGGGAGCGAGCTTGCCCACGATAAGGCCGCGAAGCGGCCCCAGAGGTATTACAGAACGTCGAGCAGCTCGACGTCGAACACCAGCACGCTGTGCGGCGGGATGCTGCCAACGCCCTGGGCGCCATAGGCCAGCTCGCTCGGCACGTACAGGCGCCACTTGCTACCGGCGTTCATCAGTTGCAGGGCTTCGGTCCAGCCCGCGATCACGCCGCCGACCGGGAACTCGGCCGGCTGGCCGCGCTCGTAGGAGCTGTCGAACACGGTGCCATCGATCAGGGTGCCGTGGTAGTGGGTGCGCACGTTGTCCTCGCGGGACGGCTTGGCGCCCTCGCCGGTGTTCAGCACTTCGTACTGCAGGCCCGACGCCAGGGTAGTGATGCCTTCGCGCTTGGCATTCTCGGCCAGGAAGGCCTTGCCGGCGGCAGCAGCGGCTTCGGCCTTGGCTGCGGCCTCGGCCTGCATCAGGTCACGGATGACCTTGAAGCTGGCCGACAGGTCGGCTTCGCTGACACGGCTGTCGGCACCGTTGAAGGCATCGCTCAGACCGGCCAGGATGGCCTCCAGGCTGACGCCCGGCGGCGGGTTGTCACGCAGCTGGCCGCCCAGCTGACGGCCGATGCCGTAGCTGACGCGGGTTTCGTCGGTGGACAGGTTGAGTTCGGACATTGGCTTGCTCCGCTGCAGGGCGCAATGAAGCCGCGCCCTTGATGAAAAGGGCGAGCAGCCTAGCACACTGGGGCTGCGCCAGGCAGCTTACCAAGCCGAACGCTGGGAAATCGGCACCTTGAGGTCGTCGTCCGACTGCACGCTCATGCCACACATTTCGTCCTGCACCGACCAGTGCACCAGGTTCATCGACAGCATCGGCAGCGATTGCAGGAGGTTGCGCGCATCTTCCACGCAGTGCACCCGCAGTCGCTGTCCACGGTTGTCGGCCAGGGGATGGGCACGGCCCTTGACCCGCGCCTCGAGGAGGTAGTCGCCACCTTCGATGGCGATAAGGTTGAGTTCATCGACATGGCCGGCCCTGGCCTCGACGTTGAGCTGATGCAGGTTCATGGGCGCACCTCGCTACGGGAACCACGCATGTCCGATCATTTTTCGTACAGCTGCCGGGAAAGCACAAGCCATGAACGCGACCGCCCGTCCGTTTCGCAACGGACGGGCGGTGGAGGGCTCGCCGGGGTCGGCCAGCGGTCAGTGCTTGGTGACCTTGTCCAGGTAACCCATGACGAACGCCGAGATGACGAAAGTCATGTGGATGATCACGTACCACATCAGGTAGTCGGTGGAGATGTTCTGGGCATCCATGAACACCCGCAGCAGGTGGATCGAGGAAATCGCCACGATGGAGGCGGCGACCTTCATCTTCAGCGAGGAGGAGTCCATCTTGCCCAGCCAGTTGAGCTTCTCCTTGTTGTCGTCGATGTCCAGCTGCGAGACGAAGTTCTCGTAGCCGGAGATCATCACCATCACCAGCAGGCCGCCGACCAGCGACATGTCGATCAGCGACAGGATGACCAGGATCAGGTCGGCCTCGCTCAGGGAAAAGACATTGGGCAGGACGTGGATGACTTCCTGGAAGAATTTCAGTGCCAGCGCCAGCAGGCCCAGGGACAGGCCGAAATAGATCGGGGCGAGCAGCCAGCGCGAGGCATACATCGCATTTTCGAGGATACGTTCCATGGAGGATAGGGACTCGTCAGAAGGCTAGAAAAGCGAGCGCGAGTATAAGCAAAAGACCGACATCTTGCATTGCGCGGACTTGCCCCGATGCCGGTCGGTCAAGCGGTAACGGGGCTGCCTTGCAGCCCATCGCCGGCAAGCCGGCTCCCACAGGGGCCCGCGCCGTTCACGAATCTGTGCATGCCGGCTTGCCGGCGATGGGGCATGAAGCGGCCCCCTTGGCAGCGGACAGCGCCTGCTCAGGTCTCCGGATGAAACTGGTAATCCCCCAGGTTGCGACAGCGCTCGCCATTGATCCGGCGCAACTGCGCCTGCAGGTGCAGGCACCAGATCTGCGGATCATCGGCGACCTGGTAGCCATGCAAGGTGAGGCTGTCGACGATGGCATTGAGCACCGACTCGGCCACCAGCGGGCCATGGAACGGGCCCTGGGCCTTGATCGCAGAGGGTTGTTCACCGGCCATGCCGGCGGCGAAGAGCAGCGTCCACATGCCGTTGTCACCGGCCAATGGACGAATGCTGCATTCGATGCGGGTCACCAGGCCCAGGCACTGGCGGGTGAGGCTGAGGTTGCGCATGGCGGCGTCCCCTCTGTGAAGCCTTGTTCAGCCTGAACCTCAGGCTGTCTCCATCCTGAACGCTGATACCGTCCTTAAAAACCAGCATAGAAGACCCGCGCCCAGGCTGGAAAACCGGCGCTGAACGGTAGCACATGGCCGCCAGCGCCGTTTTATTGACTCAGGCAGGCTTGGCCTGGGCCAGCGCCTCCTCCAGCCGCTCTTTCTCCGCCTCCTTGATGTCTTCCTCGCTGACCATCTCGGCGATCTCGCGCAGGCGCTCCACCACCCGCGCATTGACGCTGCCCTCGGGGAACTGGCCCTGCGCGTCCGGCGCGCCGGCCTCCTCGCCCACCAGCAGGCTCAAGGCCTCGTCGGCCTGGCTGACGGCATAGACATGGAAACGCCCGGCCTCGACCGCCCGCAGCACCCGCTCGTCGAGCATCAAGGTGGCGACGTTGGCGCGCGGAATGATCACGCCCTGCTCGCCGGTCAGCCCGCGTGCCTCGCACAGCCGGAAGAAGCCTTCGATCTTCTCGTTGACGCCCCCCACTGCCTGCACCTCGCCGAACTGGTTGATCGAGCCGGTGATAGCGAAACACTGCTTGAGCGGCGTGCGGGACAACGCCGAGATCAAGGTGCAGACCTCGCCGAGCGAGGCGCTGTCGCCGTCGACGTAACCATAGGATTGCTCCAGGGCGATGCTCGCCGAGATCGCCAGGGGGAACTCCTGGGCGTAGCGGCTGCCCAGGTAGCCGGTGAGGATCATCACCCCCTTGGAGTGGATCGGCTGGCCGAGGTTGACCTCACGCTCGATGTCGACGATCCCGCTGCCGCCCGGGTAGACCGTGGCGGAGATTCGCGCCGGCATACCGAACGCCGAGTCGCCGACCTCGAGCACGGTCAGGCCGTTGCACTTGCCGATGGCCGCCCCTTCGGTGTCGATCAGGATGATCCCGGCGAGCATGTCGTCGAGCACCCGCTGGGACACCCGCCCGGTGCGCGTGGCCTTGGCCTTGAGCGCCCGCTCGATGTGCCCGGCATCGGTCATTTCGTCGCTGGCCAGTTGGCGGATGAAGTCGGCTTCGCTGACCAACTGGAACAGGTCGCCGATGCGTGCCGACAGGCGCGACTGGTTTTCCGCCAGGCGAGCGCTGTAGGTGGCCAGCCGCGCCACCGCGTCGCTGGTCAGTGGGGCCATGCCCTCTTCGTTGGTGCGTGTGCGAAGCAACTGGGCGAACTGCTCCAGGTTCTCTTCGACCAGGGGCATGTCCTCGTCGAAGTCCACCAGGACCCGGAACATCTCCTGGAAGTCCGAGTCGTGGTCCTGCAGGGCGTAGTACAGCTGGCGCGAACCGATGATCACCAGCTTGACGTTGAGCGGGATCATCTGCGGCGTCAGGGTCACGGTGGCGACCCGGCCCAGTTCGCCCAGCGGCGACTCCATCTTCAGCTTGCGCGACTGCAAGGCGCGCTTGAGGGCGTCCCAGACGAAGGGCTCGCCGAGCATCTTCTCCGCCTCGAGAATCAGGAAGCCACCATTGGCCCGGTGCAACGCGCCTGGGCGCAGCTGGCGGTAGGAGGTGTACAGCGCGCCCTGGTCGGTGCTGTATTCGATACGGCCGAACAGGTTGTCGTAGGTCGGGTGCGGCTCGAACACCACCGGCGCGCCGCCGTTGGCGTGGTGGCCGACCACCAGGCTCGGCGCGTACTGCTCCTCGAGCATCTTGCGCGCCACGGCGTCAGGCTTGCTGTCGTCGACCAGTTGCTCGACCACGGTGCGCAGCAGGTTCAGTTGCACCGATTGCAGGTAGGCGCAGACCGCCGCGTTTTCCGCGTACTTCTCCGACAACGGCGCCAGCAGCGGCTGCAGAGACAGGGTGATGGTCTCTTCGTTGAGCTGGCGCAATTGGTTGTTCGACTCGCGTTTCCACTGGGGCAAGCTGGCCAGTTCCTCGTTGAGGCGCTCCTCCAGCGCGGCGATGTCTTCGTGGAAGCGCTCGCGGACTTCCTCGGGCAACTGGGCGAACTCGGCCTCGTCCAGGGCCTTGCCGTCGCTCATGGGGGTGAAGGCGACATTGCTGGCATCGCGGTACAGGGCCACGTCCTTTTCCAGCGAGGCCCGCTCGATCACGTCCAGGGCACGGTCATAGCGCTGGTTGAAGGCGCGATCGATGGCCCCTTTCTTCTGCTGGTAGGTGGGGTGCTCGAACACCGCCGGGAAGGTGGCCAGCAGGTTGTCGATCAAACCGTTCATGTCGGCGATGAATTCGCTGGCGCTGCCGGCCGGCAGCTCCAGGGCGCGGGGCTCGCGGGTCTCGTCGAAGTTGTTGACGTAGACCCAGTCGGCCGGGGTCTGCTGGCGCTTGCCCTCGGCCTTGAGGTAGCGCTTGACGAACGAGAAGCGCCCGGTGCCGGGCTCGCCCATGACATACACGTTGTATCCGGGGCGCGGCATGGCCACGCCGAACTGCAGGGCCTCGACGGCACGCTCCTGGCCCAGGACCCCTCGGAACGGCTCCAGATCGTCGGTGGTGGAAAAAGCGAACTGCTCGGCGGAGAAACGCCGGGTCAGGGCTTCGGGCGCAAGACGCAGGCGCGAGGCGACAGGATCGGGCATTGGGTTTCCTTACTTCGGCGGGGCGGATGAAAGGCATTCTGGCGCCGCCAACGCGCTGCTTGCAAGGCTTGCCGGGACTTTATGTCGCAGTCCAACCCCAACGATTTCGCAAGCAATTTTTCGCAATAAACAACGCAACCTTTGGATCGTGCCTAAACTCCAACCTGCGCGGGTGGGCGTATTTGCTTTCCCGACCTGGCAACCGGCTTGCCAGAACCCTGACCATTGGTACGTCTACTGAGAAAGAGAACAACGCTATGAAACGGATTCTTCTGGGTACTCTGTTCACCGCAGTTTCGATCAATGCCATGGCAGAAGCGCCTGGCGGACCCAACTGCGGCTGGGGCAACCTGCTGTTCGAGGGCCAGCGCGGCACACCGGCCCACTTCCTGGCATCCACCACCAACGGCACGTCCGGCAATGCGACCTTCGGCATGACCTCGGGCACCAACGGCTGCTCGACCAAGGCGGCCCTGACCTACGGCGGCAAATCCTGGTTCGCCATGAACGGCATGATGAACGAACTCTCCGAAGACATGGCCAAGGGCCAGGGCGAAGCCCTGACCACCTATGCCGTGGTCCTGGGCGTGGCGCCCGAAGACCGCGCGCACTTCGCCACGGTCACCCACCAGCACTTCAGCGAGATCTTCAGCAGTGCCGACGTGACGGCCGAAACCGTCCACAGCAACACCCTCGCGGTCCTCAAGAGCGACCCGCGCCTGGCCAAGTACGCCACCGAGGCCTGAGTCCCGCCTGTCCCGCCCCGATACCGGGGCGGGTACGGCTCATCCACCTTCGGCATCATCCAGACGTAGTTGCCCGACATGCTCAAACGCCTCGCCTCCCTGGCGCTCATCGCCAGTGCCCCGCTTCATGCCGCACCGCAGCTCGACCCGGCACGCCTGCAACAGCTGGCTTCGACCCCCTACTGGATCGCCCTCGGCCACTACGAGACCGGCACGCTCGGCGGCTGGCGCAGCTATGTGGACGATGACGCCTTCTTCCTCGCCGAGGACGGCGCCCATCACCCGGACCGCGAACTGCAAGCCACGGTGCAGGCGCTGTACGCCCCGGCCAGCCTGGGCGACAAGCATGCCCAGTGCGTCTTTCCGGCGCGCACCCGCTGGCTGCGCGAGCAGCTCGCGCTGAACGACCTGCCGCAGCCGGACTGCCAGGAATACACCACCTGGTACCGCGCCATCGACCCGCACAGCACTGTGCTGGTGTTTCCGGCGGCCTACCTGAACAGCCCCTCGTCGATGTTCGGCCATACCTTGCTGCGCATCGACCAGGCCAATACCCGCAGCGACGACACCACGCTGCTGAGCTACGCGATCAACTTCGGTGCCTACATCGAGGGCAGCGACAACAGCATCCTCTATGCCTGGAAAGGCTTGATGGGCGGCTATCCGGGCCTGTTCGCGCTGATGCCCTACCAGGAAAAGCTCTCCGAATACCGCAGCCTGGAGAACCGCGACCTGTGGGAATACCAGCTGGACCTGACACCGGAGGAGACGGGGCGCATGGTCGAGCACGTCTGGGAGCTCAAGCAGATCCAGTTCGACTATTTCTTCTTCGACGAGAACTGCTCCTACCGCCTGCTGGAACTCCTGCAGGTGGCGCGCCCTGGCCTGGACCTGACTTCACAGTTCCCGTTGACCGCCATTCCCACCGACACGGTCAAGGCCGTCAAGCAGTCCGGCCTGGTCGCCAGCGTACGCTATCGGCCGTCCCGCGAACGCGAACTGCTGGCCCGCGCCGAGCCGCTGGAGCATGACGAGAAACGCCAGGTGCTGGCCATCAGCGCCGACACCGACCAGTTGCAAAGCCCCGAGTTCACGGCCCTGCCCCGCGAGCGCCAGGCGCTGGTACAGGACGCGGCCTACCGCCTGGAGCGTTACCGTGCCAACGGCCGGGAACGCGACCCGGCCCAGGCCAGGCGCAGCTTCGAGCTGCTGCGGGCGATCAATCGCAACCCACCGCCGCCCCTGGAGATCGAGCGCCCGGGCCTGCCCGAGAACGGCCACCAGTCGCGCACCTGGCAGTTGGGTGTGGGCACCCGCGACGACCGCGCCTATGCCGAATACGGCCTGCGCATGGCCTACCACGACCTCAACGACAACGCCTACGGCTTCCCCCTCGGCGCGCAGATCGAGATCCTCCAGCTCAAGCTGCGCCAGTACGAGGGCAACGACTGGCAGGTACAACGCCTGGACCTGGCGACCATCCGCTCCCTGACCCCGCGCAACGAACTGCTCAAGCCCTGGTCGTGGCAGGTTGCCGGTGGCCTGGAGCGGGTGCCGGGCAAGCACGACGACGAGGTGCTGGTCAGCCACGTCAATGGCGGTGCCGGCGGAACCTGGCAGTTGGCCGATGGCCTGCTGGGCTTTGCCCTGGGCACGGTGCGGGTCGAACACCACAACGACTTCGCCCAGTTCGTCGCACCGGCGGCGGGTTTCAATGGCGGGCTGTTGTGGCGCAATGGCCTGGGCAACATGACCCTGGAGGCCAAGGGCGACTATTTCGCCAATGGCGAAGTGCGGCGCAGCCTGAGCCTCAACCAGCAGTGGGAGATCAACCGCGACCTGGGGCTGAGGCTGAGCGCCCGGCGCACCTTCAGCCAGTTGGCCACGGCGCAGAACGAGGTGATGCTGGAGTTGAAGTGGTATCACTACTGATGGGGCTGCCTCATGGCTGACGGGCCATCGCTGGATGGCAAGGAAGTCGCAATCGGACACCCCTTGAAACTCGCAACCTGCCATCATGGTCTGCTGCACAAGGAGGCCTTCCATGAGCCGAGCATTCGTCAAAGAGGATCAGGCCGCCGCCCAGGCCAACCAGCCGGTGGAGCGCCGGGTCAGCGACCAGCCCAACTACGTCACGGCCAAGGGCCTGGCCCAATTGCAGCAGCGCCTGGCCGAGCTCAATGCGCTACGCAGCGAGCTGCAGGCCCAGGGTGAGCACGCCGACAAGCAGCGCCTGGCCGATGCCGAACGTGACCTGCGCTACTTCGGCGCGCGCGTGCAGAGCGCCCAGGTGGTGCCCGCCGCGACCTCGCGGGACAAGGTGCAGATCGGCAGCCGGGTGACCTTCGTCGATGAACAGGACCAGGAACACAGGGTTCAACTGGTGGGAGAGGACCAGGCCGATGCCGCGCAGGGCCTGGTCAACTGGGGATCGCCCCTGGGCCGCGCGCTACTGGGCGCCGGCCCCGGCGACGAGGTGCTGTGGCGACGACCTGCCGGCGATCAGCTGATCGAGGTCATCGCCATCGAGGCGCAGGACGAGTAGCCCGCAGGCTACTAGACCACTCCCTGGGCCAGCATGGCATCGGCGACCTTGACGAAACCGGCGATGTTGGCGCCCTTGACGTAGTTGATGGAGCCGTCGGCTTCCTCGCCGTAGTGCACGCAGGCGTGGTGGATCGACTGCATGATGTTGTGCAGCTTGCTGTCCACTTCGCCAGCGGTCCACAGCAGGCGCATGGCGTTCTGCGACATCTCCAGGCCCGAAACGGCCACGCCACCGGCGTTGGAGGCCTTGCCCGGGGCATAGAGGATGCCGGCTTCCAGGAAGATATCCACAGCCTCGAGGGTCGTCGGCATGTTGGCGCCTTCCGCCACGCAGATGCAGCCGTTGCGCAGCAAGGTGCGGGCATCCTCGGCGTCCAGCTCGTTCTGGGTGGCGCACGGCAGGGCGATGTCGCACGGCAGGCTCCACGGGGTCTGGCCCTTGCGGAACTCCAGGCCATACAGGCTGGCCAGCTCGCTGATGCGGCCGCGCTTGACGTTCTTGAGTTCCATCAGCGCTTGCCACTGCTCGTCGGTCAGGCCGGCTTCGCAGAACAGGGTGCCTTCGGAGTCGGACAGCGAGATCACCTTGCCGCCCAGGTCCATGACCTTGCGTGCCGCATACTGCGCGACGTTGCCGGAGCCGGAGATGGCCACGCGGCGGCCGTCGATGCGCAGGTCGCGGCGTTTGAGCATTTCCTCGGCGAAGTACACGCAGCCGTAGCCGGTGGCCTCCGGGCGGATCAGGCTGCCGCCGTAGGTCATGCCCTTGCCGGTCAGCACCGACGTGAACTGGTTGGCCAGGCGCTTGTACTGGCCGAACATGTAGCCGATCTCGCGGGCGCCGACGCCGATGTCACCGGCAGGCACGTCCAGGTCGGCGCCGATGTGGCGATACAGCTCGCTCATGAAGGCCTGGCAGAAGCGCATGACCTCGGCATCGCTCTTGCCCTTCGGATCGAAGTCCGAGCCGCCCTTGCCGCCGCCCATGGGCAGCGAGGTCAGCGAGTTCTTGAAGACTTGCTCGAAGGCCAGGAACTTGAGCACGCCCAGGTTGACCGACGGATGGAAGCGCAGGCCGCCCTTGTATGGGCCGATGGCGCTGCTCATCTGGATGCGGTAGCCGCGGTTGACCTGGACCTTGCCCTGGTCATCGACCCAGGACACGCGGAACAGTACCGCACGCTCCGGCTCAACCATGCGTTCGAGGATGCCGGCCTGCAGGTAATGGGGGTTGGCTTCGAGGAAGGGCCAGAGGCTGCGCAGCACTTCTTCGACGGCCTGGTGGAACTCGGGCTGGGCCGGGTCGCGCTGCTTGAGGCGGGCCAGGAAATGGTCGACGGATTCGATCATGGTAGACATCTCACCAAGAGGGATTTGGACTTATTTGGTTTTTTCTGGAATGTACCAAGAAGCAATCGCACTGGAATAGGGCGCAATGTCGTTTTTTTGAATTTTTTTGGTGCGTTTTATATAAATGTATACAAAACGGGCGTTTCCTGCTGGCGGCTCCGCCCTCTTCGCGTCGGCGCGGCGCCAAGATGCCAGCCCCGTTTCGAGCCGGCACAAAAATGGGGCCATGAAGGCCCCACTATCGTGCAACCCGTTGCGGGTTACTGCGCCAGCTTCTTGTGCCGTACCCGGTGCGGCTGGGCGGCAGCATCGCCCAGGCGCTTCTTGCGATCGGCTTCGTACTCGGTGTAGTTGCCCTCGAAGAACACCACGTTCGAGTCGTCCTCGTAGGCCAGGATGTGCGTGGCCACGCGGTCCAGGAACCAACGGTCGTGGGAGATCACGATGGCCGCGCCCGGGAAGTCCAGCAGGGCTTCTTCCAGCGAACGCAGGGTCTCGACGTCGAGATCGTTGGACGGTTCGTCGAGCAGCAGGACGTTGCCACCCTCCTTCAGCGTCAGGGCCAGGTGCAGACGGCCACGCTCACCACCGGAGAGGTCCTTGACGAACTTCTGCTGGTCACCGCCCTTGAAGTTGAAGCGGCCGACGTAGGTGCGCGACGGGATCTCGTAGCTGCCGATGCGGATCATGTCGGAGCCATCGGAAATCTGCTGGAACACGGTCTTGCCGCCGTCCAGGTCGTCGCGGCTCTGGTCGACGCAGGCCAGTTGCACGGTTTCGCCGATCTCGATGCTGCCCGAATCCGGCTGTTCCTTGCCCATGATCATGCGGAACAGGGTCGACTTACCGGCACCGTTGCCGCCGATCACGCCAACGATGGCGCCCTTGGGCATGGAGAACGACAGATTGTCGATCAGTACACGGTCGCCATAGCCCTTGGTGACGTTCTTGAACTCGATGACCTTGTCGCCCAGGCGCGGGCCTGCCGGGATATAGATCTCGTTGGTCTCGCTGCGCTTCTGGAACTCTTGCGACTGCATCTCCTCGAAGCGCGCCAGACGGGCCTTGGACTTGGACTGGCGGGCCTTGGCGCCTTTGCGCACCCACTCCAGTTCTTCCTTCATGGCCTTCTCATGGGCGGTCTGCTGCTTGGATTCCTGCTCCAGGCGCGCCGACTTGGCTTCCAGCCAGCCCGAGTAGTTGCCTTCGTACGGGATGCCGGCGCCGCGGTCCAGCTCGAGGATCCAGCCGGCGACGTTGTCGAGGAAGTAACGGTCGTGGGTGATCGCCACCACGGTGCCGGGGAAGTCGTGCAGGAAGTGCTCCAGCCAGGCCACCGAGTCGGCGTCCAGGTGGTTGGTCGGCTCGTCCAGCAGCAGCATGTCGGGAGCCGACAGCAGCAGGCGGCACAGGGCCACACGGCGCTTCTCACCGCCAGACAGGTGCTCGACCTTGGCGTCCCACGGCGGCAGGCGCAGGGCGTCGGCGGCGACTTCCAGCTGACGCTCCAGGTTGTGGCCATCGGCGGCCTGCAGGATGGCTTCCAGCTTGGCCTGCTCGGCGGCCAGCTTGTCGAAGTCGGCATCCGGCTCTGCATAGGCGGCGTAGACCTCGTCCAGGCGAGCCTGAGCGTCCTTGATCACGCTCACCGCTTCCTCGACCACCTCGCGGACGGTCTTGTTCGGGTCCAGTTGCGGCTCCTGGGGCAGGTAGCCGACGTTGATATCGGGCATCGGACGGGCTTCGCCGTCGAACTCCTTGTCGACGCCCGCCATGATCCGCAGCAGGGTCGACTTGCCCGCGCCGTTGAGGCCGAGCACACCGATCTTCGCGCCTGGGAAGAACGACAGGGAGATGTTCTTCAGGATTTCCCGCTTCGGCGGCACGACCTTGCTCAGCCGATGCATGGTGTAGACGTATTGAGCCAAAACCAAGCCCTCTATAGATAGGTAAAGACATCGACGCTCGCCTGGCGGGCGCCAGGGGGATGCGTTTACGGGGTGTCATTGAACAAAGTGGGCCATTCTACGCCAAGTGGTGGCGTTGACCAGATGGGGCGCCGAAGCGCCGCTTCCACACCAGGACACTGTGGAAGCGGGCAAAGCCTGCGGTCGGGGACGAAGCCCTCGCCAGGCCTCAGACGTGGGCCTGTTTCACCTTGCCCCGTGGCAGGCGGCAGCGCTCGGATTGCCCGGCCAGGCGAGCGGCCCAGGCGGCCTTGACGCTGAAACCGCCGGAGCGGGCAGGTTTGCCGGTAGCCGCTGCGGCCGGCTTGGGCGCAGGCTTGGCGGCAGACGCCACGACCGGCTCGGCAACGGCCTTGGCGGACTTGCGCAGTTCAGCCAGCGACGGGCTCTTGCGCACATTGGCGGCGGCCGGGTCGGGCTTGGCCAGCGAACGCTGGCAGGACTTGCAGGATACGTCATCGGCCACGGCAGTGCTGACCAGGGTCTGACTGCTGCGCCCGCAGGCGGAATCGAGGCCATTGGTGGAATAATGGGTAACCAAACCGTACATCTCCGATGCGTTGACTATGAAGCGGCGGCATTCTCGCACAGGTCGCAGGGACTTGCCGAACGAGGATCAGCGGTAGCGACCACTGGCAGCAGACACAGCCGCTGGCACTTTGCCATAATTGGGGGCATGCTAGTCGGTGACTAGCTGCAAGCTGCAAGAAAAAGCAGATTGGCGTCGAGGCTGCTTTTGCTTTTGGCTTGCAGCTTGCCGCTTTGTTTCACCCCTGCCATCGCCAGCCCAATCGCAGGACCATCGCTTGACCGATCTTACCCACCCGTCATCCCTGCGCCCTGCCCTGCCTGCGTCGAGCAGCGCCCTGCGCGGCTCGCTCAAGGGCACGCTGGCCCTGCTGGCCTTGGTCCTGCTGGGGTTGCTGCTATGGCAATTGTTCGCCCAGTTCCGTCACACCCAGGCCGACCTTCGCCAACGGAGCCTGGCGACGAATGCGGAACTGGCCGACCACCTGACCCTGAACATGGCGCTTCAGGCCCAACAGGCGGTGAACCTGCTGCAACCCTACATCGAAGCGCCGACACCGGCGGCGCTGCCCTCGCTGCTGCAGACCCTGCAGCAGCGCCTGCCCGGCCTGCACCACGTGGCCTGGCTGGGCAGCGCCGGGCAGGTCAGGCGCGACAGTCTCGCGAACACCCCCGACCGTCAACTGATCGCCGAGCTCCTGCAACTCAGCCAGGGACGTGCATATTTCTTCAGCGACGCCGCAGACAGCCGCCAGGTCTACCTGCTGCTGCGCCAGCCGGCCGAACAGGATCGCGGCTACTGGCTGTTGCGCCTGTCCAACGACTACTACAAGACGCTGACCCACCGTCTGGAAGGTGCGGGCCATCCCCTGTGGCTGCTGGAAAGCAGCCGCAGCGGCGAGGTGCTTGCGCGCAACAGGCCTACCCTGCTCAGCGACGAGCCCCTGCAAAGCGTGATGCTGGCCTTGCTCGACAACAGCACCTGGCAACTGCGTGGGCTGTTCGATGCCGGCCTTGCCCGAGAGACGCTGCTGCCGGCGCTGATCGGCAAGTGCCTGTTGGTGCTGGTCTGTGCCTTGCTGCCGGTGCTCGCCCTGATCAACATGCGCCGCCGCCAGCGCGCCTTGCAGGAAGATCACCGGCGCTACCAGGAGATCTTCGAGGGCACCGGCGTGGCGTTGTGCGTGCTCGACCTCTCCAGCCTGCCCGGCCAGCTCGACCGCTACCACCTGCGCAACCGCGCCGCCCTCAAGCAGAGCCTGGCCCTGGACGGCAGCCTGCGCCGCTCGCTACTGCAGGAACTGAAGATCACCGAGATCAACCAGGTCGCCCGGCAACTGCTCAACGTCGAATGCAACGAAGGCGCCTGGCAGCGCCTGATCGCAGGCAGCGGCGAGGGTCGCGACAGCATCGGCATGCAGCTGATCGACGCCCTGATCGAGCAACGCCCCCTGCTGGAACTGGAAGTCTGCCTGCCCGCGCCCCTGGGCGGCGAACTGCACCTGTGGCTGATGGCCCGCCTGCCCCAGCAGCGCCGGGACTACCAGGCGGTGATCCTGAGCATCAGCGATATCACCAGCCGCAAGCAGGTCGAGCTGTCGCTGCTTGAGCGCGAGAGTTTCTGGTCCGATGTGGTGCGCACCGTCCCCGACCAGTTGTACGTGCAGGACGTGCAGAGCCAGCGGATGATCTTCAGCAACCGCCACCTCGGCCAAACCCTCGGCTACGACCGCACCGAGCTGACACAGATGGGCGACCGCTTCTGGGAACTGTTGCTGCACCCGGAGGACAGCGAGCACTACCACGCGCTGCGCCGCCAACAGCGCGACACCGGCCACGGCGACTCCTTGCACTGCCAGTTGCGCTTTCGCCACCGCGATGGCAACTGGCGCTGCTACGACATCCGCGAACAGGTGCTGACCCGCGATGCCGACGGCCTGGTCACCCGTATCATCGGCGTGGGCAAGGACGTCACGGTGCAGATCGAGGCCAGCGAGTCCCTGCGCGACAGCGAACAGCGCTATCGCATGCTGGCCGAAAGCATCAGCGACGTGATCTTCTCGACCAACAGCCAGTTGCAACTCGATTACGTCAGCCCTTCCGCGCAAGCCGTGCTGGGCTACCCGGCCGAGTGGTTCTTCCAGCACGGCTGGCAGTCGGTCATCGCCAACCCGGCCCAGCTCACCGGCCTCTACAGCCTGATGGAGCGGGTCAGCAAGGCCCTGGGCGACAGCGAACAGCTGGTCCAGCTGCGCAGCCAGCTGCCGACCCAGATGTTCCTGTTCGACTGCCTGCGCGCCGATGGCCGCAAGATCCCCATCGAACTGCGCCTGGTGCTGGTGTGGGACGAGCACGAGTGCTTCGAGGGCCTGCTCGGCGTCGGCCGCGACATCAGCCAGCAGCGCCGCGCCGAGAAGGACCTGCGCATGGCGGCGACGGTATTCGAACACTCGACCTCGGCCATTCTCATCACCGACCCGGCCGGCTACATCGTCCAGGCCAACGAGGCCTTCAGCCGCGTCAGCGGCTACGCGGTCAGCGAGGTGCTCGACCAGTTGCCGGGCATGCTCACGGTCGATGAACAGCAGGACGCGCACCTGCGCTATGTGCTCAAGCAACTGCACCAGCGTGGCAGCTGGGAAGGCGAGGTATGGCTCAAGCGGCGCAACGGCGAGCCGTATCCAGCGTGGGTCGGCATCACCGCGGTGCTCGACGAGGAAGGCGACCTGGCCAGCTATGTGTGCTTCTTCACCGACATCAGCGAACGCAAGGCCAGCGAGCAGCGTATCCACCGCCTGGCGTACTACGACGCATTGACCCACCTGCCCAACCGTACTCTGTTCCAGGACCGGCTCCATACCGCCCTGCAGCAGGCCGAGCGGCACAAGGCGTGGGTGGTACTGATGTTCCTCGACCTGGACCGTTTCAAGCCGATCAACGACTCCCTGGGCCACGCGGCGGGCGACCGCATGCTCAAGGACATGGCCCAGCGCCTGTTGGCCTGTGTCGACGACGACGATACCGTGGCACGCATGGGTGGCGACGAGTTCACCCTGCTGCTGCAACCCAGGGCGAGCCGCGAGATGGCCTTGAACCGCGCCATCCACGTGGCCGAGAACATCCTCGGCAGCCTGGTACGGCCGTTCGTCCTGGAGGGCCGCGAGTTCTTCGTCACTGCCAGCATCGGCATCGCCCTCAGCCCGCAGGATGGCAGCGAGCTCAGCCAGTTGATGAAGAACGCCGACACGGCCATGTACCACGCCAAGGAGCGCGGCAAGAACAATTTCCAGTTCTACCAGGCCGACATGAACGCCAGCGCCCTGGAGCGCCTGGAGCTGGAAAGCGACCTGCGCCATGCCTTGGAGCAGAACGAGTTCATGCTCTACTACCAACCGCAGTTCAGCGGCGACGGCAAGCGCCTGACCGGTGCCGAGGCGCTGCTGCGCTGGCGCCACCCACGCCGCGGCCTGGTACCGCCGGGCGACTTCATCCCGGTGATCGAGGAGCTGGGCCTGGTGGTGGATGTCGGCGACTGGGTACTGCGCGAGGCCAGCCGCCAGCTCAAGGCCTGGCACAAGGCCAGGGTGCGGGTGCCGAAGGTGTCGGTGAACATTTCGGCGCGGCAGTTCTCCGATGGCCAGTTGGGCACCCGCATCGCCACCATCCTGGAGGAAACCGGCCTGCCGCCGGCCTGCCTGGAGCTGGAGCTGACCGAAAGCATTCTGATGCGCGAGGTCAACGAGGCCATGCAGATCCTCGACAGCCTGAAGAAGCTGGGCCTGAGCATTGCGGTCGACGACTTCGGCACGGGTTATTCATCGCTCAACTACCTCAAGCAGTTCCCCATCGACGTGCTGAAGATCGACCGCACCTTCGTCGACGGCCTGCCCGCGGGCGAGCAGGACGCGCAGATCGCCCGGGCGATCATCGCCATGGCCCACAGCCTGAACCTGGCGGTGATCGCCGAGGGCGTGGAAACCCATGAGCAACTGGAGTTCCTGCGCGAGCACGACTGCGACGAAGTACAGGGCTACCTGTTCGGCCGGCCGATGCCGGCCCACCAGTTCGAAGCGCAATTCAGCAACGAGACGCTGTTCGTGTTTCAGTGAGCTGCAAGAAAAAGCCGTGCACGCCGCCGATGAGGCAGATGTCCCACAGGTTCAGCAGCGACCCCTCTTGTAGCTTGCAGCTCGCCGCTTGGTCGTCGTGAATTCCATTGGTCCGCGACATGACGCCTCTTCATATGCCAGGCCAGGGCCAATGGGTTAGAATGCCCCCCCAATTCAGCCCGATCCTTGAGGACCGCCATGTTCAGCCGTGATTTGACCATTGCCAAGTACGACGCCGAGCTCTTCGAAGCCATGCAGCAGGAAGCTCAGCGCCAGGAAGAGCATATCGAGCTGATCGCTTCGGAAAACTACACCAGCCCGGCCGTCATGGAGGCCCAGGGTTCGGTACTGACCAACAAGTACGCCGAAGGCTACCCGGGCAAGCGCTACTACGGCGGTTGCGAGCACGTCGACGTGATCGAGCAACTGGCCATCGACCGCGCCAAGCAACTGTTCGGCGCCGACTACGCCAACGTCCAGCCGCACGCCGGCTCCCAGGCCAACGCCGCCGTCTACCTGGCCCTGCTGCAGGCCGGCGACACCCTCCTGGGCATGAGCCTGGCCCACGGCGGCCACCTGACCCACGGCGCCAGCGTCAGCTCCTCCGGCAAGCTGTACAACGCCGTGCAGTACGGCATCGACGCCAACGGCCTGATCGACTACGACGAAGTCGAGCGCCTGGCCCTGGAGCACAAGCCGAAGATGATCGTCGCCGGCTTCTCCGCCTACTCCCAGGTCCTGGACTTCCCGCGCTTCCGTGAGATCGCCGACAAGGTCGGTGCCTACCTGTTCGTCGACATGGCCCACGTGGCCGGCCTGGTCGCTGCTGGCATCTACCCGAACCCGGTCCCGTTCGCCGACGTGGTCACCACCACCACCCACAAGACCCTGCGCGGTCCGCGTGGCGGCCTGATCCTGGCGCGCAAGAACGAAGAGATCGAGAAGAAGCTCAACTCCGCGGTCTTCCCGGGCGCCCAGGGCGGTCCGCTGGAGCACGTCATCGCCGGCAAGGCGATCTGCTTCAAGGAAGCGCTGCAGCCTGAGTTCAAGGCCTACCAGCAGCAAGTGGTGAAGAACGCCCAGGCCATGGCCGGCGTGTTCATCGAGCGTGGTTTCGACGTCGTCTCCGGCGGCACCCAGAACCACCTGTTCCTGCTGTCGCTGATCAAGCAGGACATCACCGGCAAGGACGCAGACGCTGCCCTGGGCCGAGCCTACATCACCGTGAACAAGAACTCGGTACCGAACGACCCACGTTCGCCGTTCGTCACCTCGGGCCTGCGCATCGGCACCCCGGCCGTCACCACCCGTGGTTTCAAGGAAGCCGAGTGCCGCGAGCTGGCCGGCTGGATCTGCGACATCCTCGCCGACCTGAACAACGAAGCGGTGATCGACGCCGTGCGTGAGAAGGTCAAGGCCATCTGCAAGAAGCTGCCGGTGTACGGCAACTAAATTGGCGATTGCCTGATGTGAGAAGCCCGGTCTAGTACCGGGCTTTTTGATTGTGGACACAACCCCATCGCTGACGGCTGAACGCTCTCGCTCACGAGACTGGCCGAGCAAGGCCAGGAATGAACGGATTCCCGCTGCGCCCAGTACTCATGACCACCTTAAGGTAGGCATCCATCACCCCGAGGAGATGCGTCATGCCAACCCACCGCCAGCTATCGTTCATTGCCGAAATCAGCAGCCAGGGTGCTGATCTCAACCTGCTTGAAACCTTGCTGGGCAAGCCTGCCAAAGTCATCCTTCCCGGCACGGGAGGCGGCGTCTTCAGTGGACGCTTCAACGAACGGGACGACTCGCACCTGCTCTGTCACCAAGCAGCCTCTGTGCCCCAGCGCCCCATGAAGGTCTATTTCCGTCATACGGACAAAGGCTACACCTTGTCCGTCCACTCGCCAGGCAATCACTTCGGCAAGTGTCTCTGTCGAGACGACAACGGGGCCATTGCCGTATACAGGCCCGAAGATGTCACGCCTTCCTACTTCGAGATGGTAGGTCCCCAGGGGGAGATCACCCTGACGGATAAGCCCATCAACCCACTCATCTGCCTGCTGCGTGAACGAAGCTCCGGCAAATGCTTGCATCGCCAGCGGCGGCATGACTCCAAGCACATGTACCTGTTCGCCAAGCACGACCAGTTTCTGCCGATCAGGATCAATATCCTCGAATATAAAAATGAGCCGGACGAAGGCTGACTAACCGCCCTGGTGCAGAGGCGACCCAAGCCCACGAGGCCATTAGCTCAACGCAGCGAATCCTTCCCGGATCGTCTCCTCCGGTAGTTCATCGCCAATGAACACCATCACGCTTTCCCGCACCTCTCCTTCAGCCCACTCGGTATCCCAGTCGAAGCCATACAGCTTGAGCACGCCCTGGAATACCAGGCGACGCTCTTCGCCGGCGATGTTCAGCACGCCCTTGTAGCGCAGCAGCTGCTTGCCGTGGTTTTCCAGCAACTCGTTCATGAAGTCACTGAGACGGTCGATGTCCAACGGCGTCTCGCTACGCAGCACCAGGGTGGAGATACGGTCCGGCGTGGCAGGCTTGAGGACTGGGCGCAGGGCTGGCTTGAGGCTGCCACCCAGGTCGGTGTTGAGGTTGAACCCGCGCACGTCGAGCAACTCGGCCAGGTCGATGCGGCCGTGTTCGACCACACGGATCGCGGCGCGACCGTTGATGCGGGCCAGGCGCTCCTGCAGGGCCTCGACGGCGCCAGGCTCGACCAGGTCGGTCTTGCTCAGCAGCAGGCGGTCGGCGAAGCCCACCTGGGCCTGGGCGATGGCCTGGGTCAGGTGCAGCTCGGCATGGGCAGCATCGACCAGGGTGATGATGCCGTCGAGGATATAGCGCTCGCGCAGCTCCTCATCGATGAAGAAGGTCTGCGCCACAGGTGCCGGGTCGGCAAGGCCGGTGCACTCGATCACCAGGCGGTCGAAGGCGATCTCGCCGGCGTCCAGGCGTTCGAGCAGCAGGTACAGGGCACGGGTCAGGTCGCCGTGGATGCTGCAGCATACGCAGCCGTTGGCCAGGGTCATGACCTGCACCGGCTCGTCGCCCAGCAATTGGCTGTCGATGCCGGCCTCGCTGAACTCGTTCTCGATCACAGCGATCTTCAGGCCGTGCTCGGCCTTGAGCATGTGCTTGAGCAAGGTGGTCTTGCCGGCACCGAGAAAGCCGGTCAGGACAGTAACGGGAATGGGCGTTTGCACGCAGTTGCCTCCATGAAGCCGAAAATGACTGTGGGAGCCAGGTTACCCGGGCTCCCACAGGTTCATGCATGTCGCGGGGTCAACAACACTTGGGCCCGGACTTGCCACCGTAACGGGCTTCCTGGCGCTCCCTGAAGAACGCCTCGTAGCTCATCACCGGCTTGTCCGGATGCTTGGCCTGCATGTGCTCGACATAGTTGTCGTAGTCGGGCATGCCGACCATCAGGCGGGCTGCCTGCCCCAGGTACTTACCCAGTCGCCCCAGGTCGTTGAACATCGCGGTATTCCTCTTCGTTACGCGTCAGGCAGCGCCTGGAACGGGGTTTCCTTGTCGGTGCGCTCCTTGCGGCCCAGGGCGGCGAAGCCGACCTTGATGGCGAAGAACAGCACGCTGAACACCACCACCAGGAACAGCACGGTCAGGCCCGCGTTGGTGTAGGCATTGAACACCACGTGCTGCATCTGCGCCAGGTCCTTGGCCGGCGCCAGTACCTGGCCGGCGTCCAGCGCAGTGCTGTACTTGTTGGCCAGGGCCAGG
>NZ_JAMYBK010000032.1 GCF_024127895.1 Pseudomonas guariconensis | reverse complement strand
GCATCGCCGATGGTAGTGTGGGGTTTCCCCATGTGAGAGTAGGTCATCGTCAAGATTCATTTCGCAAAACCCCTATCTGCGCGAGCAGGTAGGGGTTTTGTCTTTCTGGCGTCTGGCTGGGGATTGGCGGTGGCCCCATCGCTGGCAAGCCAGCTCCCACAGGTACAGCGCAGACCTGCAAGCCAGCGCCATCCCTGTGGGAGCCGGCTTGCCGGCGATTGGGCGCGAAGAGGCCCCGAAGGCCAGCCCAAAGCCTCACGCTTCCATCCTTTCTCCCACAGAGTACGCCGTTGCTGTCTCACTGCCTGTACCCGGTAGAGAGTGATATGGTTCCCTACCAGAATCGCTCCTCCCCAGAGATCCTCGATGACCGACACCACCTCACTGCATCCCGGCTTCATGATCATCCAGGGCAACCGCCTGGACGACCTGCGCAATCTGGTAGTGAACGTGATGCGCCATTACCCCCTGGCCCCCCTGGAGAACGAGATCGCCCTGGTCCAGAGCAACGGTATCGCCCAGTGGCTCAAGCTGGCCCTGGCCGAGGATCC
Organism: Pseudomonas guariconensis; assembly: GCF_024127895.1. Classification (GTDB taxonomy): domain Bacteria; phylum Pseudomonadota; class Gammaproteobacteria; order Pseudomonadales; family Pseudomonadaceae; genus Aquipseudomonas; species Aquipseudomonas guariconensis_B. The sequence continues at coordinate 48,996 of NZ_JAMYBK010000032.1, read as the reverse complement.
GCAGGACGATGAACTGGGCGGTTGTGGCATCGCCGCAGCCATCGAGGTACAACTGCCGGGCAGCTTCATGTGGCAGCTGTACCGTCGGGTCCTGGGGCGCGACGAGATTCCGGAAGTCTCGCTGCTGGACAAGGCCCCCCTTACCTGGCGTCTGATGCGCCTGCTCCCCGAATTGATCGAACGCCCGCACTTCGAGCCTTTGCGCCGCTTTCTCACCGACGACAGCGACCTGCGCAAGCGCTACCAACTGGCCGAGCGCCTGGCTGACCTGTTCGACCAGTACCAGGTCTACCGCGCCGACTGGCTCAAGGACTGGGCTGCTGGCGAGCATGTGCTCAATACCGCCCGTGGCGAGCGCAAGCCCATGGCGGCGGGGAACCGCTGGCAGGCCGAGCTATGGCGGGCACTGCTCGAAGACGTCGGCGAGGCGGGCATGGCCCAGAGCCGTGCCGGCGTGCACCAGCGTTTCATGGCGCGTATCGACAGCTTGGAGCAGGCGCCCGCGGGGCTACCGCCACGGGTGATCGTCTTCGGCATCTCATCCTTGCCGGCCCAGGCGCTCGAGGCTCTGGCCGGCCTGGCGCGCTTCAGCCAGGTAGTGCTGTGCGTGCACAACCCTTGCCGCCATCACTGGGCCGACATCGTTGCCGACAAGGACCTGCTGCGGCATCAATACAAGCGCCAGCAACGCAAGCAGGGCATGCCCCTGCAACTGGACGACGAATCCCTGCACCAGCATGCCCACCCGCTGCTGGCCGCCTGGGGCAAGCAGGGCCGTGACTACATCAACCTGCTCGACAGCTACGACGACCCGGCCAGCTATCGTGGGGTCTTCAGCGACGGTCGCATCGACCTGTTCAGCGAAGGCCAGCCGACCACCTTGCTCGAGCAGTTGCAGGACGACATCCTCGAGCTGCGTCCCCTGGCAGAGACCCGCGCCCTTTGGCCGGCGGTCGATCCCGGCCAGGACCGCTCCGTGCGCTTTCATGTGGCCCACAGCCCACAGCGCGAGGTGGAGATCCTCCATGACCAACTGCTCGCCCGCTTCAGCGCCGACCCCACGCTACGCCCGCGTGACGTCATCGTCATGCTGCCAGCGATCGACAGTTATGCACCGCATATCCGCGCCGTGTTCGGCCAGCTCGATCGCAACGACCCACGCTACATTCCCTTCACCCTGACCGACCAGGGCCAGCGCGGCCGTGATCCGCTGCTGATCGCCCTGGAGCACCTGCTCAAGCTGCCGGACAGCCGCTTCGCCGTGAGCGAAGTCCTGGACCTGCTGGACGTGCCGGCCGTGCGTGCCCGCTTCGCCATCCAGGAAAGCGACCTGCCGACCTTGCACCGCTGGATCGAAGGCGCGGGCATCCGCTGGGGCCTGGATGCCGAGCAGCGGGCCACCCTGGGCCTGCCCGAGGGCCTGGAGCAGAACAGCTGGCGGTTCGGTTTGCGACGCATGCTGCTCGGCTATGCGGTCGGTATGGGCGAAGGATGCGATGGCATCGAGCCCTATGACGAAATCGGCGGCCTCGATGCTGCGCTGATCGGTCCGCTGGTGGCGTTGCTCGATGCCCTCGACGTGGCCTGCAAGGCCCTGGCGCAGCCCGCCACGGCAGCCCAGTGGGGGGAGCGCTTGCATGCCTTGCTGCAGGTGTTCTTCCTGGCCGGAAGCGAGCACGACGAGTTTCTCCTGATGCAGTTGCAGGAGCTGCGCGATAGCTGGCTGGCGACCTGCGAGGCCGTGGGCCTGCAGGACCCGTTGCCGCTCACCGTGGTGCGCGAGGCCTGGCTGTCGGGGCTGGACCAGGGCAAGCTGTCCCAGCGGTTTCTCGCCGGCTCGGTGAACTTCTGCACCCTGATGCCCATGCGTGCCATCCCGTTCCGGGTGGTCTGCCTGCTGGGCATGAACGACGGCGACTACCCCCGCGCCCAACCGCCGCTGGACTTCGACCTGATGGCCAGCGACTATCGCCCCGGCGATCGCTCCCGCCGCGAGGACGACCGCTACCTGTTGCTCGAGGCCTTGCTCTCGGCACGTGACCAGCTCTATGTCAGCTGGGTCGGACGCAGCATTCGCGACAACAGCGAGCGCCCTGCCTCGGTATTGATCGGCCAGCTACGCGACCACCTGGCCGCAGGCTGGCGTCTGGCCGGGGCCAAGGAGGGGCTGCGCCAGGACCCGGGTGAGCAGTTGCTGCACGCCCTGACCGTGGAACATCCGCTGCAGCCGTTCAGCCAGCGTTACTTCCAGAAAGGCAGCGCGCTGTTCAGCTATGCCCATGAATGGCAGGTGCTGCACCACGCCAGGGAGGTATCCACGGCGTTCGATGAGCCCTTGTCGCCCTATACCAGCGATGAGCCCCTGAGCCTGAGCCTGTTGCAGGATTTCCTTCGTCATCCTGTACGGCATTTCTTCAGCCAGCGTCTGAACGTATTTTTCGAAGCCCTGGAGGTGCCAACTCCGGATGAAGAACCCTTCGTCCTCGATGCCTTGCAGCGCTACAGCCTCAGCGAAAACCTGCTGGGGGCCGCGCTGGCCGATCCGGACAATGCCGAGCGTACCCTGCAGGCCCAGGCCCGGCGTCTGCAGGCCTGCGGTCTGCTGCCCCTGGCCGGCTTCGGCGAAATCCTCCAGGAAGAACTGATCCAGCCCTTGCCCGACCTGCTGCAACGTCACCGTCAATTGCTGCAGCGCTGGCCGACGGTGGTGGAGGGTGCCTTGCCTGTGCACTTCGAACAGGGCGCACAGCGCCTGGAAGGCTGGCTGGGCCGGGTCTACCAGGCTCAGGACCAGAGCCTGCTGAGCATCACGACCGTGCCCAATACCCTTGGCGCCGGGCGCAACAGCCTCAAATGGCACCGGCTGATACCCGCCTGGGTGATGCACTTGACCGCCTGCGCCGCCGGTTATCCATTGCACAGTGCCCTGGTGGCCAGCGACCTGACGCTGTTGCTCGAGCCGCTGCCGCAAGGCCAGGCGGCCGAACTGCTGGGCCACTTGCTGGTAGCCCGCCAGGCGGCGATGAATGCGCCGCTGCCGGTGGCGGCCAAGACGGCATTCGCCTGGCTCGCCCAGGGCGATCCGGACAAGGCCCTGGCCGCTGCCGCCCGTGCCTACGAAGGCGATGGCCAGAACAACTTCGGCGAACGTAGCGAAAGCCTGGCCCTGGCGCGGCAGTTTCGCGACTTCGCCGCGCTGTGCGCCGAGGAGACCTTCGAAGGCTGGTGCGAAACCCTGTACCGCCCCCTGTTCACCGCCCCCTGGCAAACCTTGGGCAACCCGGAGAGCGCCGCATGACCCAGGCACGCCCCCTGGCATTGAGTTTTCCCCTGCATGGCAGCCAGTTGATCGAAGCCAGCGCCGGCACCGGCAAGACGTTCACCATCTCGGCGCTGTACCTGCGCCTGATCCTCGGCCATGGCGGTGAGCAAGGTTTCGCCCGTGAGCTGCTGCCACCGCAGATCCTCGTGGTGACCTTCACCGATGCTGCCACCAAGGAACTGCGCGAGCGCATCCGCGCCCGCCTGGCCGAAGCCGCGCGTTTTTTCCGTGGCGAACTGGCCGAGGCCGACCCACTGCTCGAGCAGTTGCGCGACGACTACCCCAGCGAGCACTGGCCGCGCTGTGCCAGCCGCCTGGAGATCGCCGTGCAGTGGATGGACGAGGCCGCGGTATCGACCATCCACGGTTGGTGCCAGCGCATGCTGCGCGAACATGCCTTCGACAGTGGCAGCCTGTTCACCCAGAGCCTGGAGACCGATCACAGCGAACTGCTCGGCCAGGTCATGCGCGACTATTGGCGGCGCTTCTGCTATGGCATGCATGGCGAAGCCCTGGCCTGGGTCCGTCGGCACTGGGGCAGCCCCGATGCGCTGCTGCCCAGGATCCGCCCGCTGTTCGGCCGGGTGCGCGAGGAACAGGGCGACGAGTCGCTGCAAGGGCTCATCGAGGCGGCGCTGCGGCAGCGCGCCGAGCAACTCTGTCAGCTCAAGGCGCCCTGGGGCCAGTGGGCCGATGAGTTGCAGCGGATCTGCCGCGAGGCCGTGGCGGCCAAGCAGGTGGACGGCCGCAAGATGCAGGCACGCTACTTCGATCCGTGGTTCGACAAGCTGCGCGCCTGGGCCGCTGACGGCCAGGAAGCGCAACTCGAGCTGGGCACCGGTTTCACTCGCCTGACCCCCGCCGGCCTGGCCGAAGTCTGGAAGAGCGGCGAACCACCAGAGCATCCCGCGCTGCATGCCATGGAAAACCTGAGCCAGCAGCTCCAGGGCCTGGCCAGCCCCGATGCGCGCCTGCTCGAGCACGCCGCCGCCTGGGTATCGGCGCGCTTCGAGGTGGAGAAACGCCGGCGTGCCGAGATGGGTTTCGACGACATGCTCCTGCGTCTGGAGCATGCCCTTGCCAGCGAAGCCGGCGAACGCCTGGCCGGGCTGATCCGCGAGCAGTTCCCAGTGGCGCTGATCGACGAATTCCAGGACACCGACCCGATCCAGTACGGCATTTTCGAGCGCATCTACCGGATCAGCGAGAACCGCCCGGAAACCGGCCTGTTCATGATCGGCGACCCCAAGCAGGCGATCTACGCCTTCCGTGGCGCCGACATCTTCACCTACCTGGCTGCCCGTCGTGCCACCGCCGACCGCTTGCACAGCCTGGACACCAACTACCGCTCCAGCCAGGCCATGGTCGCCGCGGTCAACCGTATGTTCCTCCAGGCGGAGGCGCGTGGCGAAGGCCGCGGTGCCTTCCTGTTCCGTGAGGCGCAGGGCAACCCCTTGCCCTTCGTCGAGGTCCGTGCCAAGGGCCGCAGCGAGCAGTTTCTGGTCCAGGGCCAGCCGTGCGCCGCGCTGCAATGCTGGCTGCTGGAGAGCGATGAGCCGGTCGCCAGCACGCTGTACCGCCAGCGCCTGGCGGCCAGTTGCGCCAGCCATATCGTCGGGCTGCTCAATGGTGGTCAGCAGGGGCACGCCGGTTTTGCCGATGGCACAGGTGCGCTACGTCCTTGCCTGCCCTCGGACATTGCCATCCTCGTGCGCGACGGCCGCGAGGCGCAGTTGATCCGCGCCGAACTGGCGGCGCGTGATGTACGCAGCGTGTACCTGTCCGACAAGGATTCGGTGTTCGCCGCCCAGGAAGCCCACGACCTGCTGGCCTGGCTCAAGGCGTGCGCCGAGCCGGACTCCGAACGCCAGCTCAAGGCCGCGTTGGCGAGCCTCACCCTCGACCTGCCCCTGGCCGAACTGGAGCGACTGAACCAGGACGAACGGGTCTGGGAAGCCTGGGTCATGCGTTTTCGCCTGTACCGCGATACCTGGCAGCGCCAGGGCGTGTTGCCCATGTTGCGCCGCCTGCTGCACGACTTCCAGCTACCGCGCACGCTGATGGGGCGCAGCGACGGCGAGCGAGTGCTGACCAACCTGTTGCACCTGGCCGAGCTGTTGCAGCAGGCGGCCGGCGAGCTGGACGGCGAGCAGGCGTTGATCCGTCACCTGGCCGAGCACCTGGCCAGTGCCGGGCACGCCGGCGAGGAGCAGATCCTGCGCCTGGAGAGCGACGAGCAACTGGTCAAGGTGGTGACCATCCACAAGTCCAAGGGCCTTGAGTACCCACTGGTCTACCTGCCGTTCATCTGCACCAGCAAGCCGGTGGACGGCCAGCGCCTGCCTTTGGTCTGGCACGACAGCGACGGCCAGGCCCACCTGACCCTGACCCCCGATGACGAGCAGGTCGCCCGCGCCGACGATGAGCGCCTGGCCGAGGACCTGCGCCTGCTCTACGTTGCCTTGACCCGTGCCCAGCACGCCTGCTGGCTCGGCGTCGCCGACCTCAAGCGTGGCAACCAGAAGATCTCGCAGCTGCATCGCTCGGCCCTGGGCTACCTGCTCGGCGGCGGCTTGCCGTTGCCAGCGTCGAGCCAGCTGGCCGGCTGGTTGCAGGCCGTGCAGCAGGGCTGCCCGGAGATGGCCTGTATTGCCTTGCCCGAGGCCGACGAACAGCACTACCGGGCTCCCCACGACGAGCGTGAGCTGCTGCCTGCGCGCAAGCCGCGCCGCCCCGCTGCGGAGCATTGGTGGATCGCCTCCTACAGTGCCCTGCGTGTCGGCGACCAGACCCTTGGCGCCGACAGCTCCCAGGCCCAGCAATTGCTGGATGACGAACAGGTCGACGCCCAACTGCTGCGCGAAGTGCCTGCCGAGGGCGGTGATATCCATCGCTTTCCCCGGGGGCCGAACCCGGGCACCTTCCTCCATGGCTTGCTCGAATGGGCGGGGCGCGAAGGTTTCGCCGAGGTCAGCGGCAAGCCCGAACTGATCACGCGTACCGTCGGCCAGCGCTGCAACCGCCGCGACTGGACCGGCTGGATCCCGGCCTTGGATCAATGGCTGCGGCAACTGCTGGCCCAGCCGCTACCGTTGCAACCCGAGGGGCCGAGCCTGACGTTGGCCGGGCTACGCCAGTATCAGGTCGAGATGGAGTTCTGGTTCGCCAGCCACCAGGTCGACGCCGTGCGCCTGGACCGCCTGGTGGCCCGCCAGACCCACGGCGGCGCGGCGCGGCCAGCCGCCCAGCCGACCCAGCTCAACGGCATGTTCAAGGGCTTCATCGACCTGGTCTTCGAACTGGACGGGCGCTACTACGTGACCGACTACAAGTCCAACTGGCTCGGCCCGGACACCGCGTCCTACAACGCTCTGGCCATGGAGCAGACGATCCTCGAGCATCGCTACGACCTGCAGTACGTGCTCTACCTGCTGGCCTTGCACCGCCAGTTGCGCGCCCGCCTGCCCGATTACGACTACGACCGCCATGTCGGTGGCGCCCTGTTCATCTTCCTGCGCGGTGCCGACAGCAGCGGCCATGGCCTGTATTTCACCAAGCCACCGCGCACCTTGATCGAGGCGTTGGACGCGCTGTTCCGTGGCGTCCATGAGCCCGAGCAGCCAGACCTGTTTGCCGGAGCCACACCATGAGCCGACGTCTCGACGACCTGTTGCCCACCCCATTGCAGGCCGAGCAACTGGCCGCCCTGGCGCCATTGCGCGACAGTCGCGACCTGCTGGTACTGCTCGACCGTTGGGTCGAGCGCGGTTGGCTGCGGGCCCTGGACCGGGCCTTCGTGAGCTTTCTCGAAGAGCTTGCCCCCGGCAGCGATCCCTTGCTGCTGCTGGCGGCAGCCCTGGCCAGCCATCAGTTGGGCCATGGGCATGTTTGCCTGGACCTGGAGCAGACCCTGGCCGAACCGGACTTCGCCTTGTCGCTGCCACCGGAAGGCGATGCCCTGGCAGGCCCCCTGCTGTTGCCGTCGCAGTTGCTCGCCAGCCTTGGGCTGGACACCTGGCAGCAGCGCATCGCCCACAGCCCCCTGGTGGCTGCCGGCGCCACGCCAGGGCAGGGCTCGCGCCCACTGGTGCTCAGCGGCCGGCGCCTGTACTTGCGCCGCTACTGGAGCTACGAGCGTCGTATCGACGAGGCCTTGCGCCAGCGCCTGAGCCAGGATGAAGCCGTACCGGCGGACCTGCCCGCACGCCTAGCACCATTGTTCGAAGGCTCGGCTCCGGCCGGGCAAGTGGACTGGCAGAAGCTCGCCTGCGCCCTGGCCACCCGCGCCGCGTTCAGCATCATCACCGGCGGCCCAGGCACCGGCAAGACCACCACCGTGGTGCGCCTGCTGGCATTGTTGCAGGCGCCGGCGGTGGAGCAGGGTCGGCCGCTGCGGATACGCCTGGCGGCACCGACCGGCAAGGCTGCCGCGCGCCTGACCGAGTCCATCGGCCAGCAAGTGGAACGCCTGCCGGTGGATATCGCGGTTCGCGAGCAGATCCCCACCGATGTCAGCACCGTCCACCGCCTGCTCGGCAGCCGCCCCGGCTCACGGCATTTCCGCCACCATGCTGGCAACCCGCTGCCGCTGGACGTGCTGGTGGTCGATGAAGCCTCGATGATCGACCTGGAGATGATGGCCAACCTGCTCGACGCCCTGCCGCCGCGTGCGCGGCTGGTGCTGCTGGGGGACAAGGACCAGTTGGCCTCGGTGGAAGCTGGCGCGGTATTGGGCGACTTGTGCCGCGATGCCGAGGACGGCTGCTATTCCCCCGCCACCCGCGCCTGGCTGGAGCAGGTCGGTGGCCAGTCGCTTGAGGGCAGCGGCCTGCAGGCCGGCGATGCGCAGCGCAACCCGCTGGCCCAGCAGGTGGTGATGCTGCGCCATTCTCGGCGTTTCGGCGAGGGCAGCGGTATCGGCCAGCTGGCGCGCCTGGTCAATCGCCAGCAGGTGCAGGCAGCTCGCGACTTGTTGACGATGCCACCGGCCGATGTGTTCGGCCTGGCCCTGCGTGGTGAGCATGATCGTGCTTTCGACCGCCTGCTGCTCGATGGCCTGGGCCGTGACGAAACGGGGCCGCAGGGTTATCGCAACTACCTGCGGGCCATCGGCCGTCACCGTCCGCCCCACGGCACGCCAGCCGATGATCCCCGTTGGGAGCGGTGGGCCGGCCAGGTCCTGCGCAGTTTCGAGGATTTCCAGCTGTTGTGTGCGGTGCGCAAGGGCCCCTGGGGTGTCGAAGGGCTCAATGAGCGGGTGGCACGGGTACTGGGCAACGCCGGCCTGATCGACAGCCAGCAGCCCTGGTACGAAGGCCGCCCAGTGCTGGTGACCCGCAACGACTATGGCCTGGGCCTGATGAACGGTGATATCGGTATCGCCTTGCGTCTGCCGGACGAGCAGGGCGAGCCGGTACTGCGCGTGGCCTTCCCACGCAACGATGGCAGTGGCGGGGTGCGTTTCGTCCTGCCCAGCCGGCTCAACGAGGTGGAGACGGTGTTCGCCATGACGGTGCACAAGTCCCAGGGTTCGGAGTTCAGCCATACCGCCCTGGTATTGCCGGATGCGCTCAACCCGGTGCTGACCAAGGAGCTGGTCTACACCGGGATCACTCGGGCCAAGCATTGCTTCAGCCTGGTCGAGCCGCGGATGGGCGTGTTCGAGGAAGCAGTGGGGCGCCGGGTGCGGAGGATTTCCGGGTTGATGCTCGAGCAGGTCTGAGGGGCCCGACCCATCTGGAGATCGCTGGGACGCGACGTGGCCCCAGATGGTATGCCCCTCAGCATTAATCTCATGACAGCCTTATGCTATCGTTGCGGCAATATCTGAAAGGATTTTGAGAGATTTCTCACATGATCGTGGCTGTCCCGCCCTGGGGACGAGTGACGGGCCGTGTACTTTCGTTGCTGATGGGCGTCCTGCTGCTATTCGCTGGCCCCGCCCAGGCAGACACCCCCGCGACCGCCATCCAGGCGCAGCAACGAGCCAAGGCCGTGACCCAGGTAGTACTGGGCATTCTCAGCTATGCGCGTTGGCCGGTGGAACCTGTGCCCCTGCGCCTGTGCCTGGTCGGCCCCACCGAATACGCCGACGACCTGATCAAGGGCAACGTGCAGAACTCCGGCCAGCCATTGCAGGTCCGGCGCCTGCTGGCCGACGATGGGCGCATTGCCGGCGCCTGCGATGCCGTCTATATCGGCAAGCTCGACAGGGGCGAGCGTGATCGCCTGTTCCAGGCGATCAGCGGCCATCCGGTCTTGAGCATCAGCGAGGCCGACGATCCCTGTACCGTGGGTAGCCTGTTCTGCCTGCGGGTCGCTGACGCGCAGGTGGCCTTCGAGGTGAACCTCGACTCGGTGGCGCGCAGTGGCGTACGTATCCACCCCAGCGTGTTGCAGCTGTCTCGACGGCGGGCGGTGCAGCCATGAAGTCGACGACCAAGCGGGCCACTCGCCCGACCCTGCGTTCCGTACTCGGCCGCGGCCACCTGGGAGTGGCCCTGCTGGCGGTGGGCCTGGTCGGGGTCTCCCTGACCCTGCTGGGCGTGCTCGCCCTGCGTGTCTATGCCAATCACAACCTGCACCTGATCGCGCGCTCGATCAACTACACGGTGGAAGCCGCCGTGGTGTTCGATGACAGCCCCGCGGCCAACGAGGCCCTGGCCGTGATCGCCGCCACCGAGGAGGTGGCCGACGCCAAGGTCTTCGACAGGGAGGGCGAGCTCCTGGCGCACTGGCAGCGTGCCGAGGATGGGATGCTCAGTCACCTGGAAGCCAAGGTGGCCAGCGCGCTGCTGGACGAGCCGATCAACCTGCCGATCATGCATGGCCAGCAACAGGTCGGGCATATGGAGTTGGTCGGCCAGGGGCGCAACCTGCTGCGCTTCCTGCTCAGTGGCCTGGCCGGGATCCTCTTTTGCACGGTCCTCAGCGCCGTCCTTGCCATCCATCTGTCGCGTCGCTTGTTCGGCAATATCATCGGCCCGCTGCGCAGCCTGGCCAGCGTGGCTCATGCCGCCCGCCGCGAGCGCAGTTTCGACCGGCGCGTGCCCGAGGCGCAGATCGCCGAGCTCAACGAGTTGGGCAACGACTTCAACGCCCTGCTCGATGAACTGGAGGTTTGGCAGAGCCACCTGCAGAGCGAGAACGAGACCTTGGCCCATCAGGCCAGCCACGACAGCCTGACCGGCCTGCCCAACCGTGCCTTCTTCGAAGGGCGCCTGAGCCGTAGCCTGCGCAACGCGGCCCGGCAGCAGGAACACCTGGCGGTGCTGTTCCTCGACAGCGACCACTTCAAGCAGATCAACGACAGCCTTGGCCATGCCGTGGGCGACGAGGTGCTGGTCAGTGTCGCCAGCCGGGTGCGGGCGCAGTTGCGCGAGCACGACCTGGTGGCCCGCCTGGGCGGTGACGAGTTCGCCGTGCTGCTGACTCCGCTGCATTCGCGGGAGGACGCGCAGGGTATCGCGGAGAAGATCGTCGACAGCATGACGCTGCCGATCCAGCTGGAGAACGGCAGCATCACCACCTCGCTGAGTGTCGGCATCGCCTATTACCCGGACGATGGCGACGACCCCGCCAGTCTGCTCAATGCCGCCGACGCGGCGATGTACCAGGCCAAGCGCATGCGCCGTGGCCATTGGCAAGTGGCCCAGCCGGAGCGCTGAGCCGCTGATGTTAAACACAGGAGCTTAATCGTGATTCACCGTTTTCCGTCATTGCGTTTTCCTTGCTTGGCCATGTTGCTGGTGCTGCTGGCGCTGGCTGGCTGCCAGAGCGTGCCACCCAAGGGCCTGACTGCCGAGCAGATTGCCGCGCTCAAGCGCGAGGGCTTCTCGCCGACCGATGAAGGCTGGGCGTTCGACCTGTCGGGCAAGGTGCTGTTCGGCAGTGACCTGGACAGGCTCAACAGCCAGAGCCAGGCCATCGTCGAACGCATCGGCAAGACACTGGTGGCGGTGGGTATCCCGCACGTACGCATCGACGGCCATGCCGATGCGTCGGGCCGCGCCGCCTACAACCAGCAGTTGTCCGAGCGCCGGGCGCAGAGCGTGGCGCGGGTGCTGGTCGGTATCGGCATGCAGCCGCAGAATATCGAGACCCGAGGCCTTGGCAGCAGCCAGCCGGTGGCTGACAACCGCACCCGCTTGGGGCGAACCGAGAATCGCCGGGTGTCGATCGTGGTGGCGTCGGACTGAGTGGCCTGGGGCGCGAAGCGGCCCCAACAGGGTTGTAAAGCCTGAGACGGCAGCCCCAGGCTCACGTGTGGGCAAACCGCATCTCTCGGGTTTCCCCCATCAACAACGGCGCATTGGCCTCGGTCACCTCGCGAATGTAGTCCCACAGCAAGGTGATGCGCTTGAGCTTGCGCAAGTCCTCCCGGCAGTACATCCAGAACTGCCGGGTGATATCCACCTCCACCGGCAGCACGTTGATCAGCCGAGGGTCCTGGGCCGCCAGGAAGCACGGCAGGATGGCCAGCCCACGCCCCTGCAGCGCAGCCGTGTACTGGGCGATCACGCTGGTGCTGCGCAGGTGGGCATTGGCGTTGGGGATCAGGTTGGCCAGGTACAGCAGCTCGGAGCTGAAGGCCAGGTCGTCGACATAGCTGATGAACGGATGGCGCACCAGGTCGGCGACCTGGCGGATCGGCTCGTGGCTGTCCAGGTACGCCTGGGTGGCATACAGCCGCAGGCGGTAGTCGCACAGCTTGCAGCACACGTAGGGCCCATGCTCGGGACGCTCCAGGGCGATGACGATGTCCGCCTCGCGCTTGGACAGGCTGATGAAGTGCGGCAGCGGCAGGATGTCCACCGAGATGGCTGGGTAGGCGTCGACGAAGTGGCTCAACTGCGGGGTGACGAAGAAACTGCCAAAGCCCTCGGTACAGCCCATGCGAACATGCCCCGACAAGGCCACACCTGAGCCGGACACCTGTTCGCAAGCCATGTGCAGGGTGCTTTCGATCGACTCGGCATAGCCCAGCAGGCGCTGGCCCTCGGCGGTGAGGACGAAGCCGTTGGTCCGCGATTTCTCGAACAGCAGCGTGCCCAGCGCCCCCTCCAGCGAGCCGATGCGCCGCGACACCGTGGTGTAGTCCACACCCAGGCGCTTGGCTGCGCTACTGGCCTTGCGGGTGCGCGCCACTTCCAGGAAGAACTTCAGGTCGTCCCAGTTCAGCGAACTCAGGGAGGTGAGGTCTTTTTGCATGATGATCCGGTTTTTTTGTGCGTTCTTGTTGGATGTTTGCACATCTATACTCGAAACAGACCCAAGAGCGCCACCTCGCGTTTGCCCGGCGCTGGCGATCTCGTCCCGACAATAATTCCAAGGAGAGCGCAGATGAACGCACCCCACACCCCCGACCAGGCCAAGGTCGAGCAGGTCAAGCTGCTGATCGACGGCCAGTGGGTCGAGTCCAAGACCACCGAGTGGCGCGATATCGTCAACCCGGCCACCCAGCAGGTGCTGGCACGGGTGCCGTTCGCCACCGTGGAGGAAGTCGATGCCGCCGTGGCGGCTGCCCAGCGCGCCTTCGCCACCTGGCGCGAAACCCCGATCGGCGCCCGCATGCGCATCATGCTCAAGCTGCAGGCGCTGATCCGCGAGCACACCAAGCGCATCGCCCAGACCTTGAGTGCCGAGCAGGGCAAGACCCTGGCCGACGCCGAAGGCGACATCTTCCGCGGCCTGGAAGTGGTCGAGCACGCTGCGTCCATCGGCACCCTGCAGATGGGCGAGTTCGCCGAGAATGTCGCCGGCGGCGTGGACACCTACACCCTGCGTCAGCCGATCGGCGTGTGCGCTGGCATCACCCCGTTCAACTTCCCGGCGATGATTCCGCTGTGGATGTTCCCCATGGCCATCGTCTGCGGCAACACCTTCGTCCTCAAACCGTCCGAGCAGGACCCGCTGTCGACCATGCTACTGGTGGAGCTGGCGCTGGAAGCCGGCGTGCCGGCCGGTGTGCTCAACGTGGTGCATGGTGGCAAGCAGGTGGTGGACGCCATTTGCACCCACCCGGACATCAAGGCGATCTCCTTCGTTGGCTCCACCGAGGTCGGCACCCACGTCTACAACCTGGCCAGCCAGCATGGCAAGCGCGTGCAGTCGATGATGGGCGCGAAGAACCACGCCGTGGTGCTGCCCGACGCCAACCGCACCCAGACCATCAATGCCCTGGTCGGAGCTGCCTTCGGCGCGGCCGGCCAGCGCTGCATGGCCACCTCGGTGGCGGTGCTGGTGGGCAAGGCCCGCGAATGGCTGCCGGACATCAAGGCCGCGGCCAGTCAGCTCAAGGTCAACGCCGGTTGCGAGCCGGGCACCGATGTCGGCCCGCTGGTTTCCAAGCGCGCCAAGGAACGTGTGCTGGGCTTGATCGAAAGCGGCATCGAGGAAGGCGCCACGCTCGAACTCGATGGCCGCGACGTCAAGGTACCGGGCTACGAGCAGGGCAACTTCGTCGGCCCGACCCTGTTCTCCGGCGTGACCACCGACATGCAGATCTACACCCAGGAGATCTTCGGCCCGGTGCTGGTGACCCTGGAGGTCGATACCCTCGACGAGGCCATCGCCCTGGTCAACCGCAACCCGTTCGGCAACGGTACCGGCCTGTTCACCCAGAGCGGCGCGGCGGCGCGCAAGTTCCAGAGCGAGATCGACATCGGCCAGGTCGGCATCAACATCCCGATCCCGGTGCCGGTGCCGTACTTCAGCTTCACCGGGTCCCGTGGCTCCAAGCTGGGCGACCTGGGCCCGTACGGCAAGCAGGTGGTGCAGTTCTACACTCAGACCAAGACCGTCACCGCCCGCTGGTTCGACGACGACAGCCTGGGCGACGGCGTGAACACCACCATCAGCCTGCGCTAAGGAGATCGCCATGCGCATCGCATTCATCGGTTTGGGCAACATGGGCGCGCCCATGGCCCGCAACCTGATCAAGGCCGGGCACGCATTGAACCTGTTCGACCTGAACAAGGCCGTGCTCGCCGAACTCGCCGAGCTGGGCGGGCAGGTCAGCGCCTCGCCCAAGGACGCTGCCGCCAACAGTGACCTGGTGATCACCATGCTGCCGGCTGCGGCCCATGTGCGCAGCGTCTATCTCGGTGACGACGGCGTGCTGGCCGGCGTGCGTCCCGGCACGCCGACCGTGGATTGCAGCACCATCGACCCGCAGACCGCTCGGGAGGTGTCGAAGGCCGCGGCGGCCGAGGGCGTGGACATGGGCGATGCGCCGGTGTCCGGCGGTACCGGGGGCGCCGCGGCCGGCACCCTGACCTTCATGGTCGGGGCCAGCAACGAGCTGTTCGCCACCCTCAAGCCGGTGCTGGAGCAGATGGGCCGTAACATCGTGCACTGTGGTGAGGTCGGCACGGGCCAGATCGCCAAGATCTGCAACAACCTGCTGCTGGGCATCTCGATGATCGGCGTGTCCGAGGCCATGGCCCTGGGCAATGCCCTGGGCATCGACACCCAGGTGCTGGCCGGCATCATCAACAGTTCCACGGGCCGTTGCTGGAGTTCGGACACCTACAACCCATGGCCGGGCATCATCGAGACCGCCCCGGCGTCGCGGGGCTACACCGGCGGCTTTGGTGCCGAACTGATGCTCAAGGACCTGGGCTTGGCCACCGAAGCGGCGCGTCTGGCCCACCAGCCAGTGATCCTTGGCGCCGTGGCCCAGCAGCTGTACCAGGCCATGAGCCTGCGTGGCGAGGGTGGCAAGGATTTCTCGGCGATCATCGAGAGCTATCGCAAGAAGGATTGATGCGCGAGGTGGACTTCATCGCGGGCCAGGTGGCCTTCCCCATGTAACTGCGCACCTTGGGGAAGGGCATCTGCTCCGCGATTTTTTTGCCGTCCGGGAAATGCATTCGATTGATGGACCGCTGCAAGTGGGCTGCTTTGCAGCCCATCGCGGGCAAGCCCATCCAGAGGCCCTGCAGGGCCCAAGAGCAATCAGGCGAAGACGAAGTACTTGCGTACGGTCTCGACCACTTCCCAGGTCCCCTTCATCCCTGGTTCGATGACGAACACGTCACCGGCCTTCAGGTGCTTGGGCTCCTCACCTTCCGGGGTGACGATGCAGTAGCCGTCGAGGAAGTGGCAGTACTCCCACTTCTCGTAGTTGACCTCGAACTTGCCAGGGGTGCAGATCCAGGTGCCCATGATCTTGCTGCCATCGGCCGACAGGTAGGCGTTGAGGTTGACCGTGTGCGGATCGCCGCCGATGCGCTTCCACTTGGTGGCATCGACCACGGGGGTCGGGCAGGTTTCGCGTAGGACGGTGATGAAGTCGGACATGGCAGGGCTCCAGGTGAATGGCTGAATGACGCATCACCATAGGGGCTGTGGCTGAGGGGGAGTTGCCTGGGCTCGACGCCCAAGTGCCTGGACGCGCTATCGGGGGCTCGCCAGCGCATTCACTTCCACGGTGACATGGGCCAGCTCCTCATGGACATCAAGTACCCGGCGAACGTCGTCCGCATCCAGTGGCGCGCGGGTCGCTAGGCTGAGGATGCAGGCGTACTGGTCCTTGCCGACGCGCCACACGTGCAGGTCGGTAATGGTGGCGGGCATCGGCAGTTGTGCCACCGATTCGCGGATCTCCTCGACCACCGGCGCATCCATCTCGGCGTCCAGCAACACCCGCCCAGTGTCGCGTAGCAAGCCTCGGGCCCACCATGCCACCAATACTGCACCCACCAGGCCCATCACCGGGTCGAGCCAACCCGCGCTCCAGAACTTGCCCGCCAGCAGGGCGATGATCGCCAGTACCGAGGTGGCAGCATCGGCGATCACATGCAAGTACGCTGAACGCAGGTTCAGGTCGTGGTGATGACCATGGTCGTGATGATGGTCGTGGCGGTGGTGATGGTGTGAGTGATCGTCGCGCAGCAGCCAGACGCAGATGAGGTTCACCGCAAGGCCCGAGGTTGCGATGGCGATTGCCTGGTCATAGTGGATCGGGCCCGGTGCCAGGAGTCGCTCGACCGACTGGAAAGCCATCAACCCCGCAACGCCCAGGAGTAGCAGCGCGCTGGAGTAGCCGCCGAGGATCTCGATCTTCCAGGTACCGAAGGCGAAGCGCCGATCGCCTGCATAACGCCGTGCGGCGGCATAGGCCAGCAGTGAAAGCCCCAGGGCCAGGGCGTGGGAGCTCATGTGCCAGCCGTCGGCGAGCAGGGCCATGGAGTTGAAGAACCAGCCCCCGGCGATTTCCACCACCATCATTACGGCGGTGAGCCATACCGCCAGGCGTGTCTTGCGTTCTGCGCCCAGGTTGCTGGTGTGGAACTGGTGACTGTGCAGCCACTTGTCCGAGGTTTGCTCCACCATGGTTTATCATGCTCCGCAAATGATCGAAAATATACTATACCCCAGTATACCTACCATGGTGCGAGACTGAATGGCACATACTGTCAATGGCAAGAAGCAATTGCTGACCCGCGTGCGCAAGATCAAAGGCCAAGCGGCGGCTCTGGAAACTGCGCTGGAGCAGGACAAGGACTGTCTAGCCATCCTGCAGCAGATCGCTGCTGTACGGGGGGCGGTGAACGGGTTGATGGCTGAGGTAATGGAAGGGCATATCCGCGAGCACTTGGTGGCGGACGGGCTGAGTGCTGAGGCGCGGCAGGAAGAGGTGGACAAAGTGGCGTCGTTGTTGCGGTCTTACCTCAAGTAATGAGGTCGAGGGCTGCTGTGCAGCCCATCGCCGGCACGCTACACAATGGGCAGTGGTGTTCACGCATCAATACCCCCAAGGGGTATCAACTACCTCACGCCCACCAATAGCGCACGAAATGGAAGAACACCGGCGCCGCGAAGCACACCGAGTCCATGCGATCGAGCATGCCGCCATGGCCCTCGATCATGTGCCCCCAATCCTTCACCCCACGGTCGCGCTTGATCGCCGACATCACCAGCCCGCCGAAGAAGCCCATCGTGTTCACCGTCAGGGCCATCAGCGCGGCCTGCCAGAAGCTGAACGGGGTGATCCAGCACAGCAGCGCACCGACCAGGGTGGCCAGGGCGACGCCGCCGGCCAGGCCTTCGACGGTCTTCGATGGCGACAGGTTGGGTGCGACCTTGTGCTTGCCGAACAGCTTGCCGCAGACGTACTGCAACACGTCGCTGATCTGCACCACGAGGATCAGCCAGGCGATCAGCAGCAGGTTGCGGCCTTCATAGCCGGGGATGTCCAGGGTCATCAGCGCCGGCACCGAGGACAGGCAGTACACCGCGATCATCAGCCCCCACTGCACCTTCGAGGCACGCTCGAGAAAGCGCGTGGTGTCGCCGCCGAAGCTCGCCAGGATCGGCAGGAAGAGGAACAGGTACACCGGGATGAAGATGCTGAACAGGCCGTACCAATCCATGGCGATCAGCAGGTACTGCACCGGTAGCGCCAGGTAGAACGCTCCCAGCAGCGCCGGGTAGTCGCTGCGCCGGGTCGGGGTGAGGGTCATGAACTCGCGCAGGGCGTAGAACGAGACGAAGTAGAACAGCAGGATCACGCCGTACTTGCCGAACACGAAGGCGAGGCCGATCACCAGCACCATCACCCACCAGGCGTTGATACGTGCGTTGAGGTTGTCGATCACCGCATGCGGCGCAGGGCCGGCACGCCACTTGAGCAGGCGGCCGATCACGCTGGCGAGCAGCAGCAGGGCGCCGATGCCGGCGAACAGGGAAAGGGTGTTGTCGTCCATTTCAGGCATCCTTCGGGGCCAGGTTCAGCAGGGCCTGGCTGGCCCGCTCGAGAAAGGCCTGCTTGCTTTCGTCGGCCTGCAGGCGGATCGGTTCGCCGAAACTCAAGGTACACAGCAGCGGCAACGGCAGGGCACGGCCCTTGGGCATCACCCGGTTGAGGTTGGCAAGCCACACCGGGACCAGTTCGATGTCGGGGTTGGCCGCTGCCAGGTGGAACAGGCCACTCTTGAACGGCAGCAGGGGCTCCTCGCCCAGGTTGCGGGTGCCCTCGGGGAAAAAGATCAACGAGTCTCCCTGGGCCAGGGCATCCAGCACCGGTTGCAGCGGGTTGTCGTGGGGGTTGCCGCCCTGGCGGTCGATGAGCACGCCGTTGAAGACCTTGCGGATGAGGAAGTCGCGGATACCGGGCTTGCTCCAGTAGTCGGCACCGGCCACTGGACGCGTGCGGCGGCGCAAGGGCTCTGGCAGCGAGGCCCAGAGCAGCACGAAGTCGCCGTGGCTACTGTGGTTGGCGAAGTACAGGCGCTGCACCGGTTGGGGTGTGCAGCCCAGCCACAGGGCGCGTGCGCCAGTGATCAGGCGCGCGGCGCAGGTGATGGCGAAGGCGGTCAGGGCGGCGAGCATGGCACGTTCTCATCCAGTGAAAGGGAGTGTCAGCAGGGTAGCGAGGGCCAGTAGGCCGTGGCCGCTTCGTACACCATCAGCCTGCCCGCTGCGCCAGGCTGACACTGAAGATGCCCCATTCGTCGATGCGCTGGGCGATCTTGCGAAAGCCTGCCGCCTCCACCAACTGGTCCATCTCTGCCTGGCTGCGGCGGCGCATCACCCAGGCCTGGCCGTCGCGGTGGCTGGTCAGGGCGCGGGCGATCATCTCCAGTTGCGGGTGCCAGGGCTGGCCGGTGTAGACCAGGTAGCCGCCAGGCTCGACGGCATCGGCCAGGCCTGCCAGGGAGTTGCCCACCAACTGATTGCTGGCGAACAGCTCGTAGAGGCCCGAGACCACCGCCAGGGTCGGACGTGGGTCGAGGGCGGCCAGGCCTTGGCGGTCGAAGGCGTCGCCTTGGACGAAGCGGGCGATCTCGTCCAGGCCTTTCTCGGCGATCAGTGCGCTGCCTTGCTGCACGTTCAGTTCGCTGTAGTCGCGCAGCAGGATCGAGTCGGGCAACTGTTCCAGGCCTTGCAGGGCCTCGAGGATGTAGCGGCCATGGCCGGCGGCGATATCGACGATATGCACCCTGCATTGCTGCGCGCGCAGGTGCTGGATGGCCAGGCGCAGCAGTTCCTCCGCATGCTGCTTGCGCTGGCGGATGCCGCGCCAGCCGATGGCATCGAGGTAGTTGCGGTCGATCCATTCGCCCAGCTTGCCCTTGCCGCAGGGCTGGTTGCGGTAGACGTAGTCGAGGGTGCTGCCGGAGTCGAAGCCGGTTTCGAAGCCCAGCTTCACGCCGTCCGAGAAGCCCTTGCCCAGGCGCAGGCCGGCACGGGTGGCACGCCAGTAGAGGTCGCGGGGCGAGTGACGCGGCAGCGGTGCGGCCAGGCACTCGGCCTCGGCGCAGCTGGCGCCGACCTTGTCGGCATCGAGCAGCGAAGGCCGCGGGGCGGGGGCGTCGAAGCAGTGTTCGACGAAGCGCTGGATACGCGCCAGGGCGTGGCCGCGATCACGTTCGCCGAGGGTGTCGTGGAAGAAGCCCGGGAGGATGTGCAGTTCCTTGCGCGTGCTGCCCAGGCGCTCGAAGAAGCGCTCCTGCGGCTTGCGTTCGACCACCAGGTCGGTGCCGGAGACCAGCAACTGAGTCGGTACCTGGATCGCCTGGGCATCGGCGAGCACCCGCTCGGCCGCCTCGTACAGGCCCAGCAGCATGGTCACCGAGATCGGTCGGCTGATCAGCGGGTCGGCCACGTACGACATGACCCGCTCCGGGTCATGGGTGAGCAGGCGCGGCTTGACGTAGCTGTTGACGAAGAAGTTGCCACGCAAGGCCTTCAGCAGTTTCAGCCCTGGGCGGGCGAAGGGCACGTAGAGCTTGACCTTGAAGGCCGGCGAGGCGAGCACCAGGCAGCGTACCCTGGGCGCATAGTCATGGGCCCAGGTGGCCACCAGCACGGCGCCGACGCTCTGCGCCAGCACCACCATGTCCTGCTCCGCGATGCCGTGCTGGGCCTGGATATGCTCGATGAAGGTCTGCACGTCGCGCACGCTGGTGGCGAAGCTCGGGCTGTCACCACGTGCGCCCGGCGACTGGCCGTGGCCGCGGGCGTCCCAGGCGAAGAAGTCGTAGCCGGGCATGTCCAGTTCGTCGGCCAGGTGGGCCATGCGCCCGCCATGCTCGTGGCCGCGGTGGAACATCACTACCGCCCGGCGCGGCTGGTGTTCGTTGCGGGTAGCGGGCCAGTGGCGGTAATGCAGCTCGACACCGTCATGGGTCGGGAAGTGCAGCGATTGCGCTTGGCGCATGGCGAAGGTCCTTGTCCGGCGAGGTCAGCGGGTTTCGGCCAGCCCTTGGCGAACCCGGTTGTAGAGGGTATAGAGCGAGAGCGCCAGGATGACCAGCAACAGGCCGTCGATCCATGCCGCATTCAATACCCCGAAGGCGACTCCGGCCCCCAGCACGCCGAAGGCAAACGCCCGGTCGCTCTTGCCCATCGGCCCGTCGTAGCGCCGCGAGGCTCCGGCCAGCGGCCCCATCACCCCGGCGTATTCGCTGATCAGCGATGCCAGCACGACCAGCACCACCAGGGTAGACGACACACCCGGCAGCAGGGCGAATGGCAGGTACAGCGCGGCATCGGCGATCAGGTCGCACAGTTCGTTGAGGTAGGCGCCCAGCTTCGACTGCAGGCCGAACTCCCGGGCGAGCATGCCATCGACCGCATTGAGCGCCATGCGCAGCAGCATCCAGATCGGAACCAGGATGAACAGCCAGGCCATGTGGCTTTGCCAGGCCAGCAGCAGGCCGAGCAGTACCGATACGAGCGCGGCGGCGACGGTGACCTGGTTGGCGGTGACGCCACGCTCGTACAAGCGCTTTACCGCAGGGCGCAGCAAGGCTTGGAAGCGGGGTTTTAGCTGGTAGATGGATGGCACGGTGAGCTCCCTGTCATGGTGCGGCTTCAAGGCGCAAACCTAGAGGATTATTTTGTGTAACGGCAAGCGCGATATTCCAACGGTGTGAAAGGATCGATCAAGCGGGAACGGAGTCAGCGGCTTTGTGTAAACGTGATTTTTGAATTGTAAACAATGCTGGTTTACAGTTTAAAAATAGAGTTTACAGGGGCTGGTATGGACAATCTGCGAAAGGAAGTCGGGGCTTATCTGGAGTCGATGCTGGGTGCCAGCGTCCAGACCAGGATTTCCCTGCTGAAACTCCCGTTTCATATCAAGGATGCGTACCAGCCAGTCGAGGTGAGATTGGGGCTCGGCTCGTTAGCGGATCTGGAACTGCTCTTGCTGGTACCGCGAGAGAGCCGCTATCCAGGCGTGATAGCCCTGAACAAGCATCTCGACCAGATCCGCAAGGCGACGGACGCGACTATCGTGCTGGCTTTCGCCTCTCTTTCCGCCCATGAGCGACGCAGCCTTATCGGTCATCGGATCAATTTCATCCAGCCACGCTATCAGATGTTCATCCCCGAGATAGCCATTGACCTGCGCGAGCGCTTTCGCCAGCGCAAACCCGTGCTGTCCGGAGCTGGCCTGTTGCCTGCGACCCAGGCGGTTCTCTTGCAATCCCTCTATGGGGGTTGGGCTAGCCATGACGTCTTCTCTTCGGTCGACATCCTTGGGGAATACACCTACAGCCGGGTCACCTTGGGCAAGGTGCTTGAGCAACTCCAGGCCCTTGGGTTGCTTGTACCGGTGGCCGATCGGGTGAACATCAATCGTTACGAATTCAAGGCTTCTGCGCCGGAAATTTTCAGCCAGGCCAGGCAGTATTTCCGTTCGCCTGTAAAGCGAAGGGTTTTCATCGATTCGACGTTGCAATTGGGTAACGGTGTGTTCCTTGCCGGGGAAGCGGCATTGGCCGAGTACACATTGCTCGCCGCACCTGGCCGGCCTGTTTATGGCATGACCCGGAAGGTTTTCTCGCGTCTGGAGGGAGAGGTTTTCAGGGTCACTGAGGATGTCGACCAGATCAGGGCAGAGGTTGAAGTCTGGTCATACGCTGGACTGCCGAACGAGGCCAATCTGGCCGACAAGGCCTCATTGCTGTTGAGTCTCGAAGAAAACCCCGATGAACGTATTCAAATGGCATTGGATGAAATCAGGGAGAGTATTCATTGGCTATCAGGGGACTAGAGCTATTCGCTGAGCATTTCAAAGGATACGGCGATCAGTACGTCATGATCGGTGGCGTGGCGGCTTGGCTGGTGATGGACGAGGCGGGCGGTGAGTTCCGAGCCACCAAGGATCTCGACATCGTGCTGATCATCGAGGCACTGGATGCCGCTTTCGTCAATCAATTCTGGCACTTCATTCGCGATGGCGGTTATCGCGTCAGGCAGCGCAGCGGAGACCGGCCGATCCTCTATCGGTTCCAGAATCCTGCGAAGGAAGCCTATCCTGCACAGATCGAGTTGTTCTCTCGCAAGCCAGAGGGGCTTGGTCACGAAGAGGGTGAAACACTGACGCCCATTCCCTCCGGCGAGGCAGTCTCCAGCTTGTCGGCAATTCTTCTCGACGACGCGTACTACGCGTTTCTGCTGGAAGCTCGCCAAGTTGGCAGTGATATCACGCATATCGGTGCGTCATGCCTCATCCCGTTCAAGGCCAAGGCATGGCTGGACCTGTCGAGGCGAAAGGACGCCGGTGAGCAGGTGGATAGCAGGAATATCCGCAAGCACAGGAACGATGTCCTTCAATTGAGTTCGTTGCTTTCCGAAGAGCCGATACCGCTGCCAGAGGTACTTCAGCAGGATATGGCGGTGTTTCTTGAGCGCATTGGAAAAGAGCAGGTCAGGCTCAAGGACCTGGGGCTTTCAGGTGAGCTGGAAACCTATGTCGAGCGATTGAAGGCAATATTCGGCGTGACGACCAGAACGGCAACGCAGCCTTGATGTGGTTAGCAACGTGCTCGCGGTTGCAGCGGGACCGGCTGAGACGAGTCTCACTCTGTCTCCAGTCGCCTTGCCAACGCCGCCGCATAGCCTGGCAATGCCTCGAAGTCCCGGGCACACAGCAACAACTGGCGATTGGCCCAGTCTTCGGTCAAGGCCGTCCAGCACAAGGGTAGTATCCCTTCCCAGCGGTGCACGGCAGCCAATGGCACCACGCCGATCCCAGCCCCTCCGGCGACCATGCGCAGCACACCATCGAACCCCTCGGCCCGCACCCGTACCTGCATGCGCCGCCCTTCGCGCAGGGCTTGTTCCTCCAGGTACAGGGCCAGGGCACTGTTGGCACCCAGGCCGACGTGGCCATGGGCGAGGCTGTCGACGAAGGTGGGTGCGTCGTGTTTGGCCAAGGGATGGCCGAGGGGCATCACCAGCACGAGCGGATCGGCGCGAAACGGCCGGGTCTGCAAATGCTCGTTGGGCGCAGCGGTGGAGATGATCCCCAGGTCGGCCATGCCTTGGCTGATCGACTGTACGATGCGCAGGCTCGGCAACTCCTGCACATCCACGCTGACCCCAGGGTGCTCGACGAGGTACGCGGCCAGCAGTTCCGGCAGGTATTCGGTCAGCGCGGCGGTATTGCACAACAAGCGCACCTGGCCCTGTTGGCCTTGGGCGTACTGGGCCAGGTCGTATTGCAGGCGCTCGACCTGTTGGCCGATCAGCCGGGCATGCTGCAACAGGGCCTGGCCGGCTGGGGTAGGCTGCACGCCACGGCGATTGCGCTCGAGCAGGGGAATGCCGAGGGACGCCTCCATGGCGCGGATACGGGCGCTGGCGGCGGGCAGCGACAGGTGGCTGCGGCGGGCGCCGGCGGTGATGTTGCCGCATTCCAGGGTGTGCTGGAACAGCGTGAGGTCGGTCAGGTCGAAATGCATCAGCCTCTGTCCTGGCAAGAGTCTGGCTGAGTATATGGCAGATTTTCCCAAGCCCCCGGGCCGGGCACCATGGGTCCATGAATACTGTCCTCGAGTTCTACCAGAACATGGGCCTGGCACTGTCGCTGCTGGTGCTCCTGACCTTCTTCCTGGCCGGCGCGGTCAAGGGCGTGATCGGCCTCGGGCTGCCGACCATCGCCATGGGCATGCTGGGCCTGGCTATGGCGCCGGCGCAGGCTGCTGCCTTGCTGATCGTGCCCTCCACCGTGACCAACCTCTGGCAACTGGCTGCCGGCGGGCACCTGCGCGTGCTGCTGCGCCGATTGGCCGGCATGTTGTCGATGATCTTCGTCGGTACCTTGCTCGGCAGCGCCTGGCTGGGCATCGACAGCGGCCCCTGGGCGGCGCATGCACTGGGTGGGGCGCTGCTGGTGTATGCCTTGTACGGGCTGGTGGGGCCGACAGTGTCGGTGGTGCCGCGGCGGGAGTGGTGGTTGGGCCCGTTGTGTGGCCTGGCGACGGGTGTCGTGACGGCGGCGACGGGCGTGTTCGTGATGCCGGCGGTGCCCTACCTGCAGAGCCTGGGGTTGTCGCGCGACGAGATGGTCCAGGCCCTGGGCCTGGCGTTCACGGTTTCCACCTTCGCCCTGGCCTTGGGCCTGGCAGGGCAGGATGCGCTGGGTGGCCAGGCACTGGGCGCATCACTGCTGGTGCTGGTACCCGCCCTGCTGGGGATGCTCGGCGGCCAGTGGCTGCGCCAGCGCATCAGTGCCCCGCTGTTCAGGCGCTGCTTCTTCATCGGCCTGGCGCTGCTGGGGGGGCACCTGCTGGTCAACGGGTAGCGGAGGACGGGCTGAGCATTTCGATCAGCTGGATATCGAAGTCGCGCTCCAGGTAGTCCATGCGCCGTTCGAAGAACTCGCGCATATGCGGCAGGGCCGAATGCACGTCCAGGTCGGCCTTGCTGGCCCACACCTCGTAGAACACGAACAGGCTCGGGTCTTCCTTGTCGCGCAGCATGTGGTACTCGATGCAACCCGGCTCCTGGCGGCTGGGCTCGACGTAGGCACGGAACAGTCGTTCGAAGGCTTCGGCCTTTTCCGGGCGGGTCTTGGCTTGGAGGATGAAGGCGTATTGCTCGGTCATGGAGAGGGCCTTGGGAATGGGGAGGTGTCAGAGTCTAAGGCAACAATATGGTTGTCATTCATGATTTGAGCGCAAATGTATTTTGCGTTGGGGTCTCTTTTTCCTCCTCCGCTGGATACCTACTCTACCGCCATCCAACTTGACTCGATCGGCGGCTCACTGGCCTCGGATCGACACCACCTTACGAGGCCCCCATGAAAAAGATCCTCCTGCTCAACGGCGGCAAACGCTTCGCTCACTCCGACGGTCGCCTGAACGAGACCCTGCACGATGTCGCCCTGGCCCACCTGGACCGCGCCGGTTTCGACGTGAAGCAGACCTATATCGACGGCGGCTACGACATCCGGGAAGAGGTGGAAAAGTACCTTTGGGCCGATGTGGTGATCTACCAGATGCCCGGCTGGTGGATGGGCGCGCCCTGGACCGTCAAGCAGTACATCGACGAAGTCTTCACCGCCGGCCACGGCAGCCTGTACGCCAACGACGGCCGCACCCGCTCCGATGCTTCGCAGAAGTACGGCAGCGGTGGGCTGGTCCAGGGCAAGCAGTACATGATCTCGGCCACCTGGAACGCACCGCAACAGGCCTTCGATGACCCAGCCGACTTCTTCGAGGGCAAGGGGGTGGATGCGGTGTACTTCCCGTTCCACAAGGCCAACCAGTTCCTGGGCATGAGTGGGCTGCCGACCTTCCTGGCGGTGGATGTGATGAAGCGGCCGGATGTGCCGGCGACCGTGGCGGCCTATGAGGCGCACCTGGACAAGGTGTTCGGCAAGGCCCAGTGATGGGGCCTGGGGCTGCGAAGCGGCCCCCTTGCAGGAACCCCCATCACCGGCTATCAATCACGGCATGCTTCAGCACAGGTCTGATACGTGAAAACCCGATCCGAAGAGCTCCAGGTATTCGTCGCCGTGATCGACTGCGGCTCGATCTCCGCCGCCGCCGAGCAGATCGGCCAGACCCCCTCGGCGGTCAGCCGCACCCTGTCGCGGCTGGAAACCAAGCTCGGCACCACGCTGGTCAATCGCACCACCCGGCGCATGGACCTGACCGAGGAAGGTCGCTTCTTCCTCGAACGCGCGCGGCTGATCCTCGAGCAGATGGACGAGATGGAAGAACGTCTGTCGATGCACCGCCAGACCCCCTCCGGGCGCCTGCGCATCAATGCCGCCGCGCCGTTCATGCTGCATGCCATCCTGCCCTGGATCGGCGAGTTCCGCCGCCAGTACCCAGGGATCGAACTGGAACTGAACACCGACGACCTGATCATCGACTTGCTGGAGCAGAGCACCGACGTGGCCATCCGCATCGGCGAGCTGGCCGACTCCAGCCTGCACGCCCGCTCCCTGGGCTGCAGCCCGGTGCAGGTACTGGCCAGCCCCGAGTACCTGGCCCGCCATGGCACCCCACAGCGGGTGGAGGACCTCGACGAGCATTGCCTGCTCGGCTTCAGCCAGTTGGAAACCCTCAACCAGTGGCCATTGCGTCATGCCGAGGGCGATCGCTGGAGCATCCGCCCCAGCCTGGTCGCCTCCAGCGGCGAGACCTTGCGTCAGTTGGCCCTGGCTGGCGAGGGCATCGTCAGCCTGTCGCACTTCATGACCCACGAGGACATCCGCAGCGGTCGCCTGCAGGTCGTGCTAGGCGAGTTCAACAATGGCTATCGCCAACCGATTCACGCGGTGTACTACCGCAATACCCAGTTGGCCCTGCGCATCCAGTGCTTCCTCGACTTCATCCAGCAAAAGCTGGCGATGTACGCCTGCTCGCTGCCCTGACGTTCATCGACGGTGGAAATTCCCTGGGTGTTTGCGTAGTCCAGAGGCTTGGGCCTTAATGACTGTTCGACAAGAACAACACCAAGGAAAGTGCGCATGCGTATCGTCATGTTCCGGTCCCTGGCCTTCGGGGCCGCGATCCTCAGCTGTTCCTCGGCATTTGCCGTGACCCTCGAAGGCGGTGCCGTGGCCGCCCCCGATGAATATGGCGCACAGGTCGCCGCCGATATTCTGAAGAAGGGCGGCAACGCGGTGGATGCCGCAGTGGCCACGGCCTTCACCCTGGCGGTGACCTACCCCGAGGCCGGCAACATCGGTGGCGGTGGCTTCATGACCCTGTTCGTCGACGGCAAGCCGTATTTCCTCGACTACCGCGAGGTGGCTCCCAAGGCCGCCAGCCGCGACATGTACCTGGACGACAAGGGCGAGGTCATCGAGAACCTGAGCCTGGTCGGCGCCCGTGCCGCCGGCGTGCCGGGTACGGTGATGGGGCTGTGGGAGGCCCATCAGAAGTTCGGCAAGCTGCCTTGGAGCGAGCTGCTGACCCCGGCCATCGGCTATGCCAAAAACGGCTTCAAGGTCGCCGAAAAACAGTACCAGTACCGCGACGACGCCCAGGGCCTGTTCAAGGAGGCCACCAACTTCAACGACTACTTCGCCAGCATGAAGGTCGGCGAGCTGTTCAAGCAGCCGGAGCTGGCGCAGACCCTCGAGCGCATCGCCGACAAGGGCGTCAGCGAGTTCTACCAGGGCCGGACCGCCGACCTGCTGGTGGCGCAGATGCAGGCCGACAAGGGCCTGATCACCAAGGACGACCTCAAGGACTACAAGGCCGTGTGGCGCCAGCCGATGGCCCTCGATTGGCGCGGCAACGTGGTCTATACCGCACCGCCGCCCAGCTCCGGCGGTGTTGCACTGGCCCAGCTGCTGGGCATCAAGGAAGTGCGGGCGGCGGACTTCAAGGGCGTGGCGCACAACTCGGCGCGCTACATCCACCTATTGGCGGAGATCGAGAAGCGCGTGTTCGCCGACCGCGCCGACTACCTGGGCGACCCGGCCTTCACCCAGGTGCCGGTCGCCCGGTTGATCGACAAGGACTACCTGGCCAAGCGCGCTGAACAGGTCAACCCCGATGCGATCTCCGAGACCGACAAGGTGCGCCCGGGCCTGGAGTCGCACCAGACCACCCACTTCTCCATCGTCGACAAGCAGGGCAACGCGGTGAGCAACACCTATACCCTCAACCTCGACTACGGCAGCGGTGTGGTGGTCAAGGGCGCGGGCTTTTTGCTCAACGACGAGATGGACGATTTCAGCGCCAAGCCTGGCGTGGCCAATGCCTTCGGTGTAGTCGGCGGTGACGCCAATGCCATCGCGCCGGGCAAACGCATGCTGTCGTCCATGAGCCCGAGCCTGGTCACCCGTGACGGCAAGGTGACGCTGGTGATCGGCACGCCGGGTGGTTCGCGGATCTTCACCTCGATCTTCCAGGTGATGAACAACCTGTATGACTACGGCATGCCGTTGGAGAAGGCCGTGGCGGCGCAGCGCGTGCATCACCAACTGCTGCCCAAGGACACGATCTACTTCGACAGCTACGCGCCGCTGACCGGGCCGGTGGCCGAGGAGCTGAAGGCGATGGGCTATGTGCTGGAGGACCAGGGCTGGGAAATGGGCGATATCCAGGCGATCCGGGTGACGGGGGACAAGCTGGAGACGGCGTCCGATCCACGTGGGCGGGGTGTGGGGAAGGTTGTCGAATAAGCGTTGGCTGGACTTGGGATGGTGGGTTGAGTGGTCCGCCTCTTAGCTAGCCGTTCCGCTCAGCGTAGGTTGGCAAGCGTTGTGAATGTCAGATCGCCGGCATGGATGACTGATGGCACATTGATTGTTTCTAGGCTATTTCTTTTATTGATAGCCACCGTGTGATGGGTTTTATGGGAGTCCTTCTGTTGGGGCTAGGACGCGCAAAACGTTGGCGTTTGGCTGCCTGAGAGAAGTGGACATCATGGATAACAATATAGAAAGCGTTTTGATATGTGATTCTTCATGGTTTCTGGGTTTAGTAGTCGTTTCGGGGGTCTTGGGAGCGATTGGTACGCAAATAGCTTTTCTGATGATGTGGTATGTGAAGGAGTTAATTGTTGCCCAGAAGAAGGGAAGGGCTGTCAGGGAAAGTGCTGGATCAGACGTGCACGGGGAAAATAACAAAGAGGGGCTGTCCGATTTTATTTTTACGGGTGTGCTAACCGGAATTGTCGAGAGATTTTTTTTCACATTGGCAATCGGGCTGCTGGGAACCTCAGGGGTTGTGCAGGCTGCTATTGCATGGGTTGCGATCAAGGGGCAAGTTCACTACAGAATTTTCACCGATGATAAAAGCGGAGATACAGATGGTAGCGGATTGTTACGCGCCTACTTAGGTATGTTCGGCTCTCTGGTTTCTATCTCCTTTGCGATTTGGGGCGGAGTCATATGGCAAGACTGCCATACGCTTTCTGGATCGACGAATTTTTGCCGGGAATTTTTCAGTAGTTTGTTCCAACTATTCTGATGGGCGGGTGTCATGCCAGTCGCATGCTCTTGGGGCCATCGGGTGCGCTGTCGCGCAGAGACATGCGGTTGACGCAGGGCCCTGTAGCGGGCTTGTCGGGGCGCCGAACCGCCGCGAATAGGCCGGCCCTGACACCCCAGGTGTATGACAAGGGCTGCGCCCTTAATTCGCGAGCAAGCTCCCACAGGAACCCTACTAAATCAATAAATTACACCAGGCTCTATGCGGGCAGGGCTTGCCGGCGATGGGCTGCGAAGCAGCCCCTGGTCCTGTCGGTCAAACGCGGAACTGGCTGACCAGCGTTTGCAGGTGCCCACCCAGCCGCGCCAGTTCGACGCTGGAGGCCGCCGTCTCGTCGCTCGCCGTGGCGGTCTGTTCCGACACATCCCGTACATTCAGGATGCTGCGGCTGATTTCCTCGGCCACGGCGCTCTGCTGTTCGGCAGCGGCAGCGATCTGCTGGTTCATCGACTGGATGTTCGACACCGTGCGGGTGATGTTCTCCAGCGACAGCCCGGCCTTGCGCGCAAGCTCCACGCTGCTGTCGGTCAGGGAGCGGCTGCCGAGCATGACGTCGGCCACCTGCTGGGTACCGTTCTGCAGGCTGGCCACCAGCTCCTCGATCTCCTCGGTGGACTGCTGGGTACGCTGGGCCAGCCCGCGTACCTCGTCGGCCACCACCGCGAAGCCACGACCGGCCTCACCGGCGCGTGCCGCCTCGATGGCGGCGTTGAGCGCCAGCAGGTTGGTCTGCTCGGCCACCGACTTGATCACGTCCATGACGCTGCCGATCTTCTGGCTTTCCTGCTGCAGCAGGCTCATGGCCTCGGTGGAGCGATGCACCTCGGCGGCCAGGCGCTCGATCTGGCTGACCGCCTCGCCCACCACGCGATCGCCGGCACGGGCTTCCTCATCGGCGCCGGTGGCGGCATGGGAGGCCTGCTCGGCATTGCGCGCCACTTCCTGGACGGTCGCGGCCATCTCGTGCATCGCCGTGGCGACCTGGTCGGTCTCGACCTTCTGGCTGTTGGCGCCGGCGCTGGTCTGCTCGGTCACCGCCGACAGTTCCTCGGCGGCACTGGCGATCTGCGTGACGCCGTCGCGAATACCGGTGATCAGCTCGCGCAGGGTCACGCCCATGCGGGCGATGCCCTGCTGCAGCACGCCCAGTTCGTCGCGACGGGTGACGCGCAGGTCCTGGGTGAGGTCGCCGCTGGCGATCTTTTCCACCACATCCAGGGTCTCGCGCAGCGGGCGGGTGATCTGTCGGGTGATGAGGAAGGCCGCCAGCACGCCCACCAGCAGTGCCAGCAGGGTAGCGATGGTCTGCAGGCTGCGCGCCTGGGCGCTTTCGTTGTCGCGGCGCTCGAGCTGGATCTTGTACAGCGCATCGCTGCGCTTGACGATATCGGCACCCTGTACGGTCATTTCCGCGCGGGCCACGCCAATCTCGGCGGTGGCGTCGCGGAACTGACGCACGGCATCGCGATAGGCCAGCATGGCACGCTCGAACTGCTGGATAGGCGCGGTCTTGCTCGGCAATTGGCGCTTGAGGCCGTCGATTTGCGCCAGTGCGGCATCGAGCTGGCGCAGGGCGGCCTGTTCGGCATCGGGGGAAAGGTCGGTGATGTAGTTGCGCACGTCCAGGCGCACCTGGGCCAACTGTTGCTCGACCTTGCTGACCACCAGGTACTGCGCCAGGCGGGCGGCATCGTCCTGCGGGCTTGCCAGCACGTCGCGGCCGATCGTCTCGATCGCATCGTGGGCCTGGCTGGCGGTCTGGTCCATGGCCTCACGGGCGGCGAGGGTGGCCTTGTAGCCTTTGCGCATCTTGTCCAGCGAGACCCGGTACTCACTGATGGTCTGGCCCTGCTCGCGCAGCAGCTTGAGGTTTTCCGGGCTCTTGAAGGTGTTGACCAGGTGTTGCTGCTGGGCGCCGAAGGTGTCGAGCTTGTCCAGCACGTTGGCGGCCGAGGTGTCGTCGCCGTTGGTCAGCATGTATTGCAGGCGCGCGACGCGCAGGTTGGTCAGGTCGCTGTTGAGCTGGGTGATGTCGCTCATCCAGTTGCTGCGGTCGATCAGGCTGCCCAGGCTGGTCCAGCCGGTCAGGGCCAGCAGGCCGGTCAGCAGCAGGACCAGGCCGAAGCCCAGCCCGAGTTTAAGGTTGACGCTGATGTTGGCAAACCAGCTGTTCATGCACGCTCTCCCGAAGTGATTTTCGCTCTCTTGATCTCCAACCGCCGGGCGTTTGTTGTTATCAGGTGGGCCCGCTGATTCGTGGAGGGGTTATCGGCAAGCAGGGCCGAAGCTGAAACGCTTTTTCGAGAACATTTGAAACGTTTGCGTGCGGGAGATCGCGGAGGGCGCTCTGCGCCCCATTCGCGGGCTTGCCGGGACGCCGGAGCGCCGCGAATGGGGGGTTAGGTGGGTTTCAGAGGTTGCGTGCGTTGAAGGTATCGCAGCGATTGACGTCGCCGCTGGAAAAACCAGCCTTGAACCAGCGCACACGCTGGGCCGAGGTGCCATGAGTGAACGAGTCCGGCACCACGCGGCCCTGGCCGCGCTGCTGCAGGCGGTCGTCGCCGATGGCATTGGCGGCGCTGAGGGCTTCCTCGACATCGCCCGGCTCCAGCCAGTTCAGGCGTTTCTGCGCCTGGTAGGCCCAGACCCCGGCCAGGCAGTCGGCCTGCAGCTCCTGGCGCACCAGCAGGCCGTTGTCGCCCTCCATGCGCTGGCCACTGCGGCGGGCAGCGTCGACCTGGGCAGAGACCCCCAGCAGGGTCTGCACATGGTGGCCGATCTCATGGGCGATCACATAGGCCTGGGCGAAGTCGCCGGCGGCGGCGAAGCGGGTTTCCATTTCGCGGAAGAACGTCATGTCCAGGTACACCCGTTGGTCGGCCGGGCAGTAGAACGGTCCGACCGCCGAGGAGGCGAAACCGCAGGCCGAGCTGACCTGGCCGCTGAACAGCACCAGCTTGGGGTCGCGGTACTGTTTGCCGGCCTGGGCGAACAGGGCTTTCCAGGTATCTTCGGTGTCGCCGAGGATCGAGGCGACGAACTCGGCCTGCTCGTCGTTGGCCGGCGGTGCCTTGCCACCCGCCCCGGCAGGGACCTGCTGCTGTTGCTGCTCCATCTGGCCGGCGATCTGGCCGAGGATCTGCAACGGATCCTGCCCGGTGATCCAGCCGATCCCCACGATCAGCAGGATCGCGCCAAGCCCCAACCCCTTGCCGCCGCCAAAACGCATGCCGCCGCCACCACCTGCGCCGCGGGCATCGACTACGTTGTCGCTGCGTCGGCCTTTTCGCCATTCCATGAAATGCTCTCCGGAGCGTGAAACATGAAGACAAAGATTAGTTCAGTGTCGCTGCGCCTGTCAGCCGGCGTGTGCATCCATAACCAAAAGGTTATGGATGGTCGGCATGTTTTCAATATTCACGCTGCCCGGCCTGTTCGAAACTGCAGGCCAGCCTGCCACGCACAGGCGACTCCATAATTCCAAGAGAGGAAAACGGCATGCCCGCCCAGGACACCCGCCGCTTCGTGATCCGTGATCGCAACTGGCACCCCAAGGCCTTCACCCCCGACTACAAGACGTCCGTGGCACGCTCCCCGCGCCAAGCCTTGGTGAGCATCCCGCAGTCGATCAGCGAAAGCACCGGCCCGGACTTTTCCCACCTCGGTTTCGGCCCCCACGACAACGATCTGCTGCTGAATTTCAACCATGGCGGCCTGCCGATCGGCGAGCGCATCATCGTGGCCGGGCGTGTGCTCGACCAGTACGGCACGCCGGTGCCCAACACCCTGGTGGAGATGTGGCAGGCCAACGCCGGTGGTCGCTACCGGCACAAGAACGATCGCTACCTGGCGCCGCTGGACCCGAATTTCGGCGGTGTTGGCCGCTGCTTGACCGACCGCGACGGCTACTACAGCTTCCGCACCATCAAGCCTGGCCCCTACCCCTGGCGCAACGGCCCCAACGATTGGCGTCCGGCGCATATCCATGTGTCGATCAGCGGCCCGTCGATCGCCACCCGGCTGATCACCCAGCTGTATTTCGAAGGTGACCCGCTGATCCCGCTGTGCCCGATCGTCAAGTCGATCGCCAACCCCGACGCGGTACAGCGGCTGATCGCCAAGCTCGACATGAGCAACGCCAACCCCATGGACTGCCTGGCCTATCGCTTCGACATCGTGCTGCGCGGCCAGCGCAAGAGCCACTTCGAGAACTGCTGAGGAGCCTGCCATGCCTATCGAACTGCTGCCGGAAACCCCTTCGCAGACCGCCGGCCCCTACGTGCATATCGGCCTCGCCCTGGCGGCGGCCGGCAACCCGACCCGCGACCAGGAGATCTGGAACCGCCTGGCCAAGCCGCACGCGCCGGGCGAGCACATCCTGTTGATCGGCCACGTGTATGACGGCAACGGCCACCTGGTGCGCGATTCGTTCCTGGAGTTCTGGCAAGCCGACGCCAGCGGCGAGTACCAGGACCACTACAACCTGGAAAACGCCTTCAACAGCTTCGGCCGCACCGCCACCACCTTCGACGCCGGCGAGTGGGCCCTGCACACGGTCAAGCCAGGGGTGGTGAAGAATGCCGCGGGCGTACCCATGGCGCCGCATATCAACATCAGCCTGTTCGCCCGTGGCATCAACATCCACCTGCATACGCGGTTGTATTTCGACGATGAGGCCGAGGCCAACGCCACGTGCCCGGTGCTCAACCTGATCGAGCAGCCGCAGCGGCGCGAGACGCTGATCGCCAGGCGCTGCGAGGTGGAAGGCCAGGCGGCGTATCGCTTCGATATCCGCATTCAGGGAGAAGGAGAGACGGTGTTCTTCGACTTCTGATGCACCGGAAAAGCATCGCCGGCAAGCTGGTTTCCACAGGCACCGCGTAGCCCTCAAGCTCAGCGCATTGCCTGTGGAAGCCTGCTTGCCGGCGATAGCGCCCGTGCGGTCAGCGCCGTACCAGCAGCACGCCGCTTTCCATGTGGTGGGTATACGGGAACTGGTCGAACAGCGCGCAGCGCTCGATGCGGTGGGTGTCGTGCAACTGGGCGATGTTCGCCGCCAGGGTCTCGGGGTTGCACGAGATGTACAGGATGCGCTCGAAGCGCCGGGCCAGTTCGCAGGTGTCCGGGTCCATGCCGGCACGCGGCGGGTCGACGAACACCGTGCCGAACGCATAGCCCTTCAGGTCGATGCCTTCGAGCCGGCGGAACGGGCGAACCTCGTTCAGGGCCTGGGTCAGCTCTTCGGCCGACAGGCGCACCAGCCGAACGTTATCCACACCGTTCTCATCCAGGTTGCTCAGCGCGGCATTGACCGAGGTCTTGCTGATCTCGGTGGCCAGCACCTGGCGCGCGCGGGTGGCCAGCGGCAGGGTGAAGTTGCCGTTGCCGCAGTACAGCTCCAGCAGGTCGTCATCACGCTCGCCCATGGCCTCGAAGGCCCAGCCCAGCATCTTCTGGTTCACCGCGCCGTTGGGCTGGGTGAAGGCGCCTTCCGGCTGGCGGTAGCTGAACACGCGGCCGGCCACCTTGAGTCTTTCCACGGCATAGTCGCGGCCGATGACCAGGCGCTTGCCCTTGGAACGGCCGATGATGCTGACGCCCAGCTCGTCGGCCAACTGTCGCGCGGCGATTTCCCAGGCTTCGTCCAGCGGGCGGTGGTAGCACAGGGTGACCATGGCATCGCCGGCCAGGGTGGTGAGGAACTCCACCTGGAACAGCCGGTTGCTCAGCGCCTCGCTGGCCTGCCAGGCGGCTTTCAGGCGCGGCATCAAGGCAGTGATCCGCTGGCTGGCGATGGGGAAGTCGTCGATCAGGATCGGCGTGTGCTTCTCGCCCGGGGCGAACATCGCGTAGTGGCGCTGGCCGTCCTCGCGCCACAGGCGGAATTCGGCGCGCAGGCGATAGTGCTCGCGCGGCGAGTCGAACACGGCCGGTTCCGGCGCGTCGAACGGTGCCAGCAGCTCGCGCAGGCGGGTGACCTTGGCGTCCAGTTGCGTGGCATAGGTGGAAGGATCGAAGACAGCACTCATGCGTTGAGCCAGCCCAGCTTGATGACGAACAGGATGGACAGGATCACCAGGGCCGAGTTCAGGTCGCGGTAGCGACCGGAGATCAGCTTGACGGCGGTCCAGGCGATGAAACCGAAGGCGATGCCGTTGGCGATCGAGTAGGTCAGCGGCATGGCCAGGGCGGTGACCACCACGGGCGCGGCCTCGGTGACGTCGTCCCAGTTTATTTCCGCCAGGCCCGAGGCCATCAGCACCGCGACGAACAGCAGCGCCGGGGCGGTGGCGAAGGCCGGTACGCTGCCGGCCAGTGGGGCGAAGAACAGCGCCAGGAGGAACAGCATGGCGACCACGATGGCGGTCAGGCCCGTACGCCCGCCCGCACTCACGCCCGCGGCGGATTCGATGTAGCTGGTGGTGGTCGAGGTGCCCAGCAGGGAGCCGGCCATGGCTGCGGTACTGTCGGCGATCAGGGCTCGGCCCATCTTCGGCATGTAGCCGTCCTTGCCCATCAGCCCCGCGCGCTTGGCCACGCCGATCAGGGTGCCGGAGTTGTCGAACAGGTCGACGAACAGGAAGGCGAAGATCACGCTGACCAGGCCCACGTCGAGGGCGCCGGCGATGTCCAGCTGCAGGAAGGTCGGCGCCAGCGACGGTGGCATGGAGACGATGCCGCCGAACGGCGTCACGCCCAGCAGGATCGAGGCCAGGGTGATCGCGAGGATGCCGATCAGCACCGCGCCGCGCACCTTCAGCGATTCGAGCGCGACGATCAGGAAGAAGCCAAGGGTCGCCAGGATCGGCGCGGGTTGCTTGAGGTCACCCAGGCCCACCAGGGTCGCCGGGTTGTCGACCACGATGCCGGCGTTGTGCAGGGCGATCAGCGC
Organism: Pseudomonas guariconensis; assembly: GCF_024127895.1. Taxonomy (GTDB): domain Bacteria; phylum Pseudomonadota; class Gammaproteobacteria; order Pseudomonadales; family Pseudomonadaceae; genus Aquipseudomonas; species Aquipseudomonas guariconensis_B. The sequence continues at coordinate 12,581 of NZ_JAMYBK010000032.1, read as the reverse complement.
CAGGAACAGGCCGATGCCCGCCGCGATGGCCGAGCGCAGCGGCAGCGGGATGCTGTTCACGATCCACTCGCGGATACGGAAGATCGACAGCAGGAAGAACAGCACCGCCGAGAGGAACACCGCACCCAGCGCGACCTGCCAGGTGTGACCCATGTGCAGGACCACGGTATAGGTGAAGAAGGCGTTCAGGCCCATGCCGGGCGCCAGGGCGATCGGGTAGTTGGCGATCAGGCCCATGGTCGCTGAGCCGATGGCCGCGGCCAGGCAGGTGGCGACGAAGATCGCACCCTTGTCCATGCCGGTCTCGCCGAGGATGCTCGGGTTGACGAACAGGATGTAGGCCATGGCCAGGAAGGTGGTGACGCCCGCGAGTATCTCGGTGCGCACGTTGGTGTTGTGTGCTCTTAGTTGAAACAGCCTTTCCAGCATGCCCGCTCCCCAAGGCGCCCCCGGCGCCGTGAATGTATCGACCCCATCAGCAAAGCACAGACCGTAGCGGATGCCGTGGATTTGCGTGGGGCTGAAAAAAGCCGCGCATCATACCAGCATGGATGGCGGGGGCCTATGGGCGCCGGGACGGGCGGGGTGGGTGGCATACCGCGGCACAGGCTCGGCACATGCCTAGCCTTCGTGCAACCGGTCGCGCTTGGCCAGGGTCGGGAACAGTTTCATCCACATCCCGGTCACCACCAGCGTGCCCACGCCGCCCAGCACCACCGCCGGCACCGTGCCGAACCAGTGCGCCGTCACCCCTGACTCGAACTCCCCGAGTTGGTTGGAGGCGCCGATGAACAAGCCGTTCACCGCACTGACCCGCCCGCGCATCTCATCCGGCGTCTCCAACTGCACGAAGGCACCGCGGATGACCATGCTGATCATGTCGGCCGCACCGAGCACCACCAGCACGGCCAGGGAGAACCAGAACGAGGTGGACAGGCCGAAGGCGATGGTCGCCACGCCGAACACGCCGACGGCGGTGAACATGATCAGGCCCACCTTGCGCTCCACCGGGAAGCGCGCCAGCCACAGCGACATCATCAGCGCCCCCACCGCCGGCGCCGAGCGCAGCAGGCCCAGGCCCCAGGCGCCGGTGAGCAGGATGTCCTTGGCGAATACCGGCAGCAGCGCCGTGGCGCCACCGAGCAGCACGGCGAACAGGTCCAGGGAAATGGCCCCGAAGATGTCCCGGCGGCTGCGGATGAAACGGATGCCGGCCAGCAGCGATTCGAGGTTGGCGCGACCGCGCTGGGGGAGCTGCTGGCGAGCGTCGAGGCTCAGGGTCAGCAGGCAGGCGATGGCGTACAGGGCGACCGTCGGCGCATACACCCAGAGGCTGCCGAAGGCATAGAGGAAGCCACCCACGGCCGGGGCGACGATGGTCGCTGACTGGGTCGCCGAGGCCGAGGCTGCCACGGCTCGCGGAAACAGCCCTGGCGGTACGACATTGGGCAGCAGGGCCTGGGTCGCCGGCATTTCGAAGGAGCGAGTGGCGCCGAGCAGGAAGGCGAGGATGAAGATCAGCTCGCGGCTGACATTGTCGGTGGCGCTGCCCACTGCCAGGGCCAGTGCGATCGAGGCCTGCAGGCTCTGGCACAGGGCGGCGACACGGCGGCGGTCGTAACGATCGGCCACGTGGCCGGTGTGCAGCATGAACAGCACCCGCGGCGCGAACTCCACCAGGCCGACCCAGCCCAGGTCCAGGACGTTGCCGGTCAACTGGTAGAGGTGCCAACCGATGGCCACGGTGAGCATCTGGAAGCCGCTGGCGGTGAACACACGGGCCAGCCAGAAGGCGAGGAAGGGGCGGTGGTGGCGCAACAGCAGCGGGGCGGAGTCGGGCATCGCAGATCTGCAACCTCGGTGGTAGAGGGGATGCAGGGTATCATCTGACTGTAACAAATAGTTACTTTTTCAGAAGGCGTGCGACTGACGAAGAACCCTGTGGGATCACCCATGCCACTCATTTGCAAGCGGGTGAGGCAACCGGTCACGCGGCAATCAACCACACGCTCCATCCGGCCATTCGCGTCTATGCTTTCCAGCAGTCGTTGACCTGGGTCAATAGTTCCAGATGCAACGATTCGGCCTGATGGCCGGACTCCCTGCGATCGAACAGAACAATTCCAGCGCGCCGCACTCGATAACCGTGGGGGCTGTGGGCGTGAAGGCCATCGGCCTGGACGCCGGATTACCTGAAGAGGAAGCACTATGTTCGGTTTAGAGGCCTTGGAGCTCGCCCGAATCCAGTTTGCGTTTACCGTATCCTTCCACATCCTGTTCCCAGCCATCACCATTGGCCTGGCGAGCTACCTGGCGGTTCTCGAAGGCCTCTGGCTGAAGACCGGCAACAACGTCTACCGTGACCTCTACCACTTCTGGTCGAAGATCTTCGCCGTCAACTTCGGCATGGGGGTGGTCTCCGGCCTGGTCATGGCCTACCAGTTCGGCACCAACTGGAGCCGTTTCTCCGATTTCGCCGGCGCCATCACCGGCCCCTTGCTGACCTACGAGGTGCTGACCGCATTCTTCCTCGAGGCGGGCTTCCTCGGCGTCATGCTGTTCGGCTGGAACCGTGTCGGCCGGGGATTGCACTTCTTCTCCACGCTGATGGTCGCCCTCGGCACCCTGGTGTCGACCTTCTGGATCCTCGCCTCCAACAGCTGGATGCAGACCCCCCAGGGCCACGAGATCATCGATGGTCGGGTGGTGCCGGTGGACTGGCTGGCGGTGATCTTCAACCCGTCCTTCCCCTTCCGCCTGATGCACATGGCCACCGCTGCGTTCGTCGCCACGGCCTTCTTCGTCGGCGCCTCGGCCGCCTGGCACCTGCTGCGCGGGCGTGACAACCCGGCCGTGCGCAAGATGCTTTCGATGGCCATGTGGATGGCCCTGATCGTTGCCCCGATCCAGGCGGTGATCGGTGACTTCCATGGCCTCAATACGCTCAAGCACCAGCCGGTGAAGATCGCGGCCATCGAAGGCCATTGGGAGAACGTGCCCGGTGAGCCGACGCCGCTGATCCTGTTCGGCATTCCCGACATGCAGGCCGAGACCACCCGCTTCAAGATCGAGATCCCGGCCCTGGGCAGCCTGATCCTGACCCACAGCCTGGACAAGCAGGTCCCGGCGATGAAGGAGTTCCCGCCCGAGGACCGGCCCAACTCGACCATCGTGTTCTGGTCGTTCCGCATCATGGTCGGCCTGGGCCTGCTGATGATCTTCGTCGGCCTGTGGAGCCTGTGGCTGCGCAAGCGCGGCACGCTGTACAGCTCGCGGCCGTTCCTTTACCTGACCCTGTGGATGGGGCCGTCGGGCCTGATCGCCATCCTTGCCGGCTGGTTCACCACCGAGGTCGGCCGCCAGCCCTGGGTGGTCTACGGCCTGATGCGGACCGCCGATGGCGTGTCCAACCACAGCTACACCCAGCTCGGCCTGACCCTGGTGATTTTCGTGGTGGTCTACTTCGCCCTGTTCGGCACGGGCCTGGGCTACATGATGCGCCTGGTGCGCAAGGGGCCGCAGACCGGCGAGGGCGACGAGCACAAACCCGGTGGACCGGGGCAGAAACGCACGCCGGCACGGCCGTTGTCCGCCGCCGATGACGACGGCATCGATGCCGACGCCGCCAGCCTGAACAAGGGGAACTGAGCCATGGGTATCGATCTTCCGTTGATCTGGGCCGTGATCATCATCTTCGGCGTCATGATGTACGTGGTGATGGACGGCTTCGACTTAGGGATCGGCATGCTCTTCCCCTTCGTCAAGGGCGAGCGTGACCGTGACGTGATGATGAACACCGTCGCCCCGGTATGGGACGGCAACGAAACCTGGCTGGTGCTGGGCGGCGCGGGACTGTTCGGTGCGTTCCCCATGGCCTATTCGGTGGTGTTGGAGGCGCTGTACCTGCCGCTGATCCTCATGCTGGTGGGGCTGATCTTCCGCGGCGTGGCGTTCGAGTTCCGCTTCAAGGCCACGGCCGCCAAGCGCCATATCTGGGACAAGGCCTTCATCTGGGGGTCGCTGGTCGCCACCTTCTTCCAGGGTGTGGCCCTGGGTGCTTTCATCGAAGGCTTCAAGGTGGTCGATCGCCACTATGCCGGTGGTTCGCTGGACTGGCTCACCCCGTTCAGCCTGTTCAGCGGGCTCGGCCTGATCGTCGCCTACACCTTGCTCGGTTGCACCTGGCTGATCATGAAGACCGAAGGCCCGCTGCAGCAGCAGATGCATGACCTGGCTCGGCCCCTGGCGCTGGTGCTACTGGTGGTGATCGGTATCGTCAGCCTGTGGACGCCGCTGGCCTATCCGCAGATCGCCGAGCGCTGGTTCAGCCTGCCCAACCTGATCTGGTTCATGCCGGTGCCGATCCTGGTGCTGGTGACCTTCTACGGGCTGCTGCGGGCGGTGGCACGCAATGCCCACTACACCCCGTTCGTGCTGACCCTGGTGCTGATCTTCCTCGGCTACAGCGGCCTGGGCATCAGCCTGTGGCCGAACATCATCCCGCCGTCGATCTCCATCTGGGATGCCGCGGCTCCGCCGCAGAGCCAGGGCTTCATGCTGGTGGGCACGTTGTTCATCCTGCCGTTCATCCTGGGGTACACCTTCTGGAGCTACTACGTGTTCCGTGGCAAGGTGACCCATGATCAGGGCTATCACTGAGGGGGCGCGGCGATGAACGTTGGAGAGAAAAAGCCACTGTGGCAGCGCCTGGGTTGGCTGGTGCTGATCTGGGCGGCCAGCGTCGCCGCCCTTGGGGTGGTGGCCTGGCTGATGAGGATGTTCATGAGTGCGGCGGGGCTCAGTACGCATTGAGTCCCTCGGGGGGCCAGAACAGGGGCTGCGAAGCAGCCCCAAATGGCAGCAGAAACGCTAACGGATCTGCATTGATAGGCCCTACTTGCGCGCCTTGAGCACCACGAACTTCGGCGTCGCCGCCACCTGCTCTACCCCACGGAACAACCGCGCCAGTTTGCTGTGATAACCCAGATGGCGGTTGCCGACGATGTACAGCGCGCCCCCGATCACCAGCGCTTCACGGGCCTGCTGGAACATGCGCCAGGCAAGGAAATCGCCGACCACCTGCTGCTGGTGGAACGGCGGGTTGCACAGCACCACGTCCAGCGACTGCTTGTCCTGCCCGGCCAGGCCATCGGCGGGGCGGATCGTTACCTCGCGTTCGCCCAGCGCCGCTAGCCAGTTCTCCCGGGCCGACTGCACGGCCATGTACGACTCATCCACCAGCGTGTAGTGCGCGTCGGGGTTGGCCAGGGCACTGGCGATCGCCAGCACGCCATTGCCGCAGCCCAGGTCGGCGACACGGGCCTGGCCAAGGTCGCGGGGCAGGTGCGGCAGGAAGGCACGGGTACCGATGTCCAGCCCTTCGCGGCAGAACACATTGGCATGGTTGACCAGCTCCAGGGCGGGGGATTCCAGGCGGTAGCGGGTGGGGTAGGGCGAACGCGCGGCGGGACGCTCGTCGACGACGCTGGCCGTGAGCAGGCGTGCCTTTTTCTGGGCCAGCGAAGCCTGCACCGGGCCGATGTACTTTTCCATCAGGTCGCCTGCGGCACGCGGCAGATGCTTGATCATGGCGCCGGCGATCACCTGGGCGCCTGGCGCCAGGTGGCCCTGCAGGCGGATCAACTGCTCTTCGAGCAGGGCGAGGGCCTTGGGCACACGCACCAGTACCCGATCGAACGGGCCCTGCCAGCGTTCGCTGGCGGGCACGAAGGGCACGCTGTCGTAGGGCTTGCCATTGCGCACCAGGTTCTTTTCCAGGGCCAGGTGGGCCAGGTGCGAATCGCCACTGCTGACCACGTCCAGGTGCCCGGCCAGGCTGGCGGCCAGGGCCCCGAAGCTGTCATTGAGCACCAGTACCCGGCAACCGGCCCCCGGTGCCTGGCCGGCCAGGTGCTCCAGCAGGTAGTGGTCCGCGGCATCGAAGGCTTGCAGGGGATCGTTGGCCTGTTCCGGCTGGCGGATCAGGTCGAGTTCGGCGAAGGGGCTGGTCAGCAGGGGCATGGCGTTGGCTCGGGTGCGAAACTGCCCATCGCAGGCCACGACGAGCTTCAGGTGCGCGATTCTACAGGGCTTTGCGCCTGGCGTCAGAGCAGGCCGCGGGTGGCGGCGATGGCGATCGCCCCGGCCTTGTTGGCGGCGTTGGTCTTGGTGATCACGCTGCGGATGTGGAAGTTCACGGTGCTGGTCGACAGCGAAAGGATGCAGGCGATGTCCGAGGCGGTCTTGCCGGCGGCGGACCACTTGAGGACCTCCAGCTCCCGGTCGCTCAGGCTGGGCTCGGGGGCGAGCCGCGCCAGGTGATACTCGCAGAGCAGGGCATGCAGGCTATTGCACAGCCAGAGCACCTGGGCGGCCTTCTCGTAGAATTCGGCGGTGTCGATCGCTCCTTGTGGCCTGGCCACGCTCAGTTGGGTTTCGTTGTGCTGCAGGTCGTGCACCGATTGTGTCCAGCCGTGACACAAACCATGGCTGCAGGCCGTTTCGCGCAGGTGGGGAACCTCGTGGTACAACTCATCGTGCCAGAGGACGGGCATCGTGGTGCGATGGCATCTGTTGACGACCGGGTCTTCGCGCAGCGCTTCGCCGCCCTGGCAGTGGGCGTTCCATTCGCCTGGATAGTTGTTGTAGCGCACCACCTGCGGAGGATGGGCGGCGATGGGCAGGTACAGCGCCAGGCCCAGGTAGGTCATGTCCAGATCTTGGACCAGGCCAAGGGCGCGATCGAACAGTCGTTGTGGCTCCCGCTCCTCGAGCAGCAATTGCAGTTGTTGGGTTTTCCACTGTGGCATGAGTCGGCTCCCTCTGGACTCTAGATGGATCCAAAATTCCGCTACCGGATGATTGTAGGAAAAGACCTAGCAATTTGTTCGGAATATTTTGTTATAGACCGTGCTCGCCGACGAGCGCCGCACGAGGCCCTACAAACCATCGGTGTTCATCCCCGGCGCTTTGGGCGACACTGGGCGTTCCTGATCGATGGAGCCCGTCATGACTGCCAGCGCCGACAAGTTCACCCGCCAGACCCTGCTCGACGTCCAGCCGTTGACCCCCAATCTGTTCACCCTGCGGGTCACCCGCGACCCTGGGTTTCGTTTCCGTTCCGGGCAGTTCGCCCGTCTGGGCGTGACCAAGGCCGATGGCAGCGTGGTATGGCGGGCTTACTCGATGGTCAGCGCCCCCCATGACGAGTTCCTCGACTTCTTCTCCATCGTCGTGCCGGGCGGCGAGTTCACCAGCGAGCTGAGCCGCCTGGGCGAGGGCGATCACTTGCTCATCGATCGCCAGGCCTTCGGCTACCTGACCCTCGACCGTTTCGTGGGTGGCCGTGACCTGTGGTTGCTGGCCACCGGCACCGGTATCGCGCCGTTCATGTCGATCCTGCAAGACTTCGAAGCCTGGGAGCGATTCGACAATATCAAGCTGGTGTATTCGGTGCGCGAGGCCAAGGAACTGGCCTACCTGGACCTGATCGCCGGCCTGGAGCAGCGTGACTACCTGGCCGAGTTCGCCGGCAAGCTGCAGTTCATCCCGGTGGTCACCCGCGAGCGGTACCCTGGGGCGTTGAATGCGCGGATCACCACGCTGATCGAGCATGGCGAACTGGAGAAGGCAGCGGGGCTGGAGCTGTCACCGGAGCATTCGCGGATCATGCTGTGCGGTAACCCGGACATGATCGACGACACCCGCAAGGTGCTGAAGGCGCGCGACCTGCAGTTGAGCCTGAGCCGGCGGCCGGGGCAGGTGGCGGTGGAGAACTACTGGTAGCTGCAAGCCACGAGCTGCAAGAAAAAGCAGCTATCACACCGATCGGCTTTTTCTTGCAGCTTGCAGCTCGTGGCTAGTCGCTCAGGGCTGACGGTTCTTGAGCAGGTCGCGGATCTCGGTCAGCAGGGTCTCCTCGGGCGTCGGCACGGGCGGGGCGCTCGGGGCCTCGGCTTCTTCGCGCTTGAGGCGATTGATCACCTTCACGCCCATGAAGATCGCGAAGGCGATGATCAGGAAGTCGATCACCGTCTGGATGAACTTGCCATAAGCCAGCACCACCGCGGGGATGTCGCCCTCGGCGGCCTTGAGGGTGATGGCCAGGTCACTGAAGTCCACCCCACCGATCAACAGGCCCAGCGGCGGCATGACCACGTCGCCCACGAAGGACGATACGATCTTGCCGAAGGCCGCGCCGATAATGATACCGACGGCCATGTCGACGACATTTCCCTTTACCGCAAAGGCCTTGAATTCACTGAGCATGCCCATGGTTTATTCCTTGTAACAAATGGATAAGGTATTCGCAGTGTAAGCCAGCTATGCGCTTCATGCGTTACGCCGATGCTAGAGACTGCGGTTAGATCGAATAGTTTTGTCGCTTCCCGGCACGTTCGAGGCACGTCCGGCTCGGCTATCATGGCGATTTTTTCCAGGAGACTGAGCCCATGGCCAAGGCCAAGCGCTTGTATGGCTGCACCGAGTGTGGCGCGACCTTCCCCAAATGGGCCGGCCAGTGCGGTGAATGCGGGGCCTGGAACACCCTGGTCGAGACCCTGATCGAGAGCGGCGGTGCCGCGGCGCCCAGCGGGCGTGCCGGCTGGGCCGGGCAACAGGCACAGATCAAGACCCTGGCCGAGGTCAGCGTCGAGGAGATCCCACGTTTCGGCACTGGCAGTACCGAGCTGGACCGGGTGCTCGGTGGTGGCCTGGTCGACGGTTCGGTGGTGCTGATCGGCGGCGACCCGGGGATCGGCAAGTCGACCATTCTGCTGCAGACCCTGTGCAACGTCGCCGCGCGCATGCCGGCGCTGTACGTCACCGGCGAGGAGTCCCAGCAGCAGGTGGCCATGCGCTCGCGGCGCCTGGGCCTGCCCCAGGACCAGCTCAAGGTGATGACCGAGACCTGCATCGAGGCGATCATCGCCACGGCGCGCCAGGAAAAGCCCCGGGTCATGGTCATCGACTCGATCCAGACCATCTTCACCGAACAGCTGCAGTCCGCGCCCGGCGGCGTGGCCCAGGTCCGCGAGAGCACCGCATTGCTGGTGCGCTATGCCAAGCAGAGCGGCACGGCGGTGTTCCTGGTCGGCCACGTGACCAAGGAGGGCTCCCTGGCCGGTCCACGGGTGCTGGAGCACATGGTCGACACCGTGCTGTACTTCGAGGGTGAGTCCGATGGCCGACTGCGTCTGCTGCGGGCGGTGAAGAATCGCTTCGGCGCGGTCAACGAGCTGGGCGTGTTCGGCATGACCGACCGGGGCCTCAAGGAGGTTTCCAACCCGTCGGCGATCTTCCTCAACCGCGCCCAGGAGGAAGTGCCCGGCAGCGTGGTCATGGCGACTTGGGAAGGTACCCGGCCGATGCTGGTGGAGGTCCAGGCGCTGGTGGACGACAGCCACCTGGCCAACCCGCGCCGGGTCACCCTGGGCCTGGACCAGAACCGCCTGGCCATGCTGCTGGCGGTGTTGCACCGGCACGGTGGTATTCCCACCCATGATCAGGACGTGTTCCTCAATGTGGTGGGGGGCGTCAAGGTGCTGGAGACGGCGTCGGACCTGGCATTGATGGCGGCAGTCATGTCCAGCCTGCGCAACCGCCCGCTGGCCGATGGCCTGCTGGTGTTCGGCGAGATCGGCCTGTCCGGTGAGGTACGCCCGGTGCCCAGTGGCCAGGAGCGCCTCAAGGAGGCCGCCAAGCACGGTTTCAAGCGCGCCATCGTGCCCAAGGGCAATGCGCCGAAGGAAGCCCCGGCCGGTTTGCAAGTGATTGCCGTGACCCGGCTGGAACAGGCCTTGGATGCACTCTTCGAGTGATCCAAGCCCCAAGGCTGGTCAGTGAAGTGGCATTGGGGCCGATAGTTTCGCGACATGAAAAAAGGGGAGCCGACGATGCGCATCGGCTCCCCTTGCGTGACCGCCGCAGGTGGCGATCAGTGCTCTGCCAGCGCCTTGCGCCTGGGCGCCTCGTCGCCCTGTTCGTCAGGTTCGAGCACCGGCACCTCGTTGCCGTCGGCATCGAACAGTTTGCCGTCCTTGAAGTAGTCGCCATCACGCAGGGCCGAGAGGTCGGAATACTGGATGGTTCGCTCGTAGCCCGCGGCGAACACCGATTGCTGGTCCGAGTTGCCCACGGTGAAGTGGTTGAAGATCAGGTTCAGCAGGATGGCCATGATCGCCGCCGAGCTGATGCCGGAGTGGAAAATGGTCTCGAACCAGTTCGGGAAGTGGTGGTAGAAGTTCGGCGCGGCAATCGGGATCATGCCGAAGCCCAGCGAGGCGGCGACGATGATCAGGTTGACGTTGTTCTTGTAGTTGACCTTCGACAGGGTGCGGATACCGCTGGCGGCCACGGTGCCGAACAACACGATGCCTGCACCGCCCAGTACCGGCGTCGGTACCGCGGCGATCACCCGGCCCATGATCGGCAGCAGGCCGAGCACCACCAGGATCACCCCGCCGGTGGCCACCACGTAGCGGCTCTTGACCCCGGTCACCGCCACCAGGCCGACGTTCTGGGCGAACGCACTCTGGGTGAAGGAGCCGAAGATCGGTGCCAGGATGCTCGAGGCCATGTCGGCGCGCAGGCCGTTGCCCAGGCGCTTGGAGTCGACCTTGGTATCGATGATCTCGCCCACGGCGAGGATGTCGGCCGAGGTCTCCACCAGGGTCACCATGATCACGATGCACATCGACAGGATCGCGGCGATGTGGAAGGTCGGCATGCCGAAGTGGAACGGGCTGGGGAAGGCGAACATCGGGCCTTCGCTGACCTTGCTGAAGTCGGTCATGCCCAGGGCCCAGGCGATCAGGGTACCTGCCACCATGGCCAGGAGGATCGACAGGCGCGAGATGGTCGCGTTGCCCAGCTTGCTCAGCAGCAGGACGATGGCGAAGGTCAGTGCCGCCAGGCCGATGTTGGCCATGCTACCGAACTCCGGCGAGGCGCTGTTGCCGCCCATCACCCAGCGCGCGGCGACCGGCATCAGGGTCAGGCCGATGGTGGTGATGACGATACCGGTGACCAGCGGCGGGAAGAACTTGGTGATGCGCGAGAACACCGGGGTGATCAGGAAGCCGATCAGCGAGGCCGCCATGACCGCGCCGAGCACGCCCTGCAGGCCACCGCCGCCTTCACTGCTGAGGATCGCCCCCATGGTGGCGACACCGGCGAAGGACACCCCTTGCACCAATGGCAACTGGCAGCCGAAGAACGGCAGGCCAAGGGTCTGCAACAGCGTGGCCAGGCCACCGGCGAACAGCGAGGCGGCGATCAGCAGGCCGATCTCCGCGGGCGCCAGACCCGCGGCCTGGCCGAGGATCAGGGGCACGGCCACGATCCCCCCGTACATGGTCAGCACATGCTGCAGACCATAGGCCAGGTTGGCGCCAAGCCCGAGGTATTCATCCTCGGGGCGCTTGGCGGGAGACGTGCTAGGGGACGTAGTCATGGAGCAGGCTCTCTGTTTATTGTTGTGTCGCTACTGTAGACAATTCCTGCAAACAAATACCACAAGAATTGTATACAAGATTTTGATCGGAGCGCGGACAAGGGCGTTCGCAAGGTGCGGGCAAATGGAATGCAGAATGCGTTCCAAGCTGGCAGAGGCGATGCTAGAGGGGTGTGTACAACACAGCTGCTACCCAACAGAAAGCTGTCTGGGTAGACAGGAAACACATGGCGGGAAGAATGTTAGCTGGCTAAGAGATATCAATATTCGATGAGTTCGCGCAGCTCGCGCATCATTTCGGTGCTGTCGGCGACGTTCAGTTCCACAAGACGGTGCAAATGGGTCATCGAATCGATGTCGATATAAAGGCAGATGAAGCCGAGCCGGGTGGGTTCTTCATGACGCAATTCCACCTGCATCTGTACACGGGTCTGCGGGTCGAGATGGATGATGGCGTCGAAATCCTGGGTCAGGTCGGCATCCCACGGCTCGGGACGCTCGATCAGCAGGCCCTTGAGCGACAGGTCGAGCAGTTTCACCGGCCAGCGCCGTGTGCCCTGGCGCAGCTCGGTGGGGGCGTCGAAGTCGATGCGCTGGAAGCGGCGGCGTTCGTCGTGTTCGCTCATGGCTAGACCCTCCGGGGGTGCTTCCTGACTATAGTTGATTGGTCTGTGCATCAGGTACCGCTGACGGGCCGCGGAGGCTCTAGATCAAAGCAAGTATGGCAATGCGCGATGACACGCCCTAGACTCGGTGGGCGGTCTTTTTCCAATCCACCAGCTGGAAGTGAACCATGAACAACAATAATAGCCTGCTACGCCACATTCCGTGGTTGGCGCTGGCGGTCATAGGCGCTTGCGCGCTGGGTGTGGTCGCCCTGCGTCGCGGCGAGGCGATCAATGCCTTGTGGATCGTAGTCGCCGCCGTGGCCATCTACCTGGTCGCCTACCGCTACTACAGCCTGTTCATCGCCACCAAGGTGATGCAGCTCGACCCGCGTCGGGCCACCCCGGCGGTCCTCAACAACGATGGCCTGGACTACGTCCCGACCAACAAGCACATCCTCTTCGGCCACCACTTCGCCGCCATCGCCGGCGCCGGCCCCCTGGTCGGTCCGGTGCTCGCCGCG
>NZ_JAMYBK010000031.1 GCF_024127895.1 Pseudomonas guariconensis | reverse complement strand
AACGATGCATCGCCGATGGTAGTGTGGGGTTTCCCCATGTGAGAGTAGGTCATCGTCAAGATTCATTTCGCAAAACCCCTATCTGCGCGAGCAGGTAGGGGTTTTGTCTTTTAGTAGAGAGACCAGAGATTCGCTGGCACGTCCTCCACGACGGTCCGGCACACAGAATTTCTTGACGACCATAGAGCGTTGGCACCACCTGATCCCATCCCGAACTCAGCAGTGAAACGACGCATCGCCGATGGTAGTGTGGGGTTTCCCCATGTGAGAGTAGGTCATCGTCAAGATTCAAATCCAAAGCCCCTGTCCGCGATGCGGACAGGGGCTTTGTCTTTTCCGGCCCTACGCCATCGTCGCCTTGCGCGCTTTCCCGATCCGGCGTGCCTGCAACTTGCGCCACCAGATATAGACCCCGGTAAACGAGAGCACCGCTATCGCCACGCCCAGGATGGCGATCAGCACCTGGCCGGTCGTTCCGATGATCCGTCCACCATGGATGGGTAGCTGCAAGCGATAGAACTGTTCGCCCAAGGTCCCCTGGCCCGCTATCTCCTGGCCCAGCAAACGCCCATCGGTGCCGTGGAAGAACAGCCAAGACTTGCCGTGGGCATCGGTGTCATGCTGGCCGAAGCCGGCGCCATAGAAGTTGTACTCGAAGCTGTAGTAGAGCTCGCCGATCGGTGCGGACAACCCAAGCCTTGCCCCTTCCTCCTGGGCCCTCTGGTAGGCCTGTTGATAGGTCAGCAGGGTCACCCCCAGTTCGTCCTTGGGCATTGCTCCACGGGCCTCGTAGACGCTTGGCGCGACGGGTGAGAACAAGGATACGGCGGGCTTGAACACCTGTGCCGGCAGGTTCATCGCCACGCTGCTGATGGCGATGGGTAACAGCAGCAGCCACAGCCACAATCCGCCGGCCCTGTGGATATCCAGGTTCAGGCGATAGGCGTGCCCGCTCTTGATCTTCCAGGCGGTCGCCCATTTGCGCCAGAACGGCCGCCCGCGGGGCAGGGTGAGCAGCACGGCGATGAAGCAGTCCAGCACCCAGAGGATGGCCACCACTCCCATCAGCAGGATGCCCCAGTTGCCTGGCAGGGTCAGGCTGTAGTGCAGTTCCAGGATGAACGGCATGAAGTTCTCGCGAGAGAAGCAGCACTCGCCCCAGTAGCGCTGGCCGAGGGTCTCGCCGCTCACGGGGTCGAGATAGAACACCGTGTTCTTTTCGGCATAGGGCTGGTCAGTGCGCGGGTCGTTGCGCGGCACCATGGCCAGCAATGCGGAATGTCCGGCTTCCTGTGGATATTCCATGTACCAGACCTGCAGGCGCGGATGCTCGGCTTGCAACTTGTCCACAAGCGCGCCGGGTTGCTGCGGCGTGCCGAGCGCCGGCGCTTCATAGAAGCTGGGGTTGAGCCATTCGTCCAGCTCGTGGTGGAAAGCCAGCAGGCTGCCGGTGAGGCCAGCCAGGGCCAGGAACACAGCCGTCACCAGGCCCAGGTAGCGGTGCAACAAGACATAGCATTGACGCATCGGTCGGGACTCCAGGAAAAACGCCAGAAACGAAAAAGCCAGCACCTGGTTTCAGGCGCTGGCCTCGAGCACATGGAGGGAGTGGTCAGAACTGGTAGCTGACCGTGGCGCTGACATTGCGCTCCTCGCCCATATAGCAGTAGTTCAGGCTGGCACAGGAGGCGATGTAGCTCTCGTTGGTCAGGTTGTTGGCGTTCAGGCGCACATCCACGCCCTTGAGCCCGACCTTGCCCAGGTCGTAGCCGACCGAGGCATCGAACAGGGTGTAGGAGGGCACCTTCATGCTGTTCTCCGCATCCACCCAGCTGTAGCCGACATAGCGCACGCCGCCGCCCAGCCGCAGGCCGTCGAGCGGGCCCTGGCGAAAATCATAATCGGCCCACAAGGAGAACATCTGCTTCGGCGCCTGGGTCGGCGAGTTGCCCTTGTTGTCGAGGTTGCCCGACACCAGGCTGGGCATCGACTTGGCGTACTCGACATCGGTGAAGGTGTAGCCGCCCAGTACCCTGAGGTTGTCGGTCACCTGTACGTGGGCCTCCAGCTCCAGGCCCTGGGAGCGCACCTCGCCGACGGCGCGGTAGAACTCTTCGTCCGGTTGCTTGGACGCCAGGTTCTCTTGCTCGATGCGGAACACCGACGCCGTGAACAGGTTGTCGCTGCCCGGCGGCTGGTACTTGATGCCCGCCTCCCACTGGGTGCCCTCGGTCGGCGCCAAGGGGCGGCCGTCCTGGTCGGATACGGTGTTGGGGTTGAACGACTCGGAGTAGCTCACATACGGCGCGATGCCGTTTTCGAACAGGTAGAGCACCCCGGCGCGGGTGGTGAACTTGGAGCGATCATCGCTGACCCTGCTGTCGGTGTCGCGGTTTTCCTCGGACACCTTCACCCAGTCCTGGCGCAGGCCGAGGGAGAAGCGCCACTGGTCCAGTTCGACGAGGTCCTGCAGGTACACGCCGGTCTGCTGCAGGCGGCGCAGGTAGCGGTTTTCGCCGAGGACCTGCAAGTTGCCGTTGCCGTACTGCGGGTTGCCGGCATCCAGCGGATCGACAGTGCCATAGCGCCAGGCCACATCCGCCTTGCGCCGCTGATAGTCGGCACCGAGCAGCAGGGTGTGCTTGGCCGAGCCTGTGAAGAATTCCGCCTGGAGCATGTTGTCGACGATGAACGAATGCAGGCGCTCGTCACCGCCGGTATAGGCGCGGTTGAGGATCGTGCTGGTACTGTCTGCCCAGCCGGCCGAGTAGACCTGGTCCATCGACACGTCCGAGTCCTGGTAGCGGAAGTTCTGGCGGGCCGTGAAGACATCGTTGAAGCGATGCTCGAACTGGTAGCTGAACGACTGTTGGGTACGCTCGTAGTTGTCGATGTCCGGCTCGCCTTCGAAGAAGTGATCGGACAGGCGCAGGCCGTTACGCGGGTGCAACATGCCGTCCGCCGGGTTGCCGCCGTGATAGCCGCCATTGGGGTCGTGCTGCAGGTAGGCCTGCAAGGTCAGCGAGGTGTCCTCGCTGAAGTCGATGCTGACGGCCGGCGCGATGGCGTAGCGCTCTTCCTTGTTGTGGTCGAACTGGGTGTCGGAGGCATCCGCCAGACCCGTCAGGCGGTAGGCGATGCGCTTGTCGTCGTCCAGCGGGCCGCTGAAGTCGAAGCCCATGCCGCGCTGGCCCTGGGTACCGACCGTGGCCTGGACCTGGCGATATGGGTCGAACAGCGGTTTCTTGGTGGTCAGTGCCACCAGGCCGCCGGGCGAGCTGCGGCCGTAGAGCACGGAGGAGGGGCCCTTGAGGATGTCGATGCGCTCGAGGAAGTACGGGTCGACCTGCATGGTGCTGTAGGTGCCGTTGTCGCCCATGGACTTCAGGCCATCGACGTAGATGTTGTCCACCGAACCATCGTTGAAGCCGCGCATGGCCACGTAGTCGTAGCGGTGGGTGGCGCCGTAGGGGTTGGTCAGGACGCCCGGCGTGTAGCGCATGGCCTGTGCCACGGTCTGCGCGCCCTGGTCGTCCATCTGTTGGCGGGTCACCACCGAGACCGACTGGGATGTCTCCAGCAGCGGCATGCTGGTCTTGGTGGCGACCTGGCTGTGGGTGGCGTTGTAGCCCTCCATGCTGCCTAGCGCGTTACCCAGGGTGAAGCTGCGGATATCGGTGCTCGGCAACGATAGCGCCGCGTCTTCCGGCAAGGGATGCAGCACATAGCTGCGGCCATCCTGGCTGACAGCCTCGAGCCCTGTGCCATTGAGCAACTGGCGCAAGGCCTGGTCGGTGGAGTAGTGCCCCTGCAGGCCGGGCGACTCTAGTGCGCCAGTCAGTTGCGGGGTGCTGGACAGGGTGATGCCAGCCTGGCGGGCGAACTGGTTGAGCACATCGTCGAGGTTGCCGGCAGGGATCGCATACTGCTGGCTGACCTCGGTCGGCTCCGCGGCCTGAACCAGCAGCGGCGCGCTGCCGAGGCCGAGGGCCGTGCCGAACAGCGCGGCGCGCACCGCCTTGCCAAGGCGAGCTGAATTGAGGACAGGTCGAAAATCATTCGTACTCGCGAGGGGCAGCGAGGGCAGAGCGTCAGGCATGGAGAATATCCGTCGGGTCGAAAGGGCTGGTAGGAGTCGCTTACTGTCCTAGCCGGACGCTCGAGAAAAACCCGCCAGAAAAATCTGCAAAAAAGAGCAGACTCACCCCATCCGCTCCACCCGGACCCACCAGCGGGTGCGTTGGTGGAGCCTGACCGGCAGTGTCTGTGGCAGCAACTCCAGCAGCCCGTCGGTGTCTTCCAGGCGGAACACACCAGACAGGCGCAGGTCGGCGACTGCCTCGCTGCAGCCGAGATAGCCGTGGCGATACCGGCCCACTTCGGCGAGGAAATCGGCCAGGCGCATGTCACGGGTGACGATCAGCCCTTCGGCCCAGGCGCTGGCATCCATGGCTTGCTGCTCGACCTGCTGCGCGCCCTGGGTATCCAGACGCCAAGCCTGGCCGCTGGTGATCCACTGCAACTGGCCATGGCCAGGGCGGTGGATGGCCACTTTCCCCTGGCTGACGCTGACCCGCGTGCAATCGGCGTCCTGGCGTACCACGAAGCGTCCGTCGAAACCCTCCAGCAAGGCATCGCGGGTTTCCACCAGCAGGGGACGTCCCTGGCCTTGCAAGGCATTGCAGGTGAGCATCAGCTCGCCCTGCCTGAGACGAATGAGCCGCTGCCGCTGGTCGAAGGCCAGGTCCGCGGCGCTGCGGGTATTGAGCTGCAGCAGCGAACCATCCGGCAGTTGGAAGCTGCGGCGCTCGCCCGTGCCGGTGGCGTAGTCCGAGGTCCAGGCGTGCAATGCATCGAGGTCCTTGCCCAGCCAGGCTGCGGAGCCCACTAGAGCGACCCCGCCCAGCAGCTTCAGGGCCTGGCGCCGGTGCAAGCGACGCTGGCTGGTCTCCAGGGTCCGCAGGGCCACACCGGCGGCGGGGAGGGCGCGCAGGTCAAGGTCCTGGTGCAGGCTGAGCACCCGTTGCCAGGCCAGTTCATGTTCATGGTGGGTGCTGCGCCATTGTTCGCATTGCTGCGCCAGCGCCGGGTCGTGACCGCTTTCGCGCAGCCTCAGCAGCCAGTGGATGGCCTGCTTGACGACCTGTGGCGGGGGATGTGCTGGGCCCATTGTCTCAGCAGCCGTCTTCGTAGCGCAGCAGGTAGCAGTGGTACAGCGCCTCTGCCACGTAGCGTTCCACGGAGCGCAGGGAGATGCCCATCTGTTCGGCGATCGCCTTGTGGCCCAGCCCTTCGCACTGGGCCAGCAGGAAGGCGCGGCGGACCTTGGGCTTGAGACCGTCGAGCATGTGCGCGATGCGTTCGAGCAACTCCAGCATCAGTTCGCGGGTTTGCGCTGACGGTACCTGGGCTTCCGGCAGGTGGGCCAGGGCCTCGAGATAGGCGCGTTGCAGCTCTTCGCGCCGCCAGTGATCGATCACCAGGCCCCGGGCGACCGTGCGCAGGAAGGCGCGTGGGGCGCTGAGTTCCAGCTGCTCGCGTTGTAGCAGGCGCACGAAGGTGTCCTGGGCCAGGTCCGCCGCGTCGGCGGCGTTGCCCAGTGTGCTGCGCAGCCAGTTGTATAGCCAGCCGTGATGATGGCTGTAGAGCGTGTGCACGGAGTCTCTGGAGGGCATGGAGAGGCGCTGGCGTCAAAGGGTATGAATGATAATTAGTCTCATTGTTTGCGGGCTGGCATTATTTTGCAACTGTCACTGATCGATATCGAGCCTGGGGAGACCTTGCAGCCCATCGCCGGCAAGCCGGCCGCCACAGGTACTCCACCAGACCCGAGGGCAGTGGTGAACCTGGGAGCCGGCTTGCCCGTGATAAGGCCGGTACAGACGCACCCCATCTGCCTCATGTGGCCTGTAGCCAGCCGAGCCGCATTCAGCTCAGCAGCGTGCGCACATTCCCCATCGCCTCATCGGCAAAACCCTGCAGGAATGCCTGGAACCCAGGCAGCGCCTCGGCGCCGCCCTCCCAGGGTTCGGCCTGGATGGTCCAGGTGGCCCGGCTGTGCTGGCCATCGAGCGCCTCGACCTGCATCGCCGCCCACAGGTTGCCGATGTTCAAGCTGGTGTAGATCAGGCTCCAGGTCATGGTCATGGCTTGCTCGTCGCGTGAATTCAACTGTTCGATGACCACGTTGCCATCCTTGAACAGCTTCTTGCGTACCGAGCGCACGCCACTGCCGGTCATGTCGATGTGCGACAGCGCTGGGATGAACACCGGGAAACCGGCGAAGTTGCCGACGATGTTCCACACGCTGGCGGCCGGAGCGGCGATTTCCACGCTGGAAACCACCTGGCAGCCTTGCGGGTTACGGATCAGGGTATCGGGTTCGAGAACGTGCATGTCGTGTTGCTCCTGTCGTGAATGAAGGGGGTCAGATGAAGCCGATGTCGCTCAGGTAGCGGCAGCCACGACGCAGCAGCTGCGGCGTCTTGGCCGGGTAGCTGGCGCCCATGCGCCGTACCCCCGCGCGGGCGTTGTGGTGCTCGATGGCGCTGATATCGCCGATGTCTTCCTCGAAGCCATCCAGGTAGAAGCCCAGGACCTCGAACAGCGCGTTGTCGCGATCGACATGGCCGAGTTGGCGCTGCCACTGTCGGATACCCACCAGCTCGAACACATGGCCCTGCGCGCGGAATGCCGCCAGGTAGTCGCGCCAGCGCAGCGGCTCGGGGTTGTGCAGGTTGAATACCCACTGCCGAGGCTGGTGGCCGCTGGCGTGGAAGGCGATGAAGCGGGCCAGGAAGTCGACCGGCATGAGGTCGAAGTCGATGTCCAGATCCGGCACCTGGCCCAGTTGCAGCGAGCCTTTGAGCATCAGCATCAGGCGATTGTGTTGGGGTTGGCAGACGCCGCTACGGCTGTCGAAGGTGATGTTGCCCGGGCGGAACAGGTTGACCCATACGCCCTGCTCACGCGCCCGTTGGAGGATCCGCTCGCCGACCCATTTGCCCAGGTTGTAGCCATTGCGGATGTAGACTGGCGGCGTCGCTGCCGGGCCTTGCTCCAGCACGCGGCCGTCACTGGACACCGCGCTGCAGGCCGAGAGGGTCGAGACGAAGTTGAAGACCTTCTTGCGCTTGCCTTCGCACAGGCGCAGGCACTCGAACAGCGGCTCGATGTTGTCGGCGGCCAGTGCCTGGTAGTCCAGCACGTGGTTGACCTGTGCGGCGTTGTGCAGCAGGGCGCCGTATTCGCGGTCCAGGTAGTCGTAGTCCTGCTGGCACAAACCCAGGCGCGGTTGGCGCAGGTCGGCCTCGAACACCCGTATGCGGCCCCGGTCCAGGGTCAGGCGATTGTCCGCCACGGCCTGGGCGAAACGTTCGGCGGCGCCCTGGCCATCGCGGCTGCGCACCAGGCAGGCCACCTCGCTGGCTCCCCAGTCGAGCAGCGCCTCGACCAGGTGCACGCCGAGGAAACTGTTGGCGCCGGTGACGATGACCTTGTGCACATCACCCAGGCACTCCACGGGTAGCACCTCCAGGCCCAGCTCGCGATTGGCGTCCTGCTCCAGGCGCACCAGGGGCGTTGCCTGGTCGCGCTCGGTACCGTCGAGCAAGGCGCCCAGGCGCTGCAGGGTCGGCTGTTCGATGAAGTGGTTGATCGCCACACCCTGGTCGAACTGCTCGCGTATCTCCAGCAGCAGGCGCGAGAGCAGGATCGAGTGGCCGCCGAGGTTGAAGAAGCTGTCGTCGATGGAAATGTCCGCCTCCGGCAGGTCCAGCAGGCCACTCCACAGGCTGCGCAGGCGTTGTTCGGTGGGCGTGCGCGGCACGACCCGATGGCTACCGGGCAGGGTGCGCGGCAATGCTTGCAGGGCGTGTCGGTCGACCTTGCCATTGGCCGTGTAGGGCATCCGCTCCAGCACCTGGTAGAACGTTGGGCACATGTAGTCGGGCAAGTGCTGCTCGGCATGGGCGCGCAGGGCCGTCTCGGCGTCTTCCCGGGCCGGTTGTGCGGTGAAGGCCAGGATCCGGCGCTGGGCGTCGATCACTACAGCGACTTGGGCGAACAGATGACTTTCGCGCAGGCAGTGCTCGATCTCCTCCGGCTCGACCCGGAAGCCACGGATCTTCACCTGGTTGTCACGCCGGCCGCACAGTTCGATGCCATCCACGCCCCACTTGGCGATGTCCCCGGTGCGATAGGCGCGCAGGCACTGGCCGTCGGGCAAGGCCAGCTCGACGAAGCGCTGCGCGGTCAGGGCCGGGTTGTTCAGGTAGCCCAGGCCCACACCCGGGCCACTGATGTACAGCTCGCCCGGGGTCTGCTCGGGCACTGGGCGCAGGTTCTGGTCGAGGATCAGCACCTGGGTGTTGGCGATCGGTGTGCCGAGGTTGCGATTGCTGTCGCCAGCAGCGAACAGCCGGGTGGTCGCCAGTACCGTGGTTTCGGTCGGGCCGTAGATGTTGTGCATCCGGCACTGCGCGGCCAGACGGGCGATGACCTCGGGTTCGCAGACATCGCCGCCGGTGACCAGGTGGCGCAGGCCCAGCTGCTCGTCACGGGGCAGGATGCTCAGCAGGGCCGGTGGCAGGAAGGCATGGCTGACCTCCTGGGCATGGATCAGCCGCACCAGCTGTTGCGGGTCGCGGCGCTGGTCGTCGCTGGGGATCACCAACTGCGCTCCGCAGGCGAAGGTCGGCAGGATGTCGAGCAACGAAGCGTCGAAGCCGATGGTCGAGAACTGCAGCACGTGACTGTGGGCGTCCAGCGATACGTGCTCGGCGTACCAGGTCATGAAGTGAGCAAGGTTGCGCTGGCTGAGCAGCACGCCCTTGGGCTGGCCGGTGGTGCCGGAGGTGTAGATGGCCACGCATGGCGCATCCGCCGAGGCCTTGCGCAACTGCAATGAGGGCAAGGGATGTCCGTGCGACTCGCCCAGCGTGCGTACATCCAGGCCGGGCAGCCCCGGCTGGTCCTGGCCGTCATGCAGCAGGACGCAGGCGCCGGCATCCTCGAGGATGCGCTGGCGCCGTTCGGGCGGGGTGGCCGGGTCCAGTGGCAGGTAGATGGCCGCGCAGCCGAGTACCGCCAGCAGGCTGGCATAGAGTTCGGGCGACTTGGCCATGCACACCGCGACCACTGCAGGCTGTCCATCGGCCTCCGGCAACAGGGGCAGCAAGGCGCGCTGGATACCGACGACGCGGGCATGCAACTGGTGATAGCTGTGATACTGGCCGTCACGGTTGAGGGCAGGGTGGTTGGCGAACTGGCGCAGGCGCTGTTCCAGGCCTTCCACCAGGCCTGCCCCGGCCTGCTCCAGCAGGTCGGCGCGCTGCGTGTGGTTGAACGGGTGCCGGTAGGCCAGTGATTCCAGCCACCCCAGGTCATGTTCGCGTTCTTGCAGGCCGGGGCCGACCGTGGGCGCCTGTTGCAGGTACTGGGGATTGCGGGCGAAGCGGGTGACCTGCAGGGCCAGTAGCTCGCGCAGCGCTTGCAGGGCGTCTTCACGCAGCTGCTGGCCATTGCCGGAGGCTGGCGGCTGCAGCGGCACCCACTCGATCAGGCGCTGGGTGCTGGCACTGGCGCACCAGCACAGCAGTTCCAGTCGCGGCAGTGGTTCGGCGCAACGGGCGCCCAGGCGCAGCCTGAGCAGCGGTGTGCCGCCCAAGGGCTGCCAGATGGCGCTGTCCAGCGCCAGGGTGCCGTCTTCTACCACCAGCAGTGACCTGGCCAGGGACAGGGCGTCCGGGATTTCGACCAGGGTCGCGCCGTGGCCGTGTTCGTCGAGCATCTTGGCAAGCTGGCGCAATGCGGGGCTGGTGCCCACCAGGAGTATGTCGAGGCGTCTCATGGCGGTCTCCTCAGGGCAGGTAGTCGCGCAGCGCGGTTTGCACGCAGGCCGACTCGAGCATCGAGCTGCTGCGCAAAAAGCGCAGGATGTTGCCCAGCAAGGGGTGCTGGTGGTTGATCGGGTAGGCCAGCGCCCGGGCCTCTTCGCGCAGGGCCTGGCGTACCGCCTGGCTCACCGGCAACGCATCGATCAGGCTGAAGTCGAAGGCCTGCTGGATGTCGCTGGTCAGGTACTGGCCGAGAAACACCGGCAAGACCTGCGCGATGGCCTCGCGATCGGCCTGCGGCGCGGCCTGCCAGTAGATACGCGCCAGGCGTGCCCAGAAGCTGGAGTGACGCCCTTCGTCGAGCAGATGGTCGGCCATCAGCCCCTTGACCGAAGGCTTGACCGTGTCGTCGCGGGCGAAGGCGGCGACATCGTCGGTCAGGGTGTTCTCGGCGATGCCCACGCAGATCAATTCCATGGCATCGCGCAACACCACTGGCACCTGCGCCAGCGCCGCGGGGATGGCGCGGCTCAGCTCGATCTCCCGAGGCAGGTCGATCGGTTCGATGCCAGTCAGGGCGATGGTCTGCTGCAAGAAGTCCATGGCCACCAGGGCGTGGTAGTCCTCGTCCACCACCACGGTCATGGCGTCGTAGCGGCAGGCGAAGGGGAACGGCACGGCGAAGCGGTCCTTGGCGATGCGCCGGGCCGTGCGGTCGACGATCTCGGTTTCGAAGATCACCACGTCGTTGATGAACTTGTAGAGGCTCTGCACCAGCACGAAGTCGCGCAACTGCGGGCATTCGCGTTGGAAGGTGGCGCCGAGCACCAGGGGCTGGCGGCTCAGCGGATAGATGAGCCGTTTATCGTCTTCCACCCGCCGGCGTGGCCGGGTACGGATGGTCGCGCGTTCTTCCCAGGCCTCGGCGAAGGAGCGGTATTCGTGGGCTTTCATGGCGCGACCTCGGCGATTTCCGCCTGCAGGGCGGCACGCAGCCGGTCCCACAGGGCCATGCGGCTGTCCACGGCGGCGATGGCCGCCTCGTAGACCTCTTGCTGACGCTGCGGATCGTGCGCGACCAGTCGTGCCAGCAAGTGCTCGGCCGCCGGGCCGTGGTCCTCGGCGTCGACCTCGATGTGCCGTTGCAGGTAGTAGCGGAAGGTTGGCGCCTGGTCGCTGCCGATGCCCCAGGCGTCGAGGATCTGCTGGAACATCGTCGGGATCACGCTTTCCCGGCCATGCAGGAAGGCGGCGGCGACGCGATGGGCAGGCGCCTGCAAGGCGACCTGCAGGGTGTCGCTGACGAAACGCCGGGCCGCTTCGCTGGCGCCTGCGCGCTGCAAGGCCGTGGCAGGGTCGACGCCTTGTTGCTGCAGCTCGATGAAGCGTTCGATGGCCTGGGTGCTGGCGCCGACTTCGCGCATGGCGTCCAGGTACAGCTCGAAATGGCTGTAGTGGCCTTGGCCCAGACGGTCATCGGACTCCTCGCCCAGGACGATCTCGTTGATCAGCCTGGCAGCGGCCGGGTCGGCCGGCGGCAGCCAGGGCAGGCTGACGCAGGTCAGCTCCCGTTGCAGGCGCTTGGTCAGCGACATGAAGTCCCATACGGCGAATACATGGGTTTCCATGAAACGGCGCAAGGTATCCAGCGAGTCGATTTCGGAAAATAGCGGGTGCCTGGAAAGTTCGGCTTTCTTGTCGGAAAGTGTGCTCTTCAATGTGCTCATGGCAAATGTCCATAACGAGGTGGCATCGGGTGGATTGTTCCTGCGTGTCGAGCGTCGACGTTTATTCGGGCGAGCGAATGCCTCGATTGAAGTTTCGATGCTGAGCGATATGCAGAAGGCCTGCAGGGCATGAGCGCCTTGGTTTCAGGGTGCATGGCTGCTGGCGTTTGAAAAGTTAGAGCAAACTTAAAGTTGTGCGCAATCGTTTTTTTGATATTTTTATTTTTCCAACTTTATTGGCGAAAAGAGCGTGTCGATAAAACTTCTGGAAAGTTTTATTGGGCACGAGTGTACTCCCTCCGATAAATAAGATCGGAAAAACTTAAAAGAGTGAATGCCTCACTCGGGAGCACTGGTGAACTGGGATATGGGGTATTCGACTATCGAGGGGGCGGCTGATGCTTTTCGGCGCGTGCCCCGGTGGCAGACTCCTTCTGCAGGTGGGAGAAAGGCGAACGATCCGGCCTGCCAGATGGCGATCAGCGACCGTTGCCGGCCCTAGAGTGTGCCGAAACGGCTGGGGGTGCCATGGTCAATGGCAGAAAGGCGGGGGAGTCGTAGGAGTGGGCAAGCGCCAATGCTGGTCGCAGCCACCATTCGGGGCTGCGAAGCGGCCCAGGAGGACAACGTGCCAAGCCCCACACCGGGGGCGTTCGTCAGTTGGCCGGCTGCTTGTCGAGGTAGTTCCTGATGGTGCGCGCCGCATTGTTCAGGTGGCGCTCCAGGACCCTGATGGCTTCGTCCACCAGTTTGTCGCTGGCCGCATCCGCCAGGGCGATATGGTCGTCCTGGGTCAGCTTACCCAGCCCCATCGAGGACAGGTGGAAGCGCAGGAAGCGTTCCTCCTCGTTGAGTTCCACCTCGATCATGCGCAGCAGCTTCTGGTTCTTCGCCTTGCTGTAGAGCGCCATGTGGAACAGGCGATTGAGACGCCCGATCTCGGCATGACGGGTCTCATGTTCCAGCTGATGGATATAGCCGCGGGCGAGGGCGATGTCGCTGGCATCGAGCAGCGGGATCGACTGACGCAGGGCCTCGGACTCCAGGAGCACGCGCAGCGCATAGGTGTCGACCGCATCCTCGCCGATCAGCGGCGCGACCACCGCTCCCTTGTGCATGACCACCTGCAGCAGCGATTGCGCCTCCAGTTGACGCAGCGCCTCACGCACCGGCATGCGGCTGACGCCGAACAGCGTGGCGATCTCCTGCTGGCGCAGGGCGGTGCCTGGCGGCAGACGGCCGTCGAGAATGGCGCTGCGCAAGCGTTCCTCGATCACGCTACGCGCCAGATGCGGTGGTACCTGTTCGCTGCCCAGCACAGTACTCAGGAGTCTGGTTTTCTCGGCCACGCGGGGTCTGCCTCGATGATGTCCAAGATTGGATCCAATTAAACTAGTTATTCGCGAGAGGGGTGTCAAACTGTCACGATGACAAGCACGCCACGTGCCAGGAACGTGCAGCTATCGTGAAGGAAGTCGTTGGTCAAAGGAAGCCGTACATTCCCTTCGATGGTTGGGAAATTCATCCCACCTCGTTCGTCGAGCAGTGATTGTACGGTGCCATTGTCTTTTCGTCCCCCAGGCAGCACCATCGCTGCTTTCGATTGGTCTGAGCAGGTCTTCGCAGTGGCGATACCCCGGATGCTCACACTGGCCGCACGGCGTCTCGGCCTGGCCCTGTTGCTGGGTGGCCTGCTGCTGGGCGGCCTGCGTGCGGAATGGGACTTTTCCCAGATCAGCCGGCGTGCGCAGGGGCTCTATGGCCCCCTTGGCCCTGGCCAGGCACGCATCGATGCCTGGCAGGCGCTGTTGTCCACCCACGGGCAGGGCAGCGAGATGGCGCGCCTGCAGGCGGTCAACCGCTTCTTCAATCAGCAGCTGCGCTACGTCGAAGACATCGACCTGTGGCGTGAAGTGGACTACTGGGCCACGCCCATCCAGGCGTTGCTCAAGGGGGCCGGCGATTGCGAGGACTACGCCATCGCCAAGTATTTCAGCCTGCGGCGCATGGGCATCCCCCGCGACAAGCTGCGCATCACCTACGTCAAGGCGCTGCAGCAGAACCGGGCGCACATGGTCCTGACCTATTATTCAAGCCCACAGGCCCAGCCGCTGGTCCTCGACAGCCTGATCGACGCCATCCGGCCGGCCAGCGAGCGTACCGACCTGTTGCCGGTGTATGCCTTCAACGGCGAGGGCCTGTGGCTGACCGGTGCCTCCGGCAACCGGAAGGTCGGCGACACCAAGCGCCTGTCCCGCTGGCAGGATGTGCTGAAGAAAATGCAGGCCGAAGGGTTCCCGGCCGAACCGGTCTACTGAAGGAGCACAGATGTCATTGTTCAAACAATTGCTGCTTGCCATTTGCCTGTTCCTGGTGGTCGCCTTCAGCGGCAGCTTCGTGGTCAGCCTGGAAAGCTCGCGCAGTCAATACGTCAACCAGTTGCGCTCCCATGCCCAGGACGCGGCGACCGCGCTGGCCTTGTCGCTGACGCCGAATATCGATGACCCGGCGATGGTCGAGCTGATGGTCAGTTCCATTTTCGACAGTGGCTACTACGCGAGCATCAGGGTCATCGACCTGGGCTCCAACGCCGTGCTGGTGGAGCGCCATGCCGAGCCTGACCGTGATGGCGTGCCGGCCTGGTTCGTCCGCTTGATCGGGCTGGAGGCGGCCGCTGGCGATGCCATCGTCAGCCGTGGCTGGCAGCAGGCGGCGCGGGTCGAGGTGATCAGCCACCCGATGTTCGCCCTGGCCAAGCTCTGGCAGGGTGCGCTGGGCAGCCTCGGCTGGCTGCTGCTGTGCGGTGCGCTCAGCGCAGCCCTCGGTGCCCTGTTGCTGCGTCGCCAATTGCGGCCGCTGGACTACATGGTCGCCCAAGCCCAGGCCATCGCCCGCCGCGAGTTCCTCAGTGCGCAGCAGCTGCCGCGCACGCCGGAGCTGCGCCGGGTGGTGCTGGCGATGAACCAGATGGTCGAGAAGCTCAAGGCGCTGTTCACCGAACAGGCCGAGCGCAGCGAGAAGCTGCACGCCGAGTCCTACCAGGACAGCCTCACGGGGCTCGCCAACCGGCGCTATTTCGAGATGCAACTCAATGCCCGGGTCAGCCACCCGGAGGAGGCGCGCGCCGGTTACCTGCTGTTGCTGCGTGTCCAGGACCTTACCGGCCTCAATGCCCGCCTGGGCGGCCCGCGCACCGACCAGTTGCTGCAGGCGGTGGGTGAACAACTGCTGAGCACCTGCGCGAGCTACCCACAGACCAACGACCTGATCACCCGCAGCCGAGGTGGCGAGTTCGCCGTGCTGGCGCCGGGCATGGTCCACGATGAAGCCGTGCAACTGGCCCAGGCCCTGGAGGCCAGCCTGCAGAGCCTGCACACGACTGGCGCCAGCGACGTCGACCCGGTCGCCTGCATCGGCCTTGCGCCCTATAGCCCCGGCGATGCGCCGCATGCCCTGCTCACGCTGGCCGACGAGGCCCTGGCGCGTGCCGAAAGCCAGCCGGAGCCAGGCTGGGTCTGCCTCGAGCAGGGCATCGCGGTCCAGGCCGCCGACAGTCATCATGCCTGGCACACGCGGCTCGACCAGGCCTTGGCCAAAGGGCAGTTCGAGCTGTTCTTCCAACCCGTGGTGGACAGCCAGGCGCCTGGGCGGGTGCTGCACTACAAGGTCGTCTCGCGGCTGCACATCGAGCACGACGAGACGTTGGCCGCCGGCCGCTTCCTGCCCTGGCTGGAGCGCTTCGGCTGGATGCCACGCCTGGACCTGCTGGTGCTGGAAAAGGTGCTCGGGCACCTCCAGGGTCATGACCAAGCCTTGGCGTTGAACCTGTCGGCCGCGACCCTGGCCGACGACAAGGCGCTGCGGCGGGTCTATGAGCTGCTGGGCCAGAACGCCGCGCTGGGGCCTCGGCTGACCTTCGAGATTGGCGAAGAGCAATTGCCGGAGCAGGACTTCCTCGAACACCTGACCCGACGCCTGCGCAGCCTGGGCTTCGGCCTTGCATTGCAGCGCTTCGGTGGCCGCTTCAGCATGATCGGCAACCTCGCCCACCTGGGGCTTGCC
This sequence comes from Pseudomonas guariconensis, assembly GCF_024127895.1. GTDB lineage: Bacteria > Pseudomonadota > Gammaproteobacteria > Pseudomonadales > Pseudomonadaceae > Aquipseudomonas > Aquipseudomonas guariconensis_B. Next base: position 34,159 of record NZ_JAMYBK010000031.1, on the reverse strand, counting down.
TACCTGAAGATCGACGGCAGCTACATCCGCAACATCGACCGGGAGCAGCACAAGCGCCTGTTCATCGAGGCGATCCAGCGGGCGGCGCACAGCATCGACCTGCCGCTGATCGCCGAGCGGGTCGAAAGCGAAGGGGAGGTGCAGGTGCTGCGGGAGATGGGGGTGCAAGGTATCCAGGGGCAGTGGGTCGGCGAACCTGCGCCTTGGCGCTGACCGGGGGAAGGCCCTCTGCCTGGCAGCGCAGCCAGCATTGTACGGACAAGCCCGCTCCTCCAGTCGTCAGATCAAGCCGCCTCCCTCATCTTCCTCGATCAGATTGTTCAGCCCACCCAGCGCCTTGCGCGCCGAGGAGCGGCTGAGCAGCTTGGCCTGGGCATCGGCGGGCAGGTCGGTGATGCTGATCACCCCCTTGGTGGTCAGTACCTCGATGAGGTCCTCGAGCACGCGGATCATGTCCAGGTCGCTCTGCTTGAGCTGCCGGAGGCTGTTTTCCACCACGTCGTCGGCGAACCACGCCTGGACCCGGGCATCGTCAGCCGGGAGGATTTCCGTGTACCCGGCATACGGGGCAGCCTCTACCCGCAGCAGCTGACCCGCGGCGTCGCGTTGCACGTAGAACATGGCGTCGATCCTCGTCTGGTTGCCCCTTCATCGTAGGCAGCATAGGCAAGGATCCCAAGACCTGTTGCGCTAGCCTAACAAATGTCATCTTGACATTATTTTTTCAGACTGCTGTAGAATTGACGGAATTCGCAAGATTCTTTCTTTTATGATGTTTTTTTGACGCTTTTCTGCGTCAAAAATCTTGCCCCCTTTGACCCTTCAGGCGAGCGACGCCTACCGCAATCGGTAGGCGTCGCTCCCGAATTTTTAGAGTCACGGTTTTGGCGAAAAATATTCTCTCTTCAGCCATACCCGGCCTTGATGCCGAGCATGGCCAGTTCCATGAGCAGGGTGTGTACTGGCTGGCGTGCGATACGGCCGAAGATGCCGCCATGGTCTGCCGTCAGGTCCTCAACGCCATGGCAGAGGACGCCAAGGCCGCCTTCATCAGCGATGCGCGAGGTATGCGTGAAGTGCTGGATGCGCTCGATCCGGATCTCGGCCCGGGCGAAATGGCGTTGTATGAGGCCGACCGGCAAGCCGCCCTGCACCTGGCCGAGGACTTGTCCCGCATAGAGGCGTCCGGGCGGCTTGTTCTTGCCTTCCTGCCTGCGGCTGTCTGGGAGGGCGGGGACATAGGCCAGTGGTGCCACGAGGTCCGAGACCGCGTGCGCGACACTGGGACAGTCCTGCTGGTGGTCAGCGAAGGCCAGAGTGTCTGGCTGGTCGAGCAATTGAGAGCGCACAACCAGAATCTCGATGGCATGGCGCAACTGTATCGCGGCCAGGGTGGCATGCGTTACCTGCTGCATTTCTGGAGCAATGCACTGGGTGTCGTCGGTACCGAGGATGTCGAACTCACCCATGATGCCGGTGGTTTCGCACTGGCTGGCCGTCCTCATTCGCTGGGCAGGACCGGGGGCGATGAACTGCTTTGCCTGGCGCAGCGCAAGGTTCTGGAGGGCGCACCGGCCTTCTCCGAGCATTGGCAGTTGTTCGACAGTGTTTCCGAACTTGGCGTCAGGGCCGGCGTGGCAGTATCGGCGACGGTGATCTTCGCCATGGAGGGTGGGCAGCGGCTCGACATCCTGGCCCAACAACTCCATACCCTGCGCCAGTTGCGCGGCAATGCGTTGAAATTGGTGGTCCGCGAGATGGCGCCCACCTTGCGATACCAGGACGAGCAACTGTTGCTGGCATGTGGCGCCAGCCTGATCGTGCCCTTCGGTGCCAGCCTGTCGCGCTTTCTGACGCAGGTCGACAGCATTCAGGGTTATGCCTGGCGCCGACGCCTGCCCAGCGATTTCGAGGTACTGCTCACTCGGCTGAGGCCGCTACCGGTGTGTGGCCTTGTGGCGCCGCGGGTGTTCGCCGAGGCGGTACAGCAGATGTGGCAAGGCCGGCGCAATGGCGAGATCGTCCATCAGTTGCTGGTGTTGCGCCCTGCACCCGGCTTGTCGCCGTTGCAGGCCTGCTCGCGTAGCCTGTTCCGCCGCGATGGCGATATCGCGTGCATCGCCGATGGCGTGTTGTACCTGTTCCTGTTCGCCTGCCGGGCGGAGGGTGTCGAACAGGCGTTGGACTATATCTTCCAGTTGTCCTGGCGGGAGCTCTTCATCGGCCAGGAGCTGCTCGATGACCTCGGTGCCTTGGAAGCCCCTGCATTTCTCGACGAGACCGTGCCGGAATCGCCAAGCGTCGAGTCGGCCAGCATGCCGCTGTCGCAGGTACGCCCGGCGCTGAACCCCCGGCGGATATCGCTGCAGCAGTGGGAAGCTGCATGAATTTCTCGCAACTGCTGCAGGTCATGGCCATCACCGCGCTGGTCACATTGATCCTGGTGCTTTCCATCCTGCACCTGAAGACCCTAATCCAGGGTTGGCTCAAGCACCGCCTGGCGCCCCGACGCCTGAAGGCCCTGGGCGTGCGTAGGCGTGGGGAGAGCCGGCATGAATAGCCCGGCATCGATCGCCAACCCGCTGGCCCGTTGGCCGGGGCTGGGCCTCTGGAACCTGTATTTCCTGGCGAAGTTCCTCATGCTCGGTGCAGGCTTGCTGGATTTCCAGGCATTGCCCAACCTGCTCTTCGCCGCGTTCTTGCTGGTGCCGCTGCCATGGCGCTGGCTGCGCATCGGGCGACAGCTGCTGGCGGTGCCGATCGGGATCGTGCTGTTCTACCAGGACACCTGGCTCCCGCCGTTCCAGCGGCTGCTGGCACAGCCGGGTGTGTTCGACTTCACCGCAGACTACCTGCTGGAGCTGCTGGGCCGCTTCATCAACTGGAACCTGTTGGGCACCCTGCTGCTGTTGGTGGTGGCTTACGTTTACCTGCGTCACTGGTTGCGCCTGAGCACCCTGAGCCTGGCCGGGCTGTTGTGGCTGGCCGCGAGCGGGTTGTCATCGATCGCGCCGGTCGTCTCACGGCAGGCGACGGCCGAGGTCACCACGCAACAGGCAACTGTTACGGTGGCCGACAACGCCACCCTCGATGCCAAGCTGAAAAGCTTCTTCGACAGCGAGCGCCAGCGTGCCACCCTGTTCCCGGCTGCAAGGCCCGACGAGCAGCCCTTCGACCTGTTGGTGATCAACGTCTGTTCGCTCGCCTGGGATGATCTCTCGACCGTAGGCCTGCACGACAACCCGCTGTTCGCACGCCTGGACGTGATCTTCGAGCAATTCAACTCGGCCACCTCGTACAGTGGGCCGGCGGCCATTCGCATGCTGCGCGCCAGCTGTGGCCAGGCCTCGCACGACATGCTGTACCAACCGGCGCCCGAGCAGTGCCTGCTGTTCGAGAACCTCGCCAGGCTGGGCTTCGAGCGCGAGACACTGCTCAACCACAGCGGGCATTTCGATGGCTTCCTGGGCGATATCGTCAACCAGCGCATGCCGCAGCCGGCGTTGACCAATGCCGACTTTCCCCGCGCGCTGGTCGGCTTCGATGGCTCGCCGATCGCCAGTGACCTGGCTGTCCTGCAGCGCTGGTGGGAGCGCCGCCTGGCTTCCGGTGAGGCGCATGTCTCGCTGTTCTATAACACCATCAGCCTGCATGACGGCAACCGGGTAGTGATGGCCGATGGGGGCACGCGTGCCGCCGACTACGGTAGCCGGGCGAACCGCCTGTTCGATGAGCTTGGCAAGTTCCTCGATGAGTTGCAGCGCAGCGGCCGGCGTGTCGTGGTGGCGATCGTGCCGGAGCATGGCGCGGCGCTGCATGGCGACCGCATGCAACTGCCCGGCATGCGCGAGATCCCTACGCCGTCGATCACCCACGTGCCGGTGGGCCTGAAGTTCATCGGCATGGACCAACCCGATCGCCGCGAGCCGCTTCGCGTTGCGGCGCCCTCCAGCTACCTGGCCCTGTCCGAGCTGGTGTCCCGGATCTACGCCAACCAGGGCGCCGGGCAAACGCTGGACGTGGCCGGCCTGCTCGAGGGCCTTCCCACCACCGAGCACGTGGCTGAGACCTCCGGTGCACAGGTAATGGATTTCCAGGGCAGCACCTACATGCGCCTGCAAGGGCAGCGTGACTGGCAGCCATTACCCAAGGAGAGCAATCGATGACGAGCAAAGCCGACCCGGCCAACCGTAGCGATGACATCACCCGGCTGCGTCAGCACCTAGGCCTGCCAGAGCTGCATTACCAGGACATCTCCATGATGGTTGGCGTGCGCCAGGCGCTGGAGCGTTGGCCACTGCTGGGCGAAAGCTGTACGCGGGCGCTGGGTGAACTCGGCAACCCAGCAGCGCCCGCTCCCAAGGCGACCGTGCCATGACCAGCCTTGCACTGCACGGGCTGCGTGGTGGCCTGGGTCGCAGCGCCCTGCTCGCTGCCCTGGGATATGCCCTGCGGGAACTGGGTGAGCGGGTGTTGCTGGTCGACCTGTGCCCGGACAACCTGCTGGGGCTGCACTTCAACCTGCCGCTCGCTGGCGGTGACGGCTGGGCGCGTGCCGAGTTGGATGGGCGACCGTTCGACGATCCGGTGTACGAAGTGCTCGACGGCTTGTGCGTGATGCCATTCGGCGATCTCGACGAAACGGCCCACGCCAGCCTGGCAGGCAAGATCACGCCCGGTGCCTGGCGTCCACGCCAGGCACAATTGACCCGGCACTTCGACTGGGTGCTGTTCGACCTGCCCATGGCTGGCCCGTTGAGTGCCCTCGAAACGGACGTGCGCGTGCTGGTCGCCGAGGCCGAGATGGCCAGCCACGTACTGCTGGGGCGTCGGGCGCTGGAGCGCTACGACTTGTTGCTGGTCAACCGTTTCGACCCGGCCAGCCGCTTGCAGAGCGATGTGCTGATGGTCTGGCGCAGGCTCTACCACCGCCGCCTGCCCTTGCAGGTGGTGCACCGTGACGAGGCCTTTGCCGAGGCATTCGCCTGCAAGGCGCCGGTCGGGCACTACGCGCCCCAGAGCCTGGCCACCCGTGACGTGCAGAGCCTGGCCGTGCGCTGCCTGACGAGGCGGCAGTCATGAAGCTGTCGTCTTCGAATCCCTACGGCTACTTCATCGCCCAAGGCGCAAGCTGGCCAACGGCCTTGCTGTTCACCTTGGGCACGTGGCTCGCTTTTCTCCTGTTGCGCCTGGAGTCGCCAGCCTGGCAGGCGCTGCTGGCTGACCGTCGGCGGCTGTTCCCGCAGGTGGCCGGCAAGCGGCCGACCCTGGGTGACCCGCTGCGCCTGCTGATCCAGGGTGCCTGGCTGCTCATCCGGCGTGAGCCGAGGCCACGCAGCCCAGGCCTCCTGGCGCGTGCCGGGCAGGCCCTGGGTGGCATCGCCGGTGGCTTGGCCAGACGTGTGCGTTCGTACCATGCGTGCCTGATCGAAGGATTGCAGCAAGTGCCCAGGCGCATGCGCACCAGCGCCTTGCAACGCGAGGCGGCCCAAGGCCTGCAACGCCTGAGCGTTGGCGCCCGACGGCTGTTCTATACGGTGCTCACCTTGTGCGCACTGGCGTTGGCGCTGCTGTGCGTGACCGAGCCGTTCGGCTATCTGGCGCAGTTGGTGTTCATCTTGCTGCTATGGGGTATCGCCCTGCTGGTGCGCCACATGCCTGGCCGCTTTCCGACACTGATGCTGATCGTGCTGTCGACGATCATTTCCTGCCGCTACCTGTGGTGGCGCTATACCTCGACACTGAACTGGAACGACACCACGGACCTGGTCTGTGGGCTGATCCTGCTGGTTGCCGAGACCTATTCCTGGTTCGTGCTGATCCTGGGGTATATCCAGACCTGCTGGCCCCTGGAGCGCAAGCCGGCGGCCCTGCCGGCCGAGCCTTCGCACTGGCCGACGGTGGACCTGATGATCCCCACCTACAACGAGGACCTCGCGGTGGTGCGTACCACCGTGCTCGCGGCCCTGGGCCTGGACTGGCCCAGGGAGCGCCTGCGCATCCACCTGCTCGACGACGGACGCCGGGAAGCCTTCGCCGCCTTCGCCGCCGAGGTAGGCGTCGGCTACATCACCCGGCCAGACAACAAGCACGCCAAGGCCGGCAACCTCAACCATGCCTTGGGCGTCACCGATGGCGAACTGGTTGCGATCTTCGACTGCGACCATGTGCCGGTACGCTCCTTCCTGCAGATGACGGTCGGCTGGTTTCTCAAGGACCCGCGTCTGGCGCTGGTGCAGACGCCCCACCATTTCTTCTCGCCCGACCCGTTCGAGCGCAACCTGGGGACCTTCCGCCGCCGGCCCAACGAAGGCGAGCTGTTCTACGGCCTGATACAGGACGGCAACGACATGTGGAACGCCGCCTTCTTCTGCGGCTCCTGCGCCGTGCTGCGACGCAGCGCCCTGGAGAGCATCGGCGGTTTCGCCGTGGAGACCGTGACCGAGGACGCCCATACCGCCCTGCGCCTGCATCGCCAGGGCTGGAACTCAGCCTACCTGCGTATCCCACAGGCTGCCGGGCTGGCCACCGAAAGCCTGTCGGCGCATATCGGCCAGAGGATCCGCTGGGCACGCGGCATGGTGCAGATCTTCCGCACCGACAACCCGCTGTTCGGCCGTGGCCTGAGCCTGTTCCAACGGGTCTGCTACGCCAACGCCATGCTGCATTTTCTGGCGGGCCTGCCACGGCTGGTGTTCCTCACCGCGCCACTGGCATTCCTGTTCCTGCATGCCTACATCATCTACGCACCGGCGCTGATGATCCTGCTCTACGTACTGCCGCACATGATCCATGCCAGCCTGACCAACGCCCGCATGCAGGGCAAGTACCGGCAGACCTTCTGGGGCGAGGTCTACGAGACGGTACTGGCCTGGTATATCGCCCGGCCCACCACGGTCGCCCTGCTGGCGCCGAAGAAGGGCACGTTCAACGTCACAGCCAAAGGTGGGTTGATGGAGCAGAGCCAGTTCGACTGGCGTATCGCCCGGCCGTACCTGTTGTTGGCAGTGCTCAATTTCGCGGGCCTCGGTTTCGCCGCCTGGCGCTTGTTCACAGGCCCGGTCGATGAGATCGGCACGGTCATCGTCAGTTCGCTCTGGGTGATCTACAACCTGCTGATCATCGGCGCGGCGGTGGCCGTGGCGGCCGAGGTTCGCCAGGTGCGCCGCGCACATCGGGTACGGATGCACCTGCCGGCCGCCTTGGTCCTGGACAACGGGCACGCCTACCCGTGCACCTTGGTGGACTACTCCGATAGCGGCATCGGCCTGGAGCTGGGCGATGGCCTGGCACCCATGCCTGGCGAGCGGGTGCGCCTGCTGCTCAGCCGTGGCGAGCGTGAGTTTGCCTTCGGTGCACGGGTCAGCCGCCGTGTTGGCCGGCACCTGGGCCTGACCTTCGATGCGCTGGATGTGCAACAGCGCATCGACCTGGTGCACTGCACCTTCGCCCGCGCCGATGCCTGGCTGGGCTGGCAGGAGCAGCACCAGCCCGACCGCCCGCTGCGCAGCCTGGTCGATGTCCTGAAACTGGGCGGTGTCGGCTACCTGCAGTTGCTCGAGCACGTCCCGGCCCGCCTGCTGGGGCCCCTGCAACCCCTGGTCCTGCTGGTGCGCTGGCTGGCCAGTTTCATGCCGCGTACCCCGCGCCCACTCCCTTCCACGAACCTTCTGACCCGAGACGCATCATGACCCGTTACTGCGCACATGCCTGGGGCATGGCGATGGCGCTGCTCGCCTCCGTGTTCCAGGTAACCGCCGCCGCGACCCCGGCCACCCTCGATGTGCCTGCCGAGCCGGTGGTACCCAACTGGCCTGTGTCGAGGACGTTCGAGCAGCTTGGGCACCCAGCCGATACCTTGTTGCTCGGCGTGCGCAACAACGAGCAGGTCGAGTTCGGCGTGCGCCGCGATCGGCTGGCCACCGAGGCGCTCCTGCAACTGGACTACACCCCGTCGCCAGCACTGTTGCCGACCCTGTCGCACCTGCGGGTCTACCTCAATGACGAGCTGATGGGCGTGCTGCCAGTGGAGAAGGAGCAGCTTGGCCAGCGCGTGCAGCGCCAGTTGCCCCTCGACCCCAAGCTGATCGGCGATTTCAACCGGGTGCGCCTGGAGTTCGTGGGGCACTACACCGACATCTGCGAAGACCCTGCACACAGCGGCTTGTGGCTGAACCTCAACCGCAAGAGCGAGGTCCGCCTGCGCGAACAGGCGCTGGCGATGGAAAACGACCTGGCCTTCTTCCCGCTGCCGTTCTTCGATGCTAGGGATACCGGCAAGGTCGACCTGCCGGTGATCTTCGCAGCGACCCCGACCCTCGGCGAGCAGCGTGCCGCTGCGATCCTGTCTTCGTACTTCGGCAGCCAGGCCGGCTGGCGCAAGGCGACCTTCCCGGTGCTCTTCGATCGCCTGCCAGTCGCTGGCGAGCGGCCGAAACCGGCCATCGTCTTCGCCAGCAATGAACGCCGTCCCTCGTTCCTGGCCGATTACGAGCGGTTTCCACGCGTGGATGGCCCGGTGGTGCAGATGATCGACCACCCGCAAGACCCTTGGAGCAAGTTGCTGCTGGTACTGGGCCGCGACGACGCCGACCTGGTCAAGGCCGCCTCGGCGCTGGCGGTGGGCAACGAACTGTTCCGCGGTGCCCGGGTGGCGGTCGAGCAGATGAGCGAGTTGCAGCCACGCAAGCCCTACGATGCACCGAACTGGACACGCACCGACCGCCCGGTTCGCTTCGCCGAATTGCTCGACTACCCCCAGCAACTGCAGGTCAGTGGCTTGCAGCCGAGGGCGATCACGCTCGATGTGAACCTGCCGCCGGACCTGTTCGTCTGGCGTAACCAGGGTATTGCGCTGCGCACCTTGTATCGCTATACACCGCCAGCGGTCACCGACGAGTCGCGCCTGAGCATCAGCGTCAACGACCAGTACATCACCAGCATGCCGCTGGTCGGTAACGATCGCCGTGGCGGCACGCTGGAAGAGCTGCGCCTGAGTGTCCTGTCCAGCGACAGCACCGCGCTGAGCGAGCAGGCGCTGGTACCTGCGCTGAAGATCGGCGACCGCAACCGCCTGCGTTTCGACTTCAGCTTCGCCAGCAAGCTCGGCAGTGCCCAGCGCGATCACTGCCAGACCTCCTTGCCGGTGGACGTGCGTGCAGCCATCGACGAGAACTCGACGATCGACCTCTCCGGCTACCACCACTACATCGCCATGCCCGACTTGCGTGCCTTCGCCCGCAGCGGCTTCCCTTTCAGCCGCATGGCCGACTTGTCCGAGACGCTGATCCTGATGCCCGCCAAGCCCACGCCGATGCAGGTGGGGACCTTGCTCGACGTGGTGGCGGGTGTGGCCGGCCATGTCGGTTATCCGGCCCTGGGCGTACGCATTGTCGATGACTGGAAGCAGGCCAGCACCGTGGATGCCGACCTGTTGGTGATCGGCACGTTGCCGCAGGCGCTGGGCCAGGAGCGCAACCTCGGCCTGCTGCTCGATGCCCAGCGTGACTGGCTGTTGCAAGGGCGTGCGTCGGGGCTCCCTGGCAGCGACCGCTTCGACACCGCATCGGTATTGCCCAGCAGCCGCGTGGACGTCAGTGCCCAGGCGCCGATCGCCGCGATCACCGGGCTCAAGTCACCGTTCCATGAGCAACGGAGCGTGGTCGCACTGTTGGCCAATACCGACGCCGACCATGCGCTGCTGCGTGATGTCCTTGGCGATGTCGGCAAGCTCGACGCCGTGGCGGGCTCGGTCACCCTGGCGCGCAGCAGTGGGGTGAGCAGCCAGTTCGTCGGCGAACATTATTTCGTCGGCCAACTGCCCTGGTGGCTGCTGCTGTGGTTCCACCTGTCCGAGCACCCGGTGCTGCTTGCACTTGTCGCTGCCGTCAGCGTGGTGCTGTTCGCCTTCTTGCTGTGGCGCGCGCTGCGTTGGGCCGCCCGGCGCCGACTGGGCGAGGCAGGCTGAACATGCGGCGGCTTGTGCTACTGCTTTTGGCGCTTGCCCTGCCCACGGTCGCCGGTGCAGCGCCAACCTGCGCATGGCCGGCCTGGGAGCGCTTCAAGACGGCGCTGGTGAGCGGGGACGGGCGGGTCATCGACCCCAGTGACGCGCGCCTGATCACCACCTCGGAAGGGCAGAGCTACGGCCTGTTCTTCGCCCTGGTGAACAATGATCGGGCGACCTTCGCGCAGTTGCTGCGCTGGACCACCAACAACCTGGCCCAGGGCGACCTGGCCCGTCATCTGCCGGCCTGGTTGTGGGGACGCGACGCCCAGGGGCAATGGCAGGTGCTCGACGCCAACAATGCCAGCGACGCCGACCTGTGGATCGCCTACAGCCTGCTCGAAGCCGGCCGACTGTGGCAGGCGCCCGGCTATACCCAGCTCGGCCAGCACCTGCTCTGGCGCATCGCCGCCCAGACACTGCGCAAGCTGCCCGGCCTGGGGGTGATGCTGCTGCCGGCCGACCATGGCTTCGAGGATGCACGGGGTTGGCGCCTGAACCTGAGCTACCTGCCCCTGCAACTGCTCGACCGATTCGCCCAGGTCGACCCGCTGTGGGGCGAGCTCGCCGGCAATACCCGCCGCCTGCTGCGCGAGGCCTCTGCGAAAGGGTTTGCGCCGGACTGGTTGCTGTGGACCGCTGCCGGCACCATCGCGCCGGACCCGCAGCACGGCAATACCGGTGCCTATGACGCCATCCGCGTCTACCTGTGGCTCGGCATGCTCGCCAAGGATGCTGCGCAACGTGTCGAACTGCAGCACCACTTCGCGCCGATGGTCGCGCTGACGGTGCGAAACGGTCAGCCACCGGAAACCGTGGATGTGCGCAGTGGCCAGGCGAGCGGTGCCGGACCGGGAGGCTTCTCGGCCGCGCTGCTGCCCTTGCTGGCCGTGGCGCCTGACGCCGGCCCAGGCCTGCGGGCCCAACGGCTGCGTCTGCAAGAACAGGCGATCGAGCCCCGTGCCTACTACAACCAGGTGCTGGCGCTGTTCGGCCAGGGCTGGGATGAGGCGCGTTATCGCTTCGACAAAGCGGGGCGGCTGCTGCCGGCCTGGAGTGCGTCATGTACCGATTGATTGGCATCGTGTTGCTGGCAGGGCTTTCCAGCCAGGTCGCGGCGCAACCGAGCGACCGCAACGAGCAGCGTCAATGGCTGCTCGAGCAGATCCGCATGGGCGAGGCGTTGCACCGCGATGACTTGGTGCGCGATGCCTTGGGTCGCTTGCGTCTGCTTGAACCGGGCGATGCCGAGGTGTTGCTGGCGTCGTTGCGCCTGGCTCTGCGCGAGCGCGACGAGGCACAGGCCAGCCAGTTGCTGGCGCGTATCAGCCAGGTGGCGCCTGGCAGTGTGCAGGAACGCAATGCCAGGCGTCTGCTCGAGCTGCAGCAGCCTGAAGGCAACCGGCGCCTGCAGCAGGCTCGCCTGATGGCGATCACTGGCCGCAATGCGGAGGCGGCCGCTTTGTACGAGCAATTGTTCGCCGGTGATCCGCCGAGCCTGGACCTGGCGCTGGACTACTGGCGCGTGCGCAGCAACGTGCCCGGCCAGCGCCTGGAAGCGATCGACCGGCTGCAGGCGCTGGATCGCCAGTACCCAGGCAATGCCGCGTTGCGTCAGACGCTGGTGGGGCTGTTGTTCGCCGAGAACCGCGATACCGAGGCCCTGGCCGTGCTGGAGCAATTGTCCCGCGACCCAGGTGCACGCGATGCGGCTGCCCAGCGGGAGTTCGACTACCTGTCCGAGCAATCGGTGAGCCGTGACAGCGTTGCCGCCTGGCAAGCGTTCGTCCAGCGCTACCCGGCCTCACCGCTGCTGCCCAAGGCCGGTGAAGTACTGGCACAGCAGCGCCGCCTGGTCGCCGATCCCGCCTGGCAGGCGGGCCAGCATGGCCTGCGCCTGCTCGAGCAGGGACGCTACATCGAGGCCGAGGCCCAGTTGCGCCGGGCCCTGCGCCAGTATCCTGGCGATGCCAGGCTGCACGGCGCCTTGGGTTCGACGTTGATGGGGCAGCGCCGCTATGAGGACGCCAATGCTGCCTTCCGGCTGGCCGCCAGCAAGGAGCAGGACACCCACTGGATGAGCAAATGGAACGACCTGGAAGCGTCCAGTCGCTACTGGGGCCAGCTCAAGAAGGCCGACCTGGCCCTGGAGCAGGGCAATGTCCCGCTTGCCCGGTCGCTCTACCAGCAGGCGCGCAAGCAGCGCCCTGGGGATGAGTTCGCCGTGCTCGGGCTGGCCGATGTCGCCGTGGCCGAAGGCGACCAGGCCACGGCCGAACGCCTGTTCCTCCAGGCGCGGCGCCTGGCACCGGACAACGAGAGCGCCGTGCGTGGCCTGTTGCGGATCTACCAGGCGCAATCGCCGGACAAGGCCCGAGCCTACCTGGACGGGCTGCCGCCCCGGCAACAGGCAGCGTTCGCCGACCTGCGCCGTGGTCTGGAACTGGAGCGGTTGCGTGGCGAGGGTGACGCTGCCATGCAGCGGCAGGACTGGCTCGCGGCGAGCCAGGCCTTGGACCGGGCCGTCGAGCTCGCGCCCGATGAGCCGTGGCTGGTTTATTCGCTGGCCGGCAGCCTGCATCAACAGGGGCGCCTGAGCGAGGCCGATGCCGCATTCGCCAGGCTGCTGCGGCGTCACCCGGCTGCCCCGGCGGCCCGTTATGCCCATGGCCTGTTCCTGGAATCCACTGATCGCGATGCGCTGGCATTGGACAGCCTGGCTCGCGTACCGAAGGGCGCCTGGAGCGACGACATGCGCACGTTGGATCAGCGCGTGCGTCGCCGCGTGACCCTGGCCAAGGCCCGGCAGCTGCGCGACCAGGGGCGCGAAGCCGAGGCTACGGCACTGCTGGAGGCCAGCCTGGCCGGCGGCGAGGGCGACCCCGATGACCTGCTGACGTTGGCCGACTGGGCCATGACCCGCGGTGACCACAAGGCTACTCAGGCGTATTACGCGCGCGTGCTGGCGCGTCAGCCGGAGCAGCCCGAGGCGCGTCTTGGCCTGATCGAAAGCTGGATCGCCGAAGGCGACCTGCCGCGAGCTCGCCAGGCGCTTGAGCGACACCCGGTGCACTTCCCTGCTGGGCAGAATGACGCCCAGCGCCGCCTGGCCAATGCCTGGCTGGCGGTCGGCGAGCGAGACAAAGCCGCGACGCTGCTCGACCGGCTGCTGGCCGAGCAGACGCAACCTGACCCGCTGCTGCGCCGCGATGCCGCGCGCCTGGCGAGCGCGCAGGCGCCACAGCGGGCACTGGACGTGTACGCCGCGGCGATGGCCGATGCCGACCTGCTGGACCGCCACGCGGTGGCACCGCGTGACGACCGTGCCTTGACCTTCGCTAGCCGGGCGCGTGATGAGGACGACTGGCTGGCGCGCAGCCTGCGCAGCGATGTCGACGAACTGTATCGACGGCACAACCCCAGCATCACCCTGATGCACGACTATGGCTGGCGCAATGACAGCGGTACCGCCGGGATTTCCAGGCTGGCCACCCAATCCACCCTGCTGCATGCCGACGCACCTTGGCAGGACGGCAAGGCGTTCGTCCGGCTCGAGCGGATCGGCCTGGATGCCGGGCGCTTCGACCTGGATGACGATGGCCTGCATCGCGAGGCCTTCGGCACTTGTCAGGTCTCGGGCGAACAGCTCGAGTCGGGGTGTGTCGGCGGTAGGCAACGCGCCAATGGCCGGATCATGGCGCTGGGCTGGGAAGGTGAGCGCTGGGCCGCCGACCTGGGCACCACCGATGGCTTCGAAGTCGACAACTGGCTCGGCGGCGCTACGGTCAATGGTGACCTGGGGCAATACGGCTGGTCGCTGACCGCCTCGCGGCGGCCGATGAGCAACTCGCTGCTGTCCTTTGGCGGCGCCAAGGACCCGCGTACCGGCATACGCTGGGGGGGTGTCACTGCCAACGGCGCCACGCTTGGCCTGAGCTGGGATCAGGGTGGTGATGATGGCGTCTGGGCCAGCCTCGGCCATCACTGGCTGCGTGGCGAGAACGTTGCCGATAACCAGCGGACCCGGGCCATGGCGGGTTATTACTACCGCCTGGTGGAAAGGGCTGATGAGCGCATGCGCATCGGCCTTACCGTGATGCACTGGCGCCACGACAAGGACCTGGGCGACTACACCTTGGGCCAGGGTGGCTACTACAGCCCGGAGCGCTACAACTCCATCGGCGTGCCGTTCAGCTATGCCTGGCGCAACTACGATTGGTCGGTGCTGCTGGAGAGTTCGGTCAGTTGGTCCCAGGCCAGGAGCGGCAGCCAGCCGCGTTACCCGAAAGGTTCGCTGAACGCCAAGGCGCTGGATCGCTATGACATCGCCACCTCGAACATCGGCGACGTCAGCGAGGGGAGTACCAGCAATGGCCTGGGCTACCACCTCAGGGGGTTGTTCGAGCGGCGCTTGAGCGACCACTGGGCGCTTGGTGGCGGCTTCGACTGGCGATACAGCGACGACTATGCGCCAAGCCACGCCATGCTCTACGTGCGCTACCTCTTCGACCCGTGGCGCGGCAACCTTCTGCTGCCGGTGCAGCCCCTGGAGCCTTACAGCGAGTGGCGGTGAGTGTAGTGGGGCTGCGAAGCAGCCCAGAATCTGCTGCATGACACCTGTTCTGCGAACACCGCTGAGCCCGATCGGCATCTTGAAAGGCCATGAAACCCGCCATATCAATATTCTTTAAAGATATTTAAATAATATTTCTTATGCTTTTATAGTTACTCCCACTGCGTACCTGCCGACCAATCGGCGCGCCGCACGACCTGAACCCACACGGGAAATCCCCGTGCGTTTCTAATCGTTGCGCGCCCTGAAGTCGCGCACTGCGTGGGAGTGAACAATGCCAGCCGCCTCGAACGCCTTGTCGTCCATCGACAGCGCCCAGCCGCAATCCTTTGAAATCCGCCCGTTCGCCGGTGCCGTCGGCGCCGAGATCGTCGGTCTCGACCTGGCCAGGCCGGTCAACACCGAGGATTTCAGCCGAATCCATCGCGCCCACCTCGACCACCACGTCCTGGTGTTTCGCGACCAGCGCATCACTCCAGAGCAGCAGATCGCCTTCAGCCGCCGTTTCGGCGAGCTGCAGATCCATGTGCTCAAGCAGTTCCTGCTCGAAGGGCACCCTGAGATCCTCATCGTTTCCAACATCATCGAAGACGGCCGCAACATCGGCCTGGGCGATGCCGGCAAGTTCTGGCACTCGGACCTCTCCTACAAGGAGCTCCCAAGCCTTGGTTCCATGCTGCACGCCCAGGAGCTGCCCAGCGAAGGCGGCGACACCCTCTTCGCCGACATGCACAAGGCCTGGGAGGCGGTGCCCGAAGCGCTGCGCCAGGTGGTCGAGGGGCGCAGCGCGGCACACTCCTACACCGCGCGTTACGCCGAGACCCGGTTCGAGGGTAACTGGCGACCGACCCTGACCGCCGAGCAGCTCGCCCAGGTCAAGGAAGTCATCCACCCCATCGTGCGCACCCACCCGGAAAACGGCCGCAAGGCGTTGTTCGTCAGTGAAGGCTTCACCACGCGCATCGTCGGCCTGCCGGAGGACGAAAGCCGCGATGTGCTGCAGCAGCTCTACGCCCTGAGCGTGCTCGAAGCGAACATCTACCGCCATCAGTGGCAGCCCCATGACCTGGTGTTCTGGGACAACCGCTCGCTGATCCACCTGGCCACCGGCTGCCCCGCACACCTGCGGCGCAAGCTGTACCGCACCACCATCCAGGGCGATGCCCCGTTCTGACCTCATCAGGAGAGTTCCCATGCGCAAATCCATCAGCCGCCTGGCGGCGAGCATCGGCCTGGGCGCCAGCCTGGTCGTCGGCAGCCTGGCCGCCCCCAGCGTGGCCCAGGCCGAAGGCAAGATCCGCATCGCCGAGCAGTTCGGCATCGTCTACCTGCTGCTCAACGTGGTCCGCGACCAGCAGTTGATCGAGAAACACGGCAAGGAGCAGGGTATCGACATCCAGGTCGACTGGGCCCAGCTCTCCGGCGGCGCGGCGATCAACGACGCGCTGCTGTCCGGCTCGGTGGACATCGCCGGTGCCGGCGTCGGGCCGCTGCTCACGGTCTGGGACCGCACCCGCGGCCGGCAGAACGTCAAGGCCGTGGCGTCGCTCGGCAACTTCCCGTACTACCTGGTCAGCAGCAACCCCAACGTCAAGACCATCGCCGATATCAGCGACAAGGACCGTATCGCCGTGCCTGCCGTGGGCGTGTCGGTGCAGTCGCGTTTCCTCCAGTACGCCGCCGCCCAGCAGTGGGGCGACAAGGAGTACGCGCGCCTGGACAAATACACCCTGGCCGTGCCGCACCCGGACGCCACCGCGGCCCTGCTGGCCGGCGGCACCGAGCTCAACGGGCACTTCTCCAACCCGCCGTTCCAGGACCAGGTCCTGGCCAACAAGGATGTGCATGTCGTGCTGAACAGCTACGACCTGCTCGGCCCCAACTCGCCGACCCTGTTATTCGCCACCGAGAAATTCCGCAAGGACAACCCCAAGACCTACAAGGCCTTCGTCGATGCCCTGGCCGAGGCAGCGGACTTCGCTCAGAAGGACAAGGCCGCCGCGGCCGACACCTACATCCGCATGACCCAGGCCAAGATCGACCGCGACGCGTTGATTCGCCTGATCGACAACCCTCAGTACGAGTTCACCGTCACGCCGAAGAACACCTACAAGCTGGCCGATTTCCTCTACCGGGTCGGCGCCATCAAGCACAAGCCCGAGTCGTGGAAGGACTACTTCTTCCAGGACGAACGCCCGCTGCAGGGGAGCTGATCGCCCATGACCGCCCCATTGCCAGGCCACACGGCCAGCAACCTGAGCCATGTCGCCACACCACCGCTGCTGCAGGTGGACAACCTCAGCCTGGAGTACCGCACGGCGCAGCGCGTGGTGCGGGCCACCCACCAGGTCAGCTTCGAAGTCGACCGTGCCGACCGTTTCGTCCTGCTGGGGCCTTCCGGTTGCGGCAAGTCCACCTTGCTCAAGGCCGTGGCCGGCTTCATCGAACCGCGGGAGGGCCAGGTCCTGCTGCAGGGCCAGCCGGTGCGTGGCCCCGGTCCTGACCGCATCGTGGTGTTCCAGGAGTTCGACCAGTTGCCGCCCTGGAAGACGGTGAAACAGAACGTCATGTTCCCCCTGCTGGTGTCCGGGCAACTCAAGCGCGTCGAGGCCGAGGCGCGGGCCCTGCACTACTTGGAGAAGGTCGGCCTGGCGGCGTTCGCCGATGCCTACCCGCATACCCTGTCCGGCGGCATGAAGGCGCGGGTGGCGATCGCCCGGGCCCTGGCCACCCAGCCGAAGATCCTGCTCATGGACGAGCCGTTCGCCGCGCTCGACGCCCTGACCCGACGCAAGATGCAGGAAGAGCTGTTACTGCTCTGGGAGGAGGTGCGTTTCACCCTGCTGTTCGTCACCCATTCCATCGAGGAAGCGCTGGTGGTGGGCAACCGCATCCTGCTGCTCTCGCCCCATCCCGGGCGGGTGCGGGCCGAGGTGCACAGCCACCAGTACGACCTGGGCAGCCTCGGTGGCGTCGACTTCCAGGCCAGCGCCCGGCGCATCCACCGCCTGTTGTTCGACGAGGCCAGCGAGCCTGAACAGGCGGGCGAGCTGGGTTTCAACGATATTCGCATCGCCTACTGACAGGAGCCTCAGCCATGACGACCACACCTGCACGGCAGGAATACGAGGTGCAACTGGCGCCGCTGCCAGGGGTAGCGCTCGAGCGCGAACTGCCCATCGTCCAGCGTTTGTGGCAGCAGGGCTGGCTGCGCAAGGCAGTGATCCTGGTGCTGCTGGCCGCTCTCTGGGAGGCAGCCGCCCACTACACCGGCAACGACTTGCTGCTGCCCAGCTTCCTGCAGACCGCCACGGCACTGTGGGATGGCCTGCTCAGTGGCGAATTGCTGGCCAAGGTCGGGGTTTCGCTGGTGGTGCTGCTCAAGGGCTATGTGTTGGGCATTGTCCTGGCCTTCGGCCTGACCAGCCTGGCGGTGTCGACCCAGCTTGGCCGCGACCTGCTGGGCACCCTGACGTCGATGTTCAACCCGCTGCCGGCGATCGCGCTGTTGCCGCTGGCCTTGCTGTGGTTCGGCCTGGGCGACAACAGCCTGATCTTCGTGCTGGTGCACTCGGTGCTCTGGGCCCTGGCGCTGAACACCTATGCGGGGTTCCTGGGGGTTTCCGAGACGCTGCGCATGGCCGGG
The DNA here is from genome assembly GCF_024127895.1 of Pseudomonas guariconensis. Classification (GTDB taxonomy): domain Bacteria; phylum Pseudomonadota; class Gammaproteobacteria; order Pseudomonadales; family Pseudomonadaceae; genus Aquipseudomonas; species Aquipseudomonas guariconensis_B. Next base: position 15,934 of record NZ_JAMYBK010000031.1, on the reverse strand, counting down.
CGCAACTATGGCCTGCGCGGCCTGCGGCTGGTGCTGCACATCCTGGTGCCGGCGGCGCTGCCGTCGATCCTCTCGGGGCTGAAGATCGGCTGGGCCTTCGCCTGGCGCACGCTGATCGCCGCCGAGCTGGTGTTCGGCGCCAGCAGCGGCAAGGGCGGGCTGGGCTGGTACATCTTCCAGAACCGCAACGAGTTGTACACCGACAAGGTGTTTGCCGGGCTGGCGGTGGTGATTCTCATCGGGCTGCTGGTGGAGGGGCTGGTGTTCAATACCCTGGAGCGGTTGACCGTGAGGCGTTGGGGGATGCAGCGGTAGCTGCCAGGTGGGGCCGCTTCGCGGCCCATCGCCGGCAAGGCAGCCCCTAGTCCCGATACAACGCCGCCGCCTTGGCCAACGTCCTGGCAATCTCCTCGCGCAACTCCCGCGGCTGCTCCACCACCAAGCCATCCCCCTGGCTCAGCAACCACCAGCGCAGCGGCCAGCCATCGCTGACCGTAGCCCGCAACCGGTGCCCCTGTTCCTGCGCGGTGAGCTGCATGTCGGCGGTCAGCGGCGCCTCCCGCAGTTGGCGTGCCAGGGCGTCGCTGATCCAGGCCTGCAGCTCCAGGCCTTCACCCTGGGGCGGCTGCAGTGTGTCGCTGCGCAGATACCCCTGCAGGTCGAAATTGCCCCGCAATTCGCCCACGGCACTGGCCGACCAGTGCCAGCCGAATGGAATGCTCTTGTCATTGCGCTCCAACGGGAAAATCAGCGACAGCTCATTGAGGTCGCGCTCGACCGTGCGCTTGCTGACGTTGAAGCCTACATCGCGCAGGCGCCATACCAGTTCGGCGCTGGTGATGCCTGGAGAGCGGCTGGGCAGTTGGCGCAACAGCGCCCACTGACGGCTGAGGGTGGCTCGAGTGGTGGCGAACGGCAAAAGGTAACGTCCTTGTCTAGGCTTGCCGCAATAGCATGGCGGCAATGATAGGGGCATGGCAATTAGCCATGCCGTGCTCAGATCAAGGAAGACGCAATTGGTTGCCCTGGATCGAATCGTTCGCGACAGGTTTTGTCGTGGCGTCGCGCAGAATCTCGCCTCATCAGGGTCGCAGCCGGGGCTGTGGGTCGTTCAATGAGGATGAACATGTCTGCTGCCAGCAACATCCACCCGCTGCTTGCTCGCCTGCTGCCCGAGCGGATCGCTTCGGCGCCAGCCTGTGCCGCTCGCCAGAGGTATTTCGCCAGCATCGGCCTGCCCAGCCAACAGGCATTGCCGGGCGAGCGCTTCAGCCTGGTCGATCGCCTGGATGAGGCTGTCGACCTGCAGGCGGTGTACGCCGACCTGCGTGGCCAGGCCCTGGAGGGCAGCGTGGCGGCGCTCAACGACCTCGGCTGGATCTGGCTCAACGGCAAGTATTGGCGCGCCGACCCGGTGCTGGCCGGGCACCTGCTGCGCATGGCCGCCCTGCAAGGCAGTGCCACGGCTTGGTTCAACCTGGGCCAGCAGCACTATTTCGGCAAGGGTATGGAAATCTCCTATACCCAGGCTGCCGAATGCTATCGCCAGGCGTTCGAGCGGGGTATGTCGCATGCCGCGGCGGCGCTGGGCGATCTCTACGAGGAGGAGGTCTGCGACGCGGCGCTGGGCTGGCAGGTCGACTCGCGGGCGGCTTACCAGTGGTTCCTGCGAGGAGCCCAGCACGGCGAGGCGCGCTGCCGCTTCGAGGTGGGCTATCGGCTGTTGCATGGGCTTTACGTGCAGGCTGATATCAAGGCCGCGTTGTACTGGCTCGAACTGGCCGCCGCCGCCGGGGTGATGCAGGCGGCCGAGGAACTGGCGGTGCATTTCAGCAGCCGTGATGGTGCGCGTTATCTGGCCTGGCGTGACCAGGCGATCCAGATGGGCAGCAGCCTGGCGTTGACCATGAAGCTGGAAGACCAGATCCAGCCCTGAATAACCAGACCACCACGCAGAGGCCAGCACACCCCTTGGATGAACAACCTTTCATCCAATCTCTGCGTCACCTCCTGTTGACGACAGGGGGAGGGCAAGGCGTATATTGATAGTTAGCAAACTATGAATATCCTCGGTTCCTCACATGACGCTTGATGCACTGCACCTGAAAGTCAGCAGCGGCATGGTCGTGGCCGCTCGTCATTGGCGGCGCATCTGCCATGCGGCCTTGACCAGCTACGGTATCTCCGAGGCCTGCGCCGTGCCGTTGCTGATGATCGTGCGCCTGGGCGATGGTGTGCACCAGGTGGCGGTGGCCCAGGCCGCCGGCCTGGAGAGCCCATCGCTGGTGCGCCTGCTCGACCAGCTGTGCAAGGCCGGCCTGGTCTGCCGCAGCGAGGACCCGCTGGACCGCCGCGCCAAGGCCCTGAGCCTGACCGCCCAGGGTCGAACCCTGGCCGAGTCCATCGAAGGCGAGCTGGTACGCCTGCGCCGCGAAGTGCTGCACGGTATCGACCAGGCCGATCTGGAGGCCACCCTGCGGGTGATCCGCGCCTTCGAGGACGCTGGCCTCGGGACCTCAGGCGGGGTCGCATGAACGGTTTCTTCAGCTCGGTACCACCGGCCCGCGACTGGTTCTACGGCGTGCGTACCTTCGCCGCCTCCATGATCGCCCTGTACATCGCCCTGCTCATGCAGTTGCCTCGTCCGTACTGGGCCATGGCCACCGTGTACATTGTCTCCAGCCCCTTCGTCGGCCCGACCAGCTCCAAGGCCCTGTACCGCGCCCTGGGCACCCTGCTTGGCGCGGGTGGGGCCGTCCTGCTGGTGCCGCCCTTGGTACAGTCGCCCTTGCTGCTGTCCATCGCCATCGCCCTGTGGACCGGTACCTTGCTGTTCCTCTCGCTGAACCTGCGCACGGCCAACAACTATGTGCTGATGCTGGCCGGCTACACCCTGCCGATGATCGCCCTGGCGGTGGTCGACAACCCGCTGGCGGTGTTCGACGTGGCGTCCTCGCGCGCCCAGGAGATCTGCCTGGGCATCGTCTGCGCAGCGGTGGTCGGGGCGATCTTCTGGCCGCGTCGCCTGGCGCCGGTGGTGGTGGGCTCGACCAGCAACTGGTTCAACGAGGCGATCCGCTACAGCGACACCTACCTGGCCCGCGAGGTCGCGGCCGACAAGGTCGGCGGCCTGCGTGCCTCGATGGTCGCCACCTTCAACAGCCTGGAAATGATGATCGGCCAGCTCGGCCATGAAGGCGCCGGCCCGCATACGCTGAAGAACGCCCGCGAGTTGCGCGGGCGGATGATCCACCTGCTGCCGGTGATCGATGCCCTGGACGACGCCCTGGTCGCCCTGGAAGGCCGCGCCCCGGCCCAGTTCGCCCAGTTGCAGCCTGTGCTGGCCGAGGCTCGCGCGTGGCTTGAAGGCACCGCCGAGGATGCCTCGGTGGCGCGCTGGACCACCTTGCGCGAGCGGATAGACCGCCTGCAGCCCAGCGCCGCCGCGCTGGACCAGCGCCCCGAGCTGCTGCTGTCCAACGCCCTCTACCGCCTCACCGAGTGGATCGACCTCTGGCAGGACTGCTGCACCCTCCAGCACGCCCTGCGCAAGGACGACGCCACGCCCTGGCGCGCGGTCTATCGCCATTGGCGCCTGGGCCGCCTGACGCCATTCTTCGACCGTGGCCTGATGCTCTATTCGGTGTTCTCCACCGTCACCGCGATCGTCGTCGCCAGCGGCCTGTGGATCCTGCTCGGCTGGAACGATGGTGGCAGCGCGGTGATCCTCGCCGCCGTGGCCTGCAGCTTCTTCGCTGCCATGGACGACCCGGCGCCGCAGATCTACCGGTTCTTCTTCTGGACGCTGATGTCGGTGATCTTCTCCAGCGTCTACCTGTTCCTGGTGCTGCCCAACCTGCACGATTTCCCGATGCTGGTGCTGGCGTTCGCCGTGCCGTTCATCTGCGTCGGTACCCTGACCGTGCAGCCGCGTTTCTACCTCGGCACCTTGCTGACCATCGTCAACACCGCCACCTTCATCAGCATCCAGGGTGCCTACGACGCGGACTTCCTGACCTTCATCAACGCCAACATGGCTGGCCCGGTGGGCCTGCTGTTCGCCTTCATCTGGACCCTGCTGCTGCGCCCGTTCGGCGTGGAGCTGGCCGCCAAGCGCCTGACCCGTTTCAGCTGGCGCGACATCGTCGAGATGACCCAACCGGCGACCCTGGCCGAGCACCGTCAGGTCGGCGTGCAGATGCTCGACCGCCTGATGCAGCACCTGCCGCGCCTGTCGCAGACCGGCCAGGACAGTGGCGTGGCCCTGCGCGACCTGCGCGTGGGCCTGAACCTGCTCGACCTGCTGGCCTACCTGCCACGGGTCGGCCAGCAGGCCCGTGAGCGCCTGCAGACGGTGGTCGAGGAAGTCGGCGCGCATTACGCCGCCTGCCTGCGTGCCAATGAGCGTCTGCACGCGCCGGCGGCGCTGCTGCGCAACATGGAGCGTGCCCGCCAGGCCCTGGCCCTGGACGCGTTCCATGATCGTGGCGATGCCCGCGTTCACCTGCTGCATGCCCTGAGCGGCCTGCGCCTGGCCCTGTTGCCTGGGGTGGAGGTGATGCTCGAACCCGCTGACCAACCGCAACTGCCCCATGGCATCGATGGAGCGCCCCTGTGATCGGTGATCTGGATATCAGCGGGGTGTTCCTGCCTACGCTGCTGGTGATGATGGTGTTCACCTACCTGTTGTTCCTGGGCGTGCACGCCGTGCTGGTGCGCCTGCATTTCTACCGCCTGGTCTGGCACCGGGCGTTGTTCAACGTTGCTCTCTACGCCGTGCTGCTCGGTGCGGTGGATCACTTTTGCCGAAACCTGATGCTGACATGAAAAAACCTTGGTTGACCCTGGGCCGTGTGGTCCTGACATTGCTGGTGGTGACGTTCGCGGCCGTGCTGGTCTGGCAGATGGTCGTGTACTACCTGTTCGCGCCCTGGACCCGCGACGGCCACATCCGCGCCGACGTGATCCAGATCGCCCCGGATGTCTCCGGGCTGATCCAGAAGGTCGAAGTGCGCGACAACCAGATGATCAAGCGCGGCGACGTGCTGTTCACCATTGACCAGGACCGCTTCACCCTGGCCCTGCGCCAGGCCCAGGCGACCCTGGCCGAGCGCCAGGAGACCCTGGCCCAGGCCTCCCGCGAGGCCCGTCGTAACCGCAAGCTGGGCAACCTGGTGGCGGCCGAGCAGTTGGAAGAGAGCCAGTCCCGCGAGGCCCGTGCCCGCTCGGCGGTGAACGAGGCGCAAGTGGCGGTCGATACCGCCCAGCTCAACCTCGACCGCTCGGTGGTGCGCAGCCCCGTGGATGGCTACCTCAACGACCGCGCCCCACGTGCCCACGAGTTCGTCACCGCTGGCCGGCCGGTGCTGTCGGTGGTCGACAGCGCGTCCTATCACGTCGACGGCTACTTCGAGGAAACCAAGCTCAGCGGCATCCACATCGGCGATGCCGTGGACATCCGCGTGATGGGCGACAACACCCGCCTGCGCGGCCATGTGCAGAGCATGGCCGCCGGTATCGAGGACCGCGACCGCACCAGCGGCGCCAACCTGCTGCCCAACGTCAACCCGGCCTTCAGCTGGGTGCGCCTGGCCCAGCGCATCCCCGTGCGCATCGCCTTCGACGAGGTGCCCGAGGACTTTCGCATGATCGCCGGGCGTACCGCCACGGTGTCGATCATCGAGGGGCAGCACCCATGAAACGTCTGATGCTGGTGGGGCTGGCGCTGTCCCTCGGTGCCTGTGCGATGGTCGGCCCGGACTACGAGCTGCCGAAAGACGCAGCCGTACAGCGCAGCGACCTCAACGGCCCGCTGCGCCAGGATGCCGACAGCGTGGTTTCGGCGCCGGTGCCGGAGGACTGGTGGCAGCTGTACAAGGACCCGCGCCTGAACGAGCTGGTGCGCCAGGCCCTGGCCGCCAACACCGAGCTGCGCGTAGCCGCGGCCAACATCGCCAAGGCCCGTGCCCAGGTCGAGGTGGCCGAGTCCCAGGGGGGCTTCAGCGGCGGTGCCAAGGTGGCTGCCCAGCGCCTGCAGGAGTCTGGCGAAGCCTTCCTGTTGCCGGAGAAGGTACCGGTGGCCAATATCGGCGAAGCCATCCTCAGTGCCTCCTACCAGTTCGACCTGTGGGGCACCTTCAAGCGCGGCACCGAGGCGGCCCAGGCCAACGCCGATGCCGTGCAGGCCGCGGCCGACACCGCGCGCATCACCCTGGTGGCCGACGTGGTCAAGGCCTACACCCAGGTGTGCTCGGCCAACGAGGAGTACCACATCGCCCGCGAGTCCCTCGACCTGCAGGAGCAGAGCGTGCAACTGACCCAGCGCCTGCGCGATGCCGGCCGTGGCGACGAAACCCAGGTTACCCGCTCGCAGACCCAGTTCAAGTCGCTGCGTGCCGAGCTGCCGCGTTTCCAGGCCGAGCGCGAGGCGGGCCTGTATACCCTGGCCGCGCTGCTGGCCAAGCCAGTCGAGCAACTGCCGGCTGGTACTGCTGATTGCGCCGAGCTGCCACATATCGCCCAGTTGATCCCGATCGGCGACGGCGCCGCGTTGCTCAAGCGCCGCCCCGACGTGCGCCAGGCCGAACGCCAGCTGGCCGCTGCCACCGCGACCATCGGCGTGGCCACCGGCGCGCTGTACCCGAACATCAGCATCGGTGCCCAGGTCGGCACCATCGGTATCCTCGAGAACCTCGGCGAACCTTCGACCAACCGCTGGGGCTTCGGCCCGTTGGTGAGCTGGACCATCCCCACCAACGGCACCCGCGCCCGCATCCGCGAAGCCGAGGCCTCCACGCAGGCCGCCCTGGCGCATTTCGATGGGGTGGTGCTCAACGCCATCCGCGAGACCCAGACCCGCCTGGCGCAGTACAGCGCACTGCTGGAGCGGCGCGATGCCCTGGCCGAGGCCGAACGCTCGGCGAAGGAGGCGGCCGACCAAACCCATCGCTATTACCAGGCCGGGCGCGAGTCGTTCCTGGCGGACTTGCAGGCGACCCGGACCTATACCGACATGCGTGCGCAGTTGGCGGCGGCGAATAGCCAGGTGGCCATGGGGCAGATCGGGGTGTTCCTGGCGCTGGGTGGGGGGTGGAAGGAGGCTGCCCAGCCTTGAGGGGAATAGGGCCGTTTTGCGGCTCATCGTGGCGCTTGTGGGGGTCTATTTACAGAGTCGTTAGCTCAGTTGTTCGTTCGGCGTAGCCGTGTGACCTCTATCTGCAATGGATCAGGACTAGCGAGAGGGCGTCGTACATTTGGCCCTTGGGGGGAGGAGATGAGATTTTCGCGATTGTCCTGGCCCAGAAGTCGCGTTTGGGAGGCGGCAATACTCTTCAGGTGCTCTACCTTTCTTGCTAGTTCCTCTGCCAGAGTACGAGCTCGGGCGGCTAGTGAATTATTGGTATTGGCGTCTGCGTTGTACTTATTCCGGAGTTGGGATGTTTGAGCAGCGTTCGCAAGGCGCCGGGCCTCATTGGCAGTTGCCGCCAATGAGGCCGCTCGGTTATGGGCGTTTTTTGACAGGTCACTTGCCTGCTGAAGCGCCACTTGAGTGCTGGCCAGTCGCCTACGAACAATTCGGCGAGTTAAGGGTGGCACTGAGGGGCGAGGTCCTCGATTTAACGATATCGATGCTAACGGAACGCGGACATGGCCGCTTGGATCCTGAAAATTTATGGGGTCACCTGCACAGTAGGCGTAGTAGTTGGGTCCTCCGTCAGCAAAAGGACTTATGCCGTCCGGAGAATGGAAACGCATCAGGATGGGATTGAAGAAACGATAGCCAGTCCCCAGTGGGTAGCAACCTGTCACCGAGTCGCGCCATTCGCCATTGAACGCATACATGGAGAGAGGCCGAGCTTCTGGCACGTTATGACCATAGGGGGTATAAGCCGCAAATGCAGTGGCACTAGTGGTGTGAGCTTGGATTACCGAGTCTTGGTTGTCGGTAGTGAGTAGCATGGTTTCAGGACCGTGCCGGGCGACTAGGGATTCCGCATAGGGGGTAGTATTCACCAGCAGCGATGAACACTGCAGCTCGCTACTGAGCTTATTGCGAAGATATGTGCCTTGATAAAAAAGTTGAGAGTTCATAGAGATATGCCGGATTGAACGACGTCTGTGCTATGAACATGTCCTCACGGCTTATAAATAGCAACTGGTAAAAATGCTAGGCCTCATCGGTAGGCAGCGAAGTTTTACATGGTTGCCTGCCAGATCTGGAGCCATTGCTCCTGGCTGAGCCCTGACAAAGTGTGCGTTGGGCCTGCTGCTCAATGAAGTCGAACACTGCCGACGGAACGGAGTACCGATGCTGCTTGCGTCGACACCCGTAGGGGATTTCCGAATGTGGAATCAAAGGGTTCAGTTGCTGAGCGCTTGGGAAGTATCCTACGCATCTTGCGGAAGCTTCTGTGTTGTCGGGGAAATGCCTCACGGATAACGTCGTCGGGTCGCCTTCGGGCGATCGGGATTGAGACCCCCGGACCACTTGGAACTTCGCCGCTTGCTATGGCGGTCGTGCGCGGGCAGGCTTCGGCCTGGTCGGGTTTCCTATGTGGCCCGGGTCTCACCCCGCGTACGACTGCCACCCTCAATCAGTGAGACGACTAGGAAGGCAGTTCCTTACGGCACATAGGAACTTCACTATGAAAAAGCTCGTCCCCGATCCACCTCGTCCCAAGCTCGTTCCCCCATATTCACTTCTCCATCCACTCCGACACGACCATCCCCGACGCGCTAGACAGCGTGCGGAACCGAATGTGAGTCGATCACGTCAAGGAGTGATGAAATGAGCAATGATCCGAAAGCCTGCACCACCGCAGGCGTCGAAACCTTTCTGGAGCTGTTCCGGGTACAACCTGGCGTCCCCCTGGACCGGGCCCTCGATGAACTGTCGATGCTCCTGGGCTGTATTCGTCACCTGACCACCGAGGCGGAGATGGAAGGCGATTTGCTGGCCGGCAGTGCGGCGCGGGTGCTCAGCAGTATGGCCAAGGCGTTGATCAATGACGTGGAGTTGGGGATGAACCGCGCTCGGTAGCCAGTGAGAATACCGGTCGGGCGAGGCGTCCAGCCGCCATGTGGGGCCGCTTCGCGCCCCATCGCCGGCAAGCCGGCTCCCACAGGTTTCTCTGCATGACACATGATTCGTGAGCACAGCAGGAACCTGTGGCTGGCTTGCCAGCGATCAAGAGCGAAGCCCTTGTGGGAATCAAATGACACACGAGGTGCCAATTCATCCCTGTCCGAACGAAGCCGCAGCCACTAGCCTGGCCTGCAAAAAGCAGGAGCTGGGCACATGGATCGTCCCCATTCCAATCAGTTGAGACTCGGCCGATTCTCCGAACCGGGCAGGTTGTACCTGCTGACCAGCACGACGCTATACAGAGCCCCGGTACTGGGAAATCTGCAGGTGGCTCGTCTGCTTATCACTCAGCTGCGCAAGGCGCATGAAGAAGGAGACGCCCGATCCCTGGCCTGGGTGGTAATGCCTGACCATTTCCACTGGCTGGTGGAGTTGGGTGCGGTGGATCTGAAGACCCTGATGCGACGGGTGAAGTCGCGCAGTACCCAGGCAATCAATGCGCTTCAAGGGCGAAGTGGACGATTCTGGCAGCAGGGATTTCATGATCGGGCTTTGCGTCGGGAAGAGGATGTGCAGGCTGTGGCGCGCTATATCGTCATGAATCCGAAGCGGGCCGGCCTGGTTGAGAGGATTGGGGATTATCCGCACTGGGATGCTGTCTGGCTTTGATCGGTACCGTGCCCCTCTTGCGAGTGGCTCGGTATCGCAGGGGCCGCTTCGCGCCCCATCGCCGGCAAGCCGGCTCCCACAGTTTTCTCTGCATGACACATGATTTGTGAACCCCGCAGGACCCTGTGGGAGCTGGCTTGCCAGCGATTGGGCTGCAAAGCAGCCCCCAAGGCTCAGCGCAGAATTTGCGCCGGCTCATCAGGCGGCAGGTTGCCGCCGCCCGTTGGCCGCGTGGGTTGCCCAGGCAACGGGCCTCCCAGCTGCTCGGCCAACTGCTGCGCCACATCCAGGCCCAGCTCTTTCGACACCTCCCGCACCACCCGCGGCCGGTTCAGGGTCACCCGCGCATCCTGGCTTTTCACCAGCTTGGTGTCCTGCCCCTCACCCATGGCGGTGAACGCCGAGGTGATCTCGTAGGTGCGGGTGTCGATCAGGCTGAAGTCCGCCACCACGCTCAGGCCCAGCACCGCCGAGTAGCTGTCGGTATGGTCCAGCGAGGTGATGTCGCGCTGGAAGTCGATGTCCGACAAGGTGCCGAACAGCACGTAGTCGGCCCCCTCGAAGGCACCGCTCCTGATCCGCGCGATCACATCGTAGACGTTCTCGCTGGACGAGGCGGTGTAGGGCGTGCCCTGCACCAGCTGGAACATCCCGCTCTTGAGGATCTCGCCTTTGATATCGCCGCTGAACTTGCGCAGTTCGGTCTGCTCGATATAGCTCTCCAGGCTCACATGCTCGCTGTAGCTCGCCGAGCCGCTGGCGTGGTACAGGCCGGCCTGGTGGTTGCTCTGGGCGTTGATGGTGTGGATGTACTGCTCCACACGCTCCTGGTAGGCCAGGTCGGTGACCGCGACCTTCGGGGCCGCCTGCGCGCTGAATGCACAGGCCAGGCCGATCATTGCCATCCATGCACGCATCGGTCAGCGCTCCGTGGTCTTGCGGATTTCTTTTTCGTCCATCCACTCGGCCAGGCCGCTTTCCACGTCCACCAGCTGCAGGCTGAACTTGTAGAACACGTCCTTGTAGTCGCTGCTGCGCTTGACGATGGAGCTGATCGAGCCTTCCAGGCGGTACTGGGCGGCGATCATGTTGCCGGTCTTGGCCACGGTGTTCTTCTTGTACAGGCCGCTCTGGTTCTGCAGCTTGAGCTGGTCGACCTGGCTCTGCATGTCGGTGTTGTCGCTGGCGAAGCGCGCCACGCCGGACTTCATCAGCTGGGTCTTGATCGAGGTGGTGATTTCGCGGGTATCGATGTACTCGCTGGTCTTGTTCTTCACGTCGTACACCTGCACCACCGGGCGGCCGTGCAGCACGCCGGACTGGGCCAGGGAGCGGGTCATGCTCTCGGCGATCATCTGCAGGTCGGTGGAGCCGAACTCGTTGGTCACCAGCTCAACGGCCTTGCTGTCGCCGTAGCTGATGTTCTTGCCGCCAAGAACCGGCGAGGTGGTGCTGCAGCCGCTGACTAGGGCGATGGAGAGGGCGGCGAGGGTAATGCGTGCAAACATCGAAAATGCTCCTGAAAGGGGTTACCGGGTGTGGACTTCGAGGCGGAAGTCAGTCGCCTGGGGCACCGGGGCGATGGCCGGCAGGAAGCTCGCCTGCTTGCCGTACAAGGTGAGGGTTTTCCAGCTTTCCTCGTCGGCCACCGGGAACCCGTCGTTGCCCAGCCAGGCGAAGCGGTAGTACAGGGTCTGGGTACTGCGGCTGGTGTTGTTCAGTCCCACTTTGACGGTGAGGAAGCCGTTCTCGCGGGCGACGCGCATCGGGCCGATGTCGAAGTCATCCAGCTGGCCCATGGTCACCACCTTGCTGGCGGCGCTGCCCGGGGCCGGGGGCGGGGTGGCGCAGCCGGCCAGGAGGGCGGCTGCGACCAGGGCGAGGCATGTTCTGCGCATGTTCGTTCCTTGAGGTTACTTGAGGCTGGCGATGGCCTGGTCCTGGGCTTGCGGCGCGACTTCCACGGCAGGGCCGCCGGCGAAGACCTGGTTGCCGACCACGCGCAGGCTGACCACCTGGTAGGGGCGCTCGATCTTCACCTTGATCTGGCTGCCGCCGAGGCTCGACGGCAGGCTCAGACGGTGTTCGCCCTGGGCCAGGCGCACGCGGGCGACCTGGGTTTGGTTGGGCAGGGTGCGCCAGGTGCGGGTGTCGGCACCCTCGACCACGGCCGAGGCGATACCCATGGCCAGACCGGCCAGCGGGTTGACTTCGTTCATCTTCTTCTGCGCGACGCCACGGGTGATGGCACGTACGCTGGTGCGCAGGATGATGCCGGGCATGTCGTCGCGCAGGGCGCGGCGGGACATGGCGCTGGTGCTGTTGAGGGCGGTCAGCGGCTGCGCCTTGTCGTTCAGGTAGATCTCGCTGAAGTGGGCGGTGGAGGTGTCTTCCTTCATCACCGGGAACGACAGCGGGGTGATCACCAGGTTGCCATCGATCGGCAGCGGCAACGGAATGCGCACGGAGTCACGCGCCGGGGCCAGGCCGCTCTGGACCACGATCAGCACGTCGCTGTCGGTGGTCTTGGCGTCGTGCTTGTCCAGGTCCAGCAGGGCCTGCTCCAGCAACGGGGTGTTCGGGCGCAGCTCGGCGGCCTTGCGGTAGCCTGGTGCGGCCAGGCCTTTTTCGCCCAGGGCCTCGTAGACGAAACCGGAGAGGTAGTGGCTGAAGGCGCTCTGGTAGCTGTTCTTGAGGTTGACCACTTCCGGGTCGTCGAGGCTGGCGACCGGGTAGCCCTGCAGCTCCTTGAACTCGGTCTTGACCCCTTCCTTCTCGGCCTCTTCCTCGCGCTTGAGGTATTCCTTGTCGCGCAACTCGGCGATCACCGCTTCGCGCTCGTGGGTTTTCTTGATTTCGGTGCGGGCCCCTTCGAAATCGTTCTGCGCCAGCAGGTTCAAGGCCATCTGGGTGGTCAGCATGACTTTTTCGTAGTCGTAGCCTTCGTAGCGGCGCACCTTGTCGTTGACCAGGTAGCTGCCGAACTGGCTGAGGTACTTCTCGGTGTCCAGTTTTACCGACTCTTCCCAGCGGAACACCACATCGTCGGCGGCACGCCAGGCATCCTGGCTGCCTTGCAGGTCGCCCTTGGAGCGCAGCAGTTCGCCTTTTTCGAAGTAGTAGAGCAGGTCCTTGTCCTCGCCCTTGTTATTGCTTTCCAGCACGGCCAGGGCGGCATCGACGTTGCCGGCCACCAGGTGCTGGTTGGTTTGCTGCAGTTCGCTGTCGTAGCTACGGAAGGCGGCGCAGCCAGTCAGCTGCAAGGCGGCGAGCAGGGTCGCCAAGGGGAGGGCGCGTACCATCGTTGATCTTCTTTCCCTGGAACAAATGAAGGCGCTGAGCGCCGTGATTTCAAATGGCTATCAAAAAGCGGCGGGATTATAACGAAGGTTATGGCTATATGATGGCCCGTTGATCTCATTTTTTACTCGAGTGCCATCACTCAGAGAATTGTCTCAAGATTTTTCATGAAATCTGCCCGGGAGCCTTGAGCCGGGGAAAGTGGAAGTGAACAATGTTCGCTTTCGTGTTTGCGTTGAGATTGGCCATGATTTCCCGTTCCCGACTGTTCGCCTGGCTGCTCTGGCCGGTGCTGGCGCTGTGCAGCACCCTGGTGCTGGCAGAAACCCCTGCCGAGGCGACCAAGGCCTTGCACCTGCTGGGCTACATCGGCGCCGACTACCCGCCGACGGTGCGCGACGGCAAGGTGCTGGACGAGGGGGAATACCGCGAGCAGCAGGAGTTCAGCGCGGTCCTGGCCGGCCTGGTCGACGGCCTCCCGGCCCATGCCGAGCGCGAGGCATTGGTGCAGGGCGTCCAGGCGCTGCGCGAGGCCATCGACCAGCGCCAGGACGGGGCCAGCGTCGCCCGCCAGGCGCGTCAGCTGGGCGCCCGCCTGGCCGTGGCCTACGAGGTCAGCCAGGCCCCGGTGATCACGCCGGACCCGGCCCGCGGCGCGTCGCTGTATGCGCAGAACTGCGCGATCTGCCATGGCGACAGCGGTGCTGGCGACGGCCCGGCCGGTGTAGGCCTGGAGCCGCCGCCGGCCAACCTGCGCAGCACCGAGCGGCTCGACCAGCTGAGCCTGTTCGACCTCTACAACACCCTGGGGCTGGGCATCGATGGCACCGAGATGCCGTCGTTCGCCGACCAGCTCGACGAGCGCCAACGCTGGGACGTGGCGGCCTATATCGCCAGCTTCACTGCCGACCCCGAGGCGGCCAAAGGTGACCGGGCCTGGAACCTGGCCGACCTGACCCGCCAGACCCCAGCCGAGGTCGCCACCAACGAAGGTGCCGAGGCCGTGGCGGCGTTCCGCGCCCAGCGTGCCCAGCCACCGCAGGTCAAGCGCGGCCCGGCGCAACTGCTCGAGTACACCGCCAGCACCCTGGACAAGAGCCTGGCTGCCTACCGCGAGGGCGACCACGACCAGGCCTACGACCTGTCGGTGGCAGCCTACCTGGAAGGCTTCGAGCTGGTGGAGAGCTCCCTGGACAACATCGACACCCAGGCCCGCAAGGACACCGAGAAGGCGCTGATGGCCTACCGGCAGTCGCTGCAGGACGGCCTGCCGGTCGCCCAGGCCGAGCAACGCCTGGCCGAGGCCAAGGCCAAGCTCGACGAGGCGGCCAAGCGCCTGGGCAGCGATGGCTTGAGCTGGTCGCTCAGCTACATCTCCGGCCTGCTGATCCTGTTGCGCGAAGGGCTCGAGGCGATCCTGGTGCTGGCGGCGATCCTCGCCTTCCTGCGCAATACCGGGCAACAGTCGGCGGTGCGCAGCGTCAACGTCGGTTGGGGCCTGGCGCTGGTCGCCGGTTTCGCCACCTGGGCCCTGGCGGCCTACGTGATCGATGTCGGCGGCGCCCAGCGCGAGCTGCTCGAAGGCTGCACGGCGCTGTTCGCCAGCGTGATGGTGCTGTGGCTCGGCGTATGGATGCACGACCGGCGCCACGCCGCGGCCTGGCAAGACTACATCAAGAGCAGCCTGCTCAGCGGCGGTGGGCGCTTCGGCTTCGCGGTGCTGGCGTTCTTCTCGGTGTACCGCGAGTTGTTCGAGGTGATCCTGTTCTACGAAACCCTATGGCTGCAGGCAGGGCCTGCCGGGCACCGGGCCGTGCTGGCCGGCGGCGCCACGGCGCTGGTGCTGCTGGTGGGCCTGGCCTGGGTGATCCTGCGGGGTTCGGCCAAGTTGCCGCTGGCATTGTTCTTCAGCATCAATGCGGCGCTGTTGTGCGCGCTGTCGGTGGTGTTCGCCGGGCATGGCGTCAAGGCCTTGCAGGAGGCCGGTGTGCTGGGCACGCGGCCGGTGGCGTTCTTCGAGTTCGACTGGCTGGGGATCCATGCCGATGCGTATTCGTTGGCGGCGCAGGTGGTGGCGTTGCTGGCGATCATGGTGCTCTATGGACGTAGTCGTCTGGCGCAGAAGCGGCGCGCGGCAGCCGGCTAGGAGTGGGCTTGCCCGCGAATGGGCCGGACCTGACACAATATCGGCAGTGGTCCCACCCGGGGGCCTGGCTGCATAGGAATCACAGAGATGCGTGTATGGATCGATGCCGACGCCTGCCCCAAGGCGGCCAAGGACCTGATCGTCAAGTTCGCCCTCAAGCGCAAGTTCGAGGTGGTACTGGTGGCCGGCCAGGCGCAGATCAAGCCGGCGTTCGCCTGCGTGCGGCTGATCGTGGTGCCCAGCGGCATGGATGCGGCCGACGACTATCTGGTCGAGCACGCCGTGCCGGGCGAGCTGGTGATCTGTAGCGACGTGCCCCTGGCCGATCGCCTGATCAAGAAGGGTGTGGCAGCCCTCGACCCGCGCGGGCGCGAGTTCGACGAGCGCAACATGGGCGAGCGGCTGGCGGTGCGTAATCTGTTCACCGAGCTACGGGAGCAGGGCCAGGTCGGTGGCGGGCAGGCACCCTACGGGGATCGGGAGAAGCAGGCGTTCGCCAATGCCTTGGACCGGATCCTGACCCGGTTGGCCAAGGTCTAGCCTGGCTGGCGCATTGAACCCAAGCCGCCCCAATATTTGCAAGGCAGGCTGCGGGGCAATGTCACTCAGTTAAGCGGCGCTTTGTCATTTTTGGGGCTACCTTGCAGCCCATCGCCGGCAAGCCGGCTCCCACAGGGGTCGCGGCGACCACACATGATGCGGTTTGCACGGACAGTGTGGGAGCCGGCTTGCCG
>NZ_JAMYBK010000030.1 GCF_024127895.1 Pseudomonas guariconensis | reverse complement strand
CGCTCCCACAAGTACGCTGCAAATGCACGATCCTGTGGGAGCGGGCTTGCCCGCGAAGGGCTGCAAGGCAGCCCCAATCGATGTCACATCAGACTTAAGTGAACAGCATTAGCCATTTGGCAGCCCTTTAGGTTTAATCCCAGCTCAACGCCCCACCCGTCTGATACTCGATCACCCGTGTCTCGAAGAAGTTCTTCTCCTTCTTGAGGTCCATGATCTCGCTCATCCAAGGGAACGGATTGGTCGTCCCGGGATACTCTTCCTTCAACCCAATCTGGGTCAGTCGACGGTTGGCGATGAACTTGAGGTAGTCCTCCATCATCGCCGCGTTCATGCCCAGCACGCCGCGTGGCATGGTGTCGCGGGCGTATTCGATCTCCAGCTGGGTCCCTTGCAGGATCATCTGGGTCGCTTCTTCCTTCATCGCCGCATCCCACAGGTGCGGGTTCTCGATCTTGATCTGGTTGATCACGTCGATACCGAAGTTCAGGTGCATCGACTCGTCACGCAGGATGTACTGGAACTGCTCGGCCACGCCGGTCATCTTGTTGCGGCGGCCCATGGACAGGATCTGGGTGAAGCCGCAGTAGAAGAAGATGCCTTCCAGCACGCAGTAGTAGGCGATCAGGTTGCGCAGCAGCTCCTTGTCGGTCTCGACGGTGCCGGTGTTGAATTCCGGGTCGGAGATGGCGCGGGTGTACTTCAGGCCCCAGGCCGCCTTCTTAGCGACCGACGGGATCTCGTGGTACATGTTGAAGATCTCGCCTTCATCCATGCCCAGCGACTCGATGCAGTACTGGTAGGCGTGGGTGTGGATCGCCTCTTCGAAGGCCTGGCGCAGGATGTACTGGCGGCACTCGGGGTTGGTGATCAGGCGGTACACGGCCAGGGCCAGGTTGTTGGCCACCAGGGAGTCGGCGGTGGAGAAGAAGCCGAGGTTGCGCATCACGATGCGGCGCTCGTCCTCGGTCAGGCCGTCCTGGCTCTTCCACAGGGCGATGTCGGCGGTCATGTTGACCTCTTGCGGCATCCAGTGGTTGGCGCAGCCGTCGAGGTACTTCTGCCAGGCCCAGTCGTACTTGAACGGTACCAACTGGTTGAGGTCGGCGCGGCAGTTGATCATGCGCTTCTCGTCGACACGCACGCGGGCGCTGGAGCCTTCCAGCTCGGCCAGGCCTTCGGCGATGTCCAGTTCGTCCAGGGCGGCCTTGGCGCGCTTGACCGCGTCGGAGTCGGCGGCGCTGGCCTGGCGGGCTTCCTGGGCGGCGGCGTCACCGGCGCTGTCCAGTTTGTCGAGGGTGGCAGCGGCGGCGTTGCCCTGCGCAGCGGTGTTGCCTTTGGCGGCGACTTCGCCGTCTTCTTTATCGAATTCGTCCCAGCTCAGCATGGTAAGTGCTCCTGCTCGAGGGCCATCTACAAGTATGGCCGGTGGATCTTGGTTGCGGTGCTTGAGCCCCGGTTCGGGGGTACTGCGGTGCACGCAAATCTGATGTGCCCGGGGAAGGGCTGACCGGGGCGGTGGGGCCCCGGCTTGTTGTGTCTGGCTGTAGGAGGGCGGTGGCCCTTTCGCGGGCAAACCCGCTCCCACAGGGTCTGTGCCGTGGCACAGAAAAGAGGCTTCCCGGAGGAAGCCTCAGCGAGCCTTACTGGCAGGCTTCGCAGTCAGGCTCGTCGATCGCGCAGGCCTTCGGCACCGGGGCTGGGCCAGCAGCCTGGACCGGGGCGCTGTCGCCGCCGCTGGAGACGGCGTTGAGCTTGCCGGTGTTGATGGTCGACTTCTCGGTGCTGGTCGCGGCCAGGGCACGGAGGTAGTAGGTGGTCTTCAGGCCACGGAACCATGCCATGCGGTAGGTCACGTCGAGCTTCTTGCCCGAGGCGCCGGCGATGTACAGGTTCAGCGACTGGGCCTGGTCGATCCACTTCTGGCGACGGCTGGCCGCTTCGACGATCCAGCGGGTCTCGACTTCGAAGGCGGTGGCGTACAGGTCCTTCAGCTCTTGCGGGATACGCTCGATCTGCTGGACCGAACCGTCGTAGTACTTCAGGTCGTTGATCATGACCGAGTCCCACAGGCCACGGGCCTTGAGGTCGCGGACCAGGTACGGGTTGATCACGGTGAACTCGCCCGACAGGTTCGATTTCACGTACAGGTTCTGGTACGTCGGCTCGATCGACTGTGACACGCCGGTGATGTTGGCGATGGTCGCGGTCGGCGCGATGGCCATGATGTTCGAGTTGCGGATGCCTTTCTTGACGCGCTCACGCACCGGCGCCCAGTCCAGGGTCTCGTCCAGGTTGACGTCGATGTACTTGGCGCCACGGGCTTCGATCAGGATCTGCTGGGAGTCCAGCGGCAGGATGCCCTTGGACCACAGCGAGCCCTGGAAGGTCTCGTAGGCACCACGCTCGTCGGCCAGGTCGCACGAGGCCTGGATGGCGTAGTAGCTGACCGCTTCCATGGAGCGGTCGGCGAACTCCACGGCAGCGTCCGAGCCGTACGGGATGTGCTGCAGGTACAGCGCGTCCTGGAAGCCCATGATGCCCAGGCCGACCGGGCGGTGCTTGAAGTTCGAGTTCTGCGCCTGCGGCACCGAGTAGTAGTTGATGTCGATCACGTTGTCGAGCATGCGCACGGCGGTCTTGACGGTACGCGCCAGCTTGGCGGTATCCAGCTTGCCGTCGGTGATGTGGTTCGGCAGGTTGATCGAACCCAGGTTGCACACGGCGATTTCGTCGGCGTTGGTGTTCAGGGTGATCTCGGTGCACAGGTTCGAGCTGTGGACCACGCCCACGTGCTGCTGCGGCGAGCGCAGATTGCACGGGTCCTTGAAGGTCAGCCACGGGTGGCCGGTCTCGAACAGCATCGACAGCATCTTGCGCCACAGGTCCTTGGCCTGGACGACCTTGAACACCTTGATCTTGTTGTACTCGGTCAGGGCTTCGTAGTACTCGTAGCGCTCTTCGAAGGCCTTGCCGGTCAGATCGTGCAGGTCGGGGACTTCCGAGGGCGAGAACAGGGTCCACTTGCCGTCGTCGAAGACGCGCTTCATGAACAGGTCTGGGATCCAGTTGGCGGTGTTCATGTCGTGGGTACGGCGACGGTCGTCACCGGTGTTCTTGCGCAGCTCGAGGAATTCCTCGATGTCCAGGTGCCAGGTTTCCAGGTAGGCGCAGACCGCGCCCTTGCGCTTGCCGCCCTGGTTGACCGCGACGGCGGTGTCATTGACCACCTTCAGGAACGGCACGACGCCCTGCGACTTGCCGTTGGTGCCCTTGATGTACGAGCCCAGGGCACGCACCGGGGTCCAGTCGTTGCCCAGGCCACCGGCGAATTTCGACAGCATGGCGTTGTCGTGGATGGCCTTGTAGATGCCCGACAGGTCGTCCGGCACGGTGGTCAGGTAGCAGCTCGACAGCTGCGGACGCAGGGTACCGGCGTTGAACAGGGTCGGGGTCGAGGCCATGTAGTCGAACGACGACAGCAGGTTGTAGAACTCGATCGCACGGGCTTCGCGGTCTTTCTCCTGCAGCGCCAGGCCCATGGCCACGCGCATGAAGAACACCTGCGGCAGCTCGAAGCGCACGCCATCCTTGTGGATGAAGTAGCGGTCGTAGAGGGTCTGCAGGCCCAGGTAGGTGAATTGCTGGTCACGCTCGTGGTCGATGGCCTTGCCCAGGCGCTCCAGGTCGTAGCCTTTGAGGGCCGGGTCGAGCAGCTCGAACTCGACGCCTTTCTCGACGTAGGCCGGCAGGGCCTTGGCGTACAGCTCGGCCATCTCGTGGTGGGTGGCGCTGTCGGCCACGTCCAGGAAGCCCAGGGCCTCGGCGCGCAGGGTGTCCATCAGCAGGCGGGCGGTGACGAAGGAGTAGTTCGGTTCACGCTCGACCAGGGTACGGGCGGTCATCACCAGGGCGGTGTTGACGTCCTTGATGGCCACGCCGTCGTACAGGTTCTTCAGGGTGTCGCGCTGGATCAGCTCGCCATCGACCTCGGCCAGGCCTTCGCAGGCCTCGCTGATGATGGTGTTCAGGCGCGCCATGTCCAGCGGCGCCAGGCTGCCGTCGGCCAGGGTGATGCGGATGGTCGGGTGCGGCTCGACCACGCTGTCGGTGTTGGCGCGGGTGGCACGCTCCTTGGCGCGTTGCTCGCGGTAGATCACGTAGTCGCGGGCGACCTTCTGCTCGCCGGCGCGCATCAGGGCCAGTTCGACCTGGTCCTGGATTTCTTCGATGTGGATGGTGCCACCCGACGGCATGCGGCGCTTGAACGTCGCGGTGACCTGCTCGGTCAGGCGGGCGACGGTGTCATGGATGCGCGACGAGGCGGCGGCGGTGCCGCCTTCAACTGCGAGGAACGCCTTGGTGATGGCCACGGTGATCTTGTCGTCGGTGTAGGGGACGACAGTGCCGTTGCGCTTGATCACACGCAGTTGGCCTGGGGCGGTGGCAGCCAGATCCTGATTCGAATCGGCGGCCTGCGGCGCCTTGGCCTGCGGGTTCTCGCGAGTTGTGTCGGTTTGCATGGGTGGGTGTCTCCACAGTTTCTATATTGTTCAGGCGCCTTTTGGGCGCCCACCGTTCCGTCCACTTGCTCGATGACCCGGGCGGGGATGCGTCGTGCGCGCGCATCCGCCCGCTCGGGCGTACCGACTTCGGGACAGACTCAGGAATAAGGGGCAATAACCTGCCGCTCCCTGGCCGAAGTCAAAGGTTCTGGGCTGCGCCCAAAAACTGTTGCTGATGAGTGCCCGGCGTAGCCTGCAACACCCATGCCCGAACAAGGCCCTGCAAGGGCTTGCCTCGGTCGCCTCCGCAGGAGCGGTTTGGCTGCTGAAATCACCTGAAGTTCAGCCAGAAAAATCGCTTGAATTTGCCTGGCGACTTGTGTTTGTGATTTTGCGCGAAACCCAATATCTAGTGGTTCGCTGCGATGGGGATACAAGATAATGCGGTATCGGGGTCTTTGCAAGGCGAGCGCCTGTGGATAACTTGTGCGTACTTTGTGTGTGATCCGTGGGTATTCGCTGTAGGCCTTATGCCCAGTGGTTTTCACCTTTTTTCTGCGTCCCAATGCCTCGCTGCGGATTTTGGCGGGCGCGAACCCTATCACAAAAAACGGTTCAGTCCAGGGGCGAGGGCGAGGTTGGCAGTACCCGGCGCGGAACGTAGTATCCGGGGGCGATGTTGCGCTTCGGTGACGGGCAATGGGCTGCGAAGCGGCCCGCCTCGGCAACATGGCAGCCCCAGCCCTGCATAACGACAACAACATCGAGGTAGGCCCATGGACCAGCCCAGCAACCGCATCCTGATCGTCGAGGACGACCAGCGCCTGGCCGAGCTCACCGCCGAATACCTGCAAACCAACGGTTTCGAGGTGGCGGTGGAGGGCGACGGTGGCCGTGCCGCGCGGCGTATCGTCGACAGCCAGCCGGACCTGGTGATCCTCGACCTGATGCTGCCTGGCGAGGACGGCCTGAGCATCTGCCGGCGGGTGCGTGGCCAGTACGCCGGCCCCATCCTCATGCTCACCGCCCGCGGCGACGAGCTCGACCAGGTGCAAGGGCTGGACCTGGGCGCCGACGACTATGTCTGCAAGCCGGTGCGCCCACGGCTGCTGCTGGCGCGCATCAATGCCCTGCTGCGCCGCAGCGAGACACCCGACAGCAAGCGCCAGCAGTTGCAGTTCGGCGCCCTGCGCATCGACAACCGCCTGCGCGAGGCCTGGCTGGGCGAACAGGCGATCGACCTGACCGGCGCCGAGTTCGACCTGCTCTGGCTGCTGGCGAGCAACACCGGGCGCGTGCTGTCGCGCGAAGAGATCTTCACCTCCTTGCGTGGCGTCGGCTACGACGGCCAGGACCGCTCCATCGACGTGCGCATCTCCAAGATCCGTCCCAAGATCGGCGACGACCCGATCCACCCGCGTCTGATCAAGACCCTGCGCAGCAAGGGCTACCTGTTCGTCGGCGAGGCTGCCCAGGCACCCGGCCCATGAACTCGATCTTCCTGCGCATCTATGGCGGTATGCTCGCGGTACTGGTGCTGGTGGCCGTGCTGGGCGTGCTCAGCCTGCACCTGGTCAACGAAGTGCGTGCCGGCCAGCACCGTGAGCGCCTGGCCCAGGGGACATTCAGCCTGATGGCCGACAACCTGGCGCTGCAGAACGAGGTGGAGCGCAAGCGCTCGCTGGTGATCTGGGAGCGCCTGCTCGGTGTGCCGTTGGACTTGCAGCCCCTGTCGGCGCTCACCCTCGATGGCAGCCAGCGGGCCCGCCTGCGCCGTGGCCTGGTGGTGGTGGAGAAGACCGGCCCGCATGCGGTCCGGGTGCTGCGCCAGGTCGGCCAGGAGGCCGAGCTGCTGGTCGCCCAGGTCAAGCAGGTCAGCGAGCAACTGGCGCGCGCCACCCTGTTCCTGCTGGCCGACGAGCTGGTGCGCTACCCGGTGACCGAACAGCAGCGGCGCCTGGCAGAGATCAAGCAGAGCAAGGGGTTTGGCTTCGATATCGCCTTGCAGCGCCTGGAGCGGGTCGGCCTGGACGACGACCAGCGGCGTCGGGTAGAGGAGGGCGACACGGTGATGGCCCTGGGCAAGGATGGCGACGCCATCCGGGTGTTCTCGGGGCTGGCCGGCTCGCCCTGGGTGCTGGAGATCGGCCCGCTGTACCAGCTCAACCTCTACCCACCGCAGTTGCTGGTGCTCATCGCCTTCCTCGGCCTGTGCCTGATCGGCCTGGTGGTCTACCTGCTGGTGCGCCAGCTGGAGCGGCGCGTGTCGGGCCTGGAGATCGCCGCCACCCGGTTGGCCAAGGGCAGCCTGGATACCCGCGTGCCGGCGGGCGATGCCGATTCGGTGGGGCGCCTGGCGACTGCTTTCAACGACATGGCCGAACACCTGCAGCGCTCCCTGACCATGCAGCGTGAACTGGTGCGGGCGGTGTCCCACGAGCTGCGCACACCGGTGGCGCGGTTGCGCTTCGGCCTGGAGATGATCGAAAGCGCCAGTACCGAACAGGCCAGGGCCAAGCACCTGGCCGGCATGGACAGCGACATCCAGGACCTGGACAAACTGGTGGACGAGATGCTGACCTACGCCCGCCTGGAGCAGGGCGCACCGGCGCTGACGTTCCAGGCGGTGGACCTGGATGCCCTGCTGGATCGGGTGATCGAGGAACTGGCCCCCCTGCGTGCCGAGGTCAAGGTGGTGCGTGGCGAATGCCAGGGGGGCGAGGCCACGGGGGCCTGGGTCGAGGCCGAGCCACGCTACCTGCACCGAGCCCTGCAGAACCTGGTGGGCAATGCCATGCGCCATGCCGAGTCGCAGGTTCGCTTGAGCTACCAGATCGGCCAGCAGCGCTGTCGCATCGACGTGGAGGACGACGGGCCGGGGATCCCGGAGGGCGTCTGGGATCGCATCTTCACGCCTTTCACGCGCCTGGACGACAGCCGCACACGTGCCTCGGGCGGGCATGGCCTGGGGCTTTCCATCGTACGGCGGATCATCTACTGGCACGGCGGGCGGGCCGTGGTGGGGCGCAGCGAGCAGTTGGGCGGCGCCTGCTTCAGCCTGAACTGGCCACGGGCCCAGGCGCCGGAGTGAAGGTCAGACGCTGACCAGGCTGAGCAAGTGGCCATCGGCGACGCGGAACTGGCCTTCCAGTTCTCGGCCGTTGTGCCATTGGGGGGACAGGTCGGTGAGCAGGCGCAGGCGGGCGAAGCCGTCGGTGGACCACTCCAGCAGTTCGGCGTGCTCGAAATAGAAGCGCTGCCGGGTCAGCGGGTAGAGCGTCTTGAACAGGCTTTCCTTGAGCGAGAAGGTCAGGGTCACGGCCAGGCCGACCTGCGCGCGATCCAGGCGCTGGAGCTCTGCCGGCGTGAGGATCTCGCCGGCCAGGCGCTCGGCGCGCTCGTCGTCCAGCAGGCTCTCCTGGTCCAGGCCCAGGCCTTGGCAAGCGCCCTCGGCGGCCACCACCGCGGCGGCCCAGCCCTTGCCGTGGGTGATCGAGCCATGGATGCCGGCCGGCCAGATCGGCGAGCGGTCCTCGTGGGTGCCCGGCACGTAGTCGCGCCCGTCCAGGCGTTGCAGTGCGGCGCGGGCGCAGACCCGGCCGGCCAGGTACTCGGCCTGGCGCTTGGCCACCGAGCGTTGCAGGCTGGCGCTCTGCTCGATACCGGCGCGCTGGAAGTCGTCGGCGGCCAGGTGGC
This sequence comes from Pseudomonas guariconensis, assembly GCF_024127895.1. Taxonomy (GTDB): domain Bacteria; phylum Pseudomonadota; class Gammaproteobacteria; order Pseudomonadales; family Pseudomonadaceae; genus Aquipseudomonas; species Aquipseudomonas guariconensis_B. The sequence goes on along the minus strand of NZ_JAMYBK010000030.1, from coordinate 43,643 downwards.
TGGGGTCGAAGGTGCAACTGACCAATACCGCGCCGGGGACCGGGCGGGGCAGGGGCCAGTGGTGCTGGAGGGGGGTGCAGCAGGACGGGAGTGTGTTCATGCAGGCTATTGTGCCAGCCGATCAAGCGGCATGGGAGCTTGATCTACCAGGGAGCCTTGCAGCCCACCGCCGACAAGCCGACGATGGGCCGCGCACCGGCCCCAATGCCTCGTCAGTCGAACAGTTTTTTGAAAAACGCCTGCATGTCCGCCCAGGAGCTCTCGTCCGCCGCCTTGTTGTAGGCAATGTCCGGCCCGCCATGTTCCCCATGGCTTAGCCGGTCGGCATCCGGGTTGGTGAAGCCATGCTTGGCCCCGGGGATGCTGACGAACTCGAAGCTCGCCCCGGCGGCGTCCATCTCCTTCTTGAACGCCTTCACCTGCTGCTCGGTGATCATGCTGTCGGCCGCGCCATGCTCCACCAGGATCCTGGCCTTGACACTGCCAGGCGCGGCCGGGGCCTGGGTGGCCAGCGCGCCATGGAAGCTCACCACCCCGGCCAGCGGCACGCCACGGCGGGCAGCGTCGAGCACCACCTTGCCGCCGAAGCAGTAGCCGATGGCGGCCAGCTTGGCCTCGTCGGTATAGGGCTGCAGCTTGAGCAACTCGAGGCCGGCATCGAAGCGCCGGGTCGCGGCCTTGGGATCCTTCATCGCAGCGGCCATGAAGGCCTGGGCATTCTCGGGATGCTCGGTGTTCTTGCCATCGCCGTACATGTCGATGGCCAGGGCGCTGTAGCCAAGGGCGGCAAGGTCCCGGGCACGGCGCTTGGCATAGTCGTTCAGCCCCCACCATTCATGCACCACGACGACGCCGGGGCGCTTGCCTTCGACGGCGTCGTCGTAGGCGTAATAGCCCACCAGGCGCTGGCCGTCGGCATCCTGGTAGGGGATTTCACGGGTCTGCACCGCCGCCTGGGCGAGGGCGGTGGCGCACATCAGGGCCAGGGCAAGCAAGGAACGCATGGTCGGTACTCCTTCACAGGGTGTGATTCGTTCAGCCAGGGTTCAGCCAGGGTTCAGCGGCGGTTCAGGGCACCTTCCCTACTCTAGCCCCCAGACACAGACAACGCATCCAACTGGAGTAGCCAACCCATGAAAACACTCAACACCCTGATGGTCGCCATGGCCGTTTGCGCCGCCAGCCTCACCGCCCAGGCTGCCGATGACACCTTCGCCAGCCTGACCTACGGCCAGACCAGCGACAAGGTACGCAAGTCCGGCCTGCTGCAACGCAACGCCGGCCACCTGAACAGCGACGGCATCATCGGCAAGGACGACACCTGGGGCGTGCGCCTGGGCAAGGTGAACGACCAGGGCCGCTATTACCTGACCTACGACAACGTCTCGGGCGAGCACAGCGGCCTCAAGCTGCGCCAGGAGAACCTGCTCGGCAGCTACGATGTGTTCCTGCCGGTGGGCGACACCACCCAGCTGTTCGGCGGTGGCAGCCTGGGCGTGACCAAGCTGTCCCAGGAGTCTTCCGGCTATAGCCGCGACACCGACATGGGCTATGCCGTGGGCCTGCAGGCCGGTGTGTTGCAGCAGGTCACCGACAACGCCTCGGTGGAGCTGGGTTATCGTTACCTGCGTAGCAATGCCAGCACCGAGCTGGTGGAGCACGGCGGTCCGAAGGTCGGCACCCTGCGCCTGACCAGCAGCGCCCAGACCTACCTGTCGGCCAACTACCGGTTCTGACCCGCGCTGGTATGCTGTAGCGGCCCCACGGTGCTTGGTCATTTGGGGCCGCTTCGCGTCCCAGGATGACGAAGCCGCGATACGGAAGGCTTCAGGCAGCGACGCCGGCGTCGTAATTTAAGGAGAGTGGCATGAAATTGCTGGTGGTCGAGGACGAGGCGCTGCTGCGCCATCACCTGTACACGCGCCTGAGCGAGAGCGGGCATGTGGTCCAGGCGGTCGCCGAGGCCGAAGAAGCGCTTTACCAGGCCGATCAGTACCACCACGACCTGGCGGTAGTCGACCTGGGCCTGCCGGGCATGAGCGGGCTGGACCTGATCCGCCAGCTGCGCAGCCAGGGCAAGAGCTTTCCCATCCTGATCCTCACTGCACGTGGCAACTGGCAGGACAAGGTCGAAGGCCTGGCCGCCGGTGCCGACGACTACGTGGTCAAGCCCTTCCAGTTCGAGGAGCTGGAAGCCCGCCTCAATGCCCTGTTGCGCCGTTCCAGCGGCTTCACCCAGCCGACCATCGCCGCCGGCCCACTGGTGCTGGATCTCAACCGCAAGCAGGCGACCCTGGACGACCAGCCGCTGGCGCTGACCGCCTACGAATACCGCATCCTCGAGTACCTCATGCGCCATCACCAGCAGGTGGTGGCCAAGGAGCGCCTGATGGAGCAGCTCTATCCAGACGACGAGGAGCGCGACCCCAACGTCATCGAAGTGCTGGTCGGCCGCCTGCGCCGCAAGCTGGAGGGCGACCGTGGCTTCAAGCCGATCGACACGGTGCGCGGCCTGGGCTACCTGTTCACCGAGCGCTGCCGATGATCCGTTCCCTGCGCCTGCGGCTGATGCTGGCCGCCGCGCTGCTGGCCCTGCTGTTCATGCTGGCGCTGTTGCCGGCCTTGCAGAAGGCCTTCAGCCTGGCCCTGCAGGAGTCGATCGAGCAACGCCTGGCCTCGGACGTGACCACCCTGATCTCGGCGGCGCGCATCGAGCATGGTCGCTTGCACATGCCGACGCTGTTGCCGGACGAACGCTACAACCTGCCCTATACCGGCCTCCTGGGCTACATCTTCGACCGCGAGGGCCGGCTGGTCTGGCGCTCGCGGGCCACGTCCGACCAGAACATCAACTACCGCCCACGCTACGACGGGCGTGGCAACGAGTTCGCTCGCATCCGCCAGGACGACGGCGAGGAGTTCTTCGTCTATGACGTCGAGGTCCAGTTGCTCGGTGGCAAGAGCGCGGCCTTCAGCATCGTCGCCCTGCAGCCGGTGCGCGAGTACCAGCACACCCTCGACGGCCTGCGCGAGAAGCTCTACCTGGGCTTCGGCGCGGCGTTGCTGGCGCTGATGGTGTTGCTCTGGGCCGGGCTGACCTGGGGCCTGCGTTCGCTGCGGCAACTGAGCGTGGAGCTGGACGAGGTGGAGGCGGGCGTGCGCGATGGCCTGAGCCGCGAACACCCGCGCGAACTGCTGCGCCTGACCGGTTCGCTCAACCGCCTGTTGCACAGCGAGCGCGAGCAGCGCCAGCGCTATCGTGACTCCCTGGATGACCTGGCGCACAGCCTGAAAACCCCGCTGGCCGTGTTGCAGGGCGTAGGCGAGAGCATGGGCCAGGGCAGCGGCGAGCGCGAGCAGGCGCGGGTGCTGCAAAGCCAGATCGAGCGCATGAGCCAGCAGATCGACTACCAGTTGCAGCGCGCCAGCCTGCGCAAGAGTGGGCTGGTGCGCCACCGGGTGATCCTGCGGCCGCTGCTCGAGACCTTGTGCAGCACGCTGGACAAGGTCTACCGCGACAAGCGCGTGAGCGTCGAGCTCGACATTGCGCAGCAGGCGTGGGTGCCGATGGAGCAGGGGGCCTTGCTGGAGTTGCTCGGCAACCTGCTGGAGAACGCCTACCGCCTGAGCCTCGGCCGGGTGCGCGTGGGCCTGGAGACACCACCGGGGCGGTTGGTGCTGTGCATCGAGGACGACGGCCCTGGTGTGCCACCCGACCAGCGTGAACGCATCCTCCAGCGTGGCGAGCGCCTCGATCGCCAGCACCCGGGGCAGGGCATCGGCCTGGCGGTGGTCAAGGACATCATCGACAGCTACGACGCCGAGCTGAGCCTGGACGATTCCCCACTGGGCGGGGCGGCCTTTCGCATCGTCTTCCATCTCGATTGAGCGTAGGCTCGGCCCAATACCCGTCCGCATTGGGGCTGCGAAGCGGCCCCAGCATTCTCCAAACCCAACACTGCAAGTGCGCGAATGACGCGGTAAAGCCCACCGCCAACCGGGCGGATTCCCGCCAACCCTGCCTGTTCGATTCCCGCCGGCGGGCGGAAATCCGCCAACCTCCTCCTGCGCGACTGCCCTGTCATTGGGCAGCAAAGCCCCGAAAACACGGGGCCTGCACCCATGCTGGGCATTTTGGCACCGCCCTTGCTATCGACCCTGCAGACCTGCCCAGGCAGCTCGAACACAACGACAAATCCCTCCAGGTGCAGGAGGGTTCGCGCTTTAGGTGCCCCGACACCCTGGGAAGGGTGGAGCCGGCACACTTGAGGAAAATTAGCCATGACGACACGTCAGCCGCTGTACAAATCCCTGTATATCCAGGTGTTGGTCGCCATCACCATCGGTATCCTGCTCGGCCACTACGCCCCGGAAACCGGCGTCGCTCTCAAACCCCTGGGTGACGGATTCGTCAAACTGATCAAGATGGTCATCGCCCCGATCATCTTCTGCACCGTGGTCAGCGGCATCGCTGGCATGCAGAGCATGAAGTCGGTCGGCAAGACCGGCGGCTACGCGCTGCTGTACTTCGAGATCGTCTCCACCATCGCCCTGATCATCGGTCTGGTGGTCGTCAACGTGGTCAAGCCGGGCGCCGGCATGCACGTCGACGTCAGCACCCTGAACGCCAGCAGCGTCGCCGCCTATGCCGCCGCCGGCGCGCAGCAGAGCACCGTCGGCTTCCTGCTCAACATCATCCCCAACACCGTGGTGGGTGCCTTCGCCAATGGCGACATCCTGCAGGTGCTGATGTTCTCCGTGCTGTTCGGCTTCGCCCTGCACCGCCTGGGTAGCTACGGCAAGCCGGTGCTCGACCTGATCGACCGCTTCGCCCACGTCATGTTCAACATCATCAACATGATCATGAAGCTGGCCCCGATCGGTGCCTTCGGCGCCATGGCCTTCACCATCGGCCAGTACGGCGTCGGCTCGCTGGTGCAGCTGAGCTACCTGATGATCTGCTTCTACCTCACCTGCCTGCTGTTCATCCTGGTGGTCCTGGGCTCCATCTGCCGTGCCCACGGTTTCAGCGTGCTGAAGCTGATCCGCTACATCCGTGAAGAGCTGATGATCGTCCTGGGCACCTCCTCCTCGGAGTCGGCCCTGCCGCGCATGCTGGCCAAGATGGAACGCCTGGGCGCGAAGAAGTCCGTGGTCGGCCTGGTGATCCCCACCGGCTATTCGTTCAACCTGGACGGCACCTCGATCTACCTGACCATGGCCGCGGTGTTCATCGCCCAGGCCACCGACACCACCATGGACATCACCCACCAGATCACCCTGCTGCTGGTGCTGCTGATCGCCTCCAAGGGGGCGGCGGGGGTCACCGGTTCGGGCTTCATCGTCCTGGCCGCCACCCTGTCGGCCGTCGGCCACCTGCCGGTTGCCGGCCTGGCGCTGATCCTGGGTATCGACCGCTTCATGTCCGAGGCCCGTGCCCTGACCAACCTGATCGGTAACGCCGTCGCCACCGTGGTCGTGGCCAAGTGGGTCAACGAGCTGGATACCGACCAGTTGCAGGCCGAGCTGGCGTCTGGCGGTTCGCCGCTGGTCGACCCTCGTCCGGTCGACGACCTGGGCGTGGCCGAAGGTCCGGCCCGCTGATCCTTGCTTGAATGGAACAGGCGACCCTTGGGGCAATGCCTGTCAGTTAAGCGGCGTTCTGTCATTTTTGGGGCTGCCTTGCAGCCCATCGCCGGCAAGCCGGCTTCCCACTGGGTTCGAGTCGACCGTAAATGATGTGGCTTGCTCAGGACCGTGTGGGAGCCGGCTTGCCGGCGATGGGGCGCGAAGCGGCCCCGAATGGCAGCAAGAACCGCCATTGAGGCAAGCCCGCTCGCCGGCTACTCGAGGCGAGTCTCCCCGCTGTACACCAATATCTGCCGACACCGCCGGCACAGGTAGCGCCGCCCCTGGCGCACCAGCTTGTGCCGCTGCGCGGTGAACGGAAAGTCGCTCTCCGGGCATGGGCAGCGATAGATGTAGCGCATCGTCGTGCGCCGCTCCACGGCATAGTTGTGGCAGCGATGCGGCGGCAACTCGTACACCCCGCGCATGATCAACTGCCATTCCTCGCCATGGGGCTGGATGCTGTCGCCGAACAGCTGGTGCGCCACCAGGTGGGCGACCTCATGGGCCACGGTCTGGCGCAGGAAGTCTTCCTGGTTCTCGCGATACAGCTGCAGGTTGAAGCGCAGCAGGTTCTCGTGCAGGTGGGCGACGCCGGCCTTCTGGCCGCGCAGCTTGAAGCTGACTTCCGGGCGCGGGAAGGGGCGTTTGAAGAAGGCTTCGGCTTGCTGGTAGCAGGTTTCGACGCGTTGTCTGAGCAGTTCGGGCATGGCAGGCGGGTTCTCCTGGCCGGGCATTATGCCGCAAGCGCCAGGCGCCTGCCGAGCCATCGGTCTGCGCACGGCCAGAGGCCGCCTTGCGGCGGCCCCTGGTGATGCCCCAGTGTTGGAATCGATCTAGTTGGTATAGACAGGCCCCACGCCCAGGCCCCAGATGATCACGGTGGCGGCCATGATCGCCACCAGCACCACCAGGCCTACCGCCAGCACCGAACTGGAGAACAGGAAGCCCTCGTCGGTGGGGATGTTCATGAAGGTCGGCAGGCCGACATACAGCAGGTAGACCGTGTAGCAGATCGCCGCCGTGCCCACCAGCATGCCTAGCCACAGGTGCGGGTAGAGCGCCGCCAGACCACCGATGAACAGCGGGGTGGCGGTATAGGTGGCGAAGGCGATGCATTGCGCCATGGAAGGGTTGGCATCGTAGGTGCGCGCCATCCAGTGGATGAAGGCGCCCATCACCGCGACGCCGGCGAGCATCGCCAGGTAGGACATGATGCTCATCCATAGCGCACTTTCCATGGTCAGCATCACCGCCGGCCTGTCGCCGATGACCCAGCCGACCTGGGTCGTGCCGATGAACGCCGATACCGCCGGGATCGCCGCCAATATCAACGTGTGGGTCAGGTACATGTGGCTGATGCTTTCTTCCTCGCCACGAATCTCCCGCCACTCCTGATCAGGATGGGTAAACAGCCCCAGAACGTGATGGATCATGCCGGTCACTCCTATCGTCGTTGCCAAACGCCCCCCAAGTGGAGCGCTTGTGGCCCGAGGCCAGGACACCGATGCAAGCGGTCTTGTGGCCTTATGTCGCAGTATAGGAAGCCGTTACCCGCATAAAACCGGCTTTTTAGAGCAAATTGCGCTGTCAGGCGGGCTCTTGATTCTTTATCGGAATGGCCTACGCCAACGCTCGGTTTGTGCGTAAAATAGCCGGCTTTTGTCACACCTCGCGGATCCAAGCGCTATGGGCACCCTCTCGGTCAACCAGAACAAACTGCAAAAACGCCTGCGGCGTCTCGCCGGCGAAGCCATCACCGACTACAACATGATCGAGGATGGCGACAAGGTCATGGTCTGCCTGTCCGGCGGCAAGGACAGCTACACCATGCTCGATGTTCTGTTGCACCTGCAGAAGGTGGCGCCGATCCGCTTCGAGATCGTCGCGGTGAACATGGACCAGAAGCAGCCGGGCTTCCCCGAAGAGGTGCTGCCGGCCTACCTCAAGACCCTGGGCATCGAGTACCACATCGTCGAGAAAGACACCTACTCGGTGGTCAAGGAGCTGATTCCCGAGGGCAAGACCACCTGCTCGCTGTGCTCGCGCCTGCGCCGTGGCACCCTGTACACCTTCGCCGACGAGATCGGCGCGACCAAGATGGCCCTGGGGCATCACCGCGACGATATCGTCGAGACCTTCTTCCTCAACATGTTCTTCAACGGCTCGCTCAAGGGCATGCCGCCCAAGCTGCGTGCCGACGACGGCCGCAACGTGGTGATCCGCCCGCTGGCCTACTGCAGCGAGAAGGACATCCAGGCCTACTCGGACATGAAGCAGTTCCCGATCATCCCCTGCAACCTGTGCGGTTCCCAGGAGAACCTGCAGCGCCAGGTGGTCAAGGAGATGCTGCTGGAGTGGGAGCGCAAGCACCCGGGGCGTACCGAGAACATCTTCCGGGCCCTGCAGAACGTGGCGCCGTCGCAACTGGCCGACCGCAACCTGTTCGACTTCGCCGGCCTGAAGATCGACGAGAGCGCCACGCCGCGCTTTCTCGACGTGCTGAATATCTGACCCATGCGCGACTATCGGTGGCTGCATGAATACTGCCTGAACCGCTTCGGCTCGGCGGCGGCCCTGGAGGCCTTCCTGCCGCAGCCCAGGACGCCGGCCCAGTTACGCGACATCAGCGACGATCGCTACCTGTCGACCTTGGCCCTGCGGGTGTTCCGCGCCGGGCTCAAGCACAGCCTGGTGGACGCCAAGTGGCCAGCGTTCGAGCAGGTGTTCTTCGGCTTCGACCCGCACAAGGTGGTGCTGATGGGCGCCGAGCACCTGGAGCGGTTGATGCAGGACGAGCGCATCATCCGCCATTTGGGCAAGCTCAAGAGCGTGCCGCGCAACGCGCAGATGATCCTCGACGTGCAGAAGGCGCACGGCAGCTTCGGCGCGTTCATCGCCGACTGGCCGGTGACCGATATCGTCGGGTTGTGGAAGTTCCTGGCCAAGCATGGCAACCAGTTGGGCGGGTTGTCGGCGCCACGCTTCCTGCGCATGGTCGGCAAGGACACCTTCATCCCCACCGATGACATGAGCGCCGCCTTGATCGCCCAGGGCGTGATCGACAAGCAGCCCACCAGCCAGCGCGACCTGGCGCTGGTGCAGCAGGCGTTCAACCAGTGGCACGAGGAGAGCGGGCGGCCGCTGTGCCAGCTGTCGGTGATGCTGGCGCATACCGTCAACCATTGAGCCTGCGGCGCCCCCTTCGCGGGCACGCCCGCGAAGGGTTCAACACCCTTCCCCAGCCAGCCTCCGCTCATGCTGGAACTTCCAGCGCACATAAAGAAGCCCGCTGACGAACAACCCCAGGCTCACCAGCACCTCGATCCAGCCGAACACCGCCCGCGCCGGGTCGAACGCCGCCAGCACGCCCTTGATGAAATAAATGTTCACCACGAAGCAGGTCCAGGCGTGCGCCCGGGCACTGCCCAGCAGCATGCCCGGCAGCAGCAGGAGCAGGGGCACCAGTTCGATGGCCAGGATCACCTCGACCCGTGCCCCATGCAGGTTGGCGAAGAACAGGTTGTTCACCACCAGCAGGGCGATCAAGCCGAGAAAGAACGCCAGCCCCAGTGCCCGCGCCAGGCGCAGGCGAGGCTCCAGCCAGGCCACTGGGGGCAGGGGCTTCTTAGCCACGCTGGCTCTCCAGGGCCTTGGCGGTATTCCCCAGGCGTTGGCCGAGCGCACGGCACAGGGCGATCTCGTGGTTGTCCAGTTCGCGCTTGCCATCGGCACCGGCATGGTGGCTGGGCCCATAGGGCGTACCACCACCACGGGTCTCGAGCAGCGCCGATTCGCTGTATGGCAGGCCCATCACCAGCATGCCGTGGTGGATCAGCGGCAGCATCATCGACAGCAGGGTGGTTTCCTGGCCGCCATGCAGGCTGGCGGTGGAGGTGAACACGCCAGCCGGCTTGCCGACCAGTTCGCCACCCAGCCACAGGCTGCTGGTGCCATCGAGGAAGTATTTGAGCGGCGCCGCCATGTTGCCGAAGCGGGTCGGGCTGCCCAGGGCCAGGCCTGCGCAGTGGCGCAGGTCGTCGAGGGTGGCGTAGAGCGCACCGCTGGCGGGAATGTCCGGCGCCACCGCCTCGCACTCGGTGGAGATCGCCGGCACGGTGCGCAGGCGCGCTTCCAGGCCGGTCATCTCGACACCACGGGCGATGTGCCGGGCCATCTCGCTGGTCGAGCCGTGGCGGCTGTAGTACAGGACCAGGATGTACGGATCGCTCACGGCAGGATCTCCAGTACCTTCTCCGGAGGACGACCGACCACCGCCTTGTCGCCGGCGACCAGGATCGGCCGCTCGATCAGTTTCGGGTGCTGGACCATGGCCTCGATCAGTTGCGCATCGGTCAGTTCCGGGTTGGCCAGGCCGAGGGCCTTGTACTCGTCCTCGCCGGTGCGCAGCAGCTGGCGTGGGGCGATGCCCAGCTTGCCGAGCAGGGCTTCGAGGGTGGTGGCGTCCGGCGGGGTTTCCAGGTAGCGCACGATGGTCGGGGCCAGGCCGCGCGCTTCGAGCAGTTCCAGGGCGCCGCGGGATTTCGAGCAGCGCGGGTTATGATACAGGGTCAGGTCGGTCATGACGGGTCGCATCCAACGGGGTGTGGCGGCTATTCTAACCGCAGCGACTGACGCATAGGCTTTAAAACTTCGAGAAGGATTGACCCATGGCAAGGCGTTTGGCAGCTGTACTGGCCATCACCGCGAGCCTGTTGCTCGGCGGTTGCGGTGCAGACTACGGCGTGGACCAGCACGGCAACACGGTAAAGGCCGAGCAGCTCGACGGACAGTGGCTGGTGCTCAACTATTGGGCCGAGTGGTGCGGCCCGTGCCGTACCGAGATTCCCGAACTCAACGCCGCGGCCCGGCAGTGGGAAGGCCAGGGCATCAAGGTGGTCGGGGTGAACTTCGATGGCCTGCAGGGCCAGGACCTCAAGCAGGCCGCCGAGACGCTGGGCATCGCCTTCACCGTGCTGGCCCAGGACCCGGCCGAGCGCTACGACCTGCCACGCAGCGAGGCGCTGCCGGTGACCTACATCATCGACGACAAGGGCAAGGTGCGTGAGCAACTGATGGGCGAGCAGACGCTCGAAGGGCTGCAGGCGAAGATCAAGGCGCTTAGGGGGTAAGCGGCAAGCTGCAAGCCGTCACCCTTCCTCAGGCCAGAAACGCAGAGGCTTGCCCTCGGCAGGCCAGAAGCGTACCTGTTCGATCGGCGAGACATCCCAGCGTTGCACCGTCTCCAAGGCTTCCAGGAAGCGTCGCTCCTGGTCCATCAGCGCCGGCGCGCAGAGCTTGCGGGTCTTGCCCACCTTGCCGAAGCTCAGGCGTTCGCCCTCCAGCGTGTAGGACGCGAACCAATGGTTGCAGCCGGCATTGCCGTAGGCACGGCCATCGCTGGCGAGGGTCAGGGTCAGGCGGCTGTAGTCGATCAGCGGGCGCTCGCCGATCCATTCCAGCACGTAGCTGTGCTCCTGCTGCAGCTTCGAGGGCTCGGCGGCGCAGCCGAGCAGGCCGCAGGCCAGCAGCGCGGCGGTCAACAGGTGTTTCACCGGGCGCTCTCCTGGCATTGCGGGCACAGGTGCTGCTCGCCACGGCTGGCCCAGCCCAGCTCGGCGATACGTGCACTGGCCGCCGGCTGACGGGCCTTGTTGCCGAGCTTGGCATCCACGGCGAACTCGAAGTCCAGCACGGCATCGCAGCTGTCGCACTTGACCTGCCAGTTGAGGATCTCCAGCTCGTTGAACACCGGGCCACTGGCCACGGCGACCCATTGGCCAGGGGGGGTGATCAGGTGGCGTACGCTTTCCACGGCCAGGCGCATGGACAGGCCCTTGCTGCCCTTGAGGGTGACCAACAGGGCATCGTCTTTCTGGATCGAGCCACCGTTGCCGGTCACCTGGTAGCGGCCCGGCGCCAGCGCGCGGCACTCGATCAGGGTGTGTTGCGGGTTGAATAGGGTGTAGCGGAAATCGTGTTCGACCATGGGTCCTCCAGAATTGCCGCGTATCCTAGCATTAACCTTCCACGGTGTTGCGCGGATCGCCCGCCGCCCAGCGGACGACATTGTCGAGCGTGGTCGCGGCGATCGCGTCCAGCGCCTCGCGGGTGAGGAATGCCTGGTGTGCGGTGACGATCACGTTGGGGAAGGTCAGCAGCCGCGCCAGCACGTCATCCTGCAGCGGCAGGTCGGAACGGTCTTCGAAGAACAGTTGGGCCTCCTCTTCATAGACATCCAGCCCCAGGTAGCCCAACTGGCCGCTCTTGAGCGCGTCGATCAGTGCCGGGGTGTCGACCAGCGCGCCCCGCCCGGTGTTGATCAGCATGGCGCCGGGCTGCAGCCAGGACAGGCTTTGGGCGTTGATCAGGTGGCGGGTCTGCTCGGTCAGCGGGCAGTGCAGGCTGATGATCTTCGCCTCGCGCAGCAGCTCGGGCAACGCCAGGTAACGCGCCCCGAGGGCCAATAGCTCGGGGTTGGGGTGGGGGTCGTAGGCCAGCAGCCGGCAGCCGAAGCCCGCCATGATGCGGGCGAAGGCTGCGCCGATCTGGCCGGTGCCGATCACCCCGACGGTCTTGCCGTGCAGGTCGAAGCCAGTCAGCCCGTGCAGGGTGAAGTCGCCTTCGCGGGTGCGGTTGTAGGCCCGGTGCAGGCGGCGATTGAGGGCCAGGATCAAGGCCACGGCATGTTCGGCCACGGCATGTGGCGAATAGGCCGGTACTCGCACCACCGCCAGATCCAGGCGCTGGGCGGCAGCCAGGTCGACATGGTTGTAGCCGGCCGAGCGCAGGGCGACCAGGCGGGTGCCGCCGGCGGCCAGGCGCTCGAGGACCGGTGCATCCAGTTCGTCGTTGATGAAGGCGCAGACCACCTCGAAGCCGGCGGCCAGGGCGGCGGTGTCGAGGGTCAGGCGCGCGGCCTGGAAATGCAGCTCCAGGCCGCTGTCGGTGGCTGCCCGGAGGAAGCTTTCCTGGTCGTAGTGCTGACTGCTGAACAACAGGATGCGCATGGCGGCTCTTCCTTGTTGGTGGTGTCGGCAGTCTAGCCAGCCTGCCGGGGCAGGTGTTGATCTGGGGCGGGCAAATGGATGGATTGCCTTGTGTCGCGAACAGGCTGCGAAGCGGCCTCAATGGCGCAGTCAGGCGCTCAAGCGCGCCTGTGCAGCCAACCGGGTGATGGCCCTGTCCAGCTCGTCCAGGGCCTGCTGCACCTGGGGGCTGTCCTGCTTGAGCAGGGTCTCGCTGCGTTGGCAGGCCGCGCGCAGCTGCGGTACACCGCAATAGCGCGAGGCACCGTTGAGGCGATGCACCCGCTCGATCATCGCCGTGCGATCACCGGCTTCGCGGGCGGCACGGATGGCTTCGCGATCGCTCTCCAGCGACGCCAGCAGCATGGCCAGCATGTCGGCGGCCAGGTCCGGTTTACCGGCAGCCAGGCGCAGGCCCTCCTCGGGGTCGAGCACCTTCAGCTCGCTGCTGTCAGGCAGGCGCTCAGGGCTGCGTTCCGCTTGCGGCGCAGCCAGGCTGAAGCCGGTCCATTTCATCACCACCTGGGCCAGTTGGCGCTCGCTGATCGGCTTGGTCAGGTAGTCGTCCATGCCACTGTGCAGCAGGGCACGCTTCTCGTTGGCCATGGCATGGGCCGTCAGCGCGACGATGGGCAATGCCGGGCCGCTCTGGCTGCTTTCCCACTGGCGGATCTGCTCGGTGCAGGCACGGCCGTCCATGCCGGGCATCTGCACGTCCATCAGCACCAGGTCGAAGGGTTCGTCCTGTACCGCCTGGACCGCCGCATAGCCGTTGTCGAGCGCCAGCACCTCGGCGCCCAGGCCTTCGAGCAGGGTCTGCACCAGCAGCAGGTTGGCCGGGTTGTCGTCGACGCACAGGATCTTCGGCACCCGCTGGCCGGCGGCGCCACGCGGCTCGCTGGCCAGCCGGCGCGGCTGCAGCAGTTCCAGCAGCAGGCGGCGCAGCTTGCGCGTGCAGGTCGGCTTGGACAGCAACTGGCCGTGGGCATTGGGCAGGTAGGGGTGGTAGAGCGCCTGCTCGGTGGTCGGGCACAGCACCACGCACCGGCAGCCGAAACGCTCCAGTTGCGGGTGGTAGCGGCCGAGCTGCTCGGGCGAGAGGTTACCCAGGTTGGCGCCGAGCACGGCGAACTCGAACGGCTGGCCGGCCTGGCTGGCCGCTTGCACGCCCTGCAGCAGTTGCTCGAAGGAAGCGAACAGGCTGACGCTCAGGCCGCAGTCCTCCAACTGGTGCTCCAGGGCCTGGCGGGCCAGCTCATGGCCATCGACGATCGCGACGCGGCGGCCGAGCAGCGCCTGCAACGGCGCTTCCTGGGGATCGTCATGGGCCTTGGGCAGGCTAAGGCTGATCCAGAACTGCGAGCCCTCGCCAGGGGTGCTGTCGACGCCGATCTCGCCACCCATCTGCTCGATCAGGCGCTTGGAAATCACCAGGCCCAGGCCAGTGCCGCCGGGCTGGCGCGACAGCGAGTTGTCGGCCTGGCTGAAGGCCTGGAACAAGGTGCGCACATCCTGGGGCGAGAGGCCGATGCCGGTGTCCTGGACACTGATGCGCAGTTGCACGCTGTCTTCCTGCTCGTCCTCGAGCATGGCGCGCACGACGATGGTGCCTTCGCGGGTGAACTTGATGGCGTTGCTCACCAGGTTGGTGAGGATCTGCTTGAGCCGTAGCGGGTCGCCGACCAGCGACAGCGGCGTGTCGCGATAGACCAGGCTGAGCAGCTCCAGCTGCTTGGCGTGGGCGGCCGGGGCGAGGATGGTCAAGGTGTCCTGGATCAGGTCGCGCAGGTTGAAAGGGATGCTGTCGAGCACCAGCTTGCCGGCCTCGATCTTGGAGAAGTCGAGGATCTCGTTGATGATCCCCAGCAGGTTGTCGGCGGATTTCTCGATGGTGCCCAGGTAGTCGAGCTGGCGTGGCGTCAGCTCGCTCTTTTGCAACAGGTGGGTGAAGCCGAGGATACCGTTGAGCGGGGTGCGGATCTCGTGGCTCATGTTGGCCAGGAACTCGGACTTGATCCGGCTGGCCTCCAGGGCCTCCTTGCGCGCCATGTCCAGCTCGATGTTCTGGATCTCGATGGTTTCCAGGTTCTGGCGCACGTCCTCGGTGGCCTGGTCGATGCTGTGCTGCAGCTCCTCGTGGGCGTTGTGCAGGGTCTGGGCCATGCGGTTGATGCCCGCGGCCAGCTCGTCCAGCTCGTGGCTGCCCATGGTTGGCAGGCGTTCTTCCAGGTTGCCGTCCTTGAGCTGGTTGACCGCATGCTTGATGCGTGCGATCGGGTCGTTGATCGTGCGGCTCATGCGCAGGGCGAGCAGGGCGGTGAGGGCCAGGCAGGCGAGGATCAGCAGCAGGCTGGTGAACAGGTTGCGGTAGGCGCGCAGCAGGGTGCCGTCATGGGACAGCTCGATCTCGACCCAGCCGAGCAGGCGCTCGGCCTCGGCGGGGACCGCATGGGTGGCCAGGTCGCGGTGATGGCCGAATACCGGCATCAGGTAGCGGGTGGCATCGTTGCCAGTGCGGTGCAGCAACTGGGTGCCGGTGCCACCGCTGGGCGGTGGGTTGAGCATGCTCGGGCCGGCATGGGCCAGGTCGGTACGGTCGGGGCGCAGGAACGCCACGGCGCGCACGTCGGCCTGTTCCAGGGCCTGGGCGGCGATGCGCCCGAGCTGGTCCTGGGTCTGCTTGGCGAGGGCCGGGGCGGCCAGCGGTGCCAGTTGCTCGGCGATCATCTTGCCGCGCTGGAGCAACTGGGTACGCAATTCGTTCTGTTGCAACCAGGTGAAATAGCTGCCCAGCACCAGCGCCATCAGGCTGGCCGGCAGCAGGGCCAGCAACAGGACCCGGCTTCTGATTCCCAAGCGATCTAGCACACTCGTCTCCTGTCATGTGCTTGCATGCCGTCGGTGTACGGACGGACCCAGGCGGAACGTTACCCCGGCTGCCAGGCCAATGCACTCATTTGTATCTGTTTCATACGGTCCTTGCCGGGAAGACAGGGGCTGCACCGCCAGCATAAAAGCGCAACCGGTCGCGAGCCGGTTGCGTTGGCAAGACAGCTTGCTCAATAATTGCGCAATTGAGAATCAATGTCAGAAGCCAATGAATCCCGTAGCTATTCAAACATCCAGCATTCTCGCCATCGAGGACGACCCCGTGCTCGGCGCCTACCTGCGCGAGGAACTGCAACGTGGCGGCTTCCAGGTGACCTGGTGCCGCAACGGCCTGGAGGGTCTGGAAACCGCCGGTCGCCAGGCATTCGACGTGGTCCTGCTGGATATCCTGCTGCCCGGCCTCAATGGCCTCAATGGCCTCGATGCCCTGGCCCAGTTGCGCCGGCGCAGCAGCACGCCGGTGATCCTGATGTCGGCGCTGGGCGCGGAGGCCGATCGCATCACGGGTTTTCAGCGCGGTGCCGACGACTACTTGCCCAAGCCCTTCAGCATGACCGAACTGCAGGTGCGCATCGAAGCGATCCTGCGACGCGTGGCCCTCGAGCGACGCCACCAGCCATCGCGTGAGTCGGCGCCTGGGCAGCTGCGCTTCGACGAGGACGCCTGCGACGTGTGCCTGGATGGCCGATGGGCGGGGCTTACACCCAGTGAATACCGCTTGCTGGACACCCTCAACCGCAGCCAGGACGAAGTGCTGAGCAAACCCTTTCTCTACCAGCAGGTGCTGCAGCGCGGCTATTCCCGCCACGACCGCAGCCTCGACATGCATGTCAGCCAGATCCGCCGCAAGCTCAAGGTGATCGGCTACCAGGAGCGGCAGTTGCGCACGGTCTGGGGCAAGGGCTATGTCCTCAGTGCCGGCGAGGTGGACTGAGCGTGCTCGACCGTCATTCGTTGTTCTGGAAGCTGGCGATCCTGCTGGTGGGGTTCTGCCTGCTGATGATCGGCCTGAGCTACACCTGGGGCCGGCACATGGAAACCCAGAACGCCTTCCTGGCCGAGTCGGCCCGGCAGCACTTGCGCGGCTATGCGGTGGAGGCCGAGCGGGCCTGGCGCGAAGGCGGCCGGGCCGGGGTCGATCGCTGGCTGGCCGACATGCGCCAGCGCGAGTCCGGCTGGGTCGGGGTGTTCGATGCCGAGCTGCAGCCGCTGGGCAGCGCCACGCTGACCCCCGAACACATCCAGCACCTGACCCGCCTGCGGGGCGTCGACTGGCCCATGAGCCGGCGCAGCATCGGCCAGCCCTGGCTGCGCCTGCCGTTCCCCGATGCACCGGAGCAGGGCATGCTGGTGATCGAGCTGCCGGAGCGTTTCAACCCTGGCCAGTACCGGCTGTTCTGGCAGGTCCTCACCAACGGCGTGATCCCGGGGCTGTTCACCCTGCTGCTGTGCGTCGGCCTGTACCGGATGCTGATCGTGCCGCTGAACCAGTTGCGCGAGCAGGCCAATGCCTGGCGCGCCGACCAGTTGTCGGCGCGCCTGGACGCGCGAACCATCGGCCGGCATGACGAGCTGGGCGAACTGGCCCGTGCCTTCGACCAGATGGCCGAGCGCCTGCAGGGCACCGTGGCCCTGCAGCAACAGTTGTTGCGCGACCTGTCCCACGAGATGCGCACCCCCCTCAGCCGCCTGCGCGTGGCCTGCGACGGCGAGACCGACCTGCAACGCCTGCGCGAACGCCTGACCCGCGAGGTGGACTGCATGCAGCAACTGGTCGAGGACACCCTGCAACTGGCCTGGCAGGATGCCGAGCGCGCGCCGATGAACCTCGAGCCGATCCAGTTCCAGGCGCTGTGGGACATGCTCGCCGAGGACGCCTGCTACGAGAGCGGCTGGTCGCCGGCCCGGCTGCGCTGCGAGGTGCCCGCCGACTGCTGGGTGCAAGGCAACCTCAACCTCCTCGCCCAAGCCCTGGAGAACATGCTTCGCAACGCCATCCGTCATTCGCCCGCGCAGGGTGTGGTGCGCCTGGGCGGGCAGCGCGAGGGCAACCATTGGCGGATCTGGCTGGAAGACCAGGGCGGCGGGGTGGCCGAGCAGGACCTGGAACGGATCTTCGCGCCGTTCTCGCGCCTGGACGGCTCCCGCCCCGGCGATGGTGGTTTCGGCCTCGGCCTGAGCATCGCCCGCAGTGCCATCCAGCGCCAGGGCGGCACGCTCTGGGCAGAAAACGGCAAGCAGGGCCTGCGCCTGTACATGCGCCTGCCGGTGCATGTGCAGGCCCCCTCGTGGGACAAGCCCAGCCCGACAGGTGCCGCGCTGAACCAGGCGCCTGTGGTGGGCGTCTAGATGGCCGGTTCGCACGTGCTTTATAGCTTGTAGTTATAGCGACCACAGATTGCGTGATATGGCCGGGAAAGGTTTGCCGGTATGATAGGCGCCCCTGCCGTCCGGATTGTGAAATACGCCCATGACCTTGCAGTACCCAACCATCGCCGATTGCGTCGGCAATACGCCCCTGGTTCGCCTGCAGCGCATTGCCGGTGAAACCAGCAATACCCTCCTGCTCAAGCTCGAAGGCAACAATCCCGCCGGGTCGGTCAAGGACCGCCCTGCGCTGTCGATGATCGCCCGCGCCGAACTGCGTGGCCAGATCAAGCCCGGCGACACCCTGATCGAGGCCACCTCCGGCAACACCGGTATCGCCTTGGCCATGGCAGCGGCGATCAAGGGCTACAAGATGATCCTGATCATGCCGGACAACTCCACCGCCGAACGCAAGGCGGCGATGACCGCCTATGGCGCCGAGCTGATCCTGGTCAGCAAGGAGGAGGGCATGGAAGGTGCCCGCGACCTGGCCGAGAAGCTGCAGGCCGAGGGTCGGGGCCTGGTTCTCGACCAGTTCGCCAACGGCGACAACCCGATCGCCCACTACACCAGCACAGGTCCGGAGATCTGGCAGCAGACCCAGGGCAGCATCACCCACTTCATCAGCTCCATGGGCACCACCGGCACCATCATGGGCTGCTCCCAGTACCTCAAGGAGCAGAACCCAGCGGTGCAGATCGTCGGCCTGCAGCCGATGGAAGGCTCGGCCATCCCCGGCATCCGCCGCTGGCCCGAGGAATACCTGCCGAAGATCTTCGACGCCAGCCGGGTCGACCGTGTGGTCGACATGTCCCAGGAGGAAGCCGAGCAGACCACCCGCCGCCTTGCCCGCGAAGAGGGCATTTTCTGTGGCGTGTCTTCCGGTGGTGCGGTCGCGGCCATGCTGCGCCTGTCCCGGGAGGTCGAGAACGCGGTGATGGTGGCGATCATCTGCGATCGCGGCGACCGTTACCTGTCCACCGGCCTGTTCGACGCGAACTGATGTCCAGGAAGAAAAGCAGCGGCGGCCTGCGCTTCCAGCCGGCCGGCGGCAACCGTGCGGCCCAGGTGCCGGTGGGCAAGAAGCAGCACCTGCAGATCGAGCGCCTGGCCGGCGATGGCCGTGGCATCGCCTTCCATGACGGGCGCACCTGGTTCGTCAGCGGTGCCCTGGCGGGCGAGGCGGTCGAGGCGCGGGTGCTCGGTGCCCGCGGCAAGGTGGTCGAGGCACGCCTGGAGCGGGTCCTGCAGGCCAGCCCCGAGCGCCGCGAAGCGCCGTGCCGCCACTATGCGCGCTGCGGAGGCTGCAACCTGCAGCACCTGCCCCATGAAGGCCAACTGGCGCTCAAGCAGCGCCTGCTGGCCGAGCAACTGCAACGGGTCGCCGGCGTGCAGCCCGAGGCGTGGGCGGCTCCCTTGAGCGGGCCGGAGTTCGGCTACCGGCGGCGGGCGCGGGTCGCCGTGCGCTGGGACGCGAAGGCCCGCCAACTGGCGGTGGGGTTCCGTGCCGAGGCCAGCCAGGACATCGTCGCCATCGACGAGTGCGCGGTGCTGGTACAACCCTTGCAGTCGATCCTGCGCCACCTGCCGACCGTGCTGCGCAGCCTGGGCAAGCCCCAGGCGCTGGGCCACGTCGAATTGTTCAGTGGTACCGCTGAGGCGGTGCTGGTGCGTCATGTGGCGCCGCTGCCGGCGGACGATCTGGCGCGCCTGCAGGCCTTCTGCAAGCAGGCCGGTGCCCAGCTATGGCTGCAGGGCGAGGGCGAGCCGGCACCGGTCGAGCCCGGGCAGACGCTGGGGTTTGCCCTCGAGCCCTGGGGGCTGGAGCTGGCCTGGCGGCCAGGCGACTTCGTCCAGGTCAACGCCCAGGTCAACACGGCGATGATCGAGCAGGCGTTGGCCTGGCTGGCGCCGCACGCCGAGGAGCGGGTGCTGGACTTGTTCTGCGGCCTGGGCAACTTCGCCCTGCCGCTGGCCCGCCAGGCCCGCGAGGTGGTGGCGGTGGAGGGTGTGCAGGCCATGGTGGACCGGGCGGCGGCCAATGCCCGGGACAACGACGTGCATAACGCACGGTTTTTTCAGGCCGATTTATCGCAGCCTTTGGCGGGCGCCGGATGGGCCGCCGAAGGCTTTTCTGCGGTACTCTTGGATCCACCGCGCGACGGTGCCTTCGAGGTGGTGCAAGGCATCGCCCGCCTCAAGGCCAGGCGGCTGGTCTATGTGTCATGCAACCCGGCCACGCTGGCGCGAGACGCCCAGGTGCTGGTCGGCCAAGGGTACCGGTTAACAAGGGCCGGGATTCTCGACATGTTTCCTCAGACGGCGCATGTCGAGGCCATGGCGTTATTCGAAGCGGGCTAGCCAGGCTGGCCCCTTGGTGCGGTTCCCAGGGAATGGGGGGCTGCACGGTGATTGCCAGCGCACCCGCGTGGTGCGCTGTATGGAAAGGTAGAAAAAAGATGGTACAGGTGAGAGTGCACCAGCCGGTCAATACCGACGGCAGTATCAATCTCGAAGCATGGCTGGATCATGTGGTGAGCGTCGATTCGGCGCTGGATCGCGAGGCGCTCAAGGAGGCCTGCGAATTCGCCCATGAGGTGGAGAAAAAGGGCAACCCGGCCAAGCATTCCTGGGCCGATGGCACTTCCAGCTTCCAGGCGGGGCTGGAGATCGCCGAAATCCTTGCCGACCTCAAGCTCGACCAGGACTCCCTGGTGGCGGCGGTGGTCTACCGCTCGGTGCGCGAGGGCAAGGTGACCCTGGCCGAGGTCGGGCAGCGCTTTGGTCCGGTGGTGTCCAAGCTGATCGACGGCGTGTTGCGCATGGCTGCCATCAGCGCCAGCCTCAGCCCGCGCCAGTCGCTGGTGCTCGGCTCCCAAGCGCAGGTCGAGAACCTGCGCAAGATGCTCGTGGCCATGGTCGATGACGTGCGCGTGGCGCTGATCAAGCTGGCCGAGCGTACCTGCGCCATTCGTGCGGTCAAGGCCGCCGACGACGAGAAACGCCTGCGCGTGGCGCGCGAGGTGTTCGACATCTATGCGCCACTGGCGCACCGCCTGGGCATCGGTCATATCAAGTGGGAGCTGGAGGACCTGTCCTTCCGCTACCTCGAGCCCGACCAGTACAAGCAGATCGCCAAGCTCCTGCACGAGCGCCGGCTGGACCGCGAGCGTTTCATCAGCGACGTGATGAACCAGTTGCAGAACGAACTGCTGGCCACCGGGGTCAAGGCCGACATCAGTGGCCGGGCGAAGCATATCTATTCCATCTGGCGCAAGATGCAGCGCAAGGGCCTGGAGTTCAGCCAGATCTACGACGTGCGCGCCGTGCGCGTGCTGGTCCCGGAAATCCGCGACTGCTATACCGCGCTGGGTATCGTGCATACCCTGTGGCGGCACATTCCCAAGGAGTTCGACGACTACATCGCCAACCCCAAGGAGAACGGCTACCGCTCCCTGCACACGGCGGTGATCGGCCCAGAGGGCAAGGTGCTGGAGGTGCAGATCCGCACCCACGGCATGCACGAGGAAGCCGAGCTGGGCGTCTGCGCCCACTGGCGCTACAAGGGCACCGACGTCAAGTCCAGCTCCAACCACTATGAAGAGAAGATTTCCTGGCTGCGCCAGGTGCTGGAGTGGCACGAGGAGCTGGGCGACATCGGCGGCCTGGCCGAGCAACTGCGCGTCGACATCGAGCCGGACCGGGTCTATGTGTTCACCCCCGACGGCCATGCCATCGACCTGCCCAAGGGTGCCACTCCGCTGGACTTCGCCTACCGCGTGCACACCGAGATCGGCCACAACTGCCGCGGCGCCAAGATCAACGGGCGCATCGTGCCGCTCAACTACAGCCTGCAGACCGGCGAGCAGGTGGAGATCATCACCAGCAAGCACGGCAGCCCCAGCCGCGACTGGCTGAACTCCAACCTGGGCTACGTCACCACTTCGCGGGCGCGGGCCAAGATCGTCCACTGGTTCAAGCTGCAGGCGCGCGACCAGAACGTCGCCGCCGGCAAGACCCTGCTCGAGCGCGAGCTGAGCCGCCTGGGCCTGCCCCAGGTGGACTTCGAGCGCCTGGCGGAAAAGGCCAACGTCAAGACCGCCGAGGACATGTTCGCCGCCCTCGGTGCCGGCGACCTGCGCCTGGCGCACATGGTCAACGCCGCCCAGCAACTGCTCGAGCCGGAGCGCAACGAGCAGATCGAGCTGGTCCCGCGCAAGGCCAGCAGCGCCAAGTCCGGCAAGCGTGGCGACATCCAGATCCAGGGGGTCGGCAACCTGCTCACGCAGATGGCCGGCTGCTGCCAGCCGCTGCCGGGCGATGCCATCGTCGGCTACATCACCCAGGGCCGCGGCGTGACCATCCACCGCCAGGACTGCGCCTCGGTGCTGCAACTGGCCGGCAAGGAGCCGGAGCGGATGATCCAGGTCAACTGGGGCCCGGTGCCGGTGCAGACCTACCCGGTCGACATCGTCATCCGCGCCTACGACCGCCCGGGCCTGCTGCGCGACGTGTCGCAGGTGCTGCTCAACGAGAAGATCAACGTGCTGGCGGTCAATACCCGCTCGAACAAGGACGACAACACCGCGCTGATGTCGCTGACCATCGAGATTCCTGGCCTGAACGCCCTGGGGCGCCTGCTGGGCAGGATCTCGCAGTTGCCGAACATCATCGAGACGCGGCGTAATCGTACCCCTTGAAACACTGCAATGGGGCCGCTGTGCGGCCCATCGCCGGCACGCCGGCTCCCACGGGCACCGGGCATGGCAGCCTCTTCGTGGGGGCTGGCTTGCCAGCGATCGGGGGCATGGCCCCCGCGAGGAAGAGACACCTATGACCTACACCCTCGACGACCTGCTGCACCTCATGGCCCGCCTGCGCGACCCGCAGCACGGTTGCCCCTGGGACCTGCAGCAGGACTACGCCAGTATCGTCCCGCACACCCTCGAGGAGGCCTACGAGGTCGCCGACACCATCGAGCGCGGTGATTTCGAGCACCTGCAGGGCGAGCTGGGCGACCTGTTGTTCCAGGTGGTCTACTACAGCCAGCTGGCCCGGGAGGAGGGGCGCTTCGAGTTCGCCGGCGTGGTCGATGCCATTACCCGCAAGCTGATCCGCCGCCATCCCCATGTTTTCCCCACCGGCGACCTCTACGCACCGCTGGATACCCCGCGCCTGAGCGAGGCCCAGGTCAAGTCGCGTTGGGAAGCGATCAAGGCCGAGGAGCGCGCGGAAAAGAGCGAGCCCGAGCAACTGTCGCTGCTCGACGATGTACCGGCGACGCTGCCGGCCTTGTCGCGGGCGGCCAAGCTGCAAAAGCGCGCGGCCACGGTCGGTTTCGACTGGCCCGAGGCGCTGCCGGTGCTGGACAAGGTCCGCGAGGAGCTGGACGAAGTGTTGCAGGCCATGGCCGATGGCGATGCCGAGGCCCTGGAGGACGAAGTCGGCGACCTGTTGTTCGCCACCGTCAACCTGGCCCGCCACCTCAAGCACGACCCGGAAAATGCCCTGCGCCGCGCCAACCGCAAGTTCGAGCGGCGCTTCCGTTTCATCGAGCAGGCATTGCGCGAGCAGGGCCTGTCCATCCAAGATCGTACCCTCGACGAGTTGGACGCCCTCTGGGGCGAAGCCAAGCGTCAGGAAAAGAACCTGCCCAGCTGCGGCTGAGCTGTTGCATAAGTGAGTGAACACCCATGAGCCTTTCCCTTCGCGATCAATTGCTCAAGGCCGGTCTGGTCAACCAGAAGCAGGTCAAGCAGGCTAACAAAGCCGAGAAGAAACAGAAGCGCCTGGAACACAAGGGCCAGGTCGAAGTCGACGATACCCAGCAGCGCCTGGCCAAGGAGGCCATGGCCGAGAAGGCCAGGAAGGACCAGGAGCTGAACCGCCAGCTCCAGGAGAAGGCCGAGCAGAAGGCCCGTGCCGCGCAGGTCAAGCAGTTGATCGAGGCGACCCGCCTGCCCAAGCTCAATACCGAGGACTACTACAACTTCGTCGATGACAAGAAGGTCAAGCGTATTGCCGTCAATGCCTTGATGCGCAGCAAGCTCAGCAATGGCGCCCTGGCGATCGTCGCTCATGGCGGTGGCTACGAAGTGATCCCACGCGAGGCCGCGGTGAAGATCCAGGAGCGCGATCCCAAGCGCGTGCTGCTGCTCAACACCCATGTCGAGGAGGCGGACGAGGACGATCCCTACGCGGCCTACAAGATCCCTGACGATCTCATGTGGTAAGCCACGAAAAACAGCCTTGGCTCAATGCCGGTCAGTTAAGATTTTCAGTTGTCATTTGGGGCGCGAAGCGGCCCCAAATATGACAAAGCGCCGCTTAACTGACAGGCATTGCGCCTTGGCGCGTTTTTTCCTGGGAACGTCCGGTCATTGCACAGCGCGCTGGCTTTCCAGGCATTCGAGCTCGGTGCGGTACTGCTGGGCTTCTTGCTCGGTGTGGAACATGCCCACCAGTTCACCCTGCTGATGCACGTCCCAGATCCGCAGGCCGCAGGCCTGGCTTTCGTGGGACATTTTCGATTCGTCGCGTTCGGTTACTTGGACTGTCATCGGTAAACTCCACTTTCGGTTGACTGCGGCAACGTGTCGCAGGACTTCTTTATAGAGTTTGTTAGCAGGCTAAGTAAATAAATCGGCCATGAAACATGTTTCATGAAGCCTGGCTTCAAGAGAATGCGCGGCCTCGACACCTTGCTCGGCATCAGGCCCGCAAACAGCTTGCAGCGTGCCGCTCGAAGCAAAAAAGAAACCCCGCACAGTGGCTAATGTCAGTCAGTTAAGCGGCGCTTTGTCATTTTTGGGGCTACCTTGCAGCCCATCGCCGGCAAGCCGGCTCCCACAGGGACCGCGGCGACCACACATGATGCGGTTTGCACGGACAGTGTGGGAGCCGGCTTGCCGGCGATGGGGCGCGAAGCGGCCCCAAATGACAACTGAACGTCTTAACTGACCGGCATTGCGCACAGTGGCGGGGTTTCGGTTGGCGCAGGCAGTGGAGCGGGTGTCAGTTGCCCTTCACCGACTTGCCGTCGACCGTGCCGTCCTGCAGCACGATCACGTACTCCTTGCCATCGGTCTCGACCTGGCGCAGTTGTACCAGCAGGTAGTCCCAGTCCTTGGCGAACCACAGCTCGGTGATGCGTTTGCTCTGGCTCGGGTCGCGCACGCGCTCGACCTTGACCGCGTCGACCTGGCCGGCCTTGGTGGCCACTTTCTCGGTGCCGAGCACGCGGAAGTCGTAGGTGTCGATCTCGTCACCGTCGACCACCTGGTAGGTCATGCTCTTCTTGCCGGCGGCCACGTCATGCTGCAGGGCCAGCTGGTAGGACGACTTGTCCAGCACGCCGCGGTTGAGCGGCAGGTTGATCGCGTCGCCACGATCGCTGCCGGTGACCTTCTTGCTGGTCCAGTCGAAGTCCAGGTCGACCTTCTTCGCCTTGCCCAGGCCGCCACGCTCGAAGTGGTACTTCTGCGGCAGCAGGGTGTCGTTGTCCAGGCGCAGGGTGCTTTGCTCGGTCAGGCTGGCGATCATCATGGATGCCTTGAAGTTCAGGCTCCAGGTACCGTTGGCATTCTTTTCCAGGCTGCGCTCGGCGGTGCCGCTCATGGGCAGCTGTTTCCAGTCGGCGGTGTAGCTGGCCGAGAAAGGCTTCAGATCAGCTGCCTGGAGAGGCAGGGCGAGCACGGCGAGAGCCAAGAGCAGGGCACGACGCATAAGTTCTCCTAGGGTCGAATCAAGTGGCCGCTGGCCGCCAGCGGCTGGCCATCCAGTAATGCACCCTGTGCGCCCAGACGCAAGCGTCCTTCGGCGAACCAGCGCACCGCCAGCGGGTAGATCTGGTGTTCCTGGCGGTGAACCCGCTCAGCCAGGGCCTGCGGCGTGTCATCCGGCGCCACCGGAACCACTGCCTGTACGACCAGAGGGCCGCCGTCGAGTTCCTCGGTGACGAAGTGCACGCTGCAACCGTGTTCGCTATCGCCGGCCTCCAGTGCCCGCTGGTGGGTATGCAGGCCCTTGTACTTGGGCAGCAACGACGGGTGGATGTTGAGCAGGCGGCCCTGGTAGTGACGGACGAAGCCACCCGTGAGGATGCGCATGAAACCGGCCAGTACCACCAGGTCCGGCTCGAAGCCGTCGATCAACGCCATCAGTGCCGCGTCGAAGGCCTCGCGGCCCTCGAAGCCGGTGTGCTCCAGCACGGCGGTGGCGATACCGGCCGCCTGGGCGCGCTGCAGGCCATAGGCGTCGGCACGGTTGGAGATCACGCCACGGATGCGCACCGGGCTGTCTTCGCCGCGGCTGCTGTCGATCAGCGCTTGCAGGTTGCTGCCGGAGCCCGACAGCAATACCACTACGTTGCAGGTCTCGCTCGGCATCAGTGCGCCTTGAGGTTGTGCAGCTCGACCTGGGCAGCGCCGGCCGGGGCCTCGGCGATGCGGCCGATGACCCATGGCTGTTCACCGGCTTCGCGCAGCACCTGCAGGGCGCTGTCGACCTGGTCCTGGGCCACGCAGATGACCATGCCGACGCCGCAGTTCAGTACGCGGTGCATCTCGTGCTCGTCGACGTTGCCTTTTTCCTGCAGGAAGTCGAACACCGCCGGGCGCTGCCAGCTGGCCACGTCGATGATCGCCTGGGCGTTGTCGGGCAGTACGCGCGGAATGTTGTCCAGCAGGCCGCCGCCGGTGATGTGGGCCATGGCCTTGACCGCGCCGGTGTCCTTGATCAGCTTGAGCAGGGGCTTGACGTAGATGCGGGTCGGCGCCATCAGCAGGTCGGCCAGTGGCTTGCCGTCGAGCTGGGTGTTGTCGATGTCGGTAGCGGACACTTCGAGGATCTTGCGGATCAGCGAGTAGCCGTTGGAGTGCGGGCCGGAGGAGGGCAGGGCGATCAGGGCGTCGCCGGTGGCCACCTTGGAGCCGTCGATGATCTCGGACTTTTCCACCACGCCGACGCAGAAGCCGGCCAGGTCGTAGTCCTCGCCTTCGTACATGCCCGGCATCTCGGCGGTTTCGCCGCCCACCAGGGAGCAGCCGGCCAGCTCGCAACCGGCGCCGATGCCGGTGACCACGGTGGCGGCGACATCGACGTTGAGCTTGCCGGTGGCGTAGTAGTCGAGGAAGAACAGCGGCTCGGCGCCGCAGACGATCAGGTCGTTGACGCACATGGCGACCAGGTCCTGGCCGATGCTGTCGTGCTTGTTCAGGTTCAGCGCCAGGCGCAGCTTGGTGCCGACGCCGTCGGTGCCGGAGACCAGAACCGGCTGCTTGTAGCCGGCCGGGATCTCGCAGAGGGCGCCGAAGCCGCCCAGGCCACCCATGACTTCAGGGCGCGCGGTGCGCTTGGCCACGCCCTTGATGCGTTCGACCAGTGCTTCGCCGGCGTCGATGTCTACACCGGCGTCCTTGTAGCTCAGGGAGGGTTGCTTGCTCATTGATCCAGGCCTTTAGGAGGGAGGGATTCGGAAAAACGACCAGGGCGGCCAAGGCCGGCTCGGGGAGCGGCGGCTGCCTGTACGTCACTGGTCTGCGAAGGCGCGCGATTTTATCAGGGTTGCTGTGCAGCGGCCATCCTCAGGCCGACGGGCAGGCCGGGAAATTGGCAAAAACTGGCCGTGGGTGGTTGGCGTGGTCGCTTCTGTATAAGCTGCAAGCTGCAAGAAAAAGCGGGGCGTGCATCGATCTGCCTTTTCTTGCAGCTTTGTAGCTTGCAGCTCACCTGGACAGGAATCCGCCATGCGTTTTATCAATCACCTGGCTGTGGCTTGCCTGGCTCTGGCCGGCACCGTCGCCCAGGCCGAAACCGTTTCCGGGCTCTATCAGGTCCGCGAACCCATCGAGGGGCAGGGCAGCGAAGCGCGCGCCCAGGCCACCGGCAAGGCCCTGGAAACCCTCGTGTTGCGCCTGACCGGCGACCCCAAGGCGGCGCAGAGCCCGGCGCTGGCCGGCCTGCGCAAGGACCCACGGCAGATCATCAACCAGGTCGGCACCGAGGCCGGCCCGCCCGAATCCGTGCTGGTCGAATTCGACCCCGGCAGCACCGAGCGCGCCCTGCGCCAAGCCGGTCTGGCGCTGTGGGGCAGCAACCGGCCGTCGATCCTCGGCTGGTGGCTGAACGACAGCGTCGAAGGCAGCAACCTGGTCGGCGATGGCCAGTCCAGTGCCGGCCCCCTGCGCCGTGCCGCCCAGCATCGCGGCCTACCGCTGCGCCTGCCGTTGGCCGACTTGCAGGAGCAACTGGTGGCCAATGCCAAGCAACTGGAAGGCAATGACCCGGCGCCGCTGCGCGAAGCCTCCGAGCGCTATGGCGCCGATGCCCTGCTGGCGGTGCATGCCCAGGAGACCGACGGCAAGTGGCAGGGCACCTGGCAACTGTGGCTGGGCGAGCAGCGTGAGCGGGGCAAGGCCGAGGGCCCCGACCAGGCGGCCCTGGCCGATGCCGTGATGCTGGCGGTGAGCAGCCGCCTGGCACCGCGCTACGCCACCCGCCCGGGCGCCAGCGGCGAGCTGCAGGTACAGGTACAGGGCATGAACCTGCAACGCTACGCCGAACTCGGCCGCGTGCTCGAACCCTACGGCCCGCGCCTGCGACAGGCCGAGGGCGACACCCTGACCTACAGTGTCACCGGCAATCGCGAGCAACTGCGCGCGCAACTGGGCCTGGCCAAACTGCAGGAACTGCCGGCCGATGCGGTGCCCCCGGCACCCGCCACCTCCGAAGACCCGGCGGCGCAGCAGCCAGGCGCGGCCCAGGCGGCCGCGCCCAAGCCGTTCGATGGCCTGCGGTTTCGCTGGTAGGGAGCGCCGCTCATGACCGATCTACGCCGTTGGGCCTGGCTGGGCGTGGCCCTGCTGGTCGCCGTGCTGTTGTACTGCCTGCACAACATCCTTTCGCCCTTCCTGGTGGGTATTCTCCTGGCCTACCTGGCCGACCCGCTGGTCGACCGCCTGGAGCGCCTGGGCCTGTCGCGGACCTGGGGCGTGGTCGTGGTGTTCAGCTTGTTCACCCTGATCTTCCTGGCCCTGCTGCTGGTGCTGATCCCCATGCTGGCCAAGCAGCTGGTGCGCCTGTACGAGCTGGCGCCGCAGATGCTCGACTGGCTGCAGCACGTGGCCCTGCCCTGGGTGCAGAGCCGCCTGGGCCTGGCCGATGGCTTCTGGAAGTTCGACAAGATCAAGGCCGCCATCGGCGCGCACATGGGCCAGACCACCGACATCGTCGGCATGCTGCTGTCCCAGGCCACCGCCTCGAGCCTGGCGTTGATCGCCTGGCTGGCCAACCTGGTGCTCATCCCGGTGGTGGGCTTCTACCTGCTGCGCGACTGGGACCTGATGATGGCCAAGCTGCGCAGCCTCCTGCCACGCCAGCGCGAGGCGCAGGTGGTGGGGCTGGCCGGCGAATGCCATGAGGTGCTGGGGGCGTTCGTCCGTGGCCAGTTGCTGGTGATGGTCGCCCTCGGCCTGATCTATGCCGGCGGCCTGATGCTGGTGGGGCTGGAACTGGGCCTGCTGATCGGCCTGCTGGCAGGGCTGGCGGCCATCGTGCCGTACATGGGCTTCATCATCGGCATCGGCGCGGCGTTGGTCGCCGGGTTGTTCCAGTTCGGCGGCGAGCTGTACCCCATGCTCGGCATCATCGCGGTGTTCATGGTCGGCCAGGCCCTCGAAGGCATGGTGCTGACGCCGCTGCTGGTGGGCGATCGCATCGGCCTGCACCCGGTGGCGGTGATCTTCGCCATCCTTGCCGGCGGTGAGCTGTTCGGCTTCACCGGGGTGCTGCTGGCGTTGCCGGTGGCGGCGGTGATCATGGTGCTGCTGCGGCATGTGCACGACCTGTACAAGGAATCGGACATGTATGCCGGGGATATCGATCCGCCGTTGTGAACGCAGCGGCGTAGCCCTGGGGAAGCAGGTGCAAGTCATTGATTTTGCTTGCTCTCCAAGCTGCGCCGATTGTGCCGCCCGCGTTGCGGGTATAGACTTTGCACACTGTTCACCAAAGGCCCCCTGTGGTCCTCGCGACCGCCCGCCAGCATGAAACCGATCCAGTTGCCCCTGGGTGTGCGCCTGCGCGATGACGCCACCTTCATCAACTATTATCCGGGCGCCAATGCCGCGGCATTGGGCTACGTCGAGCGGCTTTGCGAGGCCGACGCCGGCTGGACCGAGAGCCTCATCTACCTGTGGGGCAAACAGGGCGTTGGCCGTACCCACCTGCTCCAGGCCGCCACCCACCGCTTCCAGCAACTGGGCGAGCCGGCTGTCTACCTGCCCCTGGCGCAACTGCTCGACCGTGGCGTGGAACTGCTCGACTACCTGGAGCAGTACGAGCTGGTGTGCATCGACGACTTGCACGTGATCGCTGGCAAGGCCGACTGGGAAGAGGCCATGTTCCACCTGTTCAACCGCTTGCGCGACAGCGGTCGACGCCTGCTGCTGGCGGCGTCCAGTTCGCCACGCGAGCTGCCGATCAAGCTGCCGGACCTCAAGTCGCGCCTGACCCTGGCACTGATCTTCCAGATGCGTGGCCTGTCCGACGAAGACAAGCTGCGGGCCTTGCAACTGCGGGCCTCGCGCCGTGGCCTGCACCTGACCGACGAGGTCGGCCATTTCATCCTGACCCGGGGCACGCGTAGCATGAGCGCGCTGTTCGATCTGCTCGAGCGCCTGGACCAGGCTTCGCTGCAAGCGCAGCGCAAGCTGACCATCCCCTTCCTCAAGGAAACCCTGGGCTGGTGAGCCCCCGAAAGTAGCGGGCCAGAGCCTCGAAACGGAAAAGTCACATTTTTTTCGATAAAATTTGCAAATGGCCATGATAGAGGGCATAGTTTCCCCCTTCTAAAGGACTACAGACACGGTCGTGCCCATGCTCAAGCGCTTCGCACCCCTCGTGCCACTTGCACTCGTGAGCCTGCTTTTCGGCTGCGCCACCCAAGGCCCGGTTACCCAACCGCAGGATCAACAGCCCGTCACCGCCCAGTCCGCGGCCATGGCCAAGCCTTCCGCCTCTTCCGTTTTCGCCGAGGAGCCGCTGGCCACCGAGGAAGACCTGGACACTTTTTCCAGCAACGGCAAGCCCTACGAACTGCCGGCCCTGGCCGACAGCATCCTGGAGCGTGGCATGTCGCTGATCGGCACCCGTTATCGCTTCGGCGGTACTTCGGAGAAGTCCGGCTTCGATTGCAGCGGTTTCATCGGCTATCTGTTCCGCGAGGAGGCCGGCCTCAACCTGCCGCGCTCGACCCGCGAGATGATCAACGTCGATGCCCCCAAGGTTGCCCGCAACAAGCTCAAGCCTGGCGACCTGCTGTTCTTCAGCACCAATGGTCGTGGCCGGGTCAGCCATGCCGGCATCTACCTGGGTGACAACCAGTTCATCCACTCCAGCAGCCGCCGCAGCGGTGGCGTGCGCATCGACAACCTCGGTGACCGCTACTGGAGCAAGACCTTCCTCGAGGCCAAGCGCGCCTTGGCCATGGCGCCGACCACGATCTCGCGCAACTGATATCAAAATGCTGTACCCTGCCACGGCGGCGATGCTGAAAAAGCTCGCCGCCGTGCGCATTTACTAAAAGCGTCTAATCTGAATTCTCAACTCTTTTGACTTCGGCTACGGCCGAACGGTCTCGACAGGAAGTTCTGGCCATGGCGATGATGGCGCGCTTCGCACTCCTTTCCCTGGCGGCACTGCTCGCCGCCTGTTCCAGCCGAGCCCCGGCACCTGCGCCGGTGGCCAAGGCCCCCGTTACCTTCAACGCGCAGGCGGCGTCCTCGCCGGTGGCCGACGACGTGCTGTTCCGGGCTATCGGCCTGGTGGGCACGCCCTATCGCTGGGGCGGCAACACGCCGGACGCCGGGTTCGACTGCAGTGGGCTGATCGGCTACGTGTACCGGGATGCGGCGGGGATCAGCCTGCCGCGCTCGACCCGCGAGATGATCGTCATGCGGGCGCCGAACGTGGATATCGGTTCGCTGCAGTCCGGGGACCTGGTGTTCTTCGCCACCAACGGTGGGTCGCAGGTCAGCCATGCGGGGATCTACGTAGGGGAGGGGCGGTTCGTGCATGCACCTTCCACGGGCGGGACGGTGCGCTTGGATTACCTGTCCAACAGCTACTGGGCCCGGGCCTACCTGCAGGCCAAGCGGGTGCTGCCGCCGGGGCACCTGGCGCGCAATCCCTGAGTCCGATGCCCGCCTGCGAAACGGCATCGGGGCTACCTGGCAGCCCCACAGGTTCACCGTTGCCTCAAGATCAGTGGTGAACCTGTGAGGGCGGGCTTGTCGGGGCACGAACCGCCGTGAATGGGCCGGCACAGGCCAGCCCAAGCCCCTCACTGCTCCTTGCTCACCCGCCAGATCACGTTCCCGACATCATCGGCCACCAGCAACCCGCCCCGCTGGTCATTGATCACGCCCACCGGCCGCCCCATGGCCTTGCCCTTGCCATCGAGAAACCCCGTCAACAGGTCGATCGGCTTCCCGGCGGGTTTCCCCTCGGTGCTGAACGGCACGAAGATCACCTTGTAGCCACTGTGCGGCTTGCGGTTCCACGACCCATGCTGGCCCACGAACGCCCCCTGCTCGAACGGCGCCGGCAGCACACCCGGCTGGGCGAAGGTCAGCCCGAGGGATGCGGTATGCGGCCCCACCGCGTAGTCCGGCACGATGGCCTGGGCGACCTTTTGCCGATCCTGCGGCTCGACCCGCCGGTCCACATGCTGGCCGTAGTAACTGAACGGCCAGCCATAGAAGCCCCCGTCCTTGACTGAGGTGATGTAGTCCGGCACCAGGTCGCTACCGATCTCGTCGCGCTCGTTGACCGCCGTCCACAACGCACCGCTGTGTGGTTCCCAGGCCAGGCCGTTGGGGTTGCGCAGGCCGGAGGCGAAGATCCGGTGCTGGCCGCTGGCCGGGTCCACCTCCCAGATCGCCGCACGGCCTTCTTCCTGGTCCAGGCCGTTTTCGCCGACATTGCTGTTGGAGCCCACCGTGACATAGAGCTTCTTGCCATCGGGGCTGGCGATCACGTTCTTGGTCCAGTGGTGGTTGAGCCGGCCGCCGGGCAGGTCGACCACTTTCTTGCCTTCAGCGCGAATCTGCATGGCCCCCGGCTCGTAGTGGAAGCGCAACAGGCGGTCGGTATCGGCCACGTAGAAGTCCTTGCCCACCAGGGCCATGCCGAAGGGTGAGTTGAGCCCTTCGATGAAGGTGGTGCGAATTTCCGCGACGCCATCACGGTCAGCGTCGCGCAGCAGGGTGATGCGGTTGGCGCTGGGTACGCCGGCGCCGGCCCGTTTCATCACCTGGCCCATGACCCAGCCACGGATTCCCTTGCCGTCGTCGGGCTTGGCCGGGGCGTTGGTCTCGGCCACCAGCACGTCGCCGTTGGGCAGCACGTAGAGCCAGCGGGGATGATCGAGGTGCTCGGCGAAGGCCACCACCTGGGTGCCGGTCGCCGACGTGGGCTTGGCGCCCTCCGGCCAGCCGATCGCCGGGGCGATGTTGACGGTCGGGATCAAGGTCTTGTTCGGCTCGGGCAGTTGCGGGGACGGTCCCGATCCGTCGCTGACGTCCAGGCGCGCGGATTCTCCGCAGCCGCCGAGGCTGACGGCCAGGGCCAGCAGTAGCGCGATATGCATCCTGTCCATGCTCGGGTCCTCGTGGGGGCTCATGTGGAATCAGAGCGACGGGCCACCGTCGAGGTTCAACTTGTCGGTAGGGCGCATTCGGCTAGCTGGGCCCCGCTCAGGCCTGCTTGAGCAGCAGCGCCACGCCGGGAAAGTACTGCGCCGCTTCATTGTGCAACTTGCGATAGGCGTAGGGAAAATACCAGGCGATGGCGCAAGCGCTGTGCTTTTGCAGGTCGTCGACCAGGTCCTGCAACTCCTCGGGGCTGGCATGCTGGCCGGCTTTCCACGGGCTGACGAACAGGGCGCCGACCTTGAGTTGGCTGGGATAGGCGATCTGCCGGGCGAGGGCGGCGGTTTCCTGCACAGCCGTGCTCAGGTCCAGGCGGGCGATGCGCGGCCAGCGCTGGCTGGCGCGCAGGTGGACGCTGTCTTCCGAGGTGCTGATGGACAGGTCGCAGCGGCCCTCGCGCTCGCCCTCGTCACGTTGCTTCTTGCTCATGGACTGTTCCAGCGCCACCAGTTCGGCCTGCCAGGCCGCGGCCGCGAGCAGGCCGGTGTTGGCCGCGGTGCCATGCCAGTACGGGGCTTCGTTGTCGCCATGGACCTGGTTGAAGCGGTCGATGCATTCCGGCCAGCGCTCCAGCGCCGGGCGCAGGAACTCCAGGCGCGGGTCATTGATGATCAGGCCTTGCATGCTGCGCTCTCCTGTCGTTGTGATCGCGTTCAGCGAAAATTGATGTCTATGTGATATCACTGCTTTCAGTTTGTTACAAGCGGCCGGATCGGCCATTGATCCAGGCCAGATCGGCCTCGTTTCATTGACGCTCCGGGTGCAACCCTCTAACCTTCGCGGCGTGTTTCAGGTGCTCTGCCAGCCGAGGCTGGGCAGGGTGAAACTGGGAAGCCGGTGGGCGCCAGCAAGGCGCGATTCCGGCGCTGCCCCCGCAACGGTAGGTGAGTCGAGGACCGCGCAGGGCCACTGGATGCAGGCATCCGGGAAGGCGCGCGGCCCATGGGCCCAGGCCCTGCTCACGAGCCCGGAGACCGGCCTGTCACTGCCAACGGCATCACGGAGGGTGATGCGCGGTGCACCGTGGCGTCCGCCATGGCCCCTGCGCGTTCTCCGTCTGCCCGCCTATCGACCTGTCGTCGCCCATCCGTGCCGACAGCCTGCGGAGAACCCTGATGAGCGAATCCACCGAACGCGACGAACGCCACCTGGCGCGCATGCAGCGCAAGAAGGCGATCATCGACGAACGCATCGCCAACGCGCCCAACGAATGCGGCTTGCTGCTGGTGCTCACCGGCAACGGCAAGGGCAAGAGCAGCTCGGCCTTCGGCATGCTTGCCCGGGCCCTGGGCCACGGCCTGCAATGCGGCGTCGTGCAGTTCATCAAGGGCCGCAACAGCACCGGCGAAGAGCTGTTCTTCCGGCGCTTCCCCGAGCAGGTGCGCTACCACGTGATGGGCGAGGGCTTCACCTGGGAGACTCAGGATCGCCAGCGCGACATCGCCGCCGCCGAGGCGGCCTGGGCGGTTTCGCGCCAACTGCTGCAGGACCCGGGCGTGCAGTTCGTGGTGCTCGACGAGCTGAACATCGCCCTCAAACACGGCTACCTCGACCTCGACCAGGTGCTCTCGGACATCCAGGCCCGTCCGCCGATGCAGCACGTCATCGTCACGGGCCGTGCCGCCAAGCCGCAGATGATCGAGCTGGCCGATACCGTCACCGAGATGGGCATGGTCAAGCACGCCTTCCAGGCCGGCATCCGCGCGCAGAAGGGCGTGGAACTATGAGCCGACCCCGGCATTGTCCGGCGGTGCTGATCGCAGCACCGGCGTCCGGCCAGGGCAAGACCACGGTCACCGCCGCCCTGGCGCGCCTGCACCGCAACCTCGGGCGCAAGGTGAGGGTGTTCAAGTGCGGGCCGGATTTTCTCGACCCGATGATCCTCGAACGGGCCAGCGGTGCACCGGTGTACCAGCTCGACCTGTGGATGATCGGCGCGCAGGAAAGCCGCCGCCTGCTCTGGGAAGCGGCGGGCACGGCCGACCTGATTCTTATCGAGGGGGTCATGGGGCTGTTCGACGGCACACCGTCGAGCGCCGACCTGGCGCGTCACTTCGGTGTACCCGTGCTGGCGGTGATCGATGGCACAGCCATGGCCCAGACCTTCGGCGCCCTGGCCTTGGGCCTGGCACGCTACCAGCCGGACCTGCCGTTCGCCGGGGTGCTGGCCAACCGCGTCGGCAGCCTGCGCCATGCGCAACTGCTCGAGGGCAGCCTGACCGAGGGCCTGCGCTGGTACGGCGGGCTCTCCCGCGAGCGTGGCATCGAGCTGCCCAGCCGCCACCTGGGGCTGGTCCAGGCCAACGAGCTGAACGACCTGGACCTGCGCCTGGACGCCGCGGCCGAGGCCCTGGGCGCCAGTTGCGACGCCACGCTGCCGCCAGCGGTGGCCTTTGCCGAACCCGACCCTATCGCCCCCAGGCCGTCGCTGGCCGGTGTGCGCATCGGCGTGGCCCGTGACGAAGCCTTCGCCTTCACCTATGGCGCCAACCTCGATCTGTTGCGCGAGCTGGGCGCCGAACTGCGCTTCTTCTCGCCCTTGCACGACCGGGAACTGCCCACGGTAGACAGCCTTTACCTGCCAGGGGGCTACCCTGAGCTGCATCACCAGGCCCTGGCGGCCAATGCCCCTCTGCTCGAGGCGATCCGCGCCCATCACGCCCAGGGCAAGCCGCTGCTGGCCGAGTGCGGTGGCATGCTCTACCTGCTCGAGGCCTTGACCGACGTGGCCGGTGAGCGCGCCACGCTGCTCGGCCTGCTGCCGGGCGAAGCGGTGATGCAAAAGCGCCTGGCGGCCCTGGCGCTGCAGGCTGTGGAACTTCCGGAAGGGACCCTGCGCGGGCATACTTATCATCACTCCCTGACCAGCACCCCGCTCGAACCGATCGCCCGCGGCCAAAGCCCCAACGGCGGTCGTGGCAACGAGGCGGTCTATCGCCAGGGACGACTGACGGCGTCGTACATCCACTTCTATTTCCCCTCCAACCCTGACGCGGCGGCGGCGCTGCTGCGGCCATGAGCGAACACGCCTTCAGCGACGCCGAGCGCGCCGCGGTCTACCGGGCCATCGGCGAGCGCCGCGACATGCGCCATTTCATCGGCGGTGAGGTAGCGCCAGCGCTGCTGGCCCGCCTGCTGGCCGCCGCGCACCAGGCGCCGAGCGTCGGCCTGATGCAGCCCTGGCGCTTCATTCGCATCAGCCGACGCGAGCTGCGTAGGCAGATCCAGGCGCTGGTGGAGCAGGAGCGCGTGCGCACCGCCGAAGCCTTGGGCGAGCGCTCCGACGCTTTCATGAAACTCAAGGTCGAAGGCATCCACGACTGCGCCGAAGTGCTGGTGGCGGCGCTGATGGACAACCGCGAGGCGCACATCTTCGGCCGCCGCACCCTGCCGGAAATGGACCTGGCCTCCCTGGCCTGCGCGATCCAGAACCTCTGGCTGGCGGCGCGCGCCGAGGGCCTGGGCATGGGCTGGGTGTCGCTGTTCGAACCGCAGGCCCTGGCCCAACTGCTGGGCATGCCCGCTGGCGCCAAGCCGGTGGCGGTGCTGTGCCTGGGGCCTGTGGCGCAGTTCTATGCCGGGCCGATGCTGGTGCTGGAGAACTGGGCCGAGGAGAAGCCCTTGGGCGAGATGCTGTACGAGAACCAATGGGGAGAACGGCCATGAGCGTGGCCCTGCTGACCGTGGCCGGCGTGGCCCTCGATGCGTTGCTGGGCGAACCCCGGCGGC
Source organism: Pseudomonas guariconensis (assembly GCF_024127895.1). Taxonomy (GTDB): domain Bacteria; phylum Pseudomonadota; class Gammaproteobacteria; order Pseudomonadales; family Pseudomonadaceae; genus Aquipseudomonas; species Aquipseudomonas guariconensis_B. The sequence continues at coordinate 6,292 of NZ_JAMYBK010000030.1, read as the reverse complement.
GCCATCCGTTGGTGGCCTTCGGCAACCTGGCGTCGCGCCTGGAGCAACGCCTCAACGCCGGCGGGCGCGGCTGGCGCAGCCACGGCGTGAGCGCCTGGTGCCTGGCGGTGGTGCCGCTGACCCTGCTGGCGCTGATCCTGTCCTGGCTGCCCTATGTCGGCTGGCTGGTGGACGTGCTGGCGCTGTACTGCGCCCTGGGCCTGCGCAGCCTCGGCGAGCATGTGCTGCCGGTGGCCGAGGCCCTGCGGCGTGGCGACCTGGGCGCGGCCCGGCAGCGGGTGGGCTACCTGGTCAGCCGCGAAACCCGCGAGCTGGACGAGCCCGCCGTGGCCCGGGCGGCCACCGAGTCGGTGCTGGAGAACGGTAGCGATGCGGTGTTCGCCGCGCTGTTCTGGTTCGTCGTCGCCGGTGCCCCAGGCGTGGTGCTGTATCGCCTGAGCAATACCCTCGATGCCATGTGGGGCTACCGTAACCAACGCTTCGAGCGCTTCGGCTGGGCCGCGGCGCGCATCGACGATGTACTCAACTACCTGCCCGCCAGGTTGGTGGCGCTGACCTACGCCCTGCTCGGCAAAACCCGACTGGCCCTGGCCTGCTGGCGTCAGCAGGGGCCCCAGTGGGACAGCCCCAACGCCGGCCCGGTGATGGCCGCCGGCGCCGGTGCCCTGGGCGTGGAGCTGGGCGGCCCGGCGGTGTACCACGGCGAACTGCATGTGCGTGCGCGCCTGGGCGAAGGGCCGGTGGCCGACGCCCAGGCCATCGAGCGCGGCTGGAGCCTGGTGCAGCGCGGTGTGTGGCTGTGGTTGCTGGTGATCTGCCTGGGAGCCTATCTGAATGCTTGAACATGGTGGCCGACTGCTGCGTGCGGTGCGGCAGTACGGTATCCCCCGGGAGCAGTGGCTCGACCTGTCCAGTGGCATCGCCCCGTGGCCCTATGCGATTCCAGCGATCCCATTGGAGGCCTGGGCACGCCTGCCCGAGACCGAGGACGGCCTGGAGCAGGCGGCGCGCACCTACTATGGCGCCAGCGCGCTGTTGCCGGTGGCCGGTTCCCAGGCGGCGATCCAGGCCTTGCCCTACCTGCGCCCGGCAGGCCGGGTCGGTGTGCTTGCGCCGTGCTATGCCGAGCACCCGCATGCCTGGCGGCGGGCAGGGCACGCACTGGTCGAGTTGGATGACGCCCAGGTCGAAGACAGCCTCGACAGCCTCGATGTGCTGGTGCTGGTCAACCCCAACAACCCGACCGGGCGGCGACTGCCCCGCGAACGCCTGCTCGGCTGGCATGCCCGTCTGGCGCGGCGCGGTGGCTGGCTGCTGGTCGACGAGGCCTTCATGGACAACACCCCCGCCGACAGCCTGGTCGATTGCGCCGCGCGCCCTGGGTTGATCGTGCTGCGCTCGTTCGGCAAGTTCTTCGGCCTGGCAGGCGTGCGCCTGGGTTTCGTGATGGCCGAGCCACCCTTGCTGCAGCGCCTGGCCGAAGCGCTTGGCCCCTGGAGCATCAGCGGCCCGACCCGGGTGCTGGGGCAGGCCTGTTTCAGCGAGCGATCGGCGCACCCGGCGCAAATTGCCCGCTGCGCCCAGGCCAGCCAGCGCCTGGCCGCCTTGCTCGAGGCGGCTGGCCTGCCTGCGGCGGGTGGCTGCGACCTGTTCCAATACGTGCGCACGCCGCACGCCGCCCACCTCCATGACTTTCTCGCCCGACGCGGCATCCTCGTGCGCCTGTTCGAGCAGCCGCCGGCGGTGCGCCTGGGGCTGCCCGCCAGTGCCGCACACGAGCAACGCCTGCGCCAGGCGCTGGCGGACTACCAGAAGGAATCGGCATGACCACGCTCATGGTGCAAGGCACCACCTCCGATGCCGGCAAGAGCACGCTGGTCACCGCACTGTGCCGCTGGCTGCTGCGCCAGGGCATCGGCGTGGTGCCGTTCAAGCCGCAGAACATGGCGCTCAACAGCGCGGTGACCGCCGACGGTGGCGAGATCGGCCGCGCCCAGGCGGTGCAGGCCCAGGCCTGCCGGCTGGCGCCGCATACCGATATGAACCCGGTGTTGCTCAAGCCCAACAGCGACACCGGCGCCCAGGTGATCGTCCACGGCCGTGCCGTCACCAGCATGAACGCCGTCGCCTACCATGACTACAAGGCCATCGCTATGCAGGCCGTGCTGGCTTCGCACCAGCGTCTGCGTGCAGCCTACCCGGTGGTGATGGTCGAAGGCGCGGGCTCGCCGGCGGAGATCAACCTGCGGGCCGGCGACATCGCCAACATGGGCTTTGCCGAAGCGGTGGACTGCCCGGTGATTCTGGTGGCCGACATCAATCGCGGCGGGGTCTTCGCCCACCTGGTCGGTACCCTCGAGCTGCTGTCGCCGAGCGAGCAGGCGCGGGTCAAGGGGTTCGTCATCAATCGCTTCCGTGGCGACATCGCCCTGTTGCAGCCGGGCCTGGACTGGCTGGAGCAGCGCACCGGCAAGCCGGTGCTGGGCGTGTTGCCCTACGTCAGCGACCTGCACCTGGAGGCCGAGGACGGCATCGACGTGCGCCAGGCCGCCAAGGGCGAGCGGGTGCTCAAGGTGATCGTCCCGGTGCTGCCGCGCATCAGCAACCATACCGACTTCGACCCGCTGCGCCTGCACCCCCAGGTGGACCTGCAGTTCATCGGCCCGGGCCAGCCTGTCCCACCCGCCGACCTGATCATCCTGCCCGGCTCCAAGAGCGTGCGCGGCGATCTGGCGCAACTGCGCGAGCGTGGCTGGGACACCGCCATCGCTCGCCACCTGCGCTATGGCGGCAAGCTCATCGGGATCTGCGGCGGCCTGCAGATGCTCGGCCACGCCGTGCATGACCCGCTGGGCCTGGAAGGGGCGGCGGGCTCCAGCCCGGGGCTTGGCCTGCTCGACTACGTCACCGTGCTCGAGGCCGACAAACAATTGCGCAACGTCTGCGGCACCTTGGGCCTGGAGCAGGCGCCTGTCGCGGGCTACGAAATCCATGCTGGCGTCACCCGTGGCCCGGCCCTGGAACACCCGGCCGTGCAACTGGCCGATGGCCGTTGCGACGGTGCCGTCAGCGCCGACGGGCAGATCCTCGCCACCTACCTGCATGGCCTGTTCGAAGGCAGCCAGTCGTGCGCCGCGCTGCTGCGCTGGGCGGGCCTGGAAGATGCCGAGGCCATCGACTACGAAGCCTTGCGCGAACGTGACATCGAGCGCCTGGCCGACCTGGTGGACAAGCACCTGGATACCGCGCGCCTGCGCCAGCTTTGTGGAGTCGCCTGACATGCGCAACCTGATCCTCGGCGGCGCCCGCTCCGGCAAGAGCCGCCTGGCCGAGCAACTGGCCACTGCCTGCGGCCTGCCGGTGACCTACATCGCCACCAGCGAGCCGCTGGATGGCGAGATGAACGAACGTGTCCGCCTGCATCGCCAGCGCCGTCCTGCGCAATGGGGGCTGATCGAGGAACCCCTGGCCCTGGCCGCCGTGCTGCGGGCCGAGGCCGCCGAAGGGCGCTGCCTGCTGGTGGACTGCCTGACCTTGTGGTTGACCAACCTGCTGATGCTCGACGATGAACGACGCCTGGCCCAGGAGCGTGACGCGCTGCTCGACAGCCTGGGGACGCTGCCCGGAACGCTCATCCTGGTCAGCAACGAAACCGGTCTGGGCGTGGTGCCCATGGGCGAGCTGACGCGCCGTTACGTCGACCAGGCCGGCTGGTTGCACCAGGCCGTGGCCGAACGCTGCGAGCGCGTAGTGCTGACCGTGGCCGGCCTTCCCCTCATGCTCAAAGGACCCGCTCTATGAACCAGCCCTGGTGGCGCGATGCCTGCCAACCCTTCGACACCGCCGCCATGGAGCAGGCCCGTGCGCGCCAACGGCAACTGACCAAGCCTGCCGGCTCGCTCGGCCAACTGGAGGACCTGGCGGTGCACCTGGCCGGTTTGCAAGGGCGCGAGCGGCCGACCCTGGAGCGGGTCGCCATCACTGTCTTCGCGGGCGACCATGGCGTGGTGGAGGAGGGGATCTCCGCCTACCCGCAGGCCGTGACCGGGCAGATGCTGCGCAACTTCGTCGGTGGCGGCGCGGCGATCAGCGTGCTGGCGCGGCAACTGGAGGCACGCCTGGAAGTGGTCGACCTGGGCACCATCGAGCCCGACCTGGAACTGCCAGGCGTGCACCACCTGCGCTTGGGCAGCGGCACGGCGAACTTCGCCCGTCGCCCGGCAATGACCGAGGTACAGCTAGGTGCCGCTTTGCAGGCCGGCCGCGACAGCGTGCGACGTGCCAGCGAGCAGGGCGTGCAGTTGTTCATCGGTGGCGAGATGGGCATCGGCAACACCACGGCCGCCGCCGCCCTGGCCAGCGTCTTGCTGGGGTGCCCGGCACGCGCGCTCAGTGGCCCGGGGACCGGCCTGGACAGCGCCGGCGTGCGCCACAAGGCCGATGTGATCGAGCGCGCCCTGGCATCGCACGGGCTGCGCGCGGACGATCCGCTGCAGGCCCTGGCCTGTGTCGGTGGTTTCGAGATCGCGGCCCTGGCCGGTGCCTACCTGGCCTGTGCCCAGCAGGGCGTGGCGGTGCTGGTGGATGGCTTCATCTGCAGCGTTGCCGCCCTGGTGGCGGCGCGCCTGAATCCCCAGAGCCGCCCCTGGCTGCTGTTCGCCCACCAGGGGGCCGAACCCGGTCACCAGGCCGTGCTGGAAGCTCTCGAGGCGCAGCCACTGCTGGCCCTTGGCTTGCGCCTGGGCGAGGGCAGCGGTGCGGCGCTGGCGGTGCCATTGTTGCGCCTGGCCTGTGCCCTGCACGGGCAGATGGCGACGTTCGCCGAGGCGGCGGTGGCGGACCGTCCGGCATGATCCTCGACATGTTGCGTCACGGCGAGACCGAACGGGGCGGGGGCTTGCGCGGCAGCCTCGACGACCTCCTGACCGAGCAGGGCTGGGCGCAGATGCGCGAGGCCGTGGCCCAGGCCGGCCCGTGGGATGCGCTGGTCAGTTCGCCGCTGCGCCGTTGCGCGCAGTTCGCCGACGAGCTGGGGGCACGGCTGGGTTTGCCGGTGCAACTGGAGGCCGGTGTGCGCGAGTTGCATTTCGGTGACTGGGAAGGGCGCAGCGCGGCGCAGATCATGCAGGACCAGGCCGATGCCCTGGGGCGCTTCTGGGCTGATCCCTATGCCTTCACGCCGCCTCGGGGCGAGCCGGTGAGCGCTTTTGCCGAGCGGGTCCTGGCTGCCCTCGATGGCCTGGGGCGGCAGCATGCCGGCAAGCGGGTGTTGCTGGTCACCCATGGTGGCGTGATGCGCCTGCTGCTGGCCCAGGCCCGTGGTTTGCCGCGCGAGCAACTGCTGCAGGTGGAGGTTGGGCACGGTGCTTTGGTGCGTCTGGCCCTGGGCAGCGACGGCCGGCTACAGGAGCGCTGCTGAGATGTCGCCGTTCTGGATTGCCCTGCAGTTTCTCAGCAGCCTGCCGGTACGCCTGCCGGGCATGCCGGCACCTCGGGAGGTGGGGCGGTCGCTGTTGTACTACCCGCTGGTAGGCCTGTCGTTCGGCTTGTTGCTGTGGTTGGCCAGTCATCTGTTGCAGGGCACGGCGGCGCCGCTGCACGCGGCCTTGCTGCTGGTGTTGTGGGTCGTGCTCAGTGGTGCCCTGCACCTGGATGGCCTGGCCGACAGTGCCGACGCCTGGCTGGGCGGTTTCGGCGATCGCGAGCGTACCTTGCGGATCATGAAGGATCCGCGCAGCGGCCCGATCGCCGTGGTGACCCTGGTGCTGGTGTTGCTATTGAAGTTCTGTGCCCTGTGGGTGCTGGTGGAAAGAGGCGCGGGAGTCATGCTGGTGCTTGCGCCGGTGGTGGGGCGAGCTGCCTTGCTGGGGTTGTTCATGACCACGCCCTATGTGCGTCCGGGCGGTCTGGGGCAGGCTCTTGCCGAACACCTGCCCAGGCGTGGGGCGGGATGGGTGCTGTTGGCCAGTGCCGGGTTTTGCGTGGTCGTTGGCGGGTGGCGCGGGCTGGCCATGCTGCTGCTTGCAGCGCTGGTGTTCGCCTGGTTGCGTCATGTGATGTGCCGGCGCCTGGGCGGTACCACCGGCGATACGGCGGGGGCGATGCTGGAGATACTGGAACTGGCGGTGGTGCTGGGGGTGGCACTGTTGCCGGTCGGTTAAGGCTTTGGCTGCCATCTGGGGGAGGGTGTCAGAAATTTTGTGTTCGGGCATAACATGAGTAAGAGGTGCATGTATGCCAACCAAAAAGAAACCCTTGCGTGACCTGCCCAAAATCCCCAAAGAGCTGCTGG
>NZ_JAMYBK010000029.1 GCF_024127895.1 Pseudomonas guariconensis | reverse complement strand
CCCGCGTCAAGCTGCCGCCCATGCGCACCGGCCCCACGCTGTGCTGGATCAGCGCCACCAGCCGGTCGCGCAGGGTGGTGGCCATGTAGGCGTAGTCGGCCTTGCCGCCGGCGACGTCCAGGGAAACCAGGCTGGCGTTGCGGTCCACCGCGTGTAGTTCGCTGGCCCGTACCGGTAGCCCGCCGTCGCGGGCGGGGCGCTCGATGCGGGTTTCGAGCACGGTGACTTCGCCGGCGCTGCGCTTGCCCAGGCGACGGACTTCCTCCTGGGTAAGAGCGGCATTGTCGAGCCTGACCGTGGTCACGCCGCCAGGCAGGAGCTTGTGCATCAGCCAGCGCGCACCGCCCAGGGCCACGGGCAGCAACAAGGCCAGGTTGATGGCCATGAACACCTGCTTGCCGCGGTCCTCGGCGGTGGCGGGGTTGGCCAGCCGCGCCAGTTCGGTGAAGAAGTGTTCGCCGATGCTCAGGCCTTCGCCGGTGATCATGCGGTGGCTGCCATCGACCATGGCATCGGCGGCCAGGGCCGCTTCCAGGGCCACGAAGACGTAGCGCCCGACCGAGGCGGCGCCGGTGATGCCGCGCACCACCGGCACGAAGGCCAGCACGCCGAGGGCGAGCTCGCCGGCGCCTTTGACGCCCTCCCAGGCGCGTGACCTGGCCTTGGCCTCGGCGAAGTGGCGGGCCAGTTGCTCGCTGGCCAGTTCGACGGGGTACAGCCCGGTGGGGGTATGCCAGGTATAGGGCGGGCTGATCCGATGCTCGCCGTTCTCGTCGGTGTACTCCTCGCGCGGCGCCTCGGCCCAGCGGGCGTGGGTGAAGGTGGCGAAGTAGATCTTGTGATCGCTGAAGAAGAAGTTGCGCTGCAGCTCGAAGCCCAGCCCCTGGTGGGTGCGCATGCCCATGTGGTCGAGCACTGGCGGCGCCAGGTCGTCCAGTTGCAACTGGTCATCGACGCACACCAGTTCAAGCTTTTCGGTGGCGGCGAAGGCATGGAACTCGGCGAGCCAGGCATCGCCTAGCGTGCTGCCGGCGTGTTCCAGTACCCGTTGCAGGAAGGTGTCGCGCTGATTGCGCGTCTTGTCGCGGATCCACGGGTTACGGTGGAACCACTCAGGGCCGACGCCGTCGCGGGAGGGGATGCCCAGCAGGTGGTCGCAGCCGTCGTTGCCGTCGAGGGAGAACAGCGCGCCGGGCAGGGAGCAGGGCACGCAGAGGGTAGGGGGCACGGGCAGCGCACCGTTGCGCACGCCCTGGCGCAGCCTTTCCAGACCGGGGGGTAAAAGGGGTTCAGACATGCGAAGGTGTGTCCTCGAGTGCGCGTTGATGAGCGGCCAGTTGCTGGCCCTGCGACGTGACCCAAGTGGCGAACAACGGCTTGAGGTAGAAGTGGCGCCCGACAGTGATCGGCAGCAGGATGTGCCGCAGCCTTGGGTTGGGGCGCCAGAGCATGAACAGCACGGGCTGTTCGAGCAGTTGGCCGAAGACGAAGCCGTCTTCTTCGCTAATCCGCTCAAGGCTGAGTTGGAACGGGGCGCTCAGGCCCTCGTCGAGGGGGAAGGGCAGCACTTCGAAGGCGGCCGAGCCAATGAGTGGCTGGCAGCTGTAATGCAGGTCGGGTTGGCTGGGCATGCGAAGTCCTTGTCCGCCGTTTCGAGGTACCGAGCGTGCTCCGCAGAGGTTCCCTATTGCGGAGGCGTGCCGGTCGAAATGTCCAAGCCAATCTCAGGGTTGGCATGGCTGAAGGCTCGAATACTAGGCGGCGAAGTCCCAATGGACGTGCCATTAACTTCCCAAGAGTGCGTAGGAAACTTCTCTGTTTTTAATGTCTGGATTTTTCAAAGGCGGGGCGGTGTGCACGCATGAACGTGCACACTTGCTCAGTGCGGTGATGGTGTCTGCTGTGCGGGTAAGCCAGCGCGACCTAATGCGCAGTACCTGTGGGCCAGCTTGCCATCGATGGCGCCGGCCCAGGCACCTTCGAATTCAGCGCATCATTCCCAGCTCCGCATCGTCCATCAGCGCCTTGGCCAGCGCTGCCAGGTAATACGACGCCCAAATCAGCTGGGGCTTGTCTTCCATTACCCCCGTGATGGTCATATCGCGCACGTACCCCATCAACTCCGAAGCCTGCTCGCGGGCATATCGGCAAGGGATACCGGGTTCGATGCAAAACAGCGGGTCTGTCAGGCCTTTGCCCTGATAGAACTTTGTCTTGCCGACAGTCGTTTTGGCCCTGGTGTCATCTGTGGTCATCGCTCAATCTCCCTGAAATGGCCGGTGCTCATCCTCCATCGCTGGGATGATCATGTTTTCGAGAGAGTGGGGGCGGGGTGGGTCGGGGACGATCTTCAACATCACGATTTTTCCTCTATGACGCGGCCACCTGCCTGCTGTCAAACAGAAGGGTGGCAGCTGTACGTGGGTTGACAGACCGGCGAAAATCGTAAAATTCCGGCGCACGCAAGCGTGCCCGCACGTACAGCCGCCATAAAGGGCGAGCCGTATACGATTTCCGTCACAGCCTGTCAAAGCTGTATCGTTGATGTGCAACGACTCGCCGAGACTAGAGCGCTGCCAGGGCGACCGCAACGGAAAAAAGGCGGCAGGAGTATGTTTGGGAAATGGACTACAGGGAAGGTGTTAAATCTGATTTTTTACTGTTTCACACCGGTCCTTCGGCAAGCCCTAACTATCAAGCAGCGCTCGGCCGTTACCCTATAAAACGTCAATCCCAAACACACCCTCACTGGTTTCCAAATCCCCACCCTTAAGCAATCGACTCCGGCTCCAAGAACGCCGCTTCCAGCAACTGCCGGGTATACGGATGCTGGGGCGCATGAAAGATCGCCTGCGCATCCCCCTGTTCCACCACATGCCCATGCTTGATCACCATCAACTGGTGACTCAGCGCCTTGACCACCGCCAGGTCATGGCTGATGAACAGGTACGTGAGGTTGTACTTGCGTTGCAGGTTGCGCAGCAGCTCCACCACCTGCCGCTGTACCGTGCGATCCAGCGCCGAGGTGGGTTCGTCGAGGAGGATCAGCGCCGGCTTGAGCACCAGGGCGCGGGCAATGGCGATGCGCTGGCGCTGGCCGCCGGAAAACTCATGGGGGTAACGATGGCGGGTGCGCGGGTCGAGCCCCACTTCCTCGAGCGCCGCGATGATCGCTGCCTCCTGCTCCGCCGGTGTGCCGATGCGGTGGATGCGCAGGCCCTCGCCGACGATGTCGGCCACGCACATGCGCGGGCTGAGGCTGCCGAACGGGTCCTGGAACACCACCTGCATTTCACGGCGTAGCGGCCGCACTTGCTTCTGGTTCAGCCCTTCCAGCGCCTGGCCGTGGAAGCGGATGCCGCCCTGGCTGGAAATCAGCCGCAGGATGGCCAGGCCGAGGGTGGACTTGCCCGAACCACTTTCGCCGACGATGCCCAGGGTCTGGCCCTGGGGCAGGCTGAAGTCGATGCCGTCCACGGCCTTCACATGGTCGACGGTGCGCCGCAGCAGGCCTTTCTTGATCGGGAACCACACCCGCAGGTCAGAGACTTCCAGCAGCGGTGCGCCGACCGGGTTGTCCGCGGGGCCGCCGCTGGGTTCGGCGTTGATCAGCATCTGCGTGTAGGGGTGCTGGGGCGCGCCGAACAGGGTGGCGCAATCGGCCTGCTCGACGATCTTGCCGCTCTGCATCACGCACACCCGGTGGGCGATGCGCCGTACCAGGTTGAGGTCGTGGCTGATCAGCAGCAGGGCCATGCCCAGGCGTGCCTGCAGTTCCTTGAGCAGGTCGAGGATCTTCAGCTGCACGGTGACGTCCAGCGCCGTGGTGGGCTCGTCGGCGATCAGCAGTTCTGGCTCGTTGGCCAGCGCCATGGCGATCATCACCCGCTGGCGCTGGCCGCCGGACAGTTCGTGGGGCAGGGCCTTGAGGCGCTTGCGCGGCTCGGGGATACCGACCATCTCGAGCAGTTCCAGGGTGCGTGCGGTGGCTTCCTTGCCCGTCAGGCCCTTGTGCAGCAGGAGGATCTCGTTGATCTGCTTCTCGATGCTGTGCAGCGGGTTCAGCGAGGTCATCGGCTCCTGGAAGATCATCGCGATACGGTTGCCGCGGATATGCTGCATGGGCTTCTCGCCCAGTTGCAGCAGGTCCTTGCCGGCGTAGCGGATGCTGCCGCTGGGGTGGCGCGCCAGGGGGTAGGGCAGCAGGCGCAGGATCGAGTGGGCGGTGACCGACTTGCCCGAGCCGCTCTCGCCGACCAGGGCCAGGGTCTCGCCTTGGCGGATGTCGAAGCTGATGCCGTCGACCACGCGATTGACCTGCTCGCCGGTGACGAACTCCACCGCCAGATCACGGACTTCGATCAGGTTCTGTTCGCTCATGTCATTTCCTCGGGTCGAAGGCATCGCGGGCGGATTCGCCGATGAACACCAGCAGGCTCAGCATGATCGCCAGCACGGCGAAGGCGCTGATGCCCAGCCAGGGGGCCTGCAGGTTGGACTTGCCCTGGGCCACCAGCTCGCCCAGCGACGGTGCGCCCGGGGGCAGGCCGAAGCCGAGGAAGTCCAGGGCGGTGAGGGTGCCGATGGCACCGGTGAGGATGAAGGGCATGAAGGTCATGGTCGAGATCATGGCGTTGGGCAGGATGTGCCGGTACATGATCGCTCCGTTGCGCATGCCCAGGGCCCGGGCGGCACGCACGTACTCCAGGTTGCGGCCCCGCAGGAACTCGGCGCGCACCACGTCCACCAGGCTCATCCAGGAGAACAGCAGCATGATCCCCAGCAGCCACCAGAAGTTCGGCTGCACGAAACTGGCCAGGATGATCAGCAGGTACAGCACCGGCAGGCCCGACCAGATTTCCAGGAAGCGCTGGCCGGCCAGGTCCACCCAGCCGCCGTAGAACCCCTGCAGGGCACCGGCGATGACGCCGACGATGGAGCTGAGCACGGTCAGCGTCAGGGCGAACAGCACCGACACGCGAAACCCGTAGATCACCCGTGCGAGCACGTCGCGGCCCTGGTCGTCGGTGCCCAGCCAGTTGTCCGCCGAGGGCGGCGCCGGGGCCGGGACCTTGAGGTCGTAGTTGATGCTCTGGTAGCTGAACGGGATCGGTGCCCATAGCACCCAGCTGTCTTTCTGCGCCAGCAGCTCGCGGATGTACGGGCTCTTGTAGTTGGCCTCCAACGGGAACTCGCCGCCGAAGGTGGTTTCTGGGTAGCGCTTGAACGCCGGGAAGTACCATTGGCCGTCGTAGCGCACGGCGATCGGCTTGTCGTTGGCGATCAGCTCGGCGCCCAGGCTCAGGCCGAACAGCACGATGAAGATCCACAGCGACCACCAGCCGCGGCGGTTGGCCTTGAAGCGCTCGAAGCGCCGGCGATTGAGAGGGGACAGGGCCATGTCAGTGCTCCCGGCTGGCGAAGTCGATGCGCGGGTCAACCAGGGTGTAGGTCAGGTCGCCGATCAGTTTCACCACCAGCCCCAGCAGAGTGAAGATGAACAGGGTGCCGAAGACCACCGGATAGTCGCGGTTGATCGCCGCTTCGAAGCTCATCAGGCCCAGGCCGTCGAGGGAGAAGATCACCTCGATGAGCAGCGAGCCGGTGAAGAAGATGCCGATGAACGCCGAGGGGAAGCCGGCGATGACCAGCAGCATGGCGTTGCGGAACACGTGCCCGTACAGCACCCGTTGCCGGCTCAGGCCCTTGGCCTTGGCGGTGATCACGTATTGCTTGTTGATCTCGTCGAGAAAGCTGTTCTTGGTCAGCAGGGTCATGGTGGCGAAGTTGCCGATCACCAGCGCGGTGATCGGCAATACCAGGTGCCAGAAGTAATCGAGAATCTTGCCGGTGGTGGACAGCTCGTCGAAGTTGTTCGAGGTCAGCCCGCGCAGCGGGAACCAGTCGAAGTAGCTGCCGCCGGCGAACAGCACGATCAGCAGGATGGCGAACAGGAACGCAGGGATGGCATAGCCGACGATGATCGCCGAACTGGTCCAGACGTCGAAGTGGCTGCCATGGCGCACGGCCTTGGCGATCCCCAGGGGGATCGACACCAGGTACATGATCAGCGTGCTCCATAGCCCGAGGGAGATGGACACCGGCATTTTCTCGGCGATCAGGTCGATGACCTTGGCATCGCGGAAGAAGCTCTCGCCGAAGTCCAGGTGGGCGTAGTTCTTGATCATGATCCACAGGCGTTCCGGCGCCGACTTGTCGAAGCCGTACATGCGTTCGATCTCGGCGATCAGCGCCGGGTCCAGGCCCTGGGCGCCCCGGTAGTTGGAACCGGCCACCGAGACTTCGGCGCCGCCGCCGGCGATGCGGCTGGTGGCGCCCTCGAAACCCTCGAGCTTGGCGATCATCTGCTCCACTGGGCCGCCGGGCGCGGCCTGGACGATGATGAAGTTGATGATCAGGATGCCGAACAGGGTCGGCACGATCAGCAGCAGGCGCCGCAGGATGTAGGCCAGCATGTCAGTTGGCCTCGTCCTGTGCCGGGTCTTGGCTCGCTACCGGCGTGGCGGGCTTGACCTCGGGCTTGATCCACCAGGTGTCGATGCCGATGTCGTACTTGGGCGATACCTCGGGATGGCCGATGTGGTTCCAGTACGCCACGCGCCAGGTCTTGATGTGCCAGTTGGGGATCACGTAGTAACCCCATAGCAGCACGCGGTCCAGGGCGCGGGTGTGGGCGATCAGGCTCTGGCGCGAGTCGGCGTTGATCAGTGCCTCGACCAACTGGTCTATGGCCGGGTCGCGCAGGCCGATGAAGTTGCGGCTGCCGGGATTGTCGGCGGCGGCGCTGGACCAGAACTCGCGCTGCTCGTTGCCCGGCGAGTTGGACTGCGGGAAGCCGCTGACGATCATGTCGAAGTCGCGCGAGCGCAGGCGGTTGATGTACTGGGAAACGTCGACCCGGCGGATGTTCAGGTCGATGCCCAGGTCGGCGAGGTTGCGCTTGAACGGCAACAGGATGCGCTCGAACTCGGTCTGGGCCAGGAGGAACTCGATGGACACCGGCTTGCCTTGGGTGTCGGTCATCTTGTCGTCGACGATCTTCCAGCCGGCCTCCTGCAGCAGCCGGTAGGCCTTGCGCTGCTGGTCGCGGATCATGCCGCTGCCGTCGCTGACCGGGTTGCGGAATTCTTCGTTGAAGACCTGTTCGGGGATCTTGCCGCGCAAAGGCTCGAGGATCTTCAGCTCCTCGGCGCTGGGCAGGCCGCGGGCAGCCATCTCGGAGTTCTCGAAGTAGCTGCCGGTACGGGTGTAGGCGCCGTTGAACAGTTGCTTGTTGGTCCACTCGTAGTCCAGCAGCAGGCTCAGTGCCTCGCGCACACGCACGTCCTGGAACACCGGCCGGCGCAGGTTGAAGATGAAGCCCTGCATGCCGGTGGGGTTGCCGTTGGGCAGTTCCTCGCGGATCAGCCGGCCGTCGCGCACGGCAGGCACGTTGTAGGCGGTGGCCCAGTTCTTCGCGCTGGTCTCCAGCCAGTAGTCGAATTGCCCGGCCTTGAGCGCCTCCAGGGCGACGGTGTTGTCGCGGTAGGCGTCGAAGGTCATGACGTCGAAGTTGTAGAAGCCCCGGTTGATGGGCAGGTCCTTGGCCCAGTAGTCCTCGACCCGCTCGTAGCGGATCGAGCGGCCGGCCTTGACCCGGGCGATCTTGTACGGGCCGCTGCCTAGCGGGATCTCCAGGTTGCCACGGGTGAAATCGCGGCTCTCCCACCAGTGCTTGGGCAGCACCGGCAACTGGCCGAGGATCAGCGGCAGCTCGCGGTTGTTCTTGTGCTTGAACCTGAACAGCACGCGCAGTGGGTCTTCGGCGACCACCTCGGCAACGTCCGCGTAGTACTGGCGGTACAGCGGCGCCCCTTGCTTGATCAAGGTCTCGAAGGTGAACACCACGTCCTCGGCGCGAATCGGGTGGCCATCATGGAAGCGTGCTTGCGGGCGCAGGTAGAAGCGCACCCAGCTGTTGTCCGGTGCCTTCTCGATCTTGCCGGCCACCAGGCCGTACTCGGTGAAGGGCTCGTCCAGGCTCTGGCGCATCAGGGTGTCGTAGATGATGCTGACGTTCTCGGCCGACACGCCCTTGTTGATGAACGGGTTGAGGCTGTCGAAGCCGCCGAAGCTGGACTGGCGGAAGGTGCCACCCTTGGGGGCGTCCGGGTTGACGTAGGCGAAGTGCTTGAAGTCGGCCGGGTATTTCGGCGGCTCGTCGTACAGGGTCAGGGCATGTTGCGGCGCGGCGAGGGCGGGCAGGCTCAGGCAGGCGAGCAGCAGGCCGCAGGCCAGGCGCAGGCGGTGCGTTGGCATCATTTGGCTTTCTCCGAAGACTTGAGCCACCAGGTGTTCAGGCCCAGGGTGTAGGGCGGGGTGGTGACGAAGGCGAATCGGTTGCGATACGCCAGGCGGTGATTGTCGAGATACCAGTTGGGGATCATGTAGTGCTGCCAGAGCAGCACCCGGTCCAGGGCGCGGGCGGCGGCCACCTGGTCGTCGCGGGTGCGGGCGGCCAGCAGGGTGTCGAGCAGGTGGTCGACCACCGGGTCCTTGACCCCTGCATAGTTCTTGCTGCCCTTGGTCGAGGCCTGGCTGGAGTGGAAGTACAGCCACTGCTCCAGGCCCGGGCTGAGGGTCTGGCCCAGGGTCATGAGGATCATGTCGAAGTCGAACTGGTCCAGGCGCTGCTTGTACTGTGCGCGGTCCACGGTGCGCAGGCGCGCGTCGATACCGATGCTGACCAGGTTTTCCACGTACGGCTGGAGGATGCGCTCAAGGTTGGGGTTGACCAGCAGCAGTTCCAGGCGGAACTGCCGGCCCTTGGCATCCACCAGGCGCTGGCCGTCGAGCTTCCAGCCAGCCTGGGCGAGCAGGGCCAGGGCCTGGCGCAAGGTCTGGCGGCTGATGCCACGGCCCTCGGTGTGGCTGACCTGGTAGGGTTCGGTGAACAGCTTGGCCGGCAGCTCATCGCGAAAGGGCGCCAGCAGCAACCATTCCTTGCCCGTGGGCAGGCCGGTGGCGGCGAACTCGCTATTGGGGTAGTAGCTGGTCGAGCGGCGATAGGCGCTGCTGAACAGGGCGCGGTTGGTCCATTCGAAGTCGAACATCAGGCCCAGGGCCTGGCGCACCCGTGGGTCGCTGAAGCTGGTGCGGCGGCTGTTCATGAACAGGCCTTGGGTCTGGGTCGGGATGCGGTGCGGGATCTGCACCTTGATCACCTGGCCACGGCGTACCGCCGGGAAGTTGTAGCCGTTGGCCCAGTTCTTGGCCTGGTGCTCGATGTAGATGTCGAATTCGCCGGCCTTGAACGCTTCGAAGGCCACCGTGGCGTCGCGGTAGAACTCGTACTCGACCCGGTTGAAGTTGTACTTGCCGCGGTTGACTGCCAGGTCCTTGCCCCAATAGTTCTTCACCCGCTCGAACACCAGGCGCCTGCCCGGCTGCACCTCGGCGATGCGGTAGGGGCCGCTGCCCAGGGGCGGTTCGAAGGTGGTGGCCTTGAAGTCGCGGCCTTGCCAGTAGTGCTTGGGCAGCACCGGCATCTCGCCCAGGCGCAGGATCAGCAGCGGGTTGCCGGCGCGCTTGAAGACGAAGCGGATGCGCAGCGGGCCGAGGATGTCGACCCGCTGCACTTCCTGCAGGTTGGTGCGGTAGATGGGGTGGCCGTCCTTGAGCAGGGTGCGGTAGGAGAAGGCCACGTCCGCCGAAGTGATCGGCCGGCCATCGTGGAAGCGTGCCTCGGGGCGCAGGTTGAACACGACCCAGCTGCGGTCCTCGCTGTACTCCACCGAGCGGGCGATCAGGCCGTAGCTGGCGGTCGGCTCGTCGCCGGACGGGTCGTACTGGCCGGTGCCGACCATCAGCGGCTCGTTCAGCTCGTTGACCCCGTACTGGAGGAAGTTCGGCGTGGTCACCGGGCTGGTGCCCTTGAAGGTATAGGGGTTGAGCGTGTCGAAGGTGCCGAATGCCATGGCCCGCAAGGTGCCGCCCTTGGGCGCTTGCGGGTTGACCCAGTCGAAGTGGGTGAATGTAGCTGGATACTTGAGCGTGCCGAACTGCGCGTAACCGTGGCTTTCGCTCACCATCGCGCCTGCGGGAAAGCTCAAGGCCAGGCTGAGGGACAGCAGGAGGGGACGTATCAAGTCGGCATCCGATCCAGGGGCGTTGGGCTTTGGTCGGGCTACAGTAACAGCTTGTCAGGGATGGAAAAAGAGTGGGAAGCAGACGGCCTGGTTACGGGGCAAGTATGCGCTTGCGCAGGCGTGCAGAGGCCATATTTCGTGGCGGGGGCAGGCGGGCTTCAGGTCGGTCTTTGAGCGGCGTCTTGGGGGCTGCACAGCAGCCCCAATGATGCGTCGGATCAATGTGGCAGGTAGACGGTCAATGTCTGGCCCGGCTTGAGGGCATGGCCGCTGCGCGGGTTCCAGCGCTTGAGGTGCTTCATCTCGACGTTGAAGCGCTTGGCCACCAGGTACAACGAGTCGCCCTTGCGCACTTTGTACTGGGTCGAGCGCTGCTTGGACGCCGCCACCCGGTTGGCCGATGCGCTGCCGCCGCGCAGGGCGAGGACCTGGCCGGCCTTCAGGCGAGTACCGGACAGGCGGTTCCAGCGCTGGATGTCACGCACCGAGACCCGGTGCGCCCTGGCGATGCTGCTCAGGTTGTCGCCACGCTTGACCCGGTAGCTGCGTGCCGCCGGTGCCTTGGCCTCGGCCAGGGCGGCCTGGAACACGGCCTTGTTCGGCTGCAGGCTGAGCAGTTGCTCGGGCTTGAGGTTGGACAGGCTGTCGGACAGCAACTGCGCCTTGGCGGTCGGCACCAGCAACTGCTTGGGGCCGTCCACGGTCATGCGTTTCTTGAACGCCGGGTTGAGCTGGATCAGCTCGTCCTCGTCGATATTGGCGAAGGCCGCGACCCGCGAAAGGTCCAGGCGGTCATTGATGGCGACGGCCTCGAAGTAGGGCTCGTTGGCGATCGGGTTGAGGTTCACGCCATAGGCCTGCGGGGTCATCACCACCTGCGACAGGGCCAGTAGCTTGGGCACGTAGTCGCGGGTTTCCTGGGGCAGGGGCAGGTTCCAGTAGTCGGTGGGCAGGCCGAGGCGCTCGTTGCGCTCGATGGCCCGGCTGACGGTGCCTTCGCCGGCATTGTAGGCCGCCAGGGCCAGTAGCCAGTCACCATTGAACATGTCGTGCAGGCGGCTCAGGTAGTCCAGCGCGGCGTTGGTCGAGGCGGTGATGTCGCGGCGGCCGTCGTAGAAATTGGTCTGGCGCAGCTTGAAGTGACGCCCGGTGGACGGGATGAACTGCCACAGGCCGACCGCGTGGGCGCGGGAGTAGGCCATCGGGTTGTAGGCGCTCTCGATGGCCGGCAGCAGGGCCAGCTCCAGCGGCATGTCGCGTTCTTCGAGGCGCTCGACGATGTAGTGCAGGTAGAGGCTGCCGCGTTCGCCGGCGTTCTCCAGGAACGACGGGTTGCTGGCGAACCACAGGCGCTGCTGCTCGATGCGCGGGTTGACGTCGATGCTGTCCTGCAGGGCGAAGCCCTGGCGCATGCGGTCCCAGACATCCTCGGGCGCCTGCTCGACCGGCTTGACCACCAGCGGGGCGGGCTTGGGCTTGATCCGCGCCTGGTAGTTGTGCGCGCGAACGCTGTCGGACGCGTCGAGCTGACGGGTGCTCTGGCAGCCCACCAGGGTGGTGGCCAGGGCCAGCGCACCGACCTGGGCCAGGCGCGTCAGGGCAACGGAATGAGAGGTTCTGCGGCTACGGGAAGACATCGGCTGGGACAGGTTTCCAGGCAAAAAATTTTCGCGATTCTAGAAACCGGTCCCCCCTCGGTCAACCTTTGATCACCCTTTGCGATATATCTTGGGGTTATCAGAAACTATCTTTCCAAGACCTCAAGGCAGCAAAAACAGCGGCTTGGCCGGTATTGGAATACCCCTTCCATTCGTCTGCTTTTTGTTTAACGGATGTTTCAGTCGTGCGCAGAAAGGGGTTGGTGAGGCACTCGAGGCCGATCGTTGATGGCAATGTGATGCGATCTTGCGCGCGCAATCGAGTAACGTCGGCGAACCGTTGGGCAACGTGCGGGTTGTCCGGCTCGACGGCCTTGGCAAAACGCAGGTTGCCCAGGGTGTATTCATGGGCGCAGAACACCTGGGTCGCGGCCGGCAGCGCGGCCAGCCGCTGCAGCGAGTGGTGCATCTGCTCCGGCGTGCCTTCGAACAGGCGCCCGCAGCCTGCGGCGAACAGGGTGTCGCCGCAGAACAGCAGCGGGGGCTGGGCCTGGCCGCAGTAGTAGGCGATGTGGCCGAGGGTATGGCCGGGCACGGCGATGACCTCGAAATCCAGGCCCAGTACCCGGACCTGCGCGCCATCGTCCAGCGCCAGGTCGCGGGCGGGGATGCGCTCGTTGGCCGGGCCGCAGACCCGCGCGCCGGTGGCGTGCCTGAGCGTTTCCACACCGCCTATGTGGTCGTGGTGGTGGTGGGTCACGAGGATGTCTTCGAGCACCCAGCCGGGATTGGCTGCGAGCCAATCCAGCACGGGGCGGGCGTCACCCGGATCGACCACCGCGCAACGGCGTTTGGCAGTATCCTGTAACAGCCAGATGTAATTGTCGGAGAAAGCGGGAAGAGCATCGATCTGTATCATGGTGCGGAACCGAATCGCCTGGCGTGGACATGAAGGCATCTTAGCCGCGATGGCGCGGGCGGAGAACCTTCGAGGGAGATCGCAATGACCGACAAAGCCTTTGCCCAGGCCGATCCCGACTGGGTCGAACTGATCAGCCTGGCCCGCGAGTGGTTCGACGGACCGCTCGGGCAATTGATGTTGCGTGAGGAGCAAGCGCTGCTCGAGGACGAGCTGGGCCGCTTCTTCGGCGGCTTCCTGGTGCATTATGGCCCCTGCGCGCAGGTGCCTCCCAGCGCTCCCCAGGTGCAGCGCAACGTGCGCCTGGGTGCGCCGTTGCCGGGGGTGGAGATCGTCTGCGAGGAGCAGGCCTGGCCGCTTTCCGAGCATGCCGCCGACGTGGTGGTGCTGCAGCATGGCCTGGACTTCAGCCTGTCGCCCCACGGCCTGTTGCGCGAGGCCGCCAGCGCGGTGCGCCCCGGCGGGCACCTGCTGATCGTCGGGATCAACCCTTGGAGCAGTTGGGGCATGCGGCATTTCTTCAGCCACGGGGCCCTGCGCAAGGCGCGCTGCATCTCGCCGTCGCGGGTTGGCGACTGGCTCAACCTGCTGGGCTTCGCGCTGGAGAAACGCCGCTTCGGGTGCTATCGTCCGCCGCTTGCCTCGCCGGCCTGGCAACAGCGCCTGGCTGGCTGGGAGCGGATGGCCGCGGGCTGGCAAGGTGCTGGCGGCGGTGTCTACCTGCTGGTGGCGCGCAAGATGGTGGTCGGCCTGCGGCCGCTGCGCCTGGAACGCCGCGAGCCGATGGGCAAGCTGCTGCCGTTGCCGCTGGCCAAGGTCAACCGTCGGCGCAGCGAGCCGTGAGCCGTCATCCACGGTCGATAATACAGAGCGAAAAGGCGGTACATGAGCGATAGCGTCGAGATCTACACCGATGGTGCCTGCAAGGGCAATCCCGGCCCAGGTGGGTGGGGGGTGCTGATGGTCTACAAGGGCGTCGAGAAGGAGCTGTGGGGCGGCGAGCGCGAGACCACCAACAACCGCATGGAACTGATGGCGGCGATCCAGGGGCTGATGGCCCTCAAGCGCGAATGCGAGGTGCTGCTGGTCACCGACTCGCAGTACGTGATGAAGGGCATCAACGAGTGGATGGCCAACTGGAAGAAGCGTGGTTGGAAGACCGCCGCCAAGGAGCCGGTGAAGAATGCCGACCTCTGGCAGCAGCTCGACGAGCAGGTCAACCGTCACAAGGTGACCTGGAAATGGGTGCGCGGGCATATTGGCCACCCCGGCAACGAGCGTGCCGACCAACTGGCCAACCGAGGCGTCGACGAGGTCCGCGCCAAGCGGTGATGGGGAGGGCGGCTACAAGCTGCAAGTAAGAACAGGGCGTGCGCCAGTGCGTCGGTGCTTTTTCTTGCCGCTTGAAGCTTGTCGCTTGAGTTACAATCCCCGCTTTCCCTTAGATAGATGCAAAGTTGGAGCCCCCGCGTGGAGCAGCAGAACAACAGACTGGTCGTTCTGGATACCGAAACCACCGGTATGCCAGTCAGCGAAGGCCACCGGATCATCGAGATCGGTTGCGTCGAGGTCATCGGCCGGCGCCTGACCGGGCGTAATTTCCACGTCTACCTGCAGCCGGACCGCGAGAGCGACGAGGGCGCCATCGGCGTCCACGGCATCACCGATGCCTTCCTGGTCGACAAGCCGCGCTTCGCCGATGTCGCCGAGGAGTTCTTCGAGTACATCCGCGGTGCCCAGCTGGTCATCCACAACGCGGCGTTCGACGTCGGCTTCATCAACAACGAGTTCGCCCTGCTGGGCCAGCACGACCGCGCCGACATCTCGCAACACTGCACCATCCTCGATACCCTGATGCTCGCCCGGGCTCGCCACCCGGGGCAGCGCAACAGCCTCGACGCGTTGTGCAAACGCTACGGCATCGATAACTCCGGCCGTGACCTGCACGGCGCCTTGCTCGACTCGGAGCTGCTGGCAGACGTCTACCTGGCGATGACTGGCGGCCAGACCAGCCTGTCGCTGGCTGGGCACGGTGCCGACGAGGAAGACGGGCAAGGCGGGACCGGCAGCGAGATCCGCCGCATCGTCGGGCGCCAGCCGGGCCGGGTCATCCTGGCTTCGGCCGAAGAGCTGGAGGCCCATGCCGAGCGCTTGGCGGCGATCGCCAAGTCGGCGGGGGCGCCGGCGATGTGGCAGGCGTTGAGCGAGGGCTGACCTGCTTCGATGGCCGCATTGGGCCGCTTCGCGGCCCATCGCCGGCAAGCCGGCTTCCACAGATTGCTCTGCTCTTGAGGTCGGCGCCGAACTTGTGGAGCAACCACGGCAAAAAAACGCACCCGCGCCCTGCAGCTTCTACCCTGAAAGGACGGACCCGTCCTTCGGAGGTAATGCCGAGCCATGTACAAGGACCTGAAGTTTCCTATCCTCATCGTGCATCGTGCGATCAAGGCCGACAGCGTCGCCGGTGAGCGGGTGCGTGGCATCGCCGAGGAGCTGGCCCAGGACGGCTTCGCCATCCTCGCCGCAGCGGACCATGCCGAGGCGCGCCTGGTGGCTGCCACCCACCATGGGCTGGCCTGCATGCTGATCGCTGCCGAAGGCGCCGGCGAGAACACCCACCTGCTGCAGAACATGGCGGAGTTGATCCGCCTGGCCCGCCTGCGCGCACCGAACCTGCCGATCTTCGCCCTGGGCGAGCAGGTGACCCTGGAAAACGCGCCCGCCGAGGCCATGAGCGAGCTGAACCAACTCCGCGGCATCCTCTACCTGTTCGAGGACACCGTGCCCTTTCTCGCCCGCCAGGTGGCCCGGGCCGCGCACAACTACCTGGACGGCCTGCTGCCGCCGTTCTTCAAGGCCCTGGTGCAGCACACCGCGCAATCCAATTATTCCTGGCACACGCCGGGCCACGGCGGTGGCGTGGCCTACCGCAAGAGCCCGGTGGGCCAGGCCTTCCACCAGTTCTTCGGCGAGAACACCCTGCGCTCGGACCTGTCCGTGTCGGTGCCCGAACTCGGCTCGCTGCTCGACCACACAGGCCCCCTGGCCGAGGCCGAAGCCCGGGCGGCGCGCAACTTCGGCGCCGACCACACCTTCTTCGTGATCAACGGCACCTCCACGGCCAACAAGATCGTCTGGCATGCCATGGTCGGCCGCGACGACCTGGTGCTGGTGGACCGCAACTGCCACAAGTCGGTGGTCCACGCGATCGTCATGACCGGCGCCATCCCTCTTTACCTGTGCCCGGAACGCAACGAGCTGGGCATCATCGGGCCGATCCCGCTCAGCGAGTTCAGCCCGGTATCGATCCAGGCGAAGATCGACGCCAATCCGCTGACCCGTGGGCGTAAGCCGCGGATCCGCATGGCGGTGGTGACCAACTCCACCTACGACGGCTTGTGCTATCACGCCGGGTTGATCAAGCAGATGCTCGGCAGCAGCGTCGAGGTGCTGCATTTCGACGAGGCCTGGTTCGCCTATGCGGCGTTCCATGACTTCTTTGCCGATCGCTACGCCATGGGCACCGCGCGCAGTGACGACAGCCCACTGTTGTTCAGCACCCATTCCACCCACAAGCTGCTGGCGGCGTTCAGCCAGGCGTCGATGATCCACGTGCAGGACGGCAGTCAGCGGCAACTGGACCGCGATCGTTTCAACGAAGCGTTCATGATGCATATCTCCACCTCGCCGCAGTACAGCATCCTGGCCTCGCTGGATGTGGCCTCGACCATGATGGAAGGGCCGGCCGGGCGCTCGCTGCTGCAGGAGATGTTCGACGAGGCCCTGAGCTTTCGCCGTGCCCTGGCCAACCTGCGCGAACACATTGCCGCGCATGACTGGTGGTTCAGTATCTGGCAGCCGCCTGCGACGGAAGGGGTCCATCGCCTGTCGGCGCAGGACTGGCTGTTGCAGCCGGGCGCCGAATGGCATGGCTTTGGTGATGTGGAGCAGGACTACGTGCTGCTAGACCCGCTCAAGGTCACCCTGGTGATGCCTGGGTTGACGGCGGATGGGGCGTTGGGCGAGCACGGCATCCCGGCGGCCGTGGTGAGCAAGTTCCTCTGGGAGCGTGGGCTGGTGGTGGAGAAGACTGGGCTCTACAGCTTCCTGGTGCTGTTCTCCATGGGCATCACTAAGGGCAAGTGGAGCACCTTGCTCACCGAATTGCTGGAGTTCAAGCGACACTACGATGGCAATACCGCCTTGGCCCAGTGCCTGCCCAGTGTGATGGCGGTGGACCCGCTGCGTTACCAGGGGTTGGGGCTGCGCGAGCTGTGCCAGCAGTTGCACGACTGCTACCGGGCCAATGCCACGGCCAAGCAGCTCAAGCGCCTGTTCACGCGTTTGCCGGAGGTGGCCATGAGCCCAGCCCAGGCCTATGACCGCCTGGTGCGTGGCGAGGTGGAGGCGGTGCCGATCGAGGCCCTGCTGGGCCGGGTCGCGGCGGTGATGCTGGTGCCTTATCCGCCGGGCATTCCCTTGATCATGCCGGGCGAGCGCTTTACCGAGGCCACCCGTTCGATCATCGACTACCTGGCCTTCGCCCGGGCCTTCGACAGCGGCTTCCCGGGCTTCGTCGCCGATGTCCATGGTCTGCAGAGCGAGGATCATGGCCAGGGGCGGGTCTACACCGTCGATTGCATCAAGGAATGCGGATGAGCTCCACGCCGCTGTGCGCCAGCTCGAAGCGGTCATCGCCCAGGTGCTTGACCCGGTCACCGACAGGCAGGCGGTAGGTCACGATCGGCTCGCCGAGGCAGCTACCGTCGGCCTGGAGGGTGGACTCCTGGTATTCATGCACGGGATAGATCCGACCTTCGGCGTCACGTGCGTGGAATTGGCCGACCAGTATTGCTGCCATTTGAGCGAAAACCTCTGAAATTTGGGGAAATATCTGTAGGCATAGACCAGCGGAGCAGGGGGGAAGTTTTCCGCAATCAGGAAAAAAACTCTGGGGGCAGGACGCAGTCATCTATAACTACAACGTCTTATTTCCAGCAGAGGTTGCAAATCGCCATGAGTCAGGTCTATTCGGTAGCGGTCGTCGTCGGTAGCTTGCGCAAGGACTCCTACAACCGCAAGGTCGCCCGCGCCCTTGCAGAGCTTGCACCCTCCAGCCTTGCCCTGAAAATCGTCGAGATCGGCGACCTGCCGCTGTACAACGAGGATGTCGAGGCCAATGCGCCCGATGCCTGGAAGCGTTTTCGCGAGGAGATCCGCCGCAGCGACGCGGTGCTGTTCGTCACGCCCGAATACAACCGTTCCGTACCCGGGGGCCTGAAGAACGCCATCGACGTGGGGTCGCGACCCTATGGGCAGAGTGCCTGGAGCGGCAAGCCGGCGGCGGTGGTGAGTGTCTCGCCGGGCGCCATTGGCGGTTTCGGTGCCAACCATGCCGTGCGCCAGTCGCTGGTGTTCCTAGACATGCCGTGCATGCAGATGCCCGAGGCGTACATTGGTGGGGCGGCCAGCCTGTTCGAGGATTCCGGCAAGCTCAACGACAAGACCCGGCCGTTCCTGCAGGCGTTCATCGACAAGTTCGCAGCCTGGGTGAAGCTCAATCGCGCGGTCTGACTGGCTCAGGCTGCTGGGGCCGCTTTGCGGCCCCGGCATGCCTTGCGACGCTTACGACGCCTGCGGCATCTCGCCCTTGGCCAGGCGCCGGTTGATGTCGGCGATCACCTCGGGCAGCTCATTGATGGTGTCGATCAGGTAGTGCGGGCGCGAGCCTTCGAACAGCGCGTGGATGCGCTTGCGCTCGCTCTCCAGTTTTTCCGCGCTCAGGGCCCGGTAGCCTTCCCAGGTCAGGCCCAGGGCATTGCCCGAGCACACCAGGGCCACAGTCCACATGCCCGCGCGACGGCCTTCGAGGATGCCCGGCACGGTGTCGTCGACCTTGACGCAGGCGGCCACGTCGTCGATGCCCAGGGCGATCACGTTGGCCAGGGCCTGGGCCGGCCAAGGGCGGCCGTTCGGGGTTTCGTCGGTGGCCACCACGTGGTCGGCGACATAGCCGTTCTGCTTGGCCAGTTCCACCACCTTGTCCATCACCACCTTCGGGTAGCCCGAGCAGGAGCCGATCTTCAGGCCGTCCTTGCGCAGGCCGGTGAGGGTCTCCAGGGCGCCAGGGATCAGCGCCGAGTGCACGGCGATCTTCTCGATCTGCAAGGGCATGAAGCGTTCGTAGATGGCGGTGACGTCATCGTCGGTCGGGGTGCGGCCGAACACCTTGCGGTAGCGTTCGGCGATTTCCGGCTGGTTGCACAGGGTACGGATGTGGTCCCACTTGCCCATGCCCATCGGGCCGCGAGCTTCGTCGATGGAGACTTCGACATCGAACTCGGCGAAGGCCTCGACGAAGATCTGGGTCGGGGCGAAGGAGCCGAAGTCGACCACGGTGCCGGCCCAGTCGAGGATGGCGGCTTGCAGCTGGGTGGGGTTGCTGTAGTTCATGTGCGCGATTTCCTTGGGGTTCGGGTCGAGGGCGAAATTCAGATGTCCAGTACTTCCATTTCCCGCAGCACTTCGGCCACGGCATCGACGGCGGCCTGCATGCCATCGGGCCCGACCACGCCGATGCAACCGACGCGGAAGGTTTCCACCTGGGTCAGCTTGCCCGGATAGAGAATGAAGCCCTTGGCCTTGACCCGCTCGTAGAAGTCCTTGAACTGGTAGCGGGCATCGCGCGGGGCATGGAAGGTGACGATGATCGGGGCCTGGATCTCGGCCGGCAGGAAGCTGCGCAGACCAAGCTGGGCCATGCCGTCGAGCAGGGTCTTGCAGTTGTCGGCGTAGCGCTGGTGGCGGGCCGGCAGGCCGCCTTCCTCGCTGTACTGCAGCAGGGCCTCATGCAGGGCGGCGACCACGTGGGTCGGCGGGGTGAAGCGCCACTGGCCGGTCTTGGCCATGTACGCCTGCTGGTCCTGCAGGTCCATCGCCAGGGAGTGGGCGTTGCCTTCGGCGGCGGCCAGCGCGTTCTTCTCGGCGAAGACGAAGCCCATGCCCGGTACGCCTTCCAGGCATTTGCCGGAGGCAGCGATCAGCGCCTCGAACGGCACCTCGCGGGCATCGATCGGCAGGGCGCCGAAGGAGCTCATGGCGTCGATGACAAGGCGCTTGCCGTGGCGCTGGACTACCTGGGCGATCTCGGGCAGCGGGTTGAGGATGCCGGTGCTGGTCTCGCAGTGGATCAGAGCCACGTGGGTCACGGCAGGGTCGGCGGCCAGCAGGCGGTCGACGTCGGCAGCGGTGGTGGGTTGATCCTCGGCGGTCTCGAAGGTGCTGTAGGCGCGGCCCAGGACTTTGCAGATCTTCGCCAGGCGCTGGCCGTAGGCACCGTTGATCAGCACCAGGACCTTGCCGTCACGCGGTACCAGGGTACCGATCGCCGCTTCCACGGCGAAGGTGCCGCTGCCTTGCAGGGGGACGCAGTGGTGGCTGGCACTGCCGTTGATGATGGCCAGCAACTGCTCGCAGACGCTGGCGGTCAGTTGGTTGAAGTCGCGGTCCCAGGAACCCCAGTCCACCAGCATGGCTTGGCGGGTGCGGGACGAGGTGGTCAGTGGGCCGGGGGTCAGCAGGATCGGGGCATTGCTCATTCCGTTTTTCCTCGCAAGCGGGTGGGCTGAATCTACGGTGTGTAAGTTGCAATTTGCCGCCCCATCATTCAAATTGTTTGTCGTTATGCCAGCCATAAGTCAGGCCGATAGATATGAACTTGTTCCAGTTGCGTGCCTTCGATGCCGTGGCCCGCGAGGGCAGCTTCACCCGCGCTGCGGCGCGCTTGTTCATCAGCCAGCCGGCGGTGACCGGGCACGTCAAGGCCCTGGAAGAGCACTACCAGATCACCTTGCTGCGGCGCACCGCGCGCCGGGTCGAGCTTACCGAAGAGGGTACGCGGCTGGCGGCCATCACCCGCGCCATGTTCAGCCTGGCCGAGGAGGCCCAGGCCATGCTCGAGGCCAATCGCCAATTGCTCACCGGACGCCTGGAAGTCGCCGCTGATGGCCCGCACTGGATCATGTCGATGCTCGGCCTGCTGCGGGCGCGTTACCCGGGCATCACCGTCAACCTGCGCCTGGGCAATGCCCAGGAGACCCTGGCCGCATTGCTTTCGGAGCATGCCGACGTGGCCGTGCTGACCGAGGCCGAGCCGCGCAAGGGGCTGTACCTGCAGAGCCTGGGCGAGTCGCGCCTGTGTGCCCAACTGCCGGTCGGGCATCCCTGGGCGAGCGAGACGGGCGACCTGCCCATGGCTGAGCTGGACCGGCAGATCATGGTGTTGCGCGAGCCCAGCTCCATCACCCGGCGGACCTTCGACCAGGCCTGCGCACTGGCCAAGGTGCAGCCGCGGGTGCTGCTGGAGCTGGACAGCCGCGAAGCGGTCACCGAGGCGGTGGCGGCGCAGCTCGGCATCGGCATCGTCTCGTCGGTGGAGGTGGCCCATGATCCGCGGGTGGTGGCGCGGCCGCTGGCGGGCGATGGGCTGGTCAACCGGCACATGATCGGTTGCCTGGAGCGGCGTCGTGAACTGCGCTTGATCCAGACGTTCCTGGGGTTGGCTGCCAGCCTGTGAGGTGCCTGCAAGAGCGTGTGTGAGTGGACTTGCCTCAATGAGTGACACTGGGGCGCGAAGCGGCCCCAAATGGCACGGCTCCAAAACACTCACCGGCTGGCGTTTTTCCATGGCGGGCCTAAGATGGCCGGCTGAAACCACTGGCGCTGGATGGCCGATGAGCGAGAAAGACACCATTTCAATGCAACTGGTGCGTGAAGCCCTGTTGCAGACCCGCCCGGCGGGGCAAGCCGATGCGCCGCTGCTGGCCAGGGCGGGCATTGATGCATCCCTGCTCGACCTGCCCGAGGCGCGGGTGAGCGCCGAGGCCTATGCCCGGCTCTGGCGCTTGCTGGCGCGGCGCTGCAATGACGAATTCTTCGCCATGGACCCGCGTGGCCTGCGCAGTGGCAGCCTGGCCTTCCTGTGCCGTGCGAGCATGGCCCAAGCGACCCTCGGCGAGGGCCTGGAAACGGCCCTGGCGTTTCTCTCGCTGATGCTCGAGGACCTGCAGCCAAGCCTGGTGCGCCAACAGAGCCTGGCCGAGATCGTCATCGGCGAGCCTCGCGATACGCCGCGCCGCGCTTTCACTTACTTCACCCTGTGGATGATCATCCATGGCGTGACCTGCTGGCTGGCCGGGCGCCGTATCCCGATCCTCGCCATCGACCTGCGTTGCGCCGAGCCGCCGTTCTGCGACGACTACCGGGTGATGTTTTCCGAGAACCTGCAGTTCGACCGCCCACGCACACGCATGATCATCAGTGCCGACTGCCTGGGCCTGCCGCTGCGGCGCACCCAGGAGGAGCTGCAGCGTTTCCTCGCCGAGGCGCCTGGCAACATCCTGGTCAAGTACCGCGACCCGGCCAGCCTGGCCTGGCGCATCCGTGAGCAACTGCGGCGCGCCGACCCAGGCGCCTGGCCCGATGCCGAAGGCCAGGCCAGCGCCTTGTGCATCTCGGTCTCGACCCTGCGCCGTCGCCTGGGCGAGGAAGGCCAGACCTACCAAGGGCTCAAGGACAGCGTGCGGCGCGAGTTGGCCATCGCCTGGCTGGCCGATGTCGACCTGGGGCTTACCGAGATCGCCGAGCGTCTCGGCTTCGCCGACAGCAGCTCGTTCTACAAGGCCTTTCGCAAGTGGTTCGGTTGCAATCCTGGCCACTACCGTCATGTGATCCTGCAGGGGACTGCGCCCTAGGCCTGGCCGAGGATGTTCCCTTTCCCTCTGCTGCGCAGTGGGCGATTGCATCAGTGTCGAGCCTCCTTCGACCTGCGAGGATGCAGACATGACGCAACCCACTCCACCTTCACTTCCGCCAGCGCTTGCCAGCAAGCTGGCTTCCGCCACCGATGATTTCATCGCCGCGAAACTGCCGGACTGGTTGAAACGCGCATCCGCCGCACAGATCAATGCATTGCGCGATTGCTTCGAGGCCCACCGCCATAGCCAGGCGCAGGTGGCGGCGGCAACCGCCGGCCTGGTATCGCCACGGCAGTTCGCTGCCCAGCGGTTCACGGCCCTGTTGGCGGCCGATATCCCGCCGGGGTTCTCCCTCGATGATCTTGAATGGCTGGATGTAAGGCGTCGCTTCACGGTGAGCCCGGGCGGTGGCCTGCCCGAGGATGAGCCGCGTTATGTCCGCTTCCCGGCGTTGTTGCGACTGATGCAGGGCTTTCCCTCGGGCAACCCTTTCTACGAGGGCAGCGGCCTTGTCAAGAAGGGCGAAGAGACCGTGCTTTTCAGCTCGCTGGAGGATTTCACGCAACGTTGCCATGCCGAGGACGTGGGCAAGCAGTACCACGACCTGCTCGAGCGTCTGTTCACCCCGGTGGCCCAGCGGGCCCTGGCCCGCCACCAGCGTACGGCCTTCGCCCTGGCATGCGAGTTCGCCTCGCTCAAGGCACAGCTCGAGACGGTGCACCTGGCCGCCTTGCGGCGGTTGCTGGACGATGGGGCTGGCCAGGAGGAAGGGCTCGCACAGGCGTATGCCGGTGAGCTGCACATGTTGGGGGCCTCCGTTGCGCAGAGCTTGAAGATCCAGTTGCGCAGTGCCGATGGGGATAGTCTCGGGGTCGTGCTCTACCTGCCGAGTGACACTGAACAGCCCCTTCGCCATTTCGACTCGGTGTCAGGGATGAACGATTTCCTGGCGGCCGAGTTGCTCAAGGCGGATGGCCGCCAACGTTTCGCACGACTGATCGCCTTGAAGGACCGCCCAGGGTTCCTGGGGACGCTCGACAAGCGCCTGCTCGACGATGAGCCCGACCTGCAGTTGGAAGGTACGGTGGTCCATGGCGATATCTTCGCCACACTGGCGGCAAGCCAGGTCAAACGCATCGAGGACGATGTCCGCCTGCAGCTCGTTTCGAGCGCGGATGCCGATCATCTCGCCGCCGAAGCACGGCTCAACCAATGGAAGGAGATCGGCCTGGTCGCGCTGGGGCTGGCCGGTCTGGCCATTCCTGCGGTGGGCATGGTGCTGTTCGGCGAGTTGGTCGTGCAGACCCTCGGCCACGTCTACGAAGGGGCCGTCGATTGGCATGAGGGGCACCAGCACGAGGCGCTGGAGCATATGCTCGGGGTCGCGGAGGCCGTCGTCGTCACGGCGGCGACGGTCGCTGGTGTGAGCCTGGTGGCGCGCGGGTTCGCCCGCAGTGCTTTCGTCGATGCGCTGGAGCCGGTGGGCACCGGGGAGGAGTCATCGCGCCTGTGGCATCGTGACTTGCAGGTCTACGCGTCGACCCCGGAAGACGCCACCCTTGGGGATGATGGGCTCTATGCCAGCGATACGCGCCGCTGGCTGCGTGTGGACCAATGCTACTACGAGGCCCATCGCCCCGACGAGCACCAGGCCTGGCGTTTGCGCCATCCGCGAGGCGACGACGCCTTCGGGCCGCAGCTCGCGTTCAATGGCGAGCGTGCCTGGCGTCTTCGCCTCGAGCAGCCCAGGCAGTGGGATGACCGTGCCGACATGCTCGATCGCCTGTGGCCGCAGGACCCGCCCTTGGCTCCAGCCCGGGCCGAGCAGGTGTTGCGTGTGGCGGGCGTCGACAAGGAGGAATTGCGGGGTGTGCTGGTGGAGATGCGGCCTGCGCCGTTCAACCTGCGTGACACCTTGCTGCGATTCGCTGCGGATGCCCGGATCAGCCGCGAGCTCGATGCCCTCGATCAATCCGGCGGAGCTATCCAGGATCCGGCCATTCGCCAGTGGTGCGTGGCGCATCCGCAAGCGCAAGGGCTGGACGAGCAGGCACTGGGCGCCTGGCTACGGGAGGACGCCTCGCACCTGCGAGGTGAATTGCTGGAGCACCTGGCGGCGCCTCTGTCGGCACAAGACGCCTTGGTGACGCTGGTTCGGCGCGATTTCCCCGGGCTCCCCGAGCGCTATGCCCGGGAGGCGGTACGTGACGTGGATCCCGCTCTGCGCGAAGTGGCCCAGGTCGAGGCACGTGTGCCTCTGGCGGTCGCCAGGAAGGCACGGACCCTGCTGCGGCTGGCCAGGGTGAACCGCGCCTTGGAGGGCCTGTTCCTGCGCAGCACCTACACCAATGGCACCGGGGAACTGGTCATCGCCTTGCTGCGGCGACTGTCCAGATGGCCGCGCGCGATCAACCTCGAGTTGCGTGAAGGGTCGGAGAGTGGCCGTCTTTTGGCCGTACTGAACCCTCAAGGCGCACCCGAGGGGCGCGTGGTCCTGGTTCACCGGCAAGGCCGCTTCCACCTTTACGACAGCCATGGGCTGGAGCATGAAGCGCAGGTAGGCGAGCCTGCGGGCATCTTCCAGGCATTGGTGGCACTGCTGCGCCCGACCGACCTGCAGCGGTTGGGCCTTTCTGGCGACGACCCGGCAGAAGGCTTGCGGTTGAAGCTGATCGAAGGCTTGCCCGGCGAACGCAAGGATATTCTGAACCTGCTTGGCTGGCGCGACGGCACGCCTTGGTTCAGCCCCGGCAAGCGCCTGCCCGATGGGCGCGTGGGTTATCCGCTCGGCGGCAATGTATCGAGACGGGAAACCTCTACCAGTGTGCTCAGGGGCCGCATCCGTGCCCTTTACCCACGGCTCAATGACCGGGAGGTCGATCGCTACCTGGAAAGGCTGCTGTTGCAAAGTGGCTCGCCTTTCGAGAGCTTGCTTGCCCAGGAGCGCAACTACGCGCAGCTCGAAAGTGCCTTGTCGCAGTGGATGGCGGATGGGCGCACAGCGGAGCGGTATGCCTCGCGGCGGCAGTTCGCGGCTCGCCTGCTGGCGGCGTGGCGCTACGAGGGGGCCGGTGGGCTGGCCAGCGACATGACCCTGGAGCTGAGCGGTTGGCACATTGGCCAGTTGCCGGAATTACCGGCGGGCAGCGACTTTTCCCATATCACCGAATTGGTGATGGCGGGGGCGGCGCTGGAAGAGGTTCCCGCGGGTTTCCTGCAGTGCTTCACCTCCTTGCGCACTTTGAGCCTGGGCAACAACCGTTTGACCTCCATCCCCTCGGCCATTGGCCAACTGACCCAATTGCGTACGTTGCGCCTGATGTCCAATCGAATCCGCATGAGCCCCTCTGGCGCCGATGCCTTGTCTGCGTTACCGAACCTGCGCGTGCTCGACCTGAGTCGCAACCCTTTGCGTTCAGCGGCACTGCGCTTCCAGTCGTTGCCCAACCTGTCGGTACTGCGTTTGAAACACTGCCGGTTGATCAGCGTGCCCAGGGGGCTGGAGCGGTGCAGGCTGTTGACGGTCGTCGACCTCAGCGACAACGAGATCGATACATTGCCACCTGAGCTGCTGCAAGCGCCCTGGTCTTTCAGAAGCCGCTTCAACCTGCTGCGCAATCCCTTGGCGCACCAGGAGTACGCGCGGTTGTATACGAGCGACCCGTATGACGCTGTCCGGGCCAGCGAAGTGGACGTGGCCAGCGCCCGGAGCCTGTGGCTTGCCGTCGGCGATCCCGGCCAGTTCGCGGCACGTTCGGCGCTGTGGAACCGCTTGGTGCAAGACCCCGACAGCACGGACCTGCTGCAGTTGCTGGCCAATCTCACCCAAACCAGCGACTTCACCCACGCCAGGGCCTACCTCACCGAGCAAGTCTGGGGTGTGCTTGACGCCGTGGAACAGGATACCGACCTTCGCCAGGCGGTGTTCGCCCACGCTCGCGAGCAACTGGGTTGCCATGACAGTACCGCGGAGCGCTTCAGCCGCGTGCAACTGCAGATCCTGGTGCACAACGCCAACCTGCAGGGCGCTGCCGGACGATCGGGGCAAGGATTGCTGGACCTGGGGCGGCGTCTGTTTCGCCTGGAGGCCTTGGAAGGCTTCGCTCACCAGGATGCCGCGCAGCGGCTGGCGAGCGACCCGGATACCGATGTCCTGGAGGTCATCCTCGGCTACCGGGTACGTCTGGCCCATGCCCTCGACCTGCCTTCCCAGCCGCGTACGATGAGGTTCGAGCGCCTTGCCGAAATCACTCCCGAACTCGAGCAGGCAGCGCTCGCCTCGGTCCGGGGCGCGGAGGCGACCGATGCCCTGGCCGAAAGCATCGCTGAACGGGACTTCTGGCGTACCTACCTGGAGCGACGGCACGCGGCAGCCTTCGCTGCGATCGGCGAGGACTTCGCCGCGCGGGGTTCCGAGCTCGACAGCCTGAGCACGGCCCTGACGAGCCAGGACTACACGGATCGATGGCAGGTACTGATGATGGAGCGGCAATCGGCCGAGCATCGCCTGGTCCTGCAACTGACCCGTGAGGCCCTGGAGGAGGGCGTGCCCGAGGCAGGCCAATTCGCTCAAGCCGTTTGACAGCTTTGGCCATTGCCCCCAGCGCCGACCGGCGCGAACATCGTCAGACCGAGGGTGCCACTCCAACAATAAGAAACCAGGAGTCTGACGATGCGCGATTACGCCGAGGCCGTCCGTTCGTTCAACCATCGCAGTGCCGTCGAGGCGGCACTGCATGGCACGCTGGACGCGCTCAATGCCTGTGTCGAATGCTGCGACCGCCATGCCGGCAGTGGCCGGGTCGCGCTGATCTGGGAAGACCGCGAGGGTAACAGCGCACGCTACACCTTCGAGCAACTGCAAGGGCTGGCGGCGCGCTTCGCCAATGTGCTTGGCCAGCAAGGCGTAGGCCCCGGCGACCGAGTTGCCGGCCTCATGCCACGCACTCCAGAGCTGCTGGTGACCATCCTTGCCACCTGGCGCCTGGGTGCGGTGTACCAGCCGCTGTTCACCGCCTTCGGCCCCAAGGCCATCGAGCACCGGCTCGAACAGTCCCATGCGCGCGTGGTGGTCACCGACCGCGGCAACCGCCACAAGCTCGACCAGGTCACGGGGTGCCCGACCCTCATCACCGTCGGGGCCAGCGCTGGCGAGCTGGACTTCCACCAGGCGCTGGAGAGTGCTGACAGCACATGCGAGCCCGTGCCGCGCAAGGGCGACGATCCCTTCCTGCTGATGTTCACCTCGGGTACCACCGGGCCTGCCAAGCCACTCGAGGTACCGCTCAAGGCCATCGTCGCCTTCCAGGGCTACATGCGCGATGCCATCGACCTGCGTCCCGAGGACAACTTCTGGAACCTGGCCGACCCGGGATGGGCCTACGGGCTTTATTACGCCGTCACCGGCCCGTTGTCCCTGGGCCACGCCACCACCTTCTACGACGGGCCGTTCAACGTCGAGAGCTGCGCGCGGATCATCGACAAGCTGAACATCAGCAACCTGGCCGGATCGCCTACCGCCTACCGTCTGCTGATCGCCGCCGGCAGCGAGTTCTCGACACCGATCAAGGGCCGCCTGCGGGTGGTCAGCAGCGCCGGCGAGCCGCTCAACCCGGAAGTGATCCGCTGGTTCGCCGACGAGCTGGGGGTGACCATCCATGACCATTACGGCCAGACCGAACTGGGCATGGTCTTGTGCAACCATCATGGCCTGAAGCACCCGGTCCACCTGGGTTCGGCCGGCTTCGCCATTCCCGGCCACCGCATCGTCGTGCTGGACGAGCAGGCCAACGAACTGTCCGCCGGGCAGCCGGGCATCCTCGCGGTGGACCGCGAGCAATCGCCGCTGTGCTGGTTCGCGGGTTACCACGGGCTGCCGACCAAGGCCTTCGTCGGCAAGTACTACCTCAGCGGCGATACCGTCGAGCTCAACGATGACGGCAGCATCAGCTTCGTCGGCCGCAGCGACGACGTGATCACCACCTCTGGCTACCGGGTCGGGCCGTTCGATGTGGAAAGTGCGTTGATCGAGCACCCGGCGGTGATCGAGGCGGCGGTGATCGGCAAGCCCGATCCGGAGCGCACCGAGCTGATCAAGGCCTTCGTGGTGCTCGCCCCGGGCCATGTCGGCAGCGCCGAGCTGGAAGAGACCCTGCGCCAGCATGTCCGCCAGCGCCTCTATGCCCACGCCTATCCCAGGGAAATCGAATTCGTCAGCGACTTGCCCAAGACCCCGAGCGGCAAGCTGCAACGCTTCATCCTGCGCAACCAGGAAATCGCCAAACAACAGGACGCGCCGGCCCCGCGCGCCAGCGCCTGAAGGAAAAACATCATGCAGATAGCCAACAAACATTTCATCGTCAGCGGCGCGGCCTCCGGGCTTGGCGCTGCCACCGCGCAGATGCTGGTCGAGGCCGGCGCCAAGGTGATGCTGGTCGACCTCAATGCTGCGGCAGTCGAGGCCAAGGCCCGCGAGCTGGGTGAACAGGCGCGTTTCGCCGTGGCCGACATCAGCGACGAACAGGCCGCCCAGGCGGCGGTGGATGCCGCCGTCAGCGCGTTCGGTAGCCTGCACGGGCTGGTCAACTGCGCCGGCATCGTCGGCGCCGAGAAGGTTCTGGGCAAACAAGGACCCCATGGCTTGGCGAGTTTCGCCAAGGTCATCAATGTCAACCTGCTGGGCAGCTTCAACCTGCTGCGCCTGGCGGCGGCGGCCATGGCCGAAGGCGCGGCCGACGAGGAGGGCGAGCGCGGCGTGATCATCAACACCGCGTCCATCGCCGCCTACGACGGGCAGATCGGCCAGGCTGCCTATGCCGCCTCCAAGGGCGCCATCGCCAGCCTGACCCTGCCGGTGGCGCGGGAGCTGGCGCGTTTCGGCATCCGCGTGATGACCATCGCCCCAGGCATCTTCGAGACGCCGATGATGGCTGGCATGCCCCAGGAGGTGCGTGACTCCCTGGCCGCCGGCGTACCGTTCCCGCCGCGTTTGGGCCGTGCGCAGGAGTACGCCGCGCTGGCCCGTCATATCATCGAGAACAGCATGCTCAACGGCGAGGTGATCCGCCTCGACGGTGCCCTGCGCATGGCTGCCAAGTAAGGAGTAAGCGAACATGACTCTCGCCAACGACCCGATCGTCATCGTCAGCGCCGTGCGCACGCCCATGGGTGGCCTGCAGGGCGACCTGAAAAGCCTGAGCGCCCCGCAACTGGGCGCCGCCGCCATCCGTGCCGCGGTCGAGCGTGCCGGCATCGACGCCGGCAGCGTCGAGCAGGTGCTGTTCGGCTGCGTGCTGCCGGCCGGCCTCGGCCAGGCACCGGCGCGCCAGGCCGCCCTGGGCGCGGGCTTGGACAAGCACACCACCTGCACCACCCTGAACAAGATGTGCGGCTCGGGCATGCAGGCGGCGATCATGGCCCATGACCTGCTGCTGGCCGGCAGTGCCGAGGTGGTGGTAGCCGGCGGCATGGAAAGCATGACCAACGCGCCTTACCTGCTGGACAAGGCCCGTGGCGGATACCGCATGGGCCATGGCAAGATCATCGACCACATGTTCATGGACGGCCTGGAGGACGCCTACGACAAGGGTCGCCTGATGGGCACCTTCGCCGAGGATTGCGCCCAGGCCAACGGCTTCAGCCGCCAGGCCCAGGACCAGTTCGCCATCGCCTCGCTGACCCGCGCCCAGGAGGCGATCAGCAGCGGCCGTTTCGCCGCCGAGATCGTCCCGGTGGAAGTCACCGAAGGCAAGGACAAGCGCATCGTCAAGGATGACGAGCAGCCACCGAAGGCGCGCCTGGACAAGATCCCGCAACTGCGCCCGGCCTTTCGCGAAGGCGGCACGGTCACGGCGGCCAACTCCAGCTCCATTTCCGACGGCGCCGCGGCGCTGGTGCTGATGCGCCGCTCGCACGCCGAGCAGCGTGGCCTCACGCCTCTGGCGGTGATCCACGGCCATGCGGCTTTCGCCGACGCACCGGCGCTGTTCCCCACCGCCCCCATCGGAGCCATCGACAAGCTGGTCAAGCGCGTCGGCTGGAACCTGTCGCAGGTGGACCTGTTCGAGATCAACGAGGCCTTCGCCGTGGTCACCCTGGCCGCGATGAAGCACCTCGACCTGCCCCACGAGAAGGTCAACATCCACGGCGGCGCCTGCGCCCTGGGCCACCCGATCGGCGCCTCGGGTGCACGGATCCTGGTGACCCTGCTTTCGGCCCTGCGCCAGAACAACCTGCGCCGTGGCGTGGCGGCCATCTGCATCGGCGGTGGCGAGGCCACGGCCATGGCCGTCGAATGCCTGTATTGAGGTGAGACCATGCTGGTATCTGACGAACAACAACAGATCGCCGACGCCGTTCGCGCCTTCGCCCAGGCGCGCCTGAAACCGTTCGCCGAGCAATGGGACAAGGCGCACAGCTTCCCTCGCGAGGCCATCCGGGAAATGGCCGATATGGGCCTGTTCGGCATGCTGGTGCCGGAGCAGTGGGGCGGCAGCGACACCGGCTACGTGGCCTATGCCATGGCCCTTGAAGAGATCGCCGCGGGCGACGGCGCCTGCTCGACCATCATGAGCGTGCACAACTCGGTGGGGTGCGTGCCGATCCTGCGCTTTGGCAGCGACCAGCAGAAGGCGACCTTCCTCGCCCCGTTGGCCAGCGGCGCGATGCTCGGTGCCTTCGCCCTGACCGAGCCCCAGGCCGGCTCCGATGCCAGCAGCCTGAAGACCCGGGCGCGTCTGGACGGTGACCACTACGTGCTCAACGGCAGCAAGCAGTTCATCACCTCCGGGCAGAACGCTGGCGTGGTGATCGTCTTCGCCGTCACCGACCCGGATGCCGGCAAGCGTGGCATCAGCGCCTTCATCGTGCCGACCGACTCGCCCGGCTACCAGGTGGCGCGGGTCGAGGACAAACTTGGCCAGCATGCCTCCGACACCTGCCAGATCGTCTTCGACGAGGTGCGCGTGCCGGTGGCCAACCGCCTGGGCGATGAGGGCGAGGGCTACAGGATCGCCCTGGCCAACCTCGAAGGTGGGCGCATCGGCATCGCTGCCCAGTCGGTGGGCATGGCCCGCGCTGCCTTCGAGGTGGCGCGCGACTATGCCAACGAGCGGCAGAGTTTCGGCAAGCCGCTGATCGAACACCAGGCCGTGGCCTTCCGCCTGGCCGACATGGCCACGCGCATCGCCGTGGCCCGGCAAATGGTGCTGCATGCCGCGGCGCTGCGCGACGCTGGGCGTGCGGCGCTGGTGGAAGCCTCCATGGCCAAGCTGTTCGCCTCGGAAATGGCCGAAAAGGTCTGTTCGGACGCCTTGCAGACCCTCGGCGGATATGGCTATCTGAGCGACTTCCCGCTGGAGCGGATCTACCGCGACGTCCGGGTCTGCCAGATCTACGAGGGCACCAGCGACATTCAGCGCATGGTCATTGCGCGCAATCTTTGAAGGAGCAGTCTGCATGGCATTCGAAACCATCCTGTTGGACATCCACGGCAAGGTCGGCCTGATCACCCTCAACCGGCCCCAGGCGCTCAATGCCCTGAACGCGCAGATCGTCGGCGAGATCAACCAGGCCCTGGACCAGCTCGAACGTGATCCGAACATCGGCTGCGTGGTCATCACCGGTTCTGCCAAGGCGTTCGCCGCGGGTGCCGACATCAAGGAGATGGCCGAGCTCAAGTATCCGCAGATCTATGTCGATGACCTGTTCAGCGACGCCGACCGCATCGCCAACCGGCGCAAGCCGATCATCGCCGCGGTATCCGGCTTCGCCCTGGGCGGTGGCTGCGAGCTGGCGATGATGTGCGACTTCATCCTCGCCGCCGACAACGCCAAGTTCGGCCAGCCGGAGATCAACCTCGGCGTGCTGCCGGGCATGGGTGGTACCCAGCGCTTGACCCGCGCGGTGGGCAAGGCCAAGGCCATGGAGCTGTGCCTGACCGGTCGCCTGATGGGCGCCGAGGAAGCCGAGCGCGCCGGCCTGGTGGCCCGCGTGGTGCCCCAGGCCGAACTGCTGGAGGAGGCGTTGAAGGTCGCAGCGACCATCGCCAGCAAGTCGATCCCGGTGAGCATGATGGTCAAGGAAAGCGTCAACCGCGCCTTCGAGGTCACCCTGAGCGAGGGTGTGCGCTTCGAGCGCCGGGTGTTCCACGCCGCTTTCGCCACCGAGGACCAGAAGGAAGGCATGGCCGCCTTCATCGCCAAGCGTGAGGCGCAGTTCAAGGACCGTTGAGGTCACGGCGCGGGTAAATGAACACTGGGGCCGCTACACGGCCCTGTCGCGACACAAGGCCGCCCCCACATCTATGGCGCTCGATTGTAGAACAGCGCCGTAGATGTGGGGCGGCCTTGTGTCGCGAAAGGGCTGCGCTCCCCTGCGGGGCGAGAAAGCCCAAGGCACGCTTACCCCACGCCCATTCGCCGCCCCGTAGACTGCCGATGGGCGGAATCCAGGCCATTTCGGTCAAATTCCCCCGTCGTGCCTGTTGCCCCATGCGACGCAGCGTCTTAGACTGCCGCCCCCTGTAGAAAAGTGCCGGTTGGCGCTTGAAGAATTCCGCTGCCGGCGAGCCATCGCCGGCGGCACCCGAATCGCCCAAATGCACATATTTTCATAGAGAAATCGATGACCAAGGAACAGTTGCTGGCCATGTCGGCCGATGACTACATGAACGCCGATCAACTGGCGTTCTTCGCTGAGCTGCTGCAGGCGATGAAAGTCGAGACCCAGGAGCGCATCGAGCTGAGCCGCAATACCATCGAGAGCCTGGATACCCCTTCGGATCCGGCCGACGTGGCTTCGGTGGAAGAAGAACGCCACTGGCTGGTCAATGCCATCGAGCGCGACCAGCGCCTGTTGCCGCAGCTGGAGATGGCCCTGGGCCGCATCGCCGATGAAAGCTTCGGCTGGTGCGACGACAGCGGCGAGCCGATCGGCCTGCAGCGCCTGCTGATCAGCCCGATCACCAAGTACTGCATCGAAGCCCAGGAGCGTCACGAGCAGCTCGACCGCCACCAGCGCCAGATCTGACCGACACCCCGGTGCCAGGCCCCACGGAGCGATCCGTGGGGCCTTTGCGTTTCCGATGCCTGCATCAGGCTTCGGCCTTTATTGCCGTGGATGCAATACAGCTATACCCAAGTAGGATTTTTCCGCGATCTGGGCAGGCGTATGATGATGACATAGTTAGGCAGCTAATTAAATTCCGGAGGGGATGATGAGTAGCCGAATCGATGTCGCCGTGATGATTGGCTCTGGCGTGCCTGCCACCCTGCAGGCCCTGGGCAAGCGCGTCTGCTGGGTCGTGCTGGTCGATGGCGAGCGCCGTGGTACGGCGTTCGCCACGCGCGGGGAGGCACTGGAGTGCCAGGCGGCCTGGTTGGCACAGCTGGAAAAAGGGCAGGCGGCCTGAGTCGAGGCCCTAGGTTGCGTGCCAGAGGCAAGAAATGTGTTGGGCCTCTCGACGGATTTCGGTGTTTTCGTGCATATTCCTTCCCCTGTAATGCGCTGATGAATACCGGACCCATTCTGCCGAGGGGCCTGGAACTTTCTATTGCATCTTTTCTGGCAGTTCGGTTGTCAGTTATTACGTGTCCCGGTTGGGAAACAGCCGAAAAACCGTCTTGAGGCCTTGGCTGGCACGCTGGAGTAACGATTCCTGCCTGTCGCGTCGCCTGCCTGCACAGACGTTTCGCGCATCGCTTCATTAGTCTTTTCAGACAACGACTTGAAATGAGTGTGTCTCCCCGGCGTTCGGGTGGGCGCGTGTAACCGATTTGAGGAACTCTTCATTGGCAGTCAGTACTCTGGATACCCACGCATTGTTTGCCCTGGGCGATTTGCGGGCCAAGTTGGTCAAGCTGTTCCAAGGGCGTTTCGTGTATGTCACCGAGCAGGGACCCGATGGCCTGTACATGGCTGAGATCGATACGGGCAGTGCCTTGGTGGTCGATGACAAGCAGCGCCTGGAGCTCAAGGTGGGCGATCACTTCCGCGCCGCGGTGTTGCCCAGCCGTGAAGGTGGCAAGCTGGAGCTGCGTTTTCGTGAAATAAAGCTGAATGTCTACGGTGTTGGCGACTATGCCTTCGTCTCGGTGCCGGAGGGTGAGGGCATCGTGTTCCGTGAAGGCCACGGCGTGATGCTGGTGTTCGCGGCCCGGCAGCAGGTGCAGGAAGGCCTGGGCAAACTGCTCAAGGCGGTGACGGGCAAGGTCGCCAAGTGGCGCAAGGGCGAGTTGACCACCTTCAAGGCCAGCGAATGAGCGACGAGTTGCCTGTGGGGCGGGCGGCCTTCCATCGCCGGCACCAGGCCCAGGCGACCGCCTTGGCCGAGCGACTGTTGGCGCAGCGTGAGGCGCTGGGCAGCACCTGGCTGGCCTGGGTAGCCGGCCAGCTGTATCGGCTCAGCCCGCCCGAATATGCGGCCATGGTGCGGCGCGAATTGCAGCGCCTGAGCCAGGGATAGGGTTGCCAGCGCATCGTTGCAGTGCCAGGGCTGGCCTATTGGCGGTCCTAAGCCCACACCCACATCGTTCAGCTCCCACCATTGCGCCCGCTGCTGACCTCCGCAGGCACATCTTCGCCCGCGGTGCGCTTGCGAAACAGCGCCGCCCGGGCCAGCAGCAAGGTGGTGACCGGCACCGTGATCGACAGCAGCACGGGGATCAGCCAGGCATGCAGCACCGGCCCTTGCTTGAGCCATGAGAAATACAGGATCGACGCCAGGCAGACGCTCCAGGCGCCGATGGTCGAGGCCAGTGCCGGTGGATGCATGCGCTGGAAGTAGTCTTTCAGGCGAACCAGGCCAATGGCGCCGATCAGGGCGAACAGGCTGCCGGTGAGCAGCAGCGCGGCCGTGGCCAGCTCCAGCCAGAAGGGTAGTTCGATGGTTTCGCTCATTCGATCACCTCGCCACGCAGGAGGAACTTGGCCAGGGCGAAGGAGCCGACGAAGCCGAACAGGGCGATCAGCAGGGCGCCTTCGAAATAGGTGTCGCTGGCATAGCGGATGCCCAGCACCAGCATCATCAGCATGGCCAGGATGTACAGGTAGTCCAGCGCCAGGACTCGGTCCTGGGCGGAGGGACCGCGGAACAGCCGGACCAGCGCCAGGGCCATGGCGCTGGCGAAGATGAACAGGCTGGCGAGGACGGCATTGGCAAGCAGGCCTGTCATTCGAAGATCTCCATCAGCGGGCGTTCATAGGTGTTCTTGAAATGCTCGATGAAGGCCGCTTCGTCCTCCAGGTCGAACACATGGATCAGCAGGACGCTGCGGTCCAGGGCCAGCTCCGACCAGACCGTGCCGGGCACCACCGTGGTGATCATCGACAGCGCCGCCAGGCCGTGGGCATCGCGCAGGGCCAGGGGAATGTGGACGAAGGCAGAGCGCGGCGGGCGCCGCTTGGCGCACAGCACGCCACGGGCGACCTGCAGGTTGGAAAGGATCACGTCGAGGCCGACCAGGCAGATCAAGCGGGCGACGACCAAGGGCCGCCGCACATGGGCATGCTTTGGCCGCAGCGGCGCCATCAGCAGCGGGGCGAGAAAGCCCAGTGCAGCGCCGAGCAGCAGGTTGCCGGGGCTGACCGAGAGATTGAGCAGCAACCACAGCGCGAACAGCGACAGGGACAGCAGCGGGGCGGGGAACAGTCGTCTCATGGCTGCACCTGTTCGTCGAGCGTGGTAGGGCCGGGTACCGGGCGGGTGGCCATCACCGCCCGGATATAGGCGTCGGGTGCCTGCAGGCTGGCTGCCGTGTCCTGGGTGTAGCGCAGCAGCGGTTCGGCCCGCACGCTCAGGACCATGCACAGGCCCAGGAGGATCACGATCGGCAGGCACTCGTAGCGCCGCAGCAGGGGCGAGGGGCGCTCCTCGGGTTTCCAGAAGCGCTGGATGCCCACTCGCCCGAAGGCGATCATCGAGGCCATGCCCGAGAGGATCAACAGCGCCACCAGGCCCCAGCCGGAGAGCGACAGCGCTTGTCCGGCCGGCATGCCCAGGCCTTGTGGGTTGAACAGGGCGCTGATCAGGCTCAGTTTGCCGATGAAGCCCGACAGCGGCGGCATGCCGATGATCAACAGGGCGCAGGCGATGAAGCTTAGGCCGAGGAACGCCATGGTCCAGGGAATGATCTGGCCGATCACTGCCTTTTGCTCGTCGTCCAGGTTGATGCCCTTGGGCGGGTGCAGCGATTCCAGCGGTGGCGGGATCGCGTCTTCCTCATCGTCCAGCGGCGCCTCGTTGGCCGAGCGCGAACGTTCGATCAGCTCGGCGAGCAGGAACAGGGCGCACAGGGCCAGGCTCGAGCTCACCAGGTAGAACAACGCACCGCCGGTCAGGATCGGTTGGCCGAAACCGATGGCCCCCAGCAGGGTGCCGGCGGAAACCAGGATGCTCAGGGCGGCCAGGCGCTCCAGGCGCTGGGCGGCGAGAATGGCGATCGCCGCGACGGCCAGGGTGGCCAGGCCGCCATAGACCAGCCACTGCCCACCGAAGTGCGCCGAGGCGCCGGCCTGCCCGGAGAACAGCAAGGTCCATAGGCGCAGCACCGCGTACAGGCCGACCTTGGTCATGATGGCGAACAGCGCCGCGACCGGCGCGCTGGCCGAGGCATAGGCCGGCACCAGCCAGAAGTTCAGCGGCCAGATGCCGGCCTTGACCAAAAAGGCCATGGCCAGGATCGCCGCGCCGGCGTGCAGCAGGCCGCGATCGGCCTCCGGTACCAGGGGGATCTTCAGGGCCAGGTCGGCCATGTTCAGGGTGCCGGTCACGCCGTAGAGCATGGCGGCCCCCACCAAAAACAGCGACGAGGCGAACAGGTTGACGGCGATGTAGTGCAGGCCGGCCTTGACCCGTGCCCGCCCCGAGCCGTGCAGCAGCAGGCCGTAGGAGGCCGCCAGCAGGACTTCGAAGAACACGAACAGGTTGAACAGGTCGGCGGTCAGGAAGGCGCCGTACAGGCCCATCAGCTGGATCTGGAACAGCGCATGGAAGCTGGCGCCGGCGCCATCCCAGCGGGCTCGGGCGAACAACAGTGCGCTGACGCCGATGATCCCGGTCAGGCTCAGCAGCAGCGCGGACAGGTGGTCCAGCACCAGCACGATGCCGAAGGGCGCCGGCCAGTTGCCCGGCAGGTAGACGCCGATCGACTCGGCCTGACCCTGGCTGCGTACCCACAGCAGCAAGGTGATGGCGATGCACAGACCGGCCAGGGTGGACAGCAGGTTCAGGCGCGCCTTGAGCGGGCGGTGCTTTTCGCCGAGCAGCAGCATCAGGGCCGCGGTCACCAGCGGCAGCAGGATGGGGGCGATGATCAGTTGGTTCATCCCGCTCATTCCTCACGCTCCCGGCCGTCGACATGGTCGGTACCGGTGAGGCCGCGCGAGGCGAGCAATACCACCAGGAACAGCGCGGTCATGGCGAAGCTGATGACGATGGCGGTCAACACCAGGGCCTGGGGCAGCGGGTCGGTGTAGTGCAGCAGGTCCTGGGGCACGCCGTCCTTGATGATCGGCTCTTTGCCGATGAACAGGCTGCCCATGCTGAAGATGAACAGGTTGACGCCGTAGGAGAGCAGGCACAGGCCCATGATCACCTGGTAGGTGCGCGGGCGCAGGACCAGCCAGACCCCGGAGGCGGCCAGGACACCGATGGCGATTGCGATGACTTCTTCCATCAGGCGGCTCCTGCTTGGCTGGACTTGGGCGCGGTGCCCGGGCGGTGGGCGCGCACCGACTGGTGCGCCAGGGCGGTGAGGATCAGCAGGGTGGCACCGACCACCACGGTGTAGACGCCGACGTCGAAGAACAGTGCGCTGGCCACGTGCACGTCACCCAGCAGCGGCAGGTGCAGGTGGGCGGTGTGGGTAGTCAGGAACGGATAGCCCAGGGCCATCGCGCCGCCGCCGGTCAGGGTCGCGCAGAGCAGGCCCGTGCCCATCCAGCGCAGCGGGCGCAGGCTCATCTGCGCCTCGACCCACTGGGTGCCGGCGACCATGAACTGGAGGATGAACGCCACCGACATCACCAGGCCGGCGACGAAGCCGCCACCCGGCTGGTTGTGG
Source organism: Pseudomonas guariconensis (assembly GCF_024127895.1). Classification (GTDB taxonomy): domain Bacteria; phylum Pseudomonadota; class Gammaproteobacteria; order Pseudomonadales; family Pseudomonadaceae; genus Aquipseudomonas; species Aquipseudomonas guariconensis_B. The sequence continues at coordinate 15,682 of NZ_JAMYBK010000029.1, read as the reverse complement.
CCACGCATGAACAGGTACATCGACACCACGAAGGCGATCGGCAGCAGCAGGCGCACCAGCGCGGCCGGCACCATCATGAAGCCCAGCGCGGTGTCGGTGGCGTGGCGCGGGTTGATCAGGTCGGTGACCAGGTCTGGCGCCAACTGGCGCTGCTGGGCAGGCAACTGCATGCTTTCCTTCGGAGGGCGGAAGCGTCGCAGCAGGGCGAACACGGTCAGGGACACGGCCACCAGCACGGTGATCTCGCCCAGGGTGTCGAAGCCGCGGAAGTCCACCAGCATGACGTTCACCACGTTGGTCCCGCCGCCCTGGGGCAGGGCCCGGCTCAAGTAGAAGGACGAGATGTCGTTGGGCGTCGGCCGGGTCAGCATGGCATAGGAGAGCAGCGCCATGCCGCCGCCGACCAACACCGCCAGCAACAGGTCGCGCAGGCGCCGCAGACGGGCGCGGTCCTGGCTGCCGGGCAGGGGCGATACGCCTTCGATACGCCGTGGCAGCCAGCGCAGGCCGAGCAGGATCAGCACTGTGGTCACCACCTCCACCACCAACTGGGTGAGGGCCAGGTCCGGAGCGGAGAACCAGACGAAGGTGATGCAGGTCATCAGGCCACAGACACTGACCATGATCAGCGCCGCCAGGCGGTGGTACTTGGCTTGCCAGGCAGCCCCGATGGCGCAGGCGATGGCGATCAGCCAGAGCGCGACGAACACCCCGGAGCCCGGGATCTTCGGGCGATCGCCCCAGGTGATGCCGCTGTACAGCATGGGCAGCAGGCCGGCCAGGAACGCGGCGACCACCAGCATGAACAGCTGGCTCTGCAGGCGTCGGCTGGTCAGCAGCCCCTCGATGCGCCGGGCCAGCAGCATCAGGCGCACCAGGCCCTGTTCGAACAGGCGCTTGCCGTTGAAGCGCTCGATCAGCGGCGGATGGGGGAAGCGGCCGCGGCGCAGTTGCTTGCGCAGCAGCAGGTAGAGCACGATGCCGCCGCTCATGGCGATCAGGCTCATGATCAGCGGGGCGTTCCAGCCGTGCCAGATGGCCAGGCTGTATTCCGGCAGGGTGCCGCCGACCACCGGCAGGGCAGCGGCGGCCAGCAGCGGGCCGACCGACTGGGCCGGGAAGATGCCCACCACCAGGCAGGTCAGTACCAGCAGTTCCACTGGCGCGCGCATCCAGCGCGGTGGCTCGTGGGGGATGTGCGGCAGGTCCTGGGCGGTGGGGCCGAAGAACACGTCGACGGTGAAGCGCAACGCGTAGGCCACGCTGAAGGTACCGGCCAGGGTGGCGATGACCGGCAGGGTGGCCTCGACCCAGGCCGTGGAGGAGATGAACACCGTTTCGGCGAAGAACATCTCCTTGGACAGGAATCCGTTCATCAGTGGCACCCCGGCCATCGAGGCACTGGCCACCATGGCCAGGGTGGCGGTGAACGGCACCAGCCGGAACAGCCCGCTCAGGCGGCGGATGTCGCGGGTGCCGCTCTCGTGGTCGATGATGCCGGCGGCCATGAACAGCGAGGCCTTGAAGGTGGCGTGGTTGAGGATGTGGAACACCGCGGCCACTGCCGCCAGCGGGCTGTTCAGGCCGAGCAGCAGGGTGATCAGGCCCAGGTGGCTGATGGTCGAGTAGGCCAGCAGGCCCTTGAGATCGTTCTGGAACATGGCGGCGAAGGCGCCCAGCAGCAGGGTCAGGGCGCCGGCACCGCCGACGATCCAGAACCACTCCTCGCTGCCCGACAGCACCGGCCACAGGCGCGCCAGCAGGAATACCCCGGCCTTGACCATGGTCGCCGAGTGCAGGTAGGCGGAGACGGGGGTAGGCGCCGCCATGGCATGGGGCAGCCAGAACTGGAAGGGGAACTGGGCGCTCTTGCTCAGGGCGCCGATCAGGATCAGCGGCAGCAGCACCGGGTACAGCGCATGCTGGCGGATCGTTTCGCCGGCTGCCAGGACCTTGTCCAGGTCGTAGCTGCCGACCACGTGGCCGAGCAGCAGCGCGCCCACCAGCAGGCACAGGCCGCCGGCACCGGTGACCATCAGCGCCATGTAGGCGCCGCGGCGGGCGTCGGCGCGGTGGTGCCAGTAGCCGATCAAGAGGAAGGAGAACAGGCTGGTCAGCTCCCAGAAGAACACCAGCTGGATCAGGTTGCCGGAGATCACCAGGCCGAGCATGGCGCCCATGAACGCCAGAAAGAAGGCGAAGAAGCGCGGCACCGGGTCCTGCGGCGACATGTAGTAGCGCGCATAGAGCGAGACCAGGGTGCCGATGCCCAGCACCAGCAGGGAGAACAGCCAGGCGAAGCCGTCCATGCGCAGCACCAGGTTCAACCCCAGGCTGGGCAACCAGAGGAATTCCTCACGGATGACGCCCCCATGGGCGACCTGCGGGTACAACAGGGCGACCTGGACGGTACCGACCAGGGCGACGAGCCCGGCGAGAATGGACTCGGCATTACGTGCGTTGTGCGGCAGGGCGGCTGCCAGGCAACTGCCCACGAAGGGCAGAAGCAATAGCACTATCAATGACATAGCGTTCTAATCTGGAGAAATTTGCCAAGGATCATACGTGCCGAGCTGTTGATCACCAACACGCAAGCTGTCGCAGAATCCTACAAATGTGGCGTGACAAGCTGTTTTTTTATAACAGTTTTTTTCAGAGCATAGTCGCTGTTCGACGCTTCACAGGCCCGCTTCACGCTCACGAGGCTCGGCCTCTTCCTGCACTGGCGACGCTTCGCTGGCGCGGCGGATCTTCAGTTCGCTGACCACCACGGCGACGACGATCAGCAGGCCGCCCAGCAGCGCCACGCCCGGCAGACGCTCTCCGGCGATGCGCCCGACGATCCCGGCCCAGACCGGCTCGCCGGCATAGATGAGGGTGGCCCGGGTCGGCGATACCGATTTCTGCGCCCAGTTCATCGCCACCTGGATCACCGCGCTCATGGCGCCCAGGCCGATGGCGCTGGTCAGCAGCAGCCAGGAAAAATCAGGCAGGCGCTCCTGGGTCGGGACGATCATGAGGAACGACAGCACCGAGGCGGTCGCCAGCTGTACCACGGTGACCCGGCGCACATCGACCTGGCCGGCGTAGCGGCTGATCAGGATGATCTCGCCGGCGATGGCCACGGCGCTGACCAGGGTGACCAGCTCGCCTTCGCTGAAGTGCAAGGCCCCGCCTTCCGGACCAGCCAGCAGCACCAGGCCGACGAAGGCCAGGCAGATCCCCAGGGTGGGCATCAGGCCGGGGCGGCGGCCGAGCACCAGCCACTGCAGCAATGGCACGAAGGGCACATAGAGTGCAGTGATGAACGCCGACTGGCTGCTACTGATGGTCTGCAGGCCCATGGTCTGCAAGCCGTAGCCGAGCATGATCGTTACACCGATCAGCATGCCGGCCTTCAGTTCGGTGAAGGTCAGCCCCGCCAGCGCCCGTGCCGAGACCAGGCCGACGAACAGCGCCGCCGCGGCGAAGCGCAGGCCGACGAAGAACATCGGGCCGCTCACGGTCATGACGTTGTGCACCAGCAGGAAGGTGCCGCCCCAGAGCATGGTGATGAACACCAGCACCACCTCGGCCTTGCTCAGGCGGAAGGAAACGGACGGCTGCGGCGTAGGGTTGGATCGGCTCATGGTCTTGCACACTCGGAGGGGGCGGCGCACAATCGCCGCAAAAGTGGGCAGTATACTGCGCAACCCCTACCCGTGAGCAATATAGTGCACAAAGATTCCACCTACCGCGCCTCGGTGCTCCAGCATGTCAGCCAGAACGTTCGCCAACTGCGCAATACCGCCGGGCTGAGCCAGACCGCCCTGGCCGAGCGTTCCGGCGTCAGCCGGCGGATGCTGGTGGCCATCGAGGCCGGCGAGAAGAACGTCAGCCTCACCACCCTGGACCTGATCGCCGAAGCGCTCGGTGTGGCTTTCAGCACGCTGATCCAGGCCCCCGAGCAGCGCGACTCCAGCCGTATCGACGAACTGGCCTGGGCCGGCGAGCATCCCGGCAGTCGGGCGGTACTGCTGGGCAGCAGCCTGGCCCGGCGTGAAGTCGAGCTGTGGGAGTGGACCCTGGCACCGGGCGAATGCTATGTCAGCGAGGCCGATGCCGAGGGCTGGAGCGAGCAGATCTACGTGGCCGAGGGCTGCCTGACGCTGGTCATCGAAGGGTGTGAACATAGCCTGCGGGCTGGCGAGTTCCACGTGTTCCCCAGCAATTGCCGGTACGCCTATCGCAACGACGCCCGCGAGCCCACGCGTTTCGTGCGCAACGTGGTGATCTGAGCGCTCAGCGGCCGTATTCGCCGAGCAGGGTATCGGTGTTCTCGACCCGGGCGTAGGCGAAGGCCAGCGCGGCCATGGAGGCCGCCTGCACCTGGGCGGCCGGCACTTGCTGGCCGGCGAAGTCCAGGGGCAGGGTGGCGCAGGCGTCGTGGGCCACCGCGACCTGGTAGCCGTGATCGGCGGCGGCGCGGGTCGCGGCGTCGATGCACATGTGGCTCATGCTGCCGACGATGGTCAGGGCCTGGACGGCGTGCTGGTCGAGCAAGGCCTTGAGGTCGGTATCGCGGAAGGCATTGACCTGGTGCTTGAGCACCACGGGCTCGCCTGGCGCCGGGGCGACCTTGGCGTGGATCTGCGCGCCTTCCGAGCCCGGGGCGAAGAAGGGGGCTTCGGCGCTGTCGAACTCATGCCGCACGTGCACCACCAGGTCGCCCCGTTCGCGGGCCGCGGCCAGCAGCCGGGCGGCGTTGTCGGCCGCTGCGTCGGCGCCGTCGAGTGTCCATTTGCCGCCGGGGAAGTAGTCGTTCTGGATGTCGATGATGACCAGGGCCTGCTTGCTCATGCTGCCTCCTGTGGCAGTAGTGGTTGGATGCGGATAGTTATAGGCTTGGGCGATCTTCCCTGGGATTGGCGCGATCGACAGAATGACGGCAAGAACTGACAGCACTGGCACCCTGGAAATCGGCGTGCTGGTCTATCCGGGGGCCCAGAGCGCGGCGGTGCATGGGTTGACCGACCTGTTCCGGGTGGCCAATCGGGTCGCCGCCGAGCTGGGCGCGGGCGACCTGCCGCCGCTGCGCGTGAGCCATTGGCAAGTCGATGCGCATGGGCACCTGCAGGTGATCCACGACAGCCAGCCCCAGGCCAGCCACCAGGTCCGAGCCTTGGTGATCCCGCCAAGCCTGGAGTCGGTGCCGGCAGCGCCGCTGCTCGAGCGACATCGGGCCCAGTTGCTCCAGTGGCACGGCCAGGGCACGGTGCTCGCCTCGGTGTGCATCGGGGTGTTCTTCATCGCCGCCAGCGGCCTGCTCGATGGGCGCGGGGCGTGCACCCACTGGAACTATGCCCAGGCCTTGGCAGAGCGCTTTCCCAAGGTCCGGGTCGAGGCCGGTCAGCCGCTGCTGGACGACGGCGACATCATGACTTCCGCCGGGCTGATGGCCTGGACCGAGCTTGGCTTGCGCCTGCTGGAGCGTTTTCTCGGCGCGACCCTGGCCAGGGAGACCGCTCGCTACCTGGCGGTGGAGCCGATGGCCACGGCATTGCCTGGCGCGCAGTTCAACCCCCGCCTGGACCATGGCGACGAGGCTGTGCTCAAGGTCCAGCACTGGCTGCAGGGCAACGGTGTGCTGGAGGCCAGCCTGGCGACCATGGCCAGCTGCGCGGGCCTGGAGCAACGTACCTTCCTGCGTCGTTTCCGCGCCGCCACTGGTCTGCGGCCGACCGAGTACTGCCAGCAGGTCCGGGTCGGACGGGCCTGCCGCCTACTGGAGTTCACCCGGCGCAGCGTCGACCAGATCGCCTGGGGCGTGGGGTACCAGGACCCGGGGGCGTTTCGCAAGGTGTTCCAGCGCATCACCGGCCTTACGCCCAGTGACTATCGGCGACAGTTCGCTGTGGCGGGGTGATGCATTTGGGGGCCGCGTAAAGCCACTATCAGTTCTCTGCGTGACAGCGCAGCCCAAAGGCTGGGTAATCTCCCACAGGTTCCGTATCGCTCTTATGAGTGAACAGGCGGTTCGGGCGGATGGGGCCCTGGCCCTTCGTCGGCCAGGCGATCATGGTGGTTGCGCAGGGGACATTCCTTCAGCGACAGGCAGCCACAGCCGATGCAGCCGTCCAGTTGGTCGCGCAGCAGGGTCAATTCATCGATGCGCCGGCTCAGGTCCTCGCGCCAGCGGGCAGAAAGCCTGCCCCAGTCCTCGGCGGTGGGGGTATGGTCCTTGGGCAGGGTGTCGAGGGCCAGTGCGATGTCCGCCAGGGCGATACCCAGGCGCTGAGCCATCTTGATCACCGCCACCCGACGCAGCATGGCCCGTGCATAGCGGCGCTGGTTGCCAGCGTTGCGGGTGCTGTGGATCAGCCCCTTGGCCTCGTAGAAATGCAAGGCGGTGACCGCCACCCCACTGCGCGCTGCCAGTTGGCCGACGCTCAGCAACCGGTCCTGGGGGTGGGAGGAGGGCGTCTTGCTCGGCATGGTAAAAAGTCCTTGACCTTGACTTAACTCGAGGTTTTACCCTCCTGGCCAACACGCTGCAAGTACCCGGAGCAAGGAGACTGTCCATGACGGCCAAGGCCCATTCCCTGTGGTTCACCCAGATGATCGAGTACGAGGTGCCGGCATCCCGGCAGGAGGCGCTGGCCCAGGCGCTGGTGCTGCGCAGCGAGGAGCTGGCTGCGCGCTGCGACGGGCTGCTGTCCGTCAGCATCCAGGCCAGCGACGATGGCTGCCGGGTGCTGCAGTACCTGCAGTGGCAGTCGCGCCGTGAATGGGCCGCGGCGGCGGAGCGCTTCGTCGAGGAGCCCTTTCTCGAACTGCTGTGCCAGCACCAGGCGCGTGGCGTGAACTTCGCTGCCTACCAGGCCCTGCGCAGCCTGGTGCGCGGCGCCGATGGCGGCCTGCACTGCCAGGTCGGCGAGTCTCAAGCATACCAGGGCGCATAGTGCGGGTAGCGGTCCAACCGCGCGCCGATCACCATTTCGCCGATCCAGGCGGCGAGGATCGAGCTGTAGGCCTTCTGGCTTTCCTCGCTGGACAACGCATGATCGGCACCGTCGACGATGCGGTGGGTCAGCGAGTGCGCCCCGACGAAGGCCGAGCGGTAGCTCATCAGGGTGTTGTGCGGCACATAGTCGTCTTGCTCCGACTCCACCAGCAGCACATCGCCGCCGAACTCCGCGCAGGCTGCCAGGGCACGATTGTCGCCCGGCCCGAGGATGCGCTGGCGGTAGACGTTCAGGCGCTGGCGGTCGAGGGCCTGTTTGGGGGTGTCCCAGTCGTCGTCCCAGTACAGGGCCGGCACGCGCAGGGCCAGCCACTTCACGGGGCGCTGGAGGGTCAGCAGGGTCGCCAGGTAGCCGCCATAGCTGCTGCCGATCAGGGCGATGGCGCTGGGGTCCACCGCAGGGTGGCTGGCCAGCCGGTCATAGGCGGCAACCAGGTCGCCTAGGTTCTGCTCGCGGGTGACGGTCAGGCGCTGGCTCTCGGTCTTTTCGTGGCCGCGCAGGTCGAAGGTCATGCACACGCAGCCCAGCCCGGTGATGTGCCGGGCCCTGGCCAGGTCGCGCTGCTGGCTGCCGCCCCAGCCGTGGACGAAGAGGATCCCTGGCATCTTGCTGCCAGGGCTCACCAGGGTGCCGCAGATGCGGTCGTCCTCGACCTGCAGTTCAACGGTTTCACTCTCGATGGTCATGGTGGCGAATCCGCGCAAATTTGCTGAGTTGTCCAAGTTCACTGTCGTGTCCCTGATAGAAGAGTGTGGCATCGGCGGGCAGCTCGACGGGGCCGAACACTTCATGGCTCGAGGCGCGTACCCGCTGCAGCGCCGGGTCGTCGGCGAAGGCTTGCAGGGCCAGGACTTCGGCACTGCTGGCGCCACCCAGGCGCCAGGATTGCTCCAGCACGCCGCTGCGCAGGTGCTGGTGCGCATCCAGGCCGCGGGCGATGTCATAGTTGCGACGCGAGGCGATGAAGCCGGGAAAGTGCTGCTGCGCCGCGCGTTCATAGGTCATGGCCTGGGTGATCGCCAGGCGCAGGTGGTCTTCCAGGGGCAACTGCAACAGCGCCTCGTAGCCCCCGCGCACCACCAGCAGGTCAGAGCCGCCATAGACCTCGGTACCCTGGTGGTCGTGGGTCAGCTGTTGGGTGCCGTAGTAGCTGCAGACCAGGCCCGCGACGTGGACCTGGCCAACGCTGAAGGTCTGCACGTCGTCGAGGTGCTCCTCCAGCACCAGGCCACAGGTGGCCAAGGCTTGGTCGTCGAGCTGCGCGAGCGCCGGCTCCAGTTCGTCGATATGGGCGACGACCTGCTGGCCGCGCCCGGCGCAGGCCAGTACCGGCTTGACCCGTACGGGGCCCTCGCGCAGCAGCGCTTGCGCCGCGCGGCGCGCATCGACCCGACTGAACACGGTATAGCCGCGCAGCAGGGCATCGCCTGCCTGGTGGGCGAAGGCATCGGTCCAACCCACAGGGAAGCTGGCGCCGGCGAGCAAGGGATGGGAAATCGCCTTGGTCGCCATGTAGGGGTGCGCCACCAGGCCGCCGAACAGGTCCTGTTCATCGAGGATGCCCAGGCGACGATAGCGCTGCGGGTCGACCAGGGTGTCGGTCGGCAGGTAGTAGTAGCGGTCGGCGGCGGTAGGTGGCCTGGTGGGTTCTGCACGGTCGATACCCAGCAGTTGGGCCAGGCAGTCGGCGAGCTTGAGGTGGACCGCATGTTCATGGTCCGGGCTGTGCTCGCGGGTATCGAGCAGTACGACGGCGGTTTTCGGCTCGCGGGAGTGGGGCATGGGCGTGCCTTTGCGCTGTGGGTGTATGGGGTGTGAAGCCGCCCGGGCGGCGAAGTTCAGCGCAATTGATCGGTGGTTGCCGGCGTTCGGAGCCTGCGCCCTGCCGGGCTCGAGGCTGTGAACCTGGTGCACCGGGATACCATAAATTGACGCTCCCATCCTATTTCCGCGCTGTAGAGGGGGCTACAGTGCGCCAAGCCCTCCGATGATGACGCCCTTTGCAACCCGCGCCGGGCGGCACAAGGCTGTCCGAGGCTTACCGTCCATTGCGTCGCACACTCAATAACAAGAAAAGGTACGCGAAGATGCACGAGTCCAGGTTCACCCGCCATTTCGTTCGCTATGCGTCAGCCGCGCTGTTCACCGTGGCTTCCCTGTCTGCCAGCGCTTCGGCGGACAAGCCGGGGGAGGGGGTGAAGATCACGCCGGCCTTCCCCTCGGTCGAAGAGGAGCGCTTTCGCGGCGAGATCGCCATGCAGGGCCTGCGCGAGCTGGGCTACAAGGTGCAGAAACCCAAGGAAACCGAATACGCCACCATGGTGCTGGCGGTCGGCTACGGCGATGCCGACTTCTCCGTGAACCTATGGGACAAGCTGCACGAAAGCTTCTACGAGAAGGCCGGGGGCGACCAGAAGATGGTCAAGGCCGGTGACATCCTGCCGGGTGTGTTGCAGGGCTACCTGATCGACAAGAAGACCGCCGATGCGCACGGCATCAAGTACATCACCGACCTGAAGAAGCCAGAGATCGCCAAGCTGTTCGACACCGACGGCGATGGCAAGGCCGACCTGACCGGTTGCAACCCGGGCTGGGGTTGCGAGCTGGTGATCGCCCACCACATGAAGGCCTACGACCTGGAGAAGACCGTGCACGTCAACCAAGGCTCGTACTTCGCACTGATGGCCGACACCATCACGCGCTTCAAGGAGGGCAAGCCGGTGCTCTATTACACCTGGGTACCTCAGTGGGTCGCCGGTGTGCTGGTCGAAGGCCGCGACGTGGTCTGGCTGGAGGTGCCCAGGACCGACCTGCCGGGTGGCGACAACGCGGTCGACACTACCTACCAAGGCAAGAATCTGGGCTTTGCCGTGGACAAGGTCGAAGCCGTGCTGAACCGGGACTTCGCCGACAAGAACCCGGCGGCGCTGAAGTTCCTCTCGCTGATGCAGATCAGCGCCGCCGACGAGAGCGCGCAGAACCTGAAGATGCAGCAGGGTGAGAAGAGCCCCGCCGACATCCAGCGCCACGCCAAGGCGTGGATCGCCGCTCACCGCCAGCAGTTCGACCAATGGCTGCAGGCTGCAAGGGCCGCGGCCACCCAGGCCCGCAACTGAGCCTGCCGGGGCATCGTTCATCTACCAGCAATACAGGGAAATCCCTCACATGCAGATCATTGGCGCCGAACAGATAAACGCCGTGCTGGGCTGGGGAGGCGTGCTCGATGCGCTTCGCCGGGTGCACCTGGGGCCACGTCCGGTCAGCGGCGCCTATTTCCTCGGCGACAGCGAGTATGGGCTGTTCAGCCGGGGAGTGGTGCTGCCGGGGCAGGGCGCGGGGGTGAAGATCGCCTCGATCTTTCCTGCCAACCTCGACGCGAGGCCACCCTTGCCCTCGGAGCAGGCGGCCTTCGTGGTGGTCGATGAGCGTACCAAGGCCATCAGCGCCATCTTCGATGGCCCGGCCATCACTGCCTGGAAGACGGCCGCAGACTCGGCGCTGGCGGCCGAGCGCCTGAGCCGGCCGGACAGCGCCGTGCTGTTGGTGCTGGGGGCTGGGCCGATCGCCCGAGCGCTGGTCGAGGCCTACTTGCATATCCGTCCCGGTATCCGCCAGGTGCTGCTATGGAACCGCACCGCCTCGAAACTCCAGCAGAGCGTCGCGCAACTGCAGGATCGAGGCATCGAGGCCAGCCTCGTCACGCAACTGGACGAGGCCGTTGGCCGCGCCGACATCATCGTCTGCGCCACCAGCGCTGCGCAGCCCTTGGTCAAGGGGCTGCATGTGCGTCCTGGGAGCCATATCGACCTGGTGGGTGGCTTCCGCCCGGACATGCGGGAGGCCGACAGCGCTGCGGTGGCGGCCGCACGCCTGTTCGTGGACGACCGTAACAGTGCGCTCGAGGCCGGCGACCTGCAGGTACCGCTGCAAGCGGGCCTGATCAGCGAAGCCAGCATCGAGGCCGATCTGTTCGAACTCTGCCAGGCGCCTTCGATCTTGCGCAGGGCCGACGACATCACGCTGTACAAGAACGCCGGTGGTGCGCACCTGGATCTGGCTGTATGCCAGCATGTGCTACGTCTCCTCAAGGGCTGAGACCAGGGCGTCGCGCAAGATGAATACAGCGGCGCAACGCCTGAGTGCGGTTGACCAGGCGAGGGGCACACGGATCGGTATCGGCCTGTGTCTGCTCTCGATGTTCGTGTTCGCAGCCCAGGACGGGATCACCAAGATACTGGTCAAGGACCTGCCGATCGCACAGATGGTCATGGTGCGTTACTGGTGCTTCCTGTTGTTCGCGGTGTGCTTCGTGTCGATGAAGGGCGGGGTGGGCAATGCGCTCAGGAGCGCCCATCCCTGGCTGCAGATGGCGCGCTCATTGCTCGGCGTCTTCGAGATCGCCGTGTTCGGCCTGGCGTTGCGGTACCTGGGGCTCGCCGAAACCCATGCGATCTACGCCATCTTCCCCTTGCTGACGATGGCCTTGGCCGCCGTCGTGCTGCGTGAGCATGTCAATCTGCGCCAGTGCCTGGCGGCGATCGTCGGCTTTGGCGGAACCTTGATCATCCTCAAGCCTGGCATTGGGGTGTTCAGCCTGGCCTCGTTGATCCCCCTGCTGGCGGCCTTGATGTTCGCGTCGTTCAACATCTTGACGCGCAAGATCAGCACGGCCGACTCCTTCGCCACGAACATGCTGTACATGGGGTTCTGGGGCGCCGTCGCGTCGACCGCTATCGGCCTTCCCCAATGGGTTGCGCCTTCCCCGGTGCAGCTCGGCCTGATGCTGGTGCTCTCGATGACGGGGGTGGTAGCACAACTGTTGCTGCTGCAGGCGCTGAAGTTCGCGCCTGCGGTGACCTTGCAGCCGTTCAACTATTCGTTGCTGGTGTTCGCTTCGTTGATCGGTGTCGTCTGGTTCGGGGAACTGCTCGATGTGTTCCTCGTCGTGGGCGCGGGGCTGGTCGTCCTGGGCGGGATGTTTTCGGTCCGGCGGCAGAAGGGGGTGGGGTGACAGGGCATGCGCGCTACTCCATTATCGACGGTCTGGAATGGTCAACGATGATGTGTCCGCAGGAGTGCGCATGAATAGTCAGTCCCCGATTCAGGAAAGCGTTCCGGCCCGCCTGGCGCGCGTGCGTGAGGTGATGGCCAGGGAAGGGGTGGATGCCCTGCTGGTGCCCTCGGCCGACCCGCACCTGTCCGAATACTTGCCTGGCCACTGGCAGGGGCGGCAATGGCTGTCCGGCTTCCATGGCTCGGTGGGCACCCTGGTGGTGATGGCGCGCTTCGCTGGACTGTGGGTCGACAGCCGTTACTGGGAGCAGGCGCAGAAGGAACTGGAGGGCAGTGGCATCGAACTGATGAAACTGCTGCCTGGCCAGCCAGGCGCGCTGGAATGGCTCGGCGAGCATGTCGAACACCACGGCGTCGTGGCGGTGGATGGCGCGGCCATGGCGCTGGCTTCGGCACGCCAACTGCGCGAGCGCCTGGAGGCCAGGCAGGTGCGCTTGCTGACTCACCTGGATCTGCTGGGGCAGGTATGGGACGAGCGGCCGGCCCTGCCCGGCAACCCCGTCTACCAGCACCTGCCACCCCATGCGACCGTCAACCGTGCGCAGAAACTGGCCGGATTACGCCAGGCATTGCAGGCGCAGGGGGCCGACTGGCACTTCATCGCCACCCTCGACGACATCGCCTGGTTGTTCAACCTGCGTGGCAGCGATGTGTCCTATAACCCAGTGTTCGTTTCCTTTGCCTTGGTCGGCCAGACGCAAGCGACCCTGTTCGTCGGCCTGGACAAGATCGACGATCATCTGCGCCAGGTATTGCAAGTCGATGGCATCGAGGTGCGTGATTACGCCGAGGCTGGGCCGGCCCTGGCGGCACTGACACCGGGCAGCCGCCTGCTGGTGGATCCGGCACGGGTGACTTGTGGGCTGCTGGACAACCTCGACGAGCAGGTGCAACTGCTCGAAGGGCTCAACCCAACCACCTTGAGCAAGTCGCGCAAGGGCGAGGAGGAGCTGGTGCATGTTCGCCAGGTCATGGAGCAGGACGGCGCCGCGCTGTGCGAGTTCTTTGCCTGGTTCGAGGCGAACCTGGGCAAGGAAGTCATTACCGAGCTGACCGTCGATGAACGCCTGAGCGCGGCGCGTGCCCGCCGTCTGGGGTTCGTGTCACTGAGTTTCTCCACCATCGCGGCCTTCAACGCCAATGGCGCCATGCCGCATTACCGGGCCACCGAGCAGTCGCATGCGGTGATCGAGGGTGATGGACTGCTGCTGATCGATTCTGGTGGTCAGTACCTGGGCGGTACCACCGACATCACCCGGATGGTGCCGATCGGCAATCCCAGCCGCGAACAGCGCGAGGATTGCACGCGGGTGCTCAAGGGCATGATCGCGCTGTCGCGGGCCACATTCCCTCGCGGTATTGCCTCGCCGTTGCTCGATGCCATCGCCCGGGCGCCGATATGGGCCGACCAGGTCGACTATGGGCATGGCACCGGGCATGGCGTGGGTTATTTCATGAATGTCCACGAAGGGCCGCAGGTCATCGCCTACCAGGCGGCGACCTTGCCACAGACCGCCATGCAGCCGGGCATGATCAGCTCGATCGAGCCTGGTACCTATCGCCCGGGCGCCTGGGGCGTGCGCATCGAGAACCTGGTGGTCAACCGCGAGGCTGGCAAGAGTGCGTTCGGCGACTTTCTGGCCTTCGAGACCTTGACGCTGTGTCCGATCGATACCCGCTGCCTGCTGCCCGAGTTGCTCGGGGCACAGGACATCCAGTGGCTCAATGGCTATCACGCCATGGTGCGGGAACGGTTGGCGCCATTGCTCAAGGGCGAGGCCCTGGCCTGGCTGGAGACGCGCACCGCGCCGGTTTGAGCCTGGCGGGGAGGGCAGCGACCGACTTTACGGGGTCACTTGCAGAGGACGATCATGCTGCGGCTGGTATAGCCTGCGGGATTGATACCGAACAGGTAGTCCCCGGGCTCCTCGTCCGCATCGCCGGAGCGGGCGACGACCTTGTAGCCGCGGTTGCCACAAGCGCTGGCTGCCTTGCTGTAGCACTTCTCCCACGAGGAGGAGAGCCCCGAGCAGTTGATGTGCAGGCCTTTTTTCCCCCGCTTCACCTCGGTCTTGGCGGTGGCGGCGCATCCAGCAATGGCCAAGATGGCCAGGATGAGCAAAATACGTTTCATTCCTGTCCTTAAATACGGAGCCGACCAGCATGCCTGACCCCGATGTCGTCGCTTCGTTTCTTCCTGAAACTTTCCTTGCATCCGTGTTCGGCACAGTAGATAGCGTAAAGATTATGGTCGTGTGACAGCTTAATCAGCCCGGCGAGTGGGGACAATGGTTTATAGCGGTTCAAATGAAAATATTTCTCATATCAATCGGCCGCTACCGGAGGCGGGCTCTCCCGTCGCATCGACAGAGTGGCACCTACCGACGCGCTGATGATGGCGAGAATCGCCAGCCATTGCGTCAGGCTCAGGACCTCGCCCAGGAACAGTAGGCCCGACAGGGCGCCGAATGCTGGCTCGATGCTCATCAAGGTACCGAAGGTTCGTGCCGGCATGCGCGTCAGCGCCACCATCTCCAGGCTGTAGGGCAGTGCCGTCGACAGGATGGCGACACCCAGGGCGACCGGGATCAAAGCTGGAGTGAGCAACGCGCTGCCAGCATGGACGACCCCGATGGGGGCGACGAACAGCGCCGCGATCACCACGCCGAGGGCAGCGCTCTGTATACCGTGCTCCGCGCCTGCTCGTTGGCCAAAGAGGATGTAGAGTGCCCAGCACACCCCGGCACCCAGGGCATAGCCGGCGCCGAGCAGGTCGATGGCACTGCCGGTCTGGCCCACCGGAATCAGCAGCAACAGCCCGGCGACGGCCAGGGCGATCCAGAGAAAATCCAGGGCCCGGCGCGAGGCGAGGATCGCGACGGCCAAGGGGCCGGTGAACTCCAGGGCGACAGCGATGCCCAGCGGGACCGTGCGCAAGGACATATAGAAGAGGAAGTTCATGCCGCCCAGCGCCATGCCATAGATGATCACGCTGCGCAGGGTGTTGGCGGTCATGCGTACCCGCCATGGTCGCAGCAGGAGCAACATGATGATGCTGGCGAACACCAGGCGCAGGGTGGTGGTGCCCTGGGCGCCGACGATGGGGAACATGCTCTTGGCCAGGGAGGCGCCGGACTGGATCGAGGCCATGGCGATCAGCAGCAGGCCGATGGGGAAGAGGGTAGCGGCCAGGCTGCGGGGGTGGGTGTTCATTTCAGGGGGGGGCTGTCCTTGGATCGGGTGAGCACTATAGTGCGCAATAGGTGGGGCAGCTCGCAAGTGGGGACAGCGGCCCGGTGCTTGTGGAAGCGGGCTTGCTGGTGATGCGCTCGGGCACATTGTTGAAGTTTATTAAGGATTTATGAAAGTAACGGTTGACGGGGTTTTGAATCCCCTTATAATGCGCCCCACTTCCGACGTAGTCGAAACGAAAAACTCCTTGATATTCAACGAGTTGAACGCTTCAGGTAGTATCGGAAGGGCTTCGGTCCCTAGATCGGCAGCGGTGCAAAAGGCAGTTGACAGCAGGCGGTAACGCTGTATGATTCGCCTCCCGCTACGAGCGATCGCAGCGAGTCAAGTGGTTGAAGTGAAACGAAAAACTT
>NZ_JAMYBK010000028.1 GCF_024127895.1 Pseudomonas guariconensis | reverse complement strand
CCAGCAGCTCTTTGGGGATTTTGGGCAGGTCACGCAAGGGTTTCTTTTTGGTTGGCATACATGCACCTCTTACTCATGTTATGCCCGAACACAAAATTTCTGACACCCTCCGCGAAGGGGCTGCAAGTTCACCAAATCCTCCGCTGACAGACAGCGCCGCCCCTGGCACCACTAGACTGGAACCTCAACCCCAGCTCAGTCCTGCCTGCGCACGATCTGCAACCAGGTTCACCAACGCCAACCCGCACAGTGTATAGAGCACGCCCTTGGCGCCGAACTCCTAACAGACCTACCCACCAGCGGACATATCATTGCGCGTGATAATAACCTTCGCCCCATTCGATTCGTTCCCCACGCGCCAGCCCCGCAGAATCCGCCCACTATCTCTATACATTGGCGGAGTTCTCCATGGAACAATCACTCAAACCCTTGCGCTATCCCCTCGCTGTCCTGGCAGTGCTGGTGATCAGTGCCTGCGGCCGAACCCCGGACGCCGCGCAGGCCCCCGCCGCGCCCAAGGTCAGCGTGGCCAAGGTGATCGAACAGCCGATCAATGAATGGGACGAGTTCACCGGCCGCCTGGAAGCACCGGAAACCGTCGAGGTACGCCCGCGCGTCTCCGGGCAGATCGACCAGGTGGCCTTCACCGAAGGCGCCCAGGTCAAGCAAGGCGACCTGCTGTTCCAGATCGACCCACGCCCGTTCCAGGCCGAGGTCCGCCGCCTCGAGGCGCAGTTGCAACAGGCCCGCGCCACCGCCATCCGCAGCGAGAACGAGGCCCGCCGTGGCGAACGCCTGCGCGACAGCAACGCCATCTCCGCAGAGCTTGCCGAGTCGCGCAGCAGCGCCGCCGCCGAAGCCCGTGCCGGTGTCGCGGCGATCCAGGCACAACTGGACCTGGCCCGCCTGAACCTGAGCTTCACCCGTGTCACCGCGCCGATCAGTGGCCGCGTCAGCCGCGCCGAGTACACCGCCGGCAACATCGTCACCGCCGACGTCACGCCGCTGACCACGGTGGTGTCCACCGACAAGGTGTATGCCTACTTCGACGCCGACGAGCGCGTCTACCTCAAGTACAGCCAACTGGCCCGCAACGGCCAGCGCGGCCAGAGCACCCCGGTGTACCTGGGCCTGTCCAACGAGGCTGGCAACCCGCACCTGGGCCAGATGAACTTCGTCGACAACCAGGTCAACCCGCGCACCGGCACCATCCGTGGCCGGGCGGTGTTCGACAACCGCGACGGCCAGTTCACCCCGGGCCTGTACGCGCGCCTGAAGCTGGTCGGCAGCGCCACCTACTCGGCGGTACTGATCAACGACGAGGCCGTGGGTACCGACCTTGGCAAGAAGTTCGTGCTGGTCATGGACGAGGACAACAAGGCGACCTACCGCGCCGTGGAGCTGGGCCCGAAACTCGAAGGCCTGCGCATCGTGCGCAACGGCCTGCACAAGGACGACCGCATCGTGGTCAAGGGCCTGCAGCGGGTGCGCCCCGGCTCGCCGGTCACCCCCGAGGAAACACCGATGGCCAGCGAGGAAACCCTCGCCACCCTCGCCCGCCAGCGCCAGGCCCTGGAGGCCAGCAACCCGGCGCCAGCGGTGGCCGGTTCCAGCGTGAAAGTCGCCAGTGCCCAGGCACCGCGCGGTTAAGGAACGACACCCATGAACTTTTCGAAATTCTTCATCACCCGGCCGATCTTCGCCGCCGTCCTCTCGCTGGTGCTGGTGATCGCCGGGGGCATCTCGCTGTTCCAGTTGCCGATCAGCGAATACCCTGAAGTGGTGCCGCCGACCGTGGTGGTGCGCGCCAACTTCCCCGGCGCCAACCCCAAGGTGATCGGCGAGACCGTCGCCGCGCCCCTGGAGCAGGCCATCACCGGCGTCGAGAACATGCTGTACATGTCCTCCCAGTCGACCGCCGATGGCAAGCTGACCCTGACCATCACCTTCGCCCTGGGCACCGACCTGGACAACGCCCAGGTGCAGGTACAGAACCGCGTCACCCGGACCCAGCCCAAGCTGCCCGAGGAAGTGACGCGCATCGGCATCACCGTCGACAAGGCCTCGCCCGACCTGACCATGGTCGTGCACCTGACCTCGCCGGACGACCGCTACGACATGCTGTACCTGTCCAACTACGCCATCCTCAACATCAAGGACGAGCTGGCGCGCCTGGGCGGCGTGGGTGACGTGCAACTGTTCGGCATGGGCGACTACTCCCTGCGGGTATGGCTCGACCCGAACAAGACCGCCTCGCGCAACCTGACCGCCAGCGACGTGGTCGCGGCGATCCGCGAGCAGAACCGCCAGGTCGCCGCCGGCCAGCTGGGCGCACCGCCCGCCCCAGGCTCGACCAGCTTCCAGCTGTCGATCAACACCCAGGGCCGCCTGGTCAACGAGGAAGAATTCGAGAACATCATCATCCGCGCCGGCAGCGACGGCGAGATCACCCGCCTGAAGGACATCGCCCGCATCGAGCTGGGCTCCAGCCAGTACGCCCTGCGCTCGCTGCTGAACAACCAGCCGGCGGTGGCCATTCCGATCTTCCAGCGCCCGGGCTCCAACGCCATCGAGATCTCCGACGAGGTGCGGGCGAAGATGGCCGAGCTGAAGAAGGACTTCCCCGAAGGCATGGACTACAGCATCGTCTATGACCCGACCGTGTTCGTCCGCGGCTCCATCGAGGCGGTGGTGCACACCCTGTTCGAGGCCCTGGTGCTGGTGGTGCTGGTGGTGATCCTGTTCCTGCAGACCTGGCGCGCCTCGATCATCCCGCTGATGGCCGTGCCGGTCTCGCTGATCGGTACCTTCGCGGTGATGCACCTGTTCGGCTTCTCGCTCAATGCCCTGTCGCTGTTCGGCCTGGTGCTGGCCATCGGTATCGTGGTGGACGACGCCATCGTCGTGGTGGAGAACGTCGAGCGCAACATCGGCCTGGGCCTCAAGCCCCTGGAGGCGACGCAGAAGGCCATGAGCGAAGTGACCGGGCCGATCATCGCCACCGCCCTGGTGCTGTGTGCGGTGTTCGTGCCGGCGGCGTTCATCTCCGGCCTCACCGGGCAGTTCTACAAGCAATTCGCCCTGACCATCGCCATTTCCACGGTGATCTCGGCGTTCAACTCGCTGACCCTGTCGCCGGCCTTGGCCGCCGTGCTGCTCAAGGAACACCATGCGCCCAAGGACCGTTTCTCGCGCCTGCTCGAGCGGCTGTTCGGCGGCTGGCTGTTCGCCCCGTTCAACCGTTTCTTCGATCGCGCCAGCAACCGCTATGTCGGCGGCGTGCGCCGGGTCATCCGCTCCAGCGGCATCGCCCTGTTCGTCTATGCCGGGCTCATGGGCCTGACCTACCTGGGCTTCTCGTCCACCCCGACCGGCTTCGTCCCGGCGCAGGACAAGCAGTACCTGGTGGCCTTCGCCCAACTGCCGGATGCCGCCAGCCTCGACCGCACCGAGGCGGTGATCAAGAAGATGAGCGAGATCGCCCTGGAACAACCGGGGGTGGCCGACTCGGTGGCCTTCCCGGGCCTGTCGATCAACGGTTTCACCAACAGCCCCAACAGCGGCATCGTGTTCACCCCGCTCAAGCCGTTCGACGAGCGTAAGGACCCGAGCCAGTCGGCCGCTGCCATCGCCGCGGCGCTGAACGCCAAGTTCGCCGACATCCAGGACGCCTACATCGCGATCTTCCCGCCACCGCCCGTGCAGGGCCTGGGCACCATCGGCGGCTTCCGCCTGCAGATCGAGGACCGCGGCAACCTGGGCTACGAGGCGCTGTACAAGGAGACCCAGCACATCATCGCCAAGAGCCAGGAGGTGCCGGAACTGGCGGGCCTGTTCACCAGCTACCAGGTCAACGTGCCGCAGGTCGATGCCGCCATCGACCGGGAGAAGGCCAAGACCCACGGCGTGGCCATCAACGACATCTTCGAGACCCTGCAGATCTACCTGGGCTCGTTGTACACCAACGACTTCAACCGCTTCGGCCGTACCTACCAGGTCAACGTCCAGGCCGAGCAGCAGTTCCGCCTCGATGCCGAGCAGATCGGCCAGTTGAAGGTGCGCAACAACCTGGGCGAGATGATTCCACTGGCGACCTTCATCAAGGTCAGCGACACCTCCGGGCCTGACCGGGTCATGCACTACAACGGCTTCATCACCGCCGAGATCAACGGCGCCGCGGCGCCCGGCTACAGCTCCGGCCAGGCCGAGGCGGCGATGGAGAAACTGCTGCGCGAGGAGTTGCCCAACGGCATGACCTTCGAATGGACCGACCTGACCTACCAGCAGATCCTGGCGGGCAACACCGCGCTGTTCGTCTTCCCGCTCTGCGTGCTGCTGGCCTTCCTGGTGCTGGCCGCCCAGTACGAGAGCTGGAGCCTGCCGCTGGCGGTGATCCTGATCGTGCCGATGACCCTACTGTCGGCCATCACCGGGGTGATCCTCTCTGGCAGCGACAACAACATCTTCACCCAGATCGGCCTGATCGTGCTGGTGGGCCTGGCGTGCAAGAACGCCATCCTCATCGTCGAGTTCGCCAAGGACAAGCAGGCCGAGGGCCTCGACCCGCTGGCCGCGGTACTGGAAGCCTGCCGCCTGCGCTTGCGGCCGATCCTGATGACCTCGATCGCCTTCATCATGGGGGTGGTGCCGCTGGTGTTCTCCTCCGGCGCCGGTGCCGAGATGCGCCATGCCATGGGGGTCGCGGTGTTCTCGGGGATGATCGGGGTGACCGTGTTCGGCCTGTTCCTGACCCCGGTGTTCTTCTTCCTGATCCGCCGTTTCGTCGAGCGCCGGCAGGCCCGCAAGGCCGCCCCCGCACAACCGCTGGAGAGCCATGCATGAACCTGCTCAAACCCCTGACCCCGAGCCTGCTGGCGCTGGCCCTGGCGGCCTGCGCGGTGGGCCCGGACTACCAGGCACCGGCCACCGAGCCTGCGCGTTTCGACAGCGCGGTGCAGGCCAAGGCCTTCGACCGCGACCGCTTCGAGCGCCTGTGGTGGAAGCAGTTCGACGACCCGGTGCTGAACCAGCTGGTGCAGGCCTCGCTGCAAGGCAACCGCGACCTGCGCGTGGCCTTCGCCCGGCTCAAGGCGGCACGGGCGATCCGCGAGGATGCCGAGAACGACCCGTTCCCGGTGGTCACCAGCCGCGCCAGCAGCGAGATCGGCAAGGGCCAGGTGCCAGGCCAGACCGAGCGGCGGGTCAACAGCGAGCGCTATGACCTGGGCCTGGACATGGCCTGGGAGCTCGACCTGTTCGGCCGCATCCAACGCCAGATCGAGGCCAGCGAAGCCCAGGAAGCCGCGGCCGCGGCCGATCTGCAGCAGTTGCAGGTCAGCCTGATCGCCGAGCTGGTGGACGCCTATGGCCAACTGCGTGGTGCGCAGCTGCGTGAAAAGATCGCCCTGGCCAACCTCAAGACCCAGCAGGAATCGCGCAGCATCACCGAAACCCTGCGCGATGCCGGGGTCGGCAACGAACTGGACGTGGTCCGTGCCGATGCGCGTCTGGCGGCCGTCGAGGCCACCGTGCCGCAGTTGCAGGCCGAGCAGGTGCGCGCGCGCAACCGCATCGCCACCCTGCTTGGCCAGCGCCCCGACAACCTGGGTGTCGACCTCTCGCCCCGGCAGTTGCCGGCGATCACCAAGGCCCTGCCGGTGGGCGACCCGGGCGAACTGCTGCGCCGCCGCCCGGACATCCGCAGCGCCGAACGGCAACTGGCCGCGGCCACGGCCACTGTCGGCGTGGCCACCGCCGACCTGTTCCCCCGGGTCAGCCTCAGCGGCTTTCTCGGCTTTACCGCCGCCCGTGGTTCGCAGATCGGCTCGTCGGCGGCCAATGCCTGGGCACTGGGCCCGAGCATTACCTGGGCGGCCTTCGACCTGGGCAGCGTGCGCGCCCGCCTGCGCGGCGCCAAGGCCGATGCCGAGGGCGCCCTGGCCAACTACGAGCAGCAGGTGCTGCTGGCCCTGGAAGAGTCGGCCAATGCCTTCAGCGATTACGGCAAGCGCCAGCAACGCCTGCTGGCGCTGATACGCCAGAGCGAGGCCAGCCGCAAGGCGGCGGACCTGGCCTCGGTGCGCTACCGCGAGGGGACGGTGGACTACCTGGTGCTGCTCGATGCCGAGCGCGAACGGCTGGGCGCCGAGGATGCCCAGGCCCAGGGCGAGGTCGAGCTGTACCAGGGCATCGTGGCCATCTACAAGGCGCTCGGTGGCGGCTGGCAGCCTGAGACACTGGCCAGCGCGCACTGACCTTCAACGCCTCAACGACTCCTTTGGTTGGCTCCTCCCCCAACCGCCTTGCCCCGCCGGCCTTGGTCTGCGGGGCTTTTTTTATCTGCAAGAAAAAGCAGGCGGCGCTTGTGGGGGCCGGGCATAGGCATCACATCCTGCGCCAATCGGCTTGAAGCTTGCGGCGCCCTCAGAAGTCGATGCTGCCGGAGAACTTGACCAAGCGCGGATCGCCCTGGGTCAGGTAGCCGCCGTTGGCCGAGGCCCAGTAGTTCTTGTCGCTGAGGTTCTCGACGTTGACCCGCAGGGTGATGTCCTTTTCCTGCACCTTGAAGCGGTAGCGGGCGCCGACGTCGAAACGGTTCCAGGTCGGCAGGCTGAGGTTGTTGGCCGGGTCGGCGTATTGCCCGCCGGTACGCAGCATGCGGGCATTGAGCGATACTCCGTCCAGGCCCGGGACGTCCCAGTCGACGCTGGCGTTGAGCTGGAAGGTCGGCACGCCGACCGCATGGTTGCCATCGTTGGCACCGTCCAGGGTGTTCTTCAGCTCGGTGTCCATGCGCGTGCCGCCGGCCATCAGGCGCAAACCCCGCACTGGCTCGCCGAACACGCTCAGCTCGATGCCCTTGTTGACCTGCTCGCCATCCTGGACGAACACGTTGCCCTGGACGAAGCCGTCAGTGGGGCGCTCGATGCGAAACAGCGCCAGGTTGGCGCCGAAGGTCTGGTAGTCGAACTTGACGCCGGCCTCGATCTGCTTGGTCTTGGCCGGCGGGAAGACTTCGCCGGCGTTGACCACCTCGCCCGAGGCGGTCGGGCCCTGGGCCAGGCCTTCGATGCGGTTGGCATACAACGAGATCGACGGGTTGAGCTTGTAGACGATGCCGTACACCGGCGTGGTGACCGACTCGTCGTAGAACGCCGTACGGCCGGCATCCGGGCCCTCGCCGTCATAGGCATAGCCCTCCACGCGCAGTTGCTGGCGACGCACGCCAGCGGTGAGCAGCAGGGTGTCGTCGAACAGGCCCACGGTGTCGGACAGCGCGATGCTGCGGTTGCGGGTCTTGCCGGTCACGCCCGGGTCGTCCAGCTTGCCGCCGACGAAGGACGGCGTGGTCGGCTTGGGCAGTGGGTCGGTGCGGTAGAGGTTGGTGGCCTGCGAGTTGTAGAAGACGAAGGCGTTTTCCTGCTGAGTCCAGATGATCGCCGCGCCGAGATTGAGCTGGTGGCTGACCGGGCCGGTCTGGAAACGGCCGTTGATGCCGCCCATGAAGCTGGTGTTGTCCTCGTTGTGGGGGATCTTCGAACCGCCGATGGTGGCCGCGCCAGTGCCGGCATCGGTGAGGATCGGCGTGCCGTAGAAACCGTTCTCGTGGGTGTGCTTGACGCCGCCGGCCAGGTAGCCGCTCCAGTTGTCGTCGAAGGCGTAGTCGCCGCGCAGCATGCCGAAGGTGTCCTCGGTCTCGGTCCAGGCCCACTTCTGCCCGTAGTTGTGGTCGGCGTCGGGTGCCCGTGGGATGTCATCCAGGCCCGCGTTCAGGCGCACCGAGTTGCGCATGTGGTTGACCCGCTGCTTCTGGTAGCCGATGTCGGCGGACAGGCGCAGGGCCTCGCCACGGTAGTCCAGGCCCGCGACGAACAGCTTGCTGCGCTGGTTCTGGTCGTCGACGGCGGTCTCGCCCTCGCGCTGGGACAGGTTCAGGCGCACGCCGAAGTGGTTGTCGGCGCCGAAGCGCTGGCCGAGGTCCAAGTGCTCGCCCAGACGTCCATCGGTGCTGATGTCCTGGGTGTAGCGCCGGGTCGGGGTGTCGCCGGCACGCTTGGGCTGCAGGTTGACGTTGCCGCCCAGGCCGGAGCCCGTGGGGCTGGCACCGTTGAGGAAAGCGTTGGGGCCCTTGAACACCTCGACCCGCTCCAGCGCGTCGGGGGCGATCATCTGCCGTGGCAGCACACCGTACAGGCCGTTGAAGGCCACGTCATCGCCATTGAGCGGCAAGCCGCGGATGACGAAGATCTGCGACTGGTTGCCAAAGCCGAACGACTGGCGCACCGAGGGGTCGTTGAGCAGCACGTCGCCGATGTCCTCGGCCTGTTGCTCCTCGATCAGTTGCGAGGTGTAGCTGGTCATGGTGAACGGCACGTCCATCATGTCCTGGTTGCCCAGCACGCCCATCTGCCCGCCCCGGGCCACCTGGCCACCGGCGAAGGGCTCAGGCAGAGCGCCGGGTGGGGCCTTGACAGCGTCGGCGCTGACGGCGGTGGGGTCCAATTCGATGGGGCCATCGGCCCCCTGGGCGGTGATGGCAACGGAACAGCAGAGGGCCAGCAAGGTCGGACGAGAAGGACAGGTTCGGGCCATGAAAGGCTCCTGGTGCAAATGGGTGGAGGCCTTCCTGGCAAATGAGCGCGCATCAGCGACTGAGTATTGTTTCTAGCCGAAATTACGAATTATTAGCAAATGACTGCACTTTCTCGGCGACCAGTGGTCTACTTCCCCTTTTGCCGCGCGCAATCGATTGCCGGCCGTTTTTTGCCGTACACAAGGCCGGGCCAAAAGCCCTGCGCTTGTGTACGATGAGCAGCGCACACCTAGGCGTTGCCAGTCATAGGGAGATCTTCATGCGCGTCCTCTCATCCGTTGCCCGGTTTGCCGCCCTGTCGCTGGGGCTGGCCGTGTCCGCCAGCGCCCTGGCGTTCAGCGGCGAAGAAGGGCAACTGATCGACTCGATCAATGCCTACCGCAGCCAGGCCCAACCCTGCGGCGGCGAGGCCTCGCTGGAGTTGCCACCGCTCAACAGCGACACCCGCCTGGCCTTGTCGCCGGAGGGTACCCGCGACCTGCAGCAGGCCATGACGCGCGCCGCCTACCCGATGGTCAATGTCCAGGCCATCAGCCTGTCGGGCCCGCGCGATGCCCGGGCGGCGATGGGTGCCATCGAGGAGAGCTTCTGCCAAGTGGTGCTCGACCCGCAGTTCGTCGACATCGGCGTCAGCCAGGAAGGCCGCGACTGGCGCATCGTTCTGGCCCGCCCGTTGCTCAGCGCACGCCTGGGCGACTGGCAGCAAGAGGGCCAGAAGCTGCTGCAGGAAGTCAACGCCGCCCGCAAGGTACCGCGCCAGTGTGGCGGGCAACCGTTCGCCGCCGCTGCGGCCCTGGGCTGGAACAACACCCTGGCCGGGGTGGCCGCCAACCACACGCGGGCCATGGCCAACCAGAACTTCTTCGACCATATCGACCACGACGGCCGTACCCCGGGCGATCGCGCGGAGCTGGCCGGCTACCTGTACCGGCAGATCGGCGAGACCATCGCCGCCGGCCGCGACACGCCGCGCAAGGTGGTCGACGGCTGGCTGGCCAGCCCGGGGCACTGCGCCACCTTGATGAATCCGGACTTCAGCGAACTGGGCGCGGCCTATGCGGTAGACCCCAAGAGCGATGCCGGGATCTACTGGACCGGGTTGTTCGGCACCCCGCAGTAAAGTAGGCAAGTTCTCTGCGAGTTTCTTCGCGAGCCCGGGGCTGCTTTGCAGCCCATCGCCGGCAAGCCCCCCACACAGTCCTCTGCATGGCACATGATTCGTGAACACCGCAGCCCCCTGTGGGAGTCGGCTTGCCGGCGATGGGGCGCGAAGCGGCCCCAACTGCATGGATTCATGCGCCGCCACCATGCCTACGCAACGCCCGGGCCGAGCAGCCGAACCGCCGCCGCACGCACTTGCCCAGGTAGCTGGCATCCCCCAACCCCACCTCATCGGCAATCTGCGCCAGCCCATGGCTTGAGTTGAGCAGCCGCCAACGCGCCTGCTGCAGGCGCATCTCCAGCCACCAGGCCTTGGCGCTCATGCCATGGCTGGCCTGGAACTGGCGATCGAGCTGGCGCCGGCTGACACCCAGTTGCGCCGCCACCTCCTCGATCGACAACCGAGCCCCCAGGTGGTGGCGCATCAGCGCCGTGGCCCGCTGCACTTGGCGCCCCTGCCCTGCCCCGGCCTCCAGCGAGCGCAAGGCATGGCGACTGTCGCGGGTCTCGTCCACCAGCATGTCGGCCAGCCCCTTGAGCGCCCGCGCCCGGCCGCAGGCACGGGACAGCAATTCTACCGCCAGGTCGATGGCCGCGGTGCCGCCTGCGCAGGTGATACGCGCACCGTCGAAACAGTACAACTGCTCGGGCAACACCTGCAGATGCGGAAAAGAGGCCCGGAACTCCGCCTCGTGGCGCCAGTGCACCACCACCTTGTGGCCGTCCAGCAAGCCGCAGGCCGCCAGCAGAAAGGCGCCGTTGTCCACTCCCACCAACTTCACCCCGGCCTTGGCGGCACGCTTGAGCAGGGCCTTGTAGCGCGGCGCCAGGGCTGCGGTGGCACCGGCACTGCGCCCGCCGAACAGCACCAGGTAGTCGAAGCCGCGCAGGTCGAGCTGCGTGGGTGTCATGTCGACCTGTACCACCGCCCCGCTGCTCGAGGTCACTGGCTCGTCGGTCAGGCCCAGCAAGGTCCAACTGCAGTAGCGCTGACGGCTGTAGTCCTCGTCGTCGGCGCTGAAACGCAGCTTGTCGAGGAACGCACCGAACGGCAGCAAGGCGAACTCCGGCAGCGGCAGGATCAACAGACGGATGTCGGGGGTCATGGCAGGCATGTCCAGTTAATACTCAAGAATGTCCAGATATTACCCTTCGATCGGGCCGCCGTCCCCTAGACTGGCGCCACCCGAAACACGAAGGCATTTCCCATGGCACTGGATACCTGGCTCATCTACCTGCTGGCGAGCATCGGCCTGTCGCTGACCCCTGGCCCGAACAGCCTGCTGGCCCTGACCCACGGCGCGCTGTACGGCGCCCGGCGCACTCTGTTCACCATCGTCGGCGGGGTGTTCGGCTTCAGCGCCCTGATCGCCTTGGCCATGTTCGGCCTCAGCGCCCTGCTGCACACCTCGGCCTCGCTGCTGCAGGTACTCAAGTGGGTCGGCGGCGCCTACCTGGTATGGCTGGGCATCCAGCTGTGGCGCAGCCCGGCGATGCGCCTGGAACTGGCCGACGGCGGGGCACGCCTGGGTAATGCAGGGCTGTTCCGCCAGGGCTTCCTGTCGGCCATGGCCAATCCAAAGGTATTGCTGTTCTACGGCGCCTTCCTGCCGCAGTTCATCGACCCCCAGCGCGGGCTGGCGCTGCAGTTCGTGGTCATGGCGGCGACCTTCGCCAGCGTGGAGTTTCTTGTCGAGTACCTGTTGGCACGCCTGGCGTTTCGCGTGCGGCCCTGGCTGGCCAAAGGTGGCAGGGGCTTCAACCGCAGTTGTGGGAGCTTGTTCGCATTGATCGGCGTGGCCTTGCCGCTGGGGCGTTGAGGGTGGGGCCGGTTCGTTAAGCGGCGTTTTGTAGATCTGGAGGCGCGCAGCGGCCTCGATCGATCTCCTGACGGGCCAACACCAAGATCTACCCACGAAGCTCTCCTACAATCAGGACAGGAAGACGAGGACCGCGCCATGCCCGACAACCTGTTCACCGCCCTGCCCCCTCCCGATCCGCAGGCCGCCGAACAGATCGACGACCTGCTGCGCCGCCCGGGCCTGCGCATCGAGCGTATCGTCTCCAGCGGCCAGGCCAGCCCGCCAGGTTTCTGGTACGACCAACCCGAAGGCGAATGGGTGCTGCTGCTCAGCGGCAGCGCGGGGCTGCGCCTGGAGCATGAGACCGAGGTACGCCTGCTGCGCCCTGGCGACCATCTGGACATCCCGGCCCACTGCCGACACCGGGTGCAGTGGACCGAAGCCGGTACTACCACCGTGTGGCTGGCTGTGTTCTACGAGCAAACGCTGGCTACGGATCAGGCCAAATAGTTCACAGCGCCAAGACACTCACGAACCCAACGTCTTCTATACTTTTCGCAGCCCGATACAAGCTTTTAGCATCATCGCAGCCCTTTTCCATCTGCGACAATCAGCCTCACGAAATTATGTACCAACTTGTTAATTAGCTTGCTAAGGGCATAAACTGGGCGCAGTCCACCTGCGAAAACTCCTGCAATGAAGCACACACCGCGCGCCTCTGGCGCCTCGACATTCATCCTGGTCGGCCTGGGCGTTATCATCGCCCTGCTCGGCCTCCTCCTGGCTGTCGGCGGCATCAAGCTGGCCGACCTGGGCGGCTCCTGGTACTTCCTGATCGGCGGCCTGGCCATGGCCCTCGCCGGTATCCTCATCGCTCGCCGCAAGCCGGCCGGGGCCTGGCTGTTCGCCGCCTTCCTGGTCGGCACGGCGATCTGGGCCGTGATCGACGCCGGCCTTGAGTTCTGGCCGTTGTTCTCGCGGCTGTTCATGTTCGGCGCGATCGGCCTGGTGGTGGCGCTGGTCTACCCGATGCTGGTGCGCGCCAACGGCGCCAGCGCCGGCCGGGGTGCCTACGGCGTGGCCGGGGTGCTGGCGGTGGCGCTGGTGGTTGCCGCGGGCAACATGTTCGTCGCTCACCCGAGCGTTGCGCCGACCGGCAACGGCCCGGGCCTGACCCCGGTCGAGCCTGGCAAGGCGCAGAAGGACTGGGCCCACTACGGCAATACCGAAGGTGGCAGCCGCTTCGCCGCCCTGGACCAGATCAACCGCGGCAATGTCGACAAGCTGCAGGTCGCCTGGACCTACAACACCGGTGACGTGGCCATCAGCGACGGCAATGGCGCCGAGGACCAGCTGACCCCACTGCAGGTCGGCGACAAGGTGTTCATCTGCACCCCGCACAACAACCTGATCGCGCTCGATGCCGACACTGGCAAAGAGCTGTGGAAGAACGAGATCAATGCCCAGTCCAAGGTCTGGCAGCGCTGCCGTGGCATGGCCTATTTCGACGCCACCGCGCCGATCGCCCAGCCGACCCAGCCGAACAGCTCGCCGATCACCGTGGCCAGCGTACCGGCCAGCGCCAACTGCCAGCGCCGCCTGCTGACCAACACCATCGACGGCCGCCTGATCGCCGTCGATGCCGATACCGGCGCGTTCTGCCAGGGCTTTGGCAACAACGGCCAGGTCGACCTGAAAGCCGGCCTGGGTGACGTGCCGGATTCCTACTACCAGCTGTCTTCCGCACCGCTGATGGCCGGTACCACCGTGGTGGTCGGCGGCCGTGTCGCCGACAACGTCCAGACCGACATGCCAGGCGGCGTGATCCGTGGTTTCGACGTGATCACCGGGGCCATGCGCTGGGCTTTCGACCCGGGCAACCCGGACGATCGCAACGCCCCGGCCGAAGGCAGCACCTACGTGCGCAGCACCCCCAACAGTTGGGCACCGATGTCCTACGACCCGGCGATGAACACCGTGTTCCTGCCGATGGGCTCCTCGTCCACCGACATCTACGGCGTGGAGCGCAGCAAACTGGACCACACCTACGGCGCCTCGGTGCTGGCCCTGGACGCCACTACGGGTAACGAAAAGTGGGTGTACCAGACCGTGCACAACGACCTGTGGGACTTCGACCTGCCGATGCAGCCGAGCCTGATCGACTTCACCAAGGACGACGGCAAGACCGTGCCCGCCCTGGTGATCGGCACCAAGGCCGGGCAGATCTACGTGCTCGATCGCGCCACTGGCCAGCCGCTGACCCAAGTCGACGAAGTGCCGGTCAAGCCGGGCAACATCCCTAACGAGCCTTACGCGCCAACCCAGCCACGCTCGGTGGGCATGCCGCAGATCGGCGCGCAGACCCTGACCGAGTCGGACATGTGGGGCGCCACCCCGTTCGACCAACTGCTGTGCCGCATCGACTTCAAGAAGATGCGCTACGATGGGCTGTACACCGCGCCAGGCACCGACCTGTCGCTGAGCTTCCCCGGCTCGCTGGGCGGCATGAACTGGGGCAGTATCTCCACCGACCCGGTGCACGGTTTCATCTTCGTCAACGACATGCGCCTGGGCCTGTGGATCCAGATGATCCCCTCGCAGAACCAGGGCCAGGCCGCCTCCGGTGGCGAGGCACTGAACACCGGCATGGGCGCCGTGCCGCTCAAAGGCACCCCGTATGCGGTGAACAAGAACCGCTTCCTCTCGGTGGCCGGCATCCCGTGCCAGGCACCACCCTTCGGCACCCTCACCGCCATCGACATGAAGACCCGGCAGATCGCCTGGCAGGTGCCGGTCGGCACCGTCGAGGACACCGGCCCACTGGGTATCCGCATGCACCTGCCGATCAAGATCGGCCTGCCGACCCTCGGCGGTACCCTGTCGACCCAGGGCGGCCTGGTGTTCATCGCCGGCACCCAGGACTTCTACCTGCGCGCCTTCGACAGCGGTAACGGCAAGGAGATCTGGAAGGCTCGCCTGCCAGTCGGCAGCCAGGGCGGCCCGATGACCTATGTGTCGCCGAAGACCGGCAAGCAGTACGTCGTGGTCACCGCTGGCGGCGCGCGCCAGTCGACCGACCGTGGCGACTATGTCATGGCCTACGCACTGCCATAGACCGCGTTACCCCCATCGCCGGCAAACCTGCTCTCCACAGCTTGTGGGGGGCGGTTTGCCGGCGATGGCGCCTTCACAGATCACCCGAGATTTCGCAATGTCCCGCGCTTTTCGCTATACCCCCACCGCCCTTCTGCTGGCCCTGGCCAGCCCCCCCCGCCCTGGCCGACGGCAACCTCATGACCCGTAGCACCATGACCGGCGACTGGGGCGGCCTGCGTCACCAACTCGTGGAGGACGGCATCACCTTCACCGGCGACTACAGCGGCGAAACCGCCTACAACGCCCACGGCGGCCTGCACCGCTCGGCGCGCTATTCGCAGAACCTCAAGCTCGGCGTGCAGTTCGACCTCTCCAGGCTGTACGGCCTGGACAACGGCGGCAAGGTCCAGCTGACCATCAACGACCGCCGCGGCAACAGCGCCTCCGAGGACCTGGTGGGCAACCGCCTGCCGATCCAGGAAAACTACGGCGGCCTCTATACCCGCCTGACCGAGCTGAGCTACGAGCGCACCCTCTTCACCCCGGCACTCAACGTCAAGCTTGGCTACATGGCCATGGGCAACGACCTGGGCGGCCTGGACAGCGGCATCCTGTGCAATTTCATGAACGCCGGCTTCTGCGGCCATCCGCTGAACATGTCCGGCGGCAGCGGTTGGACCAACTACCCCAACGCCCACCTGGGCGTGCGGGTCAAATACGATTTCTCGCCGTCCTGGCAGTTGCGCGTAGCGGCGTTCAACGTCGATCCAGAAAGCAACGGCAACTCCAGCCGCGCCTGGCACCTGGGGCCCAAGCACAGCACAGGCACCGTGGTCCCGGTGGAGCTGGTGTACACGCTGCAGGGCGAACTGCCGGGCGAGTACAAGCTCGGCTACTACTACGACAGCTCGAACGTGCAGCGCATCGGCAGCGACAAGGAGGTCGCCGGCCGTGGCGGGCACTACCTGCTGGTCGACCAGGCCGTGTGGAACGATCCAGGTTTACCGGGCCGTCGCCTGCATGCCTTCGGCCAGTACTCGGCCTCGAGCAAGGCCGCCTCGCCATTCACCCGCTGGTATGGCGCCGGCGTGGTGCTGTACCAGCCGTTCGCAGGGCGCCCGCGCGATACCCTGGCGCTGGGTTATGGCCGCGCCGTGCCCAACCCGCGTAGCCGCGACGTACTGCAGGACGCCGCACTAGAGGCCGGCCAGGACTTCCCCGACCTGGACAGCGCCGAACAGTTGATCGAGCTGAGCTATGGCTACCAGGCCACGCCCTGGCTGAACCTGCGCCCGGATGTGCAGTACATCATCGAGCCGGGGGCATTCTCCGGGCAGAGCATCGACAACGCACTGGTGGTGGGGTTGCAGGTCAAGGCGACCTTCTGAACCCTTGTAGGGGCCTTTGGGAGGTGGGGCTGCCTTGCAGCCCCAATAATGACAAAGCGCCGCCTAACTACCTGGCATCGGGGCTGGCCCGCAATGGCCCCCTGCCTACCCAGTTTTTTCCTGTGCAACGAACACATTTTTAATAATTTTCCGATCCCGCCCCCTGCTCCAGTATCTGCCGCGACTACAACAACAACGAGCGGGGAAACATCATGAGTGCAAGTGCGTCCGTGCCTGCCACCGCGCAGGCGAATCAAGCCGGCTTCCGCCGGGTCCTGGGGCTGGGGTCGCTGCTCGCGGTGGCGGTCGGCCTGGTGGTGTCCCAGGGGGTGATGGTGATGATGCTGCAAGGCGTCGGCGCCGCCGGCCTGGGTTTCATCGTGCCGCTGGGGCTGGCCTACCTGCTGGCGCTGAGCTACGCCTGCTCGTTCTCCGAACTGGCCCTGCTGGTGCCTCGCGCCGGCAGCCTGTCGAGCTACACCGAAGTGGCCCTGGGGCATTTTCCGGCGATCCTGGCGACCTTTTCCGGCTATGTGGTGGTGGCCATGTTCGCCCTCTCGGCCGAGCTGCTGTTGCTCGACCTGATCGTCGGCAAGGTCTACCCCGGCGTGTTCCCGCCGTTCAGCGTGGCCTTCGCGGTGCTCGGCCTGTTCACCGTGCTCAACCTGATGGGCATCGACGTCTTCGCCAAGCTGCAGAACGCCATGGCCGTGGTGATGGTCGTGGTCCTGCTGATCCTGGGCATCGCGGCGATCGCCGAAGGCCATGCCAGCGGCACCACCACCACGTTGCTGCAGGGCGACTGGAACCCCATGGGCGCAGGGGTACTGGCCCTGACGGCCCTGGCGGTATGGGGCTTCGTCGGCGCCGAGTTCGTCTGCTCGCTGGTGGAGGAGACGCGCAAGCCCGAGCGCAACATCCCACGCTCGATGATCATCGGCCTCACGGTGATCTTCGCCACCATCGCCCTGTACGGCCTGGGCGCGCTGTTCCTGGTACCGCAGCACGCTCTGGGCAGCGATGCCCTGCCCCATTACCTGTTCGCCACCACGGTGTTCGGCAAGACCGGCGAGGCGTTCCTGGTGATCGCCGCGGTCACCGCCACCTGCAGCACCCTCAACACCTCGCTGGCGGCCATCCCGCGGATGCTCTACGGCATGGCGTGCAACGGCCAGGCCTTTCCTCAGTTCAAGCAGCTCAGCCCGCGAGCGCGCACACCTTGGGTGGCCGTGCTGTTCGTCGCGGCGATCACCGGCCTGCCGATCCTGCTGATGGGCCAGGATGCCGCCGCGATCAACCTGCTGCTGCTTTCCGCTGCCCTGGCCTGGCTGCTGGCCTACATCATCGTTCACCTCGACGTCATCGCCCTGCGCCATCGCTACCCGCACCTGGAGCGCCCGTTCCGCACGCCGTTCTACCCGCTGCCGCAGCTGTTCGGCATCGGCGGCATGCTGTACGCGATCTGGAATGCCTCGCCCAGCCCGGACATGAGCGCCCAGATCTTCGGCGCCGCGGGCCTGGTGCTGGCGGTGGTGTCGTTGATCGCCGTGGTTTGGATCAAGGGGGTGATGAAGAAGCCGCTGTTCAGGCCTGAGCCTTTGTAGCCGTCTTGGGGCCGCTATGCGGCCCCAATTCCTACCTGTTCTCAGATCGCATGCGCCGCAAGCAGCTCCATGAGCACCTCGGCCAGCGACTTGACCATCGCGTCGGCCGTCGGCCGGTGCACCACGACGATCTCGTAGCTGTCCACCTCCGGCAGCCCTTGCTGGGCCCCCAGCACCCGGTGCTCACCGGTGGCGGCACGTGGCGGCAGCAGGCTGATGCCCATGCCATCGGCCACCGCCGCCTGGATGCCGCTGAGGCTCGAACTGGTGAAACTGATACGCCAGCGCCGCCCCATGCCTTCGATGGCGGTGATCATGTCGTCGCGGTACAGCCCACGGGGGGGGAAGGTCACCAGGGGGATGGGGTCGAGCTCGAACGACGGCATCCGCGCACTGTCGATCCATTGCAGGCGCTCCGGCCAGCAGGCTACGCCCTCCCGGCTGTTGCGCCGCTGCTTGAGCAGCACCAGGTCGAGCTCGCCGTTGTCGTAGGCCTGGCTGAGGTCGCGGCACAGGCCGCTGGTGACTTCCAGCTTGACCTGCGGATGGC
Organism: Pseudomonas guariconensis; assembly: GCF_024127895.1. Classification (GTDB taxonomy): domain Bacteria; phylum Pseudomonadota; class Gammaproteobacteria; order Pseudomonadales; family Pseudomonadaceae; genus Aquipseudomonas; species Aquipseudomonas guariconensis_B. The sequence continues at coordinate 35,993 of NZ_JAMYBK010000028.1, read as the reverse complement.
GCCGGCTGAACGCCGACAGGGCATTGGTGGTACGGCCGCCGACGAAATCCTCGGGTACGCCCAGGCGTACGGTCACACCGACCATGGCCCCGGCCAGCGCCTCGAGCATCTGGTCGTTCAGCGCCAGCATGTGCCGGGCGTAACCGAGCAGGGTCTGGCCGGCGTCGGTGGGCAGCACGTCGCGGTTGCCGCGTACCAGCAGGCGGTGGCCAACCATGTCCTCCAGGCGGCGGACTTTCTGGCTGATGGTCGACTGGGTCGAGTGCAAGCGCGCCGCTGCGGTGGTGAAGCTGCCGCAGTCGGCCACCACGACGATGGCGCGCAGCAGGTCGAGGTCGAACAGAGCCCTATTCGATTTAACGCTGATAGACATGTTCACATTCAACTTCTGAATGACAAGCCTGACTTCTAGCACGGCCATCCCTGCCGGGCAACCGGCCTGGCCGGTATTCGAAAGCGCACTGCCTGTCATCCGGATAATTCACTTCTAGCCGCTGCACGGGTTGCCTAGGATGAAGCCTCGTCACCTTGGAGCCCGTCGCATGCGCCTGCCTGTTCTTCTGCTTGCCCTGTTCACCAGCCTGGTCGCCCACGCCGGGGCCGCTGCCCTGGATACCCGGCTGCACGGGGCCGCCCAGCGTGGCGACACAGCTGCCATCACCCAATTGCTCGACCAGGGCGCGCCCCTGGAGGCACGCGATGCCCAGGGCCGCACCGCGTTGCTGGTGGCGACCCAGGCCAACCAGGTGCAGGCGGCCAAGGCGCTGATCGAGGCCGGTGCCGACGTCAATGCCAAGGACAACATCCACGACAGCCCCTACCTGTATGCTGGCGCCCGTGGCCTGGACCAGATCCTGCGCCTGACCCTGGACCATGGCGCCGACCTCGAGAGCACCAACCGCTACGGCGGTACCGCGCTGATTCCCGCCGCCGAGCGCGGCCATGTGCAGACCGTGCAGATGCTGATCGACGCCGGTGTCGACGTGGACCACCTCAACCGCCTGCACTGGACGGCCCTGCTGGAGGCGGTGATCCTCGGCGATGGCGGCCCGCGCCATGTGGAGATCGTCCGCCGGCTGCTGGCCGCCGGGGCCGATCCGGCCATCGCCGACAAGGATGGTGTCACTGCGCTGGAGCATGCACGGCAGCGGGGTTACCAGCAGATGGTGCAGGTGCTGGAGAGATAGGGCCGCTTCGCGCCCATCGCCGGCAAGCCCCGCCCTACTCCACCACCTCGAACGGCAAGCCCACGTAGTTCTCGGCAATGTTCGCCAAGCCAGCCGGCGACCCCAGGAAATACTCGCGGTCGGCCTCTTGCATCTTCCGGTCCCAGTCATCCTTGTGCTCGCCGAAATCATGCAGCAACTGGGTCATGAACCAGCTGAAGCGCTCGCCCTTCCACACCCGCCGCAAGGCCAGCGGCGAGTACTGCGCCAGCAGGTCGGTACGCCCCTGGCGATAGACCTTGACCAGGATCCGGTACAGGTAGTTCACGTCCGAGGCCGCGAGGTTCAGGCCCTTGGCGCCGGTGGGCGGGACGATGTGGGCGGCGTCGCCGACCAGGAACAGCCGGCCATGCTGCATCGGTTCGACCACCAGGCTGCGCAACGGGGCGATGCTCTTTTCCAGCGCAGGGCCGGTGACCAGTCGCGCCGCCACGTCCTCGGGCAGGCGTGTCTTGAGCTCGTCCCAGAAACGCTGGTCGCTCCAGTCCTCGACCCGCTCGCCGAGCGGTACCTGCAGGTAGTAGCGGCTGCGGGTCTGGGAGCGCTGGCTGCACAGTACGAAACCGCGTTCGTGGTGGGCGTAGATCAGTTCGTGGTTGACCGGTGGCGTATCGGCCAGCAGGCCCAACCAGCCGAACGGATAGACCCGTTCGTAATGCTTGAGCACACCGTCGGGGATGCTCTGGCGCGACACGCCGTGAAAGCCGTCGCAACCGGCGATGTAGTCGCAGTCGACGCGATGCACCTGGCCATCCTTCTCGAACGTCAGGTACGGATGCACGCCTTCCAGCCCATGGGGTCGCACGTTGCTGGCCGAGTAGATGATCGGCGCCCCGCTCTCCTGGCGAGCCTGCATCAAATCGCGGGTGACCTCGGTCTGGCCATAGACCATGACCGTCTTGCCGCCGGTCAGTGCCTTGAGATCCAAGCGCTGGCGACGGCCGCCGACCAGCAGCTCGACCCCTTCGTGGACCAGCCCTTCACGCGCCATGCGCGCGGCCACCCCCGCCTCGTGCAACAGCTCGACCGTGCCCTGCTCCAGTACCCCGGCACGGATGCGCCCGAGCACGTAGTCGGGCGTCTGGCGCTCGAGGATCAGCGTGTCGATACCGGCCTTGTGCAACAGCTGGCCGAGCAGCAGGCCAGACGGGCCGGCGCCGATGATTGCAACCTGAGTCTTCATTGTTGTTGTCTCGTCGTGTCGATGCCGGCCTGCGACTGGCAGTGACCAGGCATCTGCTGTTAGGGTTTGCCCCTGCATTTTTACGATCAAGAATCGGCCATTAAGTGTGATATTCCATGGATTACCTGCACTTTTACATATTGTGTTCGATTAACGGACAGGTACGCGCATGATGTCGAGCCTCCCCGGTGTCCCGCTGTTCCAGCTCTATGGCGAGAACCACACCTGGCCGGGGACCGACCTGCTGCACTGCGAGTCGATCCCGGCACGTAGCCGCCTGCACCACTGGGAGATCAAGCCCCATCGCCACGCCGAGCTGTTCCAGCTGCTGTACGTGCAGCGCGGCCAGGCCCAGGTGGAGATCGAGGGAAAGCGCAGCGAGATCTGCGAAGCGGCCATCCAGGTGGTGCCGCCGCTGACCGTGCATGGTTTTCGTTTCAGCGCCGATATCCAGGGGCATGTCCTGACCTTCGGCACGGCGCTGGTGGCGGACCTGGAGCAACGCCTGGGCGCACCGCTGGCCGTGCTGGCGTCGGCCACCTGCTACCCGCTGGGCAGCGACCGCCATCGGCTGCATGCCCTGATCGACACGCTGCAACAGGAATACCAGGGCAACGCCCCCTCCCGGGCAGCGATGCTGCAGGCGCTGGTGACCGCGCTGATGGTCTGGATCAGCCGTCGCCAGCAGTCCGGCCAACTGCCGCGCAACCGCGACGAACGTGATCGGCAACTGCTCGGTCGCTACTTGCGCCTGGTCGAGGCGCACTACCGCGAGCACCTCTCGGTGGACACTTTCGCCGCCCGCCTGGGGGTCTCCAGCCTGCGCCTCAACCAGCTATGCCGGGACCTGGCCGGGCAGAGCGCGTTGCAGGTCGTGCACCAGCGCCTGTTGCTCGAGGCCCGGCGCAACCTGGTGTATACGCGCATGAGCATCGGCCAGTTGTCGGACAGCCTGGGGTTCAGCGACCCGACCTACTTCGCGCGCTTCTTCAAGCGCCTGAGCGGGCAGACGCCCAAGGGTTATCGACAGTCGGCACGGCACGCGCCTGCTTGACGTATACGTCAACCTGCATTTAGGTTACTGCCATACCCTCTTTCGAGCCCGAGCATGAGCAGCCAGACCTACAGCATTTCCGACCTGTCCCGCGAACTGGACATCACCACCCGCGCGATCCGCTTCTACGAGGAACAGGGCCTGCTGAGCCCGGAGCGCCGCGGCCTGGAGCGCATCTACTCGGCACGTGACAAGGTCACCCTAAAACTCATCCTACGCGGCAAGCGCATCGGCTTCTCCCTGGCCGAATGCCGCGAGCTGATCGAGCTGTACGACCCCAGCAGCGGCAACCTCAAGCAGCTCAACAGCATGCTGGCGAAGATCGCCGAACGCCGCGCCCAGCTGGAACAGCAGATGCTCGACATCCAGCAGATGCACCTGGAGCTGGACACCGCCCAGGAGCGCTGCGAACAGGCCCTGGCCGCCACCTTGAACACGCAGAACGCCAACCGTTGACCCGCCACAGGAAGCCCGCCATGTCATTGCCCAAGAACGTCCGCCTGGTCGAAGTCGGCCCACGCGACGGCCTGCAGAACGAAGCCCAGCCCATCAGCGTCGCCGACAAGGTGCGCCTGGTGGACGACCTCAGCGAGGCCGGGCTCTCCTATATCGAGGTGGGCAGCTTCGTCTCGCCCAAGTGGGTACCGCAGATGGCCGGCTCCGCCGAGGTGTTCGCCGGTATCCAGCAACGTCCCGGCGTCACCTACGCGGCCTTGGCCCCCAACCTGCGCGGTTTCGAGGACGCCCTGGCAGCGGGCGTGAAGGAAGTGGCGGTGTTCGCCGCTGCGTCCGAGGCATTCTCCCAGCGCAACATAAACTGCTCGATCAGCGACAGCCTCAAGCGCTTCGAACCGATCATGGAGGCCGCACGTAGCCATGGCATCCAGGTGCGCGGCTATGTGTCCTGCGTACTCGGCTGCCCTTATGAAGGCAAGGTCAGCGCCGAGCAGGTCGCCCCGGTGGCCCGGGCCCTGCATGACATGGGCTGCTACGAGGTGTCGCTGGGCGACACCATCGGCACCGGCACCGCCGGCGAGGCCCGGCGCCTGTTCGAGGTGGTCTCGACGCAGGTACCGCGCGAGCGGCTGGCCGGGCATTTCCACGACACCTATGGCCAGGCACTGGCCAATGTCTATGCCAGCCTGCTCGAAGGCATCCGGGTGTTCGACAGCTCCGTGGCGGGCCTGGGCGGCTGCCCCTATGCCAAGGGTGCCACCGGCAACGTGGCCACCGAGGATGTGGTGTACCTGATGCAGGGGCTGGGTATCGACACCGGCATCGACCTGCAACGGCTGATCGCCGCCGGCCAGCGCATCAGCGACGTGCTGGGCCGGGCCAACGGCTCGCGGGTGGCACGGGCACGCAGCGCGCAGTGAGTCATACGGGTGTCACATAGGTGTGGGTGAGTGTTACCGCCCACACACCTGGCAGCGAAAAATCGGGTAACAGGGAAACAATTCGACAGATTTTCAGGTGGTGCGATTTTCGCCAAACACAGCAAGCTATTGATTTTAAAGGAATTAAAAAAGTTGGCACGGCACCTGCTATATCTTCTGGCATAACAAGAACAAAAACGTGACACCCAATAAAAACAACAGATGACGGCTCTGACATAACAAGAACAACACGGCAGAGGCGTAGCAAGCAGATTTTTTTGGAGTAGACATGCATTCCAGGGGGCATGCCCCCGCGACCTGGCACAGAACAATAAAACTACCACGAGGTAGCGACGGTCAGGGTCGGATCAGCAATGATGAAAGCAGGTCAGCGCTCAAAAAAATACGTTTGCTCTTGGCCCCGGATGGGGGCCTCCCGCTACACCGAGGCACGGGCTGACAAAAACAACAACAAGCCGGTCTCCAATAATAAAAAAGAGCAGGCAACAACGCTTTGAGGGGAGCTTCGGCTCCCCTCAGTGCTTCCCGCCCTCCTCTTCCTCCTGCTTCTCCCCATTCTCCCCTTCCAGCTTGTCCACCAGCAGCGGCATGGTGCCCAGCACCAGCAGTGCCATGACCGTACTGATCAGCGCCGTGGCCTCGCGGCCCATGCCGGCGGCGGTACCGATGGCAGCGGTCATCCATAACCCAGCGGCGGTGGTCAGCCCCTTCACGTGGCTGGTGTCCTGCCCGTTGCCCTTGAGGATGGTGCCGGCACCGAGGAAACCGATACCGGCGACGATCCCCTGGATCACCCGGCTGAGTGCCTGTTCGTCGGCCCCGGCCATGCTCGGCGCCAGCACGAACAACGCAGCCCCCAGCGACACCAGCATATGGGTGCGCACGCCGGCGGACTTGCCCTTGTGCTCGCGCTCGAAGCCCAGTACCGCGCCCAGCAGCGCCGCCATCAGCAGGCGCACGAGGATCTGCGTGACCTCGCGCTCGTCGGCGATGTCGGCGAACTCGGCTTGAATGGCCTGCCATACCGTGGGCCAGATATCCATGGAAACCCTCTCGTATCGGGCAACGCACCAGGGCCGTTGCGGGCCCCTTCGTGGGCAGGCCCGCTCCCACAGGTTCCGAGTCGGCCAACATGATGCGGTTTGCAAAGGCCATGTGGGAGCGGGCTTGCCCGCGAAAGAGCCCGCACGGCTTTAAGACGTTGACCATACCGCTACCCGGGAGTGCGACCGGATCCGCCGAGCGGAACGATGCAGCAACCCCAATGCCTGCGCGGTCACAACCAATGACCGCCACCAGGAGGAACCCGCCATGCCCGTTGAAATCGACGAAAGCACCCGCCGCTGCACCCTGATCGGCGAAGACCTGCGCATCGAGGGCGATGGCCCGGATATCGAGATCGTCACCGACGAGCAACTGCGCATGTCCGTGGCGCTGCTCGCCGGCCAGCGCGTGCCGATCACCGAAGCCGAGGCCGATGCCCTCACCGTCGCAGGCGCGCTGGACAGCCGCCGGCACCTGAAGGCCAGCACGCCAGGCTCGGTGATCTAGCGACAATCTGATACGGTTTTCATCGCGCAAACTGAGTCTGTACTGAAAACAGGGCACACCTCATACTGCCTGGGCCGGGCGGCATTCCTACGCCCTTCACCCCGCCTGGCCCAGCCACAATGAAACGCTACGAACGATTCGCCGACGACATTGCCGAACTGATCCGCTCCGGGGTGCTCGGCCCGGGCCAGCGCGTGCCATCGGTACGCTATGCCAGCCAAACCCACGGGGTCAGCCCGTCCACGGTGTTCCAGGCCTACTACCTGCTCGAGCGCCGTGGGCTGATCCGCGCCCGGCCGCGCTCGGGCTATTTCGTCAATGCCCATGCGCCCCGCCAGTTCAGCGAGCCCCAGGCCCTGGCGCCGGCCGGCGGCTCCACCGACGTGGACGTCAGCGACCTGGTGTTCTCCATCCTCGACTCGATCAAGGACCCGCACACCGTGCCGTTCGGCTCGGCCTTCCCCAGCCCGGGGCTGTTCCCGCTGCAACGCCTGGCACGCTCCCTGGCCAGCGCCAGCCGGGCCATGGACCCGCACATGGTGGTCAGCGACCTGTCGCCGGGCAACCCGCAGCTGCGCCGGCAGATCGCCCTGCGCTACATGGTTGGCGGATTGATGTTGCCGATGGAGGAACTGCTGATCACCAACGGCGCCCTGGAGGCCCTGAACCTGTGTCTGCAGGCGGGCACCGAACCTGGCGATCTGGTGGCCATCGAGGCGCCGGCCTTCTACGCCTGCCTGCAGGTGCTGGAGCGGCTCAAGCTCAAGGCCGTGGAGATCCCGGTGCAACCACGCGAAGGCATGGACCTGGACGCCCTGGCGCAAGCCCTGGAGCAGCATCCGGTCAAGGCCGTGTGGTGCATGACCAACTTCCAGAACCCGGTGGGCGCCAGCATGCCGGAGGCGAAGAAACAGGCACTGGTCGAGCTGCTGCGCCGCCACCAGGTGCCGTTGATCGAGGACGATGTCTACGCCGAACTCTATTACTCGCAGCAGGCGCCCAAGCCGGCCAAGGCCTTCGACAGCGAAGGCCTGGTGATGCACTGCGGCTCCTTCGCCAAGAGCCTCGCACCGGGCTACCGCATCGGCTGGGTGGCCGCCGGACGCTTCGCCCGCAAGATCGAGCGGCTCAAGCTGATGACCTCGCTGTGTGCATCGATGCCAGCCCAGGCGGCGATTGCCGACTACCTGCAGCATGGCGGCTATGACCGTCACCTGCGCAAGTTGCGGTACGCCCTGGAAGGGCAACAGGCCAGCATGCTCGCCGCCATCGCCCGCCACCTGCCGGCCCAGACCCGGGTCAGCCAGCCCACAGGCGGCTACTTCCTGTGGCTGGAGCTGCCCGAACGGATGGATGCGCTCAAGCTGTTCCACATGGCCCTGGCCCAGGGTATCAGTATCGCCCCGGGGCCGATCTTCTCGCCCACCCGGCGCTTTGGCAACTGCATCCGCCTGAACTATGGCAGCCCCTGGAGCGATGGCGCGGAGCAGGCGATGGCAACCCTGGGGCGGATCGCACGATCGTTTTGACAGCAGGGATTACACGACCCTTCGGGCTGCGCTGGGGCACAGGGAACGTTCGGCTGACAGCGCCCCCAAAACGCCCTAGTGTCCTGTCTCGGAAATACGTTCTCTTTTGGCGAGTGGCTTGGGTGTTCGGCCAAGGCGCCGCGACGAGTCATAGCAGGGCTATGGCGAGCAGTGGCAACGCCGGCCGGGCGCCCAAGACGCCGCCAAAAGCGAACAGCTTATTCCCGAGACAGGACACTAGCGCCCGCCCCCCAGCTCGATGAAGCTGCCGGTGGAATAGGACGCCTTGTCCGACAGCAGCCAGAGGATCGCCTCGGCTACTTCCTCGGGTTGCCCGCCACGCCCCATGGGCAGCCCTGGCTCGAGCTTGGCCACCCGCTCGGGATCGCCGCTCAGGGCATGGAAACCGGTATGGATGTAACCCGGCCGCACGCCGTTGACCCGCACGCCCTCGCCCGCCACTTCCTTGGCCAGGCCGATGGTGAAGGTGTCCAGTGCGCCCTTGGAGGCCGCGTAGTCGACATATTCGTTGGGCGCCCCGAGACGCGCGGCCACCGACGACACGTTGACGATGCCGCCGCCCTGGCCGCCATGGCGCCGGGCCATGCGCAGCAGGGCATGCTTGGCGCACAGCATCGGGCCGACCACGTTGGACTTCATCACCTTGAGCAGGCGGAACTCGGACATTTCCTCGACCCGGCTCTGCTGGCCGATGGTGCCGGCGTTGTTGACCAACGCGGTGACCGGGCCGAGCTCCTGGTCGACACGGTGGAACAGTTGCATCACCTCATCCTCGACGCTGGCGTCGGCACGCACGGCGATGGCCATGGCCCCCAGCGCGCGGACCTGGCCGAGCACCTGTTCGGCGGCCTGGTCGTCGGCGTGGTAGTTGATGCAGATACGGTAACCTTGCCTGGCCGCCAGCAACGCGGTGGCGGCGCCGATGCCACGGCTGGCACCGGTGATCACGATGACTTTCTCCATGAGCCTGCCAATTGCCTGGGAATGAACCTTCGACAATAGGGGAAAAGCGCCCGATTGTGAATGCCGGCGGGGCAGCGCCCCTAAAGGGCGCTCACCGGCTCAATGCCCCGCCGAAGCCGGCCCGGCCTTGGCCGTGAACGGCGGACGCGCCAGCCATACCAGCAGGATCAGGCCGGCGAATATCCAGGTCATCAGGGTGAAGTAGTCCACCGTCGACATCATGTACGCCTGCCCGTTGAGGATCTGCTCCAGCTGCGCGTAGCTCTGCGGGTTCGCCCCACCCAACTGCTCCAGCGCATGACGGGTGGCCGGGTCGTACTGGCTGATGTTCTCGCTCAGGTAGGCATGGTGCTGGTCGGCCCGGCGAATCCAGATCCAGGTGGTCAGCGAGGCGGCGAAGCTGCCGCCAAGGGTGCGCAGGAACGTGGCCAGGCCCGAGCCATCGGCGATCTGATGGGGCGGCAGGTCCGATAACAGGATGCTCAAGGTCGGCATGAAGAACAGCGCCACACCGATCCCCATGAACAACTGCACCAGCGCCACGTGCTGGAAGTCCACCTCGCTGGTGAAGCCGGCCCGCATGTAGCAACTGGTGCCGATCGCCAGGAACGCCAGCCCCGCCAGCAGGCGCAGGTCGAATCGGTGGGCGTACTTGCCGACGAAGGGCGACATGAGCACCGGCAACAGGCCGATCGGCGCCACCGCCAGGCCCGCCCAGGTGGCGGTGTAGCCCATCTGTGTCTGCAGCCACTGCGGCAGGATCAGGTTGATGCCGAAGAACCCCGCATAGCCACCTACCAGCACCAACGTGCCGATGCGAAAGTTACGGTGCACGAACAGCCGCAGGTTGACCACTGGATGGCGGTCAGTCAGCTCCCAGATCACGAAGATCGCCAGGAACACCACCGATATCAGGCTGCCAACGACGATGAACGACGACTCGAACCAGTCCAGGTCATTGCCTTTGTCCAGCACCACCTGCAACGCACCGACGCCGATGACCAGGGTCAGCAGGCCGATGTAGTCCATCGGCTGACGGCTGGTGAGCACCGGCCGCGCGCGCATCTGCTGGCGCACCACGGCGGCGGCGAACAGGCCGATAGGCACGTTGATGAAGAAGATCCATGGCCAGCTGTAGCTGTCGGTGATCCAGCCGCCGAGGATCGGCCCTGCGATCGGCGCCACCACCGTGACCATGGCCAGCAGGGCCAGGGCCATCCCCCGCTTGGCCGGCGGGTATACCGCAATCAGCAAGGTCTGGGTCATCGGATACAGCGGGCCTGCCACCACCCCCTGGAGCACACGGAAGGCCACCAGCTCGGGCATCGACTGGGCGATGCCGCACAGGAACGAGGCGAGCACGAACAGCAGCGTGGCCCAGATGAACAGCTTCACCTCGCCGAAACGCCGGCTCAGCCAACCGGTCAGCGGCAAGGCGATGGCGTTGCTCACGGCGAACGAGGTGATCACCCAGGTGCCCTGCTCGTAGCTCACCCCCAGGTTGCCGGAGATGGTCGGCAAGGCCACGTTGGCGATGGTGGTGTCGAGCACCTGCATGAAAGTCGCCAGCGACAGGCCGATGGTGGTCAGCAGCAGGCTCGGCGGCGTGAACTGGGCGGGTGCGTTGTCGCTCATCGCTGGGCCGTCTTGCCGGACGCGCTGTTCTCGTGGATCAGCCGGGCGATCAGGTGGTCGGCCTCGACCAGTTGGCGGTCATACACCTGAGTGGTGTAGCTGGCCTGCTGCGGCGGTTGCTGTGCCAGGGCCGGGCCACTCTGGTCGTGCAGGTCGACCTCGACCACGGTGGACAGGCCGATGCGCAGCGGGTGCGCCTTGAGTTGCTGGGGGTCGAGGTGAATACGTACCGGCACCCGCTGGACGATCTTGATCCAGTTGCCGGTGGCGTTCTGCGCTGGCAACAGGGCGAAGGCGCTGCCGGTACCGGCGCCGAGGCTGTCGATGGTGCCGCTGTACTTCACGGCGCTGCCGTAGAGGTCGGCGGTGACCTCCACCGGCTGGCCGATGCGCATGTCGCGCAGCTGGGTTTCCTTGAAGTTGGCGTCGATCCACACCTGGTCCAGGGGGATCACCGCCATGGTCGCGGTACCCGGCTGCAGGCGCTGACCCAGTTGCACGGTGCGCTTGGCCACGTAGCCGGTCACCGGCGCCACCAGGGTGGTGCGAGCGTGGTCGAGGTAGGCCTGGCGCAGGTCGGCGGCGGCGGCCATGACCTCGGGATGCGAGGAGACCACGGTGTCGTCGACCAGCGCAGTGCTGGTGCTGAGCTGCTGACGGGCATTGTCCAGGGCGCTCTGGGCGGCGCTCAGGTCGTCGCGGGAATGGGAAAGCTCCTCGGCGGCGATCGCCCCGCTGTCGGCCAGCACCTTGCGCCGCTGGTAGTTTTCCCGGGCCTTCTTCAGTTCGGCCTGGCGGGTCTGTACCTGGGCCTTGAGGGCATCGACGTTGCTGTACAGGCCACGCACCTGGCGTACGGTGCGCGCCAGCCTGGCCTCGGCCGATTGCAGGGCGACCTCGCTGTCGGCCGGGTCGAAGCGCAACAGCACCTGGCCGGCGTGGACCAGGTCGCCATCGTCGGCACCGATGCTGGTGACGGTGCCGGTCACCAGGGGAGTGATTTCCACCACGTTGCCGTTGACGTAGGCGTCGTCGGTGCTCTCGTGCCAACGCCCGACCAGGGCGTACCAGGCCCAGGTGGCGGCGCCGGCAAGAACCAGCACGAGCAACAGGCCCAGCAGCCAGGTCTTGCGCTTGCGCGAGGCTTCAGGCGTCGCGCTGGTGGAGGTGGTGTCGACGGGAGTGGCCATGACGGTACCTTGGATGAATCGTGACAGGGATCAACGATCGCCGAAGCGGCGGATCGTCAGGGGGTCGCCGGCGCTGATCAGCACCTTGGCCAACAGGCCTTCGAGGGTCTTGAGTTCTTCCGGTTGCAGCACGCCGAGCAGCTCGTTCATCGATGCCGCGCCGATCTGCGGCAGGCGATCGGCCAGGCGCTGGCCCTCGCGGGTCAAGGCCAGGCGCACCTGGCGACGGTCTTGCGGGCAGCGATTGCGCAGGACCAGCCCCTTCTGCTCGAGGCGGTCGAGCATGCGCGTCATCGAGCCGCTGTCCAGGCCCAGGTAGCGGCACAGCTCGGCCGGGGTGTCCACCTGGTACTGGGCGACGATGATCAACACCTTGAACTGCGCGGCGGTGATGCCGTCGGCCTCCAGGTGCGAATCGAGGATGCGGTCCTTCAACAACGTGGCACGGCCCAGCAGCATGCCGAGGGTGCAGCTCTGGAAATTTTCCGGGGTGAAATGGGACATCGGGGTCGGCTCGAACAATTGTGTAAAAATATTACTGCCTAGGCAGTGAATGTCAAAACCTTTATTAGGTGGCTACTCAAACCACCCGGGCAGCCGCCAAGCCCAGCGCCTGCACCTGCCCACAGGCAATCGCCATCCCCACCAGCTCCGCCAGGCTTGCCGCCTGCATGCGCTTCATCACCCGCCCCCGGTACAGGTCCACGGTCTTGACGCTGACCCCGAGCTGCTCGGCGATCTCGCGGTTGCTCAGGCCCTTGGCCAACGGGATGAACACATCCCGCTCGCGCGGCGTCAGCCCATCGATGCGCGCCTGCACGGCGGCCAGCGCCTCGCTGCCCTGGTGCTCGCGGCGAGCGTGGCCCAAGGCCGCCTGGACACTGTCGAGCAGCAACTGGTCGTTGTAGGGTTTCTCGATGAAATCGCAGGCCCCGGCCTTGAAGGCACGGACCACGATGGGCACATCGGCGTGCCCGCTGACGAAGATCACCGGGATCCGCCGCCCACGCTCGCGCAACGCCTCCTGTACCGCCAGCCCGCCCAGGCCAGGCATGCGCACATCCAGGAGCACGCAGGCCGGCCCCCGGTCGTCGCAGGCGTCCAGGAACGCCTGGCCGCTGGTGAACGGCAGCGCACACAGCCCCACCGACTCCAGCAGCCAGACCGTCGAATCGAGCATGCCTTGGTCGTCATCGACCACATAGACCTTCGCTTGCACCTTCACCCTCCCTCATCCCTTGTTCGCCGGCAGGCGGCAGCACAACACCAAGCCGCCCGCCTCGCCCGGCCGCGCCTGCAGGCTGCCACCGAAACCCTCGACGATGCTGCGGCTCATGCTCAGGCCGAGCCCCAGGCCGTCCGCCTTGCTGGTGGTGAACGGCGTGAAGATCTCGTCCAGACGCTCGGCAGCCACACCCGGCCCTTGGTCGGCGACCTCCACCTGCAGCCAGTCGCCCTGGCGCACGGCGCCCAGCAGGATACGCGAGGGCTTGCCATCGTGCCGCTCGCGGTTGGCGTCGATGGCATTGCGCAGCAGGTTGAGCAGTACCTGCTCCAGCAGCACGCGGTCGGCATGCACGCTCGGCAAGGTCCCGCTCATGCGCAGCTCGATGCTGACCTGCTCACGCGCCGCCTCCCAGGCGCACAGGCGCATCGCCTCGCCGGCCACCTCGACGATGTCGAGTGCCTGCAAGTGTCGCGGTCCCTTGCGCAGAAAGGCCCGCAGGCGGCGGATGACCTCGGCGGCATGGGTGGCCTGCTCGATGATGCGCTGCAGCCCCTGGCCGACCCGCTCGCGGGCCTGCGGGTCGCGTTCCAGCCCTTGCAGGTAGCGCTGGCTGGCGTTGGCGTAGTTGACCACCGCCGCCAGCGGTTGGTTGATCTCATGGGCGATGCCCGACGCCAGTTCGCCAAGGGTGGCCACCCGGGCACCATGGGCCAGGCTCTCCTGGGCCTCGATGCGCAGGCTGATGTCGCGGGACACGCTGACGATCTCCACCACCGCGCCGGTGTAGGTCTCGCGGATGGCCCGGCTGGCGATCTCGAACCAGCGATAGCCGCCAGCGGCATGACGGACCCGGCAGGTCATGGTGTGGTAGCCATCCTGGTCCAGGGCGGCAGCGGCCTGCTGCAGGGCCTGGCGCCGCTCGCGGGGATGGAGCAAGGCACGGACCGGCATGCCGCGCAGTTGCTCCGGCCACAGGCCGAGCAGGCGAAATGCCGCGGGCGAGGCATCGAGGAAGCGGCCATCGGGGCTGTGCCGGGAGATCAGGTCGGTGGTGTTCTCGATGATCAAGCGGTACAGGCGCCGGGCTCGGCTGGCCTCGCGGGCGCCGTGGCGCTCCTCGCTGGCGTCGCGGCAGCGGGCCAGCACCTGCTGGCCGCGGTCGTCGGGGATGAAGGTCCACAGCAGGATGCGCTCGCCCTGCTCGGCCTCCACCTCAGCGATGGCCCGCCCCTGGCGCAGGCAGGCACGCACCAGCGCCGCGCTGTTGGCCGGCAACCAGCGCGCCAGCGGCGGCCCCGCTTCGATCAGCGCCTGCAGGGCCGCGTTGAGGGCCAGCGGACGGGCATCGGGCGCCAGCAGCAAGCTGGGTTGGGGATCCTTGGCGAGCAAGGGGGATAGGTGCTTGTCCACGGTTTCGGGCTCGTTATTATAGTAGTTTTACTATATTGCTATAGTCGATATTCCATCTACCATAGCGGTTCGCTTAAAAATGCGACAGGGGAAGCGGCGCCCACGCGCGCTCCCCACCCTGATCAGAGCTAACAATCAGCCACCGGGGGCCATGCGCACAGGCTGCGCCTGCCTCCCCTACAGGACCACCGCATGTCGATCTTCTCCCAGGGCCTGATGCCCGCCCCTGTCAACCATGTCGCCCTCACGCCGCTGAGCTTCATCGAACGCACCGCCGCGGTGTACGGTCATTACCCGGCCGTGATCCACGGTGCCCTGCGCCGCGACTGGCGCCAGACCTACGAGCGCTGCTGCCGCCTGGCCAGCGCCCTGGCCGGACGTGGCATCGGCCGTGGCGACACGGTGGCGGTGATGCTGCCGAATATCCCGGCGATGCTCGAGGCGCACTTCGCCGTGCCGATGATCGGCGCGGTGCTCAACACCCTGAACGTGCGCCTGGATGCCGAAGCCATCGCCTTCATGCTGCAGCACGGTGAGGCCAAGGTGCTGATCACCGACCGCGAGTTCCACGCCGTGATCGAAGCCGCCCTGGCCCTACTCGAACACCCGCCCCTGGTGGTCGACGTGGACGACCCGGAGTACGGCGAAGGCCGCGCGGTCAGCGAGCTGGACTACGAGGCCCTGCTCGCCGAGGGCGACCCGGCGTTCGCCTGGGAATGGCCGGAGGACGAATGGCAGGCCATTTCGCTGAACTACACCTCCGGCACCACCGGTAACCCCAAGGGCGTGGTCTACCACCATCGCGGCGCCTACCTCAATGCCCTGGGCAACCAGATCACCTGGGCCATGGGCCATCACCCGGTGTACCTGTGGACCCTGCCGATGTTTCATTGCAACGGCTGGTGCTACCCCTGGACCATCACCGCCCTGGCTGGCACCCATGTGTTCCTGCGCCGGGTCGACCCGCAGAAGATCCTCACCCTCATCCGCGAGCACCGGGTCACTCACCTGTGCGGCGCGCCCATCGTGCTCAATGCCCTGGTGAACATGCCCGAGACCGACAAGGCGGCCATCGACCATCCAGTGCAGGCCATGGTCGCCGGCGCCGCACCACCGGCCAAGGTGATCGGCGCGGTGGAGGAAATGGGCATCCAGCTCACCCATACCTACGGCCTGACCGAGGTCTACGGCCCGGTGACCGTGTGCGCCTGGCACGCCGAATGGGACGACCAGCCCCTGGAGCAGCGAGCACGGATCAAGTCGCGCCAGGGTGTGCGCTACCCGACCCTCGATGGCCTGATGGTCGCCGATCCGCAGACCCTTCAGCCGGTGCCCCGCGATGGCAACACCCTGGGCGAGATCTTCATGCGTGGCAACACGGTGATGAAGGGCTACCTGAAGAACCCCGAGGCCACCGCCGAGGCCTTCCGCGGCGGCTGGTTCCACACCGGCGACCTGGCCGTGTGGCATGCCGACGGCTATGTCGAGATCAAGGACCGGCTCAAGGACATCATCATCTCCGGGGGCGAGAACATCTCCACCCTCGAGGTCGAAGATACCCTCTACCGGCATCCGGCTGTCCTCGAGGCAGCTGTGGTGGCCCGCCCGGACGAGAAATGGGGCGAGACGCCCTGCGCCTTCGTCGCCCTCAAGCCCGGCCACGGCGCCACCCGCGAGGCGGACATCATCGCCTGGTGCCGCGAGCACCTGGCCGGTTTCAAGGTGCCGAAGACGGTGGTCTTCGGTGAGCTGCCCAAGACCTCCACCGGCAAGATCCAGAAGTACCTCCTGCGCGACCAGGCCAGGGCCCTCTGACCCCAACGCCTGCCTCACCGGCCATGTCGCCCCCCTACCAGGGTGGGCGACCCTGCGCCGCGGATTCCTCCCTTGCATTCGAGAGCTCCCAGATGACCCAGTACACGGCCCCCTTGCGCGACATGCGCTTCGTTCTCCATGACCTGTTCGATGCCCAAGCCCTGTGGGCCCGCCTGCCGGCGCTGGCCGAGCGGGTCGATGCCGACACCGCCGACGCCATCCTCGAAGAGGCAGCGAAGATCACCGGCCAGTTGATCGCCCCGCTCAGCCGCAACGGCGACGAACAGGGCGTGCACTTCGAGGCCGGCCAGGTGACCACCCCCGACGGTTTCCGCGAGGCCTGGCGGACCTACCGCGAAGGCGGCTGGGTTGGCCTGGGCGGTAACCCCGAGTACGGCGGCATGGGCATGCCGAAGATGCTCGCCGTGCTGTTCGAGGAGATGCTCTACGCCGCCGATTGCAGCTTCAGCCTGTATTCGGCGCTGAGCGCCGGCACTTGCCTGGCCATCGATGCCCATGCCGACGAGGCCTTGAAGGCCACCTTCCTGGCGCCGCTGTACAGCGGCCAGTGGGCGGGCACCATGTGCCTGACCGAGCCCCAGGCCGGCACCGACCTGGGCCTGATCCGCACCCGTGCCGAACCCCAGGTCGATGGCAGTTACCGCATCAGTGGCAGCAAGATCTTCATCACCGGCGGCGAGCAGGACCTGACCGAGAACATCGTCCACCTGGTGCTGGCCAGGCTGCCGGACGCGCCGGCCGGCCCCAAGGGCATCTCGCTGTTCCTGGTGCCCAAGTACCTGGTCGAGGCGGACGGTAGCCTGGGCGCGCGCAATGGGGCGCACTGCGGCTCGATCGAACACAAGATGGGTATCAAGGCCTCGGCCACCTGCGTGATGAACTTCGACGCGGCCACCGGCTACCTGGTCGGCGAAGCGAACCGCGGCCTGGCGGCGATGTTCACCATGATGAACTACGAGCGCCTGTCCATCGGCATCCAGGGCCTCGGCTGCGCCGAGGCCTCGTACCAGAGCTCCGCGCGCTACGCCTGCGAACGCCTGCAAAGCCGGGCCGCCGCAGGACCGCAGGTACGCGACGGGATCGCCGACCCGATCATCCACCACGGCGATGTACGGCGCATGCTGCTGACCATGCGCGCGCTCACCGAAGGCGGCCGTGCCTTCGCCGCCTATGTCGGCCAGCAACTGGACTTGTCTCGCTACGCCGAGGACGTCGGCGAGCGTGAGCGCGCCCAACGCCAGGTGGCCCTGCTGACTCCGGTGGCCAAGGCGTTCTTCACCGACAACGGCCTGGAAAGCTGCGTGCTCGGCCAGCAGGTATTCGGCGGCCACGGCTATATCCGTGAATGGGGGCAGGAGCAGCGGGTGCGCGACGTGCGTATCGCGCAGATCTACGAAGGCACCAACGGCATCCAGGCCCTCGACCTGCTGGGGCGCAAGGTCCTTGCCGACGGCGGCCAGGCCCTGTTCGCCTTCACCAGCGAGGTCCGGGCCTTCTGTGTCGACGCCCCACTGCACCGCGATGCCCTGCTGGAGGCCCTGGTGCGTCTGGAGCGCACCAGCCAATGGCTGCTGGAGCAGGCGCCTCGGGACGTCAACCTGGTCAGCGCCACGGCAGTGGAATACCTGCACCTGTTCGGCCTGACCGCCTACGCCTACCTGTGGGCACGTATGGCGGCCATAGCCCAGCGCAAGCTCGACGAGGATCCGGCGTTCCTTGGTGCCAAGCTGGCCTGTGCCGAGTTCTTCTTCCAGCGCCTGCTGCCGCGCAGCCTGGCGCTGGAAGCCAGCATCCAGGCCGGTAGCGCCAGCCTCTATGGCATGGCGCCAGGGCAGTTCTGAACTCGGGCTGTGCGGGATTGGGCCGGTTGAGTGTCAGAACCGGCCCTTTATTCAGACGAAAAAACGCACATTTGATAGTCATTCGCCATTATCTCGGTTCTCGCAGCCCCTTCGCAGGGGTAGAATGCGCAAAACCGGGAGCCGCAATGAACCACGACCGCTTCACCCCCACTCCAGACGATGCCATCACCGACGCCGCCGCCCATTGGTGCATGCGCCTGCATGCCGATGACTGCACGAACGCCGAGCAGGCGGCATTCGCCCAGTGGCTGGCGGCCGACCCGCGGCACCTCGAGGAATACCAGGCGATGCTGGACATCTGGCAGACCGCCGACCTGCTGCCACGCAGCGCGACCGTGACCAAGCTCAAGCCCCGCGCCCGGCAGCGCAACTGGCGCCCGTTCGCCTGCGCCGCGGCGATCGCCCTGCTCGCCTTGCCCCTGGCCGGCTGGGTGGGCTGGGAACAAGGCTGGGTGCCCAATCGCTACCAGCATTTCGAAAGCACCGACCAGGTGCGCCAGGTAACGCTGGGCGATGGCAGCGTGGTCGAGCTCAACCTCAATACCGAGCTGCGCTACCTGAACTACAAGGACCAGCGCCAGGTCACCCTGATCAAGGGCGAGGCGTTCTTCAAGGTCGAACATGACAGCGCGCACCCGTTCATCGTCCGCGCCGGGCATGGCCAGACGCGGGTCACCGGTACCCAGTTCAACGTCTGGAAGTATCAGGACCAGGTCGAGGTGACCCTGGTGGAAGGCTCGGTGCTGGTCAGCAGCAATGGCAGCGACGGCGGCTACCGCCTCGGCCCCGGCATGCAGGCCAGCTACCATGCCGGCGACTTCGAGCCGACCCTTGCGCAGAGCGGCGACTACGGCAACGACCTGGCCTGGCGCAACGGCAAGCTCATCCTCGACAACCTCAGCCTGAGCCAGGCCCTGCCGGTGATCAACCGCTACCTGGACAAGCCGCTGCAACTGGCCGACGACAACACCGGCAAGCTGCGCGTCAGTGGCGTGTACAACACCCGCGAAGTGCACCGGCTGGTGGACAACCTGCCCCAGGTACTGCCCGTCTACCTGACCCGCAGCAAGGACGGCGGCACCGTCCTCAACCGTATCTCGCCGCTCCCGGACAAGGGCTGAGCCTTTTCGATACTGGGGCCGCTTCGCGCCCCCAATGGGCTCGATACCTCAGAGCACCATCGCCGCCAACCACCCGAAGGCCAGCAACGGCAGGTTGTAGTGGATGAAGGTCGGCACCACGGTGTCCCAGATGTGGTGATGCTGCCCATCCACATTGAGCCCCGAGGTCGGCCCCAAGGTCGAGTCCGAAGCGGGCGAACCGGCATCGCCCAGCGCCCCGGCGGTGCCGACGATGCACACGGTGGCCAGCGGATCGAAGCCCAGTTGCACGCACAGCGGCACGAAGATCGCCGCCAGGATCGGCACCGTGGAGAACGACGAGCCGATCCCCATGGTCACCAGCAGCCCCACCAACAACATCAGCAAGGCGCCGATGCCCTTGCTGTGGTCGATCCACCGCGCCGACGCCTCCACCAGGCTCTTCACCTCGCCGGTGGCCTTCATCACCTCGGCGAAACCCGAGGCCGCGATCATGATGAAGCCGATCATGGCCATCATCTTCATGCCTTCGGTGAACAGGTCGTCGGTGTCCTTCCAGCGCACGATGCCCGACAGCGAGAAGATCAGGAAGCCCACCATGGCGCCAATGATCATCGAGTCCAGCCACAGCTGGATGATGAACGCCGCGGCGATGGCCGCGCCCGCCACCAGCAAGGTCAAGGGGTTGTAGCGCACGCTGACCTGCTCGACCTGCTCGATGCGCGCCAGGTCGTAGTCGCGCTTGCGACGGTAGCTGAAGAACACCGCCAGCAGCAGGCCCGCGAGCATGCCCGCGGCGGGGATGGCCATGGCCTGGGTGACGTTGACCCCGCTGACATCCACGCCCGCGCGGCTGACGTTGGCCAGCAGGATCTCGTTGAGGAAGATGTTGCCGAAGCCCACCGGCAGGAACATGTACGGGGTGATCAGGCCGAAGGTGATCACACAGGCGATCAGCCGGCGGTCGATGCGCAGGCGGGTCAGCACGTACAGCAGTGGCGGCACCAGCAGCGGGATGAAGGCGATGTGGATCGGCAGGATGTTCTGCGACGAGACCGCTACCACCAGCATCAGGCCGATCAGCAGCCACTTGAGCGAGCTGCCATTGGCATGCCCCTGGCGGTCGATCACCGCCAGGGCACGATCCGCCAGGGCATGGGCCAGGCCCGACTTGGCGATGGCCACGGCGAACGCACCCAGCAACGCATACGACAGCGCCACCGTGGCGCCACCGCCCAAACCACTGTTGAAGGCCTTGAGCGTGCCCTCGGTGCCCAGGCCGCCGACCAAGCCACCGACCAGTGCGCCGACGATCAGGGCGATGACCACATGCACGCGGGACAGGCTCAATATCAGCATGATGCCGACCGCGGCAATGACTGCATTCATGGTGTGGATTACCTCGTTGCGACAGACAAAAAGCGGGCGCACCGGCGACAGGCTACGGGCAGGCAGCGGCCGGGCGTGGGGATGTTGTTATGAAGGGCGCACACTCTGAAGCAGCGGCCGGCGGATGTCAAAGCCCTCTGCGCCGCGACAGGGCAGCAAGCCGGGGTGATTCAATTGAACGTTTGAATAAAGAAAACGCCCATCCTGCCGAAACACTGTTCACCCCAAGACCTCTTACAAGGGATTCGCCCAATGCCTTTGCGACAACTGTCCATCCAGTGGAAGATCACCCTGCTCGCCGGCCTGTGCCTGGCGGGCATCGTCACCTTGCTGGTCGGCCTTTCGCTGTACCGCATGGCGCACAGCTCCGACCTGGTCAAGGCAAGCAGCATGCAGATGCTCGGCGAGGCGGCCCAGGCGCGCATCGCGTCGCAAGGCGAGGTCCAGGCCCTGAACATCAGCCGCCAGTTCATGGATGCCTACCAGTACGGGGCTGGCTTCGCCCGCCAGGTGCTGTTCCTGCGCGAACAGGCCGAAAAGCGTTTCCTCGACGCCTACGACCTGCGCGAAGACCTCACCCGCCAGGTGCGCACCGCCCTGCAGGCCAACCCGGATCTGCTCGGCCTGTCCCTGGTGTTCGAGCAAGGCGCCCTGGACGGCAAGGACGAGCTGTTCACCGGCCAGAGCGAACTGGGCAGCAACGAGACCGGGCGCTTCTCCCTCTACTGGTCGCAGCCGCGCGCCGGCCAACTGACCGCCATGGCCCTGCCCGAGCAAGACTTGGCCAACACCGAGGTCGGCCCCAGCGGCGAGCCGCTCAACAACTGGTGGGCCTGCCCGCGCAGTACCCGCAAGGTCTGCGTGATCGAGCCGTACTTCTACCAGATCGATGGCCAGCAGGTGCTGATGACCAGCATCGTGTTCCCGCTGATGGTGGCCGACAAGGTGATCGCCACCCTCTCCGTCGACATCAACCTCAACAGCCTGCAGGCCTTGAGCCAGGCCGCCAGCCGCAGCCTCTACGAAGGCCGCACCACGGTCGGCATCCTCAGCCCCGCAGGCCTGCTGGCCGGCTACAGCGCCGATGCCAGCAAGCTGGCCCAGCGCCTCGAGCAAGCCGACCCGGCCCAGGGCGCCGAGCTGGTGCGCAGGCTCGCCGACGGCAAGCTGCAGGTCCTGGCCGACCAGCAGCGCCTGAAAGTGCTGGCCGCCTTCGCGCCGATTCCCGGTGCCCGGCCATGGGGCGTGCTGCTCGACGTACCGCAAAGCGCCCTGGCCGGGCCGGCCGAGGCGCTGGAGCGGGAGCTCGATGCACTCAACACCAGCGGCACCCTGCTCGAGCTCGGCCTGGGCCTGGCGGCGGCGCTCGCCGGCCTGCTGCTGATCTGGCTGATGGCCCGCGGGGTGACCCGGCCGATCCTCGACGTTGCCGCCATGCTCAAGGATATCGCCAGCGGCGAAGGCGACCTGACCCGCCGCCTGGCCTACGACAAGCGCGACGAGCTAGGCGAGCTGGCCGGCTGGTTCAACCGTTTCCTCGACAAGCTGCAGCCGACCATCGCCGAAGTGAAACGCTCGGTGCAGGCCGCCCGTGGCACTGCCGACCAGTCCTCGGCCATCGCCACCCAGACCAGCGCCGGCATGGAGCAGCAGTACCGCCAAGTCGACCAGGTGGCCACCGCCTCCCATGAAATGAGCGCCACCGCCCAGGACGTCGCCCGCAGCGCCTCCCAGGCCGCGCAGGCGGCCCGTGACGCCGACCAGGCCACTCGCGAGGGGCTGGCGGTGATCGACAGCACCACCCGCAGCATCGACACCCTGGCCGCCGACATGAGCAGCGCCATGACCCAGGTCGAGGGCCTGGCGCACAACAGCGAGAAGATCGGCTCGGTGCTGGAGGTGATCCGCTCGATCGCCGAGCAGACCAACCTGCTGGCGCTCAACGCCGCCATCGAGGCCGCCCGCGCCGGCGAGGCCGGGCGTGGGTTCGCCGTGGTCGCCGACGAGGTACGCAACCTGGCGCGGCGTACCCAGGAGTCGGTGGAGGAAACCCGTCAGGTCATCGAGGCCTTGCAGGCCGGCACCCGCGAGGTGGTCGGCGCCATGGACAACAGCCACCGCCAGGCCCAGGGCGGTGTCGAGCAGGTCGGCCAGGCGGTCACCGCGTTGCAGCGCATTGGCCAGGCGGTGACGGTGATCACCGACATGAACCTGCAGATCGCCTCGGCGGCCGAGGAACAGAGCGCAGTGGCCGAGGAGATCAACAGGAACGTCGCGACCATCCGCGACGTCACCGAGTCGCTCTCCGGGCAGGCCAACGAGTCGGCGCGGGTCAGCCAGTCGCTCAACAGCCTGGCCAACCAGCAGCAGGGGCTGATGGACCAGTTCCGCGTCTGAGGCAGGCCCGCCAGGCCCATGGGCCTCGTCGTCTACACTTGCCCGGACCCAAGGAACGGCTACCGACGAGGCCTCGATGAAGAAGACGACAACGCTGTTGGCCGGCCTGCTGCTGGCGATAGGCTTGGCCAGCACCGACACCGCGGCGGCTTGGGCTGCGCCGTCAGGGGCCTGCGCGCCCCGGCATGCTGGATCGACTTCATCTCTGCCATTCGGGGGCGCTTCGCGCCCCCGAATCATTGAAGCGCCACAGCCTCAGGCAATGGCAGCATCGACCAATACCTGCGCCTCCTGCACCAAGCGCTGCAGATGCGCCTCGTCGACGAAGCTCTCGGCATAGATCTTGTAGATATCCTCGGTCCCGGACGGCCGCGCGGCGAACCATCCGTTGGCGGTCATCACCTTCAGCCCACCGATGGCCTGCCCATTCCCCGGTGCATGGCTGAGAATCCCCTCGATCGCCTCGCCAGCGAGCTCGGTGGAGGTGACCTGCTCCGGTGCCAACTTGCCCAGCAGGGCCTTCTGCCGCGCATCGGCCTTGGCTTCGACACGGGTAGCGAACGGTCGGCCCAGCGCCTCGGTGAGGTCCGCATAGGCCTGGCTCGGGTTGCGCCCGGTGCGGGCCGTCATCTCCGCCGCCAGCAATGCCGGGATCAGGCCGTCCTTGTCGGTCGTCCACACCGAGCCATCGCGACGCAGGAACGACGCCCCGGCACTCTCCTCGCCACCGAAGCCCAGCGTCCCATCGAACAGCCCCTGGGCGAAGAACTTGAAGCCCACCGGCACCTCATGCAGCTTGCGCCCCAGGCGTGCCGTGACACGGTCGATCAGGCCGCTGCTGACCACGGTCTTGCCCACTGCGGCATCGGCGCGCCACTGTGGCCGGTGGCGGAACAGGTAGTCGATGGCCACCGCCAGGTAGTTGTTCGGCTGCAAGAGGCCGTCGGGGGTGACGATGCCATGACGGTCGTGGTCCGGGTCGCAGGCGAAGGCCACGTCGAAGCGCTCGCGCAGGCCGATCAGGCCCTGCATGGCGTGGGGCGAGGACGGGTCCATGCGGATCTGCCCGTCCCAGTCGACGGTCATGAAGCGGAACGTCGGGTCGACCTCGGTGTTGACCACCTCCAGGTCCAGGCGATAGTGCTCGGCGATCGCCTGCCAGTAGCGCACCCCTGCCCCGCCCAGCGGGTCGACGCCCAGGCGCAGGCCGGCCTTGCGGATCACCTCGAAGTCGATGACGTTGGCCAGGTCGGCCACGTAGCTGTTCACATAGTCATGGCGCTGGGTGGTGCTGGCCTGCAATGCCTGGGCATGGTCCATGCGCTTGACGCCCTCGAGCCCGGCGGCCAGCAACTCGTTGGCCTTGGCCTCGATCCACTTGGTCACGTCGCTGTCGGCCGGGCCGCCATTGGGTGGGTTGTACTTGAAGCCACCGCTCTGTGGCGGGTTGTGCGACGGAGTGATGACGATGCCGTCGGCCAGGCCTCGCTGGCGGCCACGGTTATGGCAGAGGATGGCATGGGACACCGCCGGCGTCGGCGTGTACTCGTCGTCCTTGGACAGCATCACCTGCACGTCGTTGGCCGCCAGCACCTCCAGGGCACTGGCCGCGGCCGGGGCGGACAGTGCGTGGGTGTCGGCACCGACGAACAGCGGGCCGTCGATGCCATTCTCCTGGCGGTACAGGCAGATGGCCTGGGTAATGGCCAATACATGGTGTTCGTTGAAGCTCAATTCCAGTGACGTGCCACGGTGCCCGGAGGTGCCGAAGGCCACGCGCTGAGCCGCCACGGCAGCGTCGGGGCGGCCGGTGTAATAGGCGGTGAGCAGGCGGGGGATATCGACCAGCACGCTGGCCGGAGCCGGCTTGCCTGCCAAAGGACTGAGCGTCATGCAAGAACCTCGAGATCAACGGGATGTAGGTGTTGGAACGCGCAGTGTACTGGGAGTTGCAAGCCTGTGCGATGACGCTTGCGAAGCTTAGGGCCGCTGAGTCAAACCGCCTGCCACCAGCCTGGGAACATCTGCTGCACCCGTGGCTCGGCGAAGCGCTCATCGATCAGCAGCAGCACGCCACGGTCCTGGTCGCCCCGGATGACCCGGCCAGCAGCCTGGATCACCTTGCGCACGCCAGGGTAGAGATAGGCATAGTCGAACCCCGCGCCGAACTGCCTGCCCAGGCGCAGCTTGAACTGTTCATTGACCGGATTGACCTGGGGCAGGCCCAGGGTGGCAACGAACGCCCCGACCAAGCGGGTGCCCGGCAGGTCGACACCTTCGCCGAAAGCGCCGCCCAGCACGGCGAAGCCGATGCCCTGCCCGTCGGCCACGAAGCGCGCGAGAAAGGCCTCGCGCGCGCCCTCGTCCATGCCCGGCGCCTGCTCCCAGCGCGGGATGTCGGGGTAGCGCTCGGCCAGCAGCCCAGCGACCTGCCCCAAATATTCGAAACTGCTGAAGAACGCCAGGTAGTTGCCGGGCATCCGCCGATACTGCCCGGCGATCAGCTCGACGATCGGCGCCAGCGACGCCTGGCGTTCGCGATAACGGGTCGACACCTGGCTGACGATACGCACCTCGAGCTGTTCGGCACGAAACGGCGCGGCAACCTCCAGCCAGGCGGTGTCGGGCGGCATGCCCAGCAGGTCGGCATAGAAATGCCGGGGGCCAAGGGTCGCGGAAAACAGCGCCACGCTACGCGCCGCACGCATGCGCGGGCCCAGCAACCGGGCCGGGACCACATTGCGCAGGCACAGGGTAGCCAGGCGGCGCTTGCGTGGCCCGTTGCGCAGGCTGATATCGAAGATGAAGTGCTCGTCGAACAGCTCGGCGACCCGGGTGAACTGCAAGACCTGGAAAAAGAACTGCAACAGCGCGGGATCCACCTCGGTGGGTGCCTGCTCGAGGCGCTCCTGGATCAGCCCGATGCAGTGCTGCAGGCTACGTACGAAGGCCTCCGGCAACTGCTCGACGGCCTGGTACGGCGCCCGTTGCGCTTTGTACAGGGCGTTCCACTGCCGGTTCAGCCGGTCCAGGGCACTGCCCAGCCCAGCCGGCTTGCCCTGGCGCAAGGCCTGCAACTGGCCCTGGTCGAGGCTCGCGCTGTACATGCCACGGCCCCGCTCGACCAGGTTGTGCGCCTCGTCCACCAGCACCGCGACCCGCCACTGGTTGGCCTGGGCCAACGCGTGCAGCAAGGCGTGGGCATCGAAGTAGTAGTTGTAGTCGGCCACCAGCACATCGACCCAGCGGGCCATCTCCTGCCCCAGGTAGTAAGGGCAGACCTGGTGCGCCAGGGCCACCTCGCGCAAGCCTGCGCGATCCAGCAATGGCTGCTGCGAGGCGGCCTCGCGGGCAGCCGGCAGGCGGTCGTAGAAGCCCCTGGCCAACGGGCACGACTCGCCATGGCAGGCGCTGCCCGGGTGCTCGCAGGCCTTGTCGCGGGCGATCAGCTCGAGAGTGCGCAAGGCCGGTTGCGGCGTGGCTCGGGTGATCTGCTTCAAGGCATCGAGGGCCAGCGCCCGACCTGGGGTCTTGGCGGTGAGGAAATACAGCTTGTCCAGTTGTTGCGGCACCATGGCCTTGAGCAGCGGAAACAGGGTGCCGAGGGTCTTGCCGATGCCGGTGCTGGCCTGGGCCATCAGGCAGCGGCCGGTGCTCACGGCCTTGTACAGGGTCTCGGCCAATTGACGCTGGCCCTGGCGGAATTGCGGGTAAGGAAAGCCCAGGGCCTGCAGGCCCTGGTCGCGCTCGGCGATGCGTCGCGACTGCGCCTGGGCCCAGGCGAGAAACGCCTGGCACTGGGCCTCGAAAAAGCGCTGTAGCTCTGCTGCACGGTGTTGCTCGCTGATCAGAGTCTGGCGGTCGCTGTCCACGTCCAGGTACACCAGCGCCACCTCGATCGCCTCCAGTTGCCGGGCCTGGCACAGCAGCCAGGCATAGACCTTGGCCTGGGCCCAGTGCAATTGGCGATGGTTGGCCGGCTGGCGGCCCAGGTCGCCCCGGTGGGTCTTGATCTCCTCCAGGCGGTTGAGCTCCGGGTCGTAGCCGTCGGCCCGACCACGTACCCGCAGGCCCGAGTAGTGCCCTTCGAGGGCTATTTCCGCCTCGTAGCCCTCCCCCCGCCGGGCCGCCACCCGACGATGACCGGCAATCCCCTCCTGGGCCGTGGGCGATGGCGTGAAGCGCAAGTCAAGGTCGCCGACCTTGGCGCTGAACTCGCACAGGGCACGGACGGCCACGGTATAGGTCATGCCGCCGCCTCGCGCCAGCGCACATGGCATACCGCTACCGGCAGGCCGTGCTCACGGCAGAAATCCAGCCAGCGCAACTGGCTGTCCTGCAAGCGATCGCCGGGGCCCTTGACTTCGACCATGCGATAGCGCCCCTGCTGCGGCCAGAACTGGATGAGGTCGGGCATGCCGGCACGGTTGTTGCGGATGTCCTGCAACAGGCGCAGGAAGCACTGCTTCAGGTGCTGCGCCGGCACGCAGGCCAGGGCCTGCTCGAGCAATGGGTCGGTCAGCATCGACCAGGCCACGAAGGGTGACTGCACGCCCTGCTTGGCCGTGAAGCACTCACGGATGGCCTGGCGATGGCTGCCATCGTCGAGCCGGCCCAGGCAGGCGTCGAACAGTGCGCCACGGCGTTGCTGGAAATCGGCGTCGAGCAGGTCCTGCGGTGCCGCCTGGAATGGGTGGAAGAAAGCACCGGGCACCGGCGCGAAGATCGCGTCCCAGCACAGCAGGCCAAACAGGCCGTTGAACAGGGTGTTCTCCACGTAATGGGCCTCTCCCCCCTCCTGCTCCAGGTGCAGGCGCACGGCCTCCTCGACACCCAGCCCGGCCTGCTCGGCGGGCAGCTCCAGTTCGATCAGTTCCAAAGCCGCAGGGCGACGGCGGGGTTGCGCCGGCCCGCCGAGCTTGCGCGCCAGGCGCGGCAGCATGCGCTCCAGGGCCTGGGTTTCAAGAGGGTTGCCGGGCGCCTCGGCCATTTCCAGCGCCAACGCCTGGGCCTGCGCCCAACGAGCGCTACGCTCCAAGACCCGCACCTGGCGGATCCGTGCTTCAGGGTGCTGGCTGCGGGCATATACCGTCAGGGCCAGCTCCCAGTCACCCATCCGCTCGCAGTGCTGGCCCAGGCCGAACAGCAGGCGCGCACGCCGCCGGGCCAGCCACGGCGTGTCGCTGTGCAGGCCATCCAGCGCCGCCAGCACCGTGGCCGGGGCCTCACCCTGCTCCAGGCCTTCGGCGCAGGCATGCAGGGCCATCGCCAGGTCGACTTCGGCGCGCTGGTGCCAGGCCCGGGCATCGGCAGCGAACGGCACCTGCTCGTAGCGCAGCAGGCCCAGGTCGGCAAGGACGAACTCCGACCAGTCCTGGTACAGGTTGCCGAAGAACAGCAGGCGCAGACGGTCGCACAGCGGCTGCAGGCGCCAGTGCAGGATGCGTGGGGCAAACCCCGGGAACCATTCGCCCAGGGGCCTGGCCGCCAGCTCCAGCGGCAGCAGTTGCGCCAGCAGGTCGGCCTTGGCCGCCCGCGGTCGCTCCAGTTGCGCGGCGAAGCACTGTGCCAGTTCGTCCTTGCGCAGCAGGGCGAACACCTGCTCCAGGGCAAGCGGCGTGTGCTCGCTGACCCAGCCCAGCGCGATCAGTGGCTGCAACGCCACGTCACAGTCGCCGATCTCGGCATACACGAGCCTGTCGCTGCGAAACAGCTCGCCCTTGCGCATGACCATGCGCACCAGCAGCGCCTGGGCCGGCTCGGGCAGGCGGGCGAAGGCGTCCAGGAAGGCCTGCTCAGGGGCATCGAGCAGGTCGGCGTAGCGTTGTTCGACCCAGGCCAGCACCTGCCTGAAGTTGTGCAGGTAGTAGAGGGGATCGTCGACGGAATGGGCAATCACGGTGTTGGATCGGGCACTGGAAATGCACTGGTTATACATACAGACCAAGCGCACTGGCAAGCCCCGTGGATCAGCGGTCATGCGCCTCGACGCCCTGATGCCGGTCACTCAGGTGGCGCGTTGTCATTTTTGGGGCTGCCTTGCAGCCGCACATTCAACTGGCCGGCCTTGGTGCCTGGGCCAAGGCTCCACCCAGCGCGCGCAACGCCCTGTCCAACGCATCGCGACACTCTCCCTGCCAGATCAGCAGCAAATGCTGCCGATAGCGCCCCTGGAGGCTGAACGACCTGCCCGGCACAACCAACAAGGCCGTGCCGGCCACCGCCTCCTGGACATGCTGCAGGTCCGCCGGGTAGCGCAGGCACACCCAGAGCGCCCAGCCGCCCTGGGGCATGGCAAAGGTCAGTTGGTCGCCCAGGTACGCCTCGACCCGTTGGCACAACCGCTCCATCCCGGCTCGCAACGCCGCACGCAGTGCCGGCAGGCAGGCATCGATGTCCCCTCTTGCATAGAGGTGCGCGAGAGCCTGCTGACGCAGGGGCGGCAGCAGGAAGCCACGCCTGGCGCAGGCCTCGCCCACCCCGGCGTGGCGGCACAGCACATAGGCGTAAGGCGCCTCGGCACCGACCGTGGCCTCCAGCGTCCCCAGCACCAGCAACCTGCGCGGGGCGGCCAAGTCACGCAGGCGTGAGGCCGGCGGCCCGTCGTAGCAGTGCTCGCTGTCCAGGTCGTTTTCCAACAGCCAGGCCGGATGTTGCGCCAGCAAGGCCGCGATCGCCTGCTGATCGCCCACGGGCATGAGATGCCCGAGGGGCATGCCCAGGCACGATGGCATGACCACCAGACGCACGGGTTCGCGGTCCAGCAGGCGCGCCAGGCTGTCCAGATCCAGACCGCCGCCGGCCTCCAGCGGCACCTCGATCACACGCATCCCGGCCCGTTGTAGCGCCTGCAGCAGACGCCAGCAGCAAGGCGCAGCCACCAGTGCTGTCGCCCCACGCAAGCGCAAGGCGAGCAGCACGGTCTCCAGCAGCGCCTGTACGTCGCTACCCAGGTGGACATGCTCCGCACTCCAGTAGTGCCCGGACGACCGGGTGTAGCGCGCAGCCAGGGCATTGCGTAGCAGCGCGTCCCCTGCCCCGCGCCGGGCTGCCTGACGCGACAGGCGCCGTTCCTGGGCGAGCAGCGCGCGCTCGAGCGGTGGCGGGGACGGCATCGGCAAGGCGAAGAGCGGCCGGGCCTGTGGCCTGGGCAAGGTCACACCGGTGTCCCTGGAGCCGAATCGTACGAAATAGCCAGACTTGGGTACCGAGCGCACCCGTCCCTCGTGCTCCAGCAGGCCGTAGGCACTCTGCACCGTGGCCAGGGAGACACGCAGCCGTTGCGCCAGGTCACGCAGCGAGGGCAAGCGCCCGTCTCCATCGGGGTCGACCTGGGCGATCAGGGCCTCGAGGTAGCGGTACACCGCCTGGTAAGCGAACTCACCCCGTACTGACCGGCCCATCAAGGCGCCGCCTGACGAACCGTTTCCCAGGCCGATGACGGGCACGCCAGCCACCGCAGGTCGGCGCTGCGCCGTGCCAGGCCAGCCAGCAATCGACTGGCCGATGGCTCGAGCCGCCCCAGGTAGATCGCCTGCAGTTGCGCCAGGGACAGGCCACTGATATCCACCAGCCAGCGCTTCACCGCCTCGGGGCACGGCTTGCCCTGCAATGCCCTGTGCAGGTAAGGCAGGGCCACACGCATGCGCGGATGGCAGCACTGCACGAAGAACGCAAGGCCGCGCCCACGCTCGGCGAACGGTGCGAACAGCAGGCAGCCCAATTGCGCCTCGTCGAGACCCTGGGCTTGCAGAAAGCGCGCCCGCTCCGGCTCATGGGCCCTTTGCGCCCAGCCCCGCTGGGCCTCCCTGAGGGACAACCGTGCCGGTTGCCGCTGGGCATAACGCTCGGTCAACCGCGCCTGCAGGTGCCGCAGGCTGGCCACCAGGTGCGGCTCGAAGCAGCCCGCCAGCGCGGCCTGGCCAACCGCCTGGCATCCCAGCATACGGTCGAGCCCATCCTGCGCCAGCATGTGGCGCAACAGGTCATCGACCGCGATCACCCGCAGCGGCGCCTCGGTGTCCGCCTGCTGCGCCGGGTTAGCGGGCGGCGCCAGGGGCGCGTCGGCCAACGCCTGCAATCGCCCCAGCCCTTCGGCCAGGGCCGCCGCGCACTGCGCCAGGGCTTGCGGGGCCGGCTCCCCGGCCAGGCGCAGGACCCGCCGGCCCCAAGCCAGGTATCGGCGTCGCTGGCGTTCGGGCAGCGCCGTGACCAACGCGCTCGCCCCGCCGTTCCAGCCAAGCGCCAGGCGCACGGCGTTGGCCAGTTGCAGGTGCAGGCGGCTGCCCAGCAAGGCCTCTGGACTTCTCTCGGCCAGGTGCCCGAACAACAGCAGCGTTTCGCGCGCGCTTGCCCAGGGCCGCATCGCCACTGGGCTGCGGCTGTCGAAGGGCTGCAGGCTGTCGTCCGCCATCATGAGCAGTTCCACCCGAGGGTCGTCCTGCAGGAACAGCGCGCTGAAACAGCGCTCATGGTGACCGAGGGCCTCCTGGCCCGTGTAGGGCAGGCAGGCGACCAGCACCCGCAGGCGAAAGGTATCGGGGGTGCGCACGGCGATGCTCAGTTGAGCGGCCCGCAGGCTGGCCAGCAAATGGGCACTGCGCCGGTCGCCGCCGTGTACCACCAGCAACTGGAACCTGCCGATGTGTTCCGGCCCCCCGGCGGCTACCAGCAGGCGCTGGATCAGCAACTGCAACGAGGCACGTTGCGCCTGGGACATATGCGCGAGCAAACGTTCCAGAACTTGCTGGTAGATATAGTGCATGGCTTGATCGTGAATATTGCTCATGGGAACACTCCATGTTTCTCGACATGCCGTCTTGGCGA
This sequence comes from Pseudomonas guariconensis, assembly GCF_024127895.1. Taxonomy (GTDB): domain Bacteria; phylum Pseudomonadota; class Gammaproteobacteria; order Pseudomonadales; family Pseudomonadaceae; genus Aquipseudomonas; species Aquipseudomonas guariconensis_B. The sequence goes on along the minus strand of NZ_JAMYBK010000028.1, from coordinate 4,196 downwards.
AAATTGTCGAGCGTGAAACACATAAAAATCAACTATCAGGACTTTTCCCACAAAGCTTTGGGAAAGTTCGAAGTGACAATATGCTGTCGCCAAGCCATTGAGAAAAACGACGTCCCCTCCCCCCTGTTTACCGCCGCCTCGCCCATACCCCAAGGCCTTCCACAGCTCATCCGGTGCTCCTTGCAATGACTATCACTCCGCCATTATCAAGCGTTGCAGCACGAATAAAAGATACAGATCAAGGGAAAAAAACCATTCAGCCCTGTCCGACTTCGACAATGCTCGGTCGAACCTGCTTTAAATTTCTTGGGAACGCGGAAAGATTGAGGACAAAAAAGAAAGAGCAGCCTTTAAATCTGTCAGCAGTTTATTTAAAGGCTGTAGGAGATATCTGAAAGCCAACATGCAAAGGGGGCAACTTCGTGCCCCCACAGACGACTAACACGTCAACGCACCCTCACCCCATGTCCAGCACGACACGGCCGCCACAAGGGCACTCGTCCATGTAGCGATGGGCCTCCACCACCTGGTCGAAGGGGTAGACCTTGACGATCTGCGGCGTCAACAGTTGGTCGGCGGTGAACTGGTTGATATCGCGCAGGGCCCGCTGCAGGGCCACTTGGTCCTGGCTGATGCCCAGCTCCGGCTTGCCGGTGAAGTTGCCGATGCAGTGCACGTAGAACTGGATGTTCTTCTGGAACGCCGCGCACGCCGGGAAGGGTGTCTGGTTGCCGCCCTGCAGGCCGTACAGCACCAGGCTGCCGCGCGGCGCCAGGACATCGCCGAGCAGCGACATCTGCGGCCCGCCCATGCCATCGAGGACCATGTCCACGCCCCGACCATCGGTGTACTTGTTGATCTGCAGCAGCAGGTCCTGCTCCTCGGTGACGATCACCTTGTCGGCTCCCAGGGCCAGCAGGTACTCGCGCTGCTCCGGCGCCTTGGTGGCGGCGAACACCTTCAGCCCCAGGGCCTTGCCCAGTTGCACGAACGCCGGCCCCGCGCAGTGGCTGGCATCGGTGACCAGGGCAGTCTGGCCAGCCTTGGCCCGGGCCAGGTCGACGTAGGCGAAATAGGCGATCAGCATCGGTGTGTAGTGAACGCTGGCTTCGATCGGCGTCAGGTTGTCGGGGTAGCGGATGATGGCCGTGCGCGGCAGGACGATGACGTCGCCATAGACCGGGTGGTCGTTGGCACTGGTGGCCGGGAAACTGGCGACTCGGTCGCCCACCGCGATGTCTTCGACCCCCTCGCCCACCGCAGTGACCACGCCGGCCATCTCATGACCGATCCCCGCCGGCAGGCGCGCCTGGGACGGCGCCAAGTTCTGCCGCCAGAGCACGTCGTACCAGCTGACGCCGATCGCCTCGACGCGGATCTGCACTTCGCCCGCCGCGGGGGATGGCTCGGGCTGCTCTTCGCAGCGGAGCACATCGGCCGCACCGAACTTGTGGAATCGGATCATGCGGGACATCGCATACCTCGCCTGTGTGAACCTCGTATTACCACGGACTTTATCCGGGCTTTCACGGTTAGACCATCAGTGGCCATTAATAGTCGACATGCCTGTCATTGATTGGGCTCCCGGCGTATCTGTGCATTGGCACCCGGAAACCGGTGCAGGGTAACAGCCTTTGGCCTTAAGATTCACCCCTGCCCCACTTTAGGCGAATAGGCGAAACGCATCGATGAACCGTAACGACCTGCGTCGCGTAGACCTGAACCTGCTGATCGTGTTCGAGACGCTCATGCACGAGCGCAGCGTGACCCGTGCCGCCGAGAAGCTGTTCCTCGGCCAGCCGGCCATCAGTGCCGCGCTGTCGCGCCTGCGCAACCTGTTCGACGACCCCCTGTTCGTGCGCACCGGGCGCAGCATGGAGCCCTCGGCGCGGGCCCACGAGATCTTCGCCCTGCTCTCGCCGGCGCTGGACTCGATCTCTACCGCGGTCAGCCGCGCCGCCGAGTTCGACCCGGCCACCAGCACCTCGGTGTTCCGCATCGGCCTGTCGGACGACGCCGAGTTCGCCCTGCTGCCGCAGTTGCTCAAGCGCATCCGGGCCGAGGCGCCGGGTATCGTGCTGGTGGTGCGCCGGGTCAACTACCTGCTGATGCCCACGCTGCTGGCCTCGGGAGAAATCTCGGTGGGCGTGAGCTACACCAGCGAGCTGCCGGCCAACGCCAAGCGCAAGGTGCTGCGCCGCAGCATGCCCAAGCTGCTGCGTGCCGACAGCATGCCCGGCAGCCTGAGCCTGGATGATTTCTGCGCCCGCCCGCATGCCCTGGTGTCCTTTGCCGGCGACCTCTCGGGCTTTATCGACGAAGCCCTCGACGAGGTCGGTCGCAAGCGCCATGTGGTCCTGGCCGTACCCCAGTTCAACGGCCTGGGCAGCCTGCTGGCGGGGACCGACATCGTCGCCACGGTGCCCGACTACACCGCCGACGCCCTGACCGCCGCCGGCGGCCTGCGTGCCGAGGACCTGCCCCTGGATGTGCGTAGCTTCGAGCTGCACATGGCCTGGCGCGGTGCACAGGACAACGACCCGGCGGAGCGTTGGTTGAGGTCGAGGATACAGATGTTCTTCGGGGATCCCGATAGTCTGTGACTGAGTTCCACTGAGAACCATAAAACCTTTAAATACATGTAGTTAGCAAAGTTTTACATCCATTGCCGTCCGTCCGAATCCACTCAATTCCGGCTTGACTGGGGGTATCTTTGGGGAACACGAAGCTCAGATTAAAAAAGATACCCCCACACCATGTCCGCCGAAAAACCGCCAGCTTTCCGCCAAAAGCTCAGTGATGCCTTCATACGTTCGCTGACCACTTCGGGCAAGTACGCCGATGGCGACGTACCGGGTCTGTATCTACAGGTGCGTGCCTCACTCAAACCTGGCAAGTCAGCCTCACGGCATTGGCGACTGAAATACCGTCTTCGCGGCAAAGAAAACGTGTTCGTGATCGGCAGGTATCCTGATGTGGGCTTGAAGGAAGCCCGTGAGCTCGCCCGTGCAGCGCGCAATAGCGTGGCCAATCACATCGATCCACTCAAAGCCAAAAAGGCCAAGATCGAAGCACAATGGCTCAACGAGGAACGTACATTCGCTTACGTGGCTGAAGAGTGGATGAATTTCAAATCTCCGGACTTGGTCCACAAGTCCATTTCAGGGTTTCGCGGTGCGCTGCGCAATCACATCCTGCCGGCCATCGGCGAAAAACCTGTCACCGAAATCAGACTCGAACACATCACCTCGATCATCAGTACGCTGCGCCGTGCCCGCACGATGGCCATGGCCAAGCGCGTGCGCACCATCATTCGCGCCGTGCTCGGCTTCGCCGAAGGCCGTGGTTGGGTCGAACGTAACGTGGCGCTGAGCAACACCGAGGAGCTCAAAATCCGCCACGTGGTCACCAGCAATCCTGCGATCGAACGACCGGCCGACTTGGGTCAGTTCCTGTTGCGCCTGGATGAACTCGACGCGAGCAGCGTGACCACCGCAATGCGCCTGCTGGTGATGCTGCCGGTGCGCCCGGGCGAACTGGTGAAAATGCGCTGGGAGGATGTTGATCTGATCAGCGCCGACTGGCGTTACGTGGTCAGTAAAACGCGGCATCTGGACAAGAGCAAACACATCGTACCACTGCCAGAGCAGGCACTCGTGCTGCTACGTGAACTGTACAAGCGCCGGGTGGTGGATGAGACCGGCAACGGTTGGGTGTTCGTCTCGCCGATCTATCCTGGCCGCCCCATCGACGCTACCTCTTTGGCCAAGTCCTACCAGCGGATCTGGCCGGAATACGCCATTACTGCCCACGGCTTTCGCGCCACCTACCGCACTATCGCCCACGAGCATTTAGGCATCGATCCGATTGTATTGGAGTTGTCGTTATCCCACCGCATGCCAGGCGCACTGGGCGCCGTGTATGCGAGGGCTCAACTACTGCCACAGCGTCGAGAGGCAGCGCAACAATGGGCAAACTTTCTGGACCAACTTCGCAAAAATGCCAGTAACGTAAAAGCCTGCGAGATGTAAGTTGAACCCCAATCAAAAGTAGAATATGTATTCATGGGTAGCACTCGGGAGTTTTAGGGATTCTCCGATCAAGTCAGCACAAGCCGCCCGACCTGTGCTGAAATAGCCCTCCGTTCAGCCCCCCAGCAAGTCTTGCCCATGAGTCAGATGAGCTTTTCCGATTTC
>NZ_JAMYBK010000027.1 GCF_024127895.1 Pseudomonas guariconensis | reverse complement strand
CCCGCTCCCACAGGATCGTGCATTCCTTGAGGTTTGCAGCGTACTTGTGGGAGCGGGCTTGCCCGCGAAGGGCCGCAAGGCGGCCCCAATGGCTTAAGTGAACAGCATTACGGCCTTGTGCCGGTTTTTTTCAAGCCCCAGGATCAGCGGGGCGTCCACTTCTCTTCGCCATGCTCCAGGGCGTTCACCGACAGGTGAATGCAGGTCCGGGTATCCAGGTTGTGGAGCACCCAGGTGCGTGCGCGCGCATGAGGCTGGGTCAGGGTCCGCAGGATATGCTGCTCGATCATCTTGCGCGTATCGGGGCCGGATAGCGCAATGGTCATGGCTTTCCGTGCATCGGCCTGATCCGTACTCACCTTCGACGACGAGGCGTCAGCCTGGGCTGCCGGTTCCGGCCGTGCCGGCTGGTACAGCGACCGATAATTGAAGTTCAGGGTGAGAAAAAACAATACCGTCAGGAAAAACGGAAAACCGACCAAGAACCAGGTGTAGATCGTCTGGCTGTTTTCGCTGAGAAACGGCAACGATGCCAAGGCGGACGCCTCGATGATGCCGGCGAAGATGGCGATGATCGTCAGGGGACTGATGGATTCTGTATGCCGCATGGCGCTTGCCTGATTAGCGATTTTTCCTATCTCTATCCCGTTCCCGTTGTGGACGGAAAGATGGATTATTTCCCGCTGAAGCAATACTTCCTTAATTCTGCCCGATTGCAGTTATTAATTACCGATACGACTGGAATATTCCTTCAGTTAGGAAGAACGATACGAACTTGGCCCGGGTAGAAGTCAGTGCTAGCGTTTGGGCATCTTTGAACGGGCGGCCGATGGGACTGCCCTAAAAGCAAGGCTGTAGGATATTTCTCTAACTTATGTAGGCTTCTTCTTTGTCTGGCCGTGTGCCGTAAATCACCGCACCATTCAGTGATTGGCTAAGTTATTGTGGTGCTTCAAATTAGAATAACGAATCAATGGATATCGCATGAATAAAGTGCTTATCGTGGATGATCATCCGGTTATCCGCCTGGCCGTACGCATGCTGATGGAGCGGCATGGTTACGAGGTGGTGGCGGAAGCCGACAATGGTGTGGATGCTTTGCAACTGACCCGGGAGTGCCTGCCCGATATCGTGGTGCTGGATATCGGCATCCCCAGGCTCGATGGGTTGGAGGTCATCGCCCGCATGACCGGTGCCAGTCCGGGGAGCAAGGTCCTGGTACTCACCTCCCAGGCGCCAGGGCATTTCTCGATGCGTTGCATGCAGGCCGGCGCTGCTGGCTACGTATGCAAGCAACAGGAACTGACCGAGTTGCTCAGTGCGATCAAGGCGGTATTGTCCGGATACAGCTACTTCCCCAACCAGGCCTTGCACAAGAGCCGTACCTGCGTGAATGGCGGCAGCGAGAAGGAAATGGTCGAACGTCTCTCCGGCCGGGAGATGATGGTGCTGCAGCAACTGGCGCGCGGCAGGAGCAACAAGGAAATCGCCGACAGCATGTTCCTCAGCAACAAGACCGTCAGTACCTACAAGACCCGGCTGTTGCTCAAGCTCAATGCCCGGTCGCTGGTCGACCTCATCGAACTTGCCCAGCGCCACGACCTGACCTGAAACGCAAAAGCCTCCGCAAGGGAGGCTTTCTCGGGTGTCCGATGGCTACAGGTCGTAGTCGTAGTCGGCCAGCTGCTTCTGCAGGCGCCGCTCCTCGAGAAGGTTGTCGATGGTGCGGCGTTTGCTCAGGTTGGTCTTCGCGGGTTCCACCGGAGGCTCTACGTCGTCTTCCAAGGTGGTGAGATCATCGTCGATCGACAGGTCGTCTTTATCGGTGCTCATGATTTACTCCAAGCCAAGGGGCCATTGGCCGTCCTTATAGCGAGAAAGCCGAGTCCGGTAAAAAAGATTTTTTCAATCGTATACGCGCGTTTTTCTCTATTGCTTCAATCGTCCGAGGTCTTGTGCTTGTACTCGCACAAATCCTCGATACGGCAGCTTCCACAACGCGGCTTGCGGGCCTGGCAGACATAGCGGCCATGCAGGATGAGCCAATGGTGGGCGTCGAGCAGGTAGTCCTTGGGCACGAACTTGACCAGCTTCTTTTCCACCTCCAGCACCGTCTTGCCGGGGGCGATGCCGGTCCGGTTGCTGACCCGGAAGATATGGGTGTCGACCGCCATGGTCGGTTGCCGGAAGGCAGTGTTGAGCACCACGTTGGCGGTCTTGCGGCCTACCCCGGGCAAGGCTTCGAGCGCTTCGCGGGTCTGGGGTACCGCACTGCCATGCTGCTCGATGAGCAGGCGGCAGGTCTCGATGATGTTCTTCGCCTTGCTGTTGTACAGGCCGATGGTCCTGATGTATTGGCTCAGGCCATCGACCCCCAGGGCATAGATGGCCTCGGGGGTATTGGCGACCGGATACAGGCGGGCGGTGGCCTTGTTGACACCCACGTCCGTCGCCTGGGCGGAAAGGATCACGGCGATCAGCAGTTCGAAGGGGGTGGTATAGGCCAGTTCGGTCTTGGGGTCGGGATTGTCTTCGTGCAGCCTGCGAAAGATCTCCAGGCGTTTGGCGGCATTCATGGGGTCAGAGGCTTCCTTGACGGCGTGAGGGGGCAGGGCCCGGACGCAGACGATTGTACAAGGCCAGCAGTAGGCCGAGCAGTATCAACCCGCCCGGGGCCAGGCTGGCCAGGTGCAGGCCCGGCCCCAGGGTCAGCCATTGGCGGCAGGCGCCGAGCAGCACGTACAGGGCCAGCAGGCCGGCGAGATGGATCGCCAGGTAGCGCCAGCGTGATGCGTCGGGGAGCAGACAGTCCGCTGCCAGGCACTGCACGCTGAGCAGGGCCGGGTAATGACCGAGCGTCAAGGCAAGCGGCAGGGCCCAGGCCCGCAGCCCCAGTTGCAGGCAGCTCGCCAGGGCCGCCAGCAGCAGCAGGCTCGCCAGCAGGCGCGCGGCCCCGGTAAGTGACGCGCGCAGCGGGGCCATCACGCCCTGGTGCAGCACCATCAGCACCAGGGTGCTCAGGCCTATCGTGATGGCTTGTGCCAGTGTCGAAGTTGCGCCGAGCAGCGGCACGAGGCTGATGCCCGGCAACCAGAACCTATTCATGGGCGTCTTCCCCCAGCAAGGAGGCACGGTGTTCGTCAAAGTAGCGCAGGGCATCCTGCAGCGCCGCGATCACTGCGCGCGAGGTGACGGTGGCGCCTGCCAACTGGTCGAACTCGCCCGGGTCGCGTTTCAGTGCCCAGCTGCCTGCGCGCGTACGGCCCGAGAACTGCTCCAGCCAATGCGCCTGGGGATCGGCCAGGCGGGCGCCCAGGCCTGGGCTCTCCTGTTGTTCCAGCACCTGTATCCCCAGCAGGCGCCCGTCCGGATCGATGGCGATCATCAGCAGGATCGGCCCGCCATATCCCTGGGTCTGGCTGCGCAGCAGGATAGCGCTGGGTTTGCCGGCTCGTGTCGCGCGGTAGCCGGCCAGCAGCTGGCTGTGGGGCAGGCGCGTAGCGGCCAGGGGCAGGGGCGCTTGCAGGGGCTGGTTGTCGTAGCTGTCCTGGGGAAGTGCCGCCAGCCAGCGCCGGGCGTGCAGTTGCTGTTCGGCTTCGGCGATCGGGGCCTGGGTCCACTGGCGCCAGGCCAATGTCACCGCCACGGCCAGGCCGGCGATCAGTGCCAGCAGCACGGCATTGCGCAGCGCCGGCGTCATGGGGTGGCCTGCTGGCGGCGTGCGGCCTGGCGCTCCAGGGCGGGCACGGCAAGGTTCATCAGGAGGATGGCGAATGCCGTACCGTCGGGGTAGTTGCCCCAGGTGCGGATCAGGTAGATGAGCACGCCGGCGCCGAGCCCGAACAACAGCCGAGCCAGGGGGGCCTTGGGGCCCGACACCGGTTCGGTGGCGATGAAGAAGGCGGCCAGCATGGTCGAACCGGAGAACAGGTGCAGCAGCGGCGAGCCGTTGGAGTCGGAGCCCGAACCGTTCCAGCACAGCAGGCTGAACAGGAACAGGCCCGCCAGCAACCCGGCTGGCGCATGCCAACTGATGACCTTGCGCTGCAGCAGGAACAGCCCGCCAAGCAGGAACGCCAGGTTGACCCACTCGCTGTCGCGCCCACCGATGCTGCCGAATCCCGGATGCTGGGCGAACAGTTCCTCGACGGTCAGGCTGCGATTATGGCGCAGGCCGTCGAGCACCGTGGGCTGGGCCCAGGCATCGATCTGCCCGTGGCCGGTGAAGGCCAGTTGCAGGCTGTCCAGGAACCCGCTCGCCTGGCCCGGCCACTGGGTCATCTGCAAGGGAAAGCTCAGGAGAACGAAGGCATAGCCGACCATCGCCGGATTGAACAGGTTGCGGCCGACGCCACCAAAGGCCTGCTTGCCGATGCCGATGGCCACGGTCGCGGCGATGACCGGCAACCACCAGGGCGCATGGGGGGGAAGGGCGACGGCCAGCAGCACGGCGCTGACCAGGGCACTGCCATCGGCCAGTGCCGGTGCCGGGGGCTGGCCGCGCATGGCCAGCAGCAGGGCTTCACAAGCCAGGGCGGTGCCGGCACACAGCAACAGGTTGAACAACACCCCCCAGCCCTGGAGCCAGAACAGGCTCAGCAGGCCCGGCACGCAGGCCAGCAGCACCAGGCCCATGGCCGAGCGCAGGCGTGGGTCAGGCGCTGACATGGCCTGGCCCGGCCAGCAGAGCATCGAGGCGTTGCTGGGCCTGTTCGGCGGCCGCTTCCAAGGCGTGCAGTTGGGCGCGTTGTGCGTCGTTGGGGGTAGCGCCGAAGGCGCTGCGGGCTTTGCTCAACTGCGCGCGGCTCATGGCCGCGGCGATCTTCGCCTGCTTCAGCGTGGCATCGGCATTGGCGGCCTTCTGCGCCTTGACCCGCTCGATGGCCGCCTTGATCGGGTCTTGGGGGGCGGCGCTGTCGGGCGTCGAGACGGCCGCGCCTCGCTGGCGCGCCAGCTGCTGCGCCTGCCGGCGTGCTTCTTCGCGTCGCAACCTGGCATTGCGTTGTTCATGGCGATGACGGGCATGGTCGCGTCGCTGGGTGCGTGCGCTCAATTGCTCGGCGGTACGTGCCAGGCCACTGACGATGGGCACCACATTGTCCGGTACGGCGACCAGGTCGATGCAGTCGACCGGGCAGGGGGCCAGGCACAGGTCGCAGCCGGTGCACTCGCTGGCGATCACCGTGTGCATCAGTTTGGCGGCGCCGACGATGGCATCCACTGGGCAGGCCTGGATGCACTTGGTGCAGCCGATGCATTCGGCTTCGCGGATATAGGCCACCTGGGATGGGGCGCTGCCACGGGTCGGGTCGAGCGCGATCACCGGTACATCCAGCAGTCGTGCCAGTGCGGCGATGGTTTCGTCGCCGCCCGGCGGGCATTTGTTGATCGCCTCGCCAGCGGCCAGCCCCTCGGCGTAGGGGCGGCAACCGGCATGGCCGCACTTGCCGCACTGGGTTTGCGGGAGCAGGGCGTCGATGCGTTGAATCAGGCTCATTGTGTGAATAATCCGTTGAAACCGGAGAAGGCCATGGCCATCACCCCGGCGCCGAGCAACTCGATGGGCAACCCGCGCAGGGCGACGGGCATGTCGATATGATCGCTGCGCTGGCGCAGGTCGTCGAACAGCGCCAGGGCGAGCCAGAAGCCCAGCCCGCCGGCCAGGCCCCAGGCCAGGGTCGCCAGCCATCGTTGCGGGTCGTGGGAGGCCTGCAACAGCAAGCCTAGCAGCACGACAGTGGCCGCCAACTGGGTGGGCATGTGCTCCAGCGGCCAATCAGGCCGCAGGCGTGCCAGCAGGCGTGGCACACCCCAGGCCAGTAGGGCGAGCAGGGGCAGGAACAGGAACAACTGCAACGCCTGCAAGCCCAGCGGCACCAGCACCAGGGCCTGCAGCAGCTGCCCGCAAGTCAGCCCCAAGGCGATCACCAGTGCGCCGGACAGGCCGAGCGCATGGATCCGCAGGCGAGAGACGGGCTCCCTGTGCAGGATCAGGTGAGTGACCAGCGCAGCGCTGACCAGGACCAGGATGTAGTCGCTCATGGGGATGCCGATGGCTGGGAGCTGCCGTCATTAAACATAGCTTATTGAGGTAGCAGAGGGCCTGTGGGGCGGGGCCCTGTGCTGGTCAAGCGGTGCCTTGCAGTCCTGGGGCCGCTTCGCGCCCCATCGCCGGCAAGCCGGCTCCCAGGTATTGCACAAGCCCCGGGGGCGGCGCTTTTCTTGTGGGAGCCGGCAAGCCAGGCCCCACCGGGGCCGTGCTGCCTACTTGATGCGCTGGCCCGGCTTGGCGCCGCTGTCGGGGCTGAGCAGGTAGATTTCCTCGCCGCCAGGGCCGGCCGCCATGACCATGCCTTCGGAGACGCCGAAACGCATCTTCCGTGGCTTGAGGTTGGCCACCATCATGGTCAGGCGACCCTCCAGCTTGGCAGGGTCGGGGTAGGCCGACTTGATGCCGGAGAACACGTTGCGGCGCTCGTCACCGATGTCCAGGGTCAGGCGCAGCAGCTTGTCGGCACCTTCCACGGCCTCGGCCTTGACGATCAGTGCCACGCGCAGGTCGACCGCGGCGAAGGTGTCGAACTCGATCTCGGCCGACAGCGGATCCTTGGCCAGTTCGCCATTGCCGGCCGGAGCTGCCGGTTGGGTGGCGGCCAGGTCTTCCTTGCTGGCGGCGACCATGGCTTCGACCTTGGCTGGCTCGATGCGGCTCATCAGCGCCTTGAACGGGTTGAGCTTGTGGTTTTCCAGGCGCGACAGGTGATCGTTCCAGGTCAGCGGGGCGACGTTGAGGAAGGCTTCGGCATCGGCAGCCAGCACCGGCAGCACCGGCTTGAGGAAGATCACCAGGTGGCGGAACAGGTTGATGCCCTGGGCACAGATGGCCTGGACCTCGTCCTGCTTGCCTTCCTGCTTGGCCAGGGCCCAGGGCGCCTTGTCGGCGATCCAGGCGTTGGCGCGGTCGGCCAGGGCCATGATCTCGCGCATGGCGCGGGCGAAGTCACGGCCTTCGTAGGCCTCGGCGATCGAGGGGGCGGCATTGAGGAACGCCTCGCTCAACTCGGGCGCGGCGTCACCGGCAACCAGTACGCCGTCGTTGCCCTTGTGGATGAAGCCTGCGCAGCGGCTGGCGATGTTGACCACCTTGCCGACCAGGTCGGAATTGACCTTCTGCACGAAGTCGTCCAGGTTCAGGTCGAGGTCGTCGACGCCGCGGCCCAGCTTGGAGGCATAGTAGTAGCGCAGGTATTCCGGGGCCAGGTGGTCCAGGTAGGTGCGCGCCTTGATGAAGGTGCCGCGCGACTTGGACATCTTGGCGCCGTTGACGGTCAGATAGCCGTGCACGTTGATGCCGGTCGGCTTGCGCAAGCCCGAGCCTTCGAGCATGGCCGGCCAGAACAGGGCATGGAAGTTGACGATGTCCTTGCCGATGAAGTGGTACAGCTCGGCCGTGGAGTCTTCTTTCCAGAACGCATCGAAGTCCAGCTCCGGGCGGCGCGCGCAGAGGTTCTTGAAGCTGGCCATGTAGCCGATCGGCGCATCCAGCCAGACGTAGAAGTACTTGCCCGGCTCATCGGGGATCTCGAAGCCGAAGTACGGCGCATCGCGGGAGATGTCCCATTCCTGCAGCCCGGAGTCCAGCCACTCGGCGAGCTTGTTCGATACTGCTTCCTGCAGGGTGCCGCTGCGGGTCCACTGCTGCAGCATGGCCTGGAAGTCCGGCAGCTTGAAGAAGAAGTGCTGGGAGTCACGCAGCTCCGGGGTGGCGCCGGAGATCGCCGACTTGGGGTTCTTCAGCTCGGTGGGCGCGTAGGTGGCGCCGCATTTCTCGCAGTTGTCGCCGTACTGGTCCTCGGCCGCGCACTTGGGGCAGGTGCCCTTGATGAAGCGGTCGGCCAGGAACATGCCTTTCTCGGGGTCGAAATACTGGGTCACCGAGCGGGTGGCGATGTGCCCGGCATCGCGCAGGCGGGTATAGATCAGGCTCGACAGCTCGCGGTTTTCCTCGGAGTGGGTCGAATGGAAATTGTCGAAGTCGACCAGGAAGTCGGCGAAGTCGCCGCTGTGCTCGGCCTGGACATTGGCGATCAGCTGTTCAGGGGTGATGCCTTCCTTCTCGGCGCGCAGCATGATGGCCGAGCCGTGGGCGTCGTCGGCGCAGACATAGATGCACTGGTTGCCACGCAGCTTCTGGAAGCGAACCCACATGTCCGTCTGGATGTACTCGAGCATATGGCCAAGGTGGATGGAACCATTGGCATAGGGCAGGGCGCTGGTGACGAGAATCTGACGTGGCTCGGACATGGTGGCTCGGCTACTTAATCGGCTACGGGTGAAGAACAAGGATGATCGGCCACTATAAAGCGCCGACGAATATATTTCACCCCAAGGACGCATCTGTTGACGACTGACGGGTTAGCATAGGTGCCTGTTCCACATTCGAATTGCCAATGGGAGTCTCCATGAGTGCCGTCACACGTGCCGCCGTCGAAGGCGTGCTTCGCCAGTACACCGACCCCTACCTGAACCAGGATCCGGTCAGCGCCGGCTGCGTGCGCACCATCGATATCCAGGGCGGGCAGGTCAAGGTGCAACTGCAGTTGGGCTATGCCGCCGGGTTGTTCAAGAACGGTTGGGCGCAGGTGCTGGGCACGGCCATCGAGAACCTCGAGGGGGTCAGTGCCGCGCAGGTGTCGATCGACTGCGTGATCGCCGCGCACAAGGCCCAGGCCCAGGTACCGGCGATGGCCAACGTGAAGAACATCATCGCCGTGGCCTCGGGCAAGGGTGGGGTGGGCAAGTCGACCACCGCCGCCAACCTGGCCCTGGCCCTGGCCCGCGAAGGTGCCCGGGTGGGTATTCTCGATGCCGACATCTATGGCCCGAGCCAGGGGGTGATGTTCGGCATCCCCGAAGGTACGCGCCCGCAGGTGCGCGAGCAGAAGTGGTTCGTGCCGATCCAGGCCCATGGGGTGGAAGTCATGTCCATGGCCTTCCTCACCGACGACAACACACCGATGGTCTGGCGTGGCCCGATGGTGTCCGGCGCCCTGCTGCAACTGGTGACCCAGACCGCCTGGGATGACCTGGACTACTTGGTCATCGACATGCCGCCGGGCACCGGCGATATCCAGCTGACCCTGGCGCAGAAGGTGCCGGTGGCCGGCTCGGTGATCGTCACCACGCCGCAGGACCTGGCTTTGCTGGATGCCAAGAAGGGCGTGGAGATGTTCCGCAAGGTCAACATCCCGGTGCTGGGCGTGGTGGAGAACATGGCCGTGCACATCTGCTCCAATTGCGGCCATGCCGAGCACCTGTTCGGCGAAGGGGGCGGCGAGAAGCTGGCGGCGCAGTACGGCGTCGACCTGCTGGCCTCGCTGCCGTTGTCGATGCTGATCCGCGAGCAGGCCGACAGCGGCAAGCCTACCGCCATCGCCGAGCCGCAGAGCCAGATCGCCATGGTCTACCAGGAGCTCGCCCGCCAGGTGGGAGCGCGGATCGTGCTGCAGGAAGCGGCGGCGCCGGCGATGCCGAGCATCACCATCAGCGAGGATTGACGCCTTCGTGGGAGCGCCCCGGTGCCGGTTCTGCTGCCATTGGGGCCGCTTTGCGGCCCATCGCTACAGATTGCAGGCACAAAAAAACCCGCCAATTGGCGGGTTTTTTTGAAGCGCGTAAAGAAGGATTAGCCTTCGATGCGAACTTCTTCAGCCTGCATGCCTTTCTGGCCGCGGGTAGCGACGAAAGTAACAGCTTGGCCTTCTTTCAGGGTTTTGAAGCCGTCAGCCTGGATGGCCTTGAAGTGTACGAACAGGTCGTCACCCGACTGAGGGGTGATGAAGCCGTAGCCCTTCTCATCGTTGAACCACTTGACGGTACCGGATTGGCGGTTGGACATGGTCTGTCTCCTTGGACAAAGTTGGTTGCGGCACAGGAAACGCCCTGGCCGGGACTGAGTGCAAAGAGAGCGGAAAATTCAGCGATGGGCCGATGGGAATCGTGCATCAAACAGAGATTCTCGGTGTCACGTGCAGCACAGTGGCGTCACCTTAACCCACTTTCCGCGACCTGCCAATGGCCAAGAAGCGCTTTGGTGAAATTCGGATCAGTGGCCTGTACAAGCCCCGTCCGACGCGGGATAGGGCGTGGAACTTTAACCCAGGCGCCGGGACCGGTAAGATGCGCGTCTCGTTTTTCACCTTGCACTCTCAGGACACCCCCGCCATGAGCATCAAATCGGACAAGTGGATTCGCCGCATGGCGCAGGAACACGGCATGATCGAGCCGTTCGTCGAGCGCCAGGTGCGCGGCGGCGAGGACAGCCGGGTGATCTCCTTCGGCGTCTCCAGCTACGGCTACGATGTACGTTGCGCCGACGAATTCAAGGTATTCACCAACATCAACTCGGCCACCGTCGACCCGAAGAACTTCGATGCCGGCAGCTTCGTCGACGTCAAGAGCGACGTCTGCATCATCCCGCCGAACTCCTTCGCCCTGGCCCGTACCGTCGAGTACTTCCGCATCCCGCGCAACGTGCTGACCATCTGCCTGGGCAAGAGCACCTATGCGCGCTGCGGCATCATCGTCAACGTCACCCCGCTGGAGCCGGAGTGGGAGGGCCATGTGACCCTGGAGTTCTCCAACACCACGACCCTGCCGGCGAAGATCTATGCCAACGAGGGCGTGGCGCAGATGCTCTTCCTCGAGTCCGATGAAGAGTGCGAAGTGTCCTACAAGGACCGTGGCGGCAAGTACCAGGGCCAACGCGGCGTCACCCTGCCGCGCACCTGAGCCGACGAGCGCGTGGAATTCCGCGCGCGCCCGGCACTCCAATGGTAGAACCGCCCCCGGCGCGCATGACGTGCGCCGGCTCTCGCCAGGAGCTGCCGATGAAACTCCATCCCGCCATCAGCGCGAAGCTGGCCGTCCTCCAGCCCAACCAGATCGGGTTGCTGGCATGGTCGCTGCTTGCGCATCCCCCTACGCCGGTACAGGCCGGTGGCGTACCCCACCAGCCCGATCCCGATACACCGCAACCGCCGGAACCCGGCGAAGCCCCACCCATGGAGCCGGGTGAACCGACCCTGCCCGACGAGCCGCCACCGTCCCCCGTGGCCTGACGGCCACGGCTGCCTGGGCGAGGCTCAGTTGGCCAGCAGGTAGCCGCTGCGGCAGAGCTGTTGCCCCGCGACGTGGGCGATGACCATCCCCGCCGTGGCCATGCGCCGTACGCTACGGGCATAGAGCAGGCCGGGCTGGGTATTGTGCACGGCCGTCACCCGGTCGCTGAGCGGGTCGATGACCTCGGCGACCAGTTGCCCGGCCTGCAGGTACTGGCCTGGGCTGGCATGGAACACCAGCAGCCCGCCCAGTGGCGCCGTGACCGGCTCCACGGCCGCCAACGGCGTGGCCGGGTGAGCCAGGGGCGGTAGCGGTGCCGCCTGCCCTTCGATCACCCCGGCATGGGTCAGGAAATCCAGTATCGCCTGGCAGTCCTGGCTCGCCAGCGTGTGGTTCACATCCGCCTGGCCGCGCAATTCGATGGTCACCGAGAAGCTGCCCAAAGGGATCGGGAAGCGTTTGCCAAAGCGCTGTTGCAGCTGCCACCAGACCAGGCTGAAGCATTCGTCGAACGACTGGCCGCCGGAGTCGGTGGCCAGCAGGCTGGCCTGGGCGCCGAGGTAGCGCGCCAGGGGCTCGACCTGTGGCCAGGCCTCTGGCGTGGTGTACAGGTGTTCGACCGCTTCGAAGTCGCAGTGCAGGTCCAGCACCATGTCGGCGTCGCAGGCCAGGCGTTGCAGGGTCAGGCGCTGGGATTGCAGCGGCGTGCGTGCCGGGTGGGCATCCAGGCCACGGCGCAGGTACTCGCGGATCAGCGCCAGGTTGTGCGCCGGGTCCTGGGTCAGGTGGCCTTCGATCTGGTCGCCGATGCTGTCCGAAAGGTCGACGAAGTTGCGGTTGAAGTTCTCGCCGCTCTGCAGTTCGAAGCGTCCCAGGGGGGCGTCCAGCAACACCTGCTCCAGGCCCACCGGATTGGCCACCGGCACCAGGATGATTTCCTGCTGCAGGCGCCCTTGCTGTTCCAGTTCGGCCAGGCGCCGCTTCAGGTGCCAGGCCACCAGCATGCCGGGCAGTTCATCGGCGTGTAGCGAGGCCTGGATGTATACCTTGCCGCCACCGCGCGGGCCGAAGTGGAAGCTGTGGAGCTGGCGGGCGATACCCGGGACGGGAGACAGCAGGTCGTGGGTCGAATGGTGCATGGTGGTCCTGACTGGTGACGACAATGGTCTGCGGCATGGGCTTGGCTAGAAGGATAGAAGCATAACTTCGGGCCTTGCGCCTACTCCTCGCGGGCGTGGTGCTGGGACTGGCGTTGCCGGTTCATCCGGCCCATTCGCCGGCAAACCGCATCATGTATGGTCGACTCGGATCCAGTGGGGCTTGCCGGCGATGGGGGGCGAAGCGGCCCCGGTCAACGGCCGGGCACCAGGGTCAGGCGCTGGGTGCCATAGGCGCGGGCGAAGTGCTGTGGCTGCAGCGGCAGGCTCATGAAACGCCCCTGGAACCAGGCATCCAGCCCGTCGGTGTGGTGCCGGCTGGCCGGGTTGCCGGACTGGCCGCTGCTGGTCAGCACCTGCAGCGGTTCAGCCTGGCCGAAGTCGACGATCATGCGTGCCGAGGCCGGCAGTTGGGTGTCGAAGCTGCTGCCCCAGGCATAAGGGGTGAGCGCCAGGGTGCTGAAGTCGCCACCGGCGGCCTGTGGCGAGCGACGGATGGCATCGCCCAGGCCATGGTAGGCCGGCGCCGGCCAGCGGTACTGATGCAGCTTGCCCCATTGCCAGGTACGGCGATCGGCCCCCAATTGGGCGATGCCGGCATCCACCGCCGCCGCCAGGCTGCGCGCGAGTATGCCGGGCTTGTCTTCCTTCTGTGGGGTGGCGCGATCGTCCCAGAACGGGCTGTCCTCGCGGCCCAGCAAGTGATCGGCCTGGGCCGAGTAGGAAAGCCGGGCGTTGCTGACGAAAGCCTGCCACGCCGGGCTGGACTCCGGGCCGAGATCGTCGAGGAAGGTCTGCCGGGCCACTTCTTGGAGGAACAGCTCGTACAGCGCGGCATCTGCCGACACCGGGCTCAGGCGGCCGTCGAACGCCTTGAGCCGGGCCAGGGTATCGCGGGCCTTTTCGCGCTGGTCGGCGGGCAGGGCAGCGATGGCCTGTTCGAGCGGCTGGGCCATGCCGGGGGCCTCGAACATCTGCTTGAGCTTGTCGGCCAGCAGGCTGACCTGGTCGTTCTGCAGCGCCGCCAGGCTGCGGCTGTCGTGGCGGCCGTTCTCGGCCAGCTGGGCCAGGCGCTCGGCGCGCTCGGGGTAGTACCAGGTGTTGGACAACTGCATGCCGTAGCCGCGTGGCAGGCTGCGCTGATTGGCATGGCCGATCCAGCCTGCGGGCGGGTCCTGGTCGTAGGGGTGGAGCATCGGGTCGGCAAAACCGTCCCAGTCGTAGCGCCCGTCCCAGCCTGGGGAGGGCAGCAGGCCTTGGCCTTCGCGACGGTTGGGATAGCGGCCGCTGACCTGCCAGCCGATGTGTTGTGGCTCGGCGAAGACAAAGTTGAGGGCCACGGCGCCGACTTCGCGGGTGCTGTCGAAGGCGCGCTCCACCGTCTGGGCACGGGTCAGGTCGAACAGCGCGTCGAGGCTGCGGTCGCCCTTGGCGAGGGGCAGGTGCAGCGCCAGGCCCAGGCCAGCATTGCCCGGCTGGCCGAGCAGGGTACCGTGGCGGGTCTCGTACATCACCTCGCGCTGGGGGCGCTGGCCGCGGACGAAGAAGGTCTCGTTGCGCGCCCGGGCGGGTAGCCACTTGCCGTCGGCCAGGTAGTTCAACTGGCTGCCCTGGCGGCGCAGTTGCTCCAGGTACAGGTCCTGGTTGTCGGCCATCACCGCGCTACCGCTCCAGGCCAGCTTGCCGTTGTAACCGGTCAGTACGATGGGCAGGCCAGGCAGCGACAGGCCGGCGACCTGGTACTTGGTGGTGTGGATCTGCACTGGGCTCAGGGCCCAGGTGGCCTGGCTGTCGCTGGCCAGCAGGCTCTTGCCGCTGCGGCTGCGCTGAGGCCCCAGGGCCAGGTTGGCCGATCCGGGGCTGCCAAGCAGGCCGAGGTCGGCGAGCGTCTGCCCGGCCGCCGCCAACGATGCCAGGCCCGGCAGTTGGCGGGTGAGGTCCAGGCCCTTGAGCTTGTCGATCTCGGCTTCGGCCAGCGGTTCGTCCGGGGCGCCGGGCAGCAGCCAGGCCAGCTTGTCGCTGCCGGCCTGCTGGGCCAGGGTCAGGGCGGCCAGTTCTTCCTGCAGGTTCACCGACTGGCTGAAGGCATAGAGGCTGAAGATCAGCGCCGAGTCTTCGGGTTTCCAGTATTCCGGGCGGTAGCCGCTGCGGGCGATGTCGGCCGGCAGCTTGTCGCGGTAGCGGAACAGGTAGGCATTGACGCCGCGGGCATAGACCTCGAAGAAGCGTTGCAGGCGCGGCGAGGCGTCGGCATACAGCTGGCCGGCGCCCTGCTTGAGATTGGCGGCGCGCATCAGCCGGTCGATGTCCAGTGCCTCTGGCCCCGCCAGCTCGGCCAGGCGGCCCTGGGCCAGCAGGCGCATGGCGAGCATCTGGCCGATGCGGTCGCCGGCATGCACATAGCCGAGGCTGAACAGCGCGTCGTGGAAGTTGCTGCTTTCGATCAGCGGCGCGCCCATGGCGTTGCGCCGCACCGAGACGTTCTGCGCCAGGCCCTTGAGCGGTTGTACGCCACTGCTCGGCGGCACGCTGTCCTGGTAGCCACCCAACTGACAGCCACCAAGGCCGAGCAGGCCAAGCAGCACGGCGGTGCCGCCGAAGTGGGGACGGAAGGGCGGAAGAACGGGGGCGGCCATGACAAGGCTCCTGCGGGGCGTGGCGGGGGTTCGAAAGGCGCTAAATTGCCGGGGAAAGCGGCAAGCTGCAAGCTACAAGCTGGAAGAAAAAGCAGCAGAGTGCACGGCCCACGCTTTCTTGTCGCTTGCAACTTGCAGCTCGCCGCTCAAGAGAGCCTCAAGCCCCGTGGCACTTCTTGAATTTCTTCTGGCTGCCACACGGGCAAGGATCGTTGCGCCCGACATCCTTCAGGGCATTGCGGACCGGCTCCTGGTGGCCGTGGTTGCAGTGCGGGCCGTGCACATGGCCATGATCGTGGTGGTGGTCGTGACCGTGGTTGCAGTCGGGGCCATGGACATGGGGTTGCTGGGTCATTGCAGGGTTACTCCGGTTGAAGATCGCCGGGGATTATCTCACCACTGCGCGACAAGTGCAGGTCCCGGCGAATGAGCAAGCCGGTATTCAGTTCGCCCTGCAGCCGGTAGTGCAATGGCTGCTCGCTGCGCAGCAGCTTGGCCAGGGGCTTGAGCTGCCGCCACAGGTTGGTCCGTGCGGTGATCTTGAAGGTCCGCCGGGCATGGCCGCCGACGCTGCGCCAGAGGCTGGTCTGGTCCTCGACCAGCAGCAGGTCGTTGAGCCGCACCGAGTAGGCCAGGTTGCGGATGAACAGGCGGCTGTCGTTGGGGTTGTCGACGCGCAGGTGCAGGACGAATTCCTGCTGGTGCAGCCGGGCCTTGACCGTCTCGACCTTGACCAGGTGCACCTCGGGCTGGCGCCAGTCGCTGCCGCCCCAGCCGGCGCAACCTGCCAGCAGCGTCAGCACGAAGCTGAAGACGAGCAGGCGGGCCAGGGCGATCATGCTCAGCTACCGATGTAACTGGCGCAGCACTTCTTGAACTTCTGCCCGCTGGCGCAGGGGCAGGGGTCGTTGCGTCCGGCCTTCAGCCCCACGGTCGGGTCGATGAAGTACCAGCGCCCGTCGTGCTGGACGAAGGCCGACCGCTCGCGGTGCTGGTGGTCGCCTTCCTGGTCGTGCCAGCGCGCGGTGAAGGTGACGAAGGCATGTTCAGGCTGACCACCGAGCACCTCGGCGCTCTCCACCTCCAGGCCCAGCCAGGTGCTGCTGGCACTCCAGGCGGCCATGGCGGCGCAGTCCAGGCCGGCCTGCTGGGCCGGCAGGGTGGTGGCCACCAGGTAGTCGACCAGGCCCAGCACATAGGCGCTGTAGCGCGAGCGCATCAGCGCCTGGGCATCCGGGGCCGGGGTGCCGGCATGGTAATGCCCGCAGCAGGCGTCGAGCAGGTTGCCACTGCCACACGGGCAGACCGAGACACTCATCGGGTCACCACCAGTACTTGCCGAAGTTTTCAGGGTTGGCCCAGAACTTGGCGTTGAGCCAGTCGGGGACCTGCTTGTAGTCATGTAGATCATAGGTGAACAGGCTCAGCACCTGCTCGTCGCGGCGAAACTTCTCGCTGGCCGACAGGGCCAGGGCGAAGAAGTCGGTGTCCTGCCAGCCACAGGCGGCCAGGTCTGCCAGCACCGCGACCCTGCTGGCATTGAGATTGCGGATGCCACCCAGCAGTTCCAGGCCGGCGCGCCGGGGCAGGTGTTCGAGGCAGTCGACCAGCACCGCCAGGTCGAAGCGCTGGGCAGCCAGCGGGGCCGGCAGCGGGCCTGGCGCGGCGACCTCGATGCAAGTGCCGGGGTGGGCCTCGGCGAAGGCGTCCAGGGCCGGAAAACGGCTGCCGACCAGCAGCAGGCGCTGGGGCGTGAAGCGCTCGAGCAGGGCGGCCAGCGCCTGCTGCGGCGTGCGTTGGGAAAAACCGTCGGTCATTGCCAATCCTCGTTCAGGTCGCTCAAGACTAACGGGCCGGCGCGCGCGGGCAAAGGGGCGAGCGGCCGCGTCGTGGCTTATTGCTGGCAGAGAGGTAATGCGCGGTCTTTACTCCCAAGGATCGGTCTTATGCCGATTCCCCCTAGGAGAAGCAACGAAATGAGCATAGTACGCACAGCGATACCCCTGGTTCTGCTCACCAGTGTGTTAACTGGTTGTGCAGGTTTGCAAAAAACCGACTGGCCGAAGTGTGCTGCCGTCGGGGGTGTGAGCGGCGCGGCCCTCGGCGCCATCGAGAGCTCCAGCTGGGCCGGATGGGGCGCGCTGCTCGGCGGTGGCCTGGCGGCGGGCTACTGCTGGGCCCATGGCGATGGCGACGAAGATGGCGATGGCGTGCCGGACAGCCGCGATAAGTGCCCTGGCACGCCGCGTGGCGTGCAGGTCGATGCCAATGGCTGCCCGCCGGAGCCGGTCGCCGTGGTGGAAGAGGTGGTGGTGGAGAAAGAGGAAGTCATCGTCATCCGTGACGTGCACTTCGAATTCGACTCCGCGCGCCTGACCGCCGCCGACAAGACCCGGCTAGACACCATCGCCACTCGCCTGAAGCAGGAAGCGCCGAGCGCCCGCCTGAGCGTCACCGGGCATACCGACAGCGTCGGCTCCGACAGCTACAACCAGAAACTGTCCGAGCGCCGTGCCCACTCGGTCACCGACTACCTGGTCGACAGCGGCGTGCCACGCAGCAGCTTCGTCTCGGTGGTGGGCGCAGGCGAAACCCAGCCGGTCGCGGACAACGCCACCGCCGATGGCCGTGCCATGAACCGTCGCACCGAGATCAAGATCGAGCGTTGACGGCAGGCGCCCGCGCCTTGAGAAGTGGCGCGGGCGCGTCTTTACTCCTGAATGACCGGTTCGGGCCGGTGACACAGGAGCATTCATCATGAGTGTTTTGTCGAAGGCGGCACTGCCACTGCTGGTGGCCTCCAGCCTGCTTACCGGTTGTGCCACCCACAGCGATGGTAGTGCGCCCCTCAATCAACGGAACTGGCCCCTGTGCAGCCTGCTCGGCGGGTTGGTCGGCGGTGGCCTGGGCGCCATCGAGAGTTCCAGTTGGGCCGCCGGTGCCGGCGTCGCTGGCGCCATCGCCGGTGGCTTGATCTGCTACGCCCAGGATGGCGACGAAGATGGCGATGGCGTCTTCGACCGTCGTGACCGTTGCCCCGATACCCCGGCCGGTACCGCGGTCGACCACATGGGCTGCCCATTGCCGCAATACCCACCCTCCACGCCCAAGGCCGAGGCGCCAGTCCCCGAGGTGATCACCCTCGACGACCAGGGGCAGGTGTTGTTCGCCTTCGACTCGGCCGAGTTGACGGCGGGTGCCAGGGAACGCCTGCTGGCCTTGCTACCCTCGCTCAATGACCCCCGTGTGGCCAGCATCAGGGTCATCGGCCACACCGACAGTGTCGGCACCGATGGCTACAACCAGGGGCTGTCCGAGCGTCGCGCCAGCAGCGTCGCTGAATTTCTCATCAGCCAGGGGGGGGCGCCGAACAAGGTGACCAGCCAAGGGCGTGGCGAAAGCGAACCGGTGGCCGAAAACGGCACCGACGAAGGCCGCGCGCACAACCGCCGGGTGGAACTGCACCTCGACTGACTAGCAGGGAGGGAACATGAAATTCATCCTGGGTCTGGGCAAGGCCTTGACGGTGGTGTTCTGGTGGGTGGTGCTGGTGAACCTGTTCATACCCCAGCCGCTGCCATTCAACCTGTTGATCAATGCCGCGGGCATCGCCCTGCTGGGGCTGCATTTCCTGGAGGTGCTGTTCTTCAATGGCAGCCTGCGCGGGCGCAGCCATCGCTGGTTCGACCGCCTGCAGATCCTGCTGACCGGCATCTTTCACGTCATGTCCATTCCCAAGCCGCTGGAGGTGCCGCGCAAGGCGTAGATCGAGGCTGCCGAGGTGGCTCAAACCAGCAGCCGCGAACTGGCCACCGCCACCACCAGCAGCCCCAGCAGCAGGTTGATCCCCACCATCCGTCGTATCCGCCCCAGCACCCCGGCACCTGCCGCCCAATCCTCGGCCTGCACCGCCGCGCGCAGCTCCGGCAGCAGCAGCGCCTGGATCCGCAGGAACAGCGCGAACATGGCGATCCCCCCGCCGATCATCACCTGGATGTAGCGCGGTGCCGTCTCGAAGCCGGCGAAGCGCATCTGCAACATGCCGATGCCGCTGATCGCCAGGATCGCTACCGCCAGCCAGACCCATCTGAAGAACCGTCGGAAAACTTCCACCCACAGCCGCAACCGTGCCGGCCCCTCCAGGGCCGCGACCGTTGCCGGGCGCAGCACCAGCCAGGCGAAGAACATGCCGCCGACCCAAACCAGGGCGGCCAGGACATGCAGGGTGTAGGGCAGGGCAAAGGCGAGCATCCGGATCTCCATGCGGCATAAAGGGCAATAGCGGGGTATGATAGCCGGCCCATGCGAAACACTGAAAATATATCCAGCCCTGCGGGCGCCCCCAGATCATGATCAGCAACGAACTCAAAGCCACCATCCAGGGCGCCTACACGCGTTTTCTCGAAGCCAAGAGCCTGCGCCCACGCTACGGCCAGCGCCTGATGATCGCCGAAGTGGCCAAGGTCCTCGGCGACATCGCCTGCGACGACGAAGGCCGCCGCGCCGGCGAGCCCGCCGTGGTGGCGGTGGAGGCCGGTACCGGTACCGGCAAGACGGTCGCCTACAGCCTGGCCGCGATCCCCGCCGCCAAGGCCGCCGGCAAGCGCCTGGTGATCGCCACCGCGACCGTCGCCCTGCAGGAGCAGATCGTCTTCAAGGACCTGCCCGACCTGATGCGCAGCAGCGGCCTGAACTTCAGCTTCGCCCTGGCCAAGGGGCGCGGCCGCTACCTGTGCCTGTCCAAGCTCGACGTGCTGCTGCAGGAGGGCCATGCCCAGTCGGCCACCGCCCAGCTGTTCGAGGAGGAGGGCTTTCGCATCGAGGTCGACGAGAAGAGCCAGAAGCTGTTCAACAGCATGATCGAGAAGCTCGCCGGCAACCGCTGGGACGGTGACCGCGACAGTTGGCCCGAGGCCCTGGAGGACCAGGACTGGGCGCGGCTGACCACCGACCACAGCCAGTGCACCGGCCGCCACTGCCCGAACTTCCAGCAGTGCGTGTTCTACAAGGCCCGCGAGGGCATGGGCAAGGTCGACGTGATCGTCACCAACCACGACATGGTCCTGGCCGACCTGGCCCTGGGCGGCGGCGCCGTGCTGCCCGACCCGCGCGACACCATCTATGTGTTCGACGAAGGCCATCACCTGCCGGACAAGGCCATCGGCCATTTCGCCCACTATTCGCGCCTGCGCTCCACCGCCGACTGGCTGGAGCAGACCGCCAAGAACCTCACCAAGCTGCTGGCCCAGCACCCCTTGCCAGGCGACCTGGGCAAGTTGATCGAGCAGGTGCCGGAGCTGGCGCGGGAGATCCGTACCCAGCAGCAGTTCATGTTCACGCTGTGCGAGCAGGTGGCCGACTTCCGCCCCGGCGAGGACATGGAAGGCCGCGAGCGGCCACGCTACCGCTTCGAGGGCGGCGTGGTGCCGGAGCAGATCCGCGAGGTGGGCATCGAGCTGAAGAAAGGCTTCGCCCGCCTCAACGACCTGTTCACCCGCCTGGCCGACTTGCTCAAGGAAGGCATGGACGGCGAGACCAACATCGGTATCGCCAGCCACCAGGCCGAGGAGTGGTACCCCCTGTTCGGCAGCCTGGTGACCCGCGCCCAGGGCAACTGGGAACTGTGGACCGCCTTCACCGCCGAAGACCCGCAGGACAGCCCGCCGATGGCGCGTTGGCTGACCCTGGCCGAGAGCGGCGCGCTGTTCGACATCGAGGTCAACGCAAGCCCCATCCTCGCTGCCGAGATGCTGCGCCGCAGCCTGTGGAACGTCGCCCATGGCGCCTTGGTGACCTCGGCCACCCTGACCGCCCTGGGCAAGTTCGACCGCTTCCGCATGCGTTCGGGCCTGCCCCGCGACGCGGTCACCTGCGTGGTGCCCAGCCCGTTCCACCATGGCGATGCCGGCCTGCTGCGGGTTCCGGACCTGGGCGCCGATCCGCGCGATGTACCCGGGCACACCGCGGCGATCATCCGCGCGTTGCCCGACATGCTCGAGGACGCCCGTGGCGCGCTGGTGCTGTTCTCCTCGCGCAAGCAGATGCAGGATGTGTTCGACGGCCTGGACCGCGACTGGCGCAAGTTGGTGCTGATCCAGGGCAACCTGTCCAAGCAGGAAACCCTCAACAAGCACAAGGCGCGGGTCGACGATGGCCAGCACAGCGTGCTGTTCGGCCTGGCCAGCTTCGCCGAGGGGGTCGACCTGCCCGGCGCCTACTGCGAGCACGTGGTGATCGCCAAGATTCCCTTCGCCGTACCGGACGACCCGGTCGAGGCGGCGCTGGCCGAATGGATCGAGGCCCGCGGCGGCAATCCATTCATGGAGATCGCCGTGCCCGATGCCTCGCTGCGCCTGATCCAGGCTTGCGGTCGCCTGCTGCGTACCGAGCAGGACCGTGGCGTCATCACCTTGCTGGATCGGCGCCTGGTCACCCAGCGCTATGGCAAGGCTATCCTCAACGCCCTGCCGCCGTTCCGGCGGGAGATTTCCTGACGGCCGGAGCATGATGCGCCGGTCCTCCGTCCACCTCTGTCGTCACCCATCGAGAGGAGAACGACCGCCCCATGATCCGCCGTACCCTGCCTGCCGTGTTCGCCCTGCTGTTCAGCTCGCCGCTGCTGGCCGGGCAGCAGACGTTGTTCAGCTTCGTGCGCCCGGCCTCCGTGGTCACCGTGACCACCACCGATGCCGACCTGCCGCAGTACAACGCGGAGCAGACAGCCGAGGGCGAGGTACTGCGGCGCGTGGTGTTCAACCCGGTGGCGCGGCCGACCTTGCGCTTGAGCCCGCAGAGCGGCGCCTGGGACTGGTCTGCCGGCCAGGCCCTGACGCTGCGCCTGCAGAGCGCCATGGATTGGGCCCTGACCGTGGACGTGACGGTGCAGAGCAGCGACGGCCGTACCCTGACCAGCCGTGTCGACCTGCCCGCAGGGCCCGCGCAGACCGTGATGGTGCCACTCAAGGCCCGTTCGCCGCTGAGCCAGGGCATGCGCGCCGGCCCTCCGATGCCCTGGGTCCATGAGGGCCAGCGCCTGCTGCTGGCCAGCAGTGAGGGGGAGGTCGACCTGGGGCAGGTCGTTTCCGTCAGCCTCAGTATCCCCAACCCCCGGGTAGCGCAGAGCCTGTTGATCGAGAAGGTCGGCATCCAGGACGATGACCTGGCATTCAAGGCGGCCTACGAAGGGCTGATCGACGCCTATGGCCAGTCCACCCGAGGGCGCTGGCCAGAGAAGATCATCAACGACCAGCAGCTCAAGGCCGCCGAGCGCCGCGAACGGCAGCAACTGCAAGGCTGGCTCGCCGAGCGTGGCAAGCAGCGCCTGGACATCTACGGCGGCCTGTTGGCGGGGCCGGTGTTCGAGGCCAAGGGCTTCTTTCGTACCGAGAAGCGTGATGGTCGTTGGTTCCTGGTGACGCCGGAAGGCCACCCGTTCTACTCCCTTGGCGTCAATGCCGTGGCCAGCGACGGCGGGCGCACCTACGTGGCCGGCCGCCAGACCCAGTTCCAGGCCTTGCCGGGCGAGGGCGAGCCCCTGGCGGCGTTCTATGGCGAAGGCAACAACGACGACGGCAATCCGTCGTCGCAAGGGCGCAACTTCAAGCAGGGGCGCTGGTTCGATTTCTATGCCGCCAACCTGCAGCGTACCTATGGCGAGCCTTGCCCGGAGGTACTCGAGGGGCAGACGGCCGAGGTTTGCCCAGCGCCGGCGGTGGATGCACCGCGTTGGCAGGCCCATGCCCTCGACCGTCTGCTGGCCTGGGGATTCAATACCCTGGGCAACTGGAGCGACCCGGCCTTGGGGCAGGCCAAGCGGGTGCCCTATACCTTGCCGCTGTCGATCGTCGGCGATTACGCCAGCATCAGCACGGGCATGGATTGGTGGGGACGCATGCCCGACCCGTTCGATCCACGCTTCGCCATGGCCACTGAACGTGCGGTGGCCATCGCCGCCCGCGATCATCGCAACGACCCTTGGCTGATCGGCTATTTCGCCGACAACGAGCTGGCCTGGGCCGCGCCCGGGGACGACCCCAAGGCCCGCTATGGCCTGGCCTACGGCACCCTGCGCCTGACCACCGACGTGCCGGCCAAGCGCGCCTTCCTCAAGCAGTTGCGCGACAAGTACCGCAACGAGGAGGGGCTGTCCAAGGCCTGGGGTATCGACCTGCAGGGCTGGGAACTGCTGGAGGACCCCGGCTTCGAGGCGCCGCTGCCCAGCCCCGAGCACCCGGAGATCGAGCGCGACTACCAGCATTTCCAGCTGGTGTTCGCCGAGACCTACTTCAAGACCATCGCCGACTCGCTGCAGTGGCATGCCCCGAACCACCTGCTGCTGGGGGGACGCTATGCCGTGAGCACCCCGGAGGCGGTCAAGGCCTGCGCCGAGTTCTGCGATGTCCTGAGCTTCAATTTCTATACCCTCAAGCCCGAGGACGGCTACGACTTCGCCCAGCTGGCCGAGCTGGACAAGCCGGTGCTGGTCTCGGAATTCCAGTTCGGCTCCCGCGACCGTGGGCCGTTCTGGCCGGGGCCGCTGGAGGTCGCCCGCGAAGAGGACCGGGGGCCTGCCTATGGCAATTTCCTCAAGGCGGCGCTGGCCCAGCCGATGATCGTCGGCGCGCACTGGTTCCAGTACCTGGACCAGCCGGCCAGCGGGCGACTGCTCGATGGCGAGAACGGCCATCTGGGGCTGGTGGCCATTACCGACGTGCCGTACCCAGGCTTCGTCAAGGCGGTACGCAGGAGCAATCTGCAGTTGATGGACGAGCTGGGCAGGATCCTGGAAAAGCCGGCGCCCTGATTTTTCGTTGCCCGTACCGGCCCATTCGCGGCGGTACAGGCAGCGCAAGCCTCGAATCCCGACAGCACAGGCGACCACCCAGCCACAGGTTGTTTGCAAATCCGTCAACTACTGAAACAATGCATCCTTTTGTAAGACGAGTCGACGGAGAACAGGCGGGTGCAGATCCAGGGTCACTATGAGCTGAAGTTCGAGGCGGTGCGCGATGCCTTCGCCGCGTTGTTCGAAGATCCCCAGGAGCGTGGTGCGGCGCTGTGCATCCAGGTCGGTGGCGAAACGGTCGTCGACCTGTGGGCCGGTAGCGCCGACAGGGATGGCCAGGAAGCCTGGCACAGCGACACCATCGCCAACCTGTTCTCCTGCACCAAGACCTTCACCGCCGTCACCGCGTTGCAATTGGTGGGCGAGGGCAAGCTGGCCCTGGATACCCCGGTGGCGCGCTACTGGCCGGAGTTCGCCCAGGCCGGCAAGGACGGCGTGACCTTGCGTCAACTGCTCAGCCACCGCGCCGGCCTGCCAGCCATCCGCGAGCTGCTGCCGGCCGAGGCCCTGTACGATTGGCAGGCCATGATCGATGCCCTGGCCGCCGAGGCGCCCTGGTGGGTGCCAGGCAGCGAGCACGGCTACGCTGCCATCACCTACGGCTGGCTGGTCGGCGAGCTGATTCGCCGCGCCGATGGGCGTGGCCCGGGTGAGTCGATCGTCGCCCGCACCGCACGGCCGCTGGGCCTGGATTTTCATGTGGGCCTGGCGGACGAGGAGTTCCACCGCGTGGCGCACATCGCCCGTGGCAAGGGCAACCCCGGCGACGCCGCGGCCCAGCGGCTGCTGCAGGTGACACTGCGTGAGCCGGAGGCACTGTCGACCCGCGCCTTCACCAACCCACCGGCGATCCTCACCAGCACCAACAAGCCCGAATGGCGGCGCATGCAGCAGCCGGCGGCCAACGGCCACGGCAACGCCCGCAGCCTGGCGGGCTTCTATGCCGGCCTGCTCGACGGCAGCCTGTTGGAGTCGGAGCTGCTCGACGAGCTGACCCGTGAACACAGCCTCGGCCAGGACCGTACCCTGCTGACCCAGACCCGCTTCGGCCTGGGCTGCATGCTCGACCAGCCCGACGTGGCCAACGCCACCTTTGGCCTGGGCGCGAAAGCCTTCGGCCATCCCGGCGCCGGTGGCTCGGTCGGCTTCGCCGATCCCGAGCACGATGTCGCCTTCGGTTTCGTCACCAATACCCTTGGCCCCTATGTGCTCATGGACCCCAGGGCACAGAAACTGGTGCGCGCCCTTGGCACGTGCCTTTGATCGGGTTGTGCGGGTATTGCCCGGATCCTTTGACTATCCTCAATGCCAACGCCTGGTGTGCGCGGGCAAAATCTCTTTCAATTTCATGGTGTATCGCTGATGTCTTCACATAAAACCTTAGCACTTGCCCTGTGCCTGGCCGCTACCGGTTGCGCCCAGCACCCGCAGACTGCCTCGAACGACACGAGCCACAGCTGGTGGCCATTCGGCTCGGACAAAGTGGCCGAGCAGGAAGTGAAGGAGGCTGTGACCGAGAAGGTGGCCAAGGCCGAGGCCAAGTCCGAGAGCGGCAGCCGCTGGTGGTGGCCCTTCGGCGGCGCAGAACAGCAGGCCAAGGGCCCGGCGGTGCCGAAGATCGACGAGAAGGCCACCCAGGCCTGGCTGGACGAGTACGAGCCCAAGGTGCGCGAGGCGATCAAGGGCAGCAAGTTCGAGCTGGAGCGCCGCGACGATGTGCTGGCGGTGACCATCCCGGTGGATGGCTCCTACAACCCGGATCGCCCGAACATGCTGCTGCCGATGACCCTGGGCCCGATCACCCGCGTGGCCAAGCTGGCCGAGGCCGATACGAAGAGCGCCGTGCTGATTCTGGGCCACGCCGACAGCAGCGGTGCCGCCGCGGCGAACCAGAAGCTCAGCCTGGAACGTGCCGCGTCGGTGTCGGCGATCTTCCGTCTCAGCGGCCTGGAGCGTGATCGCCTGATGCTCAAGGGCATGGGTTCGGACATGCCGCGTGCGGCCAACGACAGTGTCGAGGGCCGGAAGCTGAACCGTCGGGTGGAAATGCTGCTGACTCCGCAGAACACCATGGTGGCGCTGCTGGCCAAGTACCAGCAGGCCGCCCCGGCACCGGTCGCAGCCTCCATGGTTGCAGTCCAGGACGCCAAGGCGCCGGCAGCCAAGGCCGCCGCCAGCAAACCTGCGGTGAAGGCCCCGGCCAAGACCGTGGCGAAGAAGCCTGCGGCCAAGACCACCGCGAAGAAGGCCTCGACCAACAAGAAAGTAGCCGCCAACAGCCCTGCGAAGAAAGGCAACTGATCGTCTTAAGGAAACGCAGTCATGACCCAATCCCTGGCCGATATGCGCCGCGACTACACCCGTGATGGCCTGGCCGAAGCTCAGGCCCCGGGTGAGCCGTTCGCCCTGTTCCACCAGTGGTTCGCCGATGCGGTGAAGACCGAGCAGCCACCGGTGGAGGCCAACGCCATGACCCTGGCCACTGTCGACGGCGAAGGCCGGCCGCATTGCCGGGTGCTGCTGCTCAAGGGGCTCGATGAGCGCGGTTTCACCTTCTTCACCAACTACGACAGCGCCAAGGGCCAGCAACTGCTGGCCAACCCCTTTGCCGCCATGACGTTCTTCTGGCCGGCATTGGAACGCCAGGTGCGTATCGAAGGGCGGGTGGAGAAGGTCACGGCCAAGGAGTCCGACGACTACTACCAGGTACGCCCGCTGGGCAGCCGCCTGGGGGCATGGGCGTCGCCGCAGAGCCGGGTGATTGCCAGCCGCGAGGCGTTGGAGAACCTGGTCAAGGCTACCGAGGCGCGTTTTTCCGATACCCAGCCGCATTGCCCCGAGCACTGGGGGGGCTATCGCTTGCTGCCCGAGCGCGTCGAGTTCTGGCAGGGGCGCGCGAGCCGCCTGCACGATCGCCTGAACTATCGCCTGGTGGATGGCCAGTGGCTGCGTGAGCGCCTGGCTCCCTAACCCGGATAGGCGGCGGCTTCGCGTTCCAGCCAGGCCGCCAGTTCCTTTCGCTTGATCTTCTGCGCCCGCGCCTGCTCGAGGCGTTGCAGCATGTAGGTGCGCTTGGCTTCGTCGTTGCCGGCCAGCGACAGCGCCAGGTCACGGTCCATCCAGCGTCGCATGCGCACGTACAGCCACCAATGGAAGTACAGGCCCGCGACGGTCGCGACCACGACGATGAAGTAATCCATGGCTATCCTTGGTCAGAATGTTTAGCCGCAACACAGCCGGCGCAGGCTGTACCTGAGCTGAATGAAAACAATTTTATAACCTTTGCGCCGTGACAGTCGTCAATCCACGGCGTCTAATGGACACATGACCTATGGAGAGTTATCCCATGCGTAAATCCGTTTTGCTGGTGGCGAGCTTCACCACCATGTCGCTGCTGCTCGGCGGTTGTGCCTCGAACCTGACGGGCGACAGCTATTCCCGGGATGAGGCCCGTCGCGTGCAGACCGTGCGCATGGGCACTATCGAATCCCTGCGCCCGGTGAAGATCGAAGGTACCAAGACCCCGATCGGCGGTGGCGCGGGCGCGATCGTCGGTGGCGTGGCCGGCAGCGCCGTGGGGGGTGGCCGTGGCAGCATCGTGGCTGCGGTGATCGGTGCCGTTGCCGGTGGCCTGGCCGGTTCTGCCGCCGAGGAAGGCCTGACCCGCACCCAGGGTGTCGAGATCACTGTGCGCGAGGACGACGGCAGCATGCGCGCCTATGTGCAGGAAGTGCAGCAGAACGAGATCTTCCGCGTCGGCGAGCGGGTACGCATCATGACCGTTGACGGTACCAGCCGCGTCACTCACTGAAGTTGCACTAAAAACAAACCCCGACACGGCGAGGCCGGTCGGGGTTTTTTCTTGCCTGCAAGGCGCTGTCAGGCATCCAGCCCCAGGATGTCCCGCGCCACCGCCTCGGCGACGCGAATGCCATCGACCCCGGCCGAGAGAATGCCGCCGGCGTAACCTGCGCCTTCGCCAGCCGGGAACAGGCCCTTGAGGTTGAGGCTCTGGTAGCTGGCGTCGCGGGTGATGCGCAGGGGCGAGGAGGTGCGCGTCTCGATGCCGGTCAGCACCGCATCGTGCAGGTTGTAGCCTTTGATCTGGCGATCGAAGGCCGGCAGTGCCTCACGGATGGCCTCGATGGCGAAATCGGGCAGGCTGGGTGCCAGGTCGCCGAGGGTCACCCCCGGTTTGTAGGACGGCTCGACACTGCCCAGCTCGGTGGAGGGCCGCCCGGCGACGAAGTCGCCGACCAGTTGCGCCGGTGCCTGGTAGTTGCTGCCGCCCAGCACGTAGGCATGGGCTTCCAGGCGCTCCTGCAGCTCGATACCGGCCAGCGGGCCGCCCGGGTAGTCGCGTTCGGGGTCGATGCCGACGACGATGCCGGAGTTGGCGTTGCGCTCGTTACGCGAATACTGGCTCATGCCATTGGTGACCACCCGGCCCGGCTCGCTGGTGGCGGCGACCACGGTGCCGCCTGGGCACATGCAGAAGCTGTAGACCGAGCGGCCGTTGCTGGCGTGATGCACCAGCTTGTAGTCGGCGGCGCCGAGTTTCGGGTGCCCGGCATACTTGCCCAGGCGCGCCTTGTCGATCAGCGATTGTGGGTGCTCGATGCGAAAACCGATGGAAAACGGCTTGGCTTCCATGTAGATGCCCTTGCCGTGCAGCATGCGGAAGGTGTCGCGAGCGCTGTGCCCCAGGGCCAGGACCACATGGCGCGAATGCAACTGCTCGCCGCTCTCCAGCACCACGCCGTTGAGCTGGCCATCGTCGATGAGCAGGTCGGTGACCTTTTCCTGGAAACGCACTTCGCCGCCCAGGGCGATGATTTCCTGGCGCATGTTCTCGACCATGCCGGTCAGGCGGAAGGTACCGATGTGCGGCTTGCTGATGTAGAGGATCTCGTCCGGGGCGCCGGCCTTGACGAACTCTTCCAAGACCTTGCGGCCATGGTGCAGCGGGTCCTTGATCTGGCTGTAGAGTTTGCCATCGGAGAAGGTCCCGGCGCCGCCTTCGCCGAACTGCACGTTGGACTCGGGGTTGAGCACGCTCTTGCGCCACAGGCCCCAGGTGTCCTTGGTGCGCTGGCGCACTTCCTTGCCGCGCTCTAGGATGATCGGTCGAAAGCCCATCTGTGCCAGCAACAGGCCGGCGAAGATGCCACAGGGGCCGAAGCCGACCACGATCGGGCGCTCCACCTGGTTGGCCGGAGCCTGGCCGACGAATGTGTAGCTGATGTCGGGGGCGACGCTGATGTTGCGGTCATCGGCGAACGTGTGCAGCAGTTGCGCCTCGTTGCTCGCTTCCAGGTCGATGGTGTAGATGAACAGCATCTCGCTGTTCTTCTTGCGGGCGTCGTAGCTGCGCTTGAACAGGGTGAAGCTGAGCAACTGCTCGTCGAGGATGCCCAGGCGCTGGACGATGGCCTCGCGCAGGGCCTCGTCGGAATGGTCCAGGGGCAGCTTCAGTTCGGTGATTCGTAGCATGGCAGGATCCAGTATCCCGGCCATGGGGTGGCCGGCGGCTTTACACAAACCGCCAAGTATAAGCTGTTCGCCACCTTGACTGGCAGGATAAACGCATCCGGGCGATCAGTTGTCGCGGGCGCCGCCGTAGTAGCCGCAGCCTTGCAGGGTCTGGCCGTCGATGCGCAGTTCGGCGCGCAGGTGGCGTATCGCGCCGGTGGCGATGTCGACGCAACGCTGCGGAGCGACCCAGAGCTCGATGTGTTGCCCATTGGCTTCGCTGGACAGGCTCAGGCCGCCGTTGGGCATCTGTTCTTCCAGGTAGGGCAGTGGCAGCGGATCCTGGCCGAGCCGTTCCAGGACCATACCCTTGCCGCTGGCCTTGATCGCCCAGCCTGGTTCATGGCCGTCGGCGCGCAGGGTCAGTTGCTTGAAGTTGGGATCGCCGCAGGCATTGGCGGAAGGCTCGAGACGGTACAGGCGCGTCACGTCGAGGCGGCCATCGCTGTCGGCCTGCTTGCTGCCGGCAAGGCGGCCGCGCACGTCGGCGAACAGCGTGTCGCCAGCATCCTCGGCGAGGTTGGCGGCTTCCTGCAGCAGGCCGGTGGCACCTACATCGTTGACCTCGAAGTGGCGGCTTTCGCTGCAGGGCTTGAACAGCAGCTTGCCACCTTCGGCACTCAGTTCGCCCTGCATGCGCGTGGTGCCGATGTTCGGGTCGGTTGGCTTGTTCGCCAGCGCCTGGCAGCCTGCAAACAGGGGGAGCAGGGTGACGAGCAGCAGGGAAGGGGTGACGCGCATGGGGCAGGCTCCGGGCGATCCAGCAAAAGAAGTGGCCACGTTACTCAGCCTGGGGGGCGATCACAAGGTTTCATGTGTTCCGCTCTGTTGGCAGCGGTCTGGTGGGCCGGGCGAAGCCCCAATTGCCATTTGGGGCCGCTTCGCGCCCCTTCGCCGGCAAGCTCCCACATGGCCCGTGCAAACCGCATCATGTGTGGTCGACGCGGTCCCTGTGGGAAGCCGGCTTGCCGGCGATGGGCTGCGAGGCAGCCCCAAATATGACAAAGCGCCGCTTAACTGACAGGCGTTGGCCCGAAGGCCCTTTTCCACACCATGACGATCAACCGCCCAGGTAGGCGTCGCGCACCTTCGGGTCGCTGAGCAACGCCTCGCCGGTGCCCTGCATGACCACGTGGCCGTTCTCCAGCACGTAGGCGCGGTCGGCGATCTTCAACGCCTGGTTGGCGTTCTGCTCCACCAGGAACACGGTCACGCCATCGCGGCGCAACTGCTCGATGATGTCGAAGATCTGCTGGATGATGATCGGCGCCAGGCCCAGCGACGGCTCGTCGAGCAGCAGCAGCTTGGGCTTGCTCATCAGCGCCCGGCCGATGGCCAGCATCTGCTGCTCGCCGCCGGACATGGTGCCGCCACGCTGCACATAGCGCTCCTTCAGGCGCGGGAACAGTTGCAGGACCCTGTCCAACTGCTCCTGGTAGTCGCCCTTGCTGGTGAAGAAGCCGCCCATGGCCAGGTTCTCCTCCACGGTCAGGCGGGCGAACACGCGGCGGCCCTCCGGGACCACGGCGATGCTCTTGCGCATGATGTGCGAGGAAGGCTGGCCGACCAGCTCCTCGCCCAGGTACGTGATGCTGCCGCTGTGTGCCTGGGGCGAGCCGCAGAGGGTCATCAGCAGGGTCGACTTGCCGGCGCCGTTGGCGCCGATCAGGGTGACGATCTCGCCCTGGTTGATCTCCACGTTGACGCTGTGCAGCGCCTGGATCTTGCCGTAGAAGGTGGAAACGTTCTCGAACTTCAGCATTTACGCCTCCCCCAGGTAGGCCTTGATCACATCAGGGTTGCCGCGGATCTCCTCCGGCGTGCCGTCGGCCAGGGGCGTGCCCTGGTTGATCACCACGATGTGGTCGGAAATGCTCATCACCAGCTTCATGTCGTGCTCGATCAGCAGCACCGTCACGTTGTGCGACTCGCGAAGGTAGCTGATCAGGGCCTTGAGGTCCTCGGTTTCCCGGGGGTTGAGGCCAGCGGCCGGCTCGTCGAGCATGATGATCCGGGGCTGGGTCATCATGCAGCGGGCGATCTCCAGGCGACGCTGCTGGCCGTAGGCCAGGGTACCGGCGGTACGGTTGGCGAAGGCGGTCAGGTTGACCTTCTCCAGCCAGTACTGGGCCCGTTCCATGGCCTCCTTCTCGCTGCGGCGGAAGCTCGGGGTCTTGAGCAGGCCGGCGAAGAAGTTGGTGTTCAGGTGCCGGTGCTGGGCGATCAGCAGGTTTTCCAGCGCGGTCATTTCCTTGAACAGGCGTACGTTCTGGAAGGTCCGCACCACGCCCTTGCGGGCGATCTGGTGGCCGGCCAGGCCCTGGATCGGCTGGCCATCGAGCAGGATGGTGCCGCCAGTGGGCTTGTAGAAGCCGGTCAGGCAGTTGAACACGGTGGTCTTGCCGGCGCCGTTCGGGCCGATCAGCGCCACCACCTGTTTTTCCTTGACGGTCAGGCCCACGCCATTGACCGCCAACAAGCCGCCGAAGCGCATGCTCAGGCCGCTGACTTGCAGAATTTCGCGGCTCATCGACGCAGCTCCATGTGTGGACGTTGCATAGGCAGCAGGCCTTGCGGACGCCAGATCATCATCAACACCATCATCGCGCCGAACATCAGCATGCGGTACTCGCTGAACTCACGCATCAGCTCCGGCAACAGGATCATCACGATGGCCGCGAGTATCACGCCCAACTGCGAACCCATGCCGCCGAGGACGACGATGGCGAGGATGATCGCCGACTCGATGAAGGTGAACGACTCCGGTGTCACCAGCCCTTGGCGAGCGGCGAAGAAGCTGCCGGCGAAACCGGCGAAGCAGGCACCCAGGGTGAAGGCCGACAGCTTGATCACGGTCGGGTTCAGGCCCAGGGCACGGCAGGCGATCTCGTCCTCGCGCAGGGCTTCCCAGGCGCGGCCGATCGGCATGCGCAGCAGGCGGTTGATGACGAACAGCGCCAGCAACGCCAGCAGCAGGGCTACCAGGTAGAGGAAGATGACCTTGTTGATCGAGTTGTACGGCAGGCCGAAGAACTCGTGGAAGGTCTGCATCCCCTCGGCGGCGCGGCGTTCGAAGGTCAGGCCGAAGAAGGTCGGCTTGTCGATGTTGCTGATGCCGTTGGGGCCGCCCGTGAGGCTGGTGAGGTTGCGCAGGAACAGGCGGATGATCTCGCCGAAGCCCAGGGTCACGATCGCCAGGTAGTCACCGCGCAGGCGCAGCACCGGGAAGCCCAGCAGGAAGCCGAAGATGGCCGCCATCAGGCCGGCGATCGGCAGGCACACCCAGAAGCTCAGGCCGTAGTAGTGCGACAGCAGGGCGTAGCTGTAGGCGCCGACGGCGTAGAAGCCGACGTAGCCCAGGTCGAGCAGGCCGGCAAGGCCCACCACGATGTTCAGGCCCAGGCCCAGCAACACGTAGATCAGGATCAGGGTGGCGATGTCGACCGCGCCACGCGAGCCGAAGAACGGCCAGACCAGCGCCACCACGATCAGGCCCAGGATCACCCAGCGCTGGGTCTTGGGCAGGGTCAGGTAGTTGCTGACGGCTGGCGGGATCAGCTTGCGCTCGGAGCGCCCGCGCATCATCGAGTTCCATTGCTTGTCGAACAGCACGCGCAGGAACATCAGTACCGAGCAGACGGTGATGACCGTGAGGGTGAACGGGCCCTGGCTGTGGACCACCAGCCGGATGCCGTCGATGCTGAGTTTCAGGCCCAGCACCGGGAAGGCCACGGCCCAGACCAGGGCGGCGCTGAACAGCGCCTGTTTGAGATGTCTGTTCATACTTTTTCAACCTCCGGACGGCCCAGGATGCCGGTCGGCCGGAACAGCAAGACGAGAACCAACAGGCCGAACGCCACCACGTCCTTGTACTGGTCGCCGAAGATGTCGGCGCCGAAGGCTTCCGCCACGCCCAGCACCAGCCCGCCGAGCATGGCGCCCGGGATGCTGCCGATGCCGCCCAGTACCGCCGCGGTGAAGGCCTTCAGGCCCACCAGGAAGCCGGCGTTGGGGTTGATCACCCCGTACTGCATGCTCAGCAGTACGGCCGCCACCGCCGCCAGGGCGGCACCGATGACGAAGGTCAAGGCGATGATGTTGTTGGTGTTGATGCCCAGCAGGTTGGCCATCTTGAGGTCCTCGGCGCAGGCGCGGCAGGCGCGACCCAGACGGGAACGGGAGATGAACAGGGTCAGGCAGGTCATGGCCACGAGGGTGACCACGAAGACCAGGATCTGCATGTAGGACACCAGCACCTCTTGCGCGCCGCCCGGCCCGAAGGAGAAGGAGCCCGGGATCAGGTTGGGGATGGACTTGTCCTTGGAGTCCTGCGACAGCAGGACGGTGTTCTGCAGGAAGATCGACATGCCGATGGCGGAGATCAGCGGGATCAGGCGGTTGCTGTTGCGCAACGGCCGGTAGGCGACCCGTTCGATGCTATAGCCATAGGCACTGGTCACGACCATGGTGGCGATGAACGCCACGGCCATCAGCAGCGGCAGCGAGTCGATGCCCATCATGGCCAGGCCCGCCAGGGCGATGAAGGCCACGTAGGAACCGATCATGTACACCTCGCCATGGGCGAAGTTGATCATGCCGATGATGCCGTACACCATCGTGTAGCCGATGGCGATCAAGGCGTAGGTGCTGCCGATGGTCAATCCATTAACCAGTTGTTGGAAGAAATGGTAGATCTCAGGCATTTACAGCGCTCCTAAAAACCTGATTAGCATTTCGCTGGCGGGTGATGAACCCGGCTCGCCTCGTAGGCGTTGGCAACGAGGGCGGGCACGGCCAGGGAACCGCGGGTGACGGTTTTAAGATTTTCAGGTGAACCCCCTCCCGGATCGCGGGAATCGGGCCCATGAACCTCGTAAAACAAAGCCCACTGCTCACACAGTGGGCTTCCAGTTAGCTAGTCACGCTGTTACTGAGGGGAGACTTCGGTCTTCGGCTTGCCGAAGTGCCATTCGTAGACCACGAACTTGAAGTCCTTCAGGTCGCCTTTCTCGTCGAACGACAGGTCGCCGGTCGGGGTGTGGAAGGTGCCCTTGTGGATTTCCTCGGCGACTTTCTCGGCGTCGTCGCTGGTGCCGGCGGCCTTGATGCCATCGGCGATCACCTGGACGGCGGAGTAGGCCGGGAACACGAACGGACCGCTCGGATCCTTGCCGTCACCCTTGATGGCGTCGACGATCGCCTTGTTCGCAGGATCCGCGTCGAAGGACTTGGGCAGAGTCACCAGCAGGCCTTCGGAGGCGCTCTGGGCGATCTGCGAGATGGAGTCGTTGCCCACGCCTTCCGGGCCCATGAACTTGGCGTTCAGGCCTTTTTCCTTCGACTGGCGCAGGATCAGGCCCAGCTCTGGGTGGT
Source organism: Pseudomonas guariconensis (assembly GCF_024127895.1). Classification (GTDB taxonomy): domain Bacteria; phylum Pseudomonadota; class Gammaproteobacteria; order Pseudomonadales; family Pseudomonadaceae; genus Aquipseudomonas; species Aquipseudomonas guariconensis_B. The sequence continues at coordinate 23,355 of NZ_JAMYBK010000027.1, read as the reverse complement.
AGCCGCCGTAGTAGACGAAGTCGACGTTGTTCTGCTTGAGCTTCTGGATGATCGAGGAGAAGTCCTTGTCACCGGCGTTCAGGCCTTCGAAGACGGCGACCTTGACGCCCTTGCCTTCGAGGGTCTGCTTGACCGCGGTGGCGATGCCTTCGCCGTACTGCTGCTTGTCGTGCAGGACCGCGACGACCTTCGGCTTGACGTGGTCGGCGATGTAGTTGCCGGCGGCCGGGCCCTGGGCGCTGTCCAGGCCGATGGTGCGGAACACCAGCTTGTAGCCACGGGCGGTGATTTCCGGGCTGGTGGCGGCTGGGGTGATCATGATCACGCCTTCGTCTTCGTAGATGTCGGACGCAGGCTGGGTGGAGCTGGAGCACAGGTGGCCGACCACGAACTTGACGCCATCGTTGACCACCTTGTTGGCGACCGCGACGGCCTGTTTCGGGTCGCACGCGTCGTCGTATTCCTTGGCCTCGAGCATCTTGCCGTCGACGCCGCCCTTGGCGTTGATGTCCTTGATGGCTTGTTTGGCGCCGATGAACTGCATGTCGCCGTACTGGGTGACCGGACCGGTCTTGGGACCGGCGATGCCGATCTTGATGGTGTCGGCGGCAACCGAATGGCTGGCGACCCCAGCCAGGACCATTGCGGCGAACAGCTTGGAAATCTTGATCATAGTGCTCCACTCATTCTGTTGTAATTCTTATAGTCCTGGCGGCCAGGGCTACAGATCGGGCGGGAACGCCGGCATGGCCACGCCATGTCGCAAGCCCACCTTCCCCCGGAACGTGTCCCGGAACTGTACCGGTACAGTGTAGAGCGCTGTCCAAGCGCTTGAAAAGCGGGCGAAAAGCGTCTGTTTCCCGGGGTGTCGCCTGGTCGACATAAAGATACAGAAAAGCGCCATTACTTTGCCTGCATCCCTGGCCCCACCCCACAAGTTCGGGGCCAATCGACCAAATTACATATTTGAAACCGGGTTTTTCTGCAAAAATGCCGGCCTTTTCATTGGCCGTTTTTCTGCTGGTAGGAACCCATGACTGATCAAGCAAGCACCCTCTATGCCAAATTGCTCGGCGAGACGGCAATCATCGAGTGGAAGGCACTGGAGCGTTTCTGGGCCAAGGGTGACCTGATTTGGGTCGACCCGAGCTTGGACCTGATCGCCGTTGCCGAGGCGATGGCCGAGAATCGCAGCGAGATCTTCGCCAAGTGGCGTAACGATGGCACTGTCGCCCCGGTCACTGCGCAGCAGGCGCTAGACCTGCAGAACCGCGATCCGCAGATCTGGGCGGTGGTGGTTTCGCCATTCGTGGTGATGCAAGAGAAGAAAGCGCAGTGAGGCTGCGCTTTTTTGGTGCGTGAAAACGCACAGGTCTTCCGTGCTGGTGCGTATCGACGTTCAGGTGGGGTGGATGTTGGTAACAGTCGGGTGAGTGATTCGGCTGCGCGGTAACAGTTTACGGTATGCGTAATAGGGGCTGCTTCGCGCCCATCGCCGGCAAGCCGGCTCCCACAGGGTGAGTCGATTGCAAATGATGTGATTTGCAGGGTATTGCGCTGCTTTTGGGATCAGCACAATACCTGTGGGAGCCGGCTTGCCGGCGATGGGGCGCGAAGCGGCCCCGTGCCGTCAGTAGTCGACCCGCCCGGTATGGTTGTTCAGCGAGATCACTCGCGTCTTGCCGATCCGGTGGCGGAAGATCTCGCGCAGGTACTTCACCGCCTTCTTCACGCAGTCGCGCGACAGGCGGATGTCGTTGATCGAGACGAAGCGGCTCTTGTCATTGATCAGTTCGCGGTACTTCTTCTCGTACATCGGCTTGATCGCATACCAGTTGGTGTCGAGGATCTTCGCCGGGTTCTCGAACTCGTTGAGCAACTCGTCGATGCGTGCCTCGTCGAACTGCTCGCTGGTGATGAACTCGAGGATGGCGTTGTCCAGGGTGTCGTCGAAGCGATACGGGTTGCGGGCGAAGCAGCGCTTGATGAAGGCCACGATCAAGGTCAGGAAGTCGTCCGACAGGCACGGGCTCTTGGCGATCAGGGTGGTCAGCGAGAGGTTGGCCGAGGCGCCGATCACCAGGGCGTAGCGCTTGAGGGTGGTGTTGGGGAACAGGCTGTTGAGGTGCGTCTTGAGCCGGTTCAGGTCCATGTACGACAGCTTGTAGTCCTTGGGCAGCGAAACGATCGACACCACCGACGAGCAGTTCTTGAAAAAGTGCAGGTCATGCAGCGCCGCCGCGTCGTAGCCCGAAGCCTGGTACTGCTCCAGGGCCGCGCGGTAGCGGCGTGACTCGATCGGCAGCAGGCTGATGCCTTCGATGGCCTGGGTCTGCTTGTTGAAGTGCGGCAGGTCGATGGAGCGCAGGAACAGGTCGTCGATGTCCAGTCGCGGGTTTTCCTTCTCGAACACCTTGAACTTGTCCGAACCGGGCACAGGCTGCTCCGGCACCACCGATTCGGCATAGGCGATGGCCACCGGGCCGGCCAGGCTCATGAACAGGTCATTGGCATCCAGGCGAATGGTCTCGCCGATATCGATGCCGGCACGGCGGAAGTAGTTCTGGTCGTAGTCGGTGGTCACCGCCTGGGCCGTGAGGATGTTGAAGATCTGCTGGGAGATGTACTGGTTGGCGTGCTTCTCCATGGCGTTGACGTCGATGTTCTGGATCGTGCCGTCGTCGTTCTCCTCGGCGTAGCGCATGATGTCGTTGGAAATCAGCATCATCGCGTTCCACGGGCGGATGCGGCCCATGACGCTGGCTTCGCTGCTGTCTTCGTTGTCGAAGTTGTACGAGAAGTCCCACTCTTCCGAGAGGTACTTGCACAGCAAGCGCCCGGCGTTGATGTGCAGGGCTTCGGACATCTCGCTGCGATGGTCGGAAACGTTCGGCAGTACGCAGATGCCGCTGGTGAAGATCGGCTCGAAGACGAACGAATGCCCGCTCTTGCCGTCATTCTCGTCGGCCGGCTTGGTGTCGAAGGTTTTGTTCATGTACGAGTACTGCTGGGCCAGGCCGAACTCCGAGGCCATGCCCGAGCCAGTGCCGCCACCGGCGCTGAAGATGTAGAAATACAGGCGCGACTGGTTGGCCTTGATACCGCAGGAGTCGATCAGGTACGAGTGGATCAGCTTCCAGTCGCTGCTGGAGAAGCGCTGGGTGTCCTTGTTGAGGATGATCTTGGCCAGGTACTGGCCGAGGATCGGCGCATTGCCGGCACCGCCGGCGTGGACCTCGGACAGGTCCATGATCTTCATCTTGCTGTAGTCGCGCAGGAAGCCCCCGCGCTCGCCCTTGCGCGAGAAGCGGATGCGCCCGGCGATGTCCTTGTCCAGGTCGCCCAGCATCACCAGCGGCTCGACCAGGAATACCGGCTTCGCCACCTTGTTCTGCACCAGGCGCAGGTTCTGGCGGATCCAGCGTGCCGGGCTGTAGCCGGCCTCGCCCTTGTTGCGCTCCTCGTTGTTGAACTCGTTGAGGAAGAAGGTGCGGGCGTTGTAGACCAGTTCTGCCACGTCCAGGGCGATGTTCGAGCCGCAGCGGCCCAGGCCGATCAGGCACACCGAGGGGAACTGCTGTTCGAGGCGTAGCTGGCTTTCGTCCTCGACGTGCAGGTTCTGCGGGAACACCAGGTCGCGCAGGCCGTCGAGGTTGTCGAGGATGCGCTGGATGTCCTGCTCGGTGTAGTAGAGGTATTGTTGCGTCGGCAGCAGGCGCGTGGGCTGCAGGTCCCGCGGGGATAGCGCGGCCGGCGAGGAAGAGGGGATGGACGACTCGGGCAGCGCATTGGCAGAAGTGTTGGTAGAGGTCATAGTGCGCCATTCGCCTTGGGTGGTGGGCCGTCGACAGGTATGTCATATAGCCATCATTGGGAAATTTCGCGACTGTATCAGTGCGCCTTTCACGTAGGCGATAGGGGTTTGCCTTATATCCCGTGAGTTGTCTTGTCGCCTTCGCAGTGCATCGCCCGATTGCCCTGCTTCTTTAATCATCTGCCTGGAGTTGCTCATGAGTACTGCATTGCCTTCGCTGGGATTCGCCGGAATCGGCCTGATGGGCCTGCCGATGTGCCGGCGCCTGCTGGCCGCGGGCTACCCGCTGACGGTCTGGAACCGTAGCCCGCAGAAGTGCGCTGAACTGGTTGCCGCCGGCGCGCGCCTGGCCGCCAGCCCCGCCGAGCTGTGCCGTGACACGGACATGGTGCTGCTGTGCCTGGCCGATACGGCGGTGGTGCGCGAGGTGGTGTTCGGCGAGCAGGGCGTGGCCCAGGGCGGGCGCAGTGGCCAGTTGCTGGTGGACTTCTCCAGCCTGGAGCCGACCGCCACCCGCGAGATGGCCGCCGAGCTGGCGGCACTGTGCGGCATGGCCTGGCTGGATGCGCCGGTATCGGGTGGCACCCCCGGCGCCGAGGCCGGCACCCTGGCGATCATGGTCGGCGGCGAGGCCGAGGACCTGGTGCGGGCGCGCCCGGTGCTGCTGACCCTGGGCCAGCGGGTGACCCACATGGGGGGCATCGGTGCGGGCCAAGTGACCAAGGCCTGCAACCAGATGATCGTGGCCTGCAATGCCCTGGTGATCGCCGAGGTGGTGGCCCTGGCCGAGCAGTCCGGGGTCGATGCGCGGCTGATCGCCGAGGCCCTGGCAGGCGGTTTCGCCGACTCCAAGCCGTTGCAGATCCTCGCGCCACAGATGGCCGAGAGCCGTTTCGAGCCGATCAAGTGGCACGTGCGCACATTGCTCAAGGACCTGGATACTGCAGTGAAGTTCTCGCGCGAGCAGGGCTCGGCAACGCCGCTCAGTGGCCTCGCCGCGCAATTGATGCGCTTGCACGGTAGCCAGGGCTATCTGCAAAAAGATCCAGCGACCCTGGTAGAACTGTATCGCAACAAGGGCTGAAGTCGCTGTCCTGGCGGTCGAGCCGTTCGAGGATCGGGCGTAGCTCGGCCAGTGGCACCGGGCGGCTGAGCAGGTAGCCCTGGAGGAAGTCGCAGCCGTGGGCGGCGAGGAACTCGTGCTGCTCCACGGTCTCGACGCCTTCGCAGACCACCTGCAGGTGCAGGGTATGGGCCATGATGATGATCGCCTGGACGATCTCGCGGTCCTTCTGGCTACCCGGCACGTCCTGGATGAACGAGCGATCGATCTTCAGCACGTCCAAGGGCAGGCGCTTGAGGTAGGCCAGCGATGAATAGCCGGTACCGAAGTCGTCGATCGACAGGGCCACGCCCTGGGCGCGGATACGCTTGAGCAGGCTGACGGTGCGCTGGATATCGCCCATCAGGGCATTCTCGGTGACTTCCAGTTCCAGTTGGCGAGGTGTCAGGCCGGCCTGGAACAGCGCCATCTCCACCTCGCTGGCCAACTCCTCGCGCCCCAGGGTCACTGCCGAGCAATTGACCGTGACCTTGAGCGCGCCATAGCCGTGGCGGTTGAGCCGGGCCAGGTCTTCGCAGGCGCGGCGCAGCACCCATAGATCAAGGTCGACGATCAGGCCGTTGGTCTCGGCGATACCGATGAAACGGTCGGGGGCGAGCAGCCCATGTTGCGGATGCTGCCAGCGCACCAGGGCTTCGAGCTTGGCCACCTGGCCGTTGTGCAGGTCGAAGATCGGCTGGTAGTGCACGCACAGGCCGCATTCTTCGAGCAGGGCCAGGCGCAGCTCTTCCTCCAGTTGCAGCTCCAGGGTGGCGCGGGTCTTCAGGCCGTTGTCGAAGAAGTTCAGGCTGTTGCGCCCGCAGCCCTTGGACTGGTACAGCGCCAGGTCGGCGTTCTTGAGCAGTTCTTCGGCGGTGCGGCCGTCATCGGGGAAGATGCTGATGCCGATGCTGGTGGTCATGACCATGCGCCGCCCGCCCAGGTCGATTGGCTCTTTCATCCGTTGCATGATGCGCTGGGCCAGGTGGCGTGCTTCCTCGCGGCTGTTGAGGCTGGTGACGATGCAGAATTCGTCGCCACCGAAACGCGCCACCAGGTCCTGGTTGCGGGTGGCGGCCTTGATGTGGTCGGCGATCACCTTGAGCAACTCGTCGCCGGCGGCATGGCCGAGGCTGTCGTTGATCCGCTTGAAGTGATCGATGTCGAGGAACATGACGGCCAGCATGCCGTCGTTGGCACTGTGTTCCACCAGACGTTCGGCGAATACCTGGTTGAAGCCTCGGCGGTTGACCAGGTTGGTCAGGGCATCGTAGTGGGCGGCCTGCTGCAGCGAGACCCGGGCCTGGTCGAGCTGGCTGAGCAGCACGTTGACCCGGCGCAGGTCGCGTTCCTTGCTTTGCAGCTTCTTGTCCGACAGCGCCGCGCTGATGCTGCCGCCACAGATCAGCAAGGTGATGGAGGCGAGGGTCAGCCCCAGTTGCAGGCTGTTGTCCACCGAGGGCAGGCGCAGGGCGGTGTCGGCCGGGATCACCAGGGTCATCGCGGCCATGCCGGTGAAATGGGTGGCCACGATGCCGGCGGCCATCAGCAGGCTGGCGCCGTACTTCAGCACCAGGTGCAGGGTGCCGGCGCCATTGCTGAAGTAGCGGGCCATCAACAGGGCCAGCAGGCTGGTGGCGATGGCGATGCCCAGGGACGCCACTACCAGGCCGGCCTGGTAATACTGCTGGGCACTGGCCTGCAGCGCGGCCATGCCGACATAGTGCATCAGGGTGATGCCCAGCCCGATGAACAGCGCGGCCTGCAGGTAGTGGCGCGGGCGCATCGCGCTGCGATCGAGGGTGTTCATCGCCAGCCAGGCGGCGAGCAGGGCGATCAGCAGCGACAGCCCGGTCAGGGGCACGTCGTAGTGGATCTCCAGGGGCGCCTGGAACGCCAGCATGCTGATGAAGTGCATGGCCCAGATACCGCCGGCCAGGCAGCAGGCCCCGAGCATGCGCCATTGCCGGCGCGCAGCGTCGTCTTCGCTGTGGCATTGGCGTTCGGCCATGTCGAGGGTGGCGAAGCATGCCGCGCAGGCCACCGCATAGGCGAGCACGACCATGAAAGGTTCATGACGGCAGTCGAGAACGATCTGTCCGCTGGTCGGCAGCTCGGCGAACAATTGCAGTCCCAGCCATTCCATTGCTTGCCTCTTCGTCGAGTTCTCGCGCGTCTCCAGGAAGTCTTCACGGAGACCGTTGAGCAGCAGTATAGGAACGGGTGATTAAGCCTTCCTGATTGATGGCACTTTGATTTCAATCATTTGGATATTGGCGTGATAGCGGGGAGATCTAAGGGCGGTGGGAAATTCCATGGGGCTGCTTCGTGCCCATCGCCAGCTTGCCAGCGATGGGCACGAAGCGGCCCCAGCATGTTGCATGTACTAAGGCATCAGCCCGCGACCAGCACGCGGATCGCCTCCAGGCGCAGGGCGGCCTTCTCCAGCATGGCCAGGCCATCCTCGCGCTGCTTGCGCAAGGCGTCGATCTCGCTGTCGCGCACGCTTGGGTTGACCGCCTTGAGCGCCGTCAGGCGGGCCAGCTCTTCGTCGGCCTCGGCGGCGAGGCGTCGCTGGGCTTCGGCCACCCGCTCCTCGTGCGTGGGCATGACCTTGGCTTCGCCACCGGCAATGCGCTTGGCCAGTACGTCACGCTGGGCCTGGACGAACTTGTTGGCGCTGGCCTTGGGCACGCTCTCCAACTGGTCGTTGAGGGTCTCGAAGGCCACGCGAGGCGCCAGGTCGTTGCCGTTGGCATCGAGCAGGCAGCGCAAGGCTGCCGATGGCAGGTAGCGGCCCAGTTGCAGGTGGCGCGGGGCAACCACTTCGCTGACGTAGAGCAGCTCGAGCAGCACGGTGCCGGGCTTGAGCGCCTTGTTCTTGATCAGCGCCACGGCGGTGTTGCCCATGGAGCCGGACAGCACCAGGTCCATGCCGCCCTGGACCATCGGGTGTTCCCAGGTCAGGAACTGCATGTCCTCGCGGGACAGGGCCTGGCCACGGTCGTAGGTGATGGTCACGCCTTCCTCGTCGCCCAGCGGGAAGCTGGCGTCGAGCATCTTCTCGCTCGGCTTGAGGATCAGGGCGTTTTCCGAATGGTCCTCGCTGTCGATGCCGAAGGCGTCGAACAGGGTTTCCATATAGATCGGCAGGGCGAACTGGTCATCCTGCTCGAGGATCGCCTCGACCAGGGCCTGGCCTTCGCCGGCACCGCCCGAGTTGAGCTCCAGCAGGCGGTCGCGGCCGCTGTGCAGCTCGGCTTCCAGGCGCTCGCGCTCGGCGCGCGCCTCGGCCACCAGCTTGTCCCAGGCGCTGCCGTCGCCGGCTTCGAGCATCGGCAGCAGGCGCGGGCCGAAACGGTGCTGCAGGGCATTGCCGGTCGGGCAGGTGGCGAGGAAGGCGTTCAGGCCCAGGTGGTACCACTGGAACAGGCGTTCCTGGGGGCTGTCCTGCAGGTAGGGCACGTGCAGTTCGATGGTGTGTTTCTGGCCGATCCGGTCGAGGCGGCCGATCCGCTGTTCGAGCAGGTCCGGGTGGGCCGGCAGGTCGAACATCACCAGGTGATGGGCGAACTGGAAGTTGCGCCCCTCGCTGCCGATTTCCGAACAGATCAGTACCTGGGCGCCGAACTCCTCGTCGGCGAAGTAGGCCGCGGCACGGTCGCGCTCGAGGATGCTCATGCCTTCATGGAACACCGTGGCCGGGATGCCGGAGCGCACGCGCAGGGCGTCCTCCAGGTCCATGGCGGTCTCGGCGTGGGCGCAGATCACCAGGACCTTGGTGCGCTTGAGCATCTTCAGGGTATCGATCAGCCAGTCGACCCGTGGGTCGAAGCGCCACCAGCGCTCGTCGTCGCTGGTTTCGCCCTGGGCCTGGAAGGCCACCTCCGGGTACAGCTCGGCGTGCTCGCCGTTGGGCAGGTCGCGGTACTGCTCCGGGTTGGCCAGCGGGTAGGGGTGCAACTGGCGTTCCGGGAAGCCCTGGATCGCCGCGCGGGTGTTGCGAAACAGCACCCGCCCGGTGCCGTGGCGGTCGAGCAGTTCGCGGATCAGGCGTGCGTTGGCCTGGCTGTCGCCAGCGCTGACCGCGGCCAGCAGGGTTTCGCCTTCGGCACCGAGGAAGCCTTCGATGGTGGCGTGGGCCTTGGGCGACAGGCGGCCCTCATCGAGCAGTTCCTGTACCGCTTCGGCCACCGGGCGATAGTGCTCGCTCTCGGCGCGGAACGCGGCCAGGTCGTGGAATCGGTTGGGGTCGAGCAGGCGCAGGCGGGCGAAGTGGCTGTCCTGGCCCAGTTGCTCGGGGGTGGCGGTCAGCAGCAGCACGCCAGGGATGACCTGGGCCAGTTGCTCGACCAGGGTGTACTCGGGGCTGGCCTGCTCCTCGTGCCAGACCAGGTGGTGGGCCTCGTCGACCACCAGCAGGTCCCAGCCCGCGGCGAACAGGGCATCCTGGGCCTTTTCGTCGTCGACCAGCCACTCCAGGGCCACCAGCGCCAACTGGGCATCTTCGAACGGGTTGCTGGCGTCGCTCTCGATGAAGCGCTCGGCATCGAACAGTGCCACCTGCAGGTTGAAGCGCCGGCGCATTTCCACCAGCCATTGATGCTGGAGGTTCTCCGGGACCAGGATGAGCACGCGGCTGGCGCGTCCGCAGAGCAACTGGCGATGGATCACCAGGCCTGCCTCGATGGTCTTGCCCAGGCCCACTTCGTCGGCCAGCAGCACACGCGGGGCGATACGGTCGGCCACCTCGCGGGCGATGTGCAACTGGTGGGCGATGGGCTGGGCGCGGCAACCGCCCAGGCCCCACAGCGACGACAGCATCTGCTTGCTGGTGTGCTGCAGGGTGTTGTAGCGCAGGGAAAACCACGGCAGCGGGTCGATCTGGCCGGCGAACAGACGGTCGCTGGCCAGGCGGAACTGGATGAAGTTGGACAGCTGGGTTTCCGGCAGGACACGCGGCTGGTTCTGGTTGTCGAGGCCGTGGTAGACCAGCAGGCCATCGGCGTCCTCGACCTCGCGCACGGTCAGTTTCCAGCCGTCGAAGTGGGTGATCTGGTCACCGGGCGAAAAGCGTACGCGGGTCAGCGGCGCATTGCGCAGGGAATATTGGCGGGTGTCGCCAGTGGCCGGGTAGAGCACGGTCAGCAGGCGGCCATCCTGCGCCAGGATGGTCCCCAGGCCGAGCTCGGCTTCGCTGTCGCTGATCCAGCGTTGCCCCGGTTGATACTGCTGCGCCATACTGCCTGAACTCCCGCGATGAAAAAGCCGGCTATGTTAACGGATAGGCCCGGTAGACCAAAGAGTCTAGCTGCTTCATCGACGAATACCGTCTTGCCGAGGAGGGTTGCGCGCCGACATGCCTGCCAAGCACCGCTGGTTGAATGCCTCCCTGGCCATGGGCGGCCTGCTGTCGCTGGCCGCCTGCGAGCAGCAGGGTTTCCAGACCCTGCCGCCGATTCCGGTCGAGCAACTGGAAGTGCTGGGCGTGCGCACGCCGATCAAGAGCGTGCACTTTCGCGACCGCGATGGCGAGGGTCTGCTGGTGCTCAGCCGCAGCGATGGCCAGGCCACCGACGCGCAGGCCGAGCAGGAGGTCGACCAGGTGGTGCTCAAGGCCACCTTGTATGGCCGCGCCGATGGCGATCTGTTCACGCCGCGTTGGCAGAGCGAGCAGGAAACCACCTGCCCGGGCCTGGACCTGGATGTGGACTTCTATACCGATGTCAGTGACGTCAGCGACCTCGACAAGGACGGTGTCGCCGAGGTGACCGTGGCCAGCCATGCCTTCTGCGGCGGTGGCATCGATCCCCACGACATCGCCATCGAGATGCGCCAGGGCCAGGCGGTCTATACCATCACCGGGCAGTCGCTGGTCACTCCGTCGGGCGAGGAGCCCATCGGCGGCGAGCGCCACGACAGCGCTTCGTTGAAGAATGCCTCGCCCGTGTTGCGCGAGCACATGGATGCGGTCTGGCTGCAGGTCTACAAGCGGCCGTGGAGCGAAGGCGGGCCGCCGACCGACGACGAACTGGACGATGCTGCCGGCTGAGATCGTTCTGGCGGCCTCGGCGCTGTTGTGACGCCCCGCACAATCCTGTGCGTGAAGGTTCAAGGTGGCTGATGGCCGGCCGATACAAGGGTCACAGGAGACAATTGCATGCTGCCGCCGATCATTCCAATCAGCGCCGCCCCGGTGACCTCGCAACAGGACCCGGTCAAGCCGACCCCGGACATTGCGCCGGTGGTCCCGGCGCAGCCTGCCTCCAGCGATGGCACCATCGACCTGCGGCACCAGCGCGATCCCCAGGAGCAAGCCTTGCTGCTGCGCGAAGAGCAACGCCGTCAGCAGCAGCGCCGCCGGCATGCGCAGGACGAGCGCTACGACGCCGTGCCTGGCGATGAACTCAATGCCGACAACACCGTGCCGGTGGCGCCGCTGGGCGATCGCCCGCGCCAGGGCCTGCTGGTCGACATCGAAGTCTGACTGGCCAGGGACGCCGCCTGCGGTCATCATGCAAGTCTCTGCTGTCAGTCGAGCCTGCCCATGAGCCAAGACAACCTGATCGACTTCGGCGCCGAGCGCGCCAAACGCATCCATGACCTCAACGAGAAGCGCCTGAACGAAGTGCGCCAGGCGTTCGAGCAGGCCATGCCGTTGGGCAAGGCGAAGAAGAAAAAGCCCAAGGGCAAGCCGAAGAAGCGCTGAAACTTGACGCAGGTCAAACCTGCACCCGCCTCGCGTGCCCGGCCCCGGGCACCATTGACTCCGGTCAATTTTCCCTCCCCCTGCATTCGTTACCTTGCACCCATCGGACAACGGCAGGCGCAAACGGGAGGCCGACATGTTCTTCGACAATGTGGTTATCGCTGGTGTGGTAACGGTCGGGTTGATGTTCGCGTTCTTTGCCGGTCTGGGCATTTTCATCTGGAAGGACTCGAACAAGCGCAAGCCGCGCTGATCCTCCTGGATTCACGAGCACGCAAGGCATTTGGGGCGACTTCGGTCGCCCATTTTTTTGCCTGGAATTTCTTGTCGACCCATTGGGCTGCTCCGAGGGTAGTTCAGCTACCTTTTGGGGGGCTTTGTGGCCCCGCTAGAGACAGGTGCAACCTCTTCGATTAAAAAGATGATTAGCTAGCTAATTACACCCTTTCCGCTTTATCCTCCCCGCCGTTGTCTATCTTTCTATTCACCATCCCCTCGCAAGGTCCGATTCGTGCCCATCACCCTCAAGGCCCTGTTCGCCCCCAGCGACCTCGCCATCAAGTTCGCCATCAAGACCTTGCTCGGTGGCGGCCTGGCGTTGTGGCTGGCCATGCGTTGGGGCCTGGAGCAGCCTTCGTGGGCCTTGATGACGGCATTCATCGTCGCCCAGCCGCTGTCCGGCATGGTGGTGCAGAAGGGCCTGGCGCGCCTGGCCGGCACCCTGGTGGGGACCTTCATGTCGGTGCTGTTCATTGGCCTGTTCGCCCAGGCGCCCTGGCTCTTCCTGCTCACCCTGGCCCTATGGCTGGCGCTGTGCACGGCCGCCTCCACCCAACTGCGCAGCGCCTGGGCCTATGCCTTCGTGCTGGCCGGCTACACCGTGGCGATCATCGCCTTGCCGGCGATCGACCATCCCTTGCAAGTGTTCGACCAGGCGGTGGCGCGCTGCACCGAGATCTGCCTGGGCATCGTCTGCGCCACCGCCACCAGCGCCTTGCTCTGGCCCATGCGGGTGGAGCAACAGCTCGGCGGTCAGGCGCGCCAGGCCTGGCAGAACGGCCTGCAAGCCTCCAGCGCCATGCTCGGTGGCGAAGACGAGGCGCGCAAGGGGCTGCTGGAGATCCTCGGACGGATCGTCGCCATCGATGCCCAGCGCGAGCATGCCTGGTTCGAAGGCAATCGCGGCCGGCAACGGGCCAGAGCCATCCGTGGGCTCAGCCAGAAGCTGATGGTGCTGCTGCGCATTTCGCGCTCGGTGCGTCGGCAGTGGCGTCAGCTCGACGAAGACCAGGCACAGCGGATGGCTCCCTGGCTGGATGAAGCCCGCGAGCAATTGGCCAAGCCCGATCGACCGAGCCTGTTGCTGCTGCGCCAGCGTGTCTGGGACGCGGCCCACGACGAACGGATCAGCTCCGCCGAACACTATTGCCTGGCGCGCCTGACCTTGCTGTTGGACTTTGCCATGGCCGCCACCCAGGCGTTGCAGGACGTGGAGGCGGGCAGGGCGCCGAAGGATGTGGCCCAGGGGCTTGCCGCCCACCGCGACGTGCCGCTGGCATTGCTGTTCGGCACGCGCAGCGCCGTGGCGTTTCTGGTGATGGCCTGTTTCTGGCTGGCCACCGCCTGGCCTTCGGCACCGGGTGGGCTGGTGCTGACCTGCGTGGTCTGCAGCCTGTTCGCCAGCCGCGAGAACGGCGCGCAGATCGGCTTGAGCTTCCTGCGCGGGATCCTCCTGGCGGTACCCGTGGCCTTCTTCGTCGGGCAGATCCTCCTGCCGCAATGGAGCAGCTTCGCCATGCTCTGCCTGGGCATGGGGGTTCCGCTGTTCTTCGGTGCCCTGGGCATGGCCCATCCGCGCATCGGCGCGACCGCCACGTCCTATTGCTTGCATTTCATCGTCCTGGTGGCGCCGCTCAATGCCATGCACTTCGACGTGGCGACCATGCTCAACAGTGCCCAGGCCATGCTGATCGGGGTGGGCGCCGCTGTCTTGGCGTTCCGCCTGCTGGTGCTGCGCCACCCGGCCTGGCTTGGCAGGCGCCTGCGGGCGGCGACCCAGGGCGACCTGGTGCGCCTGACCCGGCGTGACCTGCGTGGCGCCGACAGCTGGTTCGGCGGGCGCATGGCCGACCGCCTGATGCAGCTGGCGCGGCATGCCAGCGAGTTGCCGGAAGCCGAGCGCAAGCGCTGGGACGATGGCCTGCACGGCCTGGACATCGGCGATGAGCTGGTGCACCTGCGCATGTGCCTGGCCGTGGCCCAGGCGCCACTGGGCGATGCCGAGCGCCAGTACCTGCAGCAATTGGCGGCGGTGCTGGCCAGCGGGCCGGCGCCAGGGCGCGGCGAGCGCCTGGACGCGGCCAGTGAACAGTTCATCGAGGCCTTGCGCCGACTGCCCCCGAGCGACCCGTTGCGCCTGGCCGAAGGGGCGGTACTGCAGTTGCGCAGGAGCTGGGGCAAATGGTGCCGCTGGCAGGAGGACGTCCATGGGGTTGCGTGAATGGGCGCTGGGTGGCGTGCTGCTCAGCCCGTTCCTGGTCTATGTGTTGATGGCGCTGGTCTTGACCGGCCTGTTGCGCCTGGTGGTGCAGGCCACGCCGTTGGGGCGCTGGATCTGGCACGAAGCGTTGTTCGATGCGGCGTTGTTCGTTTGTGTCCTGTCCCTGGTGGTGCATCTGCTGGGGCCTTTGTAAGGAGTCGATCCATGCGTACAGCGGTACGTATCTTGGTTACCTTGTGTGTGGTGGTGGTCGCGGTGTTCGCCGGCTATCGCCTGTGGCAGTACTACATGCTCACCCCCTGGACCCGCGATGCGCGGGTGCGCGCCGATGTGGTGGTGATCGCACCGGACGTTTCCGGCTGGGTGCGCCGGCTCGCGGTGCACGACAACCAGCAGGTCAAGGCGGGCGAGGTGCTCATGAGCATCGACCGCGAGCGCTTCCAGGCCGCGTTCGACCAGGCCAGCGCGGTGGCCGAGACCCGCGCCCAGCAGTTGCGCCTGCGTGAGCGCGAGGCGGCGCGGCGTACCGCGTTGGGGCCGGGGGCGATCAGCGCCGAACTGCGGGAGAACGCCCAGATCAACGCCGCGATCGCCCGGGGCGAGCTGCACGAGGCCGAGGCGCAGTTGCAGGTGGCCAAGATCAACCTGGCCCGCAGCGAAGTACGCGCGCCGCGTAGCGGGCACATCACCAACCTGCGCCTGGCCGAGGGTAACTATGTCACCACCGGGCAGCCGGTGATGGCGCTGGTGGACGACTCGACCTTCTATATCCAGGCCTACTTCGAGGAGACCAAGCTGCCGCGCATTCGCGAGGGTGACCCGGTCAAGGTCTGGCTGATGGGCGCGGGCGAATCGATCCAGGGGCATGTGGAAAGCATCAGCCGCGGCATCACCGACCGTAACAGCAACCCCGACAGCCAGTTGTTGCCCGAGGTCGAGCCGACCTTCAACTGGGTACGCCTGGCGCAGCGCATACCGGTGCGGATACGCCTGGACCGGATACCCGAGGGCGTGAGCCTCAGTGCCGGGATGACGGCGAGCGTGCAGGTGCAAGAGGACCAGGCCGAGCGTTGAGCCTCATGGATACGGCAGGCGACGGCGCCAATATTGCCGACGATGGGGCGCGAAGCGATCCTAAATGCAACTGAAGCCCGGCTGTTCAGGGCTGCTGCGCCGTAGCCGCCAGCACGATCTCTCGAATGCATACCTGCTGTGGCTGCTGGTAAGCCCAGACGATGGCCCCGGCCACATCCTCCGCCGCCAGCACCACGCCTCCCATGTCATTGGCCTTCCAGGCCTCGTAGTCGCGCTTGATGCCCTCGTCGGTGGTATGCCCGAGCAACTCGGTCTCCACCGCACCCGGCGCAATGGTCACCACCCGCACGTTATGCGGTGCCAGCTCCTCGCGCAGGTTCTCCGACAACCCATGCACGGCGAACTTGCTGCCCACGTAGGCCACGTGGTTGGGGAAGGTCTTGCGCCCAGCCACGGAGCTGACATTGATCAGCGTGCCGCGGCGCCGCTCGACCATGCCGCCGAGCAGGGCATGCACGCCGTTGAGCAGCCCTTTGACGTTGATGTCGAACATGCGCTCCCACTGCTGCGGATCCTGTTCGTGCATCTGCCCCAGCAGCATCACCCCGGCATTGTTCACCAGCGCATCGGCCGGCCCATACAGCGCTTCGGCTTCCTGCACGGCGGCGGCCAGTGTCGCACGGTCGCGGATGTCCACGGCGCGGCACAGGCAATCGGGCAGGCCCAGCGCTTCGAGACGCTCCAGCCGTCGAGCGACCAGCAGCAGCGGGTGGCCGGCGGCGGAGAACAGGCGAGCGGTAGCGGCGCCGATACCGGAGCTGGCGCCCGTGACGATGATCAGCGGTTTGTTCATGACTGCCTCCCAGGCATAATCGTTTTCGATGGCCGGGATTCTAGATAACCCTTTCGGCCCTGAAAAACGGCTTATTTCTCTGGATGACATCGGTTCTGTCTATGGATATCCGTCACCTCAAAGCGTTCATCGCTGTGTTCGAAGAACGCAACATCACCGTCGCCGCGCAGCGCTTGTGCGTGGCCCAGCCGACCTTGTCGGTGACCATTCGCCAGTTGGAGGACGACCTGGGCGTCGAACTGTTCCTGCGTCAGGCCCGTGGGGTCGAGGTCAGCGAACAGGCGCGCCAGCTGTATCCGCAGGCGTGCCGCATGGTCGCTGAAGCCGAGGCGCTGCGCCTGCGTTTCCGCCAGGGGCAGGAGCGGGTGTCGTTGGCATTGGGTATCGAGGCGGATATCGCGCCGGCACAGGTCGAAGCCTGCGTGCGCCTGGCCAGCCAGGCCGTCGATGGCTTGCAGTTGACCTTGCTGGAGGGCTGCGATGGTGATGCGCGGCTGGCCGACGAGGCGCTGCGTTGCGAGGATGAGCTGTTCCTGCCGCTGTGGGAGGAAGCTTTCGTCCTGACGATGGCTATCGGCAGCCAGCCCGACGGGCGCTGGATCACCTGCCCGCACCACCCCTCGCACCAACGGCTGATGAGCCTGTATGGCGAGGGCGAGCAGGTGGGCCAGGCCGCTTCGTTGCAGCAGGCCCTGGCCATGGTCGCTGCCGGCTTGGGCGCGGCCTGGTTGCCGCAATCGCTGGTCGAACGCCACCCGGGCATCTACTGGCAGCCAAGCCCGGGGCTGGCGCTGCGCCGTCGGGTCGGCCTGTGCCTGACCAGCCAGGCCCTGGTACTGCCGGCGCTGGCCAGCCTGCAGCAGTTCCTGAGTGGCCCGGCCAGCCTTTAAAGGAACATGCCGCCGGAAACCTCCAGGCGCTGGCCGGTGATCCAGCCATTGCCTTCTTCCAGCAACAGGGCTATGGCGGCGCCGATGTCGTCGGGCAGGCCGACACGCCCCAGCGCGGTATTGCTGGCGATGAAAGCATTGACCTGCTGGTTGTCGCGTACGACGCCGCCACCGAAATCGGTCTCGATGGCGCCTGGTGCCAGGATGTTCACGCGAATACCGTGCGCGCCCAGTTCCTTGGCCTGGTAGCGGGTCAGTACCTCCATCGCCCCCTTCATGGCGGCGTAGGCGGCATAGCCGGGCAGGGCGAAACGGGTCAGGCCGCTGGAGATGTTGACGATGCGGCCACCGTCGGCCAGCAGCGGCAACAGGCGCTGGGTCAGGAAGAACGGCCCTTTGAGCTGGATGTTCAGCAACTGGTCGAACTGGGCCTCGCTGGTTTCGGCGAAGGGCACGTTCACGCCGATGCCGGCATTGTTCACCAGGAAGTCGAAATCGGGGCGGTCGAACCGCTGCTGGAGGGTTTCGCCCAGGCGTTCGGCGAAGGCGACGAAGCTGCCGCTGTCGCTGACATCCAGCTGCAGCATGGCGGCCTTCACCCCGGCCTGTTCCAGGCGTTCGGCTACGGCGCGGGCCTCGTCGGCCTTGCTGTGGTAGGTGCCGATGATGTCGATGCCGCGTGCGGCCAGGTGCTCGGCGGCGTTCCTGCCCAGGCCGCGGCTGGCGCCGGTGATCAGAGCGAGCTTGCGGGTCATGTCGGTTACCTCGTTGATGGTGGTGACGATGGCAACAGGTTATTGATCGAGGCAGGGCTGTTAAATCCTGTGAATCCGGAAATACTGTTCGTATTCACCGGACAATAGGGGCCATGCATGAACAAGCTGGAACTCTTGCGAACCTTCGTCAGGGTCAGTGAACTGGCCAGTTTCACCCAGGCTGGCGAACACCTGGGGTTGCCACGCTCGACGGTGTCGGAGCAGGTCAGGGCGCTGGAGAACCTGCTGGGCACGCGCCTGTTCAACCGTACCACCCGCCGGGTGCAGGCGACCCAGGATGGCGTGTTGTTGTACGAGCGCAGCAAGGACCTGCTCTCGGGCATGGACGAGATCGAGCACCTGTTCCGGGGCGACGATGCCGCGCTGGCCGGATGCCTGCGCATCGACCTGCCGACCATGATGGCCCGTCGGGTCATCGTCCCGGCATTACCGGAGTTCCTCGCGCGCTACCCACACCTGGAGGTGGAGATCAGTTGCACCGACCGCCAGGTCGACCTGTTGCGCGAAGGTTTCGACTGCGTGCTACGCATCGGCGCCCTGAGTGACCTGGATGTGGTGGCGCGGCCTGTGGGCCGCTTGAGCATGCGCAACTGCCTCAGCCCTGCCTACCTGGCCCGCCACGGCGAGCCCCGCAGCCTCGAAGACCTGGCAGGGCACCGGCTGGTCCACTACGTGCGCAACCTGGGCTCACGCAGCCCGGGGTTCGAGTACGAGCACAATGGCGAACTGCGCTTCCAGGCCATGGGCGGCGTGGTCACGGTCAACAACACCGAAGCCTATTCCGCCGCCTGCCTGGCTGGCCTTGGCCTGATCCAGGTGCCGGCGGTCGGGGTGGCCGAACACCTGCGCAGCGGCGCGCTGGTGTCGGTGCTCGAGGCCTGGCAGGCCCAGGCGATGCCGGTTTCCCTGTTGTATGCCCGGCAGCGCCATGTGCCGCGCCGGGTCCAGGTGTTCATGGACTGGCTGGCGGCGCTGCTGGCGTCTCAGGTCGATCCACCGGCAGGCGGAAGCTGAACAGGGTCCCGGCCTGTGCGCTGGAGGCCACGTCCATGTACCCGCCATGGGCCAGGGCGATCTGGTTGGCGATGTACAGGCCCAGGCCCAGGCCTTGTTGGGGGGCGTCGGACAATGGCCGGGAAAAAGGCTGGAACAGCTGGGCCAGTGTCTGCGCGGGGATGGGTTCGCCGAGGTTGTGGACGCTGAGCACGAAGGTGCCATCGCGGATGGCCGCGCTGACCGTGACTGGCCCGTCGGGGGCGCCGTGGGTGAGCGCGTTGGCGATCAGGTTGGAAAGCAACTGGGCCACCCGTTCGCGGTCGCAGCGCAGGCCGCCGATGTCGGCGATGTCCAGCAGGATGCGTCGCTGCGGATGCACCCGTTGCAGCTCCGAGGCGACATGGCCAAGGGCTTCGCGCAGGTCTGGGCAGGGCTGCTGGTTGAGGGGGATGCCGGCACCGAGACGGCCTCGGGCGAAGTCCAGCACATCGCGCACCAACTGTGAGGCACGACGGCCACTGGTGAGGATATGACGGGCGATGGCGCGACTCTTGTCGTCCTGCAGGCGCTGGGCCAGCAGTTCTGCGCCGGCGGTGATGGCGAACAAGGGGTTGCGCAGGTCGTGGCCGAGCACGGCGATGAACTGTTCGCGTACCTCCGCCATGGCGCGTTCCTTCTGCAGGGCGCGCTCGGTGCGCTGGGCGTTTTCCTCGCTTTCGATCTGGATCGACAGCAGGCGGGCGAACGACTCCATCATCGGCTGGATGGCGCTGCCCTTGAGCTGCGCAGGCTCGGGGTCGAGGGCGCAGAGGGTGCCGAAGAAGCGGCCGTCGGCACGTAGCACCGGCACCGAGATATAGCTCTCGAAGCGGTAGATGCGCGGCGTGTGGTGACGGCAGTACTGCTCGTCCTCGCTGGCCTTGTCGATCACGATGGTCTGCTGGCTGCTGCGGATCTCGTGGCACAGGGTGCTGGCCACATCGAGCTCGTCACCGGCCTTGAGGCCGAAGCCCAGGTTGTCGAGCACGGCGCAGGCGGTCCAGCTGTCCTCGGTGACCCGCGCCACGGCAGCAAAGCGCATGCCGGTGGTCTCGCAGATCACCTGGAGGATGGCCGGTACGACATTGATGCGGCCAATGGTGGCGATGTCGGCGCTGACGGCGTTGGTCATGACAATCCAGTGTCAGGGTGGGAAACGGGGGCTGGAGCCTTACAGTCTAGCGGTACAGGCGACGTCGGATGAAAAACCTTGGCGAACGGTCCGGGACTTGCGCTAGGCTGGCACCTGCGCGTTGCCCACCAGAGGCGACCGCTCGTGCCTGGCGTGCGTCACTTCCAAACATCTTGCGAGGTACGTCATGGCCATTACATCACAGGACATCTGCAACGCCGCCGATCGACTCAAGGGTTTCGTCGGCTTCCATGGCAAGCGCGGCACCCACATCGTGCGCTTCTCCGAGGATTCGTTCGGCCTGGACGTCGCCGGCGACAGCATCATCCCCTGCAGCGAATTCGTCTGGCGGCCAGAGGCGGGCCGGCGCATGGTCCTGTGCCGTGAGCGCCTGGCACTGCTGCTGGCGCAGCATGTGGACGATCGCCTGAACATCGGCGAGCCCCTGCGGATCTACCTGCGGCGCACCGACCTGGCGGAAATCGTTGCCGAGCGCAGCATCTCTCCTGCGTAGTTGTCAGGGGCGGCTGTGCAGTCGCCCTGCATCACCCTCGCGCAGCAGCGCCTCGAAGCTCGCCTGGTCCAGCGGCCGGCTCAGGTAGTAGCCCTGGACTTCATGGCAGCCTTTGTCGGCCAGCATCCTGAGCTGCTGCTCGGTTTCCACCCCTTCGGCGGTCACCGTCAGGCCCATGGCTTTGCCCAGGTCGATGATCGCCTGGACCACGGCCTGGTCGTTGCTGTTCGGGTTGGTCAGGCCGGCGATGAAACGCTTGTCGATCTTGATGCTGTCGAACGGATAGCTGCGCAGGCAACCCAGCGAGGAGTAGCCCGTGCCGAAGTCATCCATGTTCAGGTGAACACCCAGCTCCTTCAGGGCGAGCAGGGTGCCGAGGGCACCTTCGATGTCGGCGAGCATGACGTTTTCGGTGATCTCGAGTTCCAGGCGCTGGGCGGGGAAATCGGTCTCCAGGAGAATCTCGCGTACCTCGGCGACCACGTCGCTGCGGGAGCATTGCGCCGGCGACAGGTTCACCGAGACCAGCAACTCTGCTTGCCAGTGGCGGGCGGTGCGGCAGGCTTGGCGCAATACCCAGCGGCCGAGGGCGACGATCAGGTCGCTCTGCTCGGCCAGGGGAATGAAGGTATCGGGGCCGAGCAGGCCCTGCTGGGGATGCTGCCAGCGCAGCAGCGCTTCGACCGAGACGATCCGCAGGTCCTGCAGGCGGTAGCGGGGCTGGTAATGGAGCACGAACGCCTCCTGCTCGAGGGCCTGGCGCAGGTCGTTCTCCAGTTGCCGGCGGTACTGGATCTGCTGGTTCATCTGCGCGCAGAAGTAACGCCAGGTGTTCTTGCCGTCGGCCTTGGCCTGGTACAGGGCGATATCGGCGCAGCGTACCAGCTCGCCGGCATCGCAGACCTGGGGGCCGGTCTGGGCGATGCCGAGGCTGGCGCCGACATGCAGTCGCTGTCCGTTGACGACGATAGGCTGGCGCAACAGGGCGATCAGGTGTGTGCAGAGGCGATCGATCTCGTTGCGGTCGTCCATGGCCTCGACGACCAGGGCGAACTCGTCGCCGCCCAGGCGCGCCACCAGGTCGTCTTCGCGGGTGGCCTCGCGCAGGCGCGACGCCACTTCCTGCAGTACCGCATCGCCGATGGCATGGCCGAGGGCGTCGTTGATCGGCTTGAAATTGTCCAGGTCCAGCAGCAGCAAGGTCAGCGGCGGTGCATCGCTGCCGCGTTGCAGGGCCTGTTCCAGATGGCGCGTGAGCTTGTTGCGGTTGGCCAGGCCGGTCAGCGCATCGTGCAGCGACAGGTGCTGGATGTGCGCGTGGGCGGCGACTTCATGGGTGATGTCGCTGGCGGTTCCGCGAAAGCCGGCGAGCTTGCCGTCGACCAGGATCGGCCGTGCGGACATGCGGCAGTAGCGGTGCTGCCCGTTGGGGTCGTGGTAGGCGCAGCGTAGGTTGGCCATCTGCTGTGGGTCGGCTTCGGCCTGGGCGTCGAGCCAGGAGGCCAGGGGCGTGGTATCGCAGGCCAGCAGTTGGTTCAGCGGTTGCCCCAGCCAGTCTTCGAGCCGATAGCCCGTGACGCTGGCGAAGCGCTGCGACAGGTAGGTCAGGCGCTGGTGGCGATCGGTTTCCCAGATCCAGTCGGAGGTGGCCTCGGCAACGGCACGAAAGCGCTGCTCGCTGGCCTCCAGCGCCTGGTTGCTGTGTCGCAGGCGCTGCAGGCTCTGGTCGATGGCGCGGGAACTGCGCAGGGCATGGCGGAACAGGTAGAGCATCACCAGGCCGAGCACCAGCAGGGCGCCCAGCAGCGGCGGCAGGACCGCCCAGAGCAGTTGCCGGCCTGGCAGCGGGGTGGTCCAGGTCAGGTGGTAGCCGGTGTCGCCCAGGACGATGCGTGGCGTGGCCCGGTGCGTGGTCGTGTTCTTTTCCAGGCGCATGTCGGCCAGCCCCGCGCCTTCGCCCAGGTGGGCCAGCTTGGCCTCGGTCAACTGGTCGACGAACAGCATCACCGGCGCCTTGCCGACATCGATCTTCAGGACCTCCATGTCCGGGCGCACGGCAGCGGCGCTGAGCACCGCGGGCCAGCCATCGAACAGCACGAAGTGAGTGACCTGTTCGCGGTCGACGGCTACCTGGCGGGCCTGGGCGATGATCGGTGCCAGCGGGGCATCGATGAAGGTCTCGGCGGGGAGGTCGGTTGGCTCGCCTCTTAACAGGGCGTAGCGGGTATGCCGGTCGTCGACCACGAAGACACCTTCGAACCCGCTGGCGCTGTACAGCGATTCGCCGACATTCTTCTCGTCATAGGCCCAATGCCAGTCGACCTCGTTGGCCAGGTGCTGGTAGGCGGCATCCCAGACGGCATAGCTGGAGAGAAACTGGCGGGAGGCGAGCAGGCGCTGTTCCAGCGCCTGGGTGGCGTGAAAGGTGCTGCGTTGGCGTTCCTGTCGGTCGAGGGTAGCGGCGATGTTGAACAGGGCGCCCAAGGTGACCAGCGCGGCAAGGGCGAACAGTAGGGAAAAGCCGCCGATCAGACGGCGGACCTGCAGGCGCGGAGCGGGGAGGTCGACGATCCTGTCCATGCGCGGGCGACTCCTTCTTGAACAGCGCCCCCTTGCCAGGCAAGCACCGGGGAGGGTTCAGTCAGGATAGGCCAGCCTGGGCGGGGAAGCCGCGCCCAGGGCGAAATTCAACTGTTCATATGAATAGAGGAGCGTTTCGTGCGGTTGCCTCGGGCATGCGAAACTTTTTTCGACGGGAGTGTTGACTCTGAATTCAAAGCGCGTATTATTCGCCTCCCGCAGCGATGCACTTGCTGCGAGTCAGGTGGCAGTTGAAGTTGAACGCTTTCGATAAGAAAGCAGCTTCGAAAAAAGACTTCAAAACAAACGCTTGACAGACTCTGAGGAAAGCGTAGAATGCGCGCCTCGGTTGAGACGAAACGCTCTTGACCAAACGCTCTTTAACAATCGAATCAAGCAATTCGTGTGGGTGCTT
>NZ_JAMYBK010000026.1 GCF_024127895.1 Pseudomonas guariconensis | reverse complement strand
CGGCGACCACACATGATGCGGTTTGCACGGACAGTGTGGGAGCCGGCTTGCCGGCGATGGGGCGCGAAGCGGCCCCAAATGACAACTGAACGTCTTAACTGACCGGCATTGAGCTTCGGCTGCCCTTTTTCATGAAGGTGTCCCAGGCGCGAAGTGGCCCTGGAGGTGGCTGAATGCCCCACCTGGCCGGCATGGAGCCGCGCCTGCTGTCAGGAGGCGTATTCGTACACATGTCGTCCGATGAGGAATCTCCCATATCCCTGCGGCTTGAGTTACAATTCACGGCTATTTTTCGGCGGGCGTCCGGCTCGCAGCCTTTTCGAGTGTTGACCCGTGAGTGATTTGAGTCATATCCGCAATTTCTCCATCATCGCCCACATCGACCATGGCAAGTCGACGCTGGCCGACCGTTTCATCCAGATGTGCGGTGGCCTGACGGCACGCGAGATGGAAGCCCAGGTCCTCGACTCCATGGATCTGGAGCGCGAGCGCGGGATCACCATCAAGGCCCACAGCGTCACGCTGCACTACAAGGCCCAGGACGGCAAGACCTACCAGCTGAACTTCATCGACACCCCCGGCCACGTCGACTTCACCTACGAGGTCAGCCGTTCGCTGGCCGCGTGCGAAGGCGCGCTGCTGGTGGTGGACGCAGGGCAGGGCGTCGAGGCCCAGTCCGTGGCCAACTGCTATACCGCCATCGAGCAGGGCCTGGAGGTCATGCCGGTGCTGAACAAGATGGACCTGCCCCAGGCCGACCCGGACCGCGTCAAGGACGAGATCGAGAAGATCATCGGCATCGACGCCACCGACGCCGTGGCCTGCAGCGCCAAGAGCGGCATGGGCGTGGACGAGGTGCTCGAACGCCTGGTACACACCATCCCCGCGCCCGAAGGCGAGATCGACGCGCCCCTGCAGGCACTGATCATCGACTCCTGGTTCGACAACTACCTGGGCGTCGTCTCCCTGGTGCGTGTACGCCACGGCCGGGTCAAGAAGGGCGACAAGATCCTGGTCAAGTCCACCGGCAAGGTGCACCTGGTCGACAGCGTCGGCGTCTTCACCCCGAAACACACCCAGACCGCCGACCTCAAGGCCGGCGAGGTGGGCTTCATCATCGCCAGCATCAAGGACATCCACGGTGCCCCGGTCGGTGATACCCTGACCCTGTCCTCGACGCCCGAGGTCGAGGTCCTGCCCGGCTTCAAGAAGATCCAGCCGCAGGTCTATGCCGGCCTGTTCCCGGTCAGTTCCGACGATTTCGAGGACTTTCGCGAAGCGCTGCAGAAGCTGACCCTGAACGACTCCTCGCTGCAATACCTGCCGGAGAGCTCCGACGCCCTCGGCTTCGGCTTCCGCTGCGGCTTCCTCGGCATGCTGCACATGGAGATCATCCAGGAGCGCCTGGAGCGCGAATACGACCTGGACCTGATCACCACCGCGCCGAGCGTGATCTACGAACTCGAGCTCAAGACCGGCGAGACCATCTACGTCGACAACCCGTCCAAACTGCCGGACGTCTCGGCGGTCGCCGACTTCCGCGAGCCGATCGTCCAGGCCACCATCCTGGTGCCCCAGGAGCACCTGGGCAACGTCATCACCCTGTGCATCGAGAAGCGTGGCGTTCAGCGCGACATGCAGTTCCTCGGCTCCCAGGTGCAGGTGCGCTACGACCTGCCGATGAACGAGGTGGTGCTCGACTTCTTCGACCGTCTGAAGTCCACCAGCCGCGGCTATGCCTCGCTGGATTATCATTTCGATCGCTACCAGTCGGCCAACCTGGTCAAGCTGGACGTGCTGATCAACGGCGACAAGGTAGACGCCCTGGCGCTGATCGTTCACCGCGACAATGCCCACTACAAGGGCCGTGCGTTGACGGAGAAAATGAAGGAACTGATCCCTCGGCAGATGTTCGACGTGGCGATCCAGGCAGCCATCGGCGGCCAGATCATCGCGCGCACCACTGTCAAGGCGCTCAGAAAGAACGTACTGGCCAAGTGCTATGGCGGTGACGTCAGCCGTAAGAAGAAGCTGCTGGAGAAGCAGAAGGCCGGTAAGAAACGCATGAAACAGGTGGGCAACGTGGAAATTCCACAGGAGGCCTTCCTCGCCGTGCTCAGGTTGGATAGCTAGGTCCTATGTCGCTAAATTTCCCGCTGTTGCTAGTCATCGCCGTTGCCGTCTGCGGCCTGTTGGGCTTGATCGACCTGCTGTTCCTGGCTCCGCGCCGGCGGGCGGCGGTCGCCAACTACCAGGGCAGCGTCAGCCAGCCCGAGATGGCGGTGGTCGAGCGTCTGAGCAAGGAACCGCTGCTGGTCGAGTACGGCAAGTCGTTCTTCCCGGTGCTGTTCATCGTGCTGGTGCTGCGCTCGTTCCTGGTCGAGCCGTTCCAGATCCCTTCGGGATCGATGAAACCGACCCTGGAAGTGGGCGACTTCATCCTGGTGAACAAGTTCTCCTACGGCATTCGCCTGCCGGTGATCGACAAGAAGGTCATCGAGGTGGGTGACCCGCAGCGCGGCGACGTGATGGTGTTCCGCTACCCCAGCGACCCGAACGTCAACTACATCAAGCGCGTGGTCGGCCTGCCGGGCGATCAGGTCCGCTATACCAGCGACAAGCGCCTGTACGTCAATGGCCAGCCGGTCGCCGAGCAGCTGGTCGGCGCCGAGCCGGGTACCTTGGGCAGCGCCCAGCTGTACAAGGAGAAACTGGGCGAGGCCGAGCACCTGATCCGCAAGGAAATGAGCCGTTACCGTATGCCGCCGGACCAGCAATGGACCGTGCCGGCCGGTCACTACTTCATGATGGGCGACAACCGCGACAACTCCAACGACAGCCGCTACTGGGACGATCCGAACATTCCGAAGGAACTGCACGGCATGGTTCCGGATCGGAACATCGTCGGCAAGGCCTTCGCGGTGTGGATGAGCTGGCCGGAGCCCAAGCTCAGCCACTTCCCCAACCTGTCGCGGGTCGGCCTGATCCATTGATACCAACGGCGCTGTCCTGATAGACAGCGCCGAATGCTTTTCTGACATAGGCTGTGTTCTCAGGGATCGGGAGATTCCACCGCCCCGGGGTGGTGGGCCACAGCCAAACAGTCTTTCAGGATGTTGATTTGAACAACGCGTTGAACAACCCACGGGTGGCCCCATGAGTGCTTCCCTTGCCCGCCTGGAGCGCAAGCTCGGCTATACCTTCAAGAACCAGGAGCAGATGCTCCTGGCCCTGACCCATCGCAGCTATGCCGGGCGCAACAACGAGCGCCTGGAGTTCCTGGGCGATGCGATCCTCAACTTCGTGGTCGGCGAGGCGCTGTTCGAGCGCTTTCCGCAGGCCCGCGAAGGCCAGTTGTCGCGCCTGCGCGCGCGCCTGGTCAAGGGCGAGACGCTGGCCCGCCTGGCCCGCGGCTTCGACCTGGGCGAGTACCTGCGCCTGGGGTCTGGCGAGCTCAAGAGCGGCGGCTTTCGCCGTGAGTCGATCCTCGCCGACGCCCTCGAGGCGCTGATCGGGGCGATCTACCTGGACGCCGACATGGCGACCGCCCGCGAACGCATCCTGGCCTGGCTGGCTGGCGAGTTCGACGGCTTGACCCTGGTCGACACCAACAAGGACCCCAAGACCCGCCTGCAGGAGTTCCTGCAGTCGCGTGCCTGCGAGCTGCCGCGCTATGAAGTGGTGGACATCCAGGGCGAACCTCACTGCCGGACCTTCTTCGTCGAGTGCGAAGTGGTGCTGCTGAACAACAAGAGCCGCGGCCAGGGCGTGAGCCGGCGTATCGCCGAGCAGGTCGCCGCCGCCGCTGCACTGATCGCCCTGGGCGTGGAGAATGGCAATGACTGATAGCAACCCGACCCGCTGCGGCTACGTGGCCATCGTCGGCCGCCCCAACGTGGGCAAGTCGACCCTGCTCAACCACATCCTCGGCCAGAAGCTGGCGATCACCTCGCGCAAGCCGCAGACCACCCGTCACACCATGCTCGGCATCAAGACCGAAGGCGACGTGCAGGCGATCTACGTCGACACGCCCGGCATGCACAAGGCCAACGACAAGGCCCTGAACCGCTACATGAACCGCACCGCCTCGGCCGCCCTGAAGGACGTGGACGTGGTGATCTTCGTGGTCGACCGCACCCGCTGGACCGACGAGGACCAACTGGTGCTCGAGCGCGTGCAGTACGTCAAGGGCCCGGTGATCCTGGCGGTCAACAAGACCGACCGCATGGACGAGAAGGCCGAGCTGATCCCGCACCTGCAATGGCTCCAGGAGCAACTGCCGAACGCCGAGATCGTGCCGATCTCCGCCCAGCAGGGGCACAACCTGCAGGCGCTGGAAGAACTGATCGGCCAGCACCTGCCGGAGAACGAGCATTTCTTCCCGGAAGACCAGATCACCGACCGCAGCAGCCGCTTTCTCGCCGCCGAGCTGGTACGCGAGAAGATCATGCGTCAGCTCGGCGCGGAGCTGCCGTACCAGATCACCGTGGAGATCGAGGAGTTCAAGCAGCAGGGCCATGTGCTGCACATCCATGCGCTGATCCTGGTCGAGCGTGACGGGCAGAAGAAGATCATCATCGGCGACAAGGGCGAGCGCATCAAACGCATCGGCTCCGACGCGCGCAAGGACATGGAGCTGCTGTTCGACGCCAAGGTCATGCTCAACCTTTGGGTCAAGGTCAAGGGCGGCTGGTCCGACGACGAGCGCGCCCTGCGCTCGCTGGGCTACGGCGACCTGTAATTTCCGGCGGCCCGGCGCTTCACGGGCCGCCCACCCTCCGGGCCCTTCCCCATGGAACAACCAGTCGGCCAACCGGCTTACGTGCTGCACAGCCGCGCCTACCGGGAAACCAGCGCGCTGGTGGATTTCCTCACGCCCCAGGGGCGCGTGCGCGCGGTGCTGCGCCGGGCCCGGGGCAAGGGCGGCAGCCTGGTGCGGCCGTTCGTGCCGTTGGAGGTAGAACTGCGCGGGCGTGGCGAGCTGAAGAACGTCGGCCGCCTGGACAGCGTCGGCGTGGCCGCCTGGCTGCATGGCGACGCGCTGTTCAGCGGGCTCTACCTCAACGAGCTGCTGATGCGCCTGCTGCCGGCGGAAGTGGCCCATCCGCTGTTGTTCGAGCATTACACCTTGACCCTCCAGGCCCTGGCCGCCGGCCGGCCGCTGGAGCCGTTGCTGCGCGCCTTCGAATGGCGCCTGCTGGATGAGCTGGGCTATGCCTTCGCCCTGGACCGCGACGTCAACGACGATCCGGTCCAGGCCGACGGCCTGTATCGTCTGCAGGTGGATGCCGGGCTGGAGCGGGTGTACCTGGTCCAGCCTGGGCTGTTCAACGGTGCCGAGCTGCTGGCCCTGGCCGAGGCCGACTGGGATGCACCGGGTGCCTTGCTGGCGGCCAAGCGCCTGATGCGCCAGGCCCTGGCCGTGCACCTGGGGCCCAAGCCACTGGTCAGCCGGGAACTGTTTCGCAAGCGCTGAGCACGTCGTATGCTGTGAGGCCCGATTTTCAGGAGAGCCTTTCGTGACTCACAGCAACCGCATGCTTCTCGGCGTCAACATCGACCACGTGGCGACGCTCCGCCAGGCCAGGGGCACGCGTTACCCGGATCCGGTCAAGGCCGCGCTGGACGCCGAGGAAGCGGGCGCCGACGGCATCACCGTGCACCTGCGCGAAGACCGCCGGCACATCCAGGAGCGCGACGTGCTGCTGCTCAAGGACGTGCTGCAGACCCGCATGAACTTCGAGATGGGCGTCACCGAAGAGATGATGGCCTTCGCCGAGAAGATCCGTCCGGCGCATATCTGCCTGGTCCCCGAGACGCGCCAGGAACTGACCACCGAAGGTGGCCTTGACGTCGCCGGCCAGGAAGCGCGGATCAAGGCGGCGGTGGAGCGCCTGGCGCGTACCGGTGCGGAGGTTTCGCTGTTCATCGATGCCGACGAACGGCAGATCGAAGCCTCTCGTCGGGTCGGTGCCCCGGCCATCGAACTGCATACCGGGCGCTATGCCGATGCTCAGTCGCCGACCGAGGTGGCCGAGGAACTCAAGCGTATCGTCGACGGTGTCGCCTTCGGCGTTGGCCAGGGCCTGATCGTCAACGCAGGCCATGGTCTGCATTACCACAACGTCGAGGCGGTGGCGGCGATCGAGGGCATCAATGAGCTGAACATCGGCCATGCGCTGGTGGCGCATGCGTTGTTCGTCGGTTTCAAGGCGGCGGTGGCCGAGATGAAGGCCTTGATCGTCGCGGCCAGCGCGCGCTGACCCAGGTGGGGCCGCCTTGCGGCCCTTTCGCGAATGGCTTACTTGCGCGCCAGCAGCGTCGCCCGACGCGGGGCTGGCAGGCCTTCGATGGTCAGGCTGTGGTCGTGCGGGTCGAGGAAGTCGCCGAGCGACTGGTAGCGCATCCACTCGGTGCTGCGCTGCTCCTGCACGCTGGTGACGCTCAGGTCGACACAGCGCACGTCACGGAACCCGGCCCGGCGCAGCCAGCGCTCCAGCGCCGGTACCGACGGCAGGAACCAGACGTTGCGCATCTGTGCGTAGCGGTCCTCGGGCACCAGCACCTGGTGTTCGTCGCCCTCGATCACCAGGGTTTCCAACACCAGCTCGCCCTCCTTGACCAGGCAGTCCTTGAGCGCCAGCAGGTGCTCGATGGGCGAGCGGCGATGGTAGAACACGCCCATGGAAAAGACCGTGTCGAAACCTTCCAGGTTGGCGGGCAGGTCTTCCAGGGCGAACGGCAGGTGCCAGGCCGGCAGGTCGGGCAGGTATTTCTGCACGGCCTGGAACTGGCAGAAGAACAGCCAGTTGGGGTCGACGCCGATGACCATGTCGGCCCCGGCGCCGAGCATGCGCCACTGGTAGTAGCCATTGCCGCAGCCCACGTCGAGCACGCGTTTGCCCTTGAGGTCCAGGTGCGGGGAGACTCGCGACCATTTCCAGTCCGAGCGCCATTCGGTGTCCACGTGCACGCCGAACAGGTCGAACGGCCCCTTGCGCCAGGGCGAGAGCCCCATCAGTGCCTGGTGTAGCACGGCGCGGGTAGCGTCGTCGCACGCACAGTCCAGGCGCAGGCCGTCGGCCAGGTCGATTTCGCTCGCCTGTAAATCAGGCAGGGCCTCCAGGGCGCCACGCCAGCGGTCGAGATCGCCATGGCCTTTTTCCAGCTTGGCTTCCAGTTGTGCCTGCAGGCCTTGGGACCAGGTGGCGAGAGGCGTACCCGCCAGGCGGCGGACGAGAGGGGACAGATCGATCATGGCAGGGCAATCAGCGAGGCGAAGTTGAGGCATTGGAACCAGGGCACGACCTTGGAGAAGCCGGCGTCGCGCAGGCGTTGCTTGTGGCTCTCCAGGCTATCGGGCTTCATCACGTTCTCGATGGCGCTGCGCTTCTGGGCGATTTCCAGTTCGCTGTAGCCATTGGCACGCTTGAAGTCCAGGTGCAGTTCGTTGAGCAGCGCCTGTTCCTGGTCATCCTCGAACCGCAGTTTCTCGGAGAGGATCAGCGCACCGCCGGGCAGCAGGGCCTGGTGGATGCGGCCAAGCAGTGCCAGGCGTTGCTCCGGGGCGATGAACTGCAGGGTGAAATTCATCGCCACCACCGAGGCCGGTTCGAACGGCAGGGCGAGGATGTCGGCTTCCAGCACCTGCACCGGCAGCAGTTCCTGGAACATCGAGTCCTGGGCAGTGAGGTACTGGCGGCAGCGCTCGACCATGGCGACGGAGTTGTCCACCGCGATCACCCGGCAGCCGTCGGTACGTACATGGCGGCGCAGGGCCTGGGTCACCGCGCCGAGCGAGGCGCCCAGGTCATAGAGGGCCGTGTGCGGCTGGGCGAAGCGGGCCGCCAGCACGCCAAGGTTCTCGACGATGGTCGGGTAACCGGGCACCGAGCGCTTGATCATGTCCGGGAACACCCGCACCACATCCTCGTTGAAGACGAAGTCGGGCACCTGCTCCAAGGGCTGGGCGAATAGGCGGTCGGGTTCTTTGCTCACGGTGGATCCAGGCGGCTGGCAAACTAGAGGGCCGGCATTCTAGCCAAACCGCGGCAAGCTTGCATGGTTGGCTGACCGGCGCCGTGTGCTCATTGCACCCGAATCGTGCAGTCGAAGGTCTGCACGGGGCGGACTTCCGGTGCCCAAGGTTGCTGGTAGACCAGGATCAGGTGGCCCTCGCCGGCGGCCTGGGCCTGGAAGCGCCAGGTGGAAACACCGGCGCTGCCGACGATGCCGGCCTCTTCAGGGGCGCTGTAGACCTCGGGGCCGAGGCTGCGCAGTATGTTCGCAGCGGGGTCTTGCAGCAGCCAGCGATAGCCGGTGGAGGGATTGCTGGGCAGGGTCAGGGTCAGCGTCTGGCCGACCTGCAGGTGCCTGGGGCATTCGCTCTCGGCGTCCAGGTCGACATTCTGGCGTGGCTGCTGGGCGCAGGCGGCGAGCAGGGCGAGGCTCAGGGGAACGAGCAGGCGAAGGACGGTCATGTTGGCTCCGGAGGCTGGCGATGGCCTGAGGATACCGAAGGTGTCGGATCAATGTGTAGCCTGTGCCGGCCCATTCGCCTCGAACCGCTGCGAATGGGCCGCACTGCGGCCGCCGGCCTTCAGAACAGCACTTTCGCCACATCGGCGAAGCGCTTGGCGAAGTGCACCGTCAACCTGTCGCGCAGGTAGTCCGGCAACTCCTCGAAATCCCCCCGGTTGGCTTCCGGCAGGATCAACTCGAAGATCTTCTGGCGCCTTGCGGCGATCACTTTCTCGCGCACTCCGCCAATGGGCAGGACCTGGCCGGTGAGGGTCAGCTCGCCGGTCATGGCCACGCCTTTCTTCGGCGACTGGTCGCGGGCCAGGGACAGCAGGGCGCTGGCCATGGTGATGCCGGCGCTGGGGCCGTCCTTGGGCGTGGCGCCCTCCGGCACGTGCAGGTGGATGAAGGCCTCGTTGAAGAAACCAGGGTCGCCCCCGTACTGCTTGAGGTTGGCACTGACATAGCTGTAGGCGATCTCAGCGGACTCCTTCATCACATCACCCAGCTTGCCGGTCAGCTTGAAACCACGGTTGAGGGTATGGATACGCGTGGCCTCGATCGGCAAGGTGGCGCCGCCCATGCTGGTCCAGGCAAGGCCGGTGATCACGCCCTTGCCGGCCAGCACCTGTTCGCTGCGGAACACCGGCATGCCCAGCGCCGGCTCCAGGTCCTTGGGGCCGATCCTGAGCTTGGCGTCCGGGTCTTCCAGCAGCTTGACCACGGCCTTGCGCACCAGCTTGCCCAGTTGTTTCTCCAACTGGCGCACACCGGCTTCGCGGGCATAGCCTTCGATCACCAGGCGCAGGGCGCTGTCGCTGATGCCCAGGCTGCTCTTGGCCACGCCGGCCTTGGCCAACTGCTTGGGCCACAGGTGGCGCTTGGCGATGGCCAGTTTTTCCTCGGTGATATAGCCAGACAGGCGGATCACCTCCATGCGGTCGAGCAGGGGGCCGGGGATCGAGTCCAGGGTGTTGGCGGTACACACGAACAGCACCTTGGAGAGGTCCAGGCGCAGGTCCAGGTAATGGTCGAGGAAGTCGACGTTCTGCTCCGGGTCCAGGGTTTCCAGCAGCGCCGAGGCTGGGTCGCCCTGGTAGCTCTGGCCCATCTTGTCGATCTCGTCGAGCATGATCACCGGGTTCATCACCTCGACCTCCTTGAGCGCCTGCACCAGCTTGCCTGGCTGGGCGCCGATGTAGGTGCGCCGGTGGCCCTTGATCTCGGCTTCATCGCGCATGCCGCCGACGCTGAAGCGGTAGAACGGCCGGCCGAGGGATTCGGCGATCGACTTGCCGATGCTGGTCTTGCCGACCCCGGGCGGGCCGACCAACAGGACGATCGAGCCGCTGATCTCGCCCTTCCAGGCGCCCACGGCGAGGAATTCGAGGATGCGTTCCTTGATGTCGTCCAGCCCTGCATGGTGCTGGTCGAGGACCTTGCGGGCGTGCTTGAGGTCGAGCTTGTCCGCACCGTACACGCCCCAGGGCAGGGCGGTGGCCCATTCCAGGTAGTTGCGGGTAACGGCGTATTCCGGCGAACCGGTCTCGAGGATCGCCAGCTTGCTCATTTCCTCGTCGATGCGCTTTTTCGCCGACTCGGGCAGGGTCTTGCCCTCCAGGCGTTGCTGGAACTGCTCCAGGTCGGCGCTGCGGTCGTCCTTGGTCAGGCCCAGTTCCTGCTGGATGACCTTGAGCTGCTCCTTGAGGAAGAATTCGCGCTGGTGCTCGCCGATCTGCCGGTTGACCTCGGCGGAGATCTCGTTCTGCAGGCGCGCGACCTCGACCTCCTTGCGCAGCATCGGCAGGACCTTTTCCATGCGCTTGAGCATCGGCACGCAGTCGAGCACTTCCTGCAGTTGGGCGCCGGTGGCGGAGGTGAGTGCCGCGGCGAAGTCGGTCAGCGGCGACGGGTCGTTGGGGCTGAAGCGGTTGAGGTAGTTCTTCAGCTCCTCGCTGTACAGCGGGTTCAGCGGCAGCAGCTCCTTGATCGCGTTGATCAGGGCCATGCCGTAGGCCTTGACCTCGTCGGTCGGCTCGGCCGGCTGGCGGGGGTAGTCGACCTCTACCAGGTAGGGTGGACGATGGTGCTTGAGCCAGGTACGGATGCGTACCCGGGTCAGGCCCTGGGCGACGAACTGCAGCTTGCCGTTCTCGCGGCTGGCGTGGTGGACCTTGACCAGGGTGCCGTACTGCGGCAGGGCCGAGGTATCGAAATGGCGATGGTCTTCTGGCGGGGTGTCCATGAAGAACAGGGCCAGGGAGTGGTGGGGCGTCTTGGCCACCAGGTCGAGGGTTTCCGCCCAGGGCTCTTCATTGACGATCACCGGCAGCACCTGGGCCGGGAAGAACGGGCGGTTGTGGATCGGGATCACATAGACCTTGTCCGGCAGTTGCTGGCCGGGCAGGGCGAGGTGGTGGCCGGTGGTGGCCTTGGCTTCGAGATGCTCGACTTCGCTGTGTTCGTCGGGATGTTCCGGGAAATCCTGCTGGTCGCTCATGGGGCACCTGCGTGAATGGCTATGGTGCTTAGATGGGGCGGGGGAGGACGGGTTTCAACCCGTCCCAGGGGCAAGGCGCTTCACTTCAAGCTGCAAGAAGAAGCAGATCGTGCATGCTCCACTTTCTTCTTGCAGCTTGCAGCTTACTCGGCGAGCTTGTAGGCGATGATGTAGTCGCCCATCTTCGTGCCCAGCGAGCCGTGGCCTCCGGCGGTGACCAGCACGTACTGCTTGCCATCCTTGCCGGTGTAGGTCATCGGCGTGGCCTGGCCGCCTGCCGGCAGGCGGGCTTTCCACAGCTCCTTGCCGTTGTTCACGTCATAGGCACGCAGGTACTGGTCCAGGGTGCCGCTGAGGAAGCCCACGCCGCCGGCGGTGACGATCGAGCCGCCCATGCTCGGCACACCTACCGGCAGGCCGATCGGCACCGGGGTGCTGTCGCGGGTGGTGCCGTTCTTGCGCTTCCACACCACCTTGTTGGTGAACAGGTCGATGGCTGCCACGTAGCCCCAGGCCGGTGCCTGGCAAGGTACGCCCAGCGGCGACATGAACGGGTGCATGATCACCGCGTAGGGTGCGCCGGTGTTCGGTTGCACGCCGCTGGTCTCGCTCTCGCGCTTGCTGCCGGCGGCGACTTTCTCGCGAGGTACCATCTTCGACACGAAGGCCATGTAGTTCGGGGTGGTGAACAGCAGTTGGCGCACCGGATCGACCGATACGCTGCCCCAGTTGAACACGCCGACGTTGCCCGGGTAGACCAGGGTGCCCTGCTCGGAGGGCGGGGTGTACTGGCCTTCGTAGCGCAGCTCGCGGAACTGGATGCGGCAGAGCATCTGGTCGAACGGCGTGGCGCCCCACATGGCCTGTTCGGTCAGCTCAGGGCCGAGCAGGTTGAGGTCGGAGCGGGCCTGGGTCGGCGCGGTACGGTCGCCCTTGACGGCACCTTGCGGCACCGGGATCTCGCGGATCGGCACGATCGGCGTGCCGTCGCGGCGATCGAGCACGTACAGGCTGCCCTGCTTGGTCGGCACGATGACCGCTGGCTTGATGCCGTCGTCGGTCTTCAGGTGGACCAGGGTCGGCTGGCTGCCCACGTCCATGTCCCACAGGTCGTGGTGGGTGAACTGGTAGTTCCAGCGCACCTTACCGCTGGCCAGGTCCAGGGCGACGATGCCGGCGCTGTACTTCTCGGCGCCTGGGGTGCGGTCGGCGCCCCACTGGTCCGGGGTCTGGTTGCCCAGGGGCAGGTAGATCATGCCAAGGTCTTCGTCGACGCTGGCGATCGACCACATGTTGGCCGAGTTGCGGCTGTACATCTGGCCGGCGGCCAGGGGCTTGGTGTCGTCCGGGTTGTTGCTGTCCCAGTTCCACACCAGGCGGCCGTCGTGCACGTCGTAGGCGCGGATCACCCCGGACGGCTCGTTGGTCGACTCGTTGTCGGTGACGTGGCCGCCGATGATCACCAGGTCACGGGTGATCGCCGCGGGCGAGGTGGAGTAGTAGCCGCCGGCGGTGAACGGGCCGATGCCGGTGGTCAGGTCGATCACGCCCTGGTTGGCGAAGCCTTCGCAGACCTTGCCGGTGTCGGCGTTGATGGCGATCAGGCGGGCGTCGGCGGTAGGCAGGTAGAGCCGGCGCGGGCAGGCCTGGGCGACTGCCAGGCCCGCGTCGGAGATCTTCGGCGCCGGGCTGCCGTCGCGGCTGACGTAGCGGTTCTCGTCATAGTAGGAGACGCCACGGCAGGTCATGTGGGCGAAGCCCTTGAAGGTGCCCACTGGGCTTTTGATCTGCGGGTCGTAGCGCCAGATCTCGGCACCGGTGTCCGGGTCCAGGGCCAGCAGCCTGCTGTGGGCGGTGCAGGCATAGAGCATGCCGTTGACCTTCAGCGGGGTGTTCTGGTTGGTCAGCTCCACCGGGTCGTTTTCGGTCGGCAGGTCGCCGGTGCGGATGCGCCAGGCTTCCTCCAGGCGGTAGACGTTCTGTGGGGTGATCTGGCGCAGCGGCGAGTAGCGATCGCCATGCTCGGTACGGCCGTAGGCCTGCCATTCGCCGTCGGGCATCGCCGGGGCGGCGCTGGCCATTTCGCTGCTGTCACGGCCCAGTTCGCCATGGATCTCGCCCGGGTGGGTGAACTGGCTGGCCACGGCGGTAGCACCGGAGGCGACGACCGCAAGGCTCAGCACGGCGGTGTTGACCTTGGAGGAAGGGCCCACCAGCGAGCGACGCGCCCAGGGCAGCAGCAGGAGCACGCCGATGGCGAACCAGATGGCCAGGCGCGGCACCAGTTGCCACCAGTCCAGGCCCACTTCCCACAGGGCCCAGAGCGTGCTGCCCAGCAGCACCAGGCCATACAGGCCCAGGGCGATGCGGCGCATGGCCAGCAGCAGGATGCCGGACAGGGCGAAGCCGATACCGGCGATCAGGTAGTACAGGGAACCTCCCAACTGGCTCAGCTTGATGCCGCCGGCCAGCAGGGCCAGGCCCATCAGCAACAGCAGCACGCCCAGAAGGCGCGGTAGCCAGCGGGTTCCATTCTTGGCACCGTCAGTGCTCATCGTATGTTCTCCGTAGGTCGAAGGGTGGGTTTAGAAACTGCTCTGGATCTTCAGGCCGCCGATCAGGGCGGCGTCGACCTGCGACACACCGCCCGGATGGCGGATGTACTGCAGGTTGGGGCGTACGGTGAGCCAGTCGGCCAGGTGGATGCCGTAGTAGAGCTCGGCGCTGTACTCGGTGTCCTGGACGGGCAGGTAGCCTGGGTTGTCGTAGTCGTCGAGGCCCGCGGCCTGGTTGATGAGGCGCGCGTTCTTGCGGTAGGCGGGATTGACGTGCACGCGAGCGAGGGCGAAACCGATGTCGTCCTTGGCGCGGGCATCGAAGGGCCCTTTGTACACCACACCTGCCTGAACATAGTTGTCGATGGCATTGGTCTTCTTGTCGTGCAACGTGGCATTGGCGAACAGGCTCAGGCCACGCGACTGGTCAGAGGCCAGGGACGTCAACTGCTGCTGGCCGCCGAGCCAGAAGCCGTGCTTGCTGGACCTGCTGCGGTAGGTTTGGCCACTGAGGGCCGCGGCCTGGCCGTTGTCGTCCCGGTAAACATCTTGTGCCTTGGCATTACTGTAGTAGTAGCCGGCGCGATATTCCCCTTTCAGGCCATTGACCCGTGGGCTCCAGACCAGTTCGACCGGCATCACGGCGCCTTGCGTGCCGCTGCCGCTGAGCTTGAAGCCGTTGCCGGACTCGAGGTTGGAGGGATTCTGTTCGAAGAGGCCGACCTGGGCATAGAGGTCGTCGCGCAGGTTGTAGCGCACGCGCAGGGCCCACTGGCTGACCGGCCAGTTGTACCAGATGTCGCCGACCCAGTTGCCCACCTGGGAGCCGCAGAACGCCAGGTTCTGGAAGTCGCAGGGGAAGCTGTTGAAGTCCTCGCCCTCGCCGAAGCGGCCGAATTTCACGTCCAGGGCGCCGTCGAGGTACTTCTGCTTGATCCACAGTTGGGTCAGCCGCCAGGTCTGGCCACGGCCCCAGACTTCCTGGGCCGAGGTGAAGCCACCGACCCGTGGGTCGTTGATCCGGTCATTGCTGATGTTCTGGCCATGGCGCTCGGTGATCGTCAGTTGGAACTCGGCGTCGTGCCAGCCGAGGATCTTCCCCAGGTCCAGGTGGCTGGCGAAGGTGAACTGGTCGCTGTAGCGCGCGGTGCGGTCATGGTCGTAGCCACCCTGCAGGTTGCTGCCCATCTCGCCGGTATAGCCAAGGGTGAAGTCGTAGCCTTTTTCCAGCAGTTCGCTGCGGGTGCCGTCCCAGTCGCCGAGCATCCATGGCGAGTCGCTGGCGAACATTTCACTGGCGCCGACGAGGGGTGACAGGCTGCCGAGCAGGGTGGCAAGGGCAAGGCCCGGGTATCGGGATCGAGGCAGTTGGAGCATGAGATAGCGCTATCTTTTGATTATTGAAAAAACGGCGAACGCATCGAAGAGACGGGCCCGTCGATGAGATTGCGTGCAAGGTTCGTGGGTGAAGCGTTTCAGCGTGTGGCGAGGAGGATATAGGGGAAGTTGTAAGAAAAAAAGACAAAATGTCGCAGGGGATTGTTGTCGCTGGGGTAACAGTCGGGCGCGTCGGGGCTGCTTCGCAGCCTATCGCCGGCAAGCTGCGCACACAGGGACCGCGCCGTTCTTGAGGTCGGCGCCGGACCTGAGAGCCGGCTTGCCGGCGAATGGGGCGCACAGCGCCCCCTTGCGATCAGAAGGACGTACGCAACCCCACCTGGACGCTACGCCCCGGCGCCGGGGCGATATCCCGCAGGATCGAGCTGGCGTAGCGCACGGTCTGGTCGGTCAGGTTCTCGCCCCGCACGAACGCCAGCCACTGGCTCTGGCCGATGTCGAAGCGATAACCGAGGCTGGCACCGAGGGTGGTGTAGCCATCGGTGCTGGTCTCGTTCGACGGCTTGCGGTGCTGGGAGGCGGCATGCTGGACGTCGACGCGCGCCTGCCAGCGATCGCGCTCCCAGAGCAGGGCACTGTTCAGGCGCAACGGCGCGATGCGCGGCAGCGGCTCGCCGCTGTCGAGGTTCTTGGCCCGGGTGTAATCGCCAGACAGCTCCAGGGCGAAGCTGCCATAGCGGTTCTCGGCCAGTTGCCAGCGGTCCTGGGCCTCGATGCCGTAGAAGCGAGCGCGCACGCCCTGGTACAGGTACTCGGGAATGTCGCCGTGCTCATGTTCGTGGTCATGGTCGTGATCGTCGTCATGATCGTGATCGTGATCGTGACCTTCGCGCAGGTTGCCGCTGCCGATCAGGCCGATGTAGTTGCGAAAGTGGCTGTAGAACACTCCGACGCTGCCCTTGTGGGTGCCATTGTCGAAGCGCAGTGCCAGGTCGCCGGAGATGGCCTTTTCCTTATTCAGGCCTGGGTCGCCCACTTCGTAGGCGCCGGTGGCCACGTGTGCGCCGTTGGCGTACAGCTCATAGAAGGTCGGTGCGCGTTCGGTGTAGGCGAGGCTGGCGGCCAGCGACCAGACCGGGTCGAACTGGTACACCGCGCCGGACGACAGGCTGGCGGCGGTGAAACTGCTGGCGTCGTCGGCGCCGATGAAGTGCTCGTTGCCCTTGGCGTCCGGGTCGACCCGGGTGTGTTCCAGGCGCGCACCCAGGCTCAGGTTCAGGCGTTCGCTGGCCTGCCACTGTTCGAGCATGAACAGCGCCAGGCTGTCGGTGTCGGTGTGCGGGACGAAGGCTTCCTCACCCAGGGCGGAGAACTCGTTGCGGCTGACCTGGGCGCCGATCACGCCCTCGACCGGGCCGAGTGGCTGGTGGCGCGCTTCGATGCGGGCTTCGTAGCCCTTGTTCTTGAAGGTGGTATGCACTTCGCCGCTTTCGATCTCGCGGTGTTCGTAGTCGGTGTAGCCGGCATCGACCTTGACCGAGCTGAACGGGCCTTGCAGGTCGCGCAGCTCCGAGGCGAAGCCGTAGTGGTCCTGCTGCATGTCCAGGCGTACGCCGGGCTCGGCCACCGAGCCATAGTTGCTGTCGTAGCGGCTGTAGGACAGGCCGGCATAGCCGTGGTCCCAGTGGTAGGCCCCCCCGAGCGCACCGCCGTCCTGGCGTCCGTCGCTGTTCTCCAGGCGGTGGCGGCTGCCCGGTTCGTCGGCATCGCGGACCTTGGAGCTGCGGGCGTAGCCTGGGATGCGCAGGTCGTTGAACTGGCGGCTGTTGGCATCCAGGTGCAGGGCGAAGGCGCCGTTGCCGGCTTCCAGCTTGCCGGCGCTGCTGCGGGTGGTGTCGGCGCCGCCATAGCGCAGTTCGCCGGCACCGTGGATGCCGTCGATGGGCGAGTCGGGAATGCGGTTGTCGAAGGTATTGACCACGCCACCGATGGCATTGCCGCCGTAGAGCAGGGCGGCCGGGCCCCGGACGATTTCGATGCGCTCGACATTGACCGGGTCCAGGGGCACGGCATGGTCATAGGACAGGGACGAGGCGTCCAGGGCGCCCACGCCGTTGCGCAGGATGCGGATACGGTCGCCGTCCAGGCCACGGATCACCGGGCGGCTGGCGCCGGGCCCGAACCAGGTGGAGGCGACACCGGGTTGTTTGTTGAGGGTTTCGCCGAGGCTGCCCTGCTGCTGTTGCAGCAGGTCGTCGCCTTCGAGGACGGTGCTCGGCGTGGCCAGTTGGCGGCTGCCCAGCGGGTTGGCGGTGATCACCTGGGGTTCCAGTTCCACCGCCTGGCTGGGCGTCGAGGCCAGCCAGAGCGCGACGGCGAGTGGGGAGAGACGCAAGGGCATGTGAAGCATGGGGCTGTGACGTTCCTTGGCAGAATAGTTGTTCTGTTACAATATAACATCACTATTTCAGCACAAGGGTATGGCCTCTGGCCAGGGGTTTTGTGTCGTCGATGCCGGCCCCTTCGCGGGCAAGCCGCGCCCAGGGTCTTGGGCGGACCGCATCATCATGGGGGGATCGACTCGAACCCTGTGGGCGCCGGCTTGCCGGCGATGGACCGCAAAATGGCAACCGGCAGCTGCCGGCCCCATCTGCCTGGAACCGCTCCGCCAGCCCCACCGGCCGCTAGACTCGTGTAAGGTGCGCATCTTTTCACCGCTGGAGCACTGGCATGAGCACGGCCCAACACAACGCGCTGCACGGCAAGACGCTGGAGCAGATCCTCACCGAGCTGGTGGCCCACTACCAGTGGCAGGGCCTGGCCGAGCGCATCGACATCCGCTGTTTCAAGAGCAACCCGAGCATCAAGTCGAGCCTGACCTTCCTGCGCAAGACACCCTGGGCCCGAGAGCGGGTCGAGCAGCTCTACGTGAAGCTGCAGCGGGCCGGCTGAATGCCGCGTCATCCCTGGCTGGTCCTGGCCGCGCTGCTTGGCTGGAGCGGCCTGGCGATACAGGTCTGGCTGGTGCTGCTGGCGCGTTGGCAGGAGCAGGCCAGCCTGGTCGGCGGCCTGATCAATGTGTTCGGCTATTTCACGGTATTGACCAATACCCTGGTGGCCACGGTGCTGAGCTACCGGGCCTTTGGCAGGGCGTCGCGGGCGAGGGGGATCTTTCTTTCACCCATGGTGAGTTCGGGGATTGCCACGAGCATCGTCCTGGTCGCCGTGGCCTACAACCTGTTGCTGCGGCACCTCTGGCAGCCGCAGGGGTGGCAATGGCTGGCGGATGCACTGCTGCACGACGTGATGCCGTTGGTGTTCGTCCTGTACTGGTGGCTCGAGGTACCCAAGGGCAGTCTGCGGCTCTGGCACTTGCCGGCCTGGAGCCTGTACCCGGCGCTGTACTTCGCCTTTACCCTGTGGCGTGGGCACGAGATCGGGGTGTATGCCTATCCGTTCATCGATGTGGCCAGTCTGGGGTACGGGCAGGTGATGCTCAATGCCCTGGGGGTACTGGTGGGGTTCTGGGGCATCGGCCTGGTGCTGCTGGGGGTGGATCGTTGGCGGGGCAGGCGGTTGCCGGGGATGGCGCAGTCGCGGTGAATCGCTGGGCCCCATTCGTGGGCAACTTCCACAGGGGCCGAGTCGACCACAAATGATGCGCTTTGCAGGGGCCCTCTAGGGGAGGGCTTGCCGGCGATGGGGCGCGAAGCGGCCCCAAACGGCATCGGGGCTGCAAACCTCATTCGTCGTCAGCGCTACCGTCCACACGCCAGTAGGCCGCAGCCTTCAAGGCATCCTCGGACACACCTTTCTCCAGCAGCAACGCCTTGGCCTGGCGGGTCAGGGTTCTTTCCAGGGCGATCCAGCCGTACAGCCGGCCCGCTGGCAGTGCCAGGTGTCGCACCCGGTCGAGCAGGTCTTCCTCGTGGCGACGCACCCAGATCACTTCCACCTGGGCCTTGCTCGGTAGTGGCTGGCGTTCCTGTTCATCCTCGACCTGGATCACCGCCAGTACCTGGCGGCCGGTCGGCAGTTCCTCCAGGCGCCGGGCGATGGCGGGAATGGCGGTCTCGTCGCCGACCAGCAGGTAGCTATCGAAGATGTCCGGCACCACCATCGAGGCGCGCGGGCCGGCGATGTCCAGGGTCTGGCCTGGCGTGGCCTGGGCCGCCCAGGTGGAGGCGGGGCCGTCGCCATGCAGGACGAAGTCGATGTCCAGCTCGTTGGCCTGCAGGTCGATACGCCGTGGCGTGTATTCGCGCATGGTCGGGCGAGCGCCGCCGTCGCGGCCCAGGTCGCGGGCATCGATGGCTTGTTGCTGCTCGGGCGTGAGGGCGAACAACAGCTTGATGTGGTCGTCGCTGCCGAGGCTGGTGAAGCCGGCGAGCTCAGGGCCGCCGAGGGTGATGCGGCGCATGCGCGGGGTCAGCTCGGTGACCCGCAGTACCTGCAGGCGGCGTTGCTTGATCGTGTGGTTGACGCGGTGGATGGTGTCGCTCATGGGGTGTTCTCCTGAACGGAATCGGCCGGCCCGGAGGCGATGGCCTTGGCAGTGTCGTTGAGCAGCGTGCGCACCCGCTCGATCTCTTCGGGCGACCAGCGTCCGCTGTGCATGTGCAGCGCGTGGCGCAGGTTGCCGACGGCTTCGTGGATTTGTGGGGGGCGGTCATGGCCACGCAAGGCGCGCTTGCTCACCTCAATACGCATGCGCACGCCGTCCAGCGCCACAGCCTGGGCGAGCAGGGCGTCGCGGCCGCTGTCGGTGATGGCGTAGAGACGTTTGCTGCCCTGCACCTGGCCGCTGATGAGTTCGGCCTCCTCGAGGAAATTGAGGGTCGGGTAGATCACCCCTGGGCTGGGGCTGTAGCTACCATCGAAGAGGCTTTCGATCTGGCGGATCAGGTCGTAGCCGTGGCCGGGTTGTTCGGCGAGCATCGACAGCAGCAGGAGCTTGAGATCGCCCGGGGCGAACACTCGAGGGCCGCGCTCGCCGCGACCAGGGCGGCGTTCGAATGGGTCATGGTCACGCATGCAAGGCTCCGTCTTTGACGATATATCGCTAGATATTACTCAAGATATATCTTTAGACAAGCCTTGAATGATGATGATTATCATCTGGATATTCGATGCATTTCCCAGGGCTCGGGTAATGCCCATTCAAGGGGCCGCGTGCGCGACCTCCGGCGCCTTGCATTGGGTGGCGCCGCCCGGTTCCAGGTACGGCATGAGGATCGGCGCCATGCCCTTGAGCACCTGCACCGGCAGGGCCGAGGTGAACTTGAACGCTTCGGCCGCGCGCCCTGGGACGAAGGCGGTGAGGGTGCCGAAGTGGTTGTCGCCGAGGAAGAACACGAAGGTGGCAGTACGGTTGAGCGAGCGCGAAGCGATCAGCCGGCCGCCGGCGCCGAAGCTTTCGATGCGGTTGTCGCCGGTGCCGGTCTTGCCGCCCATCACCAGCGAGGTGCCGTCGTGCAGCTTGAAGCTGCCGGAGATGCGCCGCGCGGTACCGGCATCGACCACCTGCGACAGGGCGCCCTTCAGGGCCCGGGCGACTTCCACCGGGAGGATCCGCTGGCCACGGTCCGGGTCGCTGATCAGCTTGGTCTCGTAGGGTGTATCGGCGGCGAAGTGCAGGGTGTCGATGCGCAGGGTAGGCAGGCGCACGCCATCGTTCTGGATGATGCCGACCAGCTCGGACAACGCCGCGGGGCGGTCGCCGGAGCTGCCGATGGCCGTGGCCAGGGACGGCACCAGGTGGTCGAACGGATAGCCCACGCGCTTCCAGCGCTGGTGGATATCCAGGAAGGCCTCGATCTCGACCATGGTGCGGATGCGGCTGTCGCGGGCCCCCTGGTGGCGGCTCTTGAACAACCAGCTGTAGACCTCCTGGCGCTCGAAGCGGCTGGCGTTGATGGTCTCGGTGAGCGAGGCGCCGGGGTTCTTCAGCAGGTAGCCGAGCAGCCATAGGTCCAGCGGGTGGACCTTGGCGATGTAGCCCTGGTCGGGCAGGTCGTACTTGCCGGGGCCATAGGCATCGTACATCTGCGACAGGCGCCCGTCGGTGAGCTTGGCCAGGGCTTGCTTGTCCTTCTGGCTATGGGCGCGGACGAAGGCGTTGAAGGTTTCCTGGCCGGCCTCGGGAAACAGGTAGCGGTGCACCGCGGCCAGGCGCTGCGGGGTGACGCGCATGCTGTCGAGGAAGGTGTCCAGGCGCTGCTGGG
Source organism: Pseudomonas guariconensis (assembly GCF_024127895.1). Lineage (GTDB taxonomy): Bacteria > Pseudomonadota > Gammaproteobacteria > Pseudomonadales > Pseudomonadaceae > Aquipseudomonas > Aquipseudomonas guariconensis_B. The sequence goes on along the minus strand of NZ_JAMYBK010000026.1, from coordinate 37,978 downwards.
AGGTCTTGCGCTGGTACTTGCGCCAGAAGCGCATCAGGTAGCTGGTGCCTTCGCGATCGGCGAAGCGGGCCAGGTACTCCTGGCGGCGCGGGTCGGCATCGTCCTTGAGCAGCGGCTCGCGGTTGTAGGGCTGCTGGTAGGTGACGTAGCGGACCAGGTCGCGCATCAGGCGGATGAACGGCAGGTTGATCGACTCGCGCAGGGCCACCTTGAGGGTCGGGTTGCGGCTGTTGTCTTCCTTGCGGAAGTTGTTGAACACATGCATGCCGCCGCCGGTGAAGAAGGCTTCGCCGGTGTTGGCCGAATACTTGCGCTCCAGGGCGGCATCGAGCATGGCGTCGAGGTTCTGGTCCTTGCTGTTCTGCATCAGCCAGTCCAGCGACCAGCGGGTGATGCGGTCAAGGGCTGCCACCTCGACCTGCTTCAGCTCGGCCACCGGCTTGCCGGCGTACTTGTCGTGCAGTTCGGCGATGATTTCCAGGTAGGTGGTCAGGACCCGCAGCTTGGCCGTCGAACCGAGCTCCAGCTTGCTGCCTTCGTTGATGTCGAACGGCTGGTCGGTGCTGTCGGTCTGCACCCGTACCCGCGAGCCGTCGGCCGTACGCTCGAACAGAGTGAAGCTGTAGCGCACCTGATCGGTGGTCTTGGGCGTGAGCAGGCGCTCGCCGATCAGCCCAATCTGGGCGGCGAACTCGGGGTCGGAGAGGTTCCTCAGGTACTGGCTGACCTGCATCTGCAGGTCGGCCTGCAGGGTACTGGTGGCTGACAGGTCCAGGCGATCGAGGTCGTACAGCGGGCGATTGAGCATGGCCGCCAGGCGGTTGCGGGCCAGGCTGATGCCCTTGTTGGTGATGATCGGCACGATGGTCGGCTGGGCCACCCAGTCACGGTACACCGCCTTGCTGGCCAGTGCCGCATCGGCCAGCGCCTGGTCGATCACGCCATTGGCGCTCAACACGCGGATGTGCGCATCGGTGAGCCGCGCCAGGTCTACCCGGCCCTTGGTCAGGTAGTGGGATGGCCGGCGCTGGGCAATCATCAGCGACAGCACCTGACGCAGGGCCAGGCCGCGCTCGGCCATGCTCTGGGCATCCGTGGCGGTGGAGGCCAGGGCCCGGTTGACCTGGGCGAAGTCGGCGCCATACCAGACCCGCAACCCTTCGGCCATGCCATGCACTTCGCCATGGCCGGGCACGGCCGACAGCGGCACGCTGTTGAGGTAGTCGCGCACGATGCGTTGGCGCGCCACCGTGGTATCCGGCCCGCCCTGGTAGGCGCGTACGCTGGCGGAAATCATCTGGCGGATCTTCTCGGCGCCGGAAACGGTCAGCCCGTCGGGCGAGTGGCGGTATTTCTCCAGCTGGGTGGCCAGGGTGCTGCCGCCAGCGGACTGGCCGGGCAAGGCCAGGTACTTGGCCACCTGGCTGTACGCCGCCTTGGCGAAGCGCGGCCAGTCCACGGCTGGGTTGTTGCGTGGATCGTTCGGGTCGAGCAGTTCGCGGTTCTCGATGAACAGCAGGCTGTTGACGATCACCGGCGGGATCGAGGCGAAGTCCGGGTACAGGTGTTGTGGGTATTTGTATTGATAGAGGGTGTCGCCGCGGCAGTCGGTGATCGACAGGCCGGTCTGGATCTTCTCCACGTAGGGCGCGAACAGGCCGTGCTCGACATAGTTCATCAGCGCCGGCGAAAAACGCACCTGTTCGCTGATCAGATAGTCACGCTTGAGCAGGCGTGGCAGGAACTCGCCCAGCGAACTGTAGCCCAGGCGTTTGTCGAACGGGCCGTCGCCTGGGTAGATGATGGCATCGCTGGGGCCCGGCTCCAGGGAGTAGGTGAGGGTGCTGGCCAGGCGGCTGAACTCCCGCGACTGCAGCTTCGAAGTCTGCACTTCGTCATAGACGGCGAAGCCGATGGCGATGATCGCCAGCAGCAGGACCAGGACGATCAGCCTCCACCACAGGCGGCGTTGGCGTGGGGTCTTTGGCAATGGGGCTTCAGCCAGATGTGTTTCGGGTGCTTCCATTCTGGTTGGTTCCGATTGCCACAGTGCGCCCATAGTCTTCAATCCGGCCGGGTATTTTCGTCTTGCTTGTCTGAAGCTTAGACGTTGGCCGGATTTGGTGAAAAATTTGTAAGAAGCGTCGAAAACCGAGGTGGGAATATGCGGCTTTGGTGCTGCTTCCATTCTTCGGCAATGTTGCTATGGTAGCCGCCCCGATCCGTGGAGAGGGGCTGGAAGGGCTTGAATGCCCTCCGCGAAAGGCTTTTTGACCGAGAATTCTCGCCAAATTTCCTTGTTTATATAGTGAAAAGCCCTACCGGCGGATTCCTATACTGCTCGACCCCTTCGCCCTGCCGGCTGCCTTGCGCAGCGGTGGACGGGCTGGCCCACAAGGCTCGCCCGGCAAGACGACACCCGGCCCATCGGCAGGGTCGGCTCTGCACGAAGGTCATATCCAATAACAAAATGAGGTTGTATTGCTATGCCAGTCGGCAACCACCCTGCCCATGGTGAGACCGCCCAGGGCGGCCCACTCAAGCGAGAACTGGGCGAACGGCACATCCGTCTGATGGCGCTGGGCGCCTGTATCGGTGTCGGCCTGTTCCTCGGTTCGGCCAAGGCCATCGAAATGGCCGGCCCCGCGATCATGCTTTCCTACATCATTGGCGGCCTGGCGATCCTGGTGATCATGCGTGCCCTCGGCGAGATGGCCGTGCACAACCCGGTCGCCGGTTCCTTCAGCCGCTACGCCCAGGATTACCTCGGCCCGCTGGCGGGCTTCCTCACCGGCTGGAACTACTGGTTCCTGTGGCTGGTCACCTGCGTCGCGGAAATCACCGCCGTGGCCATCTACATGGGCATCTGGTTCCCTGACGTACCTCGCTGGATCTGGGCCCTGGCGGCCCTGGGCAGCATGGGGGCGATCAACCTGATCGCGGTCAAGGCGTTCGGCGAGTTCGAGTTCTGGTTCGCTCTGATCAAGATCGTCACCATCATCGCCATGGTCCTGGGTGGCATCGGCATCATCGCCTTCGGTTTCGGCAACGACGGCGTGGCCGTAGGCATTTCCAACCTGTGGAGCAATGGCGGCTTCATGCCCAACGGCGTGACCGGCGTGCTGATGTCGCTGCAGATGGTGATGTTCGCTTACCTGGGCGTGGAAATGATCGGCCTGACCGCCGGTGAAGCGCGCAACCCACAGAAGACCATTCCCCAGGCCATCGGCTCGGTGTTCTGGCGCATCCTGCTGTTCTATGTCGGCGCGCTGTTCGTGATCCTGTCGATCTACCCGTGGAACGAGATCGGCAGCCAGGGCAGCCCGTTCGTGATGACCTTCGAGCGCCTGGGGATCAAGACCGCTGCCGGCATCATCAACTTCGTGGTGATCACCGCCGCGCTGTCGTCCTGCAACGGCGGTATCTTCAGCACTGGGCGCATGCTCTATAGCCTGGCGCAGAATGGCCAGGCACCGTCCATCTTCGCCCGCACCTCGAACAACGGCGTACCGCGCAATGCCCTGCTGCTGTCGATCGGTGCGCTGTTGCTGGGCGTGCTGGCCAACTACCTGGTCCCGGAGAAGGTGTTCGTCTGGGTGACCTCGATCGCCACCTTCGGTGCGATCTGGACCTGGGTGATGATCCTGCTGGCCCAGCTCAAGTTCCGTGTCGGGCTTTCCACTGCCGAGCGCCAGGGCCTGAAGTACCGCATGTGGCTGTGGCCACTGAGTTCCTACCTGGCGCTGGCCTTCCTGGTGCTGGTGGTGGGGCTGATGGCGTACTTCGAGGACACCCGCGTGGCGCTGTACATCGGCCCGGCGTTCCTGGTGCTGTTGACGGTGCTGTACCACGTGTTCCGCCTGGCGCCCAAGGGCCAAGCGCAAGGAGTGGCGAGCACCGCCTCCTGACCCAGTGGGCCTGGGGCTGCAAAGCAGCCCCAGGCCACGATGAATACTTCAGGCCGCCACCTCGCTGTGCGGCTCGAAGCTGTCGGCCCGGGCCAGTTGCCACATGCGTGAGTAGAACTGGCCATTGACCTCGCCGGTGAGCAATTCACCGGGCTTGAGGAACACGTGCATCTGCGAGAACAGCTTGATCTCGGTGGCGCTGATGCGTCGCACCAGGTGCTTGGCCTCCAGCTGCGACGGATGCTCAAGGCCCGCCGCGGCGAGCATCTCGGCCAGGGCGCGCAGGGTGTTGTGGTGGAAGTTGAGCACCCGCTGGGCCTTGTCCGGGACCACCAGCGCACGCTGGCGCAAGGCATCCTGGGTCGCCACGCCGGTCGGGCACTTGTTGGTGTGGCAGCTCTGCGACTGGATGCAGCCGATGGCGAACATGAAGCCGCGTGCCGAGTTGGCCCAGTCGGCGCCGATGGCCAGCACGCTGGCGATGTCGAAGGCGCTGACGATCTTGCCGCTGGCACCGAGCTTGATCTTGTCGCGCAGGTTCAGGCCGACCAGGGTGTTGTGCACGAATAGCAGGCCCTCGCGCAGCGGCACGCCGATATGGTCGGTGAACTCCACAGGGGCCGCACCGGTGCCACCCTCCTTGCCGTCGACGACGATGAAGTCCGGCAGGATGCCGGTTTCCAGCATGGCCTTGGCGATGCCCATGAACTCCCAGGGGTGGCCCAGGCAGAACTTGAAGCCCACTGGCTTGCCGCCGGACAACTCGCGCAGGCGGGCGATGAACTGCATCATCTCGATCGGCGTGGAGAACGCGGTGTGGCGTGACGGCGAGATGCAGTCCTCGCCCATGAGGATGCCGCGGGTCTCGGCGATTTCCTTGGTCACCTTGTGCTTGGGCAGGATGCCGCCATGGCCCGGCTTGGCGCCTTGGCTCATCTTGATCTCGATCATCCGTACCTGCGGGCTGCGCGCCTGTTCGGCGAAGCGCTCGGGGTCGAAGCGCCCGTCTGGCGTGCGGCAGCCGAAGTAGCCGCTGCCCAGCTCCCAGACCAGGTCGCCGCCGTGCTCGCGGTGGTACGGGCTGATGCTGCCTTCGCCGGTGTCATGGGCGAAATTGCCAAGCTTGGCCCCCTGGTTCAAGGCACGGATGGCATTGGCGCTGAGCGAGCCGAAGCTCATGGCCGAGATGTTGAAGATCGACGCGGAGTAGGGCTGGCTGCACTGCGGGCCGCCGACCTCCACGCGAAAGCTCGCCGGGTCGGCCAGTGGCGCCGGGCGCATGGAGTGGCCGATGAACTCGAAGCCAGACTCATAGACATCGATGAGGGTACCGAACGGTTTGTCCGAGGCTTCGTTCTTGGCCCGTGCGTAGACCAGCGAGCGCTGTGCCCGGGAGAAGGGCAGGGCGTCGCTGTCGGCTTCCAGCAGGTACTGGCGGATTTCCGGGCGGATGCCTTCGACCAGGTAGCGGATATTGCCGAGGATCGGGTAGTTGCGCCGTACCGCGTGGCGTTGCTGCAGCAGGTCGAACAGGCCGATCAGGCTGAGCACGGCGGTGGCCAGGGTGAATGGCCACAGCCACTCATGGTGGAGCAACGGCAGGCTGGCCAGGGTGAATAACACGCAGGCAGCGAAGAAGGCATAGCGACTGAGAAGTGACAGGCTCATACGGGGTCCTTGCGAATGGCTCGGTCAGGCTCAGGGCCTGGGCAAACCCCGACCATAGCCCGGTTGGGCGGCGCTTTGCCAGCGTGCAGGGGAGGAGAAAAATGAAAAATCGGGTATCGAAAATCATTCTCGATAAATTATGTTATAAAGTATCGATTCAAACCTGAGGTGATTCACCATGAAACCCGATATTCATCCCGCCTACCGTCCTGTGCTGTTCCATGACACCGCTGCCGATGTGTATTTCCTGATCGGCTCCACCGTGGAGACTGACCGTACCCAGGTGCACAGTGATGGCCAGACCTATCCCTATGTGGCCCTGGATGTGTCCAGCGCCTCGCATCCGGTCTACACCGGCCAACAGCGCAAGGCTACCGTCGAAGGGCGGGTGGCTGGGTTCAACAAGCGCTTCGCCGGGTTTGCCGGCAAGGTCAGGTGATACGGTTGCGCTGCTTCATTCGCAGTTAAGGGACCTGGTTGCCATTTGGGGCGCGAAGCGGCCCCAAATGACTGTGGCCATCCACCTCGCCAAGCCGCATCAGCCCGAATACACGTCCCGCAGCAATTTCTGCCGCCAAACCTCCTGCTCCGCCCCCGGCGCCTCGACGAGAAACCGATACTGCCCGGCAACCCGCGTCGCCACTGCCACTCCGTCCCGGTACAGCAGGCGATTGCCGCCCACCGCCGGCACCTTCGCCCCCGGCAGCAAGGTTCCTAGCAGGTTCAACGGGTCGCACGCACTGACCATCACCAAGGCGCCGTCCATGCCCCGGCGCCTGACCTGGCGCAACAGCCCGACCGCCTCCGGCAGGGCGAACTGCTCGCCGGCCAGCCCGGCGATGAAGCGCCCACCGCGAATCTCCCCTCGCGCCTCCAGTCGATGATAGCAGCGCAGCAGGTCGCGCCAGGGCGGCAGCACATCGCTTTCCCGTTCCAGCAGGCGCCAACAGATCACCCCGTAGCGCCGCAGCAAGGTACGGGCGATGTGTTCCAGGCGCTGCTCGGTGTCCGCAGTGCCGCCCCCACGCCGGAGCAGCGCCCAGCGTCCGGCATGGGCCATGCTGCTGGACAGCGGCGGATGGCCACGGCGGCTGTTGCGCGACGTGCGCTTCGCCGCCGGCAGGATCAGGCTGCGCAGGCCGCTGAAACTGTCGGCCCCGACCAACCCCGAACCCACCAGCTCCTGCAGCGCCGTTTCCAGTTCGCTGGGCAGCAGATGGGCCTCGTGGGCCAGTTCGTCGAAGAACAGCGCACCCTGCTCCCGAAGAGCCTGGTGCACCCGTTGCGCACGCGGCGCCAATTGCTCGGGGTCGGGGGTGTTGGCCAGGCTGCGCCACAGCCCGAGGTGTTCGCGGGGCAGCAGCACCAGGGGCGTGCTGGACAGCGTACTGGTGGACACCGTGGCGGCCAGCCGGCTCCAGGCCCATTGACCGCTGCGGCAGGCATCGTCCAGCCAGTGCCGGCTGTAGTCCTCGATCCGCGCCGGCAGCAGCTCCGCCTCCCAGGCCCCCGCGGCGCTGGGGAAACCCTGCAACTGGCCGAGCGCCTCGGCCACCGCCTGCGGGCCGCGCAGCCGCGTCCCGGTGGCCAGGTGCTGCCAGTCGAACAGAAAGCGCATGAAGTCCTGCAGGCTGACCGGTTCGATCTCCCGGCGCAGGCGTTTGATCGTGTAGCGGTGGATGCGCGCCAGCAGGTGCCTTTCGCACCATTGCTGCACTTGCTGGCCGGGGCTGAAGTGACCACGCAGCACATAGCCTTCGCCCTCCAGGCGAGCCAGCGCCTGCTCGATGTCCGGGCTCGGCTGGCCCAGGGGCGCGGCGATCTGCGTCACCGTCAACGGGCCGAAAGCGCTGAGCCGGGCACGCAGCAGTTCGGTCAGCGCGGTATCGGCGTCGATCGGTTGGTCGAAGCCGGGCAGCAGCCCCAGGGGTGGTTCGAGACGGCCCAGGGGATACAGGGCCGTCAGCAGGTCGAGGCGTTCGCGGGCCAGCCACAGGGCCTGCCCTGCATCCTGCAGCAGGCAGGCGCGACCGGCCTTCGCCAATTGATCGAGCAAGCTCTCCCAGCCAGCATTGGCCTGTGCTTCCGCCCGGCTGATCGCACCCAGGCTCATCAGCGCTTCGTGCATCTCATCGGTGCTGGCCGGTTGCGGCCAGGCTTCGTCCCTTACGGCGGCGATGGCCTCGGGATCCAGCGCGCCCAGGTCGTCGCTGCTGCTTGTCTCGTTCCAGCGTCGGTTGAGCACGGCCTGGGTGCGGCGCTCCTCCAGCGGGGCGTCGTCGAGGAAGGTATACGGCCGTGCATTGAGGATGGCCGAGGCCAGTGGCGAAGGGGCGGGCAGGTCGCGGCTGAGCAGGCGCACCTCGCCGTTTTCCATGCGCCGCAGCAGGGCCAGCCAGCCTTCGCAATCCATGGCGTCGTGCAGGCAGTCGTCGAGGGTCTGCGCCACCAACGGATGGTCGGGGATCTGCCGCTCGCCGACGATGTTCTCGAGGCAAGCGATCTGGTCGGGGAACACCGCGGCGACCAGGTCCTCGCTTTTCATTCGTTGGATCTGCGGCGCCACTTTGCGTCCGCCGACATAGCGCGGCAAGGCCAGGGCCACGGCTGCGTTCCAGCGCCAGCGCACCCCGAACAGCGGGGCGTCGAGCAGGGCCTGGACCAGGATCGGCTCGGCGCTGCGGCTCGCCAGGTAGCGCCAGACCTCGTCCAGCTCGAAGCTGTGGCTGGTGGACAGCGACAGCACGATGGCGTCCTCGCTGGCCGCGGCCTGCAGTTCGAAATTGAAGGTCCGGCAAAAACGCTTGCGCAGGGCCAGCCCCCAGGCACGATTGATACGGCTGCCATAGGGCGAGTGGATGACCAGCTGGGTGCCGCCGGACTCATCGAAGAAGCGCTCCATCACCAGGGTCTGCTGGGAGGGCAGGGCACCGAGGACCTGGCGGGTACGGCCCAGGTAGTCGAGCAACTGGCTGGCGCTGTCCGGGGCCAGTGCGTAGTTTTCCTGCAGCCATGCCAGCACCGTGGCGATGTCGCCGGCGCTGCGCTGCAACTGTTCATCGAGCCGTGCCTGCAGGCGGGCGAGCGCGGCGGACAGCTCGTCACTGCGCCCGGGAGCTTCGCCCAGCCAGAACGGGATGGTCGGCGGCAGGCCATGGGCGTCCTCGACCCGTACCCGCCCGGGTTCGACCCGCAGGATGCGGTAGGAGGCATTGCCCAGCTGAAAGATGTCACCGGCGATGCTCTCGACCGCGAAGTCTTCGTTGACGCTGCCGATGTTCAGCGCCTGCGGCTCGAGCAGCACGGCATAGTCGGCGGTCTCGGGGATGGTGCCGCCGCAGGTCAACGCGGTCAGTTGGCTACCCCGGCGCCCGCGCAGGGAACCGCTGACGGCATCGCGGTGCAGGTAGGCGCTGCGCACGCCCTGGCGGCCATTGAAGCCTTCGGCGAGCATGCGCAGCACGGCCTGGTAGTGTGCTTCGTCCAACTGCGCGTAGGGCGTGGCCTGGCGCAGGCAGTGGTACAGCGCCTGCTCCGGCCAGGGCTGGTTGCTCACCTCGGCGACGATCTGCTGGGCGAGCACGTCCAGCGGGGCCCGGGGGACATGCAGCTCGTCCAGTTCACCACGGCGCACGCAGTCGAGCAGGGCCACGCATTCGATGAGGTCGTCCCGCGAGGTCGGAAACAGCCGTCCCTTGGGCACGCCGTCGATCTGGTGCCCGGAGCGGCCGACGCGTTGCAGGAAGGCCGCGATCGAGCCGGGCGAGGCGATCTGGCACACCAGTTCGACGTCACCGATGTCGATACCCAGTTCCAGCGAGGCGGTGGCCACCAGGACCTGCAGCTCACCACCCTTGAGGCGTTGTTCGGCGGCCAGGCGATATTCCTTGGCCAGGCTGCCGTGGTGCGCCGCCACCGCCTGCGTGCCCAGGCGCTCGCCCAGGTGACGGGTCAGGCGTTCGGCCAGGCGCCGGGTGTTGACGAACACCAGCGTGGTGCGGTGCTCGCGGGCCAGGGCGGCGATGCGGTCGTAGACCAGGTCCCAGACATCCGTGGCCATGACCGCGCCCAAGGGTACGGGCGGGACTTCGATGGCCAGGTCGCGGCGGCGGGCGTGGCCGATGTCGACGATGGCGCAGGGGCGCTCGTGCCCCACCAGGAAGTGTGCGACGCGCTCCACCGGTCGTTGCGTGGCAGACAGCCCGATACGCCGCAAGGGCCTGGCGCACAGCGCCTGCAGGCGTTCCAGGGTCAACGCCAGGTGGCAGCCGCGCTTGTTGCCGGCCAGAGCATGGATCTCGTCGACGATCACCGTGTGCACGTTGGCCAGGCCTTCGCGCCCGGACGCCGAGCCGAGCAGTACATAGAGCGACTCGGGGGTGGTCACCAGGATGTGCGGCGCCAGCTTGCGCATGGCGGCACGCTCCTTCTGCGGGGTGTCGCCGGTGCGCAGCGCGGTGGTGATGCGCGGCGCTTCGAGGCCCTGGGCTTGCAGGGCCTGGCTGATGCCTTCGAGGGGAGCCTGCAGGTTCAGGCGGATATCGTTGGACAGCGCCTTGAGCGGCGAAACGTACACCACCTGGGTTTGGGCGGGCAGGGGGCCGGCGTGCGCCAGGCCCTGGCGGAACAGTTCGTCGAGGACGGCGAGGAAGGCGCTCAGGGTCTTGCCCGAGCCGGTCGGCGCGGCGAGCAGCATCGATTGGCCGGCATGGATCAGCGGCCAGGCGCGGGCCTGGGCGTCGGTCACGGTGGCGAACTGCTGGCCGAACCAGGCGCCGACGGCGGGGTGGAACAGTTCGAGCACCGGGTGGTGCTGGGCGGGGAGGTTCATGTGTCGTTTATGGCGGGCCTGGGACAGGTTGGCAAGGGGCCGTTCGTCCGCTGACAGGGCTGCAACGCAGCCCCGATGTCGCTTGACTGGGCCTTGCCCGCGAAGCGGATGGCACGAGGCTTGTCAGCCAGGCCACCCCATGTGATCCTTCCGCGCCTTCAGCCCGCCCAAGAGCCCAGCCCATGAGCAAGATCATTCGCATCGCCGCCGCCCTGCTGATCGACCCCCAGGGGCGTACCTTGCTGGTGCGCAAGCGTGGCACACAGGCCTTCATGCAGCCGGGTGGCAAGATCGATGCCGAGGAGTCGCCCGCAGCGGCCCTGGTGCGCGAGCTGCATGAAGAACTGGGGTTGCGGATCGACCCGCAGCAGGCCGTCTACCTGGGCAGCTTCAGCGCCCCGGCGGCCAACGAGCCGGGTTTCGAGGTGCAGGCCGAGCTGTTCCGGGTCGACAGTGCCGAGGCTGTGGCCCCGGCGGCGGAGATCGAGGAGGCGGTGTGGCTGGCCGCCGACGAAGTGCCGGCCCAGCCCCTGGCGCCGCTGACCCGTGACCTGATCCTGCCGCTCTACCGCAAGGCCCTCAACGCACCGCGCTGACCCCGTCGAGGGTGGCGAAGGACGTATCCTTGGCCGTCAGCAGGAAGTCGCGCATGTACGGCGCATCGAGCATGTCGGTACGTACTGCCGCGTAGAGCGTGGCGAACAGGCCCTTCTCGCCCAGGCGCTTGCCCTTCACGTAGCCCCGTGAGCTGTATTCGTGCAGCGCCCAGTGGGGCATGCCGCACACGCCACGGCCGCTGGCCACCAGTTGCATCATCATCACCGTCAGCTCCGAGGTACGCACCGCGGCCGGCTCGATGTCGGCCGGCTCCAGGAAGCGGGTGAAGATATCCAGGCGGTCGCGCTCCACCGGATAGGTGATCAGGGTCTGGTCGGCCAGGTCCTGGGGCACGATATAGGGCTTGCTGGCCAAGGGGTGCTGGTTGGCCACGGCGAGCATGGCCTCGTAGGTGAACAGCGGTACATAGGTGATGCCGGCCAGGTCCAGCGGGTCGGAGGTCACCACCAGGTCGAGGTCGCCCCGGGCCAGGGCCGGCAACGGTGCGAAGGCGAAGCCCGAGGCCAGGTCCAGTTCCACCTCTGGCCAGGCGTCGCGGAACTGGTCGATGGTCGGCATCAGCCACTGGAAGCAGCTGTGGCACTCGATAGCCATGTGCAGGCGCCCGGCGGTGCCACCGGCCAAGCGGGCGATGTCGCGTTCGGCGCTGCGCAGCAGCGGCAGGGTGGCATCGGCCAGTTGCAGCAGGCGCAGGCCGGCGCTGGTGAAGCGGATCGGCTTGGTCTTGCGCACGAACAGCGGCAACCCCAGGCGTTCTTCCAGTTCCTTGAACTGGTGCGACAGTGCCGACTGGGTCAGGTGCAGGCGTTCGGCGGCCTCCACCAGGCTGTCGGCCTCGCGCAGGGCATGAAGGGTTTTCAGGTGGCGGATTTCCAGCACTGCAGCACTCCGGGGAAACACTTGGTAAAAAATACAGGGTGTTGAGTTTCCCTCATGTTGCAGGTGCTGTCGACTGGCAACGCCCGCTGACCGCTCGGCGCCATTCATCAAACTGTCACGCAACTGTGGCAGCGCGCCCGCATGAATTTCATCAGACTCGCGCTCTACTGGGGATTTGCATTCTGGTGTTTCTTTTCATGCGGGTTTTACTGGTTTTCTTCTTCTTGCTGTGTAGCGTGCCGGCCAGCTTCGCCGTTCAGCGCTGCGACGCCCAGGTGCCGGTGCAACGGGCCGAGCTGGGCGAACTGAGCCTGGTGTACCAGAGCGTCGGTGCACCGTCGGACCCTGCCTTGCTGCTGGTCATGGGCCTGGGCGGACAATTGATCCACTGGCCCGACGACGTGGTCGAGGCCCTGTGTCGCCAGGGCTTTCGGGTGATTCGCTACGACAATCGGGATGTCGGCCTGTCGCGCTGGAACCAACTGCCGGCCTCGGCCAACTTGACGGTCGAGCTGTTGCGCTACCGCCTGGGGCTGCCAGTGGCTGCGCCCTATACGCTGACCGACATGGCCGGGGACGGTTTGCGCCTGATGGATGCACTCGGGGTCGAGCGGTTCCATGTGCTGGGGGTGAGCATGGGCGGGATGATCGCCCAGCACCTGGCGGCCATGGCGCCCGGGCGTGTGCGCAGCCTGACCCTGGTCATGTCCAGCTCGGGCGCCGAGGGCCTGCCGGCGCCCAGCCCTGCGTTGGTGCAACTGTTGGCGCGCCGCGATGCGCCGAACCGGGCGCTGGCCATCGAGCACCAGGCCGACCTGCTGGCGGCCTTGGGCAGCCCCGAGGTCGCCGATGACCGTGCGGCCCTGCTGCACCAGGCGGCGATGGCCTACGACCGGGCCTTCAACCCGGAAGGGGTGAAGCGCCAGATCATGGCGATCCTCGCCGAGCCGAGCCGGGTGGCGCTGCTCAACCAGTTGCGCGTACCCACGCTGGTGGTGCATGGCACGGCCGACCCGCTGTTGCCGGTGATGCATGGGGTGCACCTGGCTGCGCATATCCGGGGGAGCCAGCTGCGGCTGATCCCGGGTTTGGCCCATCGCTTCCAGGAGCCGTTCAAGGCGCCGTTGCTGGGGGCGGTGCTGCCTTACCTGAAGGCGCATCGTGAAGACCTGACCCACCTTGCCAGGCTTTGACGCTGCACCGTCTCGAGGCCGGTCAGTTAAGCGGCGGGTTGTCATTTTCGGGGCTGCCGGCGATGGGGCCGGTACAGACGCGACCAGTCTCAGTGAAAGCGCATCCACAGTGTCACCAGCACGGTCGCCGCCACCAGCCAGGCCAGCGTGGCCAGGGCCAGCGAGGTCTCCAGGCGCATCCGGTCGACCAACAGGTACAGCGCCGCCAGGTAGACGAAATAGGGAATGATCGACCACATGCCGAACAGGATGGTGGTCTTCAGGTCCGCCAGCGGTCGCCCCTTGCCCACGATGTAGTGGGCGATCAGGGCAAAGGTCGGGAACAACGGCACCAGGCCTGCGATGTAGTAGTTGCGGGTCTTGGAAAGGATGGCCAGGAGCACCACCACGGCGGCACCCAGGCCGGCTTTCAGTACGAGGTCCACGTCGGTTTCCTTCGGCTCAGGCGAGGCCGTATTTCTTCACTTTGTCGAACAGCGTGGTCTTGGCCATGCCCAGCTCCTGGCTGGCTTGGCTGAGGTTGCCCCCGGTGCGTTGCAGGGCATCGCTGAGCAGGTTGCGCTCGAAGGCCTCCACCGCTTCGGCGAAGCCCAGGCCTTGGCTGGCACCGCCGCCGCTTTTCTTGAATGCCGGCAGGCCCAGCGCGTAGCGTTCGGCGACATTGCGCAGTTCGCGCACGTTGCCCGGCCAGTCGTGGGCCATCAGACGCGACAAGGTCTGGCTGTCCAGCTCCGGCATCTCGCGGTCGAAGCGCAGCGCCGATTGCTGGAGAAAGTGCTCGAACAGTTGCAGGATGTCCTCGCGGCGCTCGCGCAGCGGCGGCAGCTCGAGGGTGACCACGTTCAGGCGGTAGTACAGGTCGCTGCGGAACTGGCCGCTCTGGCCCATGGCGTCGAGGTCGGACTTGGTCGCGGCGATCACCCGGCAGTCCACCGGGATGCTCTGGTTCGAGCCCAGGCGCTCCAGGGTGCGTTCCTGCAGCACGCGCAACAGTTTGATCTGCAGGTTGAGCGGCATGCTCTCGACCTCGTCGAGGAACAGGGTACCGCCATTGGCATGCTCGATCTTGCCGATGCGCCGCTTGCCGGCACCGGTGAAGGCGTTGGCCTCGTGACCGAAGATCTCGCTCTCGAACAGGTTTTCCGGCAGGCCGCCGCAGTTGAGGGCGACGAAGGGCTGGCCCTGGCGTCGGCTGAAGTCGTGCAGGCAACGGGCGACCAGTTCCTTGCCGGTGCCGGTCTCGCCCTCGATCAGTACGTTGGCCGAGGTGTCGGCGACGTTGGCGATCAGCTCGCGCAGGTTCTGCATGGCCGGCGAGCGGCCGATGATGCGCCCTTCGAGCGTGCTCTGGCCGGCCAGCTGGCGGCGCAGCGCATGCACTTCGCGGGACAGCCCGCGTTGCTCCAGGGCCCGGCGCACCACGTCCACCAGGCGCTCCGGGGAGAAGGGTTTCTCCATGAAATCGTAGGCGCCGTTGCGCATGGCTCCGACCGCCATGTCGATATCGCCATGGCCGGTGATCAGCACCACCGGCAAGCTGCGGTCGCGGGCCTTGAGCCGGCCGAGCAGTTCCAGGCCGTCCATGCCCGGCAGGCGGATGTCGCTGACGACGATACCGGCGAAGTCGTCGCCGATGCGTTCCAGCGCCCGTTCGGCGCTGCCCACGCCTTCGCAGGCGATGTCTTCCAGGGCCAGTGCCTGTTGGCAGCCGAGCAGCACATGCGGGTCGTCTTCGACGATCAGGACGGTGAGGGGCGCTTGGTTCATAGAGGCTCAGCCAATTCGGTTGGGGGCGTGACCAGGGGCAGGGCGAGGACGAAGGCGGTGCCGCCGCTGGCGGGATGCTCGACGCCCAGGGTGCCCTTGGCGGCGGCGGCGAGGCTCGCCGACAGGGTCAGGCCCAGGCCCAGGCCGTGCTCGCCCGGTTTGGTGGTGAAGAAGGGTTCGAACAGGTGCTTGCGTGCCTCGGCATCGATGCCGTGGCCGTTGTCGCGCACCCGCAGGCGGTACTTGTCGCCCTGCGGTTCGCCTTCCAGCCACAACTGCGGCTGAGGCTGGCCGGCCATGGCGTCCAGGGCGTTGCCGATCAGGTTGACCAGGATCTGCTCCAGGCGGGTCTGGTCGATGGCCAGCCGCTGGTCGTCGAACTGGCTGTGCAACTGCAGGTGGCAGCTGGCGATGCGGTTACCCAGCACCTGCAAGGTGGCCTCCACCGCTTTGGCCAGCGAGGCCTGGCCGCTGTCGTCGCCGCGGCGGGCGAACGAGCGCAGGCTGGCGGTGATGCGGCCCATGCGGTCGATCAGGTCGTTCATGGTGCGCAGGTTGGTGCTGGCGGTCTCCAGGGCACCGCGCTCGAGAAAACGCACGGTATTGCCGGACAGGGTACGCAGGGCCGCCAGGGGCTGGTTCAATTCGTGGGCGATGCTGGTGGACATCTGCCCGATGGCCGCCAGCTTGCCGGCCTGGACCAGTTCGTCCTGGGCGTGGCGCAGGGTCTGTTCGGCATGCCGGCGCTCGCGGATCTGGCCCTTGAGCCGCTCGTTGCTGGCGCGAAGGTCCGCGGTACGCTCGGCGATCCGCCGCTCCAGCTGGCTGTTGGCCTCTTCCAAGGCCTCGCGGGCGGCCAGGCGGGTGGCGATCACCTTGCGGCGCTCGTTCCAGGCGATCGCCAGGATGGCCAGCAAGGCGAAGGCCGCGCCCACCAGGATGCCCTGCACCGTGGATTCGCGGTGCAGGTCCTGCAGCGGAGTGAGCAGGGTGAAATGCCAGGGGGTGTCGGCCAGGCGCCGGGTCTGGGTCAGGTAGGCCACCTCGTGGGGCTTGCTGCGGCCGTTCTCGCTGTTGGCCGGGAAGGTCAGCTTCTCGACGCCATCGGCCAGGGTTTCGCGAGCCAGGGGCTGCAACTCGTTCAGCGGCCACCAGTAGTACTGCAGGCTGCGCGCCAGGCGCTCCTTGATCTGCGGGGTCAGCGGGCGCACCGACTTGAGGCGGCGGGCCGGATCGCTGGAGAGGATGATGATGCCGTTCTCGTCGCTGACGAACGCCTCCAGGCGGGCGCGTTGCCAGCGCTCCTCGAGGGTGTCCAGGCGGACCTTGATCACCGCCACGCCGATGATCTTGCCATGCTCCTCCAGGCCGTGGGCCAGGTAGTAGCCGGCCTCGCCGGTGGTGCTGCCGATGCCATAGAAGCGCCCAGGCTCGCCGCGCACGGCATCCTGGAAATAGGCACGGAACGACAGGTCCTCGCCGAGGAAGGAGTCGGCATCGCGCCAGTTGCTGGTGGCCTGGACCCGGCCGTTGGTGTCGAGGACGAAGATCGCCCGGCTGCGGCTGCGGCGGTTCAGGCCCTCGAGGTATTCGTTGACCCGCTGGCGAAAACCGCTGTCAGGGTCGGTGAGCAACTGCGAGACGCTGTTTTCCAGCTCCAGCAGGCTCGGCAGGTAGGTGTACTTGCTGATCTCGCTCTCGACGGTGCGCGCGTGCAGTTCCAGCTGGCGCTCGCCATTCTCGCTCAGGGCGCGGATGCCGTTGCTCTCGCTGACCAGGTAGCCGGCCATGCCCAGGCCGACCATCAGCAGGATGATCAGGGGCGGTAGGAGCAACTGGCGGATCAAGCGGGATTTCACGGCAGGCTGGGCAGGGCGAAGGAGCGAAGGGTCGCATTTCATCACAGTGGCCTTGTCACCACCAGCATCCGCTGCCCGGCGGGGCCGGGCAGCGGCGTGGGGCCTGCTCAGTGCTGCAGGATCTTGCTGAGGAAGTGCTGGGTACGCTGGTCGCGGGCGGCCTGGTCGCCGAAGAACTCTTCCTTGGTGCAGTCTTCGATGATGTTGCCCTTGTCCATGAAGATGACCCGGTTGGCGACCTTGCGGGCAAAGCCCATCTCGTGGGTCACGCACATCATGGTCATGCCTTCATGGGCCAGTTCGACCATCACATCCAGGACTTCGCTGACCATTTCCGGGTCCAGTGCCGAGGTCGGTTCGTCGAACAGCATGACGATCGGGTCCATCGACAGGGCGCGGGCGATCGCCACGCGTTGCTGCTGACCCCCCGAAAGCTGGCCAGGGTGCTTCTTGGCCTGGCTGCTCAGGCCGACCCGCTCGAGCAGGGCCAGGCCTTTCTTGGTGGCCTCCGCTTCGCTGCGGCCGAGCACCTTGCGTTGGGCGATGGTCAGGTTCTCGGTGATGGTCAGGTGCGGGAACAGCTCGAAGTGCTGGAACACCATGCCGACCCGCGAGCGCAGCTTGGGCAGGTTGGTCTTGGGGTCGGCGATCGAGGTGCCGTCGACCACGATGTCGCCCTTCTGGAACGGCTCGAGGGCATTGACGCACTTGATCAAGGTGGACTTGCCCGAGCCGGACGGGCCGCAGACCACCACCACCTCGCCTTTCTTGACTTCGGTGTTGCAGTCGGTCAGCACCTGGAAGTCTCCGTACCACTTGTTGACGTTCTTGATGGAAATCATACGGCGATCCTTTTTTGCAGGCGCTTGACCAGCCACGAAGCGGTGAAGCTGATGAGGAAGTAGACGACACCGGCGAAGATCAGGAACTCATGGGAGCGCCCGATGATGTCGCCGTTGGAGCGTGCCGAATTGAGGAAGTCCACCAGGCCCACGGTGTAGACCAGCGAGGTGTCCTGGAACAGGATGATGCTCTGCTGCAGCAGCAGCGGGGTCATCTTGCGGAAGGCCTGGGGCAGGATGATCAGGCGCATGGTCTGGCCATAGGTCATGCCCAGGGCCTGGGCGGCGCCCATCTGGCCCTTGGAGATCGATTGCACGCCAGCCCGCACGATTTCGCAGAAGTAGGCGGCCTCGAACATCATGAACGCCACCACGCAGGAGGTGAAGGCACCGACCGGGGTGTCCTCGCCGGTGATCCAGCGCAGCACGAATGGCACGGCCAGGTAGAACCAGGTGATCACCAGCAGCAGCGGGATGGAGCGGAAGTAGTTGACGTAGGCGCCGGCGATGTTCGACAGCAGCTTGCTCGACGACAGGCGCATCAAGGCCAGGATGGTCCCCAGCACGATGCCGCCGATCACGCCCATGACCATCAGCCTGAGGGTCATCAGCATGCCTTCCCAGAGCGCAGGCAGGGCCGGGACGATCTCGGTGAAATCCATGTCCATTACTTACCTCCCACGGAAATCAGGCCAGGTACCGAGACTTTCTTCTCGACCATGCGCATGAGCAGCATCAGGCCCATGTTCAAGGTGAAGTAGATCAGGGTGGCCAGGGTGAACGCCTCGAACAGGTTGGCGGAGAACTCGGCGGTCTGCTTGGTCTGGGCCAGCAGCTCCATGAGGCCGATCAACGAGGCCACGGAGGAGTTCTTGAACACGTTCAGGAACTCCGAGGTGAGCGGCGGAATGATGATCCGGTACGCCTGCGGCAACAGGACGTTGGTGTAGATCTGCGGCATGCTGAAGCCCATCGCACGGGCGGCCGCTTCCTGGCCGCGCGGCAGGGCCTGGATGCCGGTACGCACCTGTTCGCAGACCCGCGCGGCGGTGAACAGGCCCAGGCAGATGACCACGCTGATCAGCGCCGAGGTGGTCGGGTTGAGGTCCTGCTTGAACCATTCCTGCAGGCCTTCGGGCAGCAGGTCCGGTACCAGGAAGTACCAGATGAACAGCTGCACCAGCAGCGGCACGTTGCGGAACAGCTCCACGTAGGCGGTGGCGATGCCGGCCACCAGGCGGTTCGGCACGGTGCGCATGACGCCGAGTATGGAGCCCAGCAGCAGTGCGATGATCCAGGCGGAGACGGCGATGGCGATGGTCCATCCCAGGCCGGTGAGGTACCAGTCCAGGTAGGTTTCGCTGCCCACGCCGGTGGACTTGAAGAACACGCCCCAGTCCCAGTTGTAATTCATCGGGATTTCCCCTCAGACGGTTGTTTCACGGGCACCTTCGAACATCCGAGGGCGGTATGCGCCCTCGGATGAAAGGTTAGACACTAACGAGTGGCCCGTCGGGTTAATTCGCGCTCGAGGTGAGCCACGGGCCACGTTCAGGGGTCAGGACTGCTTTTCGTCCGCTGCCTTGTCGGTCGGCTCGGCGATCAGCTTCTTCAGCTCTTCGCTCATCGGGAAGTTCAGGTTCAGGCCTTTTGGCGGGATCGGTTGCTGGAACCACTTCTCGTAGGTCTTGTTGATCTCGCCCGACTTGTAGTACTCCACGATCGCCTCGTCGACCGCTTTCTTGAACGCCTCGTCACCCTTGCGCACCATGCAGCCGTAGATCTCGTAGGACTGCGGGGTACCGGTGATGACCCAGTCGGCAGGCTTGCGTGCCTTGGCCATTTCGCCGGCGAGCAGGGCATCGTCCATCATGAAGGCCACGGCGCGGCCGCTTTCGAGCATGTTGAAGGCTTCGCCGTGGTCCTTGGCGGAGATCACGTTCATCTTCATCTGCTTGTCGGCGTTCATCGCCTTGAGGATGCGCTCGGAGGTGGTGCCGGCGGTGGTCACCACGTTCTTGCCGGCCAGGTCCGGGAAGTCCTTGTAGGCCGGCTGGCCGTCCTTGACCTTGGTCAGCAGGCGGGTACCGACTTCGAAGATGCCCACGGAGAAGCCGACCTGTTGCTGGCGTTCGACGTTGTTGGTGGTGGAGCCGCATTCCAGGTCGACGGTGCCGTTCTGCACCAGCGGGATGCGGGTCTGGGAGGTGACCAGATTGTAGCGGACCTTGATGTCGGTGCCCAGTTGCTTTTTCAGGTGCTCGACGACGGCCAGCTGGATGTCGTGGGAGTAGCCCACGGGTTGTGGCTTGCCGGCCAGGTAGGAAAACGGAATGGAGGAGTCGCGGTGCCCCAGGGTGATGGTCCCCGAGTCCTTGATCTTCTTCAGGGTGCCGGTCAGTTCCTCGGCCATGACTGGCGAAGCGATGACCGCGGCCGCGATGGCGGCGCCCAACAGATGACGAACGATGCGCATCAAATTTTCCTCGACGTTGTTTTTTTTATGGAGCCGTTGGCGGACTCTTCGTTCAACGAATACAGCATGAAGCGGTGTGCATTCGGCTACCAAGTGTAGAGCATGACTCATGCCAAGCCCTGATACTGATCATAACGCCGCGTAAATACTGGGGATTAATCTTTTCTGACGGTTTTCCAGGGAATGTTTGTGTACGGATTTCCGAATGGATGGGTGTGAGCCGTTCGGGAATCCGAACGGGTTGGCGGTTGTGTGCAGGCCTGCCATTCGGGGCCGCTTCACGCTCCATCGCCGGCAAGCCGGCTCCCAGGTTCGGCACCGATCTCAAGAACGGCGCGACCACCCTGTGTGGAGTCGGTTTGCCGGCGATGGGCTGCAAAGCAGCTCTATTGGCAGAAGCAGGTCCAGGCCAGGCTCAGGCCGCACGCACGCGCGCACGGTTCGACTCGGCACGCTGCAGGTACTCGCGCAGCCCCTGCTGCTCGGCCTGGCTGGTGAACAGACCCAGCTTGGTACGGCGCCAGAGGATATCGTCGGCGCTGATCGCCCATTCCTCGCTGCACAGGTAATCCACCTCACGGCTGAACAGGCCGCCGCCGATGGCCTGACCGAGGTCCTCCGGACCCTGCACGCCTTCGAGCAGGCGCCAGGCTCGGCTGCCGTAGGTTTGCACCCAGCGCCTGGCAATATCCTCCGGCAACCAGCTGCAGCGGGCCAGCAGGCCGTCGACCAGGGCCTGGACGGTGGTCATGCGCTCGCCGCCGGGCAAGGGCGCGCTGGCGGTCCAGCTGTCGCGCATGTGGGTGAAGAACGGCCGTAGTTCCGCCATGGCCGACTCGGCCAGCTTGCGGTAGGTGGTCAGCTTGCCGCCGAACACCGACAGCAGCGGCGCCTGGCCCTCGGCGCTGGACAACGCCAGGGTATAGTCGCGGGTGACCGCCGAGGGGTTGTCCGATTCGTCGTTGCACAGCGGCCGTACCCCGGAATAGGTGTGCAGGATGTCGGCCCGCCCGAGCTGGTGGTTGAAGTGCTCGTTGACCACCTTCAGCAGGTAGTCGGTCTCCGCCTCGGTGATCGCCACCTCGGCCGGATCGCCGCTGTATTCGCGGTCGGTGGTGCCGATCAGGGTGAAGCGCTCCAGGTAGGGGATGGCGAAGACGATGCGCTGGTCTTCGTTCTGCAGGATATAGGCATGCTCGCCCTCGTACAGGCGCGGCACGATCAGGTGGCTGCCCTGGATCAGACGGATGCCGTAGGGCGCGTCGAGCCCCAGGTCGTCCTTGATGAAGCTGGCGACCCAGGGGCCGGCGGCGTTGACCAGGGCACGGGCACGGATGGTCTGCCGGCTGCCATCGGCGAGCGACAGCTCTACCTGCCACAGGCCATCGACCCGCTCGGCGCCCAGGCAACGGGTGCGAGTGCGGATGTGTGCGCCTTTCTCGCGGGCGGCCATGGCATTGAGCACCACCAGGCGGGCGTCGTCGACGGCGCAATCGGCGTATTCGAAACCGCGGGTGATGGCGGGCTTGAGCGGGTTGCCCGGGCCGAAGCGCAAGCTGCGCGAGGCGCCCAGGCGCTTGCGCTTGCCCAGGTGGTCGTAGAGGAACAGGCCGGCGCGGATCATCCAGGCCGGCCGCAGGTGCGGGCGGTGGGGCAACACGAAGCGCATCGGCTTGACGATGTGCGGCGCCTTGGCGAGCAGCACCTCGCGCTCGGCCAGCGCCTCGCGGACCAGGCGGAACTCGTAGTGCTCCAGGTAACGCAGGCCGCCGTGGATCAGCTTGCTGCTGGCCGACGAGGTGTGACTGGCGAGGTCGTCCTTTTCGCAGAGCAATACCTTCAGGCCGCGCCCGGCCGCGTCGGCGGCGATGCCCACGCCATTGATACCGCCGCCGATCACGGCGAGGTCGTAGCAATCGGCGAGGGGGAGCAAGGACGAAGCGGGCTGTGACACGGCAAGGCCTCCGGGAGTGCTGTTCATATCGAATGTGAACATTTATGTTCGTTTTCGAAAATACTAGCGCAATGAAACGCCTGTCGCCAGTCAGTCCTTATAGGAAAAGCTGATCAGATGACAAGAAAATGAACATTATCGAACATAAGGTTGGCGCTTTGCGGTGAGGCAGTTGCCGTTTGGGGGCTGCAAGGCAGCCCCAGCGCCCTTGAGAAGGAGCGCGAGTGGTCTGGACAGCAGCCCTGGGCTGCTCAGACCACTTCCAGGCGGATCTTGTGCTGGTTGAGTAGCTGGGTCAGGGCGGGAGAGGGCGCCTGGTCGGTCACCAGGCAGTCGACCAGGCTGATCGAGCCGAGGCGTACCATGGCGTTGCGGCCGAACTTGCTGGAGTCGGCGGCGAGGATCACCTGGCGGGCATTGGCGATGATCGCCTGGGATACCCGGACTTCCTGGTAGTCGAAGTCCAGCAGGCTGCCATCCTCGTCGATGCCGCTGATGCCGACCAGGGCGAAGTCGACCTTGAACTGATTGATGAAGTCGACGCTGGCCTGGCCGACCACACCGCCGTCGCGGCGTACGGTGCCGCCGGCCACCAGCACCTCGAAATCATCCTTGGCGCCGAGGATCGCGGCCACGTGCAAGTTGTTGGTGATGACCTTCAAGTGGTTGTGGTTGAGCAGGGCACGGGCGATGGATTCGGTGGTGGTGCCAATGTTGATGAACAAGGAGGCATGGTCGGGAATCTGCCGGGCCACGGTTTCGGCGATGCGCTGTTTCTCGTCGCGCATCTGGTCGGCGCGCATGGCGTAGGCGGTGTTCTCGATGCTCGAATCGTAGGCTGCGCCGCCATGGTAGCGGCGCAGCAGGTTGCCTTCGGCGAGCTGGTTGATGTCGCGGCGGATGGTTTGCGGGGTGACGACGAACAGCTGGGCCATTTCTTCGATACTGACGTAACCGCGCTCGCGCACCAGTTCGAGGATTTGTTGTTGGCGGGGAGGCAGATTCATGGGCGGTCCTTTTGGGCTGCCGGACAAATTCTGCAATGAAACCAAAAGGCAGCGGCAAGCGGCAAGCTACAAGCGACAAGAAAAGCCGAACACGCCAGCCGGTGTCCCTATGCTTGGCTTGCAGCTTGCAGCTTGCAGCTTGCAGCTTGCAGCTTGCAGCTTGCAGCTTGCAGCTTGCAGCCTACGCCTCCCAATCGCGGGTACGATCCACCGCTTTCTTCCAGCCGGCGTAGAGCTTCTCCTTCTGCGCCTCGTCCAGCTGCGGGCTGAACTCGCGCTCAATGATCGCCTTGTCGCGCAACTCGTCCAGGCCGCTCCAGAAGCCGCAGGCCAGGCCGGCCAGGTAGGCGGCGCCGAGCGCCGTGGTCTCGCGCATCCTTGGCCGTTCGACGCAGGTGCCGAGGATGTCGGCCTGGAACTGCATGAGGAAGTTGTTGGCCACCGCGCCGCCGTCCACGCGCAGTTCGCTCAGGCGCTGGCCGCAGTCCTGCTGCATGGCGTCGAGCACGTCACGGGTCTGGTAGGCGATCGACTCCAGGGCCGCACGGATGATGTGATCGACCTTCACCCCACGGGTCAGGCCGAACAGTGCGCCACGGGCGTAGGGGTCCCAGTACGGTGCGCCAAGGCCGGTGAAGGCCGGCACCAGGTAGACGCCGTTGCTGTCCTTGACCTTGCTGGCGAAATATTCGGTGTCGAAGGCATCGTTGACGATCTTCAGTTCGTCGCGCAGCCATTGCACGGTGGAGCCGCCGTTGAATACCGCGCCTTCCAGGGCATAGGCCACCTCGCCGCGAGGGCCGCAGGCGATGGTGGTGAGCAGGCCATGGGAAGATTTCACCGCTTTGTCGCCGGTGTTCATCAGCAGGAAACAGCCGGTGCCATAGGTGTTCTTGGCCTGGCCGGGCTCCACGCACATCTGGCCGAACAGTGCCGATTGCTGGTCGCCAGCGATGCCGGCGATGGCGATGCCGCTCTTGGTATGGCCGTACACCTGCGAAGACGGACGTACCTCTGGCAGCATCTGCCGTGGAATGCCAAGGATCTCGAGGAGCTTCTCGTCCCACTGCAGGGTGTGGATGTTGAACATCAGGGTGCGCGAGGCATTGGTGTAGTCGGTGACATGCACCTTGCCACCGGAGAATTTCCAGATCAGCCAGCTGTCGACGGTGCCGAACAGCAGCTCGCCCCGTTCGGCGCGGGCCCTGGCGCCGTCGACGTTGTCGAGGATCCACTTGAGCTTGGTGCCGGAGAAATACGGGTCGGTGACCAGGCCCGTGGTTTCGCGGATGTACGCCTCATGGCCGTCGCGCTTGAGCTGCTCGCAGATCTCGGTGCTGCGCCGGCATTGCCAGACGATGGCGTTGTACACCGGGCGGCCGGTTTCCTTGTCCCAGACCACGGTGGTCTCGCGCTGGTTGGTGATGCCCAGCGCGGCCACCTGGGCATGGCTGATGCCGGCCTGGGCCAGGGCTTCGACCATGGTCGCGCTCTGCGTGGCGAAGATTTCCATCGGGTCGTGCTCGACCCAGCCGGCCTGCGGATAATGCTGCACGAACTCGCGCTGGGAGGTACCGACCACGTTGGCGTCACGGTCGAAGATGATGGCCCGCGAACTGGTGGTGCCCTGGTCCAGGGCGATGATGTAGTTCTTGTCCTGGGTATCTGTCATGTCGGTGGCCTTGCACAAAATAGGAGTAGGTCAGGGCAGGCCGGGCCCGGGGCCCGGCGGCGGCGTCAGGAAACCTGGGTGTCGCCCTGAGGATTATCGTCTGTTTGCCGGTTCGCGGCTTGTGCCATCGGCAGGTGGCGGGCGATCAGGCCGCGATACAAGGCGGCGCCCAGGCAGGCGCCGAGGATCGGAGCGAACAGCGGCACCAGGAAGTAGGGCACGTCGCGTCCGCCGGTGAAGGCGATCTCGCCCCAGCCGGCCAGGAAGGTCATCAGCTTGGGCCCGAAATCCCGCGCCGGGTTCATCGCAAAGCCGGTGAGCGGGCCCATGGCACTGCCGATCACGGCGATCAGCAGGCCGATGAGCAAGGGCGCCATGGCGCCGCGGGGCAGGCCGTTGTCGTCGTCGGTCAGGGCCATGATCACCGCCATGAGGATAGCGGTGATGACCAATTCGACCAGGAAGGCCTGGGCGATGGACAGCGCCGGATGCGGGTAGGTGGAGAACACCGAGGCGAGCTCCAGGCTGGCCTGGCTGCCACGGGCCATGGCGTGGGCTTGTTCGAAATCGAAGAACAGGTTGCTGTACAGGGTGTAGACCAGCGCGGCGGCGCAGAAGGCACCGCAGACCTGGGCGAGGACATAGAACGGCAGCTTGCGCTTGTCGAAGCCGGCGAACAGGCACAGGGCGATGCTCACGGCCGGGTTCAGGTGCGCGCCGGACACGCCGGCGGTGAGGTAGATCGCCATGCTCACGCCGATCCCCCAGATGATGCTGATTTCCCACAGGCCGAAGCTGGCGCCGGCGACCTTGAGCGCGGCGACGCAGCCTGTGCCGAAGAAGATGAGCAGAGCGGTGCCGAGGAACTCGGCCGTGCACTGGCCGGAAAGCGTCGGTTGTCTTGCAGCAGTCGTCATGTATGACCTCGGTTCTTGTTGTTGTGAGGCGCTGGGCGCTCGACAGCAAAGCCCGGTGTCTATCCCCATTGACCCCGGGCGGACGTAAGAAAATGCACCTTAAAAGTGCATCGAATATTCGCAAACGAAAAAATATAGACAAGAAACGCTGATGTCAAAGGTCGAAAGTGAACGGTCGGCCACAATCTGACTGGTTGCATTCACTGCGAACTCGGAGGTCGTGAGGCATGTCAGCCATGTGCTGGCTGGCCTGTAGGATTTGCCCTAAAGTAGCCGCCGACCTGTCATCGACTGGAGCCGTACATGACCCCCGCCCTCGACCTGCTGAAGAAGGCACGTGCCGAACACCGCGTGCACAGCTACGAACATGATCCCAAGTCTGCGTCCTATGGCCTGGAGGCGGCGGAAAAGCTCGGGCTCGATCCCCAGAGGGTGTTCAAGACGCTGCTGGCCTGCAGCGAGAAGGGTGAGTTGCTGGTGGCGGTGGTGCCGGTGGGCGGCACCCTCGACCTGAAGGCGCTGGCCCAGGCGGCGGGTGTGAAGAAATGCGAGATGGCCGATCCAGCTGCGGCGCAGCGCGCCACGGGGTACCTGGTGGGCGGGATCAGCCCGCTGGGGCAGAAGAAGCGCTTGCGCACCTTCATCGACGAATCGGCGCAACAGTTCGAAACCATCCATGTGAGCGCTGGACGACGCGGGTTGGAGGTGGAGCTGGCGGCGGCGGTGCTGGCTACGCATACCCAGGCGACGTTCGCCGGGATTGGGCGGGGCTGAGTTTTTGCCGTTGCGAAGCTTGAGCTGGCCCTTTCGCGAGCAAGCCCAAGCTCCGCTGAAACTCAGGTCGCCGAACTGTAGCGTCGTACCCCGTTCTCCGGGCGTGGCAACTGCGCCGCGACGCTGCCTGGTGCCGGGAACAGCACCAGGTGGTCGGCAGACACGGCAATGCCGACATCCTCGCCGACCTGATGATCGACATGGCTCGGGAAGATCGCCTCCAGCTGGCTGCCGGTGGGCAACAGCAGGCGATACAGGGTAGAGGCGCCGAGGAAGCTCTTGCCGATGATGTTCGCCCGCAGGTCGCTGTCCGGTGCGTAGACGATGTCGTCCGGGCGCAACAGCACATCCACCGAACTGCCTGGCGCCATGATGTAGGCACGGTTGCCGCGCAGCTCGCCCAGCTCGGTATTGACCGCCTCGTGGCTGCTCATCTGCCCGCGGATGAAATAGCCCTGGCCGATGAAGCTGGCCACGAAGGGCGTCTGCGGTTCGTGGTAGAGGTTGTAGGGCGTGTCCCACTGCTCCAGGCGTCCTTCCCTGAAGACGCCCACATGGTCGCTGACGGCGAAGGCTTCTTCCTGGTCATGGGTCACCAGGATGGCACTGGTCCCGCGGCTCTTGAGAATGTCGCGGACCTCATGGCTCAGGCGCCGGCGCAGTTCCACGTCGAGGTTGGAGAAGGGTTCGTCGAGCAGCAGCAGTTGTGGTTCCGGAGCCAGGGCCCGGGCCAGGGCCACGCGCTGTTGCTGGCCGCCGGACAACTCATGAGGATAGCGTCCCCCCAGCTTGCCGAGCTTGACCAGCTCGAGCATCTCCTCGACCACCTCGCCCTGGCGTGGATGCTTGCCCAACCCGAAGGCGATGTTCTGCGCCACGGTCAGGTGCGGGAACAGGGCGTAGTCCTGGAATACCATGCCGATCCGGCGTTTTTCCGGCGCGAGGGTGAAGCCGGCGCGGGAAATGACCTCGCCGGCCAGCTGGATCTCGCCTTCGTGCACCGGCTCGAAGCCGGCGATGGCGCGCAGGGTGGTGGTCTTGCCGCAGCCCGAGGAGCCCAGCAGGCAACCGATGTCGCCTGCGTTCAGGTGCAGGTTGAGGTTCTGGACGATGCGCTGGTCGCCGTAGCCGCAGGCGAGGTTGCGCAGGTTGAGCAATAGGGGTTGACTCATGCGTGGTGGTAAGCCGGTTCTACAAGGAATTCCAGAAGGGCCTTCTGCGCATGCAGGCGGTTCTCGGCCTGGTCCCAGGCGACCGAGCGTGGGTCGTCGAGCAGGTCCAGGCTGATTTCCTCGCCACGGTGGGCGGGCAGGCAGTGCATGAACAGGGCGTCGGGTGCCGCCAGGTCGAGCAGTTCGCGGTTGACCTGGTAAGGCGCGAAATGCGCCAGGCGCCGTGCAGTTTCCTCCTCCTGGCCCATGGAAGTCCAGACATCCGTGCTCACCAGGTGAGCGCCGCGCACCGCTTCCTTCGGGTCGCGCATGACTTGCACGCGATCGCCGGCCTGGGCGAGGAAGCGCGGATCGGGCTCATAGCCCTCCGGGCAGGCCACGCGCAGTTGGAAGTCGAACTGGATCGCCGCTTCGACATAGGTGTTGCACATGTTGTTGCCATCGCCGATCCAGGCCACGGTCTTGCCCTGGATCGAGCCACGGTGTTCGAGGAAGGTCTGCATGTCGGCCAGCAGCTGGCAAGGGTGCAGGTCGTCGGACAGGCCATTGATCACCGGGACGCGCGAGTGAGCGGCGAACTCGGTCAGGGTACCGTGGGCGAAGGTACGGATCATCACCGCATCGAGCATGCGCGACATGACGATGGCGCTGTCGCCGATCGGCTCGCCGCGGCCCAGCTGGGTATCGCGGGGCGACAGGAAGATGGCCTGGCCGCCGAGCTGGATCATGCCGGCTTCGAACGACAGGCGGGTGCGCGTGGAGGACTTCTCGAAGATCATCCCCAGCACGCGGTTCTTCAGCGGCTCGAACAACACGCCGCGGTTACGCAGGTCCTTCAGCTCGATGCCTCGACGGATCACGCCGAGCAATTCGTCAGCAGTGAAATCCATCAGGGAGAGAAAGTGCCTAGCGCTCATGATTGACTACCTTATCTGCAACGGTTTGCAGGTCGACCGTATGGGTTTTCTTGACAACGGGAGTGACCTGCGGCGTAAGCCGCACGGGGCGGACGGAATAGGGAAAGGCGCAATACTATAATTAAATGTCGCCTAAAACCAAGGGGGGGAACGGTCGCTCTGTTGCAAAGGATGTCGTAACCCGTTGTGCAGCGACTGTTTTTTATTTTCTACAGGTTTTGTACACGGCTTGCAGGCCGCTTGGCAAACCTTGCGTCGCCAATCGTGCCGCCTGATGTCGCGGGATTCATGCGGCGAACCTCGCTGGTCGGCGCTGCGGGGCGAGCGCATAGTCGCAGTTCCACAACGTCACGGCGGAGGCGGCCATGAGCACGACCTTGCATCACCGAGCCTGTCACCTGTGCGAGGCCATTTGTGGCCTGAACATCGAACTGGCCCACGAAGCCGATGGGCGGGTACGCATCGCCTCGATCAAGGGCGACCCGCACGACCCGTTCAGCCGTGGCCATATCTGCCCCAAGGCCGTGGCCCTGCAGGACATCCAGGACGACCCCGACCGCTTGCGCCAACCCCACCGGCGGGTCGGCGGGGGCTGGCAGCCGATCGCCTGGGACGAGGCCTTCGCCCTGGCCGCCGACAGGCTGTGGAGTATCCAGCAGGCCCATGGGCGCAATGCCGTTGCGGTGTACCAGGGCAATCCCAGCGTGCACAACTACGGGCTGATGACCCACAGCAACTACTTTCTCGGCCTACTCAAGACCCGCAACCGTTTTTCCGCCACCTCGGTGGACCAATTGCCCCACCATCTGGCCAGCTACCTGATGTACGGCCATGGCCTGCTGTTGCCGGTGCCGGATATCGACCACACCGATTTCATGCTGATCCTCGGCGGCAACCCGCTGGCTTCCAATGGCAGCATCATGACCGTGCCGGATGTGGAGAAGCGCCTGAAGGCCCTGCGTGCGCGGGGTGGTCGGCTGGTGGTGGTGGATCCTCGGCGCAGCGAGACAGCGGCGATGGCCGACCGTCACCTGTTCATTCGCCCCGGTGGCGACGCTGCGCTGCTGGCGGCGATGCTCAACACCCTGTTCGCCGAGGGCCTGGCCCAGGGCTCGCACCTGCCAGTGAACGGGCTCGAGCAGGTACGCGAGGCGATTATGCCGTTCAGCGCCGAGGCGATGAGCGGGCTGTGCGGTATCGCGGCGGCCGATATCCGCCAACTGGCAGAGGATTTCGCGGCGGCCGAGCGGGCGGTGTGCTATGGGCGCATGGGCGTTTCCACCCAGGCCTTCGGGACCCTCTGCCAGTGGCTGGTGCAATTGATCAACCTGGTCAGCGGCAATCTCGACCGCGAGGGTGGGGCGCTGTGCACCGAGCCTGCGGTCGACCTGGTGGGCAGTACCTCGGGCGGGCATTTCAACCAGTGGCAGAGCCGGGTCTCGGGCCTGCCAGAATATGGTGGCGAGCTGCCGGTGGCTGCCTTGGCCGAGGAAATCCTGGCGCCCGGCGAGGGGCAGGTGCGGGCGCTGGTGACCGTGGCCGGCAATCCGGTGTTATCCACGCCCAATGGCCGGCAGTTGGACGAGGCCTTGGCGGGGCTCGACTTCATGCTCAGCATCGACCTGTACATCAACGAGACGACCCGTCACGCCGACCTGATCCTGCCTTCTACCTCGGCGCTGGAAAACGACCACTACGACACCACCTTCAACCTGCTGGCGGTGCGCAATGTCACGCGCTTCAACCGGGCGATCCTGCCCAGGCCGGAAGGCGCGTTGCACGACTGGGAGATCTTCGTCGGCCTGGCCAGGGCCTACGCCGAGCGTGCCGGGCTGGCACTCAAGCCGACCCTGGCACCGGCGCAGATGATCGACCTGGCCCTGCGCCAGGGCCGTCATGGCGACGATTCACCCTGGCGGTTGTCGCTGCAGACCCTGGATCGCCATCCCCACGGCCTGGACCTGGGGCCGTTGCGGCCGAACCTGGCCGGGCGCCTGCGCACCGCCAGCCAGGCCATCGAGGCGGCGCCTGCGGCCTTGCTGGACGACCTGCAACGCCTGGCTCGGCAGAGGCCGCCTGCACCGGACCAACTGCTGCTGATCGGTCGCCGGCATGTGCGCAGCAACAATTCCTGGATGCATAATTTCCATCGGCTGGTGAAAGGCAAGCCACGCCATCAGTTGCTGATGCATCCGCAGGACCTGCAGGCGCGCGGGCTGGCGGATGGCCAATGGGTGCGGATCCGCTCGCGTACAGGTGAGCTGGAAGTGCAGGTCCAGGCCAGCGAGGAGATGATGCCGGGCGTGGTCAGCCTGCCTCATGGCTACGGGCACGGGCGCCAGGGCGCGCAATTGCGCATCGCCAGCAGCCAGCCCGGGGTCAGCGCCAATGACCTCACCGACGAGCACCTGCTCGATGCTGTATCGGGCAATGCCGTGCTCAATGGCGTCCCTGTGCATGTGGAGGCCGCCTGAAGGCCGGCAGGGCCGAGCATGCTGCTCGGCTTTCCGTTACAATGCGTCACCGTGCCGACGACCGCGTCGGAAAGTTCAGCCGAGGTGCTCCATGGATATCATCGAAACAATCAAAGAGCAGATTGCCAACAACACCATTCTGCTTTACATGAAAGGCTCGCCGAATGCCCCACAGTGTGGCTTC
Organism: Pseudomonas guariconensis; assembly: GCF_024127895.1. Taxonomy (GTDB): domain Bacteria; phylum Pseudomonadota; class Gammaproteobacteria; order Pseudomonadales; family Pseudomonadaceae; genus Aquipseudomonas; species Aquipseudomonas guariconensis_B. Next base: position 6,866 of record NZ_JAMYBK010000026.1, on the reverse strand, counting down.
TCGGCGCGTGCCGCGCAGGCCGTGATGGGTTGTGGCGAGAAGTTCGCCTACGTCGACATCCTGCAGAACCCGGAAATCCGCGCCAACCTGCCCAAGTACGCCAACTGGCCGACCTTCCCGCAACTGTGGGTCGGCGGTGAGCTGGTCGGCGGCAGCGACATCATGCTCGAGATGTTCGAGAAGGGTGAGCTGCAGACCCTGATCAAGGAAGCTGCCGCCAAGGCCAAGGCTTCCGAGGCCTGAATCGGCCATCGTCTGGGAGGCCGCTGACGTATTCACGGCCGGTCTTTCAGCCGCCATTCTGGGGCCGCTTCGCGGCCCATCGCCGGTTTGCCGGCGATAGGCTGCAAGCAGCCTCAATGCCGCTTGCCTGGCTGGCATATGAAACAAGGCCGCTCCACAGGCATGGCGCTATTCTTCATAAGCGCTGTGCGTGTGGAAGCGGCCTTGTGTCGTGAAAGGACTGCGAGGCAGCCCTGACCATTGCTTGCCTTATTCTTCGCCCATCTGCGACTGCAGGTAGTTCTCGATACCGATCTTGTCGATCAGGCCCAGCTGGGTTTCCAGCCAGTCGATATGTTCTTCCTCGGATTCGAGGATGTCTTCCAGCAGCTCGCGCGAACCGAAGTCGCCGGCAGTCTCGCAGTGGGCGATGGCGGCCTTGAGGTCGACCAGGCCTTTCTGCTCGATCTTCAGGTCGCATTCGAGCATTTCCTTGGTGTGCTCGCCGATCAGCAGCTTGCCCAAGTCCTGCACGTTGGGGATGCCTTCGAGGAAGAGGATACGCTTGATCAGTTTGTCAGCGTGCTTCATCTCGTCGATGGATTCCTTGTACTCGTGCTTGCCGAGCTTGTTCAGGCCCCAATCTTCGTACATGCGCGCGTGCAGGAAGTACTGGTTGATCGCGACCAGCTCGTTTCCGAGGATCTTGTTGAGATGCTGGATGACGCTTACGTCGCCTTTCATGTCGGGTTCCTGCCCTGTAGAAGTGTGCCAATACAAGGAAGTTTGAGCCCGATAACTTCTTCTGTCAAACCTAAGTTATTGAATAATAAGTGAAATTTAATAGGAATAAGAATGTTTGTGAACCGCGTTATGGTGCTAACTTATTGAATTTCAGACATAAAAAAACCGGACACAAGGTCCGGTTCTTCGAATTCGTTGTCTCTAGGCCACGTTGAATTCAACGGGGTAGGGCAGGGCGGCTTGCTGGCTGACCTGCAGGTCGGTCAGGGTTTCGCGGACCACCTGCTTGGCCAGGCAGGCGCATTTGCCGCATTGGCTGCCGACATTGGTGGCGGCTCGGACTTCCTTGTAGCTGCAGCATCCTTCATAGATCGCATCGCGGATCTGTCCGTCGGTGACGCCGACACAAAGACACACATACATAAGGTCAGACCATCGCTGGTTGATTTGATGGCTTGGAGATTAATGGTAATGAGAATGCTTGTCAAAGCGCATTCTCGCCCGGTGCGCATTCGCGCGACCGGCGGTTGGCATTCGGCCTGTCACGCGAAGCCGTGTATGATGGGCGGCCTTTGTCGGATGCCGGGCGGGCCTACCCGTCCGGGCCACGGTTTTTCACCATCATCAGGAGATAACGAATGAGCGTGCTCGTTGGTAAACAAGCCCCGGATTTCACCGTTCCAGCCGTGCTGGGCAACGGCGAGATCGTCGACAGCTTCAACCTGGCTTCGGCCATCAAGGGCAAGTACGGCCTGGTGTTCTTCTACCCGCTGGACTTCACCTTCGTCTGCCCGTCCGAGCTGATCGCCCTGGACAACCGCATTCCTGACTTCCAGGCGCGCGGTGTGGAAGTGATCGGCGTGTCGATCGACTCGCACTTCACTCACAACGCCTGGCGTAACACCCCGGTCGACAAGGGCGGTATCGGCCAGGTCAAGTACACCCTGGCGGCCGATATCTCTCATGAGATCTGCAAGGCCTATGACGTCGAGTCCGAGGGCGGCGTTGCCTTCCGTGGCGCCTTCCTGATCGACAAGAACGGTGTCGTTCGCTCGCAGATCATCAACGACCTGCCGCTGGGCCGTAACATGGACGAACTGCTGCGCCTGGTCGACGCCCTGCAATTCCACGAAGAGCACGGCGAAGTCTGCCCGGCCAACTGGAAGAAAGGCGACAAGGGCATGACCGCTTCGCCGGAAGGCGTCGCTGCCTACCTGAGCGAGAACGCCGGCAAGCTGTAATCGCCCGCGAAAAAAACCGGCCTTCGTGGCCAATGTCAGTCAGTTAAGCGGCGCTTTGTCATTTTTGGGGCTACCTTGCAGCCCATCGCCGGCAAGCCGGCTCCCACAGGGACCGCGGCGACCACACATGATGCGGTTTGCACGGACAGTGTGGGAGCCGGCTTGCCGGCGATGGGGCGCGAAGCGGCCCCAAATGACAACTGAAAGTCTTAACTGACTGGCATTGGCCTTCGTGGCCGGTTTTTTTTCGCTTGGGGTTTCGAGAAAAAGCTGTTCGTGCCCGACTCTCGCTTGCCGCTCAGTCGTTGAAGTCCCGCCAGCCGCCCATTTCCTTCCAGCGATTGACGATGCCGCAGAACAGCTCGGCAGTCTTCTCCGTGTCGTAGCGTGCCGAGTGGGCCTCGCGGCCGTCGAAGTCGATGTCGGCGCTCTGGCAGGCTCGCGCCAGGACGGTCTGGCCGTAGGCAAGGCCCGCCAGGGTGGCGGTGTCGAAGCTCGAGAAGGGGTGGAACGGGTTGCGCTTGAGGTCGTTGCGCGTCACCGCGGCATTGAGGAAGCCCAGGTCGAAGCTGCTGTTGTGGCCGACCAGGATCGCCCGCTTGCAGCCATTGGCCTTCAATGCCTTGCGCACCCCGCGGAAGATGTCGGTGAGCGCGGTTTCCTCGCTCACCGCCATGCGCAGCGGGTGATCCAGCTTGATACCGGTGAACTCCAGGGCCGCCGGCTCGATGTTGGCGCCTTCGAACGGCTCGACGCGGTAGAAGTAGGTGTGCTCCGGGAACAGGAAACCCTTCTCGTCCATGCCGATGGTGACCGCGGCGATCTCCAGCAACGCATCGGTGGCGCAGTTGAAGCCACCGGTCTCGACGTCGACCACCACCGGCAGGTAGCCGCGAAAACGCTCGGCCATCGGATGGCGCGAACCACCGCCTTGACCTTCCTGGTCATCATCAAAGAGAACTTCGCTCACGCCTTGCCCTCCAGCAGGCGCCAGCGCAGTTTTTCACCGGCGCGCAGCGGGACCACGGTGTTGTCGCCGAACGGCAGGCTGTCCGGGGCGGCCCACTCTTCGCGGACCAGGGTAATGGTGTCGGTGTTGGCCGGCAGGCCATAGAAGGCCGGGCCGTGCAGGCTGGCGAAGCCTTCCAGCTTGTCCAGTGCGTTGCGTTGCTCGAATGCCTCGGCATACAGCTCGATGGCCGCATAGGCGGTGTAGCAGCCGGCGCAGCCACAGGCGGCTTCCTTGGCATGGCGGGCATGCGGCGCCGAGTCGGTGCCGAGGAAGAACTTGGGGTTGCCGCTGGTGGCCGCGTCCAGCAGCGCCACCTGGTGGGTGTTGCGCTTGAGGATCGGCAGGCAATAGAAGTGCGGGCGGATACCGCCCACCAGCATGTGGTTACGGTTGTACAGCAGGTGCTGGGGGGTGATGGTCGCGCCGACGTTGGCGGGCGCCTCGGTGACGAATTGCGCGGCATCGGCAGTGGTGATGTGCTCGAACACCACCTTCAGCGTGGGGAAGCGCTCGACCACACGCCGCATATGCTCGTCGATGAAGCGCTTCTCGCGATCGAACACGTCGATTTCCGCGCGCGTCACCTCACCGTGCACCAGCAGCGGCATACCGGCCTCGGCCAGGGCCTCGAGGGCTGGGAAGATATTGTCGATGCTGGTCACGCCCGAATCGGAGTTGGTCGTGGCGCCGGCCGGGTACAGCTTGGCGGCGTACACGAAACCGCTGGCCTTGGCCGCGCGGATATCCTCGGGGCTGGTGCGGTCGGTGAGGTACAGCACCATCAGCGGCTCGAAGCGGCTGCCGGCAGGCCGCGCGGCGAGGATACGCTCACGGTAGGCACCGGCTTCGGCGGCATCGCGCACCGGCGGAACGAGATTGGGCATGACGATGGCGCGGGCGAAGGTGCGCGCCACATCGCCGACGGTATGGGGGAGGACGGCACCATCGCGCAGATGGATGTGCCAGTCGTCGGGGCGCAGGAGGGTCAGGCGATCGGACATTGGGGATTCCAGGCGGTTCGAACTCAAGGACGAATGCTACCGGAAAACCCCGGGGCGAGCACGGCTATCAAGTTTTCCGGGCGGCGTCCGATAGCCTGCTGGTAAGCCGCCAGAATCTGTGGAGCCGCCTGTGCGCCAGCGTTACCTAGCCCTGTTCACCCTGCTTGCCAGCCTGCCGGCTGGGGCACTGACCTTCCAGACGCGCGTGGAGAACATCGCCTGGACAGTCGAGGGCGATCAGTTCGAATGCCGGCTGGTCCAGCCGATCGACGGTTTCGGCAGTGGCGAGTTCGTGCGGCGAGCCGGTGAACAGGCGGTTTTCCAACTGCGCTCGCACAGCAACGTCCTGGGCGCAGGCTCGGCGACCTTGCTGGCCGCCGCGGCGCCCTGGCAGCCCGGGCGGGGCGACATCAACCTCGGCGCGGTACGACTGGGGCGCAGCGGGGTGCTCTTGAGCTCCTCCCAGGGCCAGGCCAGCCGTTTGATCAATGGCCTGCTCGATGGGCGCAGCACGGTGGTGCGCAACTACACCGGCGAAGGTGGCAGGCCCATGGAAGTGCGCGTGCTGCCGGTGAGTTTCGCCAAGGCCTACAGCGACTACCAGCTGTGCGTGGGCAAGCTGTTGCCGATGAACTTCGACCAGATCCGCCAGACCCAGGTAGGCTTCCCCAGCGCGGGCATCGACCTGGACAGCGCGGCCCGCGCCCGCTTGGACGTGATCCTCGACTACCTCAAGGCCGACCCGTCGGTGAACCACATCGAGCTCGACGGTCACTCCGACAACAGCGGCAATCGCCTGACCAACCGTGACACCTCGCGGCGCAGGGCCCTGGCGGTCGCCGACTACCTCAAGGCCCACGGCGTGCCCGAAGAGCAGATCAGCGTGCGCTTCCATGGCGAGCGCTACCCGCTGGTGAAGAACAACAGCGCCGCCAACCGTGCGCGCAACCGCCGGGTCAACATCACCCTCGATCGTGTCACGCCGGTCGAGCAGCCCCAGCAAAAGCCTGCTGCGCAGCCACCTGCGGCGCCGGCAGCCAACGCACCGGCCCCTGCTACCGCCGTACCACCGGCCGGCAAGGCGTCCTGAGTGCGACAGGTGGTCGCGCTCTCGACAGTTCTTGTCGCTTTGTCGTCACAAGCTGTCGCCCCACTGTAAATTTTTCGGCAGGGCCGGTAGAATCGACGGCTTTCCGTACAACCCCGTGGAGTGATGGCATGGCGGACGTAAAAAAGGTCGTACTGGCGTATTCCGGCGGCCTTGATACTTCGGTGATTCTCAAGTGGCTGCAGGATACCTACAACTGCGAAGTGGTGACCTTCACCGCTGACCTGGGGCAGGGCGAGGAGGTCGAGCCGGCCCGCGCCAAGGCACAGGCCCTGGGCGTGAAAGAAATCTACATCGACGACCTGCGCGAAGAGTTCGTGCGCGATTTCGTCTTCCCGATGTTCCGCGCCAACACCGTCTATGAAGGCGAGTACCTGCTGGGTACTTCCATCGCCCGTCCGCTGATCGCCAAGCGCCTGATCGAGATCGCCAACGAAACTGGCGCCGACGCCATTTCCCATGGCGCCACCGGCAAGGGCAACGACCAGGTGCGCTTCGAGCTGGGCGCCTATGCGCTCAAGCCAGGCGTCAAGGTCATCGCGCCATGGCGCGAATGGGACCTGCTGTCCCGCGAGAAGCTGATGGACTACGCCGAGAAGCACGGCATCCCGATCGAGCGCCACGGCAAGAAGAAGTCGCCGTACTCGATGGACGCCAACCTGCTGCACATCTCCTACGAGGGCGGTGTCCTGGAAGATACCTGGACCGAGCACGAGGAAGACATGTGGCGCTGGAGCGTCTCCCCGGAGAACGCCCCCGACAAGCCGACCTACATCGAGCTCACCTACCGCAACGGTGACATCGTCGCCATCGACGGCGTCGAGATGACCCCGGCCACCGTGCTGGCCACCCTCAACCGCATCGGCGGCGAGAACGGCATCGGTCGCCTGGACATCGTCGAGAACCGCTATGTCGGCATGAAGTCCCGCGGCTGCTACGAAACCCCCGGCGGCACCATCATGCTCAAGGCCCACCGTGCCATCGAGTCGATCACCCTGGACCGCGAAGTCGCTCACCTGAAGGATGAGCTGATGCCCAAGTACGCCAGCCTGATCTACACCGGCTACTGGTGGAGCCCGGAGCGCCTGATGCTGCAGCAGATGATCGACGCCTCCCAGGTCAACGTGAATGGCGTGGTGCGCCTGAAGCTGTACAAGGGTAACGTCGTCGTCGTCGGCCGCAAGTCGGACGACTCGCTGTTCGATGCCAACATCGCGACCTTCGAGGAAGACGGTGGCGCCTACAACCAGGCCGATGCCGCTGGCTTCATCAAGCTCAATGCACTGCGCATGCGCATTGCCGCCAACAAGGGCCGTTCGCTGCTCTGATCGGCATGTAGGGCAGACAGACCCTCGGCCTTGTGCCGTAATGCTGCTCACTTAAGTCGGATATGACATCGATTGGGGCTGCCTTGCAGCCCTTCGCGGGCGAGCCCGCTCCCACAGGAGCGTGCATTCCTTGAGGTTTGCAGCGTACTTGTGGGAGCGGGCTTGCCCGCGAAGGGCCGCAAGGCGGCCCCAATGGCTGAAGTGAACAGC
>NZ_JAMYBK010000025.1 GCF_024127895.1 Pseudomonas guariconensis | reverse complement strand
GTGCTGACCAACGACCCGGGCACCGGCGTGATGCGCCACGCCGACGCCGGCTATCAGATCGCTATCGACTGCGCCAAGGAGCAGGGCCTGGACCTGCCGATGATCACGGGCAAGCCGTGAGGGCCACTGTCATGAACCAGCACAACTCTACGCCAAGGCCATTGCAGGGCATCCGTGTGCTCGACCTCAGCCGCGTGCTGGCCGGCCCGCATTGCACCGCGATGTTGGCCGACCTGGGCGCCGAGGTCATCAAGTTCGAAGTCCCTGGCCATGGCGACGACAGCCGCCACCTGGGCCCTTTCGGCGCAGATGGCCAGAGCATCTACTTCGGCTTGATCAACCGTGGCAAGCGCAGTGTCGAACTCGACTTCAAGGCGCCGCCCGACCTGCGCCGCTTCCATGAGCTGGTGGCCGACGCCGACGTCGTGGTGGAGAACTTCCGCCCCGGCGTGACGCAGCGGCTGGGCATCGATTTCGACAGCCTCAAGGCGCTCAACCCCCGGCTGATCTATGCCAGCATTTCCGGGTTCGGCCAGAGCGGGCCGCTGTCCGCGCGCCCGGCCTACGACATCGTTGCCCAGGCCATGTCCGGGCTGATGAGCGTGACGGGTTTCCCGCAGACCGGCCCGACTCGCAGCGGCGAAGCCCTGGGCGATCTATGCGCCGGGGTCTATGCCGCCTGGGCGATCAGTTCGGCGCTGTTCGCCCGCGAGTTCCACGGGACAGGCGCGCAGTACCTCGACGTGGCCATGTTCGACGTGCTGGTCAGCCTGCAGGTGACCGGCCTGTCCAACCTCTTCGCCCGTGGCAGTGCACCGGGCCTGGTGGGTAACCGCCATCCGGTCTCGACACCCTTCGACACCTACCGTGCCGTCGATGGCCTGGTGGTGATCGCGGTGGCCAGCGACAAGCTGTTCCGCCGCTTGTGCCACTGCATGGCGCACGAGGCCCTGGCCGATGACCCACGCTTCGTCGACGACGGCTCGCGCACCGCGAACGAGGCGGCACTGAAGGCGCAGATCGAAGCCTGGACAGGCACTCGCAGTGTCGCGCAGATCTGCGACCTGCTGCTGGACGCCGGCGTACCCGCCTCCCCGGTCTGGAACCTGGCACAAGCCACCGGCAGCGAACAGGCCGAAACCCGCCAGTTGCTGGTGGAGGCTGGCGTGCAGTCGCCCCTGGTCCCGCAGCCGATCTTCTTCAACGGCAACAAACCCCACGCCACCTCGCCCGCCCCACGCCTGGGCGAGGCCAATGCCCTGTTCGGCCTGAACCCCACTGGAGAATGAAGATGAACTTCGAACTGGACGCCGCGGAGCTCGCGGTCATCGAATCTGCCGAGCGTGTCGCCCGCGAGGTGCTGCAGGTCAACGCCCAAGGCTACGACGAGGCCGAGGCCTTCTGCGCCGGTAGCCTCAAGGCCCTGGGCGAGCTGGGCTTCATGGGTATCAACCTGCCCGAGGCCTACGGCGGCCTGGGCATCGGCAGCCTGACGATGAGCCGTGTGGTGGAGGCGGTGGCGGCCGCCTGCGCCTCCACCGCCTCGGCGCTGACCGCGCACTTCCTGGCCACCGACTCCATCCTCATCGGTGGGAGCGAACCGCAGCGCCAGGCCTGGCTGCCCCGCGCCGCCACCGGCGAGCTGCTCGGCGCCTTCGGCCTGACCGAACCTGCCGCCGGCTCCAACCCAGCCGACATGCGCACCCGCGCTATCCAGGAAAACGACGGCTGGCGCATCCGGGGCAGCAAGCACTACATCACCAATGCCCGCGAAGCCGACTTCATCGTGCTCTACGCCAAGACCGACGCCGACGCAGGCCACCACGGCATCAGCGCCTTCCTCATCCCCAAGGGCACCGAGGGCATCACCTTCTCCAGCCCGGAGAAGACCATGGGCCTGCGCGGCAGCACCATCTACGAGCTGGCCCTGGATTGCTGGCTGCCCGCCTCGGCCCTGCTGGGCGAGCAGGGCCAGGGCTTCAAGACCGCGATGGAAGTGCTGGACCGCGGCCGGGTGGAAGTGGCGGCGATGTCCCTGGGCATCGCCCGCGCAGCCCTGGAGTACAGCCTCGGCTGGGCCCGGGAACGGCAGATCGGCCCCAAGCCCCTGGCCGCCTACCAGGGCACCCAGTGGCGCCTGGCGGACATGCACACGCAACTGCAAGCGGCGCGCCTGCTGACCATGCAGGCCGCGGCTCGGCGCGACTCGGGCGAGCGTTTCAGCCTGGAGTCGGCCACCGCCAAGCTGTTCGCCGCCGAGGCCGCCGGCTTCATCACCGATGCCGCCCTGCAACTGCATGGCGGCTATGGCTACATCCGCGACCTGCCTCTGGAGCGCTTCGTGCGCGATGCGCGCATCCTGCGCATTTTCGAAGGCACCTCCGAGGTACAGAAGATCATCATCTCCCGCGCCGTACTGGACGCTGCCCGCAGTTGAGGCGACCGGCCTGGGCGGTAGTGGCCGCCCGGGCCTGCAGGGCATCCGTTGCATAACAACAATAGAGGCGCCATGGCCAATGGCGCCGCAGGAGAAAACCCTCATGTCTGGCAAGTCCCTCATTGAAACGCGCTCTATCGACTACATCCCCGAGAGCGAACGGCACGGCCGCCTCTTCAGCCAGTTCACCCTGTGGTTCGGCGCCAACCTGCAGATCACCGCCATCGTCACCGGCGCCCTGGCGGTGGTGCTGGGCGGCGATGTGTTCTGGTCATTGATCGGCCTTTTGATCGGTCAGGTGTTCGGCGGCATCGTCATGGCCCTGCACGGCGCCCAGGGGCCGCGCCTGGGGCTGCCGCAGATGATTTCCAGCCGGGTGCAGTTCGGCGTGTTCGGGGCCGTGATCCCCCTGGTACTGGTCTGCATCATGTACATCGGTTTCAACGCCACCGGCACGGTACTGGCCGGCCAGGCCATCGGTCGCATGGCCAACGTCAGCGACACGGCGGGCATCCTCGTCTTCGCCGCCGTGATCGTGGTGCTGACGGTCTGCGGCTACCGGGTGATCCACCTGTTGGGACGGGTCGCCAGCGTGCTCGGCCTGGTGGCCTTCGCCTACCTGTTCGTGCGCCTGCTGTCGGTGAGTGACATCGTCACCTTGCTCGACAACCGCCACTTCAGCTGGAGTACCTTCCTCTTGGCCATTTCGCTGTCGGCCTCCTGGCAGATCGCCTTCGGCCCCTACGTCGCCGACTACTCGCGCTACCTGCCGAGCGCGACCTCCCCATTGCGTACCTTCCTGGCCGTCGGCCTGGGTTCGGTGCTGGGCTCGCAAACCTCCATGATGCTCGGTGTATTCGCAGCCGCGCTGGCGGGCGATGCCTTCTCCGGTCATGAGGTGAGCTACATCGTTGGCCTGGGCGCCAGTGGCGTGATGGCGAGCCTGCTGTTCTTCAGCGTGGCCTTCGGCAAGGTGACCATCGCCACCTTGAACGCCTACGGCAGCTTCATGTGCATCGCCACCATCGTCAGCGCGTTCCGCAGCCGCTTTACCGTCTCCCACGGCCAGCGCCTGCTGTTCGTCCTGTGCATCGTCGGTGTCTCCACCAGCCTGGCGCTGGTCGGCCAGCACGCCTTCCTCAGCGCGTTCAAGTCGTTCCTGCTGTTCCTGCTGGCGTTCTTCACCCCCTGGAGCGCCATCAACCTGGTGGACTACTACTTCATCACCAAGGAGCGCTACGACATCCCCGCCCTGGGCGACCCGGATGGCCGCTACGGCCGCTGGAACTGGGTGGGTATCGGCACCTATGCATTCGGCGTGGCGGTGCAGATGCCTTTCATCGCCACTGGCTTCTACACCGGCCCACTGGTGCAGCACCTGGGTGATACCGATATCTCCTGGCTGGTGGGCCTGATCCTGCCGGCGCTGGTCTATTACCCGCTCGCCCGGCAATGGGCCCGGCGCCGGCCGCATTCGCATGGCCAGGACCTGGGCCAGCAACGCTGCTAGCGAACACGGCTTGTCGCCCCGCCGGGGCGGCAAGCCCGATCCCTGCCCCTTTCGACGACACACTCCAAGCCCCCATGAACAGCCGCTCAAGATTCGCCCAGCCGACCGGCACGCAGGAACGCCTGCACCTGGCGGCCGTGGACCTGTTCACCGAACAGGGTTACCAGAACACCAGCCTGCGCGACCTGGCCGCCCACCTGGGCATCGGCGCGGGATCACTGTACTACCACATCGAAAGCAAGCAGGCCCTGCTCTTCGACCTGATCGAGGAGTGCATGAGCGACCTGCTCGGCCTTACCCGGGCAAGGTTGAAGAACGTCCAGGGCATGCGCCCCCGCCTGCGTGCCTTCGTCGGCGCCTTCGTCGAGTTCCAGCTCGGCGAGCGCAAACGGTTGCAGCTCATGCTGCGGGAGCGGCGCAACCTGACGGCCGAGCAGCGTCGCCTGCTCGGCGCTCTGCATCATGAATACACGCAGTGCCTGGCCGCCATCATCGGCCCTGTCACGATCCACGGGAGCCTTGAAGGCCCACGGATGAAGTGCTTCACCCGCGGGGTCATCGGCATGCTGGAAAGCCTTCCCGACGTCGAGGACATCGAACCGCCCCAGCAGGTCACCGAACAACTCACCGCGATGATCCTCGGCGCCGCCGCGAGCATCAGCTCAATGGGTGGCGATGCCAGTACTCGCGCAGGTGCTCGATGAACGCATTGATCTTGTTCGTCGCACGCCGGGTACTCGGGTAGACCGCCAAGCCGGTCTCGGCCACGCTGGCACCGGTGCTGGTCGCAGGTTCTGGCATGCCATGCCCGAGTGCATTCGCGGTCCGGCAGAGCGAGGCGTAGGGTGTGCAGCCGAGACTCGTGAGTACCCCTCCCTGGGGATCAAGCCGGCTATCGACCAGCCATGCGCCGACGGTACTGCCGGGTACGCAAGGCGTTGGCCAACTGCTGCACCACCAGGGCCCACCAAGGTGCCACCTGTGGATTGGGTGCCTTGTTCTCGCTCAGCCTGCGCAGCTGGAACTTCACCACCGCCATGTTGCCCAGCGAGGCGAGGGCTTTGTTCTTCCATCGGATCGGCGGGAGCTGGGGCACGGTGTCCTTGCCCTCCTGCCAGCGCCGAGGCAAGGCGGGATCGATCGCCAGGGCCGTACCGATCCCGACCATCTGCACCCCACTCTCGATCACCTGCTCGGCTATCGAGCGTCGACGAATACCGCCGGTCACCATCACCGGCATCTTCGCCACCGCTCGAATGTCGCGGGCGAACTCCAGGAAATAAGCCTCCCGCGCCAATGTCCGGCCATCCCGGGCTTCGCCCTGCATCGCCGGTGCCTCGTAGCTGCCGCCGGAAATCTCCACCAGGTCGACCTCGAGCGCATTGAGCAGGCGCACCACCTGCTTGGCCTCGTCGGCACTGAAGCCGCCACGCTGGAAGTCAGCCGAGTTGAGCTTGACGGCCACGGCGAACCCGGGCGACACGACCGCCCGCACCGCCTTGACGATGTCCAACAACAGGCGCGCGCGGTTTTCCAGGGAACCGCCCCACTGGTCCGTCCGCCGGTTGCTCAGTGGCGAGAGAAACTGGCTGAGCAGATACCCATGCGCGGCATGGATCTGCACACCGGTAAAACCGGCCTGCTCGCCCAGCCGCGCCGTATTGGCGAAACGGCGGATGACCTCGTCGATGAGCTCCGGCGTCATGGCCTGCGCCGTGGCGAAATGCCTGGACATGCTGCCCAGCGCCAAAGGTACCGCGGAGGGCGCCCAGGTCTTCTGCCCCAGGTTGGCCTGCATCTGCCGACCGGGATGATTGATCTGCAACCAGAACTGCGCGCCCTGCGAGCGCCCGATCCTCGCCCATTGGCGGAACGTGTCGAGGTGCCGCTCATCCTCCAGCACCACGCCCCCAGGGCCGGTCATTGCACGGTTATCGACCATGACATTGCCAGTGATGATGAGCCCGGCTCCACCGTCCGCCCAGGCCTGGTAGAGACGCATCAGCCGGGCCGAGGGCGCGTGGTCGGCATCGGCCATGTTTTCTTCCATGGCGGCCTTGGCAATGCGGTTCGCAAGGGTCGAACCATTGGGGAGGGTCAGGGGGCTGAACACGTTCATCGGGAGTACCTCAAGGTGATCGTGTTCGGACAGTAGCCTTAAAGTTAACTTTAATGTCAATGCCTTGACTGCAGGGCAGTCGGTCGACTCGCAAACGACTTGGCCAGGACGGCGAATGGCGGGACCTTCCGGCCACGCGTGTTTCGCCGGCCAAGACTACGGCGTTCATCCAGTACGAATACGCCAACCATGATTTACGCCTGCAAGCCATGCGGCTCGAGAGCTACGACGCCGGCTTCAAGGTGGGCGTGCCTTCAGGTCTTCCAGGCCCGGTAGGCACGCCGTGGACCCATGCCAGTCAGTCATCATTTTGGGGTTGCCTTGCAGCCCCAAGGGGCGTAGGTAGCCCTTGCGATATACCTGACAGCGGCGTATTGATGAACGCTTCCAGTTGCTGGATACGGTGGGTGACCACGGATCGAGTAACACCGAGCTGCTGTGCGGCGCGAGCGAAGTTCCCGGTTTCGGCGACCCGGACGAACGCCTCGATGCTTAACAGGCGATCCATAGCGGCTCCCTATTCTTGTAGTTATTGATAACACCGCCCCGACAGAACGTGGAGCATGTTCCCGAGGCCAGGCGCGTATAGGCTGTACCGAGGGCTGTTCAGCACAGGCTAGGCGAGTTGGGCGGACTTGATTGGCGTTTTCCTAGCTGAGGGCTAACTGAAGAGAGCGGCCCAAAGTGCCCTAGCCAAAAAATAGTACATCAAGACTTGAACAGGCCCCTTCGCAACCAGGCCCTCAAGGCTTGATGCGCTTCAACTCCTCCAGCAAACCCAGCAACTGTTGCATTTTTTCCTCTCCGAACTGCTCCTGGATGCGCTGATAGTTGCGTTCCATGCCTTCGCTCATGGATACGAAACACTGCTGCCCTTTCTCCGTCAGGGTCACCAGCAGCCGGCGCTGGTCCTGCGATGACTTCCAACGCCGCACGAGGCCTTCGCGCTCCAGCCTGGCCAGCACACCCGTCATGCTCGGTTTGAGGATGCACGCCTGGTGCGCCAGTTGATGACTTTCCAGTTCGCCCTGCAACCGCAGGATGCGAATCACCCGCCATTGCTGTTCGGTCAGGTCGTGCTCGTTGAGCAAGGGGCGAAAGAACGCCATCGCCGCCTCGCGGGCTTGCAACAGGGTCAGGGTCAGGGACGGTCTGGGGTCGGCCATTGACTTCACACGTAAAAGGGAAAGCCCGCAGATTAGAGTCGTCGGCAGGGGTACGCAAGTATCCAACGGGCCGAACACACCATTAATTTATTAATAAAAAAACGAAATCGCACTGAGGGCTTCGCGCACGAGCGGCTCTTTCATTGGGAATTCACAAAAAAATCTTCACAAAAATTAAGATAATATGTTAACAATTTAACAACGAGGCGAACCTCATCGACACCTACAAGAACAAAAAAGGAATCACTCATGCCCCCCCTACTGCCTGCGCGCAGCAGCAACGAACGGCTTGTGCATCATGCTTGCCCCGTTGAGCGCCCATGCCGATTTCGTCCGCGACAGCAAAGCCAGCCTGGAGCTGCGCAACGTCTACATCAATCGCGACTACCACCAGGCCAATGCCCCACAAAACCTGTCCGAGGAATGGGCCCAGGGTTTTGTCCTGCGTATGGCGTCTGGCTACACCGAGGGGCTGATTGGCGTGGGGGTCGACGCCTTGGGCAAACTCGGCGTCAAGCTCGACGCCAGCCGCGATCGGCGGGGTACTGGCCTGCTGCCCTATGGCACCAGCCAGGAGCCGGTGGATGACTACAGCAACCTGGGGCTGACCGCAAAACTGCGCGTGTCCAGGACCGTGCTGAAGGTCGGCACCTTGCAACCCCTGCTGCCCGTGGTCAGCTACAACGATGGCCGCCTGCTGCCTTCGACCTATTCCGGCGCCCTGCTCACCTCGCACGACATCGAAGGCCTTATCCTGAACGCAGGCCGGTTGAAAGAAGAGAACCTGCGCGACGCCTCCAGCAACGACCCTATCGGCTATGCCGGCGTCGAGAGCGACCACCTGGATCTTGCCGGTGGCACCTATGCGGTCAGCCCACAGTTGGCCGCCACCTATTACGTCGCGCAGATGGCGGACATCTACCGCCAGCACTTCGTTGGCCTGGTGCATGACCTGCCGCTGGGCGAAGGCATGAACTTGCGCAGCGACCTGCGTTACTTCGACACCCAAGAGCAAGGCGACAAGGCCCTGCGCGCGCCCACCCGCGTGGACGGCGGCAAGATCGACAATCGCTTTTTCAACGGCATGCTGACCCTGACCGTGGGTGCGCAGAAATTCGCCGTCGGCTACCAGAACCTGTCAGGCGACGGCGACTTCCCGTTTCCCGGTCGCGATCCCTACTCGATCAACCTGGTGACCGCCAGCGTGTTCAACAAGGCCGAAACCGACGCCTGGCAGGTGCGCTACGACTACAACTTCGCAGCCATGGGCATCCCCGGCCTTACGTTCATGACCCGTTATGTCGATGGCCGCCACGTCAACACGGCAACCGTGAAACACGGCCGCGAATGGGAGCGCGACACCGACCTGGTCTACACCGTGCAAAGCGGGCCGCTGAAGAACGTCAACCTGCGGCTGCGCAATTCGAGTTTCCGCTCCAGCAGCGGCCTGACCAACGACTTCGACGAAAGCCGCGTGATCATCGGCTACAGCCTGGCACTGTGGTAAATGGCTTGACGATAGTTAATATATTAACCATAACGCGACCGGCTCGGCCGCACGCCCCACCCCACTTGTTTCCAACAATAAGAGAACCCACTCATGGCATTCACCCTACGCTCCGCCCTGTCCACCCTGCCCCGCGCCGTGGCGCTGGCCACCGCCTTGTCGTTCGCCAGCGGTGCAGCCCTGGCAGCGCCCCAGCCAGACGCCCAGCCCCCCAAGGTGCGCCTGATTCTGCTGGGCACCAAGGGCGGGCCGTCGATGCTCGCCACCGAGAAGCTGCCGCAATCCACCGCGCTGGTCGTGGATGACGATGTCTACCTGCTCGATGCCGGTTACGGCGCCAGCCTGCGGCTGGTCCAGGCCAAGCTTCCACTGGCCAAGCTCAAGGGCGTGTTCATCACCCACCTGCACAGCGACCACATCGTCGACTACCCGGCGGTGTTGATGAACAGCTGGGCCAGCGGCCTGAAAACCCCGGTCGCTGTCTATGGGCCGCCGGGCACCACCGAGATGACCCGCCATGTGTGGGAGACCTTCGCCATCGACATCGGCCTGCGCATCAAGGACGAGGGCAAGCCCGACCCACGCCCACTGGTCACCGCCCACGACATCGACCAGGGCGTGGTCTTCCAGGACGACCGCCTGAAAGTCAGCGCCTTGCGCGTGCCGCACCCACCGTTCGCCGATGGCGAGGCCTTCGCCTACAAGTTCGAGGTGGGCGGCAAGACCATCGTGCTGTCGGGTGACTTGAACTACTTCCCGCCCCTGGCCGATTTCTCACGCAATGCCGATGTGCTGATCAATGAAGTGGTGCATGTCCAGGCGGTCGATCGCCTGGCTGCGCGCATCGGCAATGGCAAGACCTTGGCCAAGGCGATCATCAGCCACCACGTCACCGCCGAGGACGTTGGCCGCGTCGCCGCCACAGCCAAGGTGAAAACCCTGGTCCTGAGCCACTTCGTGCCGGCTGACGACCCGAGCATCACCGATGCCGACTGGCGCGCCGCCGTGGGCACGACCTTCAAGGGACCGATCATCGTCGGCCATGACGGCATGGAAATCCCGTTGAACGACTGACCGCCAAGCCCCGGCTGCCGCAACGGCGTGCCGGGTGCTTTCCTGTTGTCGGGGTAGCGGCTGAAGCTGGCCGAGCGTGCAGGGTCAAGGGCTTGCTTACATGCCTGCGCCAGGTTGAATTGCAGCATTTGCTGGATGGCCTCGGTACGACCGGACCATCTCTAGGTGGGGGCAAAAGTTTTGCACAGCAAAAAGGGCGACCCTCTCGGATCGCCCTTCTCGTGCCCGGAAACCGGGACTTTTGTTTGGTAGGCACAATTGGACTCGAACCAACGACCCCCACCATGTCAAGGTGGTGCTCTAACCAACTGAGCTATGTGCCTGTCGTGTGGCGCGCATATTAAGGGGGATTCAAAAGGCTGTAAAGCGTTTTTTTCAAAAAAATCAAAAACTTTGCGCAGGTCCTTGCAGCCCATCGCCGGCAAGCCGACTCCCACAGGTTGGTGCACCCCTGAAGTTCAGCGCCATCCCTGTAGATGCTGCTTCAGGCAGCATTCTCGACCTGCGGGCGCCCTACCCGGTCCAACCGCCCGGGCAACTGCCCAGGCCAATGGCCGACATGACTCGTCGAAGTTCTTGTCCACCGTCCACTGCGGCGACTTGAACTGGTACTCGCGCACCGAGCCTTCGTTGAACAGCGCGTAGCCGGCCACGTGCTCCAGGGCCTTGTCCTTGGCGATGTGGCGGCCGCCGCTCTTGAGTACCACGGCCATCTCGCCTTTGTAGTCCAGGGTGTCGGAGATACGTGGGCGGATCAGCGGCTTGTTGTGCACCGTCAGGCTGCTGTTGAAGCGCGGGAACAGGGTCGGGTAGTCCGGCTGGGCGTAGGGCGATTCCTTGGTGTGGTCGGCGTAGTTCAGGCCGACGCAGATGATCTTGCCCGGCTTGCTCATCAGCGGCAGATAGTCCTGCTCGCCGAGCTCGACCAGCGGCCCCTGGGCCTGGGCACCGTAGGTCGCCAGGTCGACGCCGCGCTCGAGCAGCGACTCCAGCGTCTGTTCCCCAAGAACCTTGACACCCTCGGTGGTGCGAACGCCCAGCACGGGGCGTGCCTTGGAGAGTGAAGCGAACGTAGCGCATGGGAAGACCTCTTGTTGTGGTTCGTAACCCTGCGGAGGAAATCCGCGACATCACCCGCACCCGCCTGCTCATCGAATGCCAGGCCTTGGCCGAATCGATCCGCAATGGCGATCTGGAATGGGAAAGCCAGCTGATCGCCGCCCATCACCGGCTCGATCGCCTGCCCATCGTCGAAGGCTCGGAGCGGCTCATGAAGCCGGAATGGGAAAACGCCCACGAAGTCTTCCACCAGGCGCTGATCGCCAATTGCCGCTCCCCCTGACTGTTGCGCCTGCTGCGCGACCAGACCGCACGCGACCGGCTGCTCTCGCTGCACTACACCGACGGCGCCATGCGCGATGTGCCCGGCGAGCACTGGGCCATCCTCGAAGCTGCGCTGGCGCGAGATGCCAACAAGGCCTGCGTGCTCGCCCATGAGGCGCTCAAGCGCTGAACCCCGCCGTAGTCGAGCCTGGGGCCGCTTCGCGCCTCGTCGCCGGCAAGCCGACCCACAAAAGAATCGTAACGCGTTGATTTAGCTGGGACCTGTGGGGAAGCAGGCTCCAGCTAAATCAATAGGCTCACTCGTAACCTGTCGCCTCAGGCGGCGCTCGCCGTTGCCAGGTCAAGCGAACGCGTTTCCGGGGCCATCTTCCAGGTAAAGAACAGGCCCACCATGGAGATGCCGAAGGCCACGATCATGGTATTGGCGATACCGATCGAAGACAGGGACATCGGTACCAGGTAGGTACCAATCGCCGCACCGATACGCGACAGGGAGGTCGCGAGGCCGACGGCCGAACCCCGTACTTCAGTAGGGAAAAGCTCGTTTGGATAAACGTACTGGAGTACCTGCGCACCACCGATGAACAGCGCGTAGCTGCCAAACAGTGCGAGGGTCAACAGGCCGGCGGCGTCTGGATACAGGCCAAGCAACAGCAGCGCCAGGCCGGACCACAGGAAACTGTGGATGAGCATGTTGCGCCGGCCCAATGGGTTGATCAGCTTCACACCGAGCAGGCAGCCAAGGACGAAGATGATGGTGATGGCGACAGCCCCCCAGGCTGCCAAATCACCGGTCAGCCCCATGGCCGAGAGGATCTTCGGTGCAAAGGCATAAATGGCGAACTGCGGAATGATCGAGCAGGTCCAGAAGATGCTGACGAAGAAGATGCGCTTGCCATAGTGGGAATGGAACAGCGACCAGACCGATACCCGGCGCTCGGCCACAGGCTCGGGCAGGTCGGCGATCGAGAAGGCGTCGCCATAGACTTTCTTGATCACCTGATCCGCTTCGGCAGTACGGCCTTTGCTCAGCAGCCAACGGGCGGACTCCGGCGTGCCGGCACGCATGATCAGGAACAGCACCGCCGGCACCACCGCGCTGGCCAATGCCCAGCGCCAGGCTTCAGGGCCCATGCTGCGCAAGATGAGCTCGCCAGCCACATAGGCGACCGCCGCCCCGACGAACCACATCATCACCAGGCTGGCGAGGATGGAGCCGCGCTGTTTCCTGGGCAGGAACTCGGCCAGCAGCGAGGTGGCCAGGGGATGGTCGGCGCCAATCGCGATACCCAACAACAGGCGCAGCGTGATCAGTGCGGCCGCGGAGGTGACCCAGAACTGCCCGAGCGAGAACACCGCAAGCGCGACCAGCACGAGTACGTAAAGCGTTTTCCTGCCGAGCTTGTCGGTGAACAGGCCGCCGACGAAGCCGCCGAAGAACATGCCGATGAGCGATGCCGCCGCGACCATGCCTTCTTCGAAGACGGTGAGCTGCAGCGATTGGCTGAGCTGGACAAGTACTACGCCAATGATGCTGAGGATATAACCGTCCAGGAACGGAGCACCTGAGGAATAAACGGCCAGTTTCTTGTGGAAACTGTTAAGGGGGGCATCTTCTAATGAAATCTTATGATTATTGGTCATGTCTTGCTGCCTCGGTTTCTTCTCGCTGCTGAACTACACTTCACGCATGACACATGGCGTCGTACGCTAGTGAATAATGTTGTTATTGTTAGAGACTGCCGTATCGTGCCGCTCACCTTCGTGAGGGCCTCAAACTAATTACCCGGCCGAAGCCAGGCACTCCCTGGCCGCCAGCCAAACAATCTGGAAATGCCTTGATTATTCCGTTCACCACAACGTTCAATCATGTGTACCCGTTGACTTGAAGTTCACCGGGCACTTCGCCACATGACAGCTTCAGATTAAGCTCGCATGAATATAAGAAATAGAAGGATTACCTCAAAGAATGCGAGATCTCGGTCATCACCTTGAGCGGGTAATCCTGGGGCTGCTTTGCAGCCCCGGGGAGCGGGCTCAAGCCAACTGGTAGGTGGTCTTCACTCGGGTGAAGAACTGTCGGGCATGGGTGCCCTGCTCGCGCGAGCCCAGGCTCGAGGCGCCGTTGCCGCCGAACGGCACGTGATAATCCACCCCCGCCGTCGGCAGGTTGACCATCACCATCCCCGCCGAGCTGTTGCGCTTGAAGTGCTCGGCATGGCGCAGCGAGGTGGTGACGATGCCGGCGGACAAGCCAAAGGCCGTGTCCTGCGCGGCCGCGAAGGCCTCGTCGTAGTCACGCACCTTGAGCACGCTCACTACCGGCCCGAAGATCTCCTCGCGGTAGATGCGCATGTCCGGCGTGACCTCGGTGAACAGCGCCGGCGTGAAGAAGTAGGCACCCGCCTCGTTCTCCACCCGCTCGCCGCCACATACCAACTGCGCACCCTGCTCCACGCCGCTGGCCACGTACGACAGGTTCTGCTCCAGCTGGCGGCCGTCGACCACCGGGCCGATGTCGGTACTGGCCTGCAAGGCGTCGCCAACCGTCAGCGCCCGGGTGCGCTCGGCCAGGCGGGCGACGAAGGCATCATGGATGCCCTCGGTGACGATCACCCGTGAACTGGCAGTGCAGCGCTGGCCGGTGCTGTAGAACGAGCCGTTGAGCGCAACCTCCACCGCCTGCTCCAGGTCGGCATCGTCGAGCACCACCAGCGGGTTCTTGCCGCCCATCTCCAGTTGCACCTTCTTCATGCCTTCAGCCGCCAACCTGGCGATCTGCCGCCCGGTGTGCTCGGAACCGGTGAAGCTGATGCCATCGACCTGTGGCGAGCGGATGATCGTGTCGCCCACACTACGGCCGGGGCCGACCAGCATGTTGAAGACGCCGGCCGGCAACCCGGCGCGACTGATGATCTCGGCCAGCGCCCAGGCCGAGGACGGCACCAGCTCCGCCGGTTTGAACACCACACTGTTGCCGAAGCACAGGGCCGGGGCGATCTTCCATGCCGGGATGGCGATGGGAAAGTTCCACGGCGCGATGATGCCCACCACGCCCAGGGGCTGGGTGAACACGTCGATACCCACGTCCTGGCGCACCGACTGGTATTTCTCGCCTTCGGCACGCAGGGCCTCCTGGGCGTAGAACTTGAACGAACGGCCGGCGCGGTCCACCTCGCCCAGCGCTTCGCGGACGACCTTGCCTTCCTCGCGGGCCAGCAGGGTCGCCAGTGCTTCACGGCGGGCGAGGATCTCGCTGCCGATGAAGTCCAGCGCGTCGGCGCGCTGTTGCGGATTGCTGCGCGCCCAGGCGGGCTGGGCACGGCGGGCGGCGGCGATGGCCTGTTCGGTCAGGGCCTGATCGGCGCGCACGAAGCGCTCGATGACCTCGGCCGGGTTGGAGGGGTTGCGGTTTTCCAGCAGGTCGCTGGCCGCGTCGAAACCGACGAAGGCGCCGTCGACATAACTGCTCTTGATCACGATGCTCATGCGCGCTGGATCCTTTTTTCCGGGGCCTGACTGGCGACGAAGCGGCTGATGTTGTCCACGGCGCTGTCCATCAACTGCTGCATGGCGTCTTCGCTGCTCCAGGCGATGTGTGGGTTGAGGATGAAATCGTCGCGATCGATCAGCTGGAACAGCGGGTTGCTCGGGTGCAGCGGCTCATGCTCCACCACATCCAGCGCCACGCCCCCCAGGCGATCGTTGTGCAGCGCATCGATCAGCGCCGCCTCGTTGACGATGCCGCCACGGCCGGTGTTGATCACCAGGGCGTCGGGCTTCATCAGGGCCAATCGACCTGCGTCGATCAGGTCATAGGTTTGCGGGGTCAGTGGGCAGTTGATCGACAGCACGTCACAGCTACGCAGCAGCGCGGCGAGCGGACGGCAATCCGGGCCGCTGCGCTTGCCACCGCGGTCTTCGAAGAACACCTCCATGCCGAACGCACGGGCCAGTTCGGCCAGGCGCAGGGCGATCGGGCCGCTGCCGATGATCGCCAGTTGCTTGCCGCGCACATCGCGGATGCGGTGGTCGAAGTAGATGTTCTTGTGCTGCGCCTGGCCGGCGTGCACTTGGCGCATCAGCCGGGTGAAGGCTGCCGGGCGGCGGAACAGCTCGAGGATCATCGCCATGCTGTGCTCGGCCACGGTGTTGGCGGCGTAGCCAGGCACGCTGGCCACCTCGATACCATGGGCCTCGCAATAGTCGACGTCGACGATGTCGCGGCCGGTCAGGGCCAGCGAGATCATCTTGAGCTTGGGCAACTGACACAGGTGCTCCTTACGCAGCGGTACGCTGCAGGTCAGGGCGATGGTGGCGTCCTTGAGGTGCTCGAGCACCTGGTCCGGATGGGTATAGGCGAACTGCTGCCAGGTGTGCGCGCAGTCAGGCCGCTTGAGACGGGTCGAGGATGCCAGGCCCTCGTCGTCGAGGAAGACGATATGTTCGCTCACGATCTTGTCCTTATTTTTTCTGGGCGGGGACGTAGCCGGCCGGCGCCATGGCCACCAGTTGGCGGGTGACGAAGCCGGCGTCCTGGTCGTGGTCCTCCAGCGACTCCTTGCGCACCAGGGCGTCACGCACCATGTGCGCGCCGAAGAAGCGAAATGGCTCGGGCGGCAGCAGCTTCATCTTCTGGTTGACCAGGCCGCAGTTGGCCCACGCGTCGTTGGCATGCTCGACCAGCGACTTGATGATGCGACTGGCGAACACCGTGGTGGCCACGCCATTACCGGAGAAACCGATGCCGTAGGCGATGTTCTGGTGACGGTCGAGGTAGCCGAAGTTCGGCAAACCCTTCATGGCGCGGTCGATCGGGCCGGTCCAGCTGCTGACCACCGGCACGTCCGCCAGTTGCGGGTACAACCGACGCAGTTCGGCGGCGACCTTGTCGGCGGCCGGCGAAGGCTTCTCGTAGAGGTTGCCGATGCGCCCGGCGAAGGCGAACTGGCCCAGCGGCTTGCCGAACACCACGCGGCCATCCGGGGTGTTGCGCCAGTAGTTGAGCACGGTGCGCGAGTCGGTCATGCACTCGCCGCCGCTCAAGCCGATGGCGTCGAGCTTGGCCTTGACCGGCGCCGTGGCCACCATGTCGCTGGACATGATCGCGATCATCCGGCGCAGCTCCGGGAACGCTGCGCCCCAGGCGTTCATCGCCAGCACCACGCGGTCGGCCTTCACATGGCCCTTGGCCGTGTGCACCACAGGCTTGGGGCCGCGCGCCAGGTGGGTGAGCGGGGACTTCTCGAAGATCTTCACGCCAAGCTTGAGCGCGACGCGGCGCAGGCCGCGAGCGAGCATGGCCGGCTGCACGGTGGCGGCGTTGGGATCATAGATGCCGCCGAGCACCAGCGGCGAGCCGACGCGGCCCTGGATGGTGTGGCGCGCCATCTCCTGGAACGGGTTGACGCCCAGGTTCTGCAGGCCGTCGGTGAGCACGCGCCAGGAATTCAACTGGCGCTGGTTGGTGGCGGTCCACAGCCAGCCGTCCTTGCGGTACTGGGCATCGATACCGTGCTCCTGGCAGAAGCTGCCGATCTCGTCGATGGCCGACTCGGCCGCCTCGCAGATGCGCCGTGCCTCGACGTCTCCGCAGATGGTGCGCAGCGACAGGTACTTGCCCCACCAGTTGGTGGCGATGCCGCCGTTGCGCCCGCTGGCACCGGAACCGCAGCGGTCGCGCTCGACGATGACGATGGTCTTCCCGGGATGCGCCTGCTTGAGGCGGATGGCCGACCACAGGCCAAGGAAACCACCGCCGACGATGCAGACATCGGCTTGAATCGAGTCCTGCAGCGCAGGGGCCAGGTCGCTGTCCAGGTCGAGTGCCTGGGCATACCAGAATCCACGGTACATAGTGAGGGTGCCTCTGAACAGGTTGTCTTGTCGCGACATGATGCTCAGCCGGCACAGGGCACCGATATTACAGTCATGACAATTGATAGAACGGCCACGCCTTTTGTCATGGATTTGCTATTTCCGGCGATTGATAGGACGTGAAGGACGTACAGCTGCGCGCCCTGGCGTCACACGAGCTGTCCCAGACGTTATAGGGCAGCAGGTGCCAGGGGTGAGAAAGTGCCGCTACAGGCCAATGCCGCTTAACTGACGGGCATTGCGCCACAGACAGTCTGTTCGATACCCATAAGCTGGAGATCCCGATGGCCTTCAAAAGAACCATTCATGCTGTCGATACGCACGCCGGCGAGCCGATGCGCGTCATCACCGGTGGCGTTCCACATATCCCGGGCAAGACGGTTCACG
The DNA here is from genome assembly GCF_024127895.1 of Pseudomonas guariconensis. GTDB lineage: Bacteria > Pseudomonadota > Gammaproteobacteria > Pseudomonadales > Pseudomonadaceae > Aquipseudomonas > Aquipseudomonas guariconensis_B. The sequence goes on along the minus strand of NZ_JAMYBK010000025.1, from coordinate 42,086 downwards.
AAAAGATGCAATGGTTGCGCGAAAACGACGATCAGTTGCGCAAGCTGATGCTGCGCGAACCCCGCGGCTACCCTCCCCTGTGCTGCAACCTCATCGTGCCCCCGAGCCATCCCGACGCCGATGCCGGCTATATCATCATGGAACAGGTCGAATACCCAGTGATGTCCGGTGGCAATACCATCTCGGTGGTCACCGTACTGCTGGAAATGGGCATGCTGCCCATGAAGGAACCCGTCACCGAGTTGATCCTCGAAGCGCCGGCCGGGCTGATCGGCATCAAGGCGCAATGCCGCGACGGCAAGGTCAAGAGTGTCACGTTCAAGAACGTGCCGGCCTTCGCCGCACACCTGGATGCCAAGATCCAGGTGCCCCACCTGGGCGAAGTGACGGTCGATGTGGGCTGGGGCGGCATGTTCTATGCGATCGCCGACGTGCGCCAGTTCCCGGGCCTGGAGCTCAAGCCCGAGCATGGCGGCGAGATCGCGCGCGTCAGCGCCATGATCCGCCAGGCCGCTGCCGAGCAATTGCCGGTCGCGCATCCCGACTACCCTGGCATCGGCATCACCATTTCCCAGCTGTCCGGCCCCACCGACAGCCCGGACGCCGACTGGAAGAACGCCGTCACCGTCGCCTCCGGTGAGCTGGATTGGGACAACCCTTCCACCTGGACCGGTGCACTGGACCGCTGCCCATGCGGCACCGGTACCTGCGCGAAGATGGCGGTCCTGCACGCCAAGGGCGAGCTACCGCTGAACCAGGACTTCCGCCACCAGGGTGTGCTGGGCAACGTGTTCACCGGCCGCCTGGTCGAGGAAACCCGTATCGGCGACTACAAGGCCGTGGTGCCGACCATTACCGGTACCAGCTGGATCTATGGCCTGAATACCTATGTGCTGGACCATGACGATCCGTTCACCGAAGGCTTTGTCGTGAGCGACATCTGGGCGTGAGCGGTCTCCATTCGGGGCTGCTTTGCAGCCCAGTATCACAAAGGCGGCGCCACTCAAGCCACCGCCTGCGCCCCGGTAATCTCCACCAACGAACCACACATGAACGCCGCTTCATCCGACGCGAGGAACGCCACCAGCGCCGCGACCTCCTCGGGCTTGCCGATCCGGCCGAAGGGCACCAGCTTGTCCAGGTCGGCGATGGTCCTTCCCGAGCGCCGCACGCCAGCCTCGAGCATCGGCGTATGGATCTCGCCAGGGCATACCGCGTTGACCCGAACGTTCTGCGGCGCATAGTCACGCGCCAGGTTCTGGGTGAACGAGGCCACGGCAGCCTTGGTCACGTTGTAGGCGATGTGCCCGGGCGCAGGATGCAGCCCCCACTGGGAGGCCGTATTGACGATAGCGCCGGCTCCCGCCTCGATCATGATCGGCAATACCGCCCGGCACAGGTGGAACATCGAGTCCAGGTTGACCGCGAAACTGGTATGCCAGTCATCTTCCGTCAGCGCCAGGAGGTTGCCGCGGCGGTTGATCCCGGCGTTGTTGACCAGCACATCGATCCCCCCCAATTGCCTGACAACCGTCTCCACCAGCGCCCGGCAGGCCTCACCCTGGGCGATATCCGCCGCCACGGCGATGGCCTTGCCGCCGTTGCCTTGAATGGCCTCGGCGACGCCCTGGGCCGCCTCCAGATTGACGTCGCTGACCACCACCGTCGCCCCTTCGGCCGCCAACCGACCGGCGATCGCCGAGCCGATCCCCCCGGCACCACCGGTCACGATCGCCACCTTGTTTTCGAACCTGTTCATCGTCGACTCCTCGATTTATCGGATATAGCTGCCGCCGTTCACATCCAGGGTCGCGCCATTGAGCGAAACCTGGGACGGACGCAAGGTGAAGGCCACCAACTCGGCGATCTCTTCGGGGCTGGCCATGCACCCCACGGGAATGTCGGCAGTCGCCGCGGCCTCGCCGAACTGGGCGACGAAGCGCTCGGCCATATCGGTACGGACCCAACCGGGCGCGATGGCCACGGCGACCACACCCTCGCCCGCCACGCTGCGCGCCAGTGACTTGGTCAGGTTGATCAGCGCAGCCTTGCTGGCGCCATAGGGCAAGGCGTCGGCCGCGTAGCCACGCTGGGCGGCACGGCTGGCCATGTTGACGATGCGGCCACCGCCATGGATGCGAAAATGCTCGACCGCCTCACGGCACAGGTCGGCCGCCGCGAAGAAGTTCACCTGGAACTCGCGGCGCCAGGCGGCACGCCATTCGGATGACGGCGCGTGCAAGGGAATCTCCGTGCGAATACCCGCGTTGTTGACCAGGCCATGAAGGCGTCCGCCGGCCAGGGCCATCGCTGCCTGCCACAATCGTTCGGGACCATCGTCCTGGGACAGGTCGCCCTGGACGATAAAGCCCTGGCCACCAATCCGCTCGAGCAAGGCTTGCGCGCCCTGCGCGTCGCGACTGTAGTGGATCACCGGTCGGGCACCTTCAGCCGCCAGGCGCTCGACAATCGCCGCACCGATACCGCCGGAGCCACCCGTGACGAGCAATGTCTGGCCAGCCAATGGGCGTGTGGAATCGTTCATCCGTGCTCACCTTCTCTTGATAAAGATGCAAAGGTGCCGCCTGCCTCGCGCGCGAAGACGGCATTCCCGGTTAACGACGAAGGGTTACTTCGCGGCGTTGGCCTGCACCGAGGCCTTGTCCACGAGCTTGTCGATGTCGCCACTGTCGCGGCGCTGCTTGAGGTAGATGTTCAGCACGTCCATGTCGGCCGGGGAAATGTCCCGGCGCACGCCGAACGCGACGCCTTGCTTGGCCAGCGCCGGCTTGGGCAGGATCTCGCGCGCCCAATCGGCGTTGGCCAATGCGAACAGGTGGTTGGTGTCGCTGGCGTCCACCAGTACATCGGCGCGCTTGGACATCACCGCCAGACGGGTCTCGTCCATGCCTGGCAGACGCATGATCTTCGCGTTCCGGATCACCGAGGAGATCGCCTTGTCCTGGGCGGTGCCGGACATGACGGCGAAGGTCACGTCGGGTTTGTCGAGGGCGCCGAGATCGTCCTCGATGTCCGTGAACTTGGGGTTGTTCTTGTTCACCAGCAACGACACTTGATAGTCCGTGGCGGGGGTGGTGAATGCCACGGCCAGCGCGCGCTCGGGAGTCTGGTTGAGGGCCATGGCCAAGTCCCACTTGCCGCTCTGCAAGCCGGCGACAAGGTTGTCCCAGCTCGTGTCGACGAAATCGACCTTGACCTTCAGCACCTTCTCGCCGAAGTCCCTGCACAGGTCGACGAAGTAGCCGCTGTAGTCACCTGAACGCGCATCGCGCATGACATAGGGCGCGGCTACCGCAGCGCCACAACGCAGGACACCGGCTTTCTGCACATTCTGCCAAACCGAGGTTTCAGCAGCCTGGGCCATGGATTGGCCAAGTATGGCGCCGCAAAGGCTGGCACCCAGGAAAAGCGGCTTGAGGGAAGGGAGCATTTTTGACCTCACTGTTAATCATTGTTGTAGGCAGGAAGGTAAGCGCTGGGTAGTGCACGCCATATTGTGTGCATGGCTGCATGCAGATTATGAAGCACACCAGATGCTGTCAACAGGCTTTTTCGAATGGTTGGAATCGGCCTCTCTCGCTCCCCTCGTTTTTTTCCTCGCGCCCTCGGGCCTTCCTTTTGTCCTGGATGGACGGCGCGCCAAGGCAAGCGAATAAATTTTTCTCCACGTGTGTTGACAGTACACTCAAGGCGGTCATAGTCTGAATACAATATTGCACACAACAAGAAGCTCAGCAAAGCACTCATCAACTGTTGATCGACTCTTCTGCCTACAAGAACAAGCTATCGGAGAGAATCAAAATGGCTCAGACCGCTTCCCACAGCGCCTGCGCAGGTGCTGCCAGCCCTTCGCTCCAAACGCCATGGCGGTGGCAAGCGCCCACCCGGGCTGCTAGGCACTTCTGCAAACGCCCCCATGCACCACTGGCCAGGCCCGGCAAGACCGTCGGCCTGACCGACACAGCGCGCACCGCAACCAACGCCGCAGGCAACAGCCTCCCGTAACCCTGAGCCGAGGTGCCGCCCAGTGCGCCCTCGTGGAGACAATCGCGATGAACATCCCTCGTTTGGTGGCAGCCCAGCCACAGGTTTCGCTCGGCCCGGATTCGCCCCAGGGCGGCGACTTCATCCAGTTGCGCGACGTGCGCAAGGCCTATAGCGAGCAACTGGTGGTGATGGACCAGATGAACTTGGACATGCGTGCCGACGACCGCCTGGTGATCATCGGTCCATCGGGCAGCGGCAAGAGTTCGCTGCTGCGGGTGCTGATGGGGCTCGAGGGCATCCAGGGCGGCACGATCCATTTCCAGGGCAAGCCCTATATCGATGGCAGCCGCAAGCTGGGCAAGCCGCTGGATGAAACCCTGCACAAGCAGATCGGCATGGTGTTCCAGCACTACACCCTGTTCCCGCACCTGTCGGTGCTGGGCAACCTGATCCTGGCGCCGGTCAAGGTCCATGGCCTGGGCAAGGCCCAAGCCACCGAGAAAGCGCGCGCCTACCTCGCCCGCCTGGGCCTGGAAAACAAGCTGCACGCTTACCCAAGCCAGCTCTCCGGCGGGCAGAAGCAGCGCGTGGCGATCGCCCGTGCGCTGATGCTCGAACCCCGCCTGATGTTGTTCGACGAAGTCACCTCGGCGCTCGACCCGGAAATGGTCATCGAAGTGCAGAACGTGATGATGCAACTGGCCGAGCAGAAGATGGCGATGATCATCGTCACCCACGACATGCACTTCGCCCGCCACATCGCCACCCGCGTGGTGTTCTGCGCCAACGGCAAGGTGGTCGAGCAAGGCCATCCCGAGCAGATCTTCACCCAGCCACGGGAAGCACGCACGCGTGAGTTCCTCGAAAAGGTCGTGCAGTTCGATTGAGGACGCCGTGATGAACTACCAATTCGACTTCCACTTCCTCAACGGCAGCCTGCCTGCGCTGCTGGATGGGCTGAAGGTCACCCTGCAACTGGCATTGGTTTCCAACCTCATCGGCCTGACCCTGGGCTTCGTGCTGTGCCTGATGACCCTGAGCCGCTGGTTCTTCATTCGCTGGCCAGCGCAGTTGTTCATCGAGTTCTTCCGCTGCACACCGGCGTTGTTGCAGATCGTCTGGTTCTTCTACTGCGTGCCGATGCTGTTCGACGTGTTCATCGACCCGATAGCCATGGGCTTCCTGGCCCTGGGCCTGAACCTCACCGCGTTCAACGCCGAAGCCTATCGGGCCGGCGTGCAGGCGGTGCCGCGTGAACACCTGGATGCCTCGATCGCTCTGGGCCTCAAAAGCTGGCAACGCACGCTGTACGTGATCCTCCCGCAGTCGCTGCGCAGCGCCCTGCCGGTGCTGATCACCAACGGCATCGGCACCCTGCAACAGAGCGCACTGGTGGCCATCGTTGCCGTCGCCGACCTGATGTACGTGGGCAAAAGCCTCGCGACCGAAGCCTACCGCCCGCTGGAAACCTACACCCTGATCGCCCTCATCTACTTCGCCCTGTCGCTACCGATCGCGCAGCTGGTGCAGTGGTTCGAACGGCGCCAGGAACTGGCCGGCCAGCGCTGAGGAGATAGCCATGCCACTCGATTTCTCGGTTGTCCTGAACTACTGGCCGGTGCTGCTCAAAGGCCTGGGCCTGACCCTGGCATTCACTGGTGCCTGCGCCGTGCTCGGCAGCCTGTTCGGCTTCGTGGTCAGCCTGCTGCGGCAGCTGAAGCTGAAGCTGGTGCGCCTGCCGCTGACGCTGTACGTGGAGTTCTTCCGTGGCACGCCGCTGCTGATCCAGCTGTTCTGGGTGTTCTTCTGCTTCCCGGTGATATTCGGCCTGGACATCCCGCCCTACGTCTCGGTGCTGATCGCCCTGACCCTGTACATGGGGGCGATCACCAGCGAAACGTTCCGCGGTGCGCTCAAGTCGATCGCCAGCGAACAACACGACGCCTGCACGGCCCTGGGCCTCACCTCCCGCGTCAAGGTGCTCTACGTGGTGTTCCCCCAGGCCTTGCTGCGCGCTGTGCCACCACTGCTGTCGAACGTGGTCAGCCTGTTCAAGGAAAGCGCGCTGATCTCCTCGGTCGGGGTGGCCGACCTGATGTTCGTCGGCCAGAACATTTCCAACAGCACCGCCCGCCCGGTCGAGTTCCTGTCGGCTGTCGCAGTCATTTACTTCCTCGTGGCCTTCCCGCTGACCCGCCTGGTCGGTGTGGTCGAAGGGCGCCTGCTGCGCCGCTACGCCTACTGATTCCCAACAAGGAGACTTCACCATGAAACTCAATGGCATCCTGCCTGCCCTGGTCACCCCATTCGATGCCGCTGGCAAGGTCGATCACGACACCTTGGCCTCGATCCTCGAACATCAACTGGCCGCGGGCGTCAGCGGTTTCGTGCCGCTGGGCTCCACCGGCGAATACTATGCGCTGACCAACGAAGAACGCCGCCAGGTGCTGGCCACGGTGAAGGAAGTGGTCGGTGACCGTGGCACCCTGATCGCCGGCGCCAACGGCGCCTGCACCCGCGAGGTGCTGGAGCAGGTCAGGCAGACCGTCGAGGCGGGCTACACCCACCTGCTGATCGCGCCGCCCTACTACGCCCTGCCCTCCCAGGAGGAACTGCTGGCCCACTACAACACCATTCTCGAAACCTTCCCCGAGATCAACGTGGTGCTGTACAACTACCCGATCCGTACCAACGTCGAAGTCGGCCTGGACGTGGTCGCCGCGCTGCATGAGCACCCGCGCGTCATCGGCATCAAGGAAAGCAGCGGCAACCTGCTGCGCGCCATCGAGATCGGCGAGAAATACAAGGGCATCCAGCTGTCCTGCGGCTCGGACGACCAGGCCCTGGACTTCTACCTGTGGGGCGCCGACAGCTGGATCTGCGGCCCGGCGAACATTTTCCCGGAGAAGGTCGTCGCCTTCCACAAGGCGTTCACCAGCGGCGATATCCGCGGTGCCCAGCAAGTCATGCGCAGCCTGTTCCCGGCCATGGCCAACCTGGAAAGCGGCAAGTTCGTACAGAAGGTCAAGTACGGCGCCGAGCTGTCCGGCTTCAAGGTAGGCAACGCACGGGCACCGCTGCTGCCGTTGACCGACGAAGAAAAAGCCGAGTTCCGCAAGGCGTACGAGGCGTCGCAAGCCTGATGCACTCCCCCTGTGGGAGCGGGCCTGCCCGCGAATAGGCCGGCCCCTGACGACACCGGTATATGGCAAGGGCCATGCCCTTGTGTGCGGGACGAGCCCGCCCCCACAGGAACCCCACCACCTTTTGAAGAGCACGCCTCTCATGAACAACCCGCAAACGTCATCGCAACAGGCCGTGGTCATCGGTGGCGGCATTGTCGGCGTATGCTGCGCACTGTACCTGCAGCGCGACGGCCACCGGGTCACCCTGGTCGACCCTGCCGCGCCCGGCGACAGCACCGCGAAATGGAGCTGTGGCCAGATGGCGGTCAGCGAAGTCATCCCGTTGTCCAAGCCTGGCATCCTGATGAAGATCCCTGGCTGGCTGCTGGACCAGAAAGGCCCGCTGGCCCTGCGCCCCAGCGCGCTGCCGGGGATCCTGCCCTGGTTCATGCGTTTCCTGGCCTGTGCCCGCCCGTCGAAGATCCATGAGATCGCCCAGGACATGGCGCGCCTGACCCAGCATGTCTATGAAGACTATGCCCCTCTACTCGATGCCTGCCCGGACAAGGCTCTGCTTGGCGACCGGCCGATTATCGAGGTGTTCGACTCCCCTGCCGGCCTGGCCCACGAGCGCCCCCACCTGGCCTTGCGCAAGCAGTTGGGCTTTCGTTCCGAGGAGCTCGACGGCGCGCAGATCGCTGACCTGGAGCCGGCCCTGGCTGGCAAGTTCCAACATGGCCTGATGTTCCCTGACTGGCGTGCGGTGAACGACACCGAAGGCTTCATCGCCGCCCTGACCGAAAGCTTCATTGCCCAGGGCGGCAGGCGCGTGCGCCAGCGGGTGGTGAAAATCGATGAAAACCTCGACCAGGCGACTGGCGTGACCCTGGCCGACGGCAGTCGCGTACCCGCCGGCTTGCTGGTAGTGGCCGCAGGCACTGGCGCGCGGGCATTCTTCGACACCCTCGGCGTGAACATTCCGCTGGCGGGTATCGCCGGCTATCAGGCGGTGCTGCCACGACCCGACGTGGAATTTCGCCATTCGGTGATCTACGCCGACGGCGGCTTCTGCTTCGCCCCCATGACCCGCGGCCTGCAGATCGGCGGCACCCTCGAGTTCGCCGGCGCCGATGCCGAGCCCAATTTCAAGCGTGCCGAAATCATCATGGAAAAGGCCCGCCGCGTCCTGCCGCAATTGAACACCCAAGGCATGGAGTTCGGTGTCGGCTACCGCCCGTTCCTGCCCGATACCAAACCTATGATCGACCGCTCGCCACGGCTGAAGAACGCCCTTTTGGCCTTCGGTCACGGCCAGCTCGGCCTCACCCTCGGCGCTACCACCGGCCGCCTGGTGAGCGACCTCGCTGCCCAACGCAGCCCAACCCAGGATCTCTCTGCATTCAGTGCCCGACGCTTCGCCGTCCTTGGAGGAAACGCATGAACCGCTACGACCAGTTCTACATCAACGGCCAATGGGTCAGCCCCGTCAATGGCGATAGTTTCGAGACCTTCGACCCGAGTGACGAGAGCCTGATCACCACGGTGGCAGCCGGTTGCGCCGCAGACGTGGACGCCGCGGTGAAGGCGGCCCGTGCCGCTTTCGACGAGGGCCCCTGGCCGCGCATGAGCGGCGCAGAGCGCGGCCGTTACCTGCGCAAGATCGCCGATGGGATTCGCGCGCGCCAGCAAGAGCTGGCAACCCTGGAGGTTCGCGACAATGGCAAACCGTTCCCCGAGGCCATGTGGGACATCGGCGATACCGCAGGCTGCTTCGACTTCTACGCCAACATGGCCGAAGCGCTCGATGCCCAGCGTGAAAAACCTGTCGCGCTGTCGGACGAGCGCTTCAGCTCGGTGGCGCGCAAGGAGCCGATCGGTGTTGCCGGGGCCATCGTGCCGTGGAACTTCCCAATGCTGATGGCCGCCTGGAAAGTCGCCCCGGCCTTGGCCGCAGGGTGCTGCATCATTCTCAAGCCTTCCGAGCAAACCTCGCTGACGGCGCTGGAGCTGGCCCGCATCGCCGATGAAGCCGGTCTGCCGGCAGGTGTGCTGAACATCGTCACCGGTTCCGGGTCCACGGTCGGCGCCGCGCTGACCGCCCACCCTGGCGTGGACAAGCTGGCGTTCACCGGCAGCGTCCCGGTGGGCAGCCGCATCATGCAAGCCGCGGCCCAGGACATCAAGAACGTCACCCTGGAGCTGGGCGGCAAGTCGCCCTTCGTGATCTTCGCCGACAGCGACATCGAAGCCGCCGTGGAGTGGATCCTGTTCGGGATCTTCTGGAACAAGGGCGAAGTCTGCTCCGCCACCTCGCGCGTGTTGGTGCAACGCTCCGCGTACGAGCCGCTGCTGGCCCGCCTTGCCGAGGAGGCGCGCAAGATCAAGATCGGCAATGGCATGGAAGAAGGCGTGCTGCTCGGCCCATTGGTCAACCGCAGCCAGTACGACAACACCCTGCAGGCGATAGCCCGCGGCCTGGAAGAAGGCGCCCGCCTGGTATCGGGTGGCGAGCGTCCGGCGCACTTGGACAAGGGGTTCTACCTGCAGCCGACCATCTTCGCCGATGTACCGGAAGACAGCTGGATCTGGAACGAAGAAATCTTCGGCCCGGTGGTATGCATTCGCCCGTTCGATACTGAAGAAGAGGCCATCAGCTCGGCCAACCATTCGCGCTTCGGCCTCGGTGCCGCGGTGATGTCCAAGGACCTGGAGCGCTGTGAACGTGTCGCCCGTCGCTTCCGTGCAGGTATTGTCTGGATCAACTGCTCGCAGCCGACCTTCACCGAGGCCCCATGGGGCGGCTACAAGCAGAGCGGCATCGGCCGCGAGCTGGGCGAGTGGGGCCTGAACAACTACCTGGAAACCAAGCAGATCACGCGCTACGACAGCGAACAGCCCTGGGGCTGGTACATCAAGTGAGGTAACACCCATGCGTTGGAAACAGACCCTGCAACTGGCCGAAGTGCACTGCGAGGGCGAAATCGGCAAAGTCATCACTGGCGGCGTCCTGGGTATCCCGGGCGCCACCCTGCTCGACAAGATGAACTACATCAACGAGGTCGATGACAGCCTGCGCCGCCTGGTGACTCTGGAGCCGCGCGGCTGCCTACAGATGTCGGTGAACCTGCTGCTACCGCCCACCCGCCCCGAGGCCCATGCCGCTTTCATCGTGCTGCAGGCCGACAAGGCGCACCCGATGTCCGGCAGCAACTGCATCTGCGTCGTCACCGCCCTGCTCGAGCTGGGCATGGTGCCGATGCAGGAGCCGGAAACCACCGTGGTCCTCGACACCCCGGCCGGTCTGGTGACCGCCCGCGCCCAATGCGCGGATGGCCGTTGCCTGAACGTCTCACTGGACATGGTGCCTGCGTTCGTGGAGCACCTCGACCTGGCCATCGAGACCGAAGCGTTCGGCACGCTCAAGGTCGACGTGGCTTTTGGTGGCGTGTACTACGCCCTGGTCGATGTCGAGCAGACCGGTTTGTCGATCGCCCCTGAACATGCCCGCGCCCTGGCCGATGCCGGGGTGGCGCTGAAGACTGTGATCAACCGCCAACTGGCGATCCAGCACCCGCTGCTGTCTTCGGTCAACGAAGTGGCCTACGTGATGTTCCGTCATCGGCTGGACGACCGCACCTACCAGACCTGCACCACCCTGCCCCCGGGGCGGGTCGACCGCTCGCCCTGCGGGACCGGCAGTTCCGCCAACCTCGCCACGCTGGCGGCGCGGGGGCTGGTGCAGGCGGGTGACCAGTTGGTGTCACGCTCGACCATCGGCGGGCAGTTCCAGGTCACGCTGCTGGGCCATACCGAGGTGGCCGGCCGCCCCGCGGTGCTGCCTCGGGTAACCGGGCGGGCCTGGCTCTATGGCCTCCAGCAGATCGGTGTGGACCCTGACGATCCGCTGGCGGCGGGGTTCATGCTCAGCGATACCTGGGGGGTGGGCCTGGACCAGTAGCCCATGCGCACCGTGCTCCTGGTAGGCAGGCGGAGCACGGTGCGTTCCTGCTCCTACTGCTCGACACCCGCCAGGCATGTTTGACGCAGCCGCCATCCCCGCAGCATGCTGCCGGCTACACCGTCGACAAGCACGGCAAGATAACGAAGGCCGCACGCGACCATGGCGCGGTCCAACCGAGAACCGATGATGGCAAAAGACAACGACCTCGAAGGCGGCCCCCGTCGTCACAGCGGCCGCTACATATATGAAGAACTGCGCAAGCAGATCCTGACGTTGAAGCTCAAGCCCGGCGTGCAATTGGATGAAGTGTCGCTCGCCGCCCAGTTCGGCCTGTCGCGCTCACCGGTGCGCGATGCCCTGGCACGGCTGATTACCGAAGGGCTGGTGGTCATCCTTCCCAACCGCACCACCTTGGTGACCCCGTTCGAGATCGAGGAATTCCCCAACTACATCTCGGCGCTGGATCTGATGCAGCGTGCGGTGACTCGCCTGGCCGCGACCCAGCACCGCGCCGAAGACCTCGAGGCCATCCGCCAGGCCGACGCGGCCTACCTCAAGGCCGTAACGGATGGCGACTTCCAGACCATGTCCGAGCTGAACAAGGCCTTCCACCTGGCGATCGCCCAGGCCGGCCGAAATCCGTACTTCATCAACTACTACGAGCGCTTGCTGAGTGAAGGGCAACGCCTGTTGCACCTGCACTTCGATCACGTGGTCAGCTCGGCGAGCACCCACCGGCTGGGTCGTGACCATGACGAGATCATCGATGCCATCGCCGCCCGTGATCCGGATGCGGCGGAAGCCGCTGCGCATGAGCATACGATGCTGTTTCAGCGCCGGTTCCTCGACTACATGCAACAGAACCTCACGGCGCGGATGTCCGTGGCGTAGTGCCAATTGGCACACGGCTGCGAACGGGGCACGGCTAGCGCACTGACTGGCCCCCTTATAAAGGGAGTTGTTCTAGGGCCAAAGCATGCCCCTCTCGACGCGTTGCTGGGCATGGCTACGGTTTCTTTCTTGCGACAACAATGACCAGGATAGGGGATCAAGGCTCTCTAAAGGCACAATGTCTGCACGGCGAGCACCTCCCACCTGACTCCCGTTTATCGAACCAACTTGCAGGCTGGTCTTGCCTAAATCACACTGGCCAGCCCGCCACGTCCCCGGACGCCAAGATGCCTGACCTGTCGCTAAAACCAGCATTGCCCGGCATTGCGCTCAGGCGATGGCGCCTACTGCACCGCGTCAAGCAATCCCATGCCGCGGCGTTGTTCAACGTCACTCAGTCGACCATCTCGCGCTGGGAAAGCGGCGTACAGGCCATGGATCCCCTCGCACACGAAAAGCTTGAACGACTGCTGGCCGCGCGCCTCGATGCAGCCGCCGATCAAGCGTTGGCCCGGCTGGTCAGGGAAAGCTCACGGCCCGTTCACCTCATTTGCGACCTGACGCATCGCTTGCTGGCCTGCTCCCCTTCGCGCGCCGCCCAGTTCGCCAGCCCGCTCAGCGACCTGCTGGGTCGTTCGCTGTGGCGCTTCGCTACGCCAGAGATCGTCAGCAAGGAGTTCGCGCTGGATGAATCGGGGTGGCGGGAAGCCCTCGCACCGCCAGCGCTGGAGTTCACAACCGGCAACAACGACTCGTCCCTCGTACCGATCAGCCAGAGCCTCTGTCGCTGGACACGCATCCCCCTCTCGGATGGAACGGCCGCGCGCCTGGTAGAGACGCTCTGACGGATCGCCCCCCTTTGCTCGCATATTTTATGCGTGGACGCTGAACACCTTCGGATCTAGGCTGGCCTCATCAAGGTGAACGGCATGCTGTTCACCGACGAAATCAGAGGGGTCTATGGACATCGAGAAACTCAAAGGGCGCCTTGCATTCCTGCGCGAGGCGGAAAAGCTCAAGGACGTGCTCAGAAGCGCACACACCTCCTCCGGGCGCACCGAAAGCACGGCCGAGCACAGTTGGCGCCTTTGCCTGATGGCCATTGTTTTCGAGGCGCAGCTAAGCGGCCTCGATACGCTGAAAATGCTCAAGATGTGCGTGATTCACGACTTGGGCGAGGCCATCAACGGCGACATTCCCGCCGTCAGCCAACACGCGTTTCCCAACAAGAGCCAGCAAGAGCGAAATGATCTTCTGCTCTTGACCCAGGCACTGGATGAAACGCTGCAAGCCGAGATACTGGCGCTCTGGGATGACTATGAACATGCACGATCGCCAGAAGCAAAAGCCGTCAAGGCGCTAGACAAGCTGGAGACCCTCCTGCAGCACAACCAGGGCAAGAACCCAACTGGCTTCGATTACGCATTCAATCTGGCCTATGGCAGGAAATACACCGATGCCGCCCCTCTATTCGAGGTGCTTCGCAGCATCATCGACAAGGACACCAGAGAAAACATCAGCATGAACACGACCATCCGCCCTGAACACCCCCAGGACATCAGCGCCATCGCCCAACTGACCGAGGCGGCGTTCGAGCACGAGGAGCATTCAAGCCATACCGAACAATTCATTGTCGATGCACTGCGACGCGCCAACCAGCTGACCGTCTCCTTGGTCGCGGTAGAGCATGATGCGATCATTGGCCATGTCGCCCTTTCACCCGTCACGATCTCGTCCGGTGCGACGGGCTGGTACGGCCTTGGGCCTATCTCCGTGCAGCCAGGCCGCCAGGGGCAAGGTATCGGTTCGGCCTTGATGAAGGCCGCCCTTGCACAACTACAGCGCCTTGGCGGGGCTGGCTGCGTGGTGCTGGGCGACCCTGGCTACTATGGCCACTTCGGGTTCCGAGCCCACGCCGGCCTCACGCTGCCTGGCGTTGCGCCTGAGTACTTCCAAGCCTTGTCTTTTGGCGGTGAACTCCCCGAAGGCATCGTGGAGTACCACAAGGCTTTTGAAGCGACCGAGTAGCGAACGCCCCCTGGCATTCGCGCTCTGCCCGGCTAGCCCGCCGCGACGATCATTCGCCCAGCGGCTCGAATACAGATACCGCTCGCGCATCCACCGGCTTGGGCAGCAAGCCTTCGCGGTAGAACGCATCGGCGATGCGCTGCTGCTCATCGAGGTTGTCCAGCTTCACCGGCTGCACGTCATAGCTGCGCCGGGCATTGGCCTGCTGCACCGTGGCGCTGTCCAGGTTGCCCCACAGCGGCCCGAGGATACGTGCCGCGAACGTGCTCTGACAGCTTTTGCATGGACGTCGGCGGCCTGCGTCAGGGTCGCCGAGATCCAGTGGGCTTTTGCAAAAGCGAAAAAGGGCGACCCTTGCGGATCGCCCTTCTTCATGCCCGTAAACCGGGACTTTCGTTTGGTAGGCACAATTGGACTCGAACCAACGACCCCCACCATGTCAAGGTGGTGCTCTAACCAACTGAGCTATGTGCCTGTCGATGAGGGCGCATTCTACGCATTCCAAAATCGGTGTCAACTGTTTTTTTCACGCTAACCCACTGAATCTAAAAAATATTTGGACAGAAGCCAGCACCAGGGCCGAGTAAAGGATTTTCAACAGACGACTAGCGGGTGTTTATTATTATTGATAGCATCGGTACATTCGTTAAAAATATAAAACACGAGGTTCCCCGAGCATGGCCAATACCCCCTACCCCCAGTCCTACTACGCCGCCTCGGCCAACCCGGTGCCGCCACGTCCGGCGCTGCAGGGTGAGGTGGAGACGGATATCTGCATCATCGGCGCCGGCTACACCGGCCTGTCCAGCGCGCTGTTCCTGCTGGAAAACGGCTTCAAGGTGAGCATCGTCGAGGCTGCCAAGGTTGGCTTCGGCGCGTCGGGCCGCAACGGTGGCCAGATCGTCAACAGCTACAGCCGCGACATCGACGTGATCGAGCGCACCGTCGGCCCGAAGCAGGCGCAACTGCTGGGCCAGATGGCCTTCGAAGGCGGCCGCATCATCCGTGAGCGCGTGGCCAAGTACAACATTCAGTGCGACCTGAAGGACGGCGGCGTGTTCGCCGCGCTCAGCGCCAAGCAGATGGGCCACCTGGAGTCGCAGAAACGCCTGTGGGAGCGCTTCGGCCATACCCAGCTGGAGCTGATGGACCAGAAGCGTATCCGTGAAGTGGTCGCCTGCGACAACTATGTCGGCGGCATGCTGGACATGAGCGGCGGCCACATCCACCCGCTGAACCTGGCCCTGGGCGAAGCTGCCGCCGTGGAGTCGCTGGGCGGCGTGATCTACGAACAGACCCCTGCCGTGCGCATCGAGCGTGGCGCCAACCCGGTCGTGCACACCCCGCAGGGCAAGGTGCGCGCCAAGTTCATCATCGTCGCCGGCAACGCCTACCTGGGCAACCTGGTGCCGGAACTGGCGGCCAAGTCGATGCCCTGCGGCACCCAGGTGATCACCACCGAGCCGCTGGGCGAAGACTTGGCGCGCACCCTGCTGCCGCAGGACTACTGCGTCGAGGACTGCAACTACCTGCTCGACTACTACCGCCTGACCAGCGACAAGCGCCTGATCTTCGGCGGCGGCGTCGTCTATGGCGCCCGTGACCCGGCGAACATCGAGGCGATCATTCGTCCGAAGATGCTCAAGGCCTTCCCGCAGTTGAAGAACGTCAAGATCGACTATGCCTGGACCGGCAACTTCCTGCTGACCCTGTCGCGCCTGCCGCAGGTCGGCCGTATCGGCGACAACATCTACTACTCCCAGGGCTGCTCCGGCCATGGTGTCACCTACACCCACCTGGCGGGCAAGGTGCTGGCCGAGGCCCTGCGCGGCCAGGCCGAGCGTTTCGATGCCTTCGCCGGCCTGCCGCACTACCCGTTCCCGGGTGGTCAGCTGCTGCGCGTGCCGTTCAGCGCCCTCGGCGCCTGGTACTACAGCCTGCGCGACCGTCTGGGGATCTGAGTCCCTGGTTGGCGGGTACCGCCATGCCGGTACCCGTCAGTTGAGGTAGTTGCTGGCTGTACCGGCCTATTCGCGGCGGTTCGGCGCGAATAGGCCGGTACAGGCAAAGTCACTGCCCCAGGCTGCGCACCGCCTGCTTCGCCGCGATCTCCTGGCCCGCCCGGGCCAATTCGTCGGCAGCCTGCAGCCAGCGCTGTCGGTCCACCTGGGCCGGCAGTTGCCGTGGCGGCTGCACCAGCACCGCCCAACGCCCCTCCTTCGCCCATGCCGCCTGGAAGTCGTCGAATGCCATCAGTTGCCGACGATGCATCCCTGAGCGCAGCAACACGCGCTGCTTGTAGCTGTCATAGCCGATCAACACCGCATAGCGCGGCTCGCTCCACCAGGCCGCCCCCTCCTGGTAACGCAGCAGCACGGGATTGCCTGCGGCCACCTGGGCCAGCAGGGCGTCCAGGCGCTTGTCCAGCGGGTAGACGACCATGCCGTACTCCCGTGCCACCCTCGCAATGCCGGTTTCCAGCGCGTCGACACCTTGTGGCAGGTTCAAGGGCTTGTCCAGCAGGCCCGGGGTGATGCCCACCCCCTGCTGCGAGAGGACCGCCGCCAGGGCCATGGCACCGCTGTGATTGGCATTGCCGCGGTAGAACGGCACGCTGCTGATCTCGACCCGCTGCGGCAGGCCCTTGGGCGCGGGAGGTGGCGTGCCGGCGCATCCGGCCAGGCTGGCGATCACCAGGCACGCGGCCAGCAGGCGGCGCGGGCCCGTGGCCCGTGAGGTGAAGGAATCTTGCAACATGGACACTCGCTTGTTCGACGCCAGGCAGGCAGCGCCCGGCCATGGGTACCGATCATAGGCCGGGCACGCGCTTGGGTATAGCCCGGCACCGGCTTGGAACGAATCGGCCCAAGGGAATAGACCTTCGGTCAATGGAACGTCACGGGCAACGCGCTAGACTAAAGCAGTGTCTGGAAGGCGAGCGCAGCCCGCCTGAGAGAAGGAGGCACACATGAGCCTGACAATGGCAATCCTCATGCTGGTAGGTATGTGGCTCAGTGTCGCAGCCGCCATGCTGTGGGGTGTGTTGCGCATCGTGCGCCGTCACGCCCACCATCACCACCTGCCCCCCCAAGCCCAGCCCAAGCCACAGCCGGTGCGTCGTGCCCGGCGGCATGCGGGTGCGCATTGATCGGATAGTCCCAGGGCTGCAACGCAGCCCTTTCGCTATACAAGGCCCCAGCCCTCAGCCTTGCGCGGCTTCGCGCTTCACCCGCGCCCGGCGCGCCAGGATGTTGAGCACTTCGATCGCCGTGGAGAAGGCCATCGCGGCATACACATAGCCTTTCGGCACATGGGCACCGAAGCCTTCGGCGATCAGGGTCATGCCGATCATGATCAGGAAGCCTAGGGCCAGCATCACCACGGTCGGGTTGTCGTTGATGAACTTGGCCAGCGGGTCGGCGGCCACCAGCATCACCACCACAGCGCAGATCACGGCGATGATCATGATCGGCAGGTGCTCGGTCATGCCCACGGCAGTGATGATGCTGTCGACCGAGAAGACGATGTCGAGCAGCAGGATCTGGCCGATGGCGGCGGCGAAGCCCAGGGTCACGGTGGAACCGGCCTTGGCTTCTTCCTTGGCGCCGCGCGGGTCGACGTTCTCGTGGATTTCCTTGGTCGCCTTCCACAACAGGAACAGGCCACCGGCGATCAGGATCATGTCCTTCCAGGAGAAGCTCTGGCCGAAGACATCGATCACAGGCTCGGTCAGCTGGACGATCCAGGCCACGGTGGAAAGCAGCGCCAGGCGCATGATCAGGGCCATGCTGATGCCGATGCGCCGCGCCTTGGAACGGTAGGCCTCGGGCAGCTTGTTGGTGAGGATGGAGATGAAGATCAGGTTGTCGATACCCAGCACGATCTCCATGGCCACCAGAGTGGCCAGGGCAACCCAGGCGGTAGGGCTTGCGGCGAGTTCCAGCAAATATTCCATTGGTCGATCCTAAGTCGGGTCTGGGTCAGATGTCCTGGGTCTTGCGCTGGCCTTCATCGGCCTGGGGCTTTTCGCCCTGGGAGCCGAGCGCTTCGCTCAGGGCCTGCTGGGCAGCGTCGTTGGTCTTGTCGATGGCCTGCTTGGCCGACTCGGCGGCCTGGTCGAGCATCTGCTGGGCGGATTTCTCGGCCTGGTCGCAGCCCGCCATGGTGAACAGTGCCAGAACCAGCACCAAGGGGGTGCCGATGGATTTGAGTTGCAGCATGAAGTCCTCGCTCGTCGATATTACGCTGGCGCCCCTGGCGCCTGATGGGGTCGTATTCTAGAGAGCGCAATACATCAGGAAAATTCGTATTTTTGGCGGTTATACTTCGGCTTTTACGAACATTGGACATCCAGGATGCTCAATTACCGCCAGCTTCATTACTTCTGGGTGGTGGCCCGGACCGGCAGCATCGCCCGTGCCAGCGAACAGTTGAACCTGACCCCGCAGACCATCAGCGGCCAGATCAGCCTGTTCGAGCAGACCTACGGCCTGGAGCTGTTCCAGCGCGTCGGCCGCCAGCTCGAGCTGACCGAGACCGGCCGCCAGGCCCTGGCCTACGCCGAGCAGATGTTCCAGATCGGCGGCGAGCTCGAAGCCATGCTGCGGGCCGGGCCCCAGGAGCAGATCCTGTTCCGCGTGGGCGTGGCCGACGTGGTCCCCAAGTCCATCGTCTATCGCCTGCTGGCGCCGACCATGGAGCTGGACAGCGTGCTGCGCATCAACTGCCGCGAAGACAAGCTCGAACGCCTGCTCGCCGACCTGGCCATCCAGCGCCTGGACCTGGTGATTTCCGACAGCCCGATGCCCAGCCACCTGGACATCAAGGGCTACAGCCAGAAGCTCGGCGAATGCGGCCTTAGCTTCTTCGCCACCCCTGCCCTGGCCCACCGCCATGACCGGCCGTTTCCCGCTTGCCTGGACGATGCACCGCTGCTGGTTCCCGGCCAGGAAACCGTGGTGCGCAGCCGCCTGCTGCGCTGGCTGGCCGAGCAGCAGGTGCAGCCGCGGATCGTCGGCGAATTCGACGACAGCGCCCTGATGCAGGCCTTCGGCCAGTCCGGCAGTGGCATTTTCGTCGCGCCCAGCGTGATCGCCGAGGAAGTGTGCCGGCAGTATGGCGTGCAACTGATCGGGCAGACCGAGGCGGTGCACGAGTCGTTCTATGCCATTTCCGTGGAGCGGAAGGTGAAGCACCCGGGGATCGTGGCGATTACCGAGGGGGCGCGGCGGGAATTGTTTCATTGGTGACTTCGGCGGGGTCATGAGGGCGCCTTGCGCAACGCCCCCCCACGGCCATGCAGCACCGGTCAGCCAAGGCCTGTGGTAGAGTGGCCGGTTTTTACAAGAACGAGATTCTGCTGCACATGACCCCCGTCCTCCGCCTCATCAACCGCACCGGCCTGGTAACGCAGATCTGCATCGGCCTGGTGGCCGGTATCGTCCTGGCCCTGCTCGCCCCGGCCGCAGCCCGTGACCTTGCGTTCCTCGGCAAGGTCTTCGTCAGCGCCCTCAAGGCCGTGGCGCCGGTGCTGGTGTTCATCCTGGTCATGGCGTCGATCGCCAACCACCGCCACGGCCAGGAAACCCACATCCGCCCGATCCTCTGGCTCTACCTGCTGGGCACGTTCGCCGCGGCGGTGGTGGCCGTAGTCGCCAGCATGCTGTTCCCCTCGAACCTGGTGCTGAGCACCGGCGAAGCCTCGCTCAGCGCCCCCGGCGGCATCGGCGAAGTCCTCCAGGGCCTGCTATTGAGCGCCGTCGACAACCCGGTCAATGCCCTGCTCAATGCCAACTTCATCGGTATCCTGGCCTGGGCCATCGGCCTGGGCGTGGCCATCCGCCACGCCGGGCAGACCACCCGTACCGTGGTCGAGGACCTGTCCAACGGCGTCACCCTGATCGTGCGCGTGGTGATCCGCTTCGCCCCGCTCGGCATCTTCGGCCTGGTCAGCTCGACCCTGGCCCAGTCCGGCCTGGATGCCCTGCTCGGCTACCTGCACCTGCTGGCCGTGCTGATCGGCTGCATGCTGTTCGTGGCCCTGGTGGTCAACCCGCTGATCGTCTTCTGGAAGATCCGTCGCAACCCCTATCCGCTGGTGCTGCTGTGCCTGCGCGAAAGCGGCATCACGGCGTTCTTCACCCGCAGCTCGGCAGCCAACATCCCGGTCAACCTGGCGCTGTCGGAAAAACTCGGCCTGCATGAGGACACCTATTCGGTGTCGATCCCACTGGGTGCGACCATCAACATGGCCGGCGCCGCCATCACCATCACCGTGCTGACCCTGGCTGCCGTGCACACCCTGGGTATACCCGTGGACCTGCCTACCGCCGTGCTGCTCAGCGTGGTGGCGGCGATCTGCGCCTGCGGCGCCTCGGGCGTGGCCGGTGGCTCGCTGCTGCTGATCCCGCTGGCCTGCAGCCTGTTCGGCATCCCCAGCGAGATCGCCATGCAGGTGGTGGCGGTCGGTTTCATCATCGGCGTACTGCAGGACTCGGCGGAAACCGCGCTCAACTCCTCCACCGACGTGCTGTTCACCGCGGCGGCGTGCCAGGCGCAGGAGCGGCGTAGCGCTTGAGTCAGCGGGGCCGCATTGCGGCCCCTTCGCGGCGGTTCGGCACCCCGACAAGCCCGCTCCCCCAAAGCCCGCGCCGCTCTTGAGATCGGCGCCCCCGATTGATTAAGCCCAGCGCTTTACCTAGGCTAGTGGCCTTTTCCTCGCAATGAGACAGGGCCATGTCAGAACACGAAACCGCAGGCGAAGGCCGCTTCAACAGCATCGAGATCCGCGTGCTCGGTTCGCTGATCGAAAAGCAGGCCACCAGCCCGGAAACCTACCCGCTGACCCTCAACGCCCTGGTCCTGGCCTGTAACCAGAAGACCAGCCGGGAACCGGTGATGAACCTCTCCCCCGGCCAGGTCGGCCAGGCGCTGCGCGCCCTGGAAGGGCAAGGCATGACCCGCCTGCAGATGGGCAGCCGCGCCGACCGTTGGGAGCAGCGGGTGGACAAGGGCCTGGAACTGGTACCGGCGCAGTTGGTGTTGATGGGGCTGATGTTCCTGCGCGGGCCACAGACCCTCAACGAACTGCTGACCCGCAGCAACCGCCTGCACGACTTCGAAGACATCGACCAGGTCCAGCATCAGCTCGAACGCCTGGTGTCGCGCGGCTTGGCCTTGCACTTGCCACGCCAGCCCGGCCAGCGCGAGGACCGCTACACCCATGCCCTGGGCGACCCGGCGGAGATCGAGGCGATCCTCGCCGCGCGCCAGCAGGGTGGCGGCGAGCGCAGTGGCGCCAGCAACGTGTCGGAGGAGCGCATCGAGGCGCTGGAGGCGCGGATCGCCGCACTGGAGGCACGCCTGGCCCAGCTCGAAGGCTGAGTCAGGGCTGTTCGGGGTCGGGGAAGTTGCGGCAACTCTTGCGTTCGGCCAGCTCCCGGTCGCTGGGGCGCTGGTCGACGAATACGGTGCGCCCGTCGGCGTAGATTTCCAGGTAGCCCCAGTGCAGGTCCTGCTCCTTCTGCCCGGGCTTGGGTGGCTCGAACCACCAGGGTTCGCGGCTGATCAGGGTCATGGATGAGATTCCCGAAAGTGTCTGATTAAGCATAGACACCCGGTGAACCTGATTGACTTGAGCCATGCGTGACGAACCCTTCGCGCCGGACCGCCGCGAAGGGTTCGCTACAAGCTTACGCCGGTGCCGAGGTCCGGATCAGGTGATCGAAGGCTGCCAGGGAGGCCTTGGCGCCCTCGCCCACGGCGATGACGATCTGCTTGTAGGGCACCGTGGTCACGTCACCGGCAGCGAACACGCCGGGGATGTTGGTCTGGCCCTTGGCATCGACGATGATCTCGCCACGCGGCGACAGCTCGACGGTGCCCTTGAGCCAGTCGGTGTTCGGCAGCAGGCCGATCTGCACGAAGATGCCTTCCAGCGCCAGCTCATGCAGCTCGTCGCTGGTGCGGTCCTTGTAGCGCAGGCCGTTGACCTTCTCGCCATCCCCCAGCACCTCGGTGGTCAGTGCGCTGGTGATCACCTTGACGTTCGGCAGGCTGTGCAGCTTGCGCTGCAGCACCGCGTCGGCGCGCAGCTGGCTGTCGAACTCGATCAGGGTCACCTGGGCGACGATGCCGGCCAGGTCGATGGCCGCTTCCACGCCCGAGTTGCCACCGCCGATCACCGCCACGCGCTTGCCCTTGAACAGCGGGCCGTCGCAGTGCGGGCAGTAGGCCACGCCACGGGCGCGGTACTCCTGCTCGCCCGGCACGTTCATCTCGCGCCAACGGGCACCGGTAGCCAGGATCACGGTCTTGGCCTTGAGCGAGGCACCACCGGCCAGGCGCACTTCGTGCAGGCCACCATCGGTGGCCGGGATGAGCGCTTCGCCGCGCTGCAGGTTCATGATGTCGACGTCGTATTGCTTGACGTGCTCTTCCAGCGCGGTAGCCAGCTTGGGCCCTTCGGTCTCCTGCACCGAGATGAAGTTCTCGATGGCCAGGGTGTCGAGCACCTGGCCGCCGAAGCGCTCGGCCGCAACGCCGGTGCGGATGCCCTTGCGCGCCGCGTAGATGGCGGCGGAGGCGCCAGCGGGGCCACCGCCGACCACCAGCACGTCGAAGGCGTCCTTGGCGTTGATCTTCTCGGCCTGACGGGCACCGGCATTGGTGTCGATCTTGCCAAGGATCTCCTCCAGGCCCATGCGGCCCTGGCCGAAGACCTGGCCGTTGAGGTAGATGCTGGGCACGGCCATGACCTTGCGTGCCTCGACCTCGTCCTGGAACAGCGCGCCGTCGATGGCGACATGGCGCACGTTGGGGTTGAGCACCGCCATCAGGTTCAGGGCCTGGACCACGTCTGGGCAGTTCTGGCAGGACAGCGAGAAATAAGTCTCGAACAGGAACTCACCTTCGAGCGCCTGGATCTGTTCGATCACCTCTGCGCTGGCCTTGGACGGGTGGCCGCCGACCTGCAGCAGGGCCAGCACCAGGGAAGTGAATTCATGGCCCATGGGGATGCCGGCGAAACGCAGGCTGATATCGGCCCCGGGGCGGTTGAGCGAGAACGATGGACGACGGGCGTCGGTGCCGTCCTCGCGCAGGGTAATGTGGTTCGACAGGCCGGCGATTTCCACCAGCAGGTCGTGCAGTTCGCGGGACTTCGCGCCGTCGTCGAGGGAAGCGACGATCTCGATCGGCTGGGTGACCCGCTCCAGGTAGGCCTTGAGTTGCGATTTAAGCGTGGCGTCCAACATACGGGCGATTTCCTTTTTCAATCTCTTCAAACAAAAACGCCCAGGCAGGTGCGCCCGGGCGTTCGACGGGGCGGTGACAGCTTCAGGTGTGGCGGCTGCTCACCGCCCGCGGCTGGCGCACGGTCTTAGATCTTGCCGACCAGGTCCAGCGAAGGGGCCAGGGTGGCCTCGCCTTCTTTCCACTTGGCCGGGCAGACTTCACCCGGGTGGGCGGCGACGTACTGGGCAGCCTTGACCTTGCGCAGCAGCTCGCTGGCGTCACGGCCTACACCACCGTCGTTGATCTCGACGATCTTGATCTGGCCTTCGGGGTTGATCACGAAGGTACCGCGGTCGGCCAGGCCGGCTTCCTCGATCAGTACGTCGAAGTTGCGGGCGATGGCGTGGGTCGGGTCACCGATCAGCGGGTACTTGATCTTGCCGATGGTTTCCGAAGTGTCGTGCCAGGCCTTGTGGGTGAAGTGGGTGTCGGTGGACACGCCGTAGATTTCCACGCCGAGTTTCTGGAACTCTTCGTAGTTGTCGGCCAGGTCGCCCAGCTCGGTCGGGCAGACGAAGGTGAAGTCGGCTGGGTAGAAGAACACGACGGACCACTTGCCCTTGAGGTCGGCTTCGCTCACCTCGACGAACTCGCCGTTGTGGTAGGCAGTGGCGTTGAACGGTTTGACCTGGCTGTTGATGATAGGCATGAGAGACGCTCCTTCATGGGGTTGAAAATCGTTGACGGAGAGAATCCTAACCAATGGAACCGGGAAAGGCTCATTGGCAAACCTCATGCTGCTGATTGGTTTTGGCTATAACCGGGGTTTATTAATAGAAGGGTTCGAGCTGAGCAAAGGATTGCGCGGGGCTGTCAGTCAAACAGCTGGGCTGCTTTGCAGCCCATCGCCGGCAAGCCGGCTCCCACAGAGTCCCTGCAAACCGCGTCATCTAGGGTACGACTCGTACCTGTGGGAGATTACCCAGTCTTTGGGCTGCGCTGTCACGCAGAGAACTGATAGGGGCTTTACGCGGCCCCTGTGGGAGCGGGCTTGCCCGCGATGGGGCGCAAAGCGGCCCCAACTGCCAGAGCATCGGGGCAAGCCCGCGAATAGGCATTGCAGGTCAGCGGGCAGGCGTACGCAGGGTCACGAACTCCTCGGCCGCCGTCGGGTGCACGCCGATGGTCTCGTCGAACTGCTGCTTGGTCGCACCGGCCTTGAGGGCGATGCCCAGGCCCTGGATGATCTCGCCGGCGTCCGGCCCGACCATGTGGCATCCCAGGACCTTGTCGGTCTCGGCATCGACCACCAGCTTCATCAGGGTCTTCTCCTGGATGTCGGTCAGGGTCAGCTTCATCGGCCTGAAGCGGCTCTCGAAGATCTGCACCTTGTGCCCGGCCTCCAGCGCCTGCTCCTCGGTCAGGCCCACGGTGCCGATCGGCGGCTGGCTGAACACCGCGGTGGGGATGTTCTGGTAATCCACCGGGCGGTACTGCTCGGGCTTGAACAACCGGCGCGCCACGGCCATGCCTTCGGCCAGGGCCACCGGGGTGAGCTGGACACGGCCGATCACATCGCCGATGGCGAGAATCGATGGCTCGGTGGTCTGGTACTGCTCATCGACGCGGATGAAGCCGCGTGTGTCGAGCTCAACGCCGGTGTTCTCCAGGCCCAGGTCGTCGAGCATCGGGCGGCGGCCGGTGGCATAGAACACGCAATCGGCGACCAGTTCGCGACCGTCCTTGAGAGTGGCTTTGAGGCTGCCATCGTCCTGCTGGTCGATGCGCTGGATGTCACTGTTGAACTGCAGGTCCAGGCCGCGCTTTTCCAGCTCTTCCTTCAGGTGGCTCCGCACCGAGCCGTCGAAGCCCCGCAGGAACAGGTCGCCGCGATACAGCAAGGTGGTACTGGCGCCCAGCCCCTGGAAGATACCGGCGAACTCCACCGCGATGTAGCCGCCACCGACCACCAGGATGCGCCGTGGCAGCGCCTTGAGGTAGAAGGCCTCGTTGGAGGTGATCGCCAGTTCCTTGCCCGGGATGTCCGGCACCTGCGGCCAGCCGCCGGTGGCGATGAGGATGTGCTCGGCGGTATAGCGCTGGCCCTCGACTTCGACCTCATGGGCGCCGGTCAGGCGCGCATGGCCTTGCAGCAGGGTCACGCCGCTGTTGACCAGCAGGTTGCGGTAGATGCCATTGAGCCGCTCGATCTCGCGGTTCTTGTTGGCGATCAGCGTGCCCCAGTCGAAATGCCCCTCTTCCAGGGTCCAGCCGAAGCCTGCGGCCTGCTCGAGCTCGTCGGCCACATGGGCGCCGTAGACCAGCAGCTTCTTCGGCACGCAACCGACGTTGACACAGGTCCCCCCCAAGTAGCGGCTCTCGGCCACCGCCACCTTCGCGCCGAAGCCCGCAGCGAAGCGCGCCGCACGCACACCGCCGGAACCGGCGCCAATCACGAACAGATCAAAATCGTAGGCCACAATCCAGACTCCACAAAAAAAGCCACCCGAGGGTGGCTCTTTTTGTGGCGAGCTGCAAGCTTCACGCTGCAAGAAACGGCGGTCACACCGCCGCCCGCTCGCCGCTCATGGCTCGAGGCTCAATAAGCCTTGCCGGCCTTGTAGTAGTTCTCGAAGCAGAAGTTGGTCGCCTCGATGTAGCCTTCGGCGCCCCCGCAGTCGAAACGCTTGCCCTTGAACTTGTAGGCGATCACGCAACCGTTCTGCGCCTGCTGCATCAGGGCGTCGGTGATCTGGATCTCGCCACCCTTGCCCGGATCGGTGTTCTTGATGATGTCGAAGATGTCCGGGGTCAGGATGTAGCGGCCGATGATCGCCAGGTTGGACGGGGCATCTTCCGGCTTGGGTTTCTCGACCATGGTGTTCACCCGGTAGATGTCATCGCGGATCATCTCGCCGGAAATCACGCCGTACTTGTTGGTCTCCTGCGGATCGACCTCCTGGATGGCGACGATCGAGCAACGGAACTGATTGTACAGCTTGACCATCTGGGTCAGCACGCCGTCGCCTTCCGGGTTGACGCACAGGTCATCGGCCAGGACCACGGCGAAGGGCTCGTCGCCGATCAGCGGGCGGCCGGTGAGGATGGCATGGCCCAGGCCCTTCATTTCGGTCTGGCGGGTATAGGAGAACGAGCACTCCTCGATCAGGCGACGGATGCCGACCAGGTATTTTTCCTTGTCGGTGCCCTTGATCTGGGTTTCCAGCTCGTAGCTGATGTCGAAGTGGTCTTCCAGGGCGCGCTTGCCGCGGCCGGTGACGATGGAAATCTCGTTCAGGCCGGCATCCAGCGCCTCTTCGACGCCATACTGGATCAGCGGCTTGTTCACCACCGGCAGCATTTCCTTGGGCATGGCTTTGGTAGCGGGCAGGAAGCGGGTGCCGTAACCGGCTGCCGGGAACAAGCATTTCTTGATCATATACGTCCTTAAAACAAAGGCTGGGCCTGTGGAGTTCGGCGCAGTCTAATCAGGCGGCAGTCACCTTACAATGCCCCGCCCGTGGCCGACCGATGCCATGATAGAGGTAACCCAGTGTAGATAGTTCCGAGGGATCGTAAATATTGCGCCCATCGAACAGCACCGGCATGCGCATCAGGCCACGCACACGCGGGAAGTCCGGCTGGCGGAACTGCTTCCACTCGGTCACCAGTACCAGGGCGTCGGCGCCTTCGACACAGGCATAGGGGTCGTGCGTCAGGTGCAGTTGGCCCGAGGCCAGGGCCTGCGGGTAGCGCGCGGCGCCCCCTGGCAGCGCCGCCGGGTCGCAGGCCTGGACCTGTACGCCTGCTGCCAGCAGGGCATCCAGCAGCACCAGGCCGGGCGCCTCGCGCAGGTCGTCGGTCCCCGGCTTGAAGGCCAGCCCCCAGATCGCCACGTTGCGCCCGCGCAAAAAACCACCGAAGTGCTGCCGCAGGGCCTGGAACAGCATGGTCTTCTGCACATCGTTGCGCGCCTGCACGGCACGCAGGATGTCAGGCGGGTAGCCGGCCTGCTCGGCGCAGTGGATCAATGCCCGCACGTCCTTGGGGAAGCACGAACCACCGTAGCCGCAGCCGGCATAGATGAAGTGGCTGCCGATGCGCCGGTCGCTGCCGATACCCCGGCGTACCTGCTCGATGTCCACGTCCAGGCGCGCGCAGAGCCCGGCCAGTTCGTTGACCAGGGAGATCCTGGCGGCGAGGAAGGCATTGGCGGCGTACTTGCTGAATTCCGCGGCCCGCAGCGACATCACCAGCACCCGCTCGCGGTTACGCACGAAGGGTGCGTAGAGCCGCTGCAAGCACTGGCTGGCCTGCTCGCTGTCGCTGCCGATGATGATGCGGTCCGGGCGCATAAAGTCGTCGACGGCGCTGCCTTCCTTGAGGAACTCCGGGTTGCTCGCGACCTCCACGGCAAAGCGTGCGCCGCGCTCGCGCAGGCCGCTGGCGATGCGCTGGCCCACCCGCTCGGCGGTGCCCACGGGGACGGTCGACTTGTTCACCACCAGGCACGGCCGGGTGAGGTGGCGAGCGAGGCTGTCGGCCACCGCCAGCACATGCTGCAGATCCGCCGAACCATCTTCCTGGCTCGGTGTGCCGACAGCGATGAACACCACGTCGACCTTGGCCAAGGCCAACTCCCACTGCTCGGTGAAACTCAGCAGGCCAGCGCGCAGCCCGGCCTGCAGCAAGGCGTGCAGGCCGGGCTCGTAGATCGGGCACTGGCCCTGGCGCAACTGTGCCAGGCGCGCCGGATCGCGCTCCAGGCAGACCACGCGGTTGCCCATTTCGGCGAAGCACGCCGCCGTGACCAGCCCCACATACCCCGCCCCGATCACACAGAGTTCCATGGCCACGCTCCCTTGCGAAGATTGCAGCCATTGCACCCCAGGCGCCATTGCAGGGCTGTGACAACCTGGGGGCGGGGATGTGACAACGGTAGGGAACACCACCCAGACATCCAGGGCTGCAAAGCAGCCCCGTTGCCACGATCAGCCGCCAGTCCCCTGCCCGACCAGCACGCCATCGACCTTCTGCCCGTACAGGTTGACCCCGTCGTTGGCATGGAACTTCAGCCGCGTCTTCTCGATCGAGCCTTCCACCAGACGCGGATCCTGGGGCCGCTCATGGCGATTGATCCAGGCCGCCACGTCCCAGGCCTGCTGGTCGCTCAGGCTGCCAGGCCGCCCCAGGGGCATGTTGTGCTTGATGAAGGACGCCGCGGTGTTGATCCGGTGCATGCCGGCGCCCCAGTTGTAGGAGTCCTTGCCCCACAACGGCGGCATCACGTATTCACCGGCCACCTTCTGCCCCTCGCCCTGGTCGCCGTGACAGATCGCACACTGCTCACGGTAGACCTGCTGGCCCCGGGTGAAGTCATAGCCCCCCTTGGGCTGTGGCACTTCGGGGTAACCACGGCCCGGGCTCTCCACGCCGGTGGCTGCCTTGGTCGCCAGCCAGTAGGAGTACACGCTGAGGGCGGTCATCTGCGGGCTGTCGGCGGCCGGCGGCGTGCCGTTCATGCTGAACTGGAAGCAGCCCTGGATACGCTCGGCGTAGGTGTTGACCTTGTCGTTCTTCTTGCGATAGGCCGGGTACATCGGGTAGGCGCCCCACAGCGGCGCGGAATGGGCCAGGCGCCCCTGGTCGAGGTGGCAGTTGCTGCAGTTCATGCCGTTGCCCACCGCCTCGGGCATCAGCCGACGGGTATCGACGAACAGCGCATGGCCCTCGCGGACCATCTGGCCGAAGGCGTTGTCGGGCAGGTCGCTCTCCGCCGGCGGGGTGAACACCGGGGCCGCCTGGCTGCCGGGCACCTTGAGCTGGGACTGGTCCTCCATCGCGATGGGCGCCGCCTGGGCGCTGCCCAGGGCAATCAGCAACAGGGCTGGAAGCATCGGTTTCATGGCTTGACCTCCTGGCTGGCGGGCTGGGCGAAGAACGCGGCGATCGCCTTGACCTCCTCGTCGGTCATGGCCTTGGCCACGCCGACCATCAACTGATTGGGGTCGTTGCGACGGCTGCCGTCGCGCCAGGCGTCGAGTTGCGCCACCAGGTAGGCGGCCGGCTGCCCGGCCAGCGGCGGGAAGTGTTCGCCAACACCGCTGCCGCCTGGGCCGTGGCACTGCACACAGCCGGGTATCTGCCGGCTCCAGTCGCCGTACAGCGCCAGCCTGGACACAGGGTCCGTGGCCATCTGCTGGCGGCGCAGGTCAGGTGCGGGGTCGGCCGGCATACTGGCCAGGTAGGCGCTGACAGCCTTGATTTCCTCATCGCTCAATGCCTTGGCAAGCGGCTCCATGACCGCCTGCTTGCGGCTGCCCGCGCGGAAATCATCCAGTTGCTTGCTCAGGTATCCAGCCGGCAGGCCGGCCAGGCGCGGGAAGCCGGCGGCGGCGATGCCCTTGCCATCCGGGCCATGGCAGCCCAGGCAGGCCATGGCGGCGGGGTTCTGCCCGCCCTGGGTGAAGACTTTCTGGCCATCGACGGCATGCGCCGAAGGCCAGGCCAGGATCAGCAGGCTGCCGATCACGACACGACTCAACGGGTTCATCACGGGACGCTCCATTTCCTTGTTATAAGCTTAGGCTTAAACGATATAAGCCTGAAAATAGTAGGCCTATCGCCGGTGGGGAACAACGCCCACCGGACAAGGAGAATGGCAGTCCGCCTGCTAATCGCTCATTTGCTGAGCTGGATCAAGAACCGGAGATGCACTGGGTAGCCGCAGTACGCACGTCACCCAGGCGCAGGGGGAAGTTGTTCAGCCGCTCGTGCAGCTTGATGCTGCTGCCGCTGCCGCGTTTGTCGATATCCACCAGTGCCGCAGGGCCGGCACCAGCGGCCAGCTTCTGCGGCACGATCAGGCGCAGGCCGTCGCCACGCGGCTCCTCCACCAACGGATCACGGCTGTCGGCCAGCCTGGACTTGACGCAATCGGCATACTCACGCGGTGTCTTTCCGGAAATCACGTCGAGCGTTTCCCTCGACTGCTCCAGCTCCGAAACGCTGACACAACCACCCAACGCCAACGACACCGCCGCCACCACCCACTTCATTCGATCTACCCCTTGCATCACACAGACATCACACAGGAACCGTTGGACAACGGCCGGGCCGATTTGCTCCCGGCTTTGGCGGATTTATCCCCGTGCCGGCCATGGCAGGCGCAAGCGCACCCCGACATCGTGGTATCTTTTGTCTTTGCAAAACCGACCCTTGCGGAGCATCACATGAAATTCGTACACCAGCGCGAGCACCTCAACGAGGACGACGTGGTCGTCATCGAGTGTTCCCAGCGCTGCAACATCCGCCTGATGAACGACGCCAACTTCCGCAGTTTCAAGAATGGCGGCCGGCACACCTACCATGGTGGCCACTTCGTGCGCTTCCCGGCCAAGATCACCGTGCCCAGCACCGGTTTCTGGAACATCACCATCGATACCGTGAGCCCACGGCCGATCTCGGTGACGCGCAAGCCGACCTTCACCCACAAGATCAAGATCATCCGTCGCTCGTCGTCGAAACTCGGATAAGGCCCGCCATGACCCAGACCATCAAATACGTCATCAAGTACAAGCTCGACGGCGAGCGCCGCTGGGACTTCGCCGTGATGCCCGACGCCTCCCACGAGCAGGCCCTGGAAGCGCTGCGCAAGATCCACGGCGAGGACGCCGAGAAGATCAGCGACATCCAGGTCAGCAAGGCCCTTTGACCGGCAACCCCCTTTGACAGGAGTAGCGCATGAGCACCTGGCCAGACCGCCGTATCCTCGATTTGCTGGGCATCCAACTGCCCATCCTGCAGGCCCCCATGGCCGGCGCCACCGGCTCGGCCATGGCCATCGCCGTGGGCAATGCCGGCGGGCTGGGCGCCCTGCCCTGTGCCATGCTCTCTGCCGAGCAGGTGCGTGGCGAGATCGAGGCCTTCCGCGCCAGTTGCCAGGGCCCGCTCAACCTGAATTTCTTCTGCCACCAGCCGCCAGCGCCCGATGCCGAGCGCGAGGCACGCTGGAAGCAGGCGCTCAAGCCGTACTACGAGGAGGTGGGCGCCGACTTCGACGCCCCGACCCCGGTATCCAACCGCGCGCCCTTCGATGAGCAGAGCTGCCAGCTGGTGGAGCAACTGCGCCCGGAGGTGGTGAGTTTCCATTTCGGCCTGCCCCGCGCCGACCTGCTGCAACGGGTCAAGGCCAGCGGCGCCAAGGTGCTGTCCAGCGCCACCACGGTAGAGGAAGCGGTATGGCTGGAGGCCAACGGCTGCGATGCGATCATCGCCATGGGTTATGAAGCCGGCGGCCACCGCGGCATGTTCCTCAGCGACGACATCACCAGCCAGATCGGCACCTTCGCCCTGGTGCCCCAGGTGGTGGACGCGGTGCGCCTGCCGGTGATCGCCGCCGGCGGTATCGGCGACCACCGTGGCCTGGTCGCCGCCCTGGCGCTCGGCGCCTCGGCGGTGCAGGTCGGCACCGCGTACCTGTTCTGCCCGCAGGCCAAGGTGTCGCCGGCGCACCGCCGCGCCCTGGACAGCGCGCCGGCCAGCGACACGGCGCTGACCAACCTGTTCACCGGCCGTCCTGCCCGGGGCATCAACAACCGCATCATGCGTGAGCTGGGGCCGATGAGCCCACTGGCACCGCACTTCCCCCTGGCTGGAGGGGCGCTGATGCCATTGCGGGCGATTCGCGACCCGCAGGGCAACAGCGACTTCAGCAACCTGTGGGCGGGCCAGGCGCTGCGCCTGGGGCGACAGCGGTCGGCTGGCGAGTTGACCCGGGAGATGGCTGACAAGGCGCTGGAACAGATGGGGCGCTGAGCACTGCCATGTGAGGCCGCTCGCGCCCCAAAGCCCTCTGCCGGGCACATGATTCGTGGGCACCGCCCCCTGTGGGCTTGCTCGCGAATGGGGCCCGTACTACCCACAAATCCCCTGCCCGCCCCTTCCCGATGGATGGCTTATCGCTATATATTCCGCCACATAACGAAAACCATCCCAAGGAGCTGTCCCCATGCGTATCCGCCTGTTCCACCTGGCCGCCAGTGCCCTGGCCAGCCTGGTCTCCCTCAACAGCGCCTGGGCCGATGAAGTCCAGGTGGCGGTCGCGGCGAACTTCACCGCGCCCATCCAGGCCATCGCCAAGGACTTCGAGAAAGACACCGGCCACAAGCTGGTCGCCGCCTACGGCGCCACTGGCCAGTTCTACGCACAGATCAAGAACGGCGCACCGTTCGAGGTATTCCTCGCCGCCGACGACACCACACCCGCCAAGCTGGAACAGGAAAAACAGATCGTCCCAGGCTCGCGCTTCACCTATGCCATCGGCACTCTGGCCCTGTGGTCGGCCAAGCCCGGCTATGTCGACGACAAGGGCGAGGTCCTGAAGAAAAACGAATACCGCCACCTGTCCATCGCCAACCCCAAGACCGCACCCTACGGCCTGGCGGCCACCCAGGTGCTGGACAAGCTGCAACTGACCGAAGCCACCAAGGCCAAGCTGGTCGAAGGCCAGAACATCACCCAGGCCTTCCAGTTCGTCTCCACCGGCAATGCCGAGCTGGGCTTCGTCGCCCTGTCGCAGATCTACAAGGATGGCAAGGTCCAGAGCGGTTCGGCCTGGATCGTCCCCGCCGAGCTGCACGAGCCGATCCGCCAGGATGCCGTGATCCTCGACAAGGGCAAGGACAACCCGGCCGCCAAGGCTCTGGTCGACTACCTCAAGGGCCCGAAAGCGGCCGCGCTGATCAAGTCCTACGGCTATGAAATCTGATGCCACTGGACGCCAGTGACCTGGGCGCGATCTGGCTGACCATCAAGCTGGCCAGCCTGACCACCCTGATCCTGCTGATAGTGGGCACGCCCATCGCCTGGTGGCTGGCCCGCACGCGCTCCTGGCTGCGCGGGCCGATCGGTGCGGTGGTAGCCCTGCCGCTGGTGCTGCCGCCGACGGTGATCGGCTTCTACCTGCTGATCGCCCTCGGCCCCCATGGCTGGATCGGCCAGGCCACCCAGGCCATGGGCCTGGGCAGCGTGGTGTTCAGTTTCACGGGGCTGGTGATCGGCTCGGTGGTCTACTCCATGCCGTTCGTGGTGCAACCCCTGCAGAACGCCTTCGGCGCCATCGGCCAGCGTCCACTGGAGGTGGCCGCCACCCTGCGCGCCAGCCCCTGGGACACCTTCGTTCACGTGGTGCTGCCGCTGGCCCGACCGGGCTTCGTCACCGCCAGTATCCTGGGCTTCGCCCACACCGTGGGGGAGTTCGGCGTGGTGTTGATGATCGGTGGCAACATCCCCGACAAGACCCGCGTGGTCTCGGTGCAGATCTTCGATCACGTCGAGGCCATGGCCTATCCGCAAGCACACTGGCTGGCCGGCGCCATGCTGGTGTTCTCCTTCCTGGTGTTGCTCGTGCTCTATGCTGGCCGCCGCGGGAAGGCTGGCTGGAGCTGACATGCCTTCATCGATACTGGCGCGACTGAAGCTGGCGCGCGGCGATTTCACCCTGGATGTCGACCTGCACCTGCCTGGCCGCGGGATCAGTGCGCTGTTCGGCCATTCGGGCTCGGGCAAGACCTCCTGCCTGCGCTGCCTGGCCGGGCTGGAGCGTGCCGCCAGCGCCTACATCGAAGTCAACGGCGAGGTCTGGGAAGACAGCGCCTGCGGCTATTTCCTGGCACCACACAGGCGCCCGGTGGGCTATGTGTTCCAGGAGGCCAGCCTGTTCCCGCACCTGTCGGTGCGTGGCAACCTGACCTTCGGCTGGCGGCGGATCGCGCCCCATGAACGCAAGGTCAGCCTGGAGCAGGCCTGCGAGCTGCTGGGGATCGGCCACTTGCTCGAGCGCAGGCCGGCCACCCTCTCCGGGGGCGAGGCGCAGCGGGTCGGCATTGCCCGGGCGCTGCTCAGCAGCCCTCGGCTGCTGCTGATGGACGAACCCCTGGCCGCCCTCGATGCTCCCCGCAAACGCGAGATCCTGCCTTACCTGGAACGCCTGCACGACGAACTGGACATCCCCCTGGTGTACGTCAGCCATGCCCAGGACGAGGTCGCCCGCCTGGCCGACCACCTGGTACTGCTGGAACAGGGCCAGGCCACGGCCAGCGGGCCGATCGGCCAGACCCTGGCCCAAGGCGAGGATGCCGGCGTGGTGCTCGAAGGCGTGGTCGTCGGCCATGACCCGCACTACGAACTGTTCGACCTGCGCCTGCCGGGCAACGACGGTCCTGTGCTGCGCATCGCCCATCCTGCCCAGGTGGTGGGCAGTACCCTCAGGCTCAAGGTGCAGGCCCGCGACGTCAGCCTGGCACTTACCGCCGACGGCGCCTCGAGCATCCTCAACCGGCTGCCGGTACGGGTCCGTGAATGCCGCCCGGCAGACAACCCGGCCCATGTCATGGTGAGCCTGGACGCCGCCGGCAATGCCCTGCTTGCACGTATCACCCGCTACTCGGCGGACCAGCTCGGCCTGCACCCGGGCCAGGCACTGTGGGCGCAGATCAAGTCGGTGGCGCTGTTGGGCTGAGCATCGACCGAACGCGCGTTATCCATTGTTTCAGCCACTGGCCGATGGACACCGCCGATGCCCGACGGCCCACTGCTCGCGAACCAGCACGCTGTCGACGATCCCCATCCCGGCCTGAAGATGCTCATGGGCAGCGCCACAATAGCGCTCGATCGCTGCATTTTCTGCAGGCGCTGGACATATAAACGATCATTGAGCCCGACTATTTACGCTATCAAGCAGAGAAATTTCCCATATGGACGCAAGCACCCTATCCTTGCCACCGAGCACCTTCGCCGATTGACTGCCTCGAGCCTTGGTCGGCGCCTGCGACTAAAGACAGGCAACAGAATTTGTCTGCAGGGGAATTACTCTGCGCCGAAAGCGTCTTTAATGAGAAGGAAGAGGGACAAGCTCCCACCGCCACGGCACCTGGCCGTGCGGATTTCATCATCACCAAGGAGAACTACATGCTGATACTCACCCGCAAGGTTGGCGAAAGCATCGTCATCGACGATGACATCAAAGTCACCATTCTGGGAGTCAAAGGGATGCAAGTGAGGATCGGCATCGATGCGCCAAAGGATGTCCAGGTCCATCGCGAAGAGATCTTCAAGCGCATCCAGGCCGGCAATCCGGCACCGGAGAAAAACGACGACCAGCACTGACCTTCCTTAAAGTCTCGAGCCGCACGGATGCGCTTGACCGACGCCCCACCCGCCCCGGCGGGCCACCTTTCAGGTGCCCAGCAGTTCGCGCACCTTGGCGATCATCCTGTCCATGTCGAAGGGCTTGTCGAATACCGCGGCGAACAGCTCCGGGCAGATGCGGCCCTGGCTGGCTTGCGCGCCACTCATGAGAATCACCGGCAAGTCCGGCAACTGCAACTCCTCGCGAATCGCCCTGACCAGCTCCTCGCCATTGAGCACCGGCATCATGTAGTCGGTGATCACCAGCTCCACCCGCTTGTCCTTGAGCGCGTCCAGTGCCTTGCGGCCGTTGCTGGCCTTCTCGACGAGAAACCCCTCATCCTCCAGGGCGAACCCGAGGATGTCGGCTATCAGGTACTCGTCGTCGACGATCAGGATGGTGTTCATCGCGCTATCCCATCAGTCGCCCCCTTGGGGCACCGCCGTGCCGGAAAGCACGCCGCTGGCGCCCTCGAAGGCCTTGCGCAGGGTGATGCCCTGCGGGCCCAGGCACAGCTCGTGCAGGGCCGGATCATGGTGGCTGTCGCGCACCTTGAGGATCGAGACCATGCGCCTGAGTTGCGAATCCAGCTCGACGAAGCGCATCAACAGCAGGTTGTCGACGATGCTCGACAGGTCCGGCGCCGGGGCCGTGATTTCCGAGCCGAAGATATCGCGCATTTCCCACGTCAACAGGACGCTGACATCGCGGGCGCGCAACTCGCCGGTCAATGCCCGGAAGAACGCATTGAGCCGCGCCGGATCGACCGCCAGCCGGCTGAAGGCGCCCAGGCTGTCGATCACCACGCGCTGGGCCCCCAGCGCCTGGACCCGTTCGAGCAAGCGGGCACCGACCTGGTCCAGCAGCCCTTCGGTGGTCGGCTGCCAGCACAGCTCGAGGTCGCCCTGGCGCTCCAGCATGGCAATGTCATGGCCCAGCGCAGTGGCCTTCAGGCGCAGCCGCGCCGGGGTTTCGTAGAAGCCGAAGTGCAAGCCGCGCGCCTCGTGACTGGAGGCGGCGAGAAAGGCCAGCCCCAAGGAGGTCTTGCCGATGCCCGAAGGCCCCATGACCAGGCTGACCGAACCCTTGCCCACGCCACCGCCGAGCATCTCGTCCAGGGCCGTGATGCCAGTGGTGACCCGGCTGAAGGTTTCCGACCCCATCTGGCTCGGGTGGCTGTACAAGGCCTCCAGGCGCGGGTAGACCTGCAAGCCGGCCTCGCTGATCAGGCACTCGTGCAGGCCTGACAACGCGCCGCTGCCACGCGTCTTGCGCAGCTGGATCTGGCGCACGGCGCGGCTGCCCACCAGGTGCTCGCCCAGCTCGATCACCCCATCGACCATGGTGTGCTCCGGGCTGCCCTCCTGCACCCGTGCACTGGTCAGCAACAGCACCGTGCACCCGGCGAACGCCGCATGCCCCTGCAGCTCGGAAACGAACTTCTTGGTGTCGAGGCTGGTTTCGGCCCGTACCCTTGCATTGAGCAGGCCGTCGACGATGAGCAGGCTGGCCTGCTGCCGGGCGATCTCCTGGCGCAACAGCCTGACCACGGCATCGAGCCCTTCCTGCTCCAGGGTGTCGAAGGCACTGACGAACTGGATCGGGTCGCCGACCAGCGCCGGATCGAAGAACGCCAGGGTCGACAGGTACTGGAACAACCGCTCGTGAGACTCGCTGAGCAAGGTCGCCACCAGCACCCGCCCACCGCCCCGCACGTGGCCGCAGGCCAGCTGGTTGGCCAGGATGGTCTTGCCTGCTCCCGGCGGGCCTTGGACGATATAGGAGGCGCCCGCCACCAGCCCCCCCTTGAGCAGGGTATCGAGCCCTTCGATTCCCGTCGCCAGCCGCTTGAGTGGTTCTGCCATGTTGTCTACTCGTTGTGATCGGGGTCGGGGGCGCCTGGGCAAGCCGGCAGGTAGAGGCTCATGCTCGTCCCCTCGCCCACCTGGCTGGCCACGCAGATGGCGCCATTGCTCTGCCTGGCGAAACCATAGGCCTGGCTGAGCCCCAGGCCGGTACCCTTGCCGAACGCCTTGGTGGTGAAGAACGGCTCGAAGATGCGCGGCAACACCTCTGGCGCTATGCCCTGGCCGGTGTCGTGCACATCGAAACGCACGAAACGCCCTTGCAATCCTTCCACCTCGCCCGCCAGCTCCACACAGCCCACCTCCAGGCGGATACGCCCCTGGCCTTCGATGGCATCGCGGGCATTGAACAGCAGGTTGAGCAGGACCATCTGCAACTGCCCGGCATCCACTTCGATCAGCGGCAGGTCCGGCTCCACCCGATCCTCCAGTTCGATGTCACTGGCCAGGGCATGCTCCAGAAGACCACGGGTGGAGTCGATCAGTTCAGCCGGAGCGATGCGCGTGACGCTCATTTGCCGGTTGCGGGCGAAGGTCAGCAGTTGCCGGGTCAGCTGGGTGCCGCGCTGGCCGGCATCGAGGATGTGCTGGAGCAGGCGCTGCACCCGTTGCGAATCCTGGCTGCCCAGGGCCAGGCGGGCGGAACTGAGGATGATGGTCAGCAGGTTGTTGAAGTCGTGGGCCAGCCCGCCGGTCAACTGGCCCAGGGCCTCGAGCTTCTGCGCCTGGAACAACTGGACGCGGATGGCATCGAGTTGCAGCATCGATTCGCGGCGGTCAGTGATGTCGCGGGTGACCTTGGCCAGGCCGATGATCCGCCCAGCCTCGTCGCGAATCACATCCAGCGCAGCCAGGGCCCAGAACTGCGTGCCATCCTTGCGTACCCGCCAGCCTTCATCCTGGGCCATCCCCTGCTCCAGGGCCTGGCGCAGCAAATATTCGGGACGCCCGTCGGCACGATCCTGGGGCGTGAAGAACAATGAGAAATGCTGGCCGATCACTTCATCGGCACGGTAGCCCTTGATCCGCTCGGCACCGGCATTCCAGGACACCACGGTACCTGTGGGATCGATCATGTAGATGGCGTAGTCCAACACCGACTGGACCAGCCGTTCGTAGAGGTTGGTGGGGATTTCCGGCTGGTTGGGGCGGTCGGCTGAAACCATGCAAGCTCCACGGGCACCGCAGGGGACATATTGATTGAGCGTAGTGTATGGGTACCGATACAGGATAGACAGCTGCGCGCAGGCCTGATCATGCGGCAAGCCCATTGCAGGCTCACCGCCCGGTTTGCATGAGACGTTCGTCAGCTTTCCCGCTCGACCACCTGAGGGCTGAGCCGCCGCGGCAGCGCCACCTTCAGCAGCCACAGGCAAACCAGCATGATCGCGCCCCCTCCCCCGAGGGCCATCAGCCGTTGCGCCTCCGGGCGCGGCTCGTCGAAGCCCAGCATCAGCAGGTAACCGCCCAAGGCCATCAGGCTCAGATAGAGGAAAATCGCCAACAGATAGACCTGGAGGAACAACAAGCGCCAGAACAGCTTCGGCCGGACGATGCGCGCAGGGGTGGAGGACGGCGTGGCCGAAGGCATGATTGCGTACTCATTGGATCCAATGACGTAACAGTGGCCCAGTGACAGCAAGGTGTCAACGGACATATCCAATCCTTGCCCATATCCGCCTGGAAGACGCGGTGTGGTTGACTCGGCTATAACGATGGGTTATAAAGCGCGCTTGATTGCCAGGCCCTTCTGCCCTGAAGCGCGCCGGTCGCCACGACCCTTTCAAGCGTGCGAGTGTGGTGGAATTGGTATACACAGCAGACTTAAAATCTGTCGGCGTCAGCCTTGCGGGTTCGAGTCCCGCCACTCGCACCATCTTCTTTCGAAAGGCGCCCTCGCGGCGCCTTTCTTCCATCCGGCGCAAATCGAAGCGGCTGCTAAAGTGGAACATGTCCCCGTCCACTGGAACCTCGCCATGCGCTACTCCTTGTTCGAAGGTCAACGCGACCTGATCATCCTGATCGCCCGCATCCTGCTGATGATCCTGTTCATCATGTCCGGCTGGAGCAAGCTCACCGGCTTCGAAGGCACGGTCGGCTACATGACGTCGCTGGGCGCCCCCGTCCCGATGCTGGCAGCGGCGATCGCCGTGATCATGGAGTTCGCCGTCGGCATCCTGCTGATCCTGGGCTTCTATACCCGCCCGCTGGCGTTTCTGTTCGCGCTGTTCGTGGTGGGCACGGCGCTGCTCGGCCACCCCTTCTGGAACATGGTCGACCCCGAGCGCAGCGCCAACATGACCCAGTTCTTCAAGAACCTGAGCATCGTTGGCGGCCTGCTGTTGCTGGCCCTGAGCGGCGCCGGACGCTTCTCGCTCGATCGCCGTTGACGCCTGGCCAGACGCGCCTCGCGGTGAGGCTACCTGCAAAGAGGCCTGCGTATCGCAGGCCTCAATTGTCGTCGACCTCGTCGTGCCAGGCCGGGTGGTCCTCATCGTCGAAATCATCCCGCAGCGCTTCGTCTTCCTCGGCTTCATCCAAGGCACCTTGGGCATCGGCCTCCGGGTCGAAGTCGTCGTAGAGGAATTCATGATCGAGCAGATGATCGTGCTCGGGTTCGGGAAGGTCGTCTTCGTCGTGCATGCCTGGCTCCTGAGGTTAGCGCCCGCCTGTATAGGGCGATCCGAGCGCAAGGTCAATCGCTCGTGCTTAACGCTGGCTTAACCCCCTGCCAGCTAGCCTGGATGCTCTCCCTTCAAACGTCCTTGCCCGCCCCATGGCGGGCTCTTTTTTGCGCCCTATCGCATCAGCCGTGGACAAGCCCATCATTGCGGCATTTCGACAGACTCTGGACATGCTCTTCACGAATTTCTGACATCATCCCGAGCACAATGCACAGGCTTCGTACGTTCTTTCAACCCGCCTCTGATGGCGGGTTTTCTTTGCCTGCCAGAAAGATCGCCTTTACAGGCCAAAAAAATGTGACGCAGCGCACAGTTTCAGGCATTGCCTTAAACTTTTCCGCGCTGTTCTCGTCTCTTACCCAGGATTGTCAGGCCGCCGCAATGGCATTCCGGCAGCATTTTAACCTGCTGCACAGGCGGGTACTCTGCGGCGCTGAATCCACTTTTTCCTCCCAAGGATGGATCCATGAGGCCTCTATTGCTTTTGGCCGCTTCGGCAAGCCTGTTCGCTACCCTCCCTGCCTGGGCAGACTCCCGCCAGGCCGAACGCGTCTGGACACAGGAGCCAAGTTCGTTCCTGGGCGTCGATTTGCAAGGCGATTTCCTGCAGCAGGTCGCAGAATGCCCAACCTACGAAACCCGCCCCACCGAGCCCTGCCGGGTAGCGACCGCCGACCCGAGCCGCTTTGAAATCCACGGCCTGCCCTACCTACCCATTTCGCCAGGCTACAACCTCGTCGCCACCCTGGCAGACGGACAGGTGCGCGAGCTGGTCTTCAGCGGCAATGCCAACAGCCTCCACCTGGTCACGGACATGCTGACCGAACGCTTCGGTGAGCCTGCCGAGCGCAATAGCCAGTGGGTCAAGATGAAGTCCGGGGCCTCCTATCTGACGGAGGTGATGAACTGGAAAGGAGACAAGGTGGCGATCAACTTCCAGCGGCAGGAAAACGACTTGGGCAAGTATGCCGTGACCTTCTCTACCCTTCCTACGGAACTGGCCACCAGCACTGAGGCGCCGGCGGCTGATGTGGTTGAGGCTGATGTTTCTAAGCTTTGAGAAGTGAAAGGGTGGCGGTCATGAAGCCGCCTTCCACTCAATCCTGTATAAAGACGGCAGCGTCGCGGTCGCGTGTTATCTACCTCATCAATTGATCGGACTGATACCAGTTGGGGTGCTGCTGATCCCATAGCCTGGTGGCGGCGCGAGTACGCGTCAGTGCTTGTCGATACTTGCTGCAACTGAGCGTTTGCTTCCAGCCAGCACAAGGTGTAGCCATCGTCGCTAGCCAGAGCGCCGGTATCGGCAGGTCATTGGGTTTCCCTACAGAAAAGGCTCCTACGTGCCCAGCCATCGCACAGCCATACCGCTGCCTCGCGATGGAAGATTTTTTTACGCATCCCGTCGCTTGACTTCAATGGATCAGGTACCATCCAGAGCCATGGCAAAAGGCCATCGACAGCCACTTCCAGGCTGTCTTGACTATAAAAATATTTAACAGAATTTTTAGCATTTATAAGCGGGGAGCCAATGGAAGATATCAGTCGCAGATCGATAGAAAATCTTGAAAAAGAACTTTACGAAAAGATGTAGGGAACATTCACAGACGATCAAATCGACTTCATTAAAGACTTAATTCGAATAGAGTTAATGAAGCGAGACCGGGAAAAAATCGAAAACCTTGTTGGCTAACGCTCTTCCACCTGCCCTACGACTACAACACATATTCGAAGCTAACCGAATACAGACTCATGGATCACGCCCGCGTTATCGGGCGTTTTCTTTTTAATGCCCGCGCCGTCGCGTAGAAGAATAGCCCTGCGTTATCCGGGTAAATGGTCATCCTTTTCTCCATGTGAAAAAGCCCACGCTCGATAGGCGGTATAAACAGGCATCCACTGCACGACAAAAGGCAGGGTTGCCCCATGT
Organism: Pseudomonas guariconensis; assembly: GCF_024127895.1. Lineage (GTDB taxonomy): Bacteria > Pseudomonadota > Gammaproteobacteria > Pseudomonadales > Pseudomonadaceae > Aquipseudomonas > Aquipseudomonas guariconensis_B. The sequence continues at coordinate 170 of NZ_JAMYBK010000025.1, read as the reverse complement.
ACAATACCGACCCTTTTTAGCGGGCATGTACAAAAAACCATTTTCACATCAACGAATGTTTGAACCGCCCCGGGTTTCGTGGAGGCCTCAACTCTTGAGAAGATGAGGCCATGAAAAAGACTACGACCTACTCCCCTGAAGTCCGTGAACGTGCCGTGCGCATGGTTCTG
>NZ_JAMYBK010000024.1 GCF_024127895.1 Pseudomonas guariconensis | reverse complement strand
AGCATCAGCATCAGCATCAGCATCAGCATCAGCATCAGCATCAGCATCAGCATCAGCATCAGCATCAGCATCAGCATCAGCATCAGCATCAGCATCAGCATCAGCATCAGCATCAGCGTCAGCGTCCGTGTCATCAATATCTGGTGCAGTTACTTCGACTGGGGCCGAGATATTTCCTGCAGCATCGGTCAACGTCACCGTGAGGGTTTCTTCGTTGACCTGAGGGGAATTCAGCACAACTTCGAAGGTGCCATCGGGACCTACGGTACCGGTACCGATCACCTTGCCATCGGCATCCTTGATGGTGACGGTGGTATTGGGTTCGCCCTTGCCGCTGACGGTGGTGCCATCGGCACTGACGGCTAAATCTGTCGGCGCATTGGGGGCCGTGGTGTCGTCTGCGGTGATCGTGCTGGGAGGGGACACATTGCCAGCAGCGTCAGTGAGGGTGACTTCGACTGTTTCGCCATTGGTTTGCGGGGTATTCAGGTTGACGTGGAAGTTGCCATCCGAGCCCACGATCCCTGTGGCGATGACTTGCCCATTCGCGTCCTTGACCGTCACAGTCAAACCCGGCTTGCCCCTGCCGCTCAGTACCGTTCCGGCACTATTGAAAGCAAGGTCGGTAGGCGCGTCCGGTGTAGTCGAACTGGCATCACCGCCGCCGCCGCTGCCGCTACTGCTTCCGCTACCATTGAGGAAGAACATCGAGGCAAGGCCGCCAACCCCCAGCAGACTCAACCCCCAGGTCACCCAGTCCGGCGTCGCGGCAGCGGTCAGATCATCAAGGGCGCCGATCTCGCTAAAGGTAAAACCGGAGTACGGTGAAGAGTAACTTCCCAGGAGCAGGGTCCCATCGGCCTCTTCCAGTACCAACTGGTTGGCCTCGCCACTGGCCACAAAGAAATTCTGGACCGTGACCGTGCCACCGGACTTGAGCGTGATGACCAGGTTCGTGCCCGACTGTTGCATCGACTGGATGCTACTCGGGCTAATGGGCACTTTTACAATACTGGTTCCGTTCAGGGCGACGTTACCGAACGCATGTTCGGTCGCCGCCCCCGTCGCCTTGTCGACAATTACAATATTATTCATCGCACACCTGTCTTTGCTTCAGCTAGTCAATCCCATAACAAAGCAACCCGAACGCGTGCGCAGCCGCTTAAAAGGCGACTGGGCATTCGAATGAGCGAAAGTTATATAAAAAGATTCAGTCCAGAGGCTGGACCTAGCCCACACCCGAGCGCTCACTGGGCACGTGATATTTCACGCGCCCAGTGAGCGTTGAGTTTGAATTGCATAAGGGAATTGCAACGACATGCTGCATGGGGGTGAGACAATAGAACCTGCGTTCGCAGAGGGACCTGATCACCTTAGAGACTCCCTGTCTGTTACCCGTCATCGGGGTTCGCGCCCTTTCTCCAAGCGTCCCGAGCACACTTGTAAAAGGTGCAAGAGGTCAGCGTAAACCCGTCGCGATCGGACTTCTCAAGCACACTAAATAACGGGTCGCTTGCGGGGATACTAGCAATCAAAAAACCGGTGTCAAAGAAAAAGTTCAACTTGTCAATACCCGCACAAAAACAATGTAAAACCCAGTTAAACATTGATGAGCAGACAATTAGAACCTGCGATTACTGGGTGACAATTTCATTATCATAAAATAATATCCAGGTAGACCTACCCGCACACTTGCCCCCCAGTACATGCCAACGCCATTCGTGTGTCGTTACTAAAAAAGATTTCTCAGCTGGGCTGATGTTTCCGCTCTTTGCAGGTGCACAGCCTCGCCGTGTCCGAGAGCCGCCAAGGGCAGGCAGAACGGCATCGATTGGTAATGAAATCATGATGGCCCTGGAACCATCGCCCGCGTATAACGGCGAACCGGGCCTGCCCTGCCATGGTCTTAGTAGCAGGCGCAGGCGTTTTGGCCTGCCCCTTCGTGGTTACTTTTCGGAGATTCAAATGCGCATCCATTCCCGCGTCATCGGTGGCGCACTCATCGCCACCTTGCTGATCCAGCTGACGGCCTGCGGCACCTTGTTCTACCCAGACCGTCGCGGTCAGATCGAAGGCAAGATCGACCCTGTTGTCGCCGCCATGGACGCCATCGGTATTCTTTTCTATGTCATTCCCGGCCTGATCGCCTTCGGCATCGACTTCGCCACGGGCGCCATCTACTACCCAGGGGGCCACACCGCCCAAGTCGACCCTGCCAAGCTCAAGCCCGCCATCGACGCCGACGGCCGGGTCGACAACACCAGGCTGCAGGCTATTCTCGAAAGCGAACTGGGCCAGCGCCTGCCGCTGAACGACCCGCGGCTGATCCAGCACCGCGGCAGCGTCGAGCAACTGGCCGCCTACGGCCTGGTACCGGCCGCCTGACAAGGACGACACCCGCGGCATGACCCAACCCGCCGAACATCGACACCTGCTGCGCCTGGCCACCCGTGCTTCGCTCGCGGTGGCCGGCATCCTGGTGCTGAGCAAGGCAGTGGCCTGGTGGCTGAGCGGCTCGGTCAGCCTGCTGGCGGGCCTGACCGACTCGGCGCTGGACGCCGTGGCCTCCTTCCTCAACCTGCTCGCCGTACACTATGCCTTGCGCCCGGCGGACGACGACCACCGCTTCGGCCATGGCAAGGCCGAGGCCCTGGCCGGCATGGCGCAGGCGCTGTTCGTCGGGGTCAGCGCGGTGCTGGTCGGGGTGCAGGCGGTCGAGCGCCTGCAGTCGCCGCAGCCGTTGGGCGACACAGCCACCGGCATCGGCGTGATGTTACTCTCGCTGGTCCTGACCCTGGCCCTGCTGGCCTTCCAGCGCAAGGTCATCCGCGCCACCGGTTCCACAGCGGTGCGCGCCGACTCGCTGCACTACCGCTCCGACCTGCTGCTCAACGGCAGCATCCTGCTGGCCCTGCTGCTGGCTCGCTTCGGCTGGCCGCAGCTGGATGCCGTGTTCGGCCTGGGGATTGCCTTCTACATCCTCTGGAGCGCCACCCAGATCGCCCGCGAGAGCACAGCGATCCTGATGGACAAGGAGCTGCCGGCCGACATCGGCGAGCGCATGCTCGAGCTGGCATGCGCCATCCCCGGGGTCAGGGGCGCCCACGACTTGCGCACGCGGGTGTCGGGTAGCCACTGGTTCGTCCAATTGCACCTGGAGCTGCCTGGCGAGTTGCCGCTGCATGAGGCCCATGAGCTGTGCGAGCAGGCGTCGCAAGCGATCCGCCAGCGTTATCCGAGGGCGGATGTGTTGGTGCATGCCGATCCAGTTTGATGCAATCGTGCAGCCTATGACGCCAAGCTCGCGCCCATGAAAAAAGGGAGGCCATTGGCCTCCCTCTGGGAATTGTCGTCCGTGCTCGGCACTTGTGGCGCCGGCTCACCTCACGCCGTCTTCTGGACGGTGCGTAGCCCGGGGGCCTGGCGGGTCCTGTTGGATGGCCTGGCCGCGACGGCCCTCCTGGGGCCTGTCGCCGTGGACTGAAGTCCGGGCAGTGATTCTGTGGATAAAGATACGGGAAGCACCGCAGCAGAGGATTGCGAATATTGCTCTGATAAATAGCACTTGCGCAATTTTTCACCCTGGATCGATAATCCTCAGCAATCCGAACAGAAAAGGTCCCCTCCATGAGCAAGCTCGACCGCTATGACCTGAGCATCCTCGCCGAATTGCAGCGCGATGCGCGTATCTCCAACCAGGAACTGGCCGAACGCATCGGCCTGTCCCCCTCCCCTTGCTCGCGGCGGGTCAAGCAACTGGAAGACGACGGCTACATCTCGCGCCAGGTGGCGCTGCTGGATCGCAAGAAACTCGGCCTGAGCCTCACGGCCTACGTGCTGATCGGCATGGACCGACACACTCCCGAGCGCTTCGAGGCTTTCGAGGCGGCCATCCGCAGCCTGCCCCAGGTTCTGGAGTGCAGCCTGGTCACCGGTATGGATGCCGACTACCAGCTCAAGGTGGTGGTGCCGGACATGGACCACTACCAGAAACTGCTGCTAGGCAGCCTGACCCGCATCGAGGGCGTCACCAGCGTGCGCTCGAGCTTCGTCCTCAACCAAGTCCTGGCCAGCACCGAGCTGCCCCTGACCCACCTGCGTTGACCGCCCCGGCGCCCGGTGTATGATCGGGCGCTCAGCCTGCCTGGAGAACACCGATGGATCCTGCAGTATTCGAAGAATGGATGATGATCGTCCTCGTCACCGTGTTGATCGGCTTCATGGGCTTCATCGTCTGGGACCTGGCGAAGAAGTCCAAGGCGGGCCGTTTCGGCACCCTGATCCTGTTCTTCGTCCTGGGCCTGGGCGTGCTCGCCTTCATCATCAAGAGCGTGGTGGTGGGGTTCCTGGAAGGGGTCTAGCGGCTTTGCGCCGATGCACATCAAGCGGTGCTTTGGGGCTTACCTCCGTCTCAAACCTTCGGCGAGACTTCGCGCCAGCAGCCCTGCTCCAGCCCCTCGATCGTCCAGTCGCCAATCCGCACCCGCACCAGGCGCAAGGTGGGCAACCCTACCGCCGCCGTCATGCGCCGCACCTGGCGGTTACGCCCCTCACGGATCACCAGTTCCAGCCAATGGGTCGGCACGCTCTTGCGAAACCGCACCGGCGGGTTGCGCGGCCACAAGTCAGGCTCGTCCAGGCGACGCGCCTCGGCTGGCAGGGTCGGCCCGTCATTGAGTTCGACACCGTCACGCAGGCGCTGTAGCTGCTCTTCGCTAGGCTCGCCTTCCACCTGTACCCAGTAGGTTTTCGCCAGTTTGTGCTTCGGGTCGGCGATGCGCGCCTGCAGGCGGCCGTCATTGGTCAGCAGCAACAGGCCTTCGCTGTCGCGATCCAGGCGCCCGGCCGGGTAGACACCCGGGATATCGATGTAGTCCTTGAGCGTGGCGCGCCCTTCGCCGTCGCTGAACTGGGTCAGCACGTCGAACGGCTTGTTGAACAGGATCAGGCGGGGCTCGGCCGGTGGCGCCTTGGGTTGGCGCCTTGGACCGGCAGGCCGCACCGGGGGGCGGCGTGGCTTGGAACGGGGTGGCAGGGACATGGATCCTCAGCGGAACGGCGGCTCGTCGAAGCTGCGCAGTTTACGCGAGTGCAGCGAATTGAGCTCGGTACGCAGCAGGTCGAGGGCGGCGATGCCAATCTTCAGGTGCTGGCTGACGGCGCGGTTGTAGAAGGCATTGGCCGAACCGGGCAGCTTGATCTCGCTGTGCAACGGCTTGTCCGAGACGCACAGCAAGGTGCCATACGGCACACGCAGGCGATAACCCTGGGCAGCGATGGTGCCGCTTTCCATGTCCACCGCCACGGCACGGGACAGGTTGATCAGCGGCCGCTCCTGGGCCCAGCGCAGTTCCCAGTTGCGGTCGTCGTAGGTCAGCACGGTGCCGGTGCGCAGGCGCTTCTTCAATTGCTCGCCGCGTTCGCCGGTGACCTGCGCCGCCGCCTCCTGCAGCGCCAGCTGCACTTCGGCCAGCGCCGGGATGGGGATGTTCGGCGGCACCACCCGGTCGAGGATGCCATCACGGCGCATGTAGGCGTGGGCCAGCACGTAGTCGCCGATGGTCTGCGACTGGCGCAGGCCGCCGCAGTGGCCGATCATCAGCCAGCAGTGCGGGCGCAGCACGGCCAAGTGGTCGGTGATGTTCTTGGCGTTGGACGGGCCGACCCCGATGTTGACCAGGGTAACCCCATCGCCGTCCGCGGCGATCAGGTGGTAGGCCGGCATCTGGTAGCGGTGCCAGACCACGCTGGCCACCAGGGCCTGGGTCTCGCCATCGTCCATGCCCTTCTCGATCACCACGTTGCCCGGCAGCACCATGCGCACGAAGCGCGGATCGTCGCGCAGTTGCTCCAGGCCATGGCCGATGAACTGGTCGACGTAGCGGTGGTAGTTGGTCAGCAGGATCCAGGGCTGCACATGGCGCCAGTCGCTGCCGGTGTAGTGCACCAGGCGACGCAGGGAGAAGTCTACGCGGGCGGCGTCGAACAGCGCCAGCGGCAGGGTTTCGGCGCTGCCCCAGTCGTACAGGCCATCGGCGATGTTGTCGGTGGCCGCCGACAGGTCGGTGCTGGGGAAGACCCGCGCCAGCTCCGCGGCGGTGATGCCGCTGCCGGCCAGCTCGTCGCCCTGGTCGACCACGTAGGGGTAAGGGATGTTCTGCTCGCTGACACCGACTTCGAGGGTCACGGTGTAGTCGTGCATCAGCGGCCGCAGTTGCTCCAGCAGATAGCCACGGAAGGCCGCCGGCTGGGTGATGGTGACGCTGTAGGTGCCGGCCACCTGGACCTTGGCATAGGCCCGGGTGGTGGCGGCGACCTCGCCCTGGCTGTAGTAGGTCAGGCGCAGGGCCGGGTAGCGAAACAGCGCGCGCTGGTCGTCGTCCGGCTCGGTGCGGTCCTTCAGGTAGCGCTTGAGGGCCTGGCTGAGGGCCCCGGTAGCCTGTTCATGCAAGGCCGCCAGACGGTCGACGGCCTGTTCAGGGGTATCAACGACTACAAACGCTTGGCTCACGCTGGGCTTCCTGTCTTCTGGGCATGCATGGCTCCATCTTGCCTGCGTTCGAAGGCAAATACATCCCCATGGAGCGGCGTTGCCCTCTTCGCGGGGGAGCTAGCCTGCCCGCGACGGGGCGTCTCAGAGCGGCCAGGCAGGCGTCGCCCGGGCCACCAGCGCCTCGACGTCGACACCTCGCGGCAGCGCGCCATAGACCCTGCCGCCCCCCGCCAGACGGCTACCGATGAAGGCATCGCTGACCACCGCGTTGCCCGCCTCCAGCAACAGCTTGGCCTGCAGGGCCAGGGCAATGTCCTCGGTCAGCTGGCGGGCGCGGTATTGGATATCACCGGTGTCGGCGAAGGCGCCCTTGAGGTTGCCGATATGCGCCGCCAGGCGCGGGTCGCCATGGCCGTCGCCAAGCTCGGCGAACAAGGCGTCGAGCACGCCAGGCTCCTTGGACAAGGCGCGCAGCACGTCCAGGCATTGCACGTTGCCCGAGCCTTCCCAGGTGGAGTTCACCGGCGCCTCGCGATACAACCGCGGCAGGATGCTCTCCTCGACGTAACCGGCACCGCCCAGGCATTCGGCGGCCTCGTTGATCATCCCCGGGGCACGCTTGCAGATCCAGTACTTGCCCACGGCCGTCACCAGGCGGGCGAAGTGCGCCTGCTGCGGATCGTCCAGCTGGTCCAGGGCCTGGCCCATGCGCAGGCTCAAGGCCAGCGCCGCCTCGCTTTCCAGGGCCAGGTCGGCGATCACGTTCTGCATCAGCGGCTGCTCGGCCAGCACACGGCCGCCGACCTTGCGGTGGGCGCAATGGTGCGCGGCCTGGGTCAGGGCCTGGCGCATCAGGGCGCTGGAGCCGACCATGCAGTCGAAGCGGGTCATGGCCACCATCTCGATGATGGTCGGCACGCCCCGCCCTTCCTCGCCGACCATCCAGGCCAAGGCACCGCGGAACTCCACCTCGCTGGACGCATTGGAGCAGTTGCCGAGCTTGTTCTTCAGGCGCTGGATGTAGAACTGGTTGCGGCTGTCGTCGGGGCGATGGCGTGGCAGCAGGAAGCAGCTCAGGCCCTTGTCGGTCTGGGCCAGGGTGAGGAAGGCGTCGCACATCGGCGCCGAGCAGAACCACTTGTGACCGACCAGTTCATAGGCCTGGCCGGGCCCTGGGGTGCCGACCGGATAGGCGCGGGTGGTGTTGGCACGCACATCGGTGCCGCCTTGCTTCTCGGTCATGGCCATGCCGAGGGTCACGCCGGCCTTGTGTCGGTCGCCGACATTGCGCGGGTCGTATTCGCGGGCCAGCACCTTGGGCAGCCAGTACTCGGCCAGCTCCGGTTGCAGCCGCAGGGCCGGCACCGCAGCGAAGGTCATGGTCAGCGGGCAGCCGGTGCCGGCCTCGGCCTGGCTGTGCAGGTAGGTCATCGAAGCCCGTGCCACGTGGGCGCCTGGTCGCGGCTCGGCCCAGGGCAACGACGGCAGGCCGTGCTCGACCGCCGTGCGCATCAGTTCATGGTAGGCCGGGTGGAACTCCACCAGGTCGATACGGTGGCCATAGCGGTCATGGCTGCTGAACTCAGGCTTGTGCGCATTGGCCAGGAAGCCCGCCGCCATCAAGGGGCCGCCGGCCAGGGCACCGTAAGCGTCGATCCGCGACTCGGCCCAGCCGGCCCCGAAGCGCCGTGACCACTCCTGCAGCGGCTGGTCGAGGCGGTACAGGTTGGCGCCATCGAGGGCAGGCGGCTGGTTGGTGACTTCGTGGGTTTCAGCGAACTGGTGCAGGTTCATCGTGGGCTCCTGGATCCGGTCATGCCTGGAAACCCCAGTGAAGCATCCCTGCCCGGCCAGTCAAAGTGACATAAATGACTAACTGGGGGTCATTTGCCGGCCGAGGGCGATAGGACGCTAGAAACGCTTCATCCCCGACGCAGCCCGGCTGGGCGGCAACTGTACCTGGGCCACGGCAAGGGTCAGGGTCAGGTCGAAACGGCTGCCCAGGCCGGGGGTCGACTCATGGGACAGCCGGGCGCCGATCAGTTCCCCCAGTTGCCGGCAGATCGACAGCCCGATGCCCAGCCCCCCGTAACGGCGGCTCATGGAACCATCGACCTGGAAGAAACGCTGGTAGAGGGTCGCCTGGTCCAGGTCGTCGAAGCCGATGCCGCTGTCACTGACGGTGAAGGTCAGGGCCAGGCTGTCCGGCCCCAGGCGCCGACCACGGACCTGGACCGTGACACCGCCCTGGTGGGTGAACTTCAGGCCGTTGTCCACCAGGCAGGCCAGGCAGCGCAGCAGCTTCTGCGCATCCCCGATCAGTTCGTCCGGCAGGTCGGCCGGAATATCCAGGCTCAGGTACAGCCCTTTGCCCAGGGCCCGCCCGGCGAAGCCCGCACGCAGCTCCTGAAGCTGCCGGCGCAGGCTGAACGGCGCCGCCTGGGCACGCAGGCGGCCAGCCTGCAGCTCGGTGAGGATGAGGATGTCGTCGACCATGGCCATCATGTCCTGGGCCGAACCGCTGGCCGTACGATGGTACTGAGCCTGCTCGGCACTCATCGGCAGGGTGTGCATCAGCTCCAGCGAGCCGATCACGCCATTCATCGGCGTGCGCAGCTCGTGGGTCACGGTGGCGAGGAATTCGTCCTTGAGCTGGTTGCTGCGGGCCAGCTGCTGGTTGAGCTGCTCCAGGGCACGGCCGGTGTCACGCAGGGTCTGGGCCTGCTCCTCGCGCAGGCTGTTGATACGGTCGGCCAGGGCCAGCGACAACAGCGCCACCTCCAGCGCGGAGCCGATCTGGCTGGCATACATGGTCAGGAACACATTCGGCAGGTAGCCGAGCACCATCAGGGTGTTGACCAGGCCGCCCAGCAGGAACGCGGTCCAGGCGATGATGAACCAGCGCGCCACCCGCAGACCACGCCACCATGCGTAGAGCCCGGCACTGAAGATGCTGATGGTGAACAGCAGGGCCAGCACCGTGGCCATGCGCAGGGCGATGCCGTAGCGCATGCTCACCGCCAGCAGCATGACCAGCGCGCCACCGGCCATCAGCCCCTGCAGCAGGCGATCGAAGCCGCGGCTGAGCGTGCCCATCTGCAGGAAATGCCGGGCGAACTGGCAGCCGAACAGGCCAGCGGCACCGATGAACAGCGGCGTCGCGGCATTGGCCCACCAGGGGCTGTCCGGCCAGAAGTAGGCGACGCCGGCACCATTGACCGAGACCTGGTAAAGCCCGAACGAGGCGATGTAGAGGATGTAGTAGAGGTAACTGACATCGCGCACGCTGACATAGATGAACAGGTTGTACACCAGCATCACCAGCAGCACGCCGTAGATCATGCCCAGCACGTACAGGCGGGCGGGCTGGTCCTCCAGGTAGGCCTCGGCCGACCAGAGTGCCACTGGAGCCTGGATCGATCCCTGGCTTTGCAGGCGCAGGTAGGCGGTGGTCGCCTGGCCTGGGGGCAAGGGCAGCTCGAACAGGTAGTTGTTCTGGCGGATCTGCCGGCTGGCGTAGGGCAAGGCGTCGCCGGTGCGCTGCGCCAAGTGGTAGCCACCTTGGCCGTCCGGCAGGTACAGCTCCACGTGATCCAGCGGCGGATAGGCCAGCTCGAGCAGCCACTGGCGCGGCGCGGCAGTGGGCGGCGCGACGTTGCGCAGGTCGATCTTCAACCAGAACACCGAGGTCGAATACCCGGCGTTGAGCACCTCCTCATGGTGCAGGCGGAAGCGGCTGGCGAAGGCTGGCGAGCTGACCTGGGCGATGCTGGCGCTGGCGTCGCGGTCTTCGTAGACCTGCATGGCCTTGCCCAATGGAAGGTGCCGGGTGGCATTGTCGAAATCGACCGCCCCGGCGAACACAGGCAAGCAGCCCAGAAGCACAATCAGCAAATAGCGCATACAGCCCCAGCATGGCGTGTCCGGTCGCGTCGCGGTGGCCTCCCATCCCTTTGAGACGACGAGTTCCGACAAAGCCCGTTCATCGAGTTATCCGAGCACTCTAGCATAGCTTTTCGACATGGCCAGCAGCCATCTGAAAATTTAGAAGAAGCCGTCTAAATCAATGCTTACAGAGGCACACAAAGACGAAAGCGGACCGATCGATCAGCCGACCCCACTCGCCAGGCAATCCGCCCAAACAGGTTTGGTGGTAAGCTCGCCGACCATGAATACCTACAGCTCCCGCCCCGTTGTCCTCTGTCTCTCCGGCCACGACCCCAGTGGCGGTGCCGGCCTGCAGGCAGATATCGAAGCCCTGATCGCCCAAGGCTGTCACGCCGCACCCGCGGTGACCGCCCTGACCGTCCAGGATACCGTCAATGTTTCCGACTTCCGCGTGCTCGACCGCGAGTGGGTGCTGGCCCAGGCCAATGCCGTGCTGGCCGACTCCAACGTGGCAGCGGTCAAGCTCGGCATGCTCGGCTCGACCGAGATGGTCGATACCGTCGCCGAGCTGCTGGCTGCCCACCCGCACCTGCCGTTGGTCTGCGATCCGGTCCTGCGTGCCGGCGGCGGTGGCCGCCTGGGCAAGGACGAGGTCGGCTATGCCCTGCGTGAACGTCTGCTGCCGCTGGCCACCATCGCCACACCGAACCTGCCGGAGGCGCGCATCCTCGCCGAGCTGCCCGAAGGCACGGCCGACGAATGTGCGGAGAAACTTCTGCCGTTCTGCAGGCATCTGTTGATTACCGGCGGTCACGGCGAAGAAGAGGAAATCCACAATCGCCTCTATACCCGTGACGGCCGGCGCGACACCTGGACCTGCCAGCGCCTGCCGGGCAGCTACCACGGCTCGGGCTGCACCCTGGCCAGCGCCCTGGCCGGCCGCCTGGCGCTCGGCGAGCAGTTGCAAAGCGCCGTGCGCAGCGCCCTGGACTACACCTGGCGCACCCTGCGCGACGCCGAGCAGCTGGGCAAGGGCCAGTTCGTGCCGCGCCGGCTGCCCCTGGACTTCTGCTCCTGATCCCTGCATGCGAGGCTTTCAGATGAAGTTACGCGGTTTGTACGCGATCACCGACAGCCAGTTACTCGCCGGTCGCTTCCTGTCCCATGTCGAGGCCGCCCTGGAAGGCGGCGTATGCCTGTTGCAGTACCGCGACAAGAGCGACGATGCGGCGCGCCGCCTGCGCGAGGCTGAGGCGCTGCTGAAGCTCTGCGAGCGCTACGGCACCGCCCTGATCATCAATGACGACGCCGAACTGGCCGCACGCCTGGGCGTCGGCGTGCACCTGGGCCAGACCGACGGCCCGCTGACCCCAGCCCGTGCGCTGCTCGGACACCACGCGATCATCGGCTCCACCTGCCACGCCCAGCTCGAGCTGGCCGAGCAGGCCGCCGCCGAGGGCGCCAGCTACGTGGCCTTCGGCCGCTTCTTCAATTCCGTGACCAAGCCCGGCGCACCGGCCGCCAGCCTCGACCTGCTGGGCCAGGCCCGCGCCCGCGTTAAGCTGCCGATCGCCGTGATCGGCGGCATCACCCTCGACAATGCCGCCCCGCTGGTCGCCCAAGGTGCCGACCTGCTGGCGGTGATCCATGGCCTGTTCGGTGCCGACAGCGCGCAGGAAGTCACCCGCCGCGCCCGCGCCTTCAACGCCCTGTTCGCTTCCTGATTCGAGAGAAAACCCCATGTCCCGTTCCGAATCCCTGTTCGCCCAAGCCCAGAAGCACATCCCAGGCGGCGTGAACTCGCCGGTCCGCGCCTTCCGCAGCGTCGGCGGCACGCCGTTGTTCTTCAAGCACGCCGAGGGTGCCTACGTCATCGACGAAGACGACAAGCGCTACGTCGACTACGTCGGCTCCTGGGGCCCGATGATCCTCGGCCACAGCCACCCGGACGTGCTGGACTCGGTGCGCAAGCAACTGGAGCACGGCCTGTCGTACGGCGCACCGACCGCCATGGAAACCGAGATGGCCGACCTGGTCTGCTCGATCGTGCCGTCCATGGAGATGGTGCGCATGGTCAGCTCCGGCACCGAGGCGACCATGAGCGCCATCCGCCTGGCTCGCGGCTACACCGGCCGCGACGCGATCATCAAGTTCGAAGGCTGCTACCACGGCCACTCCGACAGCCTGCTGGTCAAGGCCGGCTCTGGCCTGCTGACCCAGGGCGTACCGAGCTCGGCCGGCGTGCCGGCTGACTTCGCCAAGCACACCCTGACCCTGCCGTTCAACGACATCACCGCGGTCGAGAAGACCCTCGCCGAGGTCGGCCAGACCGTCGCCTGCATCATCGTCGAGCCGGTGGCTGGCAACATGAACTGCGTACCACCGGCCCCAGGCTTCCTCGAAGGCCTGCGCGAGCAGTGCGACAAGCACGGCGTGGTGCTGATCTTCGACGAAGTGATGACTGGCTTTCGCGTATCCCTCTGCGGTGCCCAGGGCCATTACGGCATCAAGCCAGACCTGTCGACCTTCGGCAAGATCGTCGGTGGCGGCATGCCGGTCGGCTGCTTCGGTGGCAAGCGCGAAATCATGGAATGCATCGCCCCGCTCGGCCCGGTCTACCAGGCCGGCACGCTGTCGGGCAACCCGCTGGCCATGGCCGCTGGCCTGACCACCCTCAAGCTGATCAGCCGCCCGGGCTTCCACGATGAGCTGAGCGCCTTCACTAGCCGCATGCTCGACGGCCTGCAGCAACGTGCCGATGCTGCCGGTATCCCGTTCGTCACCACCCAGGCCGGCGCCATGTTCGGCCTGTACTTCAGCGGCGCCGACGACATCGTCACCTTCGACGATGTGATGGCCAGCGACGTGGAACGCTTCAAGCGCTTCTTCCACCTGATGCTCGACGGTGGCGTGTACCTGGCCCCGAGCGCGTTCGAGGCCGGCTTCACCTCCATCGCCCACGGCGAGGCCGAGCTGAAGATCACCCTGGACGCCGCCGAGCGCGCCTTCGCTGCCTTGAAATAAGGTGTATGAGCATCTGTAGGAGCGGATTGCCCGCTCCTACAGACAATGTGAACACCGTCACACTGTCGAGGTTTGCGCCACAGCGACGCACCCTGTGTAGAAAATCGAGTAAAACTTTGTAAGGTTGGCGCTGCTTATCCCATAATGTGCCACCAGAGACATTGGCCGCAGCTTTGCAGAGGTAAGTCGATCCCCATGAACCGCACCGGCCGCGCCCTGACCCTGGGCTGCCTGCTGCTTCTCCAACCCCTGCTGGCCCTGGCGGAGGGCGGCAACTCGTTGCTCATTCCAGCAACGGGGCGCTGCACCCTCAATACCCAGCCAGAGGACCTGGAGAACGCCCTGAAGGCCTGCGAGCAGACGGCGGAGACGGGGGATGCCCAGGCGCAATACGAACTGGGCGAGTTCTACTACAGCACCCAGGCGCCCCGGGACCTGAACAAGGCGCTCAACTGGTTCGAGAAAGCCTCGCTGCAAGGCCATGCCCAGGCCCAGTACCGCCTGGGCGCCATGTTCTTCCGTGGCGAAGGGGTCCCCGCCAACAATGTCCAGGCCTATATCCTGCTGAAGATGGCGGCGGTCAATGGCGACGAGGAGGCCCTGGACCTGGCCGACGAAGTCACCGAGCAGATGCCCCGCGACGAACTGGAGCACGCCACCCAGGTACTCGGCCAGATCTTCCGTCGCTACCTGCTCGAACTGCAGAACGCCGAAGGCCGCACGCCCTTCTCCCCCCTGCCCTGAGGGGCCGCCTCACTTCTCCGGCATCGGCATGGGGAACGGCATCACGTTGCCGCCGCCCTTGGCCTCGCTGATTTTCGCCGTACCCAGACGCTCCACCTCGTCGATGCGCACGATCGAATGCATCGGCACGAAGCTGCGGATCACGCCCTCGAACTGGGCCTTGAGCTTTTCCTCGCTGGGGTCGACCACCACTTGGGTGCGTTCGCCGAAGACGAACTCCTCGATCTCGAGAAAACCCCACAGGTCGCTCTGGTAGATCTGCTTGGCGTACATCTCGAACACCTGGCCCTGATTCAGGAAGATCACTTTGTAGATAGCAGGTTCGCGTTTGCTCATGATCGACGGATTGACATGGTTGGATAAAAAGGGCCGCATCATAGCAGACCGCCGACCCTAGGAAGTGCAGGGATCCACCTTTATAATGCGCGGTCCACAGCACCAGCAGCAGATGATTCGCCATGACCCGGAAGCTCTACATAGAAACCCACGGTTGCCAGATGAACGAGTACGACAGCTCGCGCATGGTCGACCTGCTGGGCGAACACCAGGCCCTTGAGGTCACCGAGCACGCCGAGGATGCCGATGTCATCCTGCTCAACACCTGCTCGATCCGCGAGCGCGCCCAGGACCGGGTGTATTCCAAGCTGGGCCGCTGGCGCGAGCTGAAGGACCGCAACCCGGAGATGGTCATCGCCGTCGGCGGTTGCGTGGCCAGCCAGGAGGGCGAGGCGATCCGCAAGCGCGCGCCCTATGTCGACGTGGTCTTCGGCCCGCAGACCCTGCACCGCTTGCCGGAAATGATCGACGCCGCGCGCAGCACCCGCCAGCCGCAGGTCGACGTGTCGTTCCCGGAGATCGAGAAGTTCGACCACCTGCCCGAGCCGCGCATCGACGGCCCGACCGCCTTCGTCTCGGTCATGGAAGGCTGCAGCAAGTACTGCACCTTCTGCGTGGTGCCCTACACCCGTGGCACCGAGGTCAGCCGGCCGTTCGACGACGTACTGGCCGAAGTCATCCACCTGGCCGAGAACGGCGTGCGCGAGATCACCCTGCTGGGACAGAACGTCAACGGCTACCGCGGCCAGACCCACGACGGCCGCCTGGCCGACCTCGCCGAGCTGATCCGCACGGTGGCGGCGGTCGATGGCATCGAGCGGATCCGCTACACCACCTCGCACCCGCTGGAATTCTCCGACAGCCTGATCCAGGCGCACGCCGAAGTGCCGCAGTTGGTCAAGCACCTGCACCTGCCGGTGCAGGCCGGCTCCGATCGGGTGCTGGCAGCCATGAAGCGCAACCACACGATCCTCGAGTACAAGTCCAAGCTGCGCAAGCTCAAGGCCGCGGTACCGGACATCTGCATCAGCTCCGACTTCATCGTCGGCTTCCCCGGCGAGACCGAAAAGGACTTCGAGCAGACCATGAAGCTGGTCGCCGAGGTCGGTTTCGACTTCTCCTACTCCTTCGTCTACAGCCCGCGCCCAGGCACACCGGCCGCCGACCTGCCGGACGACACGCCGGAAGAGCTGAAGAAGCAGCGCCTGCAGTTGCTGCAGCACCGCATCGACCAGCAGGGCTTCGAGATCAGCCGGCGCATGGTGGGCAGTGTCCAGCGCATCCTGGTCACTGACTTCTCCAAGCGCGACCCGGGGCAGTTGCAGGGGCGCACCGAGAACAACCGAATCGTCAACTTCCGCAGCGATAATCCCCTGCTGATCGGCCAACTGGTGGACGTGCGCATCGAGGAAGCCCGCCCGCACTCGCTGATCGGGGCGCTGATTCATTGATTCGCGCCTGGGGGGTTGCTTTGCAGCCCATCGCCGACAAGCCGGCTCCCACAGGGTTCTGCGCCGATCTCGAGAGCGGCTCGGTCTCAATGGTAAGCCGGCTTGCTGGCGATGGGCCACGAAGCGCCCCCGGGCCATGCCCCCAGCAACGACCCTTGATCGTTTCAGTGCTTTCGCCACTGGCATTCAAGGGTTATTCTTGAGTTCACATCCATTGCCGTCGAGCGGCTAAAAACGACCTTGAACGCACCCATACAACCCCATCGCTTCATCCTCGAACCCTTCGAGGCCCACCGTTTCGCCAACCTGTGCGGCCAGTTCGACGAGCACCTGCGCCTGATCGAACAACGCCTGGCCATCGAGATCCGCAACCGCGGCAACCAATTCGAACTGATCGGCGACCCCAAGACCACCTCTGCCGCGGAACAACTGCTGCGCCGTCTCTACCGCGAGACCAAGGGCAGCGAGCTGTCGCCGGAAACGGTCCACCTGTACCTGCAGGAATCGACCGTGGAAAACATCGACAACCCGGCCGTCAACGAAGTCAGCGTGTCGCTGCGCACGCGCAAGGGCAACATCCGCCCGCGCGGCGTCAACCAGCAACGCTACGTCAAGGAAATCCTGGCCAACGACATCAACTTCGGCATCGGCCCGGCCGGTACCGGCAAGACCTACCTGGCCGTGGCTTGCGCCGTCGATGCCCTGGAGCGCGAACAGGTACGGCGTATCCTGCTGGTGCGCCCGGCGGTCGAGGCCGGCGAGAAGCTGGGCTTCCTGCCCGGCGACCTGGCCCAGAAGATCGACCCGTACCTGCGTCCGCTCTACGACGCGCTCTACGAGATGCTCGGCTTCGAGCACGTGGCCAAGCTGATCGAGCGCCAGGTGATCGAGATCGCCCCGCTGGCCTACATGCGCGGCCGCACCCTGAACAACAGCTTCATCATCCTCGACGAGAGCCAGAACACCACGCTCGAGCAGATGAAGATGTTCCTCACCCGCATCGGCTTCGGCTCGACCGCGGTGATCACCGGCGACATCACCCAGGTCGACCTGCCGCGCGGCACCAAGTCGGGCCTGGCCCATGTGATCGAGGTGCTCAAGGACGTACCGGGCATCAGCTTCACCCACTTCCAGCCCAAGGACGTGGTCCGTCACCCGCTGGTGCAACGCATCGTCGAGGCCTACGACCGCTTCGACGCCCGCCAGGCCAAGCCCGAGGCACCCGCCAGCGATGCTTGAACTCGACCTGCAACGGGCCACGGACGCCGCTGCCCCCGATGACGCCGCTTTCCGTCGCTGGTGCGAGCTGGCGCTGCGCCAGCGCAGCGCCGACTCGGAAATGACCATCCGCCTGGTCGACGAGGCCGAGGGCCGCGAGCTGAACCACACCTACCGGCACAAGGACTACGCGACCAACGTGCTGTCGTTCCCCGCCGACGTCCCCGACGAGCTGCTCGACATTCCCCTGCTGGGTGACCTGGTCATCTGCGTACCGGTGGTCGAACGCGAGGCTGCCGAACAGGGCAAGGCCCTCGAGGCGCACTGGGCGCACCTGGTCATCCACGGTTGCCTGCACCTGCTCGGCTACGACCACATCGAGGACGACGAGGCCGAGGAAATGGAAGCGCTGGAACGAACATTGCTGGCGGAACTGGGTCACCCGGACCCGTACGCCGATGACGAAGTCACTCCTACCGATATCTGCAAGGATCACGAGTAACCGCCATGAGCGAAGACCGATCGAGCAACGGGCAGAAGTCCTGGCTGGGTAAACTGACCCAGGCTTTTGCCCATGAGCCGAAGAACCGCCAGGAGCTCCTCGAGCTGCTGCGCGAAGCCCATCAGAACAAGCTGCTCGACAGCGAGGCGCTGACCATCGTCGAAGGCGCCATCCAGGTCGCCGACCTGCAGGTGCGCGACATCATGGTGCCGCGCTCGCAAATGATCAGCATCAAGGCCAGCCAATCGCCACGCGAATTCCTGCCGGCGGTGATCGACGCCGCGCACTCGCGCTACCCGGTGATCGGCGAGAGCCACGACGATGTGCTCGGGATCCTCCTGGCCAAGGACCTGTTGCCGCTGATCCTCAAGGAGAACGGCGACAGCTTCAACATCAAGGACCTGCTCCGCCCGGCCACCTTCGTGCCCGAGTCCAAGCGCCTGAACGTGCTGCTGCGCGAGTTTCGCGCCAACCACAACCACATGGCCGTGGTCATCGACGAATACGGCGGCGTGGCGGGCCTGGTGACCATCGAGGACGTGCTGGAGCAGATCGTCGGCGACATCGAGGACGAGCACGACGTCGAGGAAGACAGCTACATCAAGCCACTGCCCAGCGGTGATTTCCTGGTCAAGGCCCTGACCCCGATCGAGAACTTCAACGAGTTCTTCGACAGCGAGTTCTCCGACGACGAGTTCGACACGGTCGGCGGCCTGGTGATGAGCGCCTTCGGCCACCTGCCCAAGCGCAACGAGACCACCGAGATCGGTTCGTACAAGTTCCGTATTCTCAACGCCGACAGCCGGCGGATACACTTGCTGCGTTTGACTCCGATCACCCGTTAAGGAACACCATGCGCTGGATCACCCGCCCCGGCTGGCCCGGTAACCTGCTGGCCATGGCGGCCGGCGCTTCCACCCTGCTGGCCCTGTCGCCGTTCGATATCTGGCCGCTGGCCCTGCTGTCCATCGTCCTGTTCTACGCCGGCCTGCGCGAGCTCAGCCCACGCCAGGCCATGTGGCGCGGCTGGTGCTTCGGCTTCGGCCTCTACGGCGCCGGCACCTGGTGGATCTACGTCAGCATGAACACCTACGGGGGCGCCTCGCCATCGCTGGCGACGCTGCTGCTGCTGGCGTTCTTCGCGGCCCTGGCCTGGTTCTTCGCGCTGCCTGCCTGGCTGTGGGCACGCTGGCTGAGGCGTAACGAAGCGCCCCTGGCCGATGCCCTGTGCTTCGCTGCCCTGTGGCTGTTGCAGGAGGCGTTCCGCGGCTGGTTCCTCACCGGTTTCCCCTGGCTCTACGCCGGCTACAGCCAGCTCGACGGCCCGCTGGCGGGCCTGGCGCCGCTCGGCGGTGTCTGGCTGATTTCCTTCGTCCTGGCGCTGAGCGCCGCACTGCTGTGCAACCTGCATCGCCTGCGGGCCCGCCCTTCGTTCCTGGCGGTGGGCGGCGTGCTGCTGGTCGCCCCATGGATCCTCGGCCTGGCACTCAAGGGCCACGCCTGGACCAAGCCTGCGGGCGAGCCGCTGACGGTCGCCGCCGTGCAGGGCAACGTCGAGCAGGACCTGAAGTGGGACCCGGCGCACATCAATGCGCAACTGGCCCTGTACCGCGACATGAGCTTCAGCTCCAAGCCGGTCGACCTGCTGGTCTGGCCAGAAACCGCGGTGCCGGTGCTCAAGGATCAGGCCCAGGGCTATATCGGCATGATGGGTGGCTTCGCCGCCAAGCGACATTCGGCGCTGATCACCGGCGTGCCGGTGCGTGAAGTGGTGGACCAGCAACGTCGCTACTACAACGGCATCACCGTGGCCGGAGAAGGCGACGGCACCTACCTCAAGCAGAAGCTGGTGCCGTTCGGCGAATACGTGCCCCTGCAGGACATGCTGCGTGGGCTGATCGAGTTCTTCGACCTGCCCATGTCGGACTTCGCCCGTGGCCCTGCGAACCAGTCGCTGTTGCATGCCAAGGGCTACCAGATCGCACCCTACATCTGCTACGAGGTGGTCTATCCCGAGTTCGCGGCAAGCCTGGCGGCCCGCAGCGACCTGCTGCTGACCATCAGCAACGACACCTGGTTCGGCAAGTCGATCGGCCCCCTGCAGCACCTGCAGATGGCCCAGATGCGTGCCTTGGAGGCCGGCCGCTGGATGATCCGCGCCACCAACAACGGCGTCACCGCACTGATCGACCCGTTCGGCAGGATCACCGCGCAGGTCCCGCAGTTCCAGCAGGCGATCCTGTACGGCGAGGTGGTGCCGATGCAGCAGCTCACCCCGTACCTGCAATGGCGCTCCTGGCCGCTGGCGATCGTCTGTGCCCTGCTGCTGGGCTGGGCATTGCTGGCCAGCCGTATCGCCAAGACCGTGTAGCAAAACCATCGCCGGCTTGCCGGCGATGGGCTGCAAGGCCGCCCCAATGCCGCTTAATCGCACGGCATGGGAAAAGCCCCACTCCCCCAGGGGCCTCCGTCAGCTCCGACCGTCTCGATAAAAGAGCCGATACCCGATCAACCCCGCCACTTCATTGAGCAACTGCCCGCTCTGCCACAGCGCCCGGCTCTCCGGCAGCCATCCGCCGAACGGCTGCCCAGTATCCCTGCCCAGGAACCCCATCGGCGCCGGCACCACCTCGAAGCCGGCTTGCTCGAAGCACCAGCGCGCTCGCTGCATGTGCCAGGCATGGGTGACCACCACGACCCGCCGGACGCCCTTGGGCAGCAGGAGCTCGGCGCTGAGCTGGGCGTTCTCCCAGGTGGTGCGGCTGGCCTCCTCCTTCCACCTCACCTGCACCGCGAAATCCTCGCGCAGGCGATCAGTCATCAACTGCGCCTCGCTCGGCGGCGTGCCGTAGTGCAACCCGCCGCTGATCAGCACCGACAGGCCCGAGGCCTTGGTCAAGGCCGCGGCATAGCGCATGCGTTCCAGGGCCAGCGCCGATGGCTGGTCCTCGCCGCCCCAGGCAGGGTCCCCGCGTTCGCGCCCGGCACCGAGCACCACGATGGCATCGGCCCTGTCCGCCAGCGTCGCCCAGTCGGCCTGCGCCAGGGGCGGTTCGGTTTCCAGCTGCCGCGCGAGCTGCTCCACCACCAGCGGCAGGCTCATCAGCCACAGGCCGCCCAGCCCGACCACGAAACCGACCGCGGCCAGGCCCGGATAGCGCTTGCGCAGCCACCAGGCGAGCAGCAGCGACAGAAACAGCAGGCCAGGCGGCAGCAGCCATTGTTTGATGAAAAAGCGAATCGGCATCGGGCACACCTCCTTGGAAGGCGTGCAGCCTAAGAGGATCGACGCCGGGCAACAAGTGCGCGCCGGCGCCGACAAGACAGAGATTGATAGAACCGGCGCACGATGGCCTGCGCCTGGAATCCTGAACGGCTAGCGATGTCGCAGCGTCCGGGATCTCGCCGTGGTGGCGGGGCGTTTCTTGTCCTTGAGCCAGACGATCTTCGCCGAGGAAGGCTCCGGTTGCTGGTAGGCACCGGCGCTGGCGAAACGGCTCTCCGGGAGGGTGTCCAGGTAGGCCTTGATCACTTCGAACTCGGCGTGGCTCAGGCCACGCAATTCCAGTTCGGCTGGCATCTCGTCGCGCAATCGTACCGACGTCCTGGCAACTTCCAGCGCCAGGCCCAGACGGTCGATCAGGCGTTCGTAAAGCTCCGGTTTGATTGCGGGTAGCTGCGACTCTCCCATCCGTTCACCTCATTGAAGATAAGAATATCTCCCCCCACAGATGAGCTTAGCGTCGCTGCGAAAAGCAGCCGAGCGCTGCGACCAGTGGACATTCGCAATCAGGGTTTCCCAGGACGCGCGGCGCTCATGTATGCTACGGCGTTCACTCTATCGACACCGGAGTGCCGGACGCAGCGAGGTTCCGCTGCCTGGAAACAAGGTCTCTTCTCTCTCAGCACAAAGTAGCCATGCACGAACAATACACGCCCCGTGATATAGAAGCCGCCGCCCAGACGTTCTGGGACGAGCAACAATCGTTCGCTGTCACCGAACAGCCAGGCAAGGATACCTACTACTGCCTGTCGATGTTCCCGTACCCGAGCGGCAAGCTACACATGGGCCACGTGCGCAACTACACCATCGGCGACGTGATCGCCCGCTACCAGCGCATGCTGGGCAAGAACGTCCTGCAGCCGATGGGCTGGGACGCCTTCGGCATGCCGGCGGAAAACGCCGCGATGAAGAACAACGTCGCCCCGGCCAAGTGGACCTACGAGAACATCGACTACATGAAGTCCCAGCTCAAGAGCCTGGGCCTGGCGATCGACTGGTCGCGCGAAGTCACCACCTGCAAGCCGGATTACTACCGCTGGGAGCAATGGCTGTTCACCCGGCTGTTCGAGAAAGGCGTCATCTACCGCAAGAACGGTACCGTCAACTGGGACCCGGTCGACCAGACCGTACTGGCCAACGAGCAGGTCATCGACGGCCGTGGCTGGCGTTCGGGCGCGCTGATCGAGAAGCGCGAGATCCCGATGTACTACTTCCGCATCACCGACTACGCCGACGAGCTGCTGGAAAGCCTCGACGAGCTGCCGGGCTGGCCGGAGCAGGTCAAGACCATGCAGCGCAACTGGATCGGCAAGTCGCGTGGCATGGAAGTGCAGTTCCCCTATGACCAGGCGAGCATCGGCCACGCCGGCGCCCTCAAGGTCTTCACCACCCGTCCGGACACCCTGATGGGCGCGACCTACGTCGCCGTAGCCGCCGAGCACCCCCTGGCCACCCAGGCCGCCCAGGGCGATGCGGCGCTGCAGGCGTTCATCGACGAATGCAAGAGCGGCAGCGTCGCCGAGGCCGACATGGCCACCCAGGAGAAGAAGGGCATGCCCACTTCCCTGTTCGTCGAGCACCCGCTGACCGGCGAAAAACTGCCGGTGTGGGTCGCCAACTACGTGCTGATGCACTACGGTGACGGCGCCGTGATGGCCGTGCCGGCCCACGACGAGCGCGACTTCGAATTCGCCCACAAGTACCACCTGCCGATCAAGGCCGTGGTGCGTACCAGCGCCGGCGACGAGGTCGGTAGCCAATGGCAGGCCGCCTATGCCGAACATGGCCAGTTGATCAACTCCGGCGAGTTCGATGGCCTGGACTTCCAGGGCGCCTTCGACGCCATCGAGGCTGCACTGATCCGCAAGGCGCTGGGCCAGTCGCGTACCCAGTTCCGCCTGCGCGACTGGGGCATCAGCCGCCAGCGCTACTGGGGCTGCCCGATCCCGATCATCCACTGCCCGTCCTGTGGCGACGTACCGGTGCCGGAAGACCAGTTGCCGGTGGTGCTGCCCGAAGACGTGGTGCCGGACGGCGCCGGCTCGCCGCTGGCGCGCATGCCCGAGTTCTACGCATGCAGTTGCCCGAAATGTGGCGCCGCGGCCAAGCGTGAAACCGACACCATGGACACCTTCGTCGAGTCGTCCTGGTACTTTGCCCGCTACGCCTCGCCGAACTACGAGGGCGGCATGGTCGATCCGAAGGCCGCCAACCACTGGCTGCCGGTGGACCAGTACATCGGCGGCATCGAGCACGCCATCCTGCACCTGCTGTACGCGCGCTTCTTCCACAAGCTGATGCGCGACGAAGGCCTGGTCACCTCCAACGAACCGTTCAAGAACCTGCTGACCCAGGGCATGGTGGTCGCCGAGACCTACTACCGCACCGCCAGCAACGGCGGCAAGGACTGGTTCAACCCGGCCGATGTCGAGGTCGAGCGCGACGCCAAGGCCAAGGTCACCGGCGCCCGCCTGAAGACCGACGGCCTGCCGGTGGAGATCGGCGGCACCGAGAAGATGTCCAAGTCGAAGAACAACGGCGTCGACCCGCAAGCGATGATCGACGCCTATGGCGCCGACACCTGCCGCCTGTTCATGATGTTCGCCTCGCCGCCCGACATGAGCCTGGAATGGTCCGACTCCGGTGTCGAGGGCGCCAGCCGCTTCCTGCGTCGTGTCTGGCGCCTGGCCCAGGCCCATGTGGCCCAGGGCCTGCCGGGCACGCTGGATGTCGCCGCGCTGGACGACGCCCAGAAGACGATCCGCCGTGCCATCCACACCGCGATCAAGCAGGCCAGCACCGACGTGGGCCAGTTCCACAAGTTCAACACCGCCATCGCCCAGGTGATGACCGTGATGAACGTGCTGGAGAAGGCCCCGCAGGCCACCGCTCAGGACCGTGCGCTGCTGCAGGAAGGCCTGGAGGCCGTGACCCTGCTGCTGGCCCCGATCACCCCGCACATCAGCCATGCGCTGTGGCAGCACCTGGGTCACGACCAGGCGGTGATCGACGCGCCATGGCCGGCCGTCGACGAAAGCGCCCTGGTGCAGGACAGCATCACCCTGGTGGTGCAGGTCAATGGCAAGCTGCGTGGCCAGGTGGAAATGCCCGCCTCGGCCAGCCGCGAGGAGATCGAGGCGGCCGCTCGCAACAACGAGAACGTCCTGCGTTTCACCGATGGCCTGACCATCCGCAAGGTCATCGTGGTACCGGGCAAACTGGTCAACATCGTCGCCAATTGATGGCAACGCCCGCCCACGCGTGCCGTGGGCGGGCGGAACAGGCCCACGAGGGAGCTACAACATGATCAAACGCAATCTGCTGGTAATGGGCCTGGCCATCGTGCTCAGCGCCTGTGGTTTCCAGCTGCGCGGCACCGGCACCACCGAACTGGCCATCAAGGAGCTGGACGTCAGCGCCCGCAACGCCTACGGCGACACCGTGACCCAGTTGCGCCAGGTACTGCAGCGCAGCGGCGTCAACGTGCACGCCGGCGCCCCCTACCGCCTGGTGCTGACCGACGAACGGGAAACCCAGCGTGCCGCCACCTACAGCGGCGGCAGCCGTTCGGCCGAATACGAACTCACCACCGTGCTCAGCTACAGCATCCTGGGCCTGAACGACACCCAGCTGCTCAGCGACAAGCTGGAAGCCCGCAAGATCTACGTACACGACGGCGACAACATCACCGGCTCCGACCAGGAAGGCGCCCAGGCACGTGAAGAAATGCGCCGCGACCTGGTCCAGGGCATGGTGGTTCGCCTGCAAATGCTGACGCCGGCCCAACTGGACGAGCTGCAGCGTGACGCCGACGAGCGTGCCAAGGCCGAAGCCGAGGCCCTGGAGGCGGCGCGTCGCCTGCAGGACGAGACGCCGCAGCAGTCGCCCCTGGAAGTACCGGGCAACTGAGCCTGCACGAGGCACCTGCGGGTGCCTCGCCTATTCCCATGAAGCTCTCCCCCGCCCAGCTCAACAAACACCTGCAAGGCAACCTGGCCCCGGTCTACGTGGTCAGCGGCGATGACCCGCTGCTCTGCCAGGAGGCCGCCGATGCCATCCGCACGGCTGCACGCCAGCAGGGTTTCGACGAGCGCCAGGTCTTCAGTGCCGATGCCAACTTCGACTGGGGCAGCCTGCTCCAGGCCGGAGCCAGCCTGTCGCTGTTCGCCCAGCGGCGCCTGCTGGAGCTGCGTTTGCCCTCAGGCAAGCCCGGCGACAAGGGTGCCGCCGCGCTGATGGAGTACTGCGCCAACCCCGCCGAGGACACCCTGCTGCTGGTCAGCCTGCCCAAGCTCGATGGCAGTGCGCAGAAGACCAAGTGGGGCAAGGCGCTGATCGAGGGCGAGCATTGCCAGTTCATCCAGATCTGGCCGGTGGACGCCCAGCAGCTACCCCAGTGGATCAACCAGCGCCTGGCGCAGGCCGGCTTGTCTGCCCAGCGTGACGCGGTCGACCTGATCGCCGCACGGGTCGAAGGCAACCTGCTGGCTGCCGCCCAGGAGATCGAGAAGCTCAAGCTGCTGGCCGAAGGCAACCAGATCACCGTGGAAACCGTCCAGGCCGCTGTCGCCGACAGCGCTCGCTTCGATGTCTTCGGGCTGGTCGATGCCATCCTCAACGGCGAAGCGGCCCATGCCCTGCGCATGCTCGAAGGTTTGCGCGGCGAAGGCGTCGAGCCGCCGGTCATCCTCTGGGCCCTGGCCCGCGAGTTGCGCCAACTGGCGGGCCTGGCCCAACAGTTCAGCCAGGGCGTACCGCTGGACAAGGCGTTCAGCCAGGCCCGCCCACCGGTCTGGGACAAGCGCCGACCGCTGGTGAGCAAGGCCCTGCAACGCCTCTCGGCGCAACGTTGGACGCAATTGCTGCAGGATGCCCAAAGGATCGATGCGCAGATCAAGGGCCAGGCCGAGGGCTCGCCGTGGACTAGCCTGGCGCGGTTGTCGCTGCTGATGGCCGGGCAGCGGCTGACCTTGCCGCCTGAGTGAGCCATTCGCGGGCAAGCCTGCTCCCACAGGGTCGTGGGCCGCTATCCGACCATAAACACAATCAATTGGCCCCCGCCCCCACATCGCCTTAGAGTGCCCCCGAAGTCCACCCACCGGGATGCCACCATGAGCAAGAAGCCGAAGAAACACGGCCCGAACAAGGCCAAGTCCATCGTCGCCCAACCACTGTTCCGCTGCCGCCAGGAACGACCGAACAAGGGCAAGGGCAGCTACCGCCGCGAAGCCTTCCAATCGAGAGATTGGGAGGCTTCTTGCTTTTTGGCCGCATGAAGGCAGGAAATGCCCAGGCATGGTATGGTCGGCACCTGAACTGCAATTCTGGATCTGTGCATGTCCCTCCGTCTTTCCCTTCGCTGGCCCCATCGCCAGCTGATCGCGGTCTCCAGCTTCATCCTGCTTGTCGCCTGCGCGGAAAAGCCCACCGCCGCCGACGCCCTGCCGCTGGCGCCTGCCCAGCCCGCTCCCGCCGTGAGCCTGCCCGGCACCACGCCTGACCTCAGCACCGAAATCCAACCCCTGCAGACCTTCGCCCAATGGCAGGCCGGCTTCCGCCAGCAAGCCCTGCAGGCCGGTATCCGCGCCAGCACCTTCGATCGCGCCTTCCTCGGCGTCACGCCAGACATGGACGTGGTCAAGGCCGACCGCAGCCAGCCGGAATTCACCCGGCCGGTCTGGGAATACCTGGAGGGCGCACTGTCGCCACTGCGCGTGCGCAACGGCAAGCGGCTGCTCGAGCAGCACGCCGACCTGCTGTCGCGCATCGAGCAGCGCTATGGCGTGGACCGCCAGGTACTGGTTGCGGTCTGGGGCATGGAAAGCAACTTCGGCCAGTTCCAGGGCAACAAGTCGGTGATCCGCTCCCTGGCCACCCTGGCCTATGAAGGCCGCCGCCCACAGTTCGCCCAGGACCAGTTGATCGCCGCCCTGCAGATCCTGCAGAACGGCGATATCCAGCCAGAGGCCATGCGTGGCTCATGGGCCGGCGCCATGGGCCAGACCCAGTTCATCCCGACCACCTACAACACCCATGCGGTGGACTTCGACGGCGATGGTCGCCGCGACATCTGGAACAGCACCGCCGACGCCCTCGCCTCGACCGCGCACTACCTGCAAAGCTCCGGCTGGAAGCGTGGCCAGCCTTGGGGCTTCGAGGTCCAGGTACCTGCGGGCTTCGATTACTGGCTGGCCGATGGCGCCCAGCGCAAGAGTGTCAGCGAATGGCTGCAACTGGGCGTGAAACTGCCCTTGGGCACCCGCCTGCCCGCCGGCAGCGACCAGCTCTCCGCTGCCCTGCTGCTGCCCGCCGGTGCCCGAGGCCCGGCGTTCCTGGTGCTGGACAACTTCCGCGCGATCCTCAGGTACAACAATTCCTCGTCCTATGCCCTGGCGGTCAGCCTGTTGGGCGATCGCTTCTCGGGCTGGGGCTTCATCGCCGGCAACTGGCCCAAGCAAGACCTGCCCCTGAGCCGTAGCGAGCGTATCGAGTTGCAGAAGCTGCTCAATGCCAACGGGCATGAGGCTGGCAATGCCGATGGCATCATCGGCGCCAACACTCGCAAGGCCATTCGCAATGCCCAGCAGACGCTGGGCTGGCCGGCGGACGGGTATCCGACGCACAAGCTGCTGGACAGCCTGCGCCGTCGCTGATGCAGCAGGGGCCGCGCGAAGCGGCCCCAAGCGCGACAAAGCTGCGCTCAACACTCGAACAGCGCTTGCTCCAACACCAGCCTGTGCTGCGCACTGTCCAGCCTCACCCTGGCCCCCAGCGGCAGGCACAGGTTCGGGTCACAATGCCCACTGCGCCACCCGGCCAGCACGGGCACGCCCAAGGGCCCGAAGATACCCTTCAGCAGCGGTGCCATCGCCGCCACCGTGATCCCGGCGAAATCCCCCACCAGCACACCCCGCACGCCCTCCAGCTTCCCCGCCAGACGCAGTTGGGTAAGCAGGCGGTCGACCCGATACAGCGGCTCGTTGACGTCCTCGATGAACAGGATGCCACCCTGCGTGTCGACCTCCGCCAGGGTGCCGAGGGTCGCACCGAGCAACGACAGGTTGCCGCCGACCAGTCGCCCCTGGGCACGGCCCGGCACCACGCAGGTCAATGGATAGGCTGGCGGGTGCGCGATGACGTCCCCCTCCCCCAGTTGCCCACCGAGCTGCTCGAACAGAGAACTCTCGGTCGGCTCGAGCTTGGCACCCAGCAAATCGGCATTGAGCATCGCGCCATGGAAGGTGATCAACCCTGCATGCCGGTTGATCGCCGTATGCAACGCGGTGACGTCGCTATAGCCCACCAGCGGCTTGGGGTGGCGACGAACCAAGTCGAAATCGAGGCGATCCAGCAACCGCATGCTGCCGTACCCACCCCGCATGCACAGGATGGCGTCGATATCCGGCGCCCTGAACGCAGCATGCAGGTCTTGCAGGCGCTGCTCGTCGCTACCAGCCAGATAACCATCCGCTTGCAACACCC
Source organism: Pseudomonas guariconensis (assembly GCF_024127895.1). Classification (GTDB taxonomy): domain Bacteria; phylum Pseudomonadota; class Gammaproteobacteria; order Pseudomonadales; family Pseudomonadaceae; genus Aquipseudomonas; species Aquipseudomonas guariconensis_B. The sequence continues at coordinate 33,711 of NZ_JAMYBK010000024.1, read as the reverse complement.
CAGGATAAATCCGGCACTGGTACCCCCGACGCTCGAACCACCGGCAAGCCTTGTCGGCATCCAGCCGCGCCGGCCCCGCCGGCGCGACGATGGCGAAACGGGCATTACCCGGCAAGGCCACAGGCAACCGTGATCCCACGGTCTCGACGCAATTCATCACACGACTCCTCATGGCTTGTCGCTTGAAGCTTGAAGCTTGCCGCTCGAAAACAAAAATGCCGATGCGGCCTCACGGCCCACATCGGCATCGGTCACTCCCGCCGCGCTCAGAGCTTGATCTTGGCTTCGTGAGCCTGCTGGTCGGCATGGTAGGAGGAACGCACCAGCGGGCCAGAAGCGACGTTCTTGAAGCCCAGGCGATAACCTTCCTCGGCGAACCAGGCGAAGGTGTCCGGGTGCACGAAGCGCTGCACCGGCAGGTGGTTGCGCGACGGCTGCAGGTACTGGCCGAGGGTCAGCATGTCGATGTCGTGCTCGCGCATGCGGTGCATCACCTCGATGACCTCGTCGTCGGTCTCGCCCAGGCCCAGCATGATGCCGGACTTGGTCGGCACGTGCGGAACCATCTGCTTGAACTTCTGCAGCAGGTCGAGCGACCAGTCGTAGTCCGACCCCGGGCGCGCGGCCTTGTACAGGCGCGGGACGGTCTCGAGGTTGTGGTTGAACACATCCGGCGGCTCCTTCGCGGTGATCTCCAGGGCCACGTCCATGCGCCCACGGTAGTCGGGCACCAGGGTTTCCAGCTGGATGCCGGGCGACAGGGCACGGATCTCGCGGATGCAGTCGGCGAAGTGCTGGGCACCACCGTCACGCAGGTCGTCGCGGTCCACCGAGGTGATCACCACGTACTTCAGGCGCAGGTCGGCGATGGCGATCGCCAGGTTCTTCGGCTCGTCGAGGTCCAGCGGCTTCGGCCGGCCATGGCCGACATCGCAGAACGGGCAGCGACGGGTGCAGATGTCACCCATGATCATGAAGGTCGCGGTGCCGCCGGAGAAGCATTCGCCCAGGTTCGGGCAGGACGCTTCCTCGCACACGCTGTGCAGCTTGTGCTTGCGCAGCAGTTGCTTGATCCGGTCGACCTCTGGGGATACCGGGATGCGCACGCGGATCCAGTCGGGTTTTTTCGGCAGTTCTTCGGTGGGGATGATCTTCACCGGGATGCGCGCCACCTTCTCGGCGCCACGCAGCTTCACGCCCGCTTCCACCTTCTTCGGCGCGGGGCGCGGGGTGACATCCTGGGTGGGTATCAGGTTCGGCACGGCTTCTTGCACAGTTGTCATATTCAGTCGATTCCGCCCGTGAGGGTCGTCTGCTCAGCGTAGTCGAGGTGCCTGACCAGCTGTCCGCGCAGCCTTGTCCTGACCTCGGAGAGTTCGATCGGGCCTGCCAGGTCGCGCAGCTGGGTCATGGCCAGCCCCGCATACCCGCAGGGGTTGATTCGGCGGAATGGCGCCAGGTCCATGTCCACGTTCAAGGCAAGGCCGTGGAAGGAACGACCATTGCGAATACGCAGGCCGAGGGAGGCGATCTTCGCCCCGTCGACATACACCCCAGGCGCGTCGGGCTTGGCCGCGGCCTGGACATCGTAGCTGGCGAGCAGGTCGACCAGGCTCCGCTCGATGCGGTTGACCAGGTCGCGCACGCCAAACCCCAGGCGACGCACATCCAGCAGCAGGTAGGCCACCAATTGCCCGGGGCCGTGGTAGGTCACCTGCCCGCCGCGGTCGGTCTGCACCACCGGGATCTCGCCGGGCACCAACAGGTGCTCGGCCTTGCCGGCCTGGCCCTGGGTGAACACTGGCGGATGCTCCACCAGCCAGACTTCGTCAGGGCTTTGCGGGGTACGCTGCTCGGTGAAGCGACGCATGGCTTCCAGCACCGGCTCGTAGGGCTGCAGGCCGAGATCGCGAAAACCGAGGCACGTCGACATCACAGCACCATGTGCACGATGCCGGTGGCACGCAGGGCGCTGTTGATATCCCGCAACTGGTCTTCGCTGGTGGCGACGATGTGCAGTTGCACGGTGGTGTACTTGCCATTGCTGCTCTGGCGCTCGGCCAGGCTCTTCATGTCGACCTGTGCGTGTTTCTTGAGGATCTCGATGACGGTGTCCCGGAAGTTGACGACGGTGTCACCGATTACCTTGATGGCATAGTCGGGGCAGGGAAATTCGATCTTTGGCGACTTGACGTCTTCTTGTTCGCTCATGGCGGAAACGGCCTCGCAAGCCGTGGCAACAACAATGCCCCCGCGATCGAGCGCAGGGGCATGCAGGTCACGTATCAGTTGAACAACCCGTAGAAGAATAGACGAATGCTATCCCACATACGGCGGAAGAAGCCACCTTCCTCCACGCCGTCGAGGGCGATGAGGTCGGCGCTGTGGACCACTTTCTCGTCCAGTTTGACTTCCACTTTGCCGATCACGTCACCTTTGGCGATAGGCGCGGTCAGCTGCGGGTTCATGGTCATGGAAGCCTGCAGGCGCTTGAGCTGGCCCTTGGGCAGGGTCAGGGTCAGGTCGTTGGCAAGGCCCGCTTTCACCTGGCCGGTGGCGCCTTTCCAGACCGGGGCCTGGGTCAGCTCGGTACCCTTCTGGTAGAAGGTCTGGGTTTCGAAGAAGCGGAAACCGTAGGTCAGCAGCTTCTGGGTCTCGGCGGCACGGGACTGCTCGCTGTTGGTGCCGAACACCACGGCGATCAGGCGCTGGCCGTCGCGCACGGCCGAGGCGACCATGCAGTAGCCGGCTTCCTCGGTGTGGCCGGTCTTCAGGCCATCGACGGTCTTGTCACGCCACAGCAGCAGGTTGCGGTTGGGCTGCTTGATGTTGTTCCAGAAGAATTCCTTCTGCGAATAGATGGCGTAGTGGGCCGGGTCTTCGTCGATGATCGCGCGGGCCAGGACCGCCATGTCGTGCGCCGAGGAGTAGTGCTCCGGGTGCGGCAGGCCGGTGGGGTTCATGAAGTGACTGTTGGTCATGCCCAGGTCGGCGGCGGTCTTGTTCATCATGTCGGCGAAGGCATCTTCGCTGCCGGCGATGTGCTCGGCCAGGGCGACGGAGGCATCGTTGCCCGACTGGATGATGATGCCATGCAGCAGGTCGCTGACGCTGACCTGGCTGCCGACCTTGATGAACATGCGCGAGCCGCCGGTACGCCAGGCGTTTTCGCTGACGGTCACCGGATCGTTCTCGCCGATCTGGCCGCGACGGATGTCCAGGGTGGCGATGTAGGCGGTCATCAGCTTGGTCAGGCTGGCCGGCGGCAGGCGCTCGTCACCGTTGTTCTCGACCAGCACGCTGCCGCTGGACGCATCCATGAGTACATAGGACTTGGCAGCCAGCTGCGGCGGCGACGGCATCATCTGCTCCGCCGCGAAGGCAGCGGGAGTGATCATCAGCAGTACAGGCAGGCAAAGTCGTTTGGCAAGGTTGGTGATGTTCATCCGTCTCTCGTAAATCGCTAATGGTCTGATGCCCCAAGGGCAAGGGTTCCCTGGCCAGCGGCAAAAACGGCCATTGTACATGGCCGCGCCCGCCGATTCATGACAAAACCGACAGCCTACTTCAGCGGCGAGCTTCAAGCTGCAAGAGAAAAGCGGATCGGTGTGGAAGCTGCTTTTTCTTGCGGCTCGACGCTTGTGGCTTGAAGCTGTGCGCCCCGGCTAGTCCGCGGTTACCAGCTTGGCCTGGCCCAGATTGGCCAGGCGCACGCTGTCCTGCATCTGCTGGACTTCGCCCTGGCTGTTGATCGGCCCCAGGCGCACCCGGTGCAGGGTCTGCTGGTTGCGCACGATGGAGCTGATGAATACCGGCGCGCTGACCATGGTGCTGAGCTTGGCACGCAGCAGCTCGGCGGCGTCCGGGTTGGCGAACGCCCCTACCTGCAGGTACATGCCACCGTTGTTGTTCGGTACGCTGCCGCCGCCGACCTGCACCGGCACCACCGCCGCGGCGTGCTGCTGCGGTGGCGGCGTCCATTGCTCGACCTTGCCGGTGCTGGCCGGGACCGCCTGGGCCTGGGCCACCTGCGGCTCCTTGAGCACCAACGGTGCCGGGCGGCCGCGCGCGGCCCACCACTGCTGCGGGTCGATGCCTTCGACACGTACCCGGGCGGTGCCGCTCTCGGCGTAGCCGAGCTTCTTGGCCGCGGCGTAGGACAGGTCGATGATGCGGTCCGAATAGAACGGGCCACGGTCGTTGACCCGCAGGATCACACTGCGCTGGTTGTCCAGGTTGGTCACCCGCACGTAGGCCGGCAGCGGCAGGGTCTTGTGCGCCGCGCTCATGCCGTAGAGATCGTAGACCTCGCCGTTGGCGGTGTTCTGGCCGTGGAACTTGGTGCCGTACCAGGAGGCGATGCCTTCGGCGCGGTAGTTGCGCGAATCCTGGATCGGGTAGTAGGTCTTGCCCAGGACGGTGTACGGGTTGGCCTTGTACGCGCCGGTGTGCACGGTCGGCGTCGCGTCGGGGATCTTCGACACGTCCACGTCCCACCAGGGCGCACCGTCCTTGTGGGCACGGTTGATGTCCAGGCCCGGCTGCGAGCGGACCACATTGCCGCTCTGCTGGGTGGGCCGGCTGGAGGAGCAGCTGGCCAGGACCAGGCCGACGGCCACGCAGGTCAGCAGCTTGAGCGAATGGAAAGAAAAGAATACGCGCATCATTTGACGCCCCGTGCAAGAACCAGCTGTTCCGAGAGCTGATGCACCGCCATGGCGTACATCACGCTGCGGTTGTAGCGCGTGATCGCATAGAAGTTCTTCATGCCCATCCAATATTCCGGACCATTGTCGCCCTCGAGCCTGAAGGCCGTGACCGGCAGATCATCGCGCAGCGCATCATGACTCGACCAGCCCAGGGCTCGCAACTCCCCGACTGTCTTCACCGGCTCGATACCGCTGGTCAAGCCTTCGTCGACCCGCTCGCCGCGCACCATGGCGCGGCTGACCACCGGCTCCCCGGCCACCCAGCCATGGCGCTTGAAATAGCTGGCGACACTGCCGATGGCATCGTCCGGGTTGTTCCAGATGTTGATGTGGCCGTCGCCGTCGAAATCCACGGCGTAGCTGCGGAAACTGCTCGGCATGAACTGCGGCAGGCCCATGGCGCCAGCGTAGGAGCCCTTGAGGGTGAGCGGGTCGAGCTGCTCCTCACGCGCCAGCAACAGGTACTCGCGCAGCTCCTTGCGGAAGAAGTCGGCCCGTGGCGGATAGTCGAAGCCCAGGGTCGAGAGGGCATCGATGACCCGGAAGTTGCCGGTGTTGCGGCCGAAGAAGGTCTCCACGCCGATGATCGCCACGATCACCTGGGCCGGCACGCCATACTCCTGCTCGGCACGGGCCAGGGTCGCCTCGTGCTGGCGCCAGAAGTCCACACCACGGGCGATGCGCGCATCGCTGATGAACATCGGCCGGTATTCCTTCCACGGTTTGACCCGCTCGGCCGGCCGCGAGATCGCGTCGAGGATCGACTGCTTGCGCCGCACCTCGCGGAACAGATCCATCAACTGTTCACCGGCGAAGCCATAGTCGCGGGTCATCTCGCCGACGAACTCGGCCACCTGGGGCGAGCCTTCGTAGTCGCCGGCATTGGCCTGCTGGACAGCGCCGAACAGGCCCACCGCGCCGATCCACGGCACACAACGGGCAGCCCAGCCACGCACTGCTTGCATGAAATTCTTCACCTTATTCAAACCTGTGCGATCCACTTGCGGTGCGTGTGGATCGACATCAGAACGCCAAACGCTGACAGCAGCGTCACCAACGAAGTTCCGCCATAGCTGATGAAGGGCAGCGGCACGCCCACCACGGGCAGAAGGCCGCTGACCATACCGATATTGACGAACACGTATACAAAGAAGGTCATGGTCAGGCTGCCCGCCAGCAGCTTGCCGAACAAGGTCTGGGCCTGGGCCGTGATCACCAGGCCACGGCCGATCAGCAGCAGGTAGATCAACAGCAGCAGGCAGATGCCGATCAAGCCGAACTCCTCGCCGAGCACGGCGATGATGAAGTCGGTATGGCTCTCCGGGAGGAAGTCCAGGTGCGACTGGGTGCCCAGCAGCCAGCCCTTGCCGAACACGCCACCGGAGCCGATCGCCGCCTTGGACTGGATGATGTTCCAGCCGGTGCCCAGCGGGTCGCTCTCCGGATCGAGGAAGGTCAGCACGCGCTGCTTTTGGTAGTCGTGCATGACGAAGAACCACATGGCCACCGCCACCGGCACCGCGGCGGTGACCACGCTGATGATCCAGCGCCAGCGCAGGCCGCCCATGAACAGCACGAAGGCGCCCGAGGCGAGGATCAGCAGCGCCGTGCCCAGGTCTGGCTGGCGGACGATGAGGATGAACGGCACGCCGATCAGCACCAGGCTGATCGCCACGTGCTTGAGGTCGGGCGGCAGGGTGCGCTTGGACAGGTACCAGGCGAGGGTCGCCGGCATGATGATCTTCATGAACTCCGAGGGCTGGAAGCGGATCACCCCGGGGATATTGATCCAGCGTGTCGCCCCCATGGCGTTGTGGCCCATGACGTCCACCACGATCAACAGCAGCACCCCACCCACATAGGCCAGCGGTACCCAGCGCGCCATGAAGCGCGGCTCGAGCTGGGCGATGATGAACATCGACACCAGGCCGATACCGAACGAAGTGGCCTGCTTCATCAGCAGGTCCCAGTTCTTGCCGCTGGCCGAATAGAGGACGAACAGGCTGCCGGCCGCCAGGGTCAGCAGGATGACCAGCAGCGGGCCGTCGACGTGGATGCGCTGCAGGAAGCTGGCGCGCCGACGCATCACGTCCTCGCTGGAAAGCATGCGATCGAAATTGTTCTTCACGGGGCCGATTCCTGGGCGACGGTGGCGGGAGCGAATTCAGGCTTGAGCCGGCCGTGCTCGTCGAGCAGCCAGGCGTCCATCACCTGGCGGACCACTGGCGCGGCGACGCCGGAGCCGGATTCGCCGTTCTCGACCATCACCGCCACCACGATCTTCGGCGATTCGGCCGGGGCGAAGGCGACGAACAGAGCGTGGTCGCGGTGACGCTCCTGGAGTTTGTTGCGGTCGTATTTCTCGCCCTGCTTGATCGCCACCACCTGGGCGGTGCCGCTCTTGCCGGCGATGCGGTACTGGGCACCGAGCGCGGCTTTGCGCGCGGTGCCACGGGCGTTGTGCATCACCTGCTCCATGCCGTGGGTGACCTTGGCCCAGTCGGACTTGTCGCGCAGGACGATGTCTTCCATCGGGTTCTCGTCCACCGGTGGCTTGCCTTCGATGGTCTTGGCCAGGTGCGGGCGGTTCCACTTGCCCTTGTTGGCGATCAGCGCGGTGGCCTGGGCCAGTTGCAGGGGCGTGGCCTGCATGTAGCCCTGGCCGATGCCGAGGATCAGGGTCTCGCCGGGGAACCAGGCCTGGCGGCGGGTCGCGCGCTTCCACTCGCGGGACGGCATCAGCCCGGAGGACTCCTCGAACATGTCGAGCGACACCCGGCGACCGATACCGAACTTGTTCATGTAGGTGGACAGGCGGTCGATGCCCATCTTGTGCGCCAGGTCGTAGAAGTAGGTATCGTTGGAACGCATGATCGCCGTGTCCAGGTCGACCCAGCCATCGCCGCTACGGTTCCAGTTGCGGTACTTGTGGTCGTAGTTGGGCAACTGGTAGTAGCCCGGGTCGAACACCCGGCTGCTGGCGGTGACCACGCCGCTGTCCAGGCCGGCGATGGCCACCGCCGGTTTGATCGTCGAGCCAGGCGGATAGAGGCCACGCAACACACGGTTGAACAGCGGCCGGTCGATCGAGTCACGCAGTTCGGCATAGGCCTTGAAGCTGATGCCGGTGACGAACAGGTTGGGGTCGAAGCTCGGCTGGCTGACCATCGCCAGCACTTCGCCGGTGCGCGGATCGAGGGCCACCACGGCCCCACGACGCCCGCCCAGGGCCGCCTCGGCAGCCTCCTGCAACTTGATGTCGAGACTCAGGACGATGTCCTTGCCCGGGATCGGGTCGGTGCGCTTGAGCACCCGCAACACCCGGCCGCGGGCATTGGTCTCGACCTCCTCGTAGCCGACCTGGCCGTGCAGCTCGTCTTCGTAGAAGCGCTCGATGCCGGTCTTGCCGATATGGTGGGTGCCGCTGTAGTTGACCGGGTCGAGGGCCTTGAGCTCCTTCTCGTTGATCCGCCCGACGTAGCCGACCGAGTGGGCGAAATGCGCGCCCTGCGGGTAATGGCGCACCAGTTGCGCGGCCACGTCCACGCCCGGCAGGCGGAACTGGTTCACCGCAATACGGGCGATCTGCTCCTCGTTCAGCTCGAACAGGATCGGCACCGGCTCGAACGGCCGGCGCCCCTGCTTCATGCGTTTCTCGAACAGGGCGCGGTCGTCGGGGGTCAGTTCCAGGACCTCGACGATCGTGTCCAGCACCTGGTGCCAGTCACCGGCGCGCTCGCGGGTCATGGTCAGGCTGAAGCTGGGACGGTTGTCGGCGATGATCACCCCGTTGCGGTCGAAGATCAGCCCGCGGGTCGGCGGGATCGGCTGCACGTGCACCCGGTTGTTCTCCGACAGGGTGGAGTGGTAGTCGTACTGGATGACCTGCAGGTAGTACAGCCGCGCGATCAGCACGCACACCAGCAGCATGATCGCCACCGCACCGACCACGACGCGGTTGCGCACCAAACGGGCGTCTTTCTCGTGGTCCTTGAGACGAATCGGCTGCGACATCGGGCGGGCTTAGAGGCTCATTTGTGGTAGGGGTGCCCGGACAGCACGGTCCAGGCGCGGTAGATCTGTTCGCCGATCAGTATCCTTACCAGCGGATGCGGCAGGGTCAGCGGCGACAGCGACCAGCGTTGTTCGCTGCGCGCGCAGACTTCCGGCGCCAGGCCCTCGGGGCCGCCCACCATGAGGTTGACCGTGCGCGCATCCAGGCGCCAGCGGTCCAGCTCGCTCGCCAGTTGCTCGGTGCTCCAGGGCTTGCCATGGACCTCGAGGGTGACGATGCGCTCCCCCGGCTGCACCTTGGCCAGCATGGCCTCGCCCTCCTGGCGGATCAGACGGGCGACGTCGGCGTTCTTGCCACGGGTGTTCAGCGGGATTTCCACCAGCTCGAGCGGCAGCTCCGGGGGCAGGCGCTTGGCATACTCATGCCAACCGTCCTCGACCCAGCGGGGCATGCGCGAGCCGACCGCGATCAGGCGCAGGCGCACGGCGCGACCTCAGCCCCGGTCCTTGAGGTTTTCGGCGTAGCTGTGGGTGTTCTCCGGGCTGTGGTGCTTGCCATCGGCGGAGCGGCTCTGCTCGGCCCCCAGCCACAGGCGCTCGAGGTCGTAGAACTGGCGCGCAGCGGCAGTCATCATGTGCACGATGACGTCGTTGAGGTCCAGCAGGACCCAGTCGCTGTCGCCCTTGCCTTCCTCGCCCAGGGGCTGCACGCCCTGCTGCTTGACGATCTCGCGGACCTTCTCGGCCATCGCGTTGATCTGCCGGTTGGAAGTACCGGTGGCGATGATCATGTAGTCGGTCAGGCTGTGCTTGTCGCGCACGTCGATGACCTGGATGTCCTGGGCCTTGACTTCTTCCAGGGCCGATTTGGCCATGTTGACCAATTCTTCGCCGTTGATTTTCTGCTTGCTCATAAGAAACTCGTTCAACTCATTGAATGAGGCGCCTGGGCGCCGTCAGTGCGACGCACGGTAAAGGTCGTGCGCCTCGATATAGGCCAGTACTGCGTCCGGCACCAGGAACCGCACCGACTTGCCGCTGGCCAGCAGCTGTCGGATCTGTGTGGCCGACACCGCGAGCGGCGTCTGCCAGACGAACGAAATGTGCCCCGCCGGGCCGGACATGGCGGTGGGATCGCTCTCCGAGCGCGCCGCCAGCAGGTTGCGCAGCTCGTCAGGGGGTTCGACATCGGCATCCGGGCGTTGCAGCACCAGGATGTGACAGTGTTGCAGCAGCTCCTCCCAGCGATGCCAGCCGGGCAGGCCGCAGAACGCGTCCCAGCCCAGCACCAGGAACAGCTGGTCGTCGGCGTCCAGTTCGGCGCGGATCGACTCGAGCGTATCGATGGTGTACGACGGCTTGTCGCGGGCCAGCTCACGGGCATCCACGCTCAGCCGCCCGACGCCCTGCACCGCGCTGCGCACCATGGCCAAGCGGTCCTGTGCCTGCACCTGGGGAGTGTCGCGGTGTGGCGGCCGGGCGTTGGGCAACAGGCGCAGCTCGTCCAGTTCCATGAGCTCGGCCACCTCCAGCGCGCTGCGCAGGTGGCCGATGTGCACGGGGTCGAAGGTACCACCGAGAATGCCGATGCGCCGGACTGCCTGGGCCTTGCTCAACTCAGCAGGACTCCTGGCCGCGCAATTGGCCGTCGCCGATCACCAGGTACTTCTCGCAGGTCAGGCCTTCCAGGCCGACCGGGCCACGGGCGTGCAGCTTGTCGGTGGAAATGCCGATTTCCGCGCCCAGGCCGTACTCGAAGCCGTCGGCGAAGCAGGTCGGCGCATTGAGCATCACCGACGCCGAGTCGACCTCGGCCATGAAGCGCCGGGCCTGGCCCTGGTGCTCGGTGATGATCGCGTCGGTGTGGTGCGAGCCGTAGTGGTTGATGTGCTCGATGGCCTGGTCCAGGCCGTCGACCACGCGGATCGACAGGATCGCCGCCAGGTACTCGGTGTGCCAGTCATCTTCGCTGGCAGGCTTGGCCTCGATGATCGCCTGGGTGCGCGGGCAACCGCGCAGCTCGACGCCCTTCGCCTGGAAGCGACGGGCCATTTCCGGGAGGAAGGCCTCGGCGACGCTGGCATCGACCAGCAGGGTCTCCATGGCGCCGCAGATGCCGTAGCGGTAGGTCTTGGCGTTGAAGGCCACGCTCCAGGCCTTGTCCAGGTCGGCATGCTGGTCGACATACACGTGGCAGATACCATCCAGGTGCTTGATCACCGGCACCCGGGCATCGCGGCTGATGCGCTCGATCAGGCCACGGCCACCGCGCGGGACGATGACGTCGACGAACTCTGGCATGCTGATCAGCGCCCCCACCGCCTCGCGGTCGGTAGTCTCGACCACCTGGACTACCGCGGCCGGCAAGCCGGCTTCGGCCAGGCCGCGCTGGATGCAAGCGGCGATGGCGCGGTTGGAGTGGATGGCCTCGGAACCGCCGCGCAGGATGGTGGCGTTGCCGGACTTCAGGCACAGGCTGGCCGCGTCGATGGTCACGTTCGGCCGCGACTCGTAGATGATCCCGATCACCCCGAGCGGTACGCGCATCTTGCCCACCTGGATGCCCGACGGGCGGTAGCTCATGTCGCGGATGGCACCGACCGGATCTGGCAGGCCAGCCACCTGGCGCAGACCGGTGATCATGCCGTCGATGCGGGCCGGGGTCAGCGCCAGGCGGTCGAGCAGGGCGGGTTCCAGGCCATTGGCGCGGCCGGCGGCCAGGTCCAGTTCGTTGGCTGCGGCGAGCTCGGCGCGGGCGGCGTCCAGCGCCTCGGCGGCGGCCTGCAGGGCACGGTTCTTCTGCGCGGTACTGGCACGACCGATCACGCGCGAGGCAGCGCGGGCGGCGCGACCCAGGCGGGTCATGTAGTCAAGAACGGACTCAGTCATGGGCTCGGTGTCTTGGCAAAGGGGAAATCGGCTGATTATAACTGGCACGCTCGGGTACGCCCAGCGGCGGGAGGCGGATGGTAGAAAATGGCCGACGGGAACAGGCAGGAAAGATGTAACCGGCCTTATCGAAATCGCTCCTTCACGGGCCCCCTGCAGGATTTGGCCAATGCTGGGGGCGCGAATCGACCCCATCGGTTCAGCCGCGCGCCAGCCAATAGTTGCTATCATCCCCAGCTTCACCACCACGAACCGACAGTATGCAAGATCCAGCCCCCTGCCCGGCCCGTGCCCTGCCCGACAGCTTCTTCGACCGCGACGCCCAGACCCTGGCCAAGGCCCTGCTGGGCAAGGTCATCCGCCACCGCCACGGCGACCTCTGGCTGGCCGCGCGGATCATCGAGACCGAAGCCTACTACCTGACCGACAAGGGCAGCCACGCCTCGCTCGGCTATACGGAAAAACGCAAGGCCCTGTTCCTCGACGGTGGCCACATCTACATGTACTACGCCCGTGGCGGCGACTCGCTGAACTTCAGCGCCCAAGGCCCGGGCAACGCGGTGCTGATCAAGTCCGCCTACCCCTGGGTGGACGCCATCTCCGATGCCAACAGCCTGGCGCAGATGCAGTTGAACAACCCCGACGCCAGTGGCAACCTGCGCCCGGCCGAGCGCCTGTGCGCCGGCCAGACCCTGCTGTGCCGGGCCATGGGCCTGAAGGTGCCGAACTGGGACGCCAGGCGCTTCGACCCCGAGCACCTGTACGTCGAGGACTGCGGCATCCCGGTACCGCGCGTGGTCCAGACCACCCGCCTGGGCATCCCCCACGGCCGCGACGAACACCTGCCCTACCGCTTCGTGGATGCCGAGTTCGCCCGCTTCTGCACGCGCAACCCGCTGCGCCGGGGCCAGGTCGAAGGACGCGACTTCTTCATCCTCGAACAAGGAAGCTGACACCATGGGCCAATGGCTCGACAGCCTGACCGGCTGGCTCAGCGCCAACCCGCAGTGGCTTGGCCTGGCAATTTTCCTGATCGCCTGCGTGGAGTGCCTGGCCATCGCCGGCATCATCGTACCGGGTACCGTCCTGCTGTTCGCTGTCGCCATGCTCGCCGGCAGCGGCGGCTTCAGCCTGGGCGAAACCCTGCTGCTGGGGCTGCTCGGCGGCCTGTTGGGGGACGCCTTGTCGTATGGGCTCGGCAAGTATTTCCACCAGAACATCCGGCGCCTGCCATTGCTGCGCCATCATCCGGAGTGGATCGGCAGCGCCGAAGCCTATTTCCACCGCTATGGCATCGCCAGCCTGCTGGTGGGGCGTTTCATCGGCCCGCTGCGGCCGATGCTGCCGATGGTCGCCGGCATGTTCGACATGCCGCTGCCGCGCTTCATCGCCGTCAGCCTGGTGGCCGGCGCCGGCTGGTCGGTGGCCTACCTGCTGCCCGGCTGGGCCACCGGAGCGGCCATGCGTCTGCCCTTGCCGGAGGGGTTCTGGCTGGATGCCGGTATCATCGCCGGCACCCTGGCCGTGGTGATCGGCCTGAGCCTGGGCAGCAGCCTGCGCGACCAGCGCCATGGCACCCGGCTGATCGCCAGCCTGAGCCTGATCGCCCTGGTGGCCTTGTTCCTCGGCTGGCCCCACCTGCACGAGTTCGACCAGGGCGTGATGACCCTGGTCCAGGAGCATCGCAGCCAGGCCATCGACAGCGCCGTGGTGCTGGTCACCCGGCTGGGCGACTTCCGCACCCAGTTGTTCCTTGGCGCCCTGCTCACTGGCCTTCTGCTGCTAGCACGGCAATGGCGTCATGCCTTGCTCGCTGGCAGCGCGCTGATGGGCACGGCGATCGCCAATGGCACGCTGAAATGGCTGTTCGCCCGGGCTCGTCCAGAAGTGCTGAGCGATCCGCTGACCAGCTACAGCATGCCCAGCGGGCACAGTTCGGCATCGTTCGCGTTCTTCCTGGTGATGGCATTGCTGGCTGGTCGTGGCCAACCGCCACGCATGCGCCTGACCTGGGTGCTGCTGGGCAGCCTGCCGGCCTTGGCGATCGCCCTGTCGCGGGTCTACCTGGGTGCGCACTGGCCCACCGACATCCTGGCCGGGGGGCTGCTGGCCTGCTGCGTGTGCGCACTCAGCCTGACCCTGGTGCAGCACCGCCAGCCGCTGGGTGCCTTGCCGCCACGGGTGTGGTGGCTGGTGTTGCCGGCCTGTATCGCCCTGATGGCGTTCTTCGCCTTGTACGCCCTGCCCCAGGCACTGTTGCGCTACCAGTACTGAAGGTCAGCGTCGCTCTTTTCGCGGGCAAGCCCGCTCCCACAAGTACAGCGCCGCTTTCAAGGGCTGCGGTGAACCTGTGGGAGCGGGCTTGCCCGCGAAAGGTGCGACGCAAAACACTCAGGCGAACAATTCACCCTGGATGCGCTCGAGCAGGGTCTGGATCGCCTCCAGTCGCTGCTGCGGCGAGTCGATCGCCAGCAGGTCGAGCTTGTCCTCTTCCATGAACGGCAACAGGTAGGCCAACTGGTTGGCCAGGGATTGCCTACCCTCCACTGGCCGTGGCATGTCCAGCGCCGCCACCATGGGGTGCTCACCCAAGGCCTGGAGCAACGCCAGCAGGTCGTGGTCCTGTTCGGCCAGGGCGCTGTCCGCCAGCTCCGGCAGCCAGTGCACCTCGCCGACCACGAGCTGGTCCTTTTGCACTTCGGTGCGCTCCACCCGGAAACGCCGCACACCTTCCACGCGAATACCCAGCAGGCCGTTGTCCTGCTGCTCGAAATCGCGGATCAACGCTTCGCAACCGACCGAAGCCACCGCTGGCGGCGCCTTGCCCACCTGCTCGCCTTCGAGGATGCACACCACGCCGAAGCCGCCGCCCTGCTTCATGCAGCGGCCGATCATGTCCAGGTAGCGCGCCTCGAAGATCTGCAGGTCGAGCATGCAGCCGGGAAACAACACGGTATTGAGGGGAAACAGCGGTAGCATCATCTCGATTCCTCAAGCCACCAGGCTGACCGCCAACGGCAGGAATACCGCCGTGGCCACCCCCATCAGGCTCATCGCCAACGCGGCGAAGGCGCCGCATTCGTCACTTTCCTGCAAGGCCACCGACGTGCCCACCGCATGGGCGGTCACGCCCAGCGACATGCCGCGCGCCTCGGGGCTGAGCACACCGAAGCGAGTCAGCAGCGCCGGCCCGAAGATCGCCCCGATCACCCCGGTGATCAGCACGAACACCGCCGCCAGGGCCGCCACCCCGCCGATCTGCTCGGCCACCAGCATGGCGATCGGCGATGTCACCGACTTCGGCGCCATGGTCATCAGGATCATGTGTTCGGCACCGAACCACGCACCCAGCAACAGGCAGGCCACGGTGGCGAACAGACCTCCGACTACCAGCGTAGTAAATGTCGGCCAGAACAGTTGGCGGATCCGCCGCAGGTTGAGGTAGAGCGGCACGGCCAGGGCCACCGTGGCGGGGCCCAGGAGGATGTTGAGGATCTCGGTGCTTTTGCGATATTCGGCGTAGTCGATGCCACAGCCCAGCAACACACCGATGACCAGCAGCATCGACACCAGCACCGGCTGCAGGAAGATCCAGCGGGTCTTCTCGTAGGCGGCCAGCACCACCTGGTAGGCGCCCAGGGTGATACCGATGCCGAACAGCGGATGGTGGATGACCGCATCGAGCGCGCCCTGCCAGTCGAGCATCATGGCTGCTCCTTGCGCTTGCCATGGCGCTGCATGAGCCTTTGCATCAGCACCCCGACGAAGACCAGGGTCACCAGGCAAGAGATCACCAGGGCACCGACGATGGCCCAGAAGTCCGCGGCGATGTCCCTGGCGTAGACCATCACACCGACCGCCGGTGGCACCAGCAGCAGCGGCAGGTAGCGCAACAGGCTGGTGGACGCCTCGTTCAGTGGCTTGCCGACCTCGCCACGCAGCATCAGGAACACCAGCAACAGCAGCAGGCCGATGATCGGCCCTGGCAGGATCGGCAGCAGCAGATGATTGATCGCCGTGCCCAGCAGTTGAAACAACACCAGCCAGGTCAAACCGCGCAACAGCATAGGGATCTCCTTCGAGCGTTGCCGCCATTATAAGCACGCTAAACCACGCCTATAAGCCGATATACAGCGAAAAGCGGTCAGCTTGACTGAAACGGTTCGCCGTGCTGATCTTGCACTTTCGTACCAGATCAAGCTTTTCGAACAGCAAGACAACCTGGAGAGTCGCGATGCCCTATGTACCCGTTGCAGCGCTATCGCAGTATGTCGGCAAGGAACTGGGACGTTCCGACTGGCTGACGATCGATCAGCAGCGTATCGACCTGTTCGCCGAAGCCACTGGCGATTTCCAGTTCATCCATGTCGATCCCGAGAAGGCGGCGCAAACCCCGTTCGGCACCACCATCGCCCACGGTTTCCTGACCCTGTCGCTGATCCCCAAGCTGATGGAGGACATCCTGGTACTGCCCGAAGGCCTGAAGATGGTGGTCAACTACGGCCTGGACAGCGTGCGCTTCATCCAGCCGGTGAAGGTGGACAGCAAGGTGCGGCTCAAGGTCGAGCTGAGCGATGCCAGCGAAAAGAAACCG
The DNA here is from genome assembly GCF_024127895.1 of Pseudomonas guariconensis. Taxonomy (GTDB): domain Bacteria; phylum Pseudomonadota; class Gammaproteobacteria; order Pseudomonadales; family Pseudomonadaceae; genus Aquipseudomonas; species Aquipseudomonas guariconensis_B. The sequence goes on along the minus strand of NZ_JAMYBK010000024.1, from coordinate 17,505 downwards.
GGGCAATGGCTGCTCAAGGCCATCGCCACCCTGGAGATCGAGAGCGAGGAGAAACCGGCCTATATCGCCGAGTCCCTGTCGCTCTGCTTTGTCTAGTGGTGGGTCAGTCGAGCGAGGTGTTGTGATGTGAGGGCCGCGTCGCGAAAGGGGCGCGAAGCGGCCCTAATTGCTCACTGCCTGTCTCCAACCACCTGTTCTGCGGCATACTCGGCAGATCTTTTGCCTGGATCCCGCCATGCGTCCACTGCTGCCCCTCGCGCTGTTACTGCTGCTCGCCGCCTGCGGCGACGGCGAACCCCTGTCGCCGCCGGATGCCCGCCTGCCCGATGGCGGCCGCTACCGCGGCGAGGTGATCGATGGCCTGCTGCAGGGCGAAGGGCGCATCGACTATCCCAATGGCAGCTGGTACGCCGGGACCTTCAAGGATGGCCAGTGGCACGGCCAGGGCGAGTGGCACGGCAGCAACGGCGAGGTCTATCGGGGCCAGTTCGCCGAGGGGCTGTTCCATGGGCTGGGCGACCTGACCACCCCCGGCAGCCATTATGCCGGCACCTTCAAGCATGGCCGGCGCGATGGCGAAGGCACCCTCCGGCAGAACGACCAGACCTATCGCGGCCAGTTCAAGGACGACCAGTACGAAGGCGCCGGCCAGCTGGAACTGGCCGACGGCAGCCGCTACCAGGGCCTGTTCGCCAAGGGCAAGCCCAACGGCGCCGGCGTGCGCAGCGACGCCAGCGGCAACCAGTTCAGCGGCCGTTTCGTCGATGGCCTGCTGCAAGGCAGCGGCACCTACGACAGCGTCGAGGGCGAGCAGTACATCGGCGAGTTCAAGGACAACCGCCTGGAAGGCCGGGGCCGCTACGAGAACGCCGACGGCGATGTGTGGATCGGCAACTTCAAGGACGGCTCGCTCGATGGCGAGGGCGAATTGCTCGGCAGCGACGGCAGCCGCTACAAGGGCCACTTCCGTGACTGGCGCTTTTCCGGCAAGGGCCACCTGCTGCTGGCCGACGGCACCCAGTACATCGGCGGTTTCGCCAACGACGCCTACCAGGGCCGTGGACGCCTGACCCTCCCGGGTGGGCGGGTCGAAAGCGGCTACTGGATCAACGGCGTGCGCGTGCGCGACGAAAAGGGCAGGCTGCTGCCCGACCCGCTCGACCTGGCCCTGCTCAACCAGGGCCGGCTGCTACAGGAGGCCCTGGCCAAGGTGCCGAGCTCGGTCCCGCCGATCCAGTTGTACAGCCTGGTCGTGGCCGGCGATGGGCAGCAGAGCGTGTTCCTGCGCGAGGCCGACTACGTCAGCAACATGCTCCGGGTACGCTTCGGGGCTCGCGGCCAGGTGACGCTGGTCAACCACCGCGACCACCTGAGCGACCGGCCCATGGCCACCCGCGAGAACCTCACCCGCGCCGCCCAGACCCTGGCCGAGCGCAGCGGCCCGGAAGACCTGGTGTTCATCTACCTGACCAGCCACGGCAGCCCGGATCACCAGTTGGTGCTCGACCAGCCGCGCCTGCAACTGGCCGACCTCTCCGCCGACGAACTGGCCGGCGCCCTGGCACCACTGAAGGACCGCGACAAGATAATCGTCATCTCCGCCTGCTATTCAGGGGGCTACATCGCCCCGCTCAAGGACGACCGGACCCTGATCATGACTGCGGCACGCCCCGACCGGGTGTCCTTCGGCTGCTCGGAAGAGGCCGACTTCACCTATTTCGGCGACGCCCTGTTCGCCGAGGCGCTGAACCAGACGGACGACCTGAAACAGGCGTTCGAACTGGCCCGCCGCAGCGTTGCCGAACGTGAAAGGAGGGAAGGCTTCGAGGCCTCGGAGCCGCAGCTCTGGGCGCCGCCAACGGTCCTTGCGCACTGGCAGCGATTGCGCCAGCAGCAAGCCGAGGAAGCCTTGCGCAACAAGGCACAGCCAACCGCGGGTGGGCAGGCGAAAACGCCGGGCACCCACTAAGCTGTGTGTAAAAGGGGAGAGACATCATGTACTTGACGCCTCAGCATGTCCTGCTTGCCGGAGCCACGGGCCTGACGGGTGAACACCTGCTCGACCGCCTGCTCAACGAACCCACCATCAGCCGGGTGCTGGCACCTACCCGCCGGCCACTGGCCGAGCACCCGCACCTGGAAAACCCCGTGGGCGACCCGGCCGTGTTTCTCCCACAGTTGGCCGGGCGTGTCGACATCGCCTTCTGCTGCCTGGGCACCACGCTCAAGCAAGCCGGCTCCGAGTCGGCCTTCCGCGCCGTCGACCTGGACATGGTGGTGGCCTTCAGCAAACGTGCGCGGGAACTGGGGGCTCGCCACCTGCTGGTGGTCAGCGCCATCGGTGCCGATCCCAAGTCGTCGATCTTCTACAACCGGGTCAAAGGCGAGATGGAAGAAGCGCTCAAGGCCCAGGATTGGCCGCAACTGACCATCGTCCGGCCCTCGCTGTTGCTGGGCGAGCGCCTGGAGCCACGGCTGGGCGAACGCCTGGCCGCACCGCTGTCGCGGTTGATACCGGGCAAGTACCGGGGGATCGAGGCCTGCACCCTGGCCCGGGCGCTGTGGCGCCTGGCGCTGGAGGAAGAAGACGGGGTGCGCATCGTCGAGTCGGATGAGTTGCGCAAGCTGGGCAGGAAATAAGTCAGTTACACGTATTGGGGCCGCTTTGCAGCCCATCGCCAGCAAACTGAACTCCCACAAGGTTCTGCGCCGACCTCAGGAGCGGCGCAGTCTCTGTGGGAGCAGCTTGCCGGCGATAGGGCGCGAAGCGGCCCCAAATGACAGCTGCAACACTTGGCTGATGGGCTCAAAGCCCGCCAGTAGCCTGAAAGCCAATCCCCAACGCCGTCAGCAACGACAATGGCAACAACAAGGTGTCGAGCAACAGGCTCCCCGGCAGGTCCCACCCAGGATACGCCGGTGCCTGCGCCCCGAAGCGGTCCTCGGGGCAACACCCACCCTTGAGTGCATACAGGTCCAGCCGCGTCCCGGCATACACCACCGGCGTTCCCGGCTTGTTGGCATCCAGCGTGCGCACGGTCGCGCAGCCACCGAGCAGGGCCAGCACCAGCAGCCCTGCCAGCGCCCGCCTCAATCGTCGATCCCGAGGTGGTGCTCACCCCAGCGCGGCAGCATGTCCTGGGGGATGTTCAGCAGGTTGAGGATGCGCGCCACGACGAAATCGACCAGGTCGTCGATGGTCTGCGGTTGGTGATAGAAGCCCGGCGCCGCCGGCAGGATCACCGCGCCCATCTGCGACAGCTTGAGCATGTTCTCCAGGTGAATGGTCGACAACGGCGCCTCGCGCGGAACCAGGATCAACTGCCGACGCTCTTTCAAGGTGACGTCGGCCGCCCGTTCGATCAGGTTGTTGCAGGCCCCCGTGGCGATGGCCGACAAGGTCCCGGTGGAACACGGCACCACCACCATGGCCGCCGGCGCGCCAGACCCCGAAGCCACGGGCGACATCCAGTCCTCCTTGCCATAGACACGGATCTGCCCGTCGGCGGCACCGGTGTATTCGGTCAGGAAGGCCTGCATCGCCTGGGGCTTGGCCGGCAGCAATACATCAGTCTCGGTGGACATCACCAGTTGCGCAGCCTTGGAGATGAGGAAATGCACCTCACGGTCCTCGCGCACCAGGCAGTCGAGCAGGCGCAGCCCATACTGCGCCCCCGAGGCACCGGTCATGGCCAGGGTGATGCGCTCCGGCCCACTCATGCCAGGGCCTCGGCCAGCTTGCCGTGCAGGCCGCCAAAACCGCCGTTGCTCATGATCACCACATGGGTGCCTGGGCGGGCCTGGCCCTTGATGCGCTCGATGATCGCCTCGAGGCTGTCGGCCACCACCGCCGGCACCTTGCACTGGGCGGCAGTGCTGGCCAGGTCCCAGCCCAGGTTGGGCGGGGCGTACCAGATCACCTGGTCGGCCGCCTCGACGCTTTCCGGCAGCCCTTCACGGTGGGCGCCAAGCTTCATGGAGTTGGAACGCGGCTCGATCACGGCGATCACCGGCGCTTCGCCGACACGCTTGCGCAGGCCATCAAGGGTGGTGGCGATGGCGGTCGGATGATGGGCGAAATCGTCATAGATGGTCACGCCCTGGACCTCGGCCACCTTCTCCATGCGCCGCTTGACGCTCTTGAACGCACTCAATCCCTCGATGCCCATGGCCGGCGCCACGCCCACGTGGCGGGCGGCGGCCAGGGTGGCCAGGGCATTGGCCACGTTGTGCTGGCCGGTCAGCTCCCACTCGACCACGCCCTGGGCCTCGCCTTCGAACAGCACCTCGAAGCGCGAGCCATCGGCGCTGAGCAAGCGCGCCTGCCACTGGCCGCCCTCGCCGGTGGTCTGCACCGGGGTCCAGCAGCCCATGCCGATCACCCGTTCCAGGGCCGGTTCGGTGGTCGGGTGGATGATCAGGCCCTCGCTGGGAATCGTCCGCACCAAGTGGTGGAACTGCCGCTCGATGGACGCCAGGTCAGGGAAGATGTCCGCATGATCGAACTCAAGGTTGTTGAGGATCGCGGTGCGTGGATGGTAATGCACGAACTTCGAGCGCTTGTCGAAGAAAGCACTGTCGTATTCGTCTGCCTCGACCACGAAGAACGGTGTCTCGCCCAGGCGCGCCGACACCGAGAAGTTCTGCGGCACGCCGCCGATCAAAAAGCCCGGGCTCATGCCGGCATGTTCCAGGACCCAGGCCAGCATGCTGCTGGTGGTGGTCTTGCCATGGGTGCCGGCCACGGCCAGCACCCAGCGCCCCTGCAGCACGTGATCGGCCAGCCACTGGGGGCCGGAGACATAGGGCAGGCCCTTGTTCAGCACGTATTCCACGGCCGGGTTGCCCCGCGACATGGCGTTGCCGATCACCACCAGGTCCGGCGCCGGCTGCAGTTGGGCCGGGTCATAGCCTTGGGTCAGTTCGATGCCCTGGGCCTGCAGTTGCGTGCTCATCGGCGGATAGACGTTGGCGTCGGAGCCAGTGACCCGATGGCCCAGCTCCTTGGCCAGCACCGCCAGCGAACCCATGAAAGTGCCGCAAATACCGAGAATGTGAATGTGCATGGTCGACCTCGCAAAACATCGAGGCAGGGTAGCCCAGGGCGAGGGAAATCGCACCCGCTGTTTCGCTTACCCGGCCCTGGCGATGCCGTGCTTGCGCAGTTTCCGATACAAGGTATTGCGGCTGATGCCCAGGTGTTCGGCGACGTGGGTCATGTGCCAGCGTTTTGCCTCGAGCACGGCCAGCAGCGCGTCCCGCTCGACGTCCTCGAGGGTTGCTGGGCCACCGTGGGGCTGGCCAGCCATGACAAGGGGCTCGCCCTCGTTCGCGGGCAAGCCCGCTGCCACGGGCGTGGCGCCGTGTTTCACGATCGGCGGCAGGTCGGCATGCTCGATGCGATGGTCTTCGCACAATGCCACCAGGGTGCGCAGCACATTGCGCATCTGTCGCACGTTGCCCGGCCAGGCGAAGTCCAGCAGGGCCTGGCGCGCGGCCGGCGCGATCCCGATAGGTAGCCCGTCTGCCTCCTGCGCCAGGAGAAAGTCCAGCAACTGCGCTTTGTCGCTGCGCTCGCGCAAGGCCGGGAGCGCCACCTCCAGGCCATTGAGGCGGTAATACAGGTCTTCGCGGAAACTCCCCTGCTCCACCCGCTCCAGCAAGTCGCGGTGGGTGGCACTGATGATCCGTACATCCACCGCTTGCGGCTCACCGCCGATGGGCACCACCCGGCGCTCCTCCAGCACCCGCAACAGGCGGGTCTGCAAGGCCAGGGGCATGTCGCCGATCTCGTCCAGCAGCAGCGTGCCGCCATCGGCCTGGAGCAGCTTGCCGCGCATGCCCTCCTTGCGCGCCCCGGTGAAACTGCCGCCGCGATAGCCGAACAGCTCGCTCTCGATCAGGCTCTCGGGGATCGAGGCACAGTTGATCGCCACGAAGGCCTTGTCCCGGCGATCACTGGCCTGGTGCACCGCCTGGGCGAACGCCTCCTTGCCACAGCCGGTCTCGCCACGCAGCAGCAGCGGCACGTCTCGCTCGAAGACCCGCACGGCACGGCGGAAATCGTTCTGCAGGGCCGGGTCGAGCAAGCACAGGGCGGGCTGCGGCACAGCCTTGGCCAACGGCGCGGCAGGCGGTACCGACCACGCCGGCGTGTGCGCCTGGCCGCGCAGGCTGGCGAATACCCGCCGGCCATCGCGGGTGTGCAATGGCCAGGCCGCGCAGCCCTGGGGCGTGGCACGGCTGAACAGTTCGTCGTGGCTGCAGGCGAAGAACATGTCCACCGGCTTGCCCAGCACACCGCCACGGATGGTGCCCAGCAGGTTCAGGGCGCCCTGGTTGACCGCGCAGATCCGCCCGTCGCCGTCGAACGCCAGCAAACCCTCGCTGAACAACCCGACCGATTCGGCCTGCAGGTGAAAGCGCAACAGCCACTGGTGTTCGAAATGGCGCAGGAAATAGCAGCCTTCGATCATCTTCGCCGAGAGGTTGACCAGGGCCATGGTATGGAACTGGCTCTGGCGCGACACGTCTGGCCGCGCCGAGGAAACATCGAGCACCGCCAGCAGCTCGCCGTGGGGGTCGAACACCGGGCTCGCCGAGCAGGTCAGGCCGGTGTGGCGGCCGCGAAAATGCTCGTCCTGGTGGATGGTCAGGGCCTGGCGCTCGACCAGGCAGGTGCCGATGCCATTGGTGCCCTCGCGGGCCTCGCTCCAATCGGCGCCCAGCCACAGCCCGGCACGCTCGAAGATGCGCCGCTCGGTGGGCGCGGTGACACAGTTGAGGATCACCCCGCGGGCATCGGTCAGCAGTACCGCATGGCCAGAGCCGGAAAGCTGCTGGTGCAGGCTGTTCATCTCGCTGTCGGCGATCTGCAGCACCTGGCGCAGGCGCTCGCGGCTCTCCAGCAGGCGGCCGTGTTCCAGCACCACGGGGGCCTGGGCCAAGGCTGGGTCGAGGTGATAGTCCTCCAGGCAGCGCAGCCAGGAGCGGGCGATCGATGGGTCGCTGCCCGGCCCGCTGGCCTGGCCGCGGGCGACCGTGAGCACCTGGTGGGCATGGCGGCTGAAAGGGTTGCTCTGCATTAGTTGTTGTTCTCCGCAGATAGAGCGTCCTGCCAGCATCCTCTACCTGGGAAGGCTTTGCAATGGCGCACTGACCGCTGAGTCATGCGCTGTGTCGGAAACGGTACAAAGTGTCACGGCGAGCGTACCAGGGTAGGTACAACGGTCTGTCAGTCTCATCACCAATTTCGCATAACTCATTGATTATAAAGGGGCTCTGAGCGCTGGCCCGACCTTTGCTCTACGCTTTTCAACTCCATCACAAACACAATAGCCAGGAGACACACCATGCGTTACGCACATCCCGGTACCGAAGGCGCGAAGATTTCCTTCAAGAGCCGCTACGGTAACTACATCGGTGGTGAGTTCGTTCCTCCGGTCAAGGGTGAGTACTTCACCAACACCTCGCCGGTGAACGGCCAGCCGATCGCCGAATTCCCCCGCTCCACCGCCGAGGACATCGACAAGGCGCTGGACGCCGCCCATGCCGCCGCCGACGCCTGGGGCCGCACCTCGGTGCAAGAACGCTCGAACGTCCTGCTGAGGATCGCCGACCGCATCGAGCAGAACCTGGAAGTCCTGGCCATCACCGAGACCTGGGACAACGGCAAGCCGATTCGCGAGACCCTCAACGCCGACATCCCCCTGGCGGTCGATCATTTCCGCTACTTCGCCGGCTGCATCCGCGCCCAGGAAGGCGGCGCCGCCGAGATCAACGAAAGCACCGTGGCCTATCACATCCACGAACCACTGGGCGTGGTCGGGCAGATCATCCCGTGGAACTTCCCACTGCTGATGGCCGCCTGGAAGCTGGCGCCGGCCCTGGCCGCGGGCAACTGCGTGGTGCTCAAGCCGGCCGAACAGACCCCACTGGGCATTACCGTGCTGCTCGAGCTGATCGGCGACCTGCTGCCCAAGGGCGTGCTCAACGTGGTGCAAGGCTATGGCCGCGAGGCCGGTGAAGCCCTGGCCACCAGCAAGCGCATCGCCAAGATCGCCTTCACCGGCTCCACCCCGGTCGGCTCGCACATCATGAAGTGCGCCGCCGAGAACATCATCCCGTCCACCGTGGAGCTGGGCGGCAAGTCGCCGAACATCTACTTCGAAGACATCATGCAGGCCGAGCCGAGCTTCATCGAGAAGGCCGCCGAGGGCATGGTGCTGGCCTTCTTCAACCAGGGCGAGGTGTGCACCTGCCCGTCGCGAGCGCTGGTGCAGGAGTCGATATACCCGCAGTTCATGGAAGCGGTGATGAAGAAGGTCCAGCAGATCAAGCGTGGCGACCCGCTGGACACCGAGACCATGGTAGGTGCCCAGGCGTCCCAGCAGCAGTTCGAGAAGATCCTCTCCTACCTGGAGATCGCCGAGAAGGAAGGCGCCGAGTTGCTGACCGGCGGCAAGGTGGAAAAACTCGAAGGCAGCCTGGCCACCGGCTACTACATCCAGCCGACCCTGCTCAAGGGCAACAACCGCATGCGCGTGTTCCAGGAAGAGATCTTCGGCCCGGTGGTCAGTGTCACCACCTTCAAGGATGAAGCCGAGGCCCTGGCGATCGCCAACGACACCGAGTTCGGCCTTGGCGCCGGCGTCTGGACCCGCGACATCAACCGCGCCTACCGCATGGGCCGTGGCATCAAGGCTGGTCGCGTATGGACCAACTGCTACCACCTGTACCCGGCGCATGCCGCGTTCGGGGGCTACAAGAAGTCCGGTGTCGGCCGCGAAACCCACAAGATGATGCTCGACCATTACCAGCAGACCAAGAACCTGCTGGTGAGCTACGACATCAACCCGCTGGGCTTCTTCTAACGAACAGCCTCGAGCTGCAAGCGACAAGAAAAAGCGGACCGTGCACAGGCCTGCTTTTTCTTGAAGCTTGTAGCTTGAAGCTTGCGGCTCGCAGTTCGCAGCTGAATGGCCCGCTTCCTGCACGACCAATCACCATGGGCTGGAAGTCCCTCCGGCCATCAAGAAAAACAACAGGTGAACACTATGCCAAGCGATCATTCCGCCACCGGCACGCCGGTGAGCGCTTCCGTCGATTTCGAAAAAGTCGATGCGGACTATTTCCAGCACCGCCAGCTGAAAAAAGGCGCGGCGGGCTGGATCCTGCTGGTGGGCCTGGGCGTGGCCTACGTGATTTCCGGCGACTATGCCGGCTGGAACTTCGGCCTGGCCCAGGGCGGCTGGGGCGGCATGTTCCTCGCCACCTTGCTGATGGCCACCATGTACCTGTGCATGTGCTTTTCCCTGGCCGAACTGTCGTCGATGATCCCCACCGCCGGCGGCGGCTACGGTTTCGCCCGCAGCGCCTTCGGGCCCTGGGGCGGCTTTTTGACCGGTACCGCGATCCTCATCGAGTACGCCATCGCCCCGGCCGCCATCGCCACGTTCATCGGCGCCTACTGCCAGTCGCTGTTCGGCATCGGCGGCTGGATGGTCTACCTGGCGTTCTATATCGTCTTCATCGGCATCCATATCTTCGGTGTCGGTGAAGCGCTCAAGCTGATGTTCATCATCACCGCCGTCGCCGCGATCGCCCTGGCCGTGTTCCTGGTGGGCATGGTGCCCCATTTCGATGCAGCCAACCTGTTCGACATCGCCCAGACCGACGCCGCTGGCGCCAGCGCCTTCCTGCCCTTCGGCTATGTCGGCATCTGGGCGGCGATCCCCTACGCGATCTGGTTCTTCCTCGCCGTCGAAGGCGTGCCACTGGCCGCCGAGGAAACCAAGAACCCACGGCGCGACCTGCCACGCGGCCTGATCGGCGCCATGCTGGTGCTGCTGGCCTTCGCCCTGCTGATCCTGGTGGTCGGGCCTGGCGGTGCCGGTTCCGAGGCCCTGAAAGCCTCCGGCAACCCGCTGGTCGAGGCGCTGGCCAAGGCCTACGGTGGTTCCACCTGGATGGGCGGCTTCGTCAACCTGGTCGGCCTGGCTGGCCTGATCGCTAGTTTTTTCTCGATCATCTACGCCTATTCGCGGCAGATCTTCGCCCTTTCCCGCGCAGGCTACCTGCCGCGCAAACTCTCGGAGACCAACAAGAGCAAGGCGCCAGTGCTGGCCCTCGTCATCCCGGGGATCATCGGTTTTTGCCTGTCCCTGACCGGCCAGGGCGACCTGCTGATCCTGGTGGCGGTGTTCGGTGCCACGCTGTCCTACGTGCTGATGATGGCCGCGCACATCACCCTGCGCATCCGTCGCCCCCGGATGGAGCGTCCGTACCGCACCCCAGGCGGCATCTTCACCTCGGGCCTGGCCCTGGTGCTGGCCTGCCTGGCGGTGGTCGCGGGCTTCCTGGTCGACCCTCGGGTGGTGATTGGCGCCGCGGTGATCTATGGAGTATTAATTGCCTACTTCGCCTTCTACAGCCGCCACCACCTGGTGGCCGGGACACCGGAAGAGGAATTCGCCGCGATCCAGAAAGCCGAAGAGGCCCTGCACTGATCGCCGTCTTACGCCGCGGGCCAGCCCCGCGGCGCCCTGGAGATTCTGTATGGCAAGTTTCGTACACACGGTGGGCAACCAGGTCTACCGCTTCGACAGCCTCAAGGAAGTCATGGCCAAGGCCAGCCCGGCACGCTCGGGCGACTACCTGGCCGGTGTCGCGGCCAGCAACGACGGCGAGCGGGTCGCCGCGCAGATGGCACTGGCCGACATCCCGCTCAAGCACTTCCTCAACGAGGCGCTGATCCCCTACGAAGACGATGAAGTCACCCGGCTGATCATCGACAGCCACGACGCCGAGGCCTTCGCCCCGGTCAGCCAACTGACGGTCGGTGGGCTGCGCGACTGGCTGCTGAGCGAGGCGGCCGACGAGGACAGCCTGCGCGCCCTGGCCCCAGGCCTGACGCCAGAGATGGCCGCCGCGGTGTCGAAGATCATGCGCGTCCAGGACCTGGTCCTGGTGGCGCAGAAGATCCGTGTGGTCACGCGCTTTCGCGGCACCATGGGCCTGCGTGGGCGGCTGTCGACCCGCCTGCAGCCCAACCACCCGACCGACGAGCCCGCCGGTATCGCCGCCAGCATCCTCGACGGCCTGCTGTACGGCAACGGCGATGCCATGATCGGCATCAACCCGGCCACCGACAGCATCGCCTCGATCTGCGCCCTGCTGGAGATGCTCGACGCCATCATCCAGCGCTACCAGATCCCCACCCAGGCCTGCGTACTGACCCACGTCACCACCTCGATCGAGGCGATCAACCGGGGTGTGCCGCTGGACCTGGTGTTCCAGTCCATCGCCGGCACCGAGGCCGCCAACGCGGGCTTCGGCATCAACCTCAACGTGCTCCAGGAAGGCTACGAGGCCGGGCTGTCTCTCAAGCGCGGTACCGTGGGGCAGAACCTGATGTACTTCGAGACCGGCCAGGGCAGCGCCCTGTCGGCCAACGCCCACCACGGCGTCGACCAGCAGACCTGCGAAACCCGCGCCTACGCCGTGGCCCGGCACTTCAAACCGTTCCTGGTCAACACCGTGGTCGGCTTCATCGGCCCGGAATACCTGTACAACGGCAAGCAGATCATCCGCGCGGGCCTGGAGGATCACTTCTGCGGCAAGCTGCTCGGCGTCCCCATGGGCTGCGACATCTGCTACACCAACCATGCCGAAGCCGACCAGGACGACATGGATACCCTGCTGACCCTGCTGGGCGTGGCCGGGATCAACTTCATCATGGGCATCCCCGGCTCCGACGACATCATGCTCAACTACCAGACCACCTCGTTCCACGACGCGCTCTACGCGCGCCAGACCCTGGGCCTTAAGCCTGGCCCGGAGTTCGAGGCCTGGCTGGAACGTACCGGCATCTTCACCCAGGCCGATGGCCGGATACGCTTTGGCGACAACCTGCCGCCGGCGTTCCGCCAGGCCCTGGCACAGCTTGCATAGGGAGTGACCATGGACCCACGCACACCCGCCCATGACAACCCCTGGCTGGCCCTGCGCAACCTGACCCCGGCGCGCATCGCCCTGGGCCGTACCGGTATCAGCCTGCCGACTGGCGCCCAGCTGGACTTCCAGTTCGCCCATGCCCAGGCCCGCGATGCCGTGCACCTGCCCTTCGACCATGCTGGCCTGCGCAGCCAGCTCGCCGACCGGGGTCGCGACAGCCTGCTGCTGCACAGCGCCGCCAGCGACCGTCACCAGTACCTGCAGCGCCCCGACCTGGGCCGGCGCCTGAACGAAGACTCGGCCCAGCGCCTGCGCGAGCATGCCCAGGCCCACCCCGGTGGGGTCGACCTGGCGATCGTGGTCGCCGACGGCCTCTCGGCCCTGGCCGTGCATCGCCATACCCTGCCCTTCCTCGCCCGCTTCGAGGAGCAGGCCGCCGCCGACGGCTGGACCAGCGCCCCGGTGGTGCTGGTGGAACAGGGCCGCGTGGCGGTGGGCGATGAAGTCGGCGAGTTGCTCGGCGCACGCATGACGGTGATGCTGATCGGCGAACGCCCCGGCCTGAGCTCGCCCGACAGCCTGGGGCTGTATTTCACCTACGCGCCCAAGGTCGGCCTGACCGACGCCTATCGCAACTGCATTTCCAATGTACGCCTGGAGGGGCTGAGCTACGGCATGGCCGCCCACCGCCTGCTGTACCTGATGCGCGAGGCCTGCCGCCGGCAGTTGTCGGGGGTGAACCTGAAGGACGAGGCCGAGGTGCACAGCCTCGAGACTGAAAGCGCCACAGGTAAAAGCGGCAACTTCCTGCTTGGAGAAGAGTAAAAAACATGTCACGCCGGGCGGATTGCGCTTCCCGGCTGCTTTGGGCAGCATCTGAAGCGGCTGGCAATCCGCTGTTTCCCCACATGGACTCTGAGGGCCGCACATGCGCATCATCAAGGCAACCCTGGAACACCTCGACCTGCTGACCCCGTTGTTCGTGAAATATCGCGAGTTCTACGGGCAACTGCCCTACCCCGACAGCTCGCGCAGTTTCCTGGAAAAGCGCCTCAAGCGTGGTGAGTCGGTGATCTACCTGGCCCTGCCGGATGACGAAGAGGGCCGCCTGCTGGGGTTCTGCCAGCTCTACCCGAGCTTCTCGTCGCTGTCGCTCAAGCGTGTGTGGATCCTCAACGACATCTACGTGGCCGAAGACTCCCGCCGCATGCTGGTCGCCGACCACCTGATGCGCGAAGCCAAGAAGATGGCCAAGGAAACCAATGCCGTGCGCATGCGCGTGTCCACCAGCAGCGACAACGAGGTGGCGAAGAAGACCTACGAGTCGATGGGGTTTCACAAGGACACCGAGTTCGAGAACTACGTGCTGCCGATCAACCAGGATTGAGGCGGTACGGGCAGTTGGGGCCACATCGCGCCCCATCGCCGGCAAGCCGCTCCCACACGGCCCTGCAAATCGCATCATGCGTGATCGACTCGAACCCTGCGGGAGCTGGCTTGCCAGCGATGGGCTGCAAGGCAGCCCCAGTGGGCCTGACTGACATTGAACCCCGTAATCCGCCGCTACAAACTCTCCGGGCACATTCCTGGCATCGCCGTATAATGCCCTTCCTGTCATGTGTGAAAATTTACCTCCCGCCGGTAAACAAACCTACGCCCTTGGCATTGTCCGTCATCGCGCGCCCGTAGCTGCGGGTCAAGAACACAGGTGCTGTACATGGAATTCAACCCGCTGGACCTCATCCTGCATCTCGATGCCTATCTCGATCTGCTGGTCACCAACTATGGTCCCTGGATCTACGCCATCCTCTTCACGGTGATCTTCTGCGAGACCGGCCTGGTGGTGATGCCCTTCCTGCCGGGTGATTCGCTGCTGTTCATCGCTGGCGCCGTGGCCGCTGGCGGCGGCATGGACCCGGTACTGCTCTCTGGCCTGCTGATGGCGGCGGCGATCATGGGCGACAGCACCAACTACGTGATCGGCCGCACGGCTGGGGAGCGCCTGTTCCGCGACCCGAACTCGAAGATCTTCCGCCGCGACTACCTGCAGCGCACCCACGACTTCTACGCACGCCACGGCGGCAAGACCGTGACCATGGCACGCTTCCTGCCGATCCTGCGCACCTTCGCCCCCTTCGTCGCCGGCATCGCCCACATGCACTACCCACGCTTTTTGGCCTTCAGCGTGACCGGTTCGCTGCTCTGGGTCGGGGGCCTGGTGACCCTGGGCTACTTCTTCGGCAACGTACCGTTCATCAAGCAGCACCTGTCGCTGATGGTCCTGGGCATCATCTTCCTGTCGCTGGTACCGATGGTCCTGGGCCTGCTGCGCGGGCGCCTGGGCCGCACGGCCAAGGCCCACTGATCCACGCCATGTGGTCGCTTCGCGCCTGGCGCCGCCGACGCACCCTGGCCCGTTACCCGGTCGACCCGCAGCTGTGGCAAGTGGTCCATGAACGCCTGCCGCTGCTCGACGGCCTCAGCGACGAGGAAGACCGCTGGCTGCGCGAGGCCTGCGTCCTGTTCCTGCACGACAAGCACCTGACCACCCTGCCAGGCGTGGAGCTGGACGACGAGCAGCGCCTGTTCCTCGCCGCCCAGGCCCAGTTGCCGCTGCTGCACCTGGGGGACCTGGACTGGTACCAGGGCTTCCACGAGATCATCCTCTACCCCGATGACTTCAAGAGCCCCCAGCGCCACCGCGACAGCAGCGGCGTCGAGCATACCTGGGACGCCGAGCACAGCGGCGAGGCCTGGCAGCAGGGGCCGGTGATCCTGGCCTGGCCCGGGGTGCTGGCCAGCGGCGGCTGGGAGGCCTACAACCTGGTGATCCACGAGTTGGCGCACAAGCTCGACATGCTCAACGGCGACGCCAACGGCCTGCCGCCCCTGCACGGCAGCATGCGCGTGGCAGACTGGGCCACGGCCATGCAGCAGGCCTACGACGACCTCAACCGCCAGCTGGATGCCAACCCGGACGCCGAGACGGCCATCGACCCCTACGCGGCGGAAAACCCCGCGGAATTCTTCGCCGTCACCAGCGAGTACTTCTTCAGCGCGCCCGACCTGCTGCACCAGGCCTACCCCCAGGTGTACGGACAACTGTCGCTGTTCTACCGCCAGGATCCGCTCGCGCGCCTGGCCAGGCTGCAGGCCGAACACCCGGACTACCGCGAAACCCACGCCTGAGGCCCCCGCACATCCGGGCCGGGCGTGGCATGCCCTGTCGGAATGTGCCTATAATCGCCGCCACTTTTTTGGTCAAACATGGGGGCACTGCCCAATGAGCTACAGCAAGATTCCGGCTGGCAAAGACCTGCCGAACGACATCTACGTCGCCATCGAGATCCCGGCCAACCACGCGCCGATCAAGTACGAGATCGACAAGGACAGCGACGCCCTGTTCGTCGACCGCTTCATGGCCACCCCGATGTTCTACCCGGCCAACTATGGCTACATCCCCAACACCCTGGCTGACGACGGCGACCCGCTGGACGTGCTGGTCGTGACCCCCTACCCGGTCGCCCCGGGTTCGGTCATCCGCGCCCGCCCGGTCGGCGTCCTGCACATGGACGACGAAAGCGGTGGCGACGCCAAGGTCCTGGCCGTTCCGCACGACAAGCTGAGCCAGCTGTACGTCGACGTCAAGGAATACACCGACCTGCCCGCCCTGCTGCTGGAGCAGATCAAGCACTTCTTCGAGAACTACAAGGATCTCGAGAAAGGCAAGTGGGTCAAGGTCAAGGGCTGGGAAGGCGCCGATGCCGCCCGCGCCGAGATCACCAAGTCGGTCGCTGCCTACAAGGGCTGACCGCCGGCTCGCAAGGCCCTGCCTCGGCAGGGCTTTTTTGTGGGCCTTGGGTTTTCGACGCGAGCAGTAAAAACTCCTACGCAGCCCTAGGCGCACTCCTACAATCCCCCCGTTTTCGTACGTAATGCCTCAACCACGGGTTCATTTCCCCGCCGGCAGCCGCTCGCTAGACTCGGCTCCATGAATACCTCCGGTGACCGTCTCAAGGCCCTGCTCCAGGAATGCGGCCTGACCCCTTCCGATTTCGCCGCCCAGCGTGGCGTCACGCCCCAGCACGTCAACAATTGGTTCAAGCGCGGGGTACCGCTGGCGCGCCTCGAAGAGATCGCCGACCTGTTCTGCGTGCAGCGCCGCTGGCTGCGCAGCGGCGAAGGCGCCAAGCACCCCAGCCCCCTCCTGCGCCAGCCACTGCGCTGCCCGGCGCCGGTCGACGCCCCACCTCTCTCGTCCCTCCGGGAAGGGCGCCAACTGCGCATCCCGCTGCATGCCCTGCGCGACGGCCGCCTCGAACCGCTGGGCAAACGCCACCTGCGCCTGCCTGCGCAGACGCTCAAGGCCCTGGGCATCGCCCGCAAGAATGTCATCGGCCTGGCCATACCCTCCGCGAGCATGGCTCCCGTCATCCCCTCGGACGCCATCCTGGCCATCGACCGCAGCCTGACCCAGGTCATCGATGGCGAAACCTATGCCCTGCTGCACAACGGCAAACTGCGGGTCCACCGCCTGAGCCTCGGCCACCACGACACCCTGTACCTGCACAATCACACGCTGGAGCGCTACACACCGTCCCAACGTCAGGCGCAGGGTATGGTGATCCTCGGCTGGGTGTTCCACTGGTCGTGCTTCAGCCAGCAGCGCCCTGTCTGAAACACCTTACGCCATTTTTTGCTGGGCAACCTGCACCAGCCCTAGTATGCTACGCGGCACATTTTGCCCCGACCGGCCAAAGGCCGCGCTCCAGAGGGCCTGGCGACGCCTCACACAGCCGTCCGCCATCTTTCCAGGCCTCGATGGCCATACCGATTAAGGCGGTTGCGGCTTACCAAAAATTAGCCAAGACCGTCCCCGAGAAGCCGGCCACAAGCCGGCTTTTTAATTTTCCGAATAAATCCAACAACATCCTACAGCCTAGTATTTACGCGGCCTCCAGCATACCATCTGTCCCATAGCGTCCGATAAGCATCTACAAAATCCTCGCCCAAAGTGTGGGTCAAAGTGTGGGTCATGGGGTGTGGGTCAGGAGGAAAAACAGAATGGGAAAACTAACCAGCAAGACAGCCGAGTCCCTGGCCAAAGCGGCAATGCCAGGAAAAACTAACGACGGTGACGGGCTTTACTTCCAGGTGTCGAAAAGCGGGGCATCCAGTTGGATTTTCCGCTACAAGCTGGACGGCCGAAGCCGAGAGATGGGGCTGGGCCCTTTCCCCACCATTCCTCTTAGTGCAGCTCGTCAACTTGCCGCCGAGCAACGCAAGATACTGGCAAGCGGAGCAGATCCACTTGCCACCCGCGATGCCGAAAGAGAAGCCAAGCGCGAAGCCGAGCGGCAAACTGCGGCACGGCGCAAGACGTTCGAAGATCTCGCACGTGATCATCTGCAAGCACATGGCGGCAGTTGGTCCGAGAAATGAATCACCCCGGGTTTCGTGGAGGCCGTTTCGTTTAAGTCAGGCCGCCACGGCCTGATCTGTTTGCTGCTGGTGGAAGTTTGCCTCAGCCTCCGCAGGCGGGATATAGCC
>NZ_JAMYBK010000023.1 GCF_024127895.1 Pseudomonas guariconensis | reverse complement strand
GATATGGCTGCCAGTGGTGTAGGCCGACAGGGGCGAAGCCAGGAACAGGATGGCTTGGGCCGCCTCTTTGGGCAGGCCCAGGCGACCCAGGGGCGAAAGGACCGCGCAGCGGCCCCGATAATCGACGCGGGAGTCTACCAGAATCCCGGAAAGGATTCAGTGCCCGCCGCCAGCGCACACCGGCGATGCCGGCGCTGCGCCGACCTGGGCCCACTCCTCGGGCGTGTAGGTATGGATCGCCAGGGCGTGGATCTGGCTCATCAGCTCAGCCATGGTGGCGTAGACCTTCTGGTGGCGCTTGACGCTGTTCAGGCCCTCGAACTGCTCGCTGACGATCACCGCCTTGTAGTGGGTTTCCTGGCCACGGCTGTGCATGTGGCTCTCGTCGAGCACTTCCAGATGGCGTGGGCCGAGGGCAGCCAGTTGCTGCTCGATGCGTTGCTGCATGCTCATGGGTGTCGCACTCACTTCTTCGCTGGCGCGGCCTTGCCGGCGTTCGGGTCGAGTTCCTTGGTCATGTCCTCGAGCAGCTTGTTGACCACCGGTACCGCCGGCTCCAGCTTGGCCTGGGTCAGCTGGGCCGACTGCTGGGTGACCTTGGGCATCTCGCGCATGACCTTGCGGCCCAGCGGCGACTCATAGAACTTGACCAGGTCCTTGAGCTCGGCCTCGGTGAAGGTGTCGGTGTACAGCTTGACCATGTCGGGCTTGATCTTGCTCCAGCCGATGGCGTTGTCCAGGGCGGCATTGGCCTTGGCCTGGTAGCTCTCCAGCACGGCCTGCTTGGAGGTCGGCGCCTTGGTCTGGGCGAAACGCTGGGCGAACATCTGCTGGACCTGCATGTACACCGGGGTGCCCAGCTTGTCGGCATTGGCCAGGACCAGGAATTTTTCTGCGCTGGCGTTGTGGCTGGCGGTGGCGGCGAGGACCTGGCCGCTGGCACAGACCAGGGCGACGGCGGCGCAGAGGGCACGGAGACGGGTCATTGCAATTCCTTCATGAGAGAGGGAGGCGGATACCTCAGAGTAGAGCATTCTGCGCCGCGGCGGGCGCCCTGCTCAAGTGGCACGACGAGCGATGGAACCGCTCTGTCGAATCAGGGCCTAAACTGCGGTTTCGAACCCGCAAAGGAGTGAACGCAGCATGAGCCGTATCGAGACAGACAGCCTGGGCCCGGTCGAAGTTCCAGAGGACGCCTACTGGGGCGCGCAGACCCAGCGTTCGCTGATCAACTTCGCCATCGGCAAGGAGCGCATGCCCCTGGCCGTGCTGCATGCCCTGGCGCTGATCAAGAAAGCCGCGGCACGGGTCAACGACCGCAATGGCGACCTGCCGGCCGACATCGCCCGGCTGATCGAACAGGCTGCCGACGAAGTGCTCGCCGGCCAGCACGACGACCAGTTCCCGCTCGTCGTCTGGCAGACCGGTAGCGGCACCCAGAGCAACATGAACGTCAACGAGGTGATCGCCGGGCGCGCCAACGAACTGGCCGGCAAGGGCCGTGGCGGCAAGGCGCCAGTGCACCCCAACGACCACGTCAATCGCTCGCAGAGCTCTAACGACTGCTTCCCCACCGCCATGCACATCGCCGCGGTACAGGCGGTGCAGGAGAAACTCCTGCCGGCGATCGCCGAACTGTCCTCGGGGCTGGCGGAGCTGTCGGCGCGCCACCAGCACCTGGTCAAGACTGGCCGCACGCACATGATGGACGCCACGCCGATCACCTTCGGCCAGGAGGTGTCGGCCTTCGTCGCCCAGCTCGACTATGCCCAGCGGGCGATCCGTGCCACCCTGCCAGCGGTCTGCGAGCTGGCCCAGGGCGGGACCGCCGTGGGCACCGGCCTGAATGCCCCGCATGGCTTCGCCGAGGCCGTGGCCGCCGAGCTGGCGGCGCTGTCCGGGCTGCCGTTCGTCACCGCGCCGAACAAGTTCGCCGCCCTCGCCGGCCATGAGCCGCTGACCAGCCTGGCCGGAGCCCTCAAGACCCTGGCCGTGGCCCTGATGAAGATCGCCAACGACCTGCGTCTGCTCGGTTCCGGCCCACGCGCGGGGCTTGCCGAGGTGCGCCTGCCGGCCAACGAACCAGGCAGCTCGATCATGCCGGGCAAGGTCAACCCGACCCAGTGCGAGGCGCTCTCCATGCTGGCCTGCCAGGTGCTGGGCAACGACGCGGCGATCGGTTTCGCCGCCAGCCAGGGGCACCTGCAGTTGAACGTGTTCAAGCCGGTGATCATCCACAACCTGCTGCAGTCGATCGAGCTGCTGGCCGATGGCTGCCGCAACTTCCAGCAGCACTGCGTGGCCGGCATCGAGCCGGATGCCGAGCAGATGGCCGCGCACCTGGAGCGGGGGCTGATGCTGGTGACCGCGCTCAACCCGCACATCGGCTACGACAAGGCCGCGGAGATCGCCAAGAAGGCCTACAGCGAGGGCAAGACCCTACGCGAGGCGGCGCTGGAGTTGAAGTACCTGACCAATGAGCAGTTCGACCAGTGGGTAAGGCCGCAGAACATGCTCGCCCCCGGTGCCAAGGGCTGAGTCTTCGCCACCCTGGCCTAGCGTTCAGGGCCGTTTCGCGCCCCATCGCCGGCAAGCCGGCGATGGGTTGCAAAGCAGCCCCAGGATTACAGGCCTGACCGGCGTCGGTGCCGACCCGCGCTCAGTGCACCTGGGCCAACCGCGCCCGCCGGGCCCGCCATCCGGCCACCAGCGAAGGCCCCAGGGCCACCAGCGCCGACCCGACCACGACCGTCACCGCGCCGAGATAGCCCAGGGCATTGATGTCTTCGGCATGCACATACTCCGGCCACACCCAGGCCGCCACGGCCACCGCCACGAAGGTCACCAGCGGCGTCAGGGCCAGGGTCGCGCTGACCCGCGAGGCTTCCCAATGGGCCAGGGCCTCGGCGAACGCGCCGTAGGCCACGAGGGTGTTCAGGCAGCACGCCAGCAGCAACCAGCCCTGCACGGGGGTCAGTCGCAGCGCTTCGAGCGGGTGCACCCAGGGCGTCAGTAGCAAGGCGCAGCACAGGTAGATCACCATCATCACCTGCTGGGAATGCCAGACGGTCAGCAGTTGCTTCTGGCTCAGGGCGTAGAACACCCAGATGCTGGTCGCCAGGAGGATGGTCAGCACACCGGTGGTGTAGGTGCCCAGGGAGGTCAGCAGCTCTTCCAGGCGCTGGTTGAAGAACAGGCCGAAGCCCGCCAGCAGCACCAGCAACCCCAGGCCCTGCCCCAGGCTGAAGCGCTCCTTGAACACGAACACACTGGCCACCAGCAACAGCACCGGGCCGATCTGTACCACCAGTTGCGCGGTGCCGGGGCTGAGCAGGTTCAGCCCGACCAGGTAAAGCACGTAGTTACCCATCAGGCCGCACACAGCCAGCGCCACCAGCCCCTTGCCCTTGGGCCCGAGCTTGCCGAACGACGGCAACCGCCGGTTGGCCGCCAGCCAGGCGAACAGCAGGCTGCCGGAGACCAGCAGGCGATACCAGGTGACGGTCACCGGGTCCATCACCTGCAGGACCTGCTTGAGCTTGATCGGCAGGATGCCCCAGAGCAACGCGGTCAGAAGTGCCAGGAACAGGCCATAGACCCAGCGTCCGGAAGAAATGTGCATAACGTCCTCGATCTCAAGCCCTTTGGTGGGGGTGCTGAAATTCTAAGGGTTTGCTGTGATTGGCTGGCGGGAAGTGCCTGGAAAAGATTTCATCAGGTCATTCCCCCCAGGCATGGCAGGCGGGCTGCAAGCTTGAAGCTTGAAAGCGCACCACGACTACTTCTTGTCGAATGCCGCTTCCAGCGCCTCGTTGATGGTGCGCAGTACCTTGACCCGCGCCCAGCGCTTGTCGTTGGCCTCGACCAAGGTCCAGGGCGCGATCTCGGTGCTGGTGCGATCGACCATGTCGCCCACCGCCTCGGCATAGACATCCCACTTGTCACGGTTGCGCCAGTCTTCCTCGGTGATCTTGTAGCGCTTGAAGGGAATCTGCTCGCGCTCCTCGAAACGCTCCAGCTGGGTCTGCGGGTCGATCGCCAGCCAGAACTTGACCAGCACCACGCCGGCGTTGCTCAACTGCTCCTCGAAATCGTTGATCTCGCCATAGGCGCGCATCCAGTCGGCGGGGGTGCAGAAGCCCTCGACCCGCTCCACCAGTACACGGCCATACCAGGAGCGGTCGAAGATGGTGAACTTGCCTCGCGCCGGGATGTGTCGCCAGAAGCGCCACAGGTACGGCTGGGCGCGCTCCTCCTCGGTGGGCGCGGCGACCGGCACGATGCGGTACTGGCGCGGGTCGAGCGCGGCGGCGACGCGGCGGATCGCACCGCCCTTGCCTGCCGCGTCGTTACCCTCGAACACCGCCACCAGGGCGTGGCGGCGCATCTGCTTGTGGCGCAGCAGGCCGGCCAGGCGCGCCTGCTCGGTGACCAACTGCTCCTGGTAGTCGCGCTTGTCCAGGCGCTGGCTCAGGTCCAGCGCGCCGAGCAGGCTCTTCTGGTCGATGCTGCGGCCCAGGGGCGCGACGTTGCCCTTGTGCTTGCCCTTCGGCTCGCTGGCCAGGGCCGCCTGCAGGCTCTCCAGCAGGATGCGCCCCACCGCCAGGCTGCGGTAGTACGGGTCGACGCCTTCGATGATGTGCCAGGGTGCATAGTCGCGGCTGGTACGGCGCAGCACCCGCTCGCCGAAACGCACGAAGCGGTCGTAGGTCTGCGACTGCTGCCAGTCCAGCGGGCTGATGCGCCAACTGTGCAACGGGTCGTCCTTGAGCGCCTTGAGGCGAGCCTTCATCTGTTTCTTGGACAGGTGGAACCAGAACTTGATGATCAGCGCGCCCTCGTCGCAGAGCATCTGCTCCAGGCGCTCGGCCCCGGTGATGGCTTGATCGAGCACCGCGTCCTTGAACAGGCCATGGACCCGGCCTTGGAGCATCTGGCTGTACCAGTTGCCGAAGAATACCCCCATGCGCCCTTTCGGCGGCAACGCTCGCCAATAGCGCCAGGCCGGCGGCCGCGCCAGTTCCTCGTCGGTCTGCTGGTCGAAGGTGCGCACCTCGATCAGGCGGGGGTCCATCCACTCGTTGAGCAGCTTGACCGTCTCGCCCTTGCCGGCGCCCTCGACGCCGTTGATCAGCACGATCACCGGAAAGCGCGCCTGCTGCTTGAGTTCGTACTGGGCCTCGAGCAGCGCCTCGCGCAGGGCGGGCACTTCGGCGTCGAAAGCCTCCTTGTCGATGCTGTGGCCTATTTCGGCGGATTCGAACATGCTTGCCTGGGCTCCTTCAATGGATAAGCAAGACTAGCGGAAGTCGGGGCTGCAAGCTGCAAGCTGCAAGCTGCAAGAAAGTGTAGGCCGTGCCACCATGCGCACCATCTCGTAACTTGCAGCTTGAAGCTTGCAGCTCCCCGATCACCCGCAATTGAAACGACCATGCCAGATACCCGCCTTCCCCAACACGCCCAAATCGACTGGGACGACCAGGGCCGACCTCATTCGCGGCAGTACGACGACGTCTATTTCTCCAAGAACGAGGGCGTGGCGGAGACCGAACACGTCTTCCTCGAACAGAACCACTTGCGTCAGCGCTTCGCCGAACTGGCGCCCGGCGCCTGCCTGGTGATCGGCGAGACAGGCTTCGGGACCGGCATGAATTTCTTCTGCGCCTGGCAGTTGTTCGCCGAACAGGCGCCTGACGAGGCCCGCCTGCATTTCGTCAGTGTCGAGAAGTACCCGCTCAGCCATGACGATCTCGCACGCGCCGTGCAGCTGTGGCCGGAGCTGGCGCCCTATTGGCAACCGCTGTTGGCGCAATACGTGGCGATTCATCCGGGGTTCCAGCAGTTCTCCTTCGCGGATGGGCGGGTCACCCTGACATTGCTGGTCGGCGATGCGCTCGAACAACTGCCCCAACTCGATGCCCAGGTCGACGCCTGGTTCCTCGACGGTTTCGCCCCCGCGAAAAACCCCGACATGTGGACGCCCGAGCTGTTCGCGCAACTGGCGCGGCTATCGCACCCGGGCACCACCCTGGGCACCTTCACCACCACCGGCTGGGTCCGTCGGGGCCTGATCGCCGCAGGCTTCGCCATGCACAAGGTGCCGGGCATCGGCAAGAAATGGGAGATCATGCGCGGCGACTTCCAGGGCTGGCCCGCCGAGCAGCCCGTGCCCTCGCGGCCGGCCCCCTGGTATGCCCGCCCCCGGCCAATGCCCGGCGCACGCCAGGCCCTGGTCATCGGTGCGGGCCTGGCCGGCAGCGCCAGTGCCGCCAGCCTCGCCGCGCGCGGCTGGCAGGTCAGCGTGCTGGAGCGCCACGACGCCCCCGCCCGGGAAGCCTCCGGCAACCCCCAGGGCGTGCTGTACCTCAAGCTCTCGGCCCATGGCACCGCCCTGTCGCAGATGATCCTCGCCGGTTTCGGCTATACCCGTCGCTGGCTGCAGCGCCTGCGACGCGGCCAGGACTGGGACGCCTGTGGCGTGCTGCAACTGGCCTTCGACGCCCCGGAAGCGCAACGCCAGGCCAAGCTGGCCCAGACCTTCGACTGCAGCCTGCTGCAGCCGCTCGACCAGGCCCAGGCCGAAACGCTGGCCGGCGTGGCCCTGCCTGCTGGCGGGCTGTTCTATCCCGAGGGCGGCTGGGTGCATCCACCGGCCCTGTGCCAGGCGCAATTGCAGCACCCACGCATCCGCGTGCTGGCGCACCACGAGGTGATCGAGCTGCGCAAGGCCGACGGCCTGTGGCAGGCCTGGGATGGCGAGCGCCTGCTGGCCAGTGCGCCGCTGGTGGTGCTGGCCGGCGCCGCCGACGTGCGTCGTTTCGCGCCTTGCGCCGGCCTGCCGCTCAAACGTATCCGCGGGCAAGTCACCCGCCTGCCCAGCACCGAAGCCAGCCGCGCCTTGCGCACGGTGGTCTGTGCCGAAGGCTACGTGGCGCCCCCGCGCGAGGGCGAGCATACCCTGGGCGCCAGCTTCGACTTCCACAGTGACGACCTTGCGCCGACTGTCGCCGAACACCAAGGCAACTTGGCTTTGTTGGAGGCGATTTCCACCGATCTTGCCCAGCGACTGCACACCGATGAGTTAGACCCAGAACACCTGGAGGGCCGCGCGGCGTTCCGCTGCACCAGCCCCGACTACCTGCCGATCGTCGGGCCGCTGGCCGATGCCCAGGCGTTCGCCGAGGCCTATGCGGTGCTGGCCAAGGATGCCCGCCAGGTGCCCGACACCACCTGCCCGTGGCTGGAAGGGCTGTACGTGAACAGCGGGCATGGCTCGCGGGGGTTGATCACGGCGCCCTTGAGCGGTGAGCTGATCGCGGCCTGGGCCAGTGGCGAGCCCCTGCCGGTGCCTCGCGCGGTGGCCGAGGCCTGTCACCCGAATCGCTTTGCGTTGCGCAGGTTGATTCGCGGCAAGTAGGGACTCCTTGGGGGCACGAAGCGGCCCCCAACATCCACGCTTATAGCAAATCGTTCTAAAACTCTCATAAATCTCAAAGGTCGGTTCCATACCACCCCATTTCGGGGTATACCTAAAAAAGACTTCCCCAACGGCAAAACCGGTAAGGACCTATGTGCGGATTAGCAGGAGAGTTTCGTTTCACCCCCATCGACCAAGCCCCTCGCCCGGCGGATCTCGCCGCGGTGGAGCGCATGACCCATCACCTGGCACCCCGTGGCCCCGACGCCTGGGGCTTCCATAGCCAGGGCCCGATCGCCCTCGGCCACCGCCGCCTGAAAATCATGGACCTGTCCGACGGCTCGGCCCAGCCCATGATCGACAACACCCTAGGCCTGTCGCTGGCCTTCAACGGCGCCATCTACAACTTCCCGGAACTGCGCCAAGAGCTGCAGGACCTGGGCTACACCTTCTTCTCCGACGGCGACACCGAAGTGCTGCTCAAGGGCTACCACGCCTGGGGCGCGGCACTGCTGCCCAAGCTCAACGGCATGTTCGCCCTGGCCATCTGGGAGCGCGACAACCAGCGCCTGTTCCTCGCCCGCGACCGCCTCGGCGTCAAGCCCCTGTACCTGTCGCGCAATGGCGAGCGCCTGCGGTTCGCCTCGAGCCTGCCGGCGCTGCTCAAGGGCGGCGACATCGACCCGGTGCTCGACCCTGTCGCGCTCAACCACTACCTCAACTTCCACGCCGTGGTCCCTGCACCGCGCACCCTGCTGGCCAACGTGCAGAAACTCGAGCCAGGCACCTGGATGCGCCTCGACCGCCATGGCCAGGTAGAACGCCAGACCTGGTGGCAACTGCACTACGGCCCCAACCCTGACGAACAAGAGCTGGACCTGGACGACTGGACCACCCGCGTGCTCGACGCCACCCGCGATGCCGTGGCGATCCGCCAGCGCGCGGCGGTGGACGTGGGCGTGCTGCTGTCCGGTGGCGTCGACTCCAGCCTGTTGGTCGGCCTGCTGCGAGACGTCGGCGTGGACGACCTGTCGACCTTCTCCATCGGCTTCGAGGACGCCGGCGGCGAGCGCGGCGACGAGTTCCAATACTCAGACCTGATCGCCCGTCACTACGGCACCCGTCACCACCAGTTGCGCATCGCCGAAAGCGAGATCATCGAGCAGTTGCCGGCCGCCTTCCGCGCCATGAGCGAGCCGATGGTCAGCCACGACTGCATCGCCTTCTACCTGCTTTCGCGGGAGGTGGCCAAGCACTGCAAGGGCGTGCAGAGCGGCCAGGGCGCCGACGAGCTGTTCGCCGGCTATCACTGGTACCCGCAGGTCGATGGCGCCGACGATGCCTACACCGCCTACCGCGAAGCCTTCTTCGACCGCAGCCACGCCGAATACCGCGACACGGTGCTGGCGCCCTGGCTGCTGGAGACCGACGTGGCCGGCGAATTCGTCCGCGAGCACTTCGCCCGCCCCGGTGCGTCCGAGGCGGTGGACAAGGCACTGCGCCTGGACAGCACGGTGATGCTGGTGGACGACCCGGTCAAGCGCGTCGACAACATGACCATGGCTTGGGGCCTGGAGGCGCGCACGCCGTTCCTCGACTACCGCCTGGTGGAACTGTCGGCGCGCATCCCGGCACGCTTCAAGCTGCCGGACGGTGGCAAGCAGGTGCTCAAGGCCGCTGCGCGTCGGGTCATCCCCCACGAAGTGATCGATCGCAAGAAAGGCTACTTCCCGGTGCCCGGCCTCAAGCACCTGCAAGGCGCCACGCTGGACTGGGTACGCGAGCTGCTGACCGACCCGAGCCAGGACCGTGGCCTGTTCAACCCGGCGATGCTCGACCGCCTGCTGAGCAATCCCCACGGCCAGCTCACCCCGCTGCGCGGCTCCAAGCTGTGGCAACTGGCGGCCCTGAACCTGTGGCTCAGCGAACAAGGAATCTGACCGATGAAAGCCCATACTGCCTACGGTCAGCGCCTGCTTCGCGGGCAAGCCCCTTCGTACGAGCGCCTGCAGGCGCGCCTGGCCGGCGACGGCAGCGAACCCCACGACCAGCCGCGTGCCGTGCACTGCGGCTGGGGCCGCCTGCTGATCGGCCACACCTACCCTGACTCGGCCGTGCTCGCCGAGGCGCTGCTCGACGAACGCCCTGGCGAGCGCGACATCGCCTTGTACGTGGCCGCCCCCCAGCAGGTGCTGGCCCAAGCCCCACAGCAACTGTTCCTCGACCCGTCGGACACCCTGCGCCTGTGGTTCACCGACTACCGCCCGGCGCAACGGGTGTTCCGCGGCTTTCGTATCCGCCGGGCGCAGGCCGAGGCCGACTGGCAGGCGATCAACGCCCTGTACCAGGCTCGCGGCATGCTGCCGGTCGACCCCGAGCTGCTCACCCCGCGTCACCTCGGCGGGCCGGTGTACTGGCTGGCCGAGGACGAAGACACCGGTGCGGTGATCGGCAGTGTCATGGGGCTGAACCACGACAAAGCCTTCGACGACCCGGAGCATGGCTGCAGCCTGTGGTGCCTGGCGGTCGACCCGCAGTGCAGCCGCCCGGGCGTCGGCGAGGTGCTGGTACGCCACCTGATCGAGCACTTCATGAGCCGCGGCCTTGCCTACCTCGACCTGTCGGTGCTGCACGACAACCGCCAGGCCAAGCGCCTGTACCAGAAGCTGGGGTTTCGCAACCTGCCGACCTTCGCCGTCAAGCGCAAGAACGGCATCAACCAGCAGCTGTTCCTCGGCCCCGGCCCCGAGGCCGAACTCAACCCCTATGCCCGGATCATCGTCGACGAAGCCTTCCGCCGGGGCATCGAGGTGCAGGTGGACGATGCCGCCGCCGGCCTGTTCACCCTGAGCCTCGGCGGGCGCCGGGTCCGGTGCAGGGAATCGTTGAGTGACCTGACCAGCGCCGTGAGCATGACCCTCTGCCAGGACAAGCGCCTGACCCAGCACGCCCTGCAGGCCGCCGGCCTGCAGGTGCCGGTGCAACAGCTGGCGGGCAATGCCGACGACAACCTGGCCTTTCTCGAAGAACACCACGCAGTGGTGGTCAAGCCAGTGGATGGCGAGCAAGGCCAGGGCGTGGCAGTCGACCTGCGCAGCCATGAGGAGGTCAGCCAGGCCATCGAGCAGGCACGCCGCTTCGACAGCCGCGTGCTGCTGGAGAGCTACCACCCGGGGCTGGACCTGCGCATCGTGGTGATCGGCTTCGAAGTGGTCGCCGCGGCGCTCCGCCATCCGGCCCAGGTGATCGGCGACGGCAAGCACAGCATCGGCGCGCTGATCGAAGCCCAGAGCCGTCGGCGCCAGGCTGCCACCGGTGGCGAGAGCCGTATCCCGGTGGACGAGGAAACCGAGCGCACCCTGCGCGCCGTGGGCCTTGACTATACGAGCGTGTTACCGGCCGGCCAGCGCCTGGCCGTGCGCCGCACCGCCAACCTGCACACCGGCGGTACCCTGGAGGACGTCACCGAGCGCCTGCACCCAGTGCTGGCCGATGCCGCGGTACGCGCCGCCCGTGCCCTGGACATCCCAGTGGTGGGCCTCGACCTGATGGTGCGCGACGCCAGCCAGCCGGACTACGTGATCATCGAGGCCAACGAACGGGTCGGCCTGGCCAACCACGAACCGCAACCTACCGCCGAACGCTTCGTCGACCTGCTGTTCCCGCACAGCCGGCCGCTGGCCTGACGCACGCTTGCAGGAGCAGCCTTCGTGGGAGCGGCCCTTTCGCGACACAAGGCCGCTCCCACGAAGTGCCCCTTCCACAGGCGTCAGCCATGCATCACCCAGCCCATGCCAACAGAGGAATGGACATGCCGGACCGACATCCCGAACCCGACCTGGACTACCTGAAGAAAGTCCTCCTGGAGATGCTCGCCATCCCCAGCCCTACCGGCTTCACCGACACCATCGTGCGCTATGTGGCCGAACGCCTGGACGAGATGGGCATCCCCTTCGAGCTGACCCGCCGGGGCACCATCCGTGCCACCGTCAAGGGCCGGCAGAGTTCGCCCGACCGCGCCGTCTCGGCGCACCTGGACACCATCGGCGCCAGCGTGCGCCAACTGCTCGACAACGGCCGCCTGGCCCTGGCGCCGGTAGGCTGCTGGTCCAGCCGCTTCGCCGAAGGCAGCCGGGTCAGTGTGTTCACCGACACCGGCGTGTACCGGGGCAGCGTGCTGCCGCTGATGGCCAGCGGGCATGCCTTCAACACCGCCATCGACCAGATGCCGATCAGTTGGGAGCACGTGGAAGTGCGCCTGGACGCCTACTGCACCACCCGCGCCGACTGCGAGGCGCTGGGCATCGCCATCGGCGACTTCGTCGCCTTCGACCCGCTGCCAGAGTTCACCGAGAGCGGCCACATCAGTGCCCGGCACCTGGACGACAAGGCCGGCGTGGCGGCGCTGCTGGCGGCGCTCAAGGCCGTTGTGGAGAGCGGCCGCCAGCCGCTGATCGACTGCCACCCGCTGTTCACCATCACCGAGGAGACCGGCTCCGGCGCCGCCGCGGCGCTGCCCTGGGACGTCAGCGAATTCGTCGGCATCGACATCGCCCCGGTGGCACCGGGCCAGGCCTCCAGCGAGCATGCGGTGAGCGTGGCCATGCAGGACTCCTCCGGGCCGTACGACTATCACCTGTCGCGCCATCTGCTCAAGCTCGCCGCCGACCAGGACCTGCCGGTGCGCCGCGACCTGTTCCGCTACTACTTCAGCGATGCCCACTCGGCGGTGACTGCTGGCCACGACATCCGCACCGCCCTGGTGGCCTTCGGTTGCGACGCCACCCACGGCTACGAGCGTACCCACATCGACAGCCTGGCAGCGCTCAGCCGCCTGCTGACCGGCTACCTGCTCAGCCCGCCGGTGTTCGCCAGCGACTCGCAACCGGCCAATGCCTCCCTCGAGCGCTTCAGCCACCAGTTGGAACACGACGCGCAGATGGAAAGCGATACCCGGGTCCCGGCGGTGGACAGCCTGCTGGGCAACAAAAGCTGATGTCCCGGCGGGTTTGGCGTAGCATGGCGGCATTCATGAACGAACCCTGCCCGCCATGCTGATCCCCTACGACCAACTGCAAGCCGAAACCCTGACCCGCCTGATCGAGGACTTCGTCACCCGCGACGGCACCGACAACGGTGACGACACGCCGCTGGAAACCCGCGTGCTGCGGGTACGCCAGGCCCTGGCCAAGGGGCAGGCATTCATCCTGTTCGACCCCGAGAGCCAGCAGTGCCAACTGCTGGCCCGGCATGAGGTGCCGCGGGAGTGGCTTGAGTAGCGGGGAAGCGGTTGGCTTGCTCAATACGGTCAGTCAAGACTTCGAGTTGCCATTTGGGGCCGCGAATAGCCCCCTGTCAGCCATCAGCCTGCCGCTCGGCCTTCTCCTTGATGCGCCTGTAGACCTCCGCCCGATGCACCTGGACCTGGCGCGGCGCACTGATGCCGAAACGCACCACACCGCCATCGATCGCCATGATCTTGAGCTGGATGTCGTCACCGATGTTGATGACCTGCCCGACTTCGCGCCCTATAACCAGCATGATCCGATCCTCCACCCCAAGGGAAAATCGGAGACTGCATCGGGTACATTCGGCCACTCAACACTTCACCCATTAAATAGACGCAGCCTACGCAGACGGGTAACTATCCCTACAGAAATCGCCTGGTTTCAGCCCTGTTGCAGCCGTGGCCCGAACACGATGATGGTCGCCCCGACGACGCACAGCAGTGCGCCGATCCAGTCGCTGCCCAGTGGCCGCGCCCGCTCCACCAGCGCCAGCCAGAGCAGCGAGGAGACGATGTAGATACCGCCATAGGCGGCGTAGGCCCGACCGGCATAGGCGGCCTCGACGCGGGTGAGGATCAGCCCGAACAAGGTCAGGCTGACCAGCGCCGGCAGCAGCCACCAGGCACTCTTGCCCAGCCGCAGCCACAGGTAGAAGGCATAGCAGCCGGCGATCTCGAACATCGCCGCCAGGAAGAACCACAGGTAATTGATCACGCCAGGCACCCTTGCCAGTCCAAAGCGGCGCACAGCATACCTGATCGAGCGCCCTGGCCAGAGGGTCCGGTTCGCGCAAGGTACGCTCCAGCACCGGTCAGTCAGGGTCCTTGGGGCTGCGTTGCAGCCCATCGCGGGCAAGCTCGCTCCCACAGGGATAGCGCTGATCTGAAGAATGGCCCACCTCCCTGGGAGCCTGATCTGAAGAATGACCCACATCCCCTGGGAGCCGGCTTGCCGGCGATGGGCCGCACAGCGGCCCCAAGATACATCAGGTACCACTACGCCCCTTGGCCCGCATCTTCGCCGCCATGTCGGCCATCTCGTCATACAGCCGCGCCGGCGCCTGACGCTTCAACTCCCAGGCCTGGCGCCCAGCCTCATGGGGCAGGATGAGAAACACCCCAGCGGCCACCTGGGCATGGATGTAGTCGGCGATCTCGGCGGCGCTGATCGGCGAACCCTCCAGCAGCTTGCCGACCTGGGCCTTCATGGCCGGGTTCGGCCCACGGAAGGAGTCGAGCAGGTTGGTCTGGAAGAACGATGGGCACACCACATGCACCGCCACGTCCAACGCGCGCAACTCGACCAGCAAGCTCTCCGAGAGGGCCAGCACGCCGGCCTTGGCCACGTTGTAGTTGCTCATCCCCGGCCCCTGCATCAGCGCAGCCATGGAGGCGATGTTGACGATCCGCCCCTTGCTGCGCTCGAGCAGCGGCAGGAAAGCCTTGCAGCCCTTGACCACGCCCATCAGGTTGACCGCGATCTGCCAGTCCCAGTCCTCCAGGGACAGCTCGGCGAAGAAACCACCCGAGGCCACCCCGGCGTTGTTGACGATCACGTCGATGCCGCCGAACTGCTCCTCGCAGGCCTGGGCCAGGGCGGTGAGCTGGCTGTAGTCGCGCACGTCGCAACGCTGGGCGAAACCGTCGCCACCGGCCTCGCGGACCCGTTCGAGGGTCTGGCGCAGCCCGGCCTCGTTGACGTCTGCCAGCGCCAGGCGCCAGCCATCGCGGGCCCAGCGCAGGGCAATCTCGCGGCCGAGGCCGGAGCCGGCTCCGGTGATCATGATGCGGTCGTGCATGGTGGCAAGCCTTGTGCTGACAGGTGATGGAGGGAGTCTATACAAGGCCTGGCGTGCAGGGCGCTGCTATCAGGCTGGTGAATGCAGGAGCATGGCTGCAGAGCAGCCCCAACTGACCGCAAATGGAATCTTTAGCCATCGCCCCCAGTCGGAATTATCAAGAGGCCAGCATTCCGAGGCCCTTGACCCTCAACCACGCAAGGACTCCGCCATGACCACGATCCTCATCATCATCCTGATCCTGCTGTTGATTGGTGGCTTACCGGTCTTTCCTCACTCGCGCAGTTGGGGCTATGGCCCCTCCGGCATCATCGGCGTGGTGCTGGTGATCCTGCTGGTGCTGTTGTTGCTGGGCATGATCTAGAAAAGAAAAAACCGCAAGCCAGTGCACCAGGCACTCGCTTGCGGCTTGCCGTCAGGCCTGCGCTATCAGTGGGAGACGGCGCCGGAGGCCCCCAGACCAGTCTGCGAACGCACGAACTGCGGGAAGAACAGCGCACGCTCTTCGTCGGCGGCCTTGGACTTGTCGGTGACCGAGAAGAACCAGATGCCGATGAAGGCGATGATCATGGAGAACAGCGCCGGGTACTCGTACGGGTAGATCGCCTTCTCGTGGCCGAGGATCTGCACCCAGATGGTCGGGCCGAGGACCATCAGGCCCACCGCGCTGACCAGGCCCATCCAGCCGCCGATCATGGCGCCACGGGTGGTCAGTTTCTTCCAGTACATCGAGAGCAGCAGCACCGGGAAGTTGCAGCTGGCAGCGATGGAGAAGGCCAGACCGACCATGAAGGCGATGTTCTGGTTCTCGAACAGGATGCCCAGGCCGATCGCCAGCACGCCCAGGGCGATGGTGGTGATCTTCGACACGCGGATCTCGTCCTTGTCGTTGGCCTTGCCCTTGCGCCAGACGCTGGCGTACAGGTCATGGGACACCGCCGAGGCACCGGCCAGGGTCAGGCCCGCGACCACCGCCAGGATAGTGGCGAAGGCCACCGCCGAGATGAAGCCGAGGAACACGCTGCCACCCACGGCGTTGGCCAGGTGCACCGCTGCCATGTTGTTACCGCCGATCAGGGCGCCGGCGGCGTCCTTGAAGTCCGGGTTGGTGCTGACCAGCAGGATCGCGCCGAAGCCGATGATGAAGGTCAGGATGTAGAAGTAGCCGATGAAGCCAGTGGCGTAGAGCACGCTCTTGCGCGCTTCCTTGGCGTCGCTGACGGTGAAGAAGCGCATCAGGATGTGCGGCAGGCCGGCGGTACCGAACATCAGCGCCAGGCCCAGGGAGAACGCCGAGATCGGGTCCTTGACCAGGCCGCCCGGGCTCATGATCGCCTCACCCTTGGCGTGCACCTTGATCGCTTCGGAGAACAGGGTGTTGAAGTCGAAGCCCACGTGCTTCATCACCATCAGCGCCATGAAGCTGGCACCGGAGAGCAGCAGCACGGCTTTGATGATCTGTACCCAGGTGGTGGCCAGCATGCCGCCGAACAGCACGTACAGGCACATCAGGATACCCACCAGGATCACCGCGACGTGGTAGTCCAGGCCGAACAGCAGCTGGATCAGCTTGCCGGCACCGACCATCTGGGCGATCAGGTAGAACGCCACCACCACCAGCGAGCCAGAGGCCGACAGGGTGCGGATCTCCTTCTGCCCAAGGCGGTACGAGGCCACGTCGGCGAAGGTGTACTTGCCCAGGTTGCGCAGGCGCTCGGCGATCAGGAAGAGGATGATCGGCCAGCCGACCAGGAAGCCGATCGAGTAGATCAGGCCGTCGTAGCCGGAGGTGAACACCAGGGCGGAAATCCCCAGGAAGGAGGCCGCCGACATGTAGTCGCCGGCGATCGCCAGGCCGTTCTGGAAGCCCGTGATACGGCCGCCGGCGGCATAATAGTCGGACGCCGACTTGTTACGTTTGGAGGCCCAGTAGGTAATCCCCAGGGTGAAGCAGACGAAGGCCAGGAACATGACGATCGCCGAGACGTTGAGCGGCTGCTTGTGCACCTCGCCGGTCAGGGCGTCGGCGGCCCACACGGCGGGTGCGAAGGCACCGAAGGCCAGCGCGGCCAAGGCTTTGGTTTGGCGGATCATTGCTGCGCCTCCTTGAGGATTTCCTTGTTCAGCTCATCGAACTCGCCATTGGCGCGACGCACGTAGATGGCGGTGAGGATGAATGCCGAGACGATCAGGCCGACGCCCAGGGGGATACCCCAGGTGATCGACGAGCCGACACTGAGCTTGGCGCCCAGTACCTGCGGACCGTAGGCGATGAGGAGGATGAAGGCACAGTACAGGCCGAGCATGATCGCCGAGAGGATCCAGGCGAAACGCTCGCGCTTGGTGACAAGTTCCTTGAAGCGCGGACTGTTCTGTATCGATTGGTAGATGCTGTCGTTCATTGTTTTTGTCCTAGCAGCAACACAAATAAGGGAGAACCCGCCCTTACTTTATGCTGCCGATGGACACCAACCAGACGACCTTAGTCTTAGATGAGAAACTGTTTTGCAGGATCGGTAACAACCTGGGGGGCACAGCAAGGCCCAAGGCCGGCCAGGTAGGGCTTTGTCATGCCGGGGCCGCTTCGCGCCCCATCGCCGGCAAGCCGGCTCCCACATGGCCCCTGCAAACCGCATCATATGTGGTCGACTCGGTCCCTGTGGGAGCCGGCTTGCCGGCGATGGGCGCGAAGCGGCCCTGGATGATCGCTCAATACCAGCCGATCACTTGCCGGTCCACGCCTTCACCCGCTCCGGGTGCTTGGCCACCCAGTCCTTGGCCGCCGCCTCGGGCTTGGCGCCTTCCTGGATCGCCAGCATCACCTCGCCGATCTCGTCCTTGGACTGCCAGTGGAAGTTCTTGAGGAACTCGACCACTTCCGGTGCCTTGCTCGCCAATTCCTTGCTGCCGATGCTGTTGACCGTCTCGGCAGCGCCATACACGCCCTGTGGGTCTTCGAGGAACTTGAGCTTCCACTTGGCGAACATCCAGTGCGGCACCCAGCCGGTCACGGCGATGGACTGCTGCTTGGCATAGGCACGCCCGAGCTCGGCGGTCATCGCCGCACCGGAGCTGGCCTGCAGCTTGTAGCC
Organism: Pseudomonas guariconensis; assembly: GCF_024127895.1. Taxonomy (GTDB): domain Bacteria; phylum Pseudomonadota; class Gammaproteobacteria; order Pseudomonadales; family Pseudomonadaceae; genus Aquipseudomonas; species Aquipseudomonas guariconensis_B. The sequence goes on along the minus strand of NZ_JAMYBK010000023.1, from coordinate 57,010 downwards.
GTCCAGGGCGTAGTCCTTGATCGCCTGGTCGGTCTTGAGCATCACGCCGGAGCCGGCGTCGATGCCGACGATCTTGTGCTTGAAGCTGTCATCGGTCTTGAGGTCGCCGATACTGGCGGCCTTGACGTACTCGGGCACGATCAGGCCGATCTTGGCATCCGTGAAGTTGGGGCCGTAGTCGACCACCTTGTCCTTGTTCTTGGCCCAGTATTCGCCGTGGGTCACCGGCAGCCAGGCCGACAGCATGGCATCGAGCTTGCCGGTGGCCACGCCCTGCCACATGATGCCGGTGGCGACGGGCTTGAGGTCCACGTCATAACCGAGTTTCTGCTTGATCACTTCGGCGGCCACGAAGGTGGTCGCCACGCTGTCGGACCAACCATCCACGTAACCTATGCTCACTTGCTTGGCCATCGCCTGCGCAGCGCTCATGGCCAATACCAGGGCTGTCCCCACGCCCAGGAAACGTCGCATTTTCATCAAAGCATCCCCTCGTCAGGTCTCGGAAACTGCATCATCAACCTGCCACACGAGGCGACCTGCTCTGTCAGCGACCTTCACCGAACAGTAAGCGACAGCATTTCGCCATTAACGCCAGATCGCCCCGCCAGCCTGCGCGATCCTTGCATGCCTGCGGCCCGCTGCCCAGGCAAAATCATCACTTTGCGCTATGTTCCACAGAACGAGCATTGCCGCGCCGTAGACCTTCGCGGCAACATCTGGTGCAACAAATGGCGGGGCGATGGGCAACTTTGCCCTGTTCGTTGCGGTCCTAGGCTCGTCATCGCTTCGCCTTGCCGATCTCTTTGGGGGAATTCATGTTTCGACCCTTGCGCCTCGCCGCCCTGCTCGGCGGCCTGCTCCTGGCTGCGGCCGCCTCGGCGCGGGATATCGACGCCGCCAGCTACGGCTACCCCTTGACCAACCCGTTCGAGGCAACCATCGCCACCACGCCGCCGGACCAACGCCCTACCCTGCCCAGCGACGAGGACATCACCCAGGCCGACTACAGCCTGAACCTGCGCCCGGAGCGAACCTTCAACCTACCGGCCAACTTCTGGCCGGTGAAAAAGCTCAAGTACCGCCTGGCCCGCCAGGACCGCGAGGCGCCGCTGATCTTCATCATCGCCGGCACCGGCGCGCCCTACACCAGCACCATCAACGAATACCTGAAGAAGCTGTTCTACCAGGCCGGCTACCACGTGGTGCAATTGTCGTCGCCCACCAGCTGGGACTTCATGAGCGCCGCCTCGCGCTTCGCCACCCCTGGCGTCAGCAGCGAGGATGCCGAGGACCTGTACCGGGTCATGCAAGCCGTGCGTGCCCAGCATCCGCGCCTGCCGGTCAGCGATTTCAACCTCACCGGCTACAGCCTCGGCGCCCTCGACGCCGCCTTCGTCAGCCACCTGGACGAAACCCGGCGCAGCTTCAACTTCAAGCGTGTGCTGCTGCTCAACCCACCGGTCAACCTGTACACCTCGGTCAGCAACCTGGACAAGCTGGTGCAGACGCGGGTCAGGGGCATCGACCGCAGCACCACCTTCTACGAGCTGATGCTGGAAAAGCTCACGCTCTACTTCCAGGAAAAGGGCTACATCGACCTCAACGAAGCCTTGCTCTACGACTTCCAGAAGTCCCGTCAACACCTGTCCAACGAACAGATGGCCATGCTGATCGGCACCTCGTTCCGTTTCTCGGCGGCCGACATCGCCTTCACCTCCGACCTGATCAACCGTCGTGGGCTGATCACCCCGCCGAAGTACCCGATCACCGAGGGCAGCAGCCTCACGCCGTTCTTCAAGCGTGCCTTGCAGTGTGATTTCGAGTGCTACATGACCGAGCAGGTGATCCCCATGTGGCGCGCCCGCACCGACGGCGGCAGCATCCTGCAACTGATCGACCAGGCCAGCCTCTACGCCCTGGAGGACTACCTGCGCCAGAGCACGAAGATCGCCGTGATGCACAACGCCGACGATGTCATCCTCGGCCCCGGCGACATCGGCTTTCTGCGCAGGGTGTTCGGCGATCGCCTGACCCTGTACCCCCATGGCGGCCATTGCGGCAACCTCAACTACCGCGTCAACAGCGACGCCATGCTGGAGTTCTTCCGTGGTTAACAAACTGCTGCTCGTCACCGCCCTGTTCGCCGCCGGCAATGCCCTGGCGGCGGAGACCGCGCCACGGACCAGCGTGGTCGAGGCCGACCCGATCGACACACCGGCCGTGGAAACCGACGGCTTCCTCGATCCACTGCGCGAGCTGAAGTTCAACCCCGGGCTCGACCAGCGCGAGTTCGAGCGCTCGACCCTGACCGCACTGAACGTCTATGACCCGCTGGAGTCGATGAACCGGCGCATCTACCACTTCAACTACCGCTTCGACCAGTGGGTGATGCTGCCGGTGGTGGACGGCTACCGCTATGTCACCCCGCGCTTCGTGCGCACGGGGGTGAGCAACTTCTTCAACAACCTGGGCGACGTGCCCAACTTGTTCAACAGCCTGCTGCAGCTCAAGGGCAAGCGCTCGGCGGAAATCACCGCACGGTTGATGTTCAACACCATCATCGGCGTCGGCGGGCTATGGGACCCGGCCACGAAGATGGGCCTGCCACGGCAGAGCGAGGACTTCGGCCAGACCCTGGGCTTCTATGGCGTCCCCAACGGACCGTACATCATGCTGCCGATCCTCGGGCCGTCGAACCTGCGCGATACCGCCGGGCTGGTGGTGGACTACGTGGGCGAGCAGGAGGCCAACTTCCTCAATGTGGCCGAGGCCAGCAGCGACCACCCGGAGATCACCGTGTTGCGCGCGGTGGACAAGCGCTACACGACCAACTTCCGCTATGGGCAGCTCAACTCGCCGTTCGAGTACGAGAAGGTGCGGTACGTGTATACCCAGGCGAGGAAGCTGCAGATCGCCGAGTAAGGCGCCGCCCTGTTCGCCTGGGGCGTGAAGCGGCCTCAAGGCAGCCCCAGGAACTGGCACAGCTCCCGTCGCTTGGCCAGGGCATCCTTGCGCCCCAGTTCGATCAATTCGCTGCAATAGCTGGCCTCGAACAGCAGGTAGCTGAGCACCCCTGCCCCGCTGGTACGGGTCGCGCCCGGCCCACGCAGGAACAGGCGCAACGCCGCCGGCAGCTCGCGCCGATGCCGCGCGGCGATCTCGTCCAGCGGCTGGCTGGGCGCCACCACCAGCACCTCGATCGGCGCCAGCCCCAGGCGTCGGGCGTCGAGGTGGGCCGGCAACAGGTGGCTCAGGTGGTTCAGGCGCTGGAGCAGCTCGATATCGTCCTCCAGGCTGTCGATGAAGGTGCTGTTGAGCATGTGCCCACCGATCTGCGCCAGGCTCGGTTGCTGGCCGCTGAAGACCCGCTGGGTCGGCAAGGGAGGCGCGGGCCGCTGTGGGTTGCCGCTGACCCCGACCACCAGCACGCGGCTGGCGCCCAGGTGCAGCGCCGGGCTGATCGGTGCCGACTGGCGCACCGCACCGTCGCCGAAGTACTCCTCGCCGAGCTTGACCGGGGCGAACAGCAGCGGGATCGCCGCGCTGGCCAGCAGGTGCTCGATGGTCAGGGCCGTCGGCAGGCCGATACGCCGGTGGCGCAGCCAGGGCTCGATGGCGCCACGGCCCTGGTAGAACGTCACCGCCTGGCCGGACTCGTAGCCAAACGCGGTGATGGCGACAGCCCGCAGTTGCCCGGCGGCCAGGGCATGGGTGATGCCGTCCAGGTCCAGGTGCGACTGCAGCAGCGAGCGCAGCGGGCTGCTGTCGAGCAGGGCCACCGGCACCTGGCCCCCCAGGCCCAGCAGGTTGTGGCTGACGAAGCGGCTGGCCTGGCGGATCACCCCGGGCCAGTCGCTGCGCAGCACCAGGTGGCTGCGAAAGTGCTGCCAGAAGGCGGTGAGCCGCTGAACCGCCTCAGTGAAACGGGTGGCGCCACTGGCCAGGGTCACGGCATTGATGGCACCTGCCGAGGTGCCGACGATCACCGGGAAGGGGTTGGCCGCACCGGCTGGCAGCAGCTCGGCGATGCCGGCCAGCACACCGACCTGGTAGGCGGCGCGGGCACCGCCGCCGGAGAGAATCAGGCCGGTGGTGGGGGGTGAAGCCATCGAATGCCTCCCTGGTGGGGTGTCAGTACCGAAGCCAGTCAGCCATGACGCTCAACTGCCATTTAGGGCCGCTTCGCGCCCCATCGCCGGCGCAGGCCACGCATCTCAACGCTTCTTCTTGTCATACAGCCGCGCCTCCCCTGGCGGTCGCGACTTGAAGCGCCGGTGCGCCCACAGGTACTGCTCGGGGCACTCGCGCAGCACGCTTTCGACCCATTGGTTGATCCGCAGGCAATCGGCCTCTTCGCTCTCGCCGGGGAAGTCCGCCAGCGGCGGGTGGATCACCAGGCGGTAGCCGCTGCCGTCTTCCAGGCGCTTCTGGGTGAAGGGAATCACCCGAGCCTTGCCCAGGCGGGCGAACTTGGTGGTGGCGGTGACCGTCGCTGCCGGAATGCCGAACAACGGCACGAACAGGCTCTGCTTGGCGCCGTAGTCCTGGTCCGGGGCGTACCAGATCGCCCGGCCGGCGCGCAGCAGCTTGAGCATGCCGCGTACGTCCTCGCGCTCCACCGCCAGGGAGTCGAGGTTATGGCGCTCGCGGCCGCTGCGCTGGATGTAGTCGAACACCGGGTTGCCATGCTCGCGGTACATGCCGTCGATGGTATGGGCCTGACCCAGGAGCGCGGCGCCGATCTCCAGGGTGGTGAAGTGCACGGCCATGAGGATCGAGCCCTGCCCTTCGCGCTGGGCATCCTGCAGGTGCTCCAGCCCTTCGATGTGGGCCAGGCGTGCCAGCCTGGCCTTAGGCCACCACCAGCTCATGGCCATCTCGAAGAAGGCGATGCCGGTGGAGGCGAAGTTTTCCTTCAGCAAACGCTGCCGTTCGTCGCCGGACAGTTCAGGAAAACACAGCTCCAGGTTGCGGGCGGCGATACGCCGACGCTCGCCGGCCACCCGGTACATCAGCGCGCCCAGGGCACGGCCGAGCCACAGCAGGGCGCGGTACGGCAACTGGGCCACCAGCCACAGCAGGCCGAGCCCCAGCCACAGGCCCCAGAATCGCGGGTGAAGGAAAGAGGGACGAAAACGCGGGCGTTCCATTGAAGCTTCCGGAAAGACAAAGGTGGGCATTCTACATCGGTTGCGGCCAACGGGTCTTATCGCTATAAGTCAGGGCACTTTTTCCGCAACAAGCCGTCTATGCAGACCATGAGCCTCAACCAGACACCCGATATCGCCTCCGTGTTCCAGCTCAAGGGCAGCATGCTTGCCATCACCGTGCTGGAACTCGCGCGCAACGACCTCGAAGCCCTCGACCTGCAACTGGCGGCGAAAGTGGCCCAGGCCCCCAATTTCTTCAGCAACACGCCGCTGGTGCTGGCCCTGGACAAGCTGCCGGCCGGCGAAGGGGCGATCGACCTGCCCGGGCTGATGCGCATCTGTCGCCATCACGGCCTGCGCACCCTGGCGATCCGCGCCAACCGCATCGAGGACATCGCCGCGGCGATCGCCATCGACCTGCCGGTGCTGCCGCCTTCCGGTGCCCGCGAGCGGCCGCTGGAGCCCGAACCCGAGGTGAAGAAGCCCGAGCCCGCGCCAGCCCCCCCGGCAGCGCCGGAGCCCGAGGTGCGCCCCACGCGCATCATCACCTCGCCAGTGCGCGGCGGCCAGCAGATCTACGCCCAGGGCGGCGACCTGGTGGTGACCGCTTCGGTCAGCCCGGGTGCGGAACTTCTCGCCGATGGCAACATCCATGTGTACGGCGCCATGCGTGGCCGCGCCCTGGCCGGCATCAAGGGCAATACCCGGGCGCGTATATTCTGCCAGCAGATGACTGCGGAACTGGTGTCCATCGCCGGCCAGTACAAGGTCTGCGAAGACCTGCGCCGCGACCCGTTGTGGGGGGCCGGCGTGCAGGTCAGCCTGTCTGGCGATGTGTTGAACATCACCCGTCTTTAACGGATACTGCCGCCATTTTTAGCGCAACTTTTTTGCTGTTGCCGTTTTTCGTATTTGCAGGGACTCGCGTCCCGTTTATTTAGGGGTGAAACACCTTGGCCAAGATTCTCGTGGTTACTTCCGGCAAGGGGGGCGTGGGCAAGACCACCACCAGCGCCGCTATCGGTACCGGCCTCGCACTGCGTGGCTACAAGACAGTCATCGTCGACTTCGACGTCGGCCTGCGTAACCTCGACCTGATCATGGGCTGCGAGCGCCGCGTGGTGTACGACTTCGTCAACGTCGTCAACGGCGAGGCCAACCTGCAGCAAGCCCTGATCAAGGACAAGCGCCTGGAGAACCTCTATGTCCTGGCCGCCAGCCAGACCCGCGACAAGGACGCGCTGACCCAGGAAGGCGTCGAGAAGGTCCTGATGGAACTGAAGGAAACCTTCGACTACGTGATTTGCGACTCCCCGGCAGGTATCGAGAAAGGCGCCCACCTGGCCATGTACTTCGCCGACGAAGCGATCGTCGTGACCAACCCGGAAGTTTCCTCGGTACGCGACTCCGACCGCATGCTGGGCATCCTCTCGAGCAAGTCGCGCCGCTCCGAGAACGGCGAGGAGCCGATCAAGGAACACCTGTTGATCACCCGTTACCACCCCGAGCGCGTCAGCAAGGGCGAGATGCTCAGCATCGCCGATGTCGAGGAGATCCTGGCCATCAAGCTCAAGGGCGTGATCCCCGAATCCCAGGCCGTACTCAAGGCCTCCAACCAGGGCATCCCGGTCATCCTGGATGACCAGAGCGATGCCGGCCAGGCGTATAGCGACACGGTCGACCGTCTGCTGGGTAAAGAGAAGCCACTGCGGTTCATCGATGTGCAGAAGCAAGGATTCTTCGCGCGCCTGTTTGGAGGCAAATAAACCATGAACCTTTTTGACTTCTTTCGTGGCAGACAGAAACAGAGCAGCGCGTCGGTAGCGAAAGAGCGTCTACAGATCATCGTGGCGCACGAGCGAGGCCAGCGCAGCGAGCCGGACTACCTGCCAGCCCTGCAAAAAGAACTGCTCGAAGTGATCCGCAAGTATGTGAACATCGGCAACGACGACGTGCACATCGAGCTGGAGAACCAGGGCAGTTGCTCGATCCTCGAGCTGAACATCACCCTGCCCGACCGCTGATCCAGCGATTCCGGGCACACCGCGATCCCTGTGGGAGCGGCCTTGTGCCGCGAACGGGCCGGTACCGGCGCCATCCTCCACGGCGCCTACCGGCCCGTTCGTGGGCAAGCCCGCTCCCACAGTGCTTTAGAGAACCTGCGACAATGCCGCTGTCGAACATCCAGATCCTCCACGAGGACGCCGCCATCCTGGTGGTCAACAAGCCGACCCTGCTGCTGTCGGTGCCGGGCCGTGCCGAGGACAACAAGGACTGCCTGATCACCCGCCTGCAGGAGAACGGCTACCCCGACGCCCTGATCGTCCACCGCCTGGACTGGGAGACCTCCGGGATCATCCTGCTGGCCCGCGATGCCGACAGCCATCGCGAGCTGTCGCGCCAGTTCCACGACCGCGAGACCGAGAAAGCCTACACCGCCCTGTGCTGGGGGCAGCCGGCGCTGGACAGTGGCAGCATCGACCTGCCCCTGCGCTACGACCCGCCGACCAAGCCGCGCCATGTGGTGGATCACGAGCAGGGCAAGCATGCCCTGACCTTCTGGCGCATCCTCGAGCGCTGCGGCGACCATTGCCGGGTCGAGCTGACCCCGATCACCGGGCGCTCGCACCAGTTGCGCGTGCACATGCTGTCGATCGGGCACCCGTTGCTGGGCGACCGTCTGTATGCCAACCCCGAGGCCTTGGCGGCTCATGAGCGGCTGTGCCTGCATGCGAGCATGCTGGGCTTTACCCACCCGGTTTCCGGTGAACGATTGAAATTCGAGTGCCCGGCACCTTTTTAAGCTGCAAGAAAAAGCCAGAGCGGATCGCGTTGGTGCTTGCTCCGGTGGGCGCTCTTGCTTGAAGCTTGAAGCTTGCAGCTCGATTTGTTGGAGTGAGTTATGCGCGATTCCCTGAATGCCGGCCTGATCGATTTCCTCAAGGCCTCCCCCACGCCCTTCCATGCCACCGCGAGCCTCGCCCTGCGCCTGGAGGCCGCTGGTTACCAGCGCCTGGATGAGCGTGACAGCTGGGCCACGGTGCCCGGCGGGCGCTATTACGTGACCCGCAACGACTCCTCGATCATCGCCATCAAGCTCGGCAAGCATTCACCGCTGCTGGGTGGCATCCGCATGGTCGGCGCCCACACCGACAGCCCGTGCCTGCGGGTCAAGCCACAACCCGAGCTGCAGCGCCAGGGTTTCCTGCAACTGGGCGTGGAAGTCTATGGGGGTGCACTGCTGGCGCCTTGGTTCGACCGCGACCTGTCGCTGGCCGGGCGGGTCACCTTCCGCCGCGATGGCAAGGTCGAGAGCCAGTTGGTGGACTTCAAGCTGCCGATCGCGATCATTCCCAACCTCGCCATCCACCTCAACCGTACCGCCAACGAAGGCTGGGCGATCAACCCGCAGCACGAACTGCCGCCGATCCTCGCCCAGGTCGCCGGCGACGAGCGGGTCGATTTCCGCGCCCTGCTCACCGAGCAACTGGCCCGCGAGCACCAGCTCAACGCCGATGTGGTGCTGGACTACGAGCTGAGCTTCTACGACACCCAGGACGCCGCACTGGTCGGCCTGAACGGCGACTTCATCGCCGGTGCCCGCCTGGACAACCTGCTGTCGTGCTACGCCGGCCTGCAGGCGCTGCTGGCCGCCGACAGCGACGAGTCCTGCGTGCTGGTGTGCAACGACCATGAGGAAGTCGGCTCGTGCTCGGCCTGCGGCGCCGACGGCCCGATGCTCGAGCAGACCCTGCAGCGCCTGCTGCCGGACGGCGACGACTACGTACGCACCATCCAGCGCTCGCTGCTGGTCTCGGCCGACAACGCCCATGGCGTGCACCCCAACTACGCCGACAAGCACGACGGCAACCATGGGCCCAAGCTCAACGCCGGGCCGGTGATCAAGGTCAACACCAACCAGCGCTACGCCACCAACAGCGAGACCGCGGGCTTCTTCCGCCACCTGTGCATGGCCGAAGAGGTACCGGTGCAGAGCTTCGTGGTGCGCAGCGACATGGGCTGCGGCTCGACCATCGGCCCGATCACCGCCAGCCACCTGGGCGTGCGCACGGTCGACATCGGCCTGCCGACCTTCGCCATGCACTCGATCCGCGAGCTGTGCGGCAGCCACGACCTGGCGCACCTGGTGAAGGTGCTGACGGCGTTCTACCGTAGCCGCGAGTTGCCCTGAAGCATCACGGTGCCTGGGCTGGCCTGCCCGCAAACAGGCCAGCCCAGGCCGCACAGCAGCCTCCTACCTGCCCTCGATCAATCCTCCCGGCAAGCCAAACCGCTATGCTTAGGACATGGCCCCCCATACAGAAGGATCCCTGTCCATGTCGCCGTTCCTTTCCCTGTTCCTGCCGGTCTTCGCTGGCCTGCTTCTGCTGACCATCGGCTTCAGCCTGCGCGAGCGCAACATCGGCGTGCTGATGATGTGGATCGGCACCCTCGGCATGATCGGCATCATGTGCTGGAAGATCCTCGAGAAACTGGCCTGAGAAACCTCTACACTCGGGCAATCGTTTGACCTGAGGTAGATTTCCCGGTGCCTGCCCTCCTGCGTTGCCTGACCCTGCTGCTGTTCCTGTTCATCGCCCCGGTGCAGGCCGCTGGCCTGCCCGGTCTGCTCGGCTCTAGCGCGCCAGCGCAGCCCGAAGCCACCGAGCCGCTGGGCAAGTCGCTGGACGAGGTGATCAAGACCCTGGAGAACGACCAGCAGCGGACCAAGCTGCTGAGCGACCTGAAGAAGCTGCGCGACGCCACCCGGCAATCGCAACCGCCCGCCGAACAGGGCGTGCTCGGGTTGATCGGCGGCGCCCTGCATGACCTGGAAAAACAGTTCAGCGGCGATGCCAGCCCATTCCGCCGCTGGTCCCTGGAGATCGACCAGGCCCAGTCGGAACTGACCGCGCTGGTGGTGCCGGTACACCAATGGCCGACGATCCTGTTCGGCTTCGCCGCGATCATCGCGGTGTGGAGCCTGCTGGCCTACCTGTTCAACTGGATCGGCCACCGGGTGCGCCTGCGCTTCGGCCTGACCGAGGAACTGCCGCAACACCCGCGCACCTGGGACCTGGTGCGCTTCGCCCTGCGCAAGCTCGGGCCATGGCTGGTGGCCCTGGTGTTCACCGTGTACCTGAGCTTCGCCCTGCCGCCGTCGCTCGGCAAGTCGCTGGCCATGGTCCTGGCCTATGCCCTAGTAGTCGGCACCTGCTTCTCGGCGATCTGCGTGATCGCCTTCTCCCTGCTGGACGGCCCGCACCGCCACCGTGCCTTGTACATCCTGCGCCGCCAGGCGTTCCGCCCCCTGTGGCTGATCGGTAGCTTCGCCGCCTTCGGCGAGGCGATGAGCGACCCGCGCATGACCACCGCGCTGGGCAGCCACCTGGCGCATTCCCTGGCGACCCTGGCCAACGTCCTGGCGGCGCTGTGCACCGGGCTGTTCATCCTGCGCTTCCGCCGGCCGATCGCCCACCTGATCCGCAACCAGCCCCTGTCCCGGCGCCTGACCCGTCGCACCCTCAGCGATACCATCGAGATCCTCGGCAGCTTCTGGTTCGTGCCGGCGCTGATCCTGGTGGCCATCTCGCTGTTCGCCACTTTCGTCTCCGCCGGCGACACCAGCACGGCCCTGCGCCAGTCGCTGATGTGCACGGTGCTGGTGGTGGTGTGCATGGTGCTCAACGGCCTGGTGCGCCGCCAGGCCAACAATCCCAAGCGGGCCAGCCGGCGCCAGGCAGTGTATGCCGAGCGCCTGCGCAACTTCGGTTATGCCCTGGTGCACCTGTTCATCTGGCTGGTGTTCATCGAGCTGGGCCTGCGGGTCTGGGGCCTGTCGATGATCGACTTCGCCGAGGGCGAGGGGCATGAGGTCAGCCTGCGCCTGTTGGGCCTGGCCGGTACGCTGATCGTCGCCTGGCTGGTGTGGATCCTCGCCGACACCGCCGTGCACCATGCCCTGGTGCGGTCGCGCCGGGGCATGGCCAATGCCCGGGCGCAAACGATGATGCCGCTGATCCGCAACGTGATGTTCGTGGCCATCTTCATCATCGCGGTGATCGTCGCCCTGGCCAACATGGGCATGAACGTCACGCCCCTGCTCGCCGGTGCCGGCGTCATCGGCCTGGCCATCGGCTTCGGTGCGCAGTCGCTGGTGGCCGACCTGATCACCGGCCTGTTCATCATCATCGAAGATTCCCTGGCCATCGACGACTACGTGGACGTCGGCGGCCACCTGGGTACCGTCGAAGGCCTGACCATCCGCACCGTGCGCCTGCGAGACATCGACGGCATCGTGCACACCATTCCGTTCAGCGAGATCAAGAGCATCAAGAACTACTCGCGGGAGTTCGGCTACGCCATCTTCCGCGTGGCCATCCCCCACAGCATGAACATCGACCAGGCCATCACGCTGATCCGCGACGTGGGGCAGAAACTGCGCAACGACCCGCTGATGCGCCGCAACATCTGGTCGCCGCTGGAGCTGCAAGGGGTGGAGAGCTTCGAGTCGGGGTCGGCGATCCTGCGGGCGCGGTTCAAGACCGCACCGATCAAGCAGTGGGAAGTGTCGCGGGCGTTCAACCTGGCGCTCAAGCGGCAGTTGGACGAGGCCGGGCTGGACCTGGCGACGCCGCGCTTGTCGGTGCAGGTGGTGACGGCCGGCGGCGGCGCAATGAGCGAGGCCGCAGGTGCTGGCAGCTAGGGCCGCTTCGCGCCCCATCGCCCAGGAACCATACGGCCCTTGGGGTCGGCGCCGAACGTGTGGGAGCCGGCTTGCCGGCGATGGGCTGCAAGGCAGCCCCTTCCCTACCCCGCCTGCGCCCGGATGCGGATCGCATCATGTCGCCAATACTCCAGGTCGCAATCGATCAGGTGCCCATGCTGGTCACTGTTGACCCGGGTGATATGCAACCCCGGGCTGCCGACCGACACTTTCAAGGCACTGGCCGCCGCCACCGGCAGGGCCGTCGGCAGGATCTCGAAGCACACCTGGCCATAGGCGATGCCGTACGCCCGACCATAGATCTCGGTCAGCGACTGGCTCAGGTCCTGTTCAAGAATCCCGGGGAAGTAGCGCGGGTCGAGATAGTGCTCGGCATACAGCACCGCCCGCCCATCGATGCGCCGCAGCCGGCAGATGCGCACCACGCTGGACAACGCTGGCAGGCGCAATCGCGCGCAGATGGCCGCCGAAGCCGGCTGCAGGCGCGCTGACAACAGCTCGGTGCTCGGCACCCGCCCCTGGTCGCGGACCATGGCGTGGAAGTGGCTGCGTTCGATCAGGTCGTAGGTCAGCCGCTGCGGGGCGACGAACCAGCCCCGCCGCTCCTCGCGATAGATCAGACCCTGGGCCTCCAGTTGCACCAACGCCTCACGCAGGGTGATGCGGGTGGTGTCGAACACCTCGCTGAGCTTGCGTTCGGCCGGCAGCTTGCCGCCTGGCGCCAGCAGGCCGTGTTCGATCTGCTCCTGCAAGGCATGGCAGATGGCTGTTACCGCGCGCGGTGGCGTCGACTGCATCGATGGTTACCTATCTGGACTAGTCCAGCCCCAGAACAGGGCAGTTGGAGAATAGTGCAAGCCTAGGCACGGCCGATGAACATCCTGTGACAAAGGCATCCCCAAGCCCCTTGCCAGAACCGAACCAGGCCTTGGGAATCAAGGCCTTCGATCTGGTCTACGCTGTAGTTCCAAGGTCGCTGGCATACCGGGCCAGCGAGGCGCTTACATCAAACTGTCACGCAACGGGCCTACCTTGGCTCAAGGTTTGCTGACCTAGACCAAAGGTTCGCACGCAAGGTTTTCTCCCTGACGACTGCAAGGCCCCCACCAAAGGAGCTTCGGATGAAAAAGTTCTTCATGGCGTCACTGCTCGGCTCGGCCATCGCCCTGTGCACCTCGGCCATGGCCGCCGATACCGACCTCAAGGCCCTGGAAGAGGCCGCCCGCAAGGAAGGCGCGGTCAACAGCGTGGGCATGCCGGATGCCTGGGCCAACTGGAAAGACACCTGGGCAGACCTGGCCAGCAAGTACGGCCTCAAGCACAGCGACACCGACATGAGTTCGGCCCAGGAAATCGCCAAGTTCGAGGCCGAGAAGGACAACGCCAGCGCCGACATCGGTGACGTCGGCGCCGCCTTCGGCCCGATCGCCGTCGCCAAGGGCGTGACCCAGCCGTACAAGCCGAGCACCTGGGACCAGGTCCCAGCCTGGGCCAAGGACAAGGATGGCCATTGGGCCCTGGCCTATACCGGCACCATCGCCTTCATCATCAACAAAGACCTGGTCAAGGAAGACGAACGCCCGAAAACCTGGCACGACCTGGAAAAAGGCAAGTACAAGGTCGCCATCGGTGACGTCGGCACCGCCGCCCAGGCCGCCAATGGCGTGCTGGCCGCCGCCATCGCCTACAAGGGCGACGAAAGCAACATCGCCCCTGGCCTGCAGCTGTTCACCAAGCTGGCCCAGCAGAAGCGCCTGTCGCTGGCCAACCCGACCATCCAGACCCTGGAGAAGGGCGAGGTGGAGGTTGGCGTGGTGTGGGACTTCAACGGCCTGAGCTATCGTGAACAGATAGATCCCAAGCGCTTCGAGGTGCTGATCCCGTCCGACGGCTCGGTGATTTCCGGCTACACCACGCTCATCAACAAGTACGCCAAGCACCCCAACGCCGCCAAGCTGGCGCGCGAGTACATCTTCAGCGATGCCGGGCAGACCAACCTGGCCATCGGCCACGCCCGCCCGATCCGCGCCGAGCACCTGAAGCTGCCGGCCGAGGTACAGGCCAAGCTGCTGCCCAACGACCAGTACGCCGCCGCCCAGCCGATCAAGAACGCCGAGGCCTGGGAAGCGACCTCGAAGAAACTGCCGCAGATGTGGCAGGAGCAAGTGATCATCGAGATGGAATGAGGCGGCTGCAAGCTGCAAGCGGCAAGTAAAAGCGGGCCGCGCATCGACCCGCTTCTTCTTGCAGCTTGAAGACCGCAGCTTCAAACCGTGCGAAAAAAGCGGCCCATCGCACAATGTCTCAGTCAGTTAAGCGGCGCTTTGTCATTTTTGGGGCTACCTTGCAGCCCATCGCCGGCAAGCCGGCTCCCACAGGGACCGCGGCGACCACACATGATGCGGTTTGCATGGACAGTGTGGGAGCCGGCTTGCCGGCGATGGGGCGCGAAGCGGCCCCAAATGACAACTGAAAGTCTTAACTGACCGGCATTGGCCCATCGCACGCCCTGCTTTTACTTGTAGCTTGCCGCTGAACGGAGCCCCCCATGCAACACAACGTCATCCTGGTCCTGCTCGACGGCCTCAACCACCAGGTGGCCCACCATGCCATGGGCCACCTGCATGCCTACGTCGAGGCCGACCGCGCCGCCCTGTACCGCCTGGAGTGCGAACTGCCGGCACTGTCCCGGCCGTTGTACGAATGCATCCTCACCGGTGTCGCACCGATCGACAGCGGCATCGTGCACAACAACATCAACCGCCTGTCCACCCAACGCAGCGTGTTCCACTATGCCCGCGAAGCCGGGCTGGGTACCGCGGCGGCGGCTTACCACTGGATCAGCGAGCTGTACAACCGCTCGCCGTTCGACCCGCTGCGCGACCGCCACACCCACGCGCCGAAGCTGCCGATCCAGCACGGCCTGTTCTACTACGCCGACCACTACCCCGACTCGCACCTGCTGGCCGACGCCGAGTACCTGCGCCGCCGCCATGCCCCGAACTTCCTGCTGGTGCACCCGATGAACATCGACGACGCCGGCCATCGCCATGGGCTGGACAGCGCCCAGTACCGCAATGCCGCGCGCACGGCCGACATCCTCCTGGCCGACTACCTGCCACGCTGGCTGGAAGAGGGCTATCAGGTGCTGGTCACCGCCGACCACGGCATGAACAACGATCGCTCGCACAACGGCCTGCTGGCCGAGGAACGGGAGGTGCCGCTGTTCGTCTTCGGCGACGCGTTCAGCCTTGACCCGGCTGCCAAGCCCCTGCAGACCGAGCTGTGCGGCACCCTCTGCGAACTGCTCGGAGCCCCCCACGACAAATCGCTGTGCCGGGAGCTGCTCAAGTGAATGCCCGCCCTCGAGGCCGCTACCTCGCCCTGCTCTGCCTGTTGCCGTTCGCCGTGTTCTTCGTGATCTTCCAGATCGCCCCGCTGGGCTGGGTCGCCCTCCATAGCCTGCAAGGCGAAAGCGGCTGGGGGTTGGACAACTTCAGCCGGATCTTCGCCTCGAAGTTCTACCTGCAGGCGCTGCAACGCAGCCTGGAAATCAGCTTCTGGTCGAGCCTGTTCGGCATCGTGATCGCCACCCTGGGCGCCTACTCCCTGCGCCAGGTCGACTCGAAGCTGCGCGACTTCGTCAGCGCCTTCGCCAACATGACCAGCAACTTCTCCGGGGTGCCGCTGGCCTTCGCCTTCATCATCCTGCTGGGCTTCAACGGTGCCCTGACCCTGCTGCTCAAGCAGGTCGGCCTGCTGGAGGACTTCAGCATCTACTCCAAGAGCGGGCTGATCCTGGTCTACACCTACTTCCAGATCCCGCTGGGCGTGCTGCTGCTCTACCCGGCCTTCGACGCCCTGCGCGAAGACTGGCGCGAATCCGCCGCGCTGCTCGGTGCCAGCCACTGGCAGTACTGGCGACACATCGGCCTGCCGGTGCTGACCCCGGCGCTGCTGGGCACCTTCGTCATCCTCCTGGCCAATGCCCTGGGCGCCTACGCCACGGTCTACGCCCTGACCACCGGCAATTTCAACGTGCTGCCGATCCGCATCGCCGCCCTGGTGGCCGGCGACATCACCCTCGACCCGAACCTGGCCAGCGCCCTGGCCATGGTGCTGGTGGGGCTGATGACCCTGGTCACGGTGGTCCACCAATGGCTGCTGAGAAGGAGCTACCATGCGCGCTGAACCCCGCGGCAGCCTCTACCACCGGATAGTGGTGTACCTGCTGTTTCTCATCCTGCTGCTGCCGCTGGCCGGCACCCTGCTCTACTCCCTGGCCACCAGTTGGTCGGCGAGCCTGCTGCCCAGCGGCCTGACCTTCAAATGGTACCTGGCGCTGTGGAGCGAACCGCGCTTCCTCGCCGCCTTCGGCCAGTCACTGCTGGTGTGCGTCGCGGCCCTGGTGCTGTCGGTGCTGTTGATCCTGCCGCTGCTGTTCGTGGTGCACTACCACTTCCCGCGCCTGGATGCACTGATGAACATCCTCATCCTGCTGCCCTTCGCGGTACCGCCGGTGGTGTCCTCGGTGGGCCTGCTGCAGTTGTATGGCAGCGGCCCGATGGCCATGGTCGGCACGCCGTGGATCCTCATCGGCTGCTACTTCACCATCGCCCTGCCGTTCATGTACCGAGCCATCACCAACAACCTCCAGGCGATCAACCTGCGCGACCTGATGGACGCCGCCCAGTTGCTCGGCGCCAGCACCTGGCAGGCGGCATTGCTGGTGGTGCTGCCGAACCTGCGCAAGGGCCTGATGGTGGCGCTGCTGCTGTCGTTCTCGTTCCTGTTCGGCGAATTCGTCTTCGCCAACCTGCTGGTGGGTACCCGCTACGAGACCTTGCAGGTGTACCTGAACAACATGCGCAACAGCAGCGGCCACTTCAACAGCGCGCTGGTAATATCCTACTTCGCCTTCGTGCTGGCGCTGACCTGGGTCGCCAACCGCCTGAACAAGGACAAATCGCAACGATGAGCTTCGTCAGCATCCGCAAACTGCACAAGCGCTATGCCGGCAACCCGGTGTTCCACGACATCGACTGCCAGATCGAGCGCGGCGAATTCGTCACCCTGCTCGGCCCCTCCGGCTGCGGCAAGTCCACCCTGCTGCGCTGCATTGCCGGGCTCACACCGGTGGACAGCGGCCAGATCCTCCTCGATGGCCACGACCTGGTGCCACTCAGCCCGCAGAAGCGTGGAGTCGGCATGGTGTTCCAGAGCTATGCGCTGTTCCCCAACATGACCGTGGAACAGAACGTCGCCTTCGGCCTGCGCATGCAGAAGATCAAGGCCGGCGAAAGCCAGGCGCGGGTACGCGAGGCCCTGGAGCTGGTGGAGCTGGGCAGTTTCGCCGAACGCTACCCGCATCAGTTGTCGGGCGGCCAGTGCCAGCGCGTGGCCCTGGCCCGCTCGCTGGTGACCCGGCCGCGCCTGCTGCTGCTCGACGAGCCGTTGTCGGCCCTGGATGCGCGCATCCGCAAGCACCTGCGCGAACAGATCCGCGCCATCCAGCGCGAGCTGGGGTTGACCACCATCTTCGTTACCCACGACCAGGAAGAAGCGCTGACGATGTCCGACCGCATCTTCCTGATGAACCAAGGGCGCATCGTCCAGAGCGGCGATGCCGAGACGCTCTACACCGCACCTGTGGACCTGTTCGCCGCAGGCTTCATCGGCAACTACAACCTGCTCGACCCCGACAGTGCCAGCCGCCTGCTGCAACGCCCGGTGGCCAGCCGCCTGGCGATCCGCCCGGAGGCCATCAGCCTGGGTGCGGGCGGCGAGCTGCAAGGCTACGTACGCAGCCACAGCCTGCTGGGCAACGTGATCCGCTACCGGGTCGAGGTTCGTGGCGTGGAACTGGTGGTGGACGTGCTCAATCGCTCGTCCGCCGACCTGCATGCCGACGGGCAGCAGGTAGGCTTGTCGATCGACCCCACGGCGCTACGAGAAGTGGCCTAGGAGACTAACGCAATGGCATTGGCAATTTTCGATCTGGACGAAACTCTCATCCACGGCGACTGTGCATCGCTGTGGAGCGAGCAGATGGCCCGCCTGGGCTGGGTCGATGGCAAGGAATTCCTGCGCCGCGACCATGAGCTGATGGAGGCCTACGGCAAGGGCCACCTGCAGATGGAGGACTACATGGCGTTCAGCCTGGAGCCGATCGCCGGGCGCACCCTGGAAGAGGTGGAGCACCTGGTCGAGCCCTGGGTCGAGGACGTGATCGAGCCGATCATCTATGGCGATGCCTGCCGCTGCATCGCCGAGCACCGCCGCTTGGGTGACCGCATCCTGATCATCTCCGCCTCCGGCACCCACCTGGTCGGCCCTATCGCCGCGCGGCTCGGGGTCGAGGAGTACCTGGCCATCGAGCTGGAGGCGGTCAATGGCGTATACACCGGCAAGACCCACGGCGTGCTGACCTACCGCGAGGGCAAGATCACCCGCTTGCTGGAGTGGCTGGACCAGGAGCAGGAGAACCTGGAAGGAGCGAGTTTCTATTCCGACTCGCGCAATGACCTGCCGTTGCTGCTGAGGGTGGACCACCCCCACGTGGTGAACCCGGACCCAGTGCTGCGCGAGCATGCCCAGATCAATGGCTGGCCGATCCTGAGCTGGAGCTGAGGCTCCATTCGCGGCGGGCCGGAGCGCTGGACCGCCGCGAATGGAACGGCGCTGGCTAGACGAGGGTCTCGTCGATCACCAGCACCAGCTTGCCCGATACCTGGTTGCTGGCCAGTTCGGCAAATGCCGCCTCGGCGAGGGCCGCCGGGTAGCTGTCCACCAACTGCGGCTTGAGCCGCCCTTCGGCGAACAGCGGCCATACCTGCTGGCCGAGGTCGCGCAGCAACTCCGCCTTGAACGCATCGTCGCGGTTACGCAGGGTCGAACCGGTCACCTGCAAGCGCTTGCCCAGCACCAGCGCCAGGTCCAGCTCGACCTTGCGCCCGCCCATCAGGCCAATGATCACCCAACGCCCGTCACGCGCCAGCAGCTTGAGATTGAGCGGCCCGTAGCTGGCGCCCACCGGGTCGAGGATCACGTCGAACGGGGCAAGGCCCTCCAGGTCGTCGAGGTTCTCGTTGCGCACCACGCCACCGTTCGCCCCCAGGCCCTGGCAGTAGGCCAGGCGGTCCCGGGAGCCGACGCTGACCCACACCGGATTGCCGAACGCCTTGCACAGCTGGATCGCCGCCGAGCCAACGCCGCTGGCTCCGGCATGCACCAGCACCTTCTCGCCGGCCTTCAGCCCGCCGAGCTGGAAGATATTCAGCCAGGCCGTGGCATAGACCTCGGGAATCCCCGCCGCCTCGTGCAGGCTCAGGCCTTCGGGCACTGGCAACACATGGCGGGCATCCACCACCACTTCCTCGGCCATGCCACCCCCGGCCAGCAGCGCACAGACCCGATCGCCCACACGCCAGTCGGCACCGGCGCCGACCTCTTCGATCACCCCGGCACACTCCAGGCCCAGGTAAGGGCTGGCACCCGGCGGCGGCGGGTACAGGCCCGCGCGCTGGAGCAGGTCGGCGCGGTTGAGTCCCGCGGCCGCCACCCGAATGCGTACCTGGCCCGCATCACAGATCGGGCGCTCGACCTCGCCCCACACCACATGTCCGTCAACGCCTTGCAATGCCTTCACAGTGCCTCCATAGTTGAGTCATGACTGAGCCTGGGATCGCCATGTCCCAGGCTTTTTGCAGTATGCGTCCGGCTCCTGTGGAACCGGCGAACGGAAAAGACGGCCTACTATGCGTGATCAATTGCCTTTACGTCGAATCAGCATGAAGCATTTCCTGCCCAGCACGGCCCTGGCCCTCATGATCGGCCTCGGCAGCCTGACGCTCGGTGGCAATGCGGCGGCCGCCAACAAATGGGACAGCCTGCAGCCCGACCGTGACGAGATCGTCGCCAGCCTCAACGTGGTCGAACTGCTCAAGCGCCACCACTACAGCAAGCCCCCCCTGGACGACGCCCGTTCGATCATCATCTACGACAGCTACATCAAGCTGCTCGACCCGTCGCGCAGTTATTTCACCGCGGTCGACATCGCCCAGTTCGACAAATGGAAGACCCAGTTCGACGACTTCCTCAAAAGTGGCAACCTCGACCCCGGCTTCACCATCTACAAACGCTACCTGGACCGGGTGAAGTCGCGCCTGGAGTTCGCCCTGGCCGAACTGGGCAAGGGCGTCGACAAGATGGACTTCAGCGTCCGTGAAACCTTGCTGGTCGACCGCAAGGACGCCCCCTGGATGAAGAACGAGGCCGAGCTCGACGACCTGTGGCGCAAGCGCGTGAAGGACGAGGTGCTGCGCCAGAAGCTGGCCGGCAAGGAACCCAAGCAGATCCAGGAAACCCTGACCAAGCGCTACAAGAACCAGCTGTCGCGCCTGGACCAGACCCGCGCCGAGGACATCTTCCAGGCCTACATCAATACTTTCGCCCAGTCCTACGACCCGCACACCAACTACCTGTCGCCAGACAACGCCGAGAACTTCGACATCAACATGAGCCTGTCGCTCGAAGGCATCGGTGCGGTGCTGCAAAGCGACAACGACCAGGTCAAGATCGTTCGCCTGGTGCCGGCCGGCCCCGCGGCCAAGACCAAGCAGGTGGCCCCGGCCGACAAGATCATCGGCGTGGCCCAGGGCGACAAGGAGATGGTCGATGTGGTCGGCTGGCGCCTGGACGAAGTGGTCAAGCTGATCCGTGGCCCGAAAGGCTCGGTGGTGCGCCTGGAGATCATCCCGGCCAGCAATGCGCCCAACGACCAGACCACCAAGGTGGTGTCGATCACCCGCGAGGCGGTCAAGCTCGAGGAGCAGGCGGCGAAGAAGTCGGTGCTCAAGCTCAAGCAGGACGGTCGTGACTACAAGCTGGGGATCATCGAGATCCCGGCCTTCTACCTGGACTTCAAGGCCTACCGTGCCGGTGATCCGGAGTACAAGAGCACCACCCGCGACGTGAAGAAGCTGCTCACCGAGCTGAACAAGGAAAAGGTCGACGGCGTGGTCATCGACCTGCGCAACAACGGCGGCGGCTCCCTGCAGGAGGCCACCGAGCTGACCAGCCTGTTCATCGACAAGGGCCCCACCGTGCTGGTGCGCAACAGCGATGGCCGCGTCGACGTGCTCGAGGACGAGAACACCGGCGCCTTCTACAAAGGCCCGCTGGCGCTGCTGGTCAACCGCCTCTCGGCCTCGGCCTCGGAGATCTTCGCCGGCGCCATGCAGGACTACCACCGCGCCCTGATCATCGGTGGCCAGACCTTCGGCAAGGGCACCGTGCAGACCATCCAGCCGCTCAACCATGGCGAACTCAAGCTGACCCTGGCCAAGTTCTACCGTGTCTCCGGGCAGAGCACCCAGCACCAGGGCGTGCTGCCGGACATCGACTACCCGTCGATCATCGACACCAAGGAAATCGGCGAGAGCGCCCTGCCCGAGGCCATGCCGTGGGACACCATCCGCCCGGTGGTACGCCCGGCGGTGGACCCGTTCAAGCCGTTCCTGGCCGAGCTCAAGGCACGGCATGATGCGCGCAGCGCCAAGGATCCGGAGTTCGCCTACATCCGCGACCGCCTGGCCCTGACCCAGAAGCTGATGAACGAGAAGACCGTCAGCCTCAACGAACAGGAGCGCCGCGCCCGCCACGATGCGATCGAAGCCAAGCAGCTGGCGCTGGAGAACACCCGGCGCAAGGCCAAGGGCGAGGAGCCGCTCAAGGAGCTGAAGAAGGAAGACGAGGATGCCCTGCTGGCCGAGGAGGAAAACACCAAGCCGGAGGACGACGCCTACCTGTCCGAGACGGGCCGCATCCTGCTCGACTACCTGAGCCTGAACGCCCAGGTGGCCAAGCACTGAATGCGGGTCGACAGCGCGAGGGCGGAATGATCCGGCCTCGCGGTATCGGCAAACAAGAAGGGCCGGACGTGCGAACGTCCGGCCCTTTTTCTGGGTGCCCGCATCACGCCTCTTCGGGATAGCTGTACTCGAATACCCGAACCACTTCCGAGGCGTGCCAGGAGGCCGCCTCCATGCCGTCGACCGGTCCGGAGAAGCGCCCCAGACGCTCGACGCATTCGAAGAACCCCGTACGCGGCAACCGGCTGGCGCCCTGGCTGATCACCAGCGAACTGCGCAGCGGCTGGTCGGCCCGGGCGTCGAGCACCGCCAGGTACTCCAGGGCAGCGGTCAGGGTCTGCATGGCCGGGCTGGGCAACTGCAGGCGCTCTAGCAGCGCGCGGTAGGTGAGCAGGTGGCGTTGACGGCGGGCCAGATCAAGCTCGCTCAGCAGGCTCTCCCAATGCTGGCGGCTGATCCTGACCTGGCTCATGACGGCTCGCTCCAGCCGGCAACGCCCAGGTGCCACGCCAGGCTGCGCAGGATCGCGGCATCTGGCTGGCGCTCGCCGGCCTCGATCATGGCCAGGTAGGCTGGGCTGATACCGACATTGCGCGCCAGTTGTTCCGGCGCCAGCCCCTTGGCCTGACGCAAGTGCGCCAGCTCGGCCAGGGAGGGCCGGCTGGTGCCTTGGCTGCTGCCGTCGACCGCCGCTGCCGCCTCGCTCTCCCCAGCATCGGCAGGCGCCTGTCCTGCGGCCTTGAGCAGTGCCTGGTACTGCTCCCAGGGAACGACGGCGTACTCGGGCTGACCGTCCCGGCTGATGACCTGAATACCCATTACCACCCCCTTACGTAGGATTACAGCATGTAATCCGTAGGCATAATCCTTATGCCAATTATATTACCAAGCTCGGGAGTCTGTGCAGTTCAAGCCAATTTCAGGGCGCACGCCGCTCCAGACGCAGGGCTTCGGGGGTATCCGGCAGGCGCTCGACCACCCGCAGCCGGTCGGGCGCCTGGCTGTCGCGCCAGGCCTTGAAGCGCGCCAGCTCGTGGGCCACGGTCTTCAGTACCCAGCCCAGCACGGCGATGTCGTCGAGCAGGCCGACGCCCAGCAGCCAGTCGGGAATGGCATCGAGGGGGCTGACGAAATACAGCAGCCCCGCCACCACGGTCAACAGGGCCTTGGGGCTGATGGCACGGTACTCGCCGCGCCACCAGGCCAAGCACAACGCCTGCAACAGGCGCACATCCTCGCGTAACTGGCCAAGCCGCGGGCCCTTGCGCGCCACGGCGAACAGCAAGGCTGGCAGCCGGCCACGGCTGAGCAGGCGCTCGGCCAGGGGCAGGAAGCGGGCGAAATTCCAGGGTGCGCTCATGGGGCCTCCAGATCGGCAGGAAGGTTATCCACATTTATTGTGGATAACCTTGTGAACAGGGTGCAGTTTCCGCCGCGAGGTGCCCATCGGGCAAGGGCCTCGCTCAGATCGGCCGTTTTTTACACAGTCGTTTCAGATCCGCAAACGATTTGCGTCAGAAACGTCCGAAGCACTCGCGTGAAAAGTCTACGCTGTTGTTCGGACAGTACAGGCCCCGTGAGGTTCGCGGGCGAGTCGGGCGCAGAAACGACGACGCCCCGTCAAAACGGGGCGTCGTGGCTGGAGCCAGGCTCAGTTGGCCGGTTCTTCGGCCTGCGGTGCCTCGCCTTCCGGATTGCTCGGATCCTTGATGCCGAGCAACTCCAGGTCGAACACCAGCACCGAGTTGGCCGGGATCAGCGGGCTCGGGCTCTGCGCGCCGTAGGCCAGGTCGGCCGGGATGTACAGCTTGTACTTCTCGCCGACGTGCATCAGTTGCAGGCCTTCGACCCAACCCGGGATGACGCCACTGACCGGCAGGTCGATCGGGCTGCCACGCTCGACGGAGCTGTCGAACACCTTGCCGTCGATCAGCTTGCCTTCGTAGTGGACGGTGACCACGTCGGTAGGCTTGGGCTGCGGGCCGTCGGCCTTCTTCACCACTTCGTACTGCAGGCCCGAGGCGGTGGTGACCACGCCTGGCTTCTTGCCGTTTTCCTCGAGGAACTTCTTGCCAGCGGCAGCGGCTTCCTCGCTGGCCTTGGCCAGGCGCTCCTCGGCGCGCTTCTGCAGGGCGGTGAAGGCTTCGACCAACTCTTCGTCCTTGATGCGCTGCTCCTTCTTGCCGACCGCGTCCTCGATGCCAAGGGCCACCGCTTTCGAATCAAGGTCTTCCATGCCTTCCTGAGCCAGGCTCTTGCCCATGTTCAGGCCGATACCGTAGGAGGCTTTCTGTGCCGGAGTCTTCAGCTCGACGCTGCTGGTCTGTGCGTCGCAGCCCGCCAGGACCAGGCCAACCAAGGCAACCGCAGCCGCCAAACGATGCTGTTTCATGCTATTTCCTTGTTCATGCGCCATGAGGGCAATCAGGGTAAAGCCGCGAGCTTATCAGGCTGCCACGACCAATGGCTACCGGCATAGGAACGGCCTGCGGGCGAGAAGTTCAGCGGATGAAGGCTTGTCCATCCGGCGGTGCCAGCGACGTGTTCAGGGATAGTGCCCGTCCCTGTACTGCGCCGCGACCTCCCGCAGCACTTCGCACACCCACTGCGCCGGCAGGCTCTGCGCCAAGGCGGCGTTACGACAGATCCCCACCGAACCGCCAGGCTCGCGCACGCCTAGGTCGAGTTCGGCCAGCTCGCCGCGCCCGAGATCGATCAGGACGGCGTCACGGGGCGCCACCCAGACCGCATCGCTACCCAGCAGGTAGCGCCGGCTCAAGGCCAGGGACAAGGTTTCCAGGCGTTGCGCCGGCAGTTGTATCCCGCACTGCACGAACAGGCTGTCGGCATGCTGGCGAATGGTGGTGCCCGTCGGCGGCAAGACCAGCGGGTAGTCACCGACCCGGGCGCGCTCCACGGGCTGGCGCGCCAGCAAGGGGTGCCCTGGCCGTACCACCAAGGTCATCGATTCGCTGTACAGGTGCTCGAACGACAGCCCCTGGATCTGCGGGCTGTCGGTCATGCGCCCGACCACCAGTTCCAGCTCGCCCAGGCGCAACTGCCCGAGCAACTGGGCGCTGGCACCGGTCACCACGCCGACCACCAGGGCCTCGTGCCGCTGGTGCAGGCGACACAGCACCTCGGGCATCAGCAGGCTCTCGACCGTCGACAACACGCCGATGCGCACCTGCGACAGCACCCGGGCCTCGCCGCGCAGGGTGCTCACACCATCGCGCAGGGCTTGCACGCTGGGCCCGGCATAGCGCATGAAGCGCACCCCCGCCGGGGTCAGCTCGACCCCTTGGCGGGAACGCTCGAACAGCCGCGTCTCGAGCAGGTCCTCGAGCTCCTTGAGGGTCTTGGAAATCGCCGGTTGGCTGATCGCCAGCATGTCGGCCGCCCTGGCCAGGCTGCCCTGCCGGGCAATCTCCAGGAAACACAGCAGGTGGCGGTACTTGATACGGGTATCGAGGTTCATGCCCGGCAGCTTGCAGCGTCGCACCGTACGCTGCAAGAGCAGGCTGAATCGTTCAGACCGCCAACTCCACCGCCTCGCCCTTCAAACGCACCGGCCACACGCGCAGCGCCTGGGCCGGGTCCTCCAGGCAGCGCCCGCTTTCCAGGCTGAAATGCTGCTTGTACAAGGGCGCGGCGACCACCAGTTCGCCCTGCAGGCTGCCCACCAGCCCACGGCCGATGACATTGGCCCCCGAACGCGGGTCACGGTTGTCGATGGCGTACAGCGGCTGCGCCTGCCCCGGCAGGTAGAACAGCGCCACCTGGGCGCCCTCGTGCCAGACCACCACGCCGGAATCGGCGACCAGGTCCTGGACATGGCAGACCGCCTGCCAGTTGGGTTGTTGGACGACAGCGGCATTGGACAGGTTCATCAGACAGCCTCCTCGATGGTGGGGATCAGGTGCAGGGGGGCAACGGGCCGGCGCTGCTCGCGCTCGCGGACGAAATGCACGTCCGGGTCGGCGCGCCGGTCGTTGACGAAGGTACGGAAACGCTTGAGTTTCTCGGGGTCTTTCAGGGCGTTGGCCCACTCGCATTCGTACTGGTCGACCACATGCTGCATCTGCGCCTCCAGTTCGGCGGCCAGACCCAGGCTGTCGTCGAGGATCACCGCCTTGAGGTAATCCAGGCCGCCCTCCAGGCTCTCGCGCCAGACCGAGGTACGCTGCAGCTTGTCGGCGGTGCGGATGTAGAACATCAGCACCCGGTCGATCAGGCGCACCAGGGTTTCGTCATCGAGGTCGGTGGCGAACAGTTCGGCATGCCGTGGACGCATGCCGCCGTTGCCGCACACGTACAGGTTCCAGCCCTTGTCGGTGGCGATCACACCGATGTCCTTGCTCTGCGCCTCAGCGCATTCGCGGGTGCAGCCGGACACGGCGAACTTGAGCTTGTGCGGCGAGCGCAGGCCCTTGTAGCGCTCTTCCAGGCGCAGGGCCATGCCGACGCTGTCCTGCACGCCATAGCGGCACCAGGTGCTGCCGACGCAGGACTTGACCGTGCGGGTCGACTTGCCATAGGCGTGCCCGGTCTCGAAACCGGCCTCGATCAGCTCGCCCCAGATCAGCGGCAGCTCGTGCAACTGGGCGCCGAACAGGTCGATGCGCTGGCCGCCGGTGATCTTGGTGTAGAGGTCGTATTTCTTCGCCACCTGGCCGATCGCGATCAGCTTGTCGGGGGTGATCTCGCCGCCAGGAATACGCGGCACCACCGAGTAGGTACCGTTCTTCTGCATGTTGGCCATGAAGGTGTCGTTGGTGTCCTGCAATGGCACCAGGGCCGGGTCCATGATCGGCTGGTTCCAGCACGAGGCGAGGATCGAACCCACCGCCGGCTTGCAGATGTCGCAGCCGACATGGCCCTCGCCATGGCGCGCGAGCAGTTCGTCGAAGGTTCGGATGCCCTCGACCCGCACCAGTGCATAGAGCTCCTGGCGGGTATGGGCGAAGTGCTCGCACAGGCGCTTGTCGACGGCGATGCCACGGGCTCCCAGCTCGTGCTCGAAGACCTGCTTGAGCAGCGCCGCACAGCCGCCGCAGCCAGTGGCGGCCTTGGTGCAGCCCTTGACCGCCGCCAGGTCGGTGCAGCCACTGTCGATGGCCGCGCAGACCGCTCCCTTGCTGACGTTGTGGCAGGAGCAGAGCGTCGCGCTGTCGGGTAGCGCATCGGCGCCCAGCGCCGGTGCGCCACCCCCTTGCGGCAGGATCAGGGCCGCTGGGTCAACCGGCAGGGCGATGCCGTTCTGCACGTACTGCAGCAGGGTGTCGTAGTAGCTGTTGTCGCCCACCAGCACCGCACCGAGCACGCGCTTGCCGCTGGCGTCCACCACCAGGCGCCGGTAGGCGGCATTGGCCTCGTCGATGAAGCGGTAGCTGCGCGCGCCCGGCGTGGCGCCATGGGCGTCGCCGATGGAGCCGACGTCGACACCCAGCAGCTTGAGCTTGGTCGACATATCGGCCCCGGCGAAGGCCTCGGCAGGTTCGCCGAGCAAGCGCGCGGCGAGGTTGCGGGCCATGGCGTAGCCCGGCGCCACCAGGCCGAACACGCTGCCGTTCCACGAGGCGCATTCGCCGATGGCGAAGATCCGCGGGTCGCTGGTGCGGCATTCGCCGTCGATCACCACACCGCCGCGCGGGGCGATCTCCAGGCCACAGGCGCGGCCCAGGGCATCCTGGGGCCGGATGCCGGCGGAGAACACGATCAGGTCGGTCTCCAGGGACTCGCCACCGTCGAAGTTCATGCGGTAGCGATAGCCTTCCCCGGCGGTGATCGACTGGGTGGCCCGGGCCAGGTGCACGCCAACGCCCAGCGCCTCGATGCGTGCACGCAGCGCGGCACCGCCCTCGCCGTCCAGTTGCACCGGCATCAGCCGTGGGGCGAACTCCACCACATGGGCTTCCAGGCCCAGGGACTTGAGCGCGTTGGCGGCCTCCAGGCCGAGCAAGCCGCCGCCCACCACCACGCCGCGACGGGCCTCGCCGGCGGCGGCGCGGATGGCATCGAGGTCGTCCAGGGTCCGGTAGACCAGGCGCGCGGCACCGCTGGAGCCCTCGATCGAGGGCACGAAGGGATAGGAGCCAGTCGCCAGGACCAGCACGTCGTAACCGTAGCGCCCCTCGGCGGTGACCAGCTCGCGGCGCTCGCGGTCGATCTCCAGGACCGCCTCGCCCAGGTGCAGGTGCACGCCATGGCGGTCGTGGTACCCCGCCTCGCACAGGGCCAGGGCCTGGGCGTCGCTGCCATTGAAGTATGCCGACAGGTGTACCCGGTCGTAGGCGTGCTGGCGCTCCTCGCCGAACACCCGCAGTTCGAAGTGCGCCAAGGCACCGCGCTCGACCAGTTGCGCCATGCAGTGATGGCCGACCATGCCGTTGCCAACGATGACCAATCGTTGCCGTTGTCCGCCGTTCTCTGTTGCCTTCATCGCCGATCCTCGCTCACGGTTCGCGGGGCTACCCGCGCTCAAGACGAAAAAAAACGCCTGGAGCCGAAGCTCCAGGCGCCTTTGCCTGTACTCATCAGTGTGAGGCCCCTGCGGGTCGCCGTTGACCGGCGGGGCGTGTTGTAACCTTCTCAAAGCAGGGAGCGTGCCAAGCGCTCAACCCAGGACTTGCAGCGCCCCTGTGGAGGAGCAACCGAATGCTCGTTGACGATATCGAACCATTGCGGTGCGCCTCTCCCCATCCCGGTGCATTTCAGTACACGTCGCGCCGGTAGCGCTTGTCCCTGCTCAGCGCCTCGACATAGGCATCCGCCGCCTCCGCGCTCATGCCGCCCTGCTCGGCCACCACCTGGCGCAACACGGCATCGACATCCTTGGCCATGCGCTGGGCATCGCCACAGATGTAGAAATACGCCCCCTCCTCCAGCCAGCGCCACAGCTGCGCGCCCTGCTCGAGCATGCGCTGCTGGACGTAGATCCTGGCCTGCTGGTCGCGGGAGAAGGCGGTGTCCAGGCGCAGGTGGCCGCTGGCCTGCCAGGCCAGCAACTGGTCGCGGTAGTAGAAATCGCTCGCCTCGTGCTGCTCGCCGAAGAACAGCCAGTTGCGCCCGCTCGCTCCACGCGCCTGGCGCTCTTCGAGAAAGGCGCGGAACGGCGCGATGCCGGTGCCGGGGCCGACCATGATCACCGGGGCACTGTCATCGTCCGGCAGGCGGAAGTGCTTCGACACCTGGGGAAAGATCGCCACCTCCAGCCCTTCGGCACGGTCGGCGAGGAAGGTCGAGCACACGCCCTTGCGCGTGCCATAGCGCACCGTGGAAACGGTGAGGTGGACCTGCCCAGGATGAGCCGCAGGGCTGGAACTGATCGAGTACAGGCGCGGCTGCAACGGCTTGAGCAGGGCCAACCAGTCGGCCAGCGGCAAGTCCTGGGGAAACGCACGCAACACGTCGGCCAGTTGCCGCCCCCACAGCCAGTCGCCCAGCGCGGCTTCCTGCCCTGGCTGCAGCAGGCGCTGCAGGTCGTCGGCGCAACGGCTGAAGACCTCCAGTTGCGGGCGGGTGACCCGGGCGATCTCCAGGTGCCGCTCCAGGGCGGTCGCCAGTGGCATGGCCGGATGGCCCTTGAGCTCGACCGGTGTCTGGCCGTCGAGCTTCATCAGCGCCAGCAGCTCCTCGACCAGCGCCGGGCAGTTGCGCGGCCACACCCCGAGAGCATCCCCAGCCTGGTAGGTGAAATCGCTGCCGCTGAGGTCGAACACCAACTGGCGAGTTTCCTTGCTGGCGCCCGGGCCATTGAGCAGGCGGTTCTCCAGCAGCCTGGCTGGCCAGGGCTGCTGCTTGCTGTAGAGGGACACCGGGGCCGACACGGGGGGCGCCGGCGGAGCTGCCGGGCTGCCCAGCTCCGGCAGCAGGGCGTCGAGCCAGGCGCTGAAGGCCTCGTCGAACTCCGGCTCGCAGTCGACCCGCGACAGCAGGCGCCGAGCGCCGAGTTCGGCAAGGCGCTGGTCGAGCCGGCGGCCGAAGCCGCAGAACTGCGCGTAGCTGGAGTCGCCCAGGGCCAGCACGGCATAGGGCAGCTCGGCACAGTGGCTGCCCTCCTCGCCCTGCAAGGCCTGCCAGAACGCCGCGCCGCTGTCGGGGGCCTCGCCGTCGCCGAAGGTGCTAGCGATCAGCACCACGCTGGCGGCCCCTTGCAACTGACGAGGGCTGACCGCCTCCATGCAACTGAGCTCGACCGCCAGGCCGGCATCGCGCAGGCGCTGAGCGCAGCGTTCGGCCAGGGCTTCGCCGTTGCCGGTCTGCGACGCCCACAGCACCCGGTGGCACGGTGCCTTTGGCAATGCCGCCGGCAGCTCCGCCGACTGCGTCGCCGGCTGCGCGAACAGGCCGGCCAGCAGGCCATCGACGAACAAGCGCTGGGCCGGTGACAGCGGCGCGGCGTCCGGCAGGCTCGGCACCGCCTGCCTGGCCTGGCCCTGCTCCAGGCCAAGCAGGAAGCCCTGCAGGTAATGACGCTCCTCGTCGGCCAGGACGGGCGTGGGCAGGGTATCCAGGCCAAGCAGGCGGGACAGGGTGGCGGTCGGCATGCTGGCAGGCTCCGCGGTGATGGCTGGGGTCAGTTCAAGGGCCTCGATGCGTTCTCCCGCGAGCCGCTCCAGGGCCACGGCGCAGTGTTTGAAGGCCGGTTGCAGCGAGACAGGGTCCACCGCGTCGCAGGTCACGGCGTTGATCGCCAGTTGCTCGCCATACAGGTCGTTCCAGTGAAAGGGCGCAAAGCAATTGCCCGGCATCACCCGCTCGCTGATCCGCGCCGGCAGCACGGCCTGGCCGCGACGCGAGCGGATCGCCACCTGGTCCTTGTCGGCGATGCCCAGGCGCTTGGCGTCCTCGGGGTTGAGCTCGACGAAGGGCCCAGGCTCGAGCTTGTTCAGGTTCGGTACCTTGCCGGTCTTGGTCAGGGTGTGCCACTGGTGCTGCACGCGCCCGGTATTGAGCACCAGCGGAAAGTCCGTGTCGGGCAGTTCGGCCGGTGGCAGCCAGGGGCGGGCGAAGAAGTGCGCCTTGCCGCTGGCGGTGGGGAACGCCAGCGCCGGCAGCTCGCCCTGCTCGTCGCGCAACAGCTGCTGGCTGACGCCGTCGTTGCGATAACGCAGCGGGCTGCGGTCGTCCTCGCGCCCCGGTGCACAGGGCCACTGGCGTGGCTTTTGGCGCAGCTCGGGATAGCCGATGCCGCGCAGGTCGTAGCCGGTGGCGGGGTTCCAGAAACGGCGGATCTCGTCGTACACCGCCTCGGCGTCGGGGTAGTCGAAGGCCTCGGCGTAACCCATGGCACAGGCGATACGGGCGATGATCTGCCAGTCAGGCAGGCTCTGGCCGGGAGGCTCGACGGCCTGGGGCATGAGGGTCAGGTTGCGCTCGCTGTTGATCATCACCCCCTCCCCTTCTGCCCACAGGGCGGCAGGCAGGAGGATGTCGGCGTAACGGTTGGTCTCGGTGTCGAGGAAGGCATCCTGGCTGATCACCAGCTCCGCCTGGCGCAGGCCATCGATCACCTGCTGGCGGTTGGCGACACTGGCCACCGGGTTGCTGCAGATGATCCAGCAGGCCTTCACCGCACCGGCTTTCATGTGCTCGAACAGCGCCACGGTACCCTCGCCGCCCTCGTTGCGCAGGCTACCCGGGGCCAGGCCCCATCGCTGCTCGACGAACGCGCGGTCGGCCTCGACCAGCGCCGAACGCTGCCCCGGCAGGCCTGGCCCCATATAGCCCATTTCCCGCCCGCCCATGGCATTGGGCTGGCCGGTCAGCGAGAACGGGCCGCTGCCAGGACGGCAGAGGGCGCCGGTGGCCAGGTGCAGGTTACACAGCGCATTGGTGTGCCAGGTGCCGTGGATGCTCTGGTTCAGGCCCATGGTCCAACAGCTCATCCAGTCGCCCGCGGTGCCGATCCACTCGGCGGCCTGGCGGATGTCGGCCTCGGCCAGGCCAGTGATGGCGGCGACCCGCGCCGGGGTGTAGTCCTCGAGAAAGGCCGGCATCGCCTCCCAGCCCTCGGTGTGGCGGGCGATGAAGCCGGTGTCGGTCTTGCCGTCCTGGTGTAGCAGGTACAACAGGCCATTGAGCAGGGCCAGGTCGGTGCCCGGACGCAGTTGCAGGAACAGGTCGGCCTTGTCGGCGGTGGCGCTGCGCCGGGGGTCGACGACGATCAGCCTGGCACCGGCCTTGACGCGATCGAGCAGACGCAGGAAGAGGATCGGGTGGCAGTCGGCCATGTTCGCACCGATCACCAGGAACACCTCGGCATGCTCGAAGTCCTGGTAGCTGCCGGGCGGGCCGTCGGCGCCCAAGGAGAGCTTGTAGCCACTGCCCGCGCTGGCCATGCACAGGCGCGAGTTGGACTCGATGTGGCGGGTGCGGATGAAGCCCTTGGCCAGTTTGTTGGCCAGGTACTGCGCCTCCAGCGACATCTGCCCGGAAACGTACAGAGCCACGGCGTCCGGGCCATGCTCGTCGATGACCCGCCGCAGGCGCCCGGCGGCCTGATCGATGGCGCGGTCGATGGCGTCGCGTGCCGGCTCCTGGTGGCGCTGCTGGCGCACGTAGGCATGCTCCATGCGCCCGGCAGCGCTCAGCGGCAGGTGCGCCGTCAGGCCCTTGGTGCACAGGCGGCCGAAGTTGCTCGGGTGCTGTTTGTCGCCGCTGATCTTGCTGACCTTGCCGTCGACCACAGACATGACGATGCCGCACCCTACCCCGCAATACGGGCAAACGCTGCGCACCTCGCTGCTGCTCATCGATCTGTCTCCTGCCCGAATGAACGAAAAAAGCGCCGGCCGCCCCGGCCTGCTGGAGCAGGAGGGGCAACACGGCGCCTTTGTCGTGAAGAGGATGTGGGCCATCGGCGTTGATGGCCTGGATGGACGAGCTGCAGCAAAAGGCGGGCCAGTGGGAGGGCGAGGCTGTGAAGCGTGCTTTGGGGCCGTTTCGCGCCCCAGCACTCGCCTATGGAAACCCCGATACCGCACCATCCTGGTGACCCGCGCACCAAGCGGTGGCACCTGCGATCCTCATGGGGATATCCTGAACACCCCTATCGATCGAGATCCGCCCCTGCCCCCATGTCCCAGGTGATCCTCAAGACCCCCGCCCAACTCGACCTGATGCGCCGCGCCGGGCAACTGCTGGCTCAGGTTTTCGCCCACCTCGACGGCTTCATCCGTCCCGGGGTGACCACCCTGCAGATCAACGACCGCGCCGAGGCGTTCATCGTCGAAACGCTCAAGGCACGCCCGGCGAGCAAGGGCCAGTACGGTTTCCCCTACGCCCTCAACACCTCCGTGGACCACGTGGTCTGCCACGGCGTGCCGAATGCCGACGAGGTGCTAGGGGAAGGCTCGATCGTCAACGTCGACATCACCCTGGAACAGGGCGGCTACATCGCCGACTCGTCGAAGATGTACTGCCTCGGCCCGGTCAGCGACGAGGCCCGGCGCCTGGTGGACACCACCTACGCGGCGCTGTGGAAGGGCATCGAGCAGGTCCGTCCGGGCGCCACCCTCGGCGATATCGGCCATGCCATCCAGGCCCATGCCGAAGCCGCCGGCTACAGCGTCGTGCGCGAATACTGCGGGCATGGCATCGGCCGGCAGATGCACGAGGCACCCGAGGTGCTGCACGTGGGCCAACGGGGCATGGGCATGAAACTCAAGCCTGGCATGGTCTTCACCATCGAACCGATGATCAACCAGGGCGGGCGCGGCACACGCACCCTGCGCGATGGCTGGACGGTGATCACCCGCGACCGCGCCCTGTCGGCGCAGTGGGAGCATACCGTGGCGGTCACGGGCCAAGGCTTCGAGGTGCTCACCCTGCGTGAAGAGGAACGGGCCTTGCGCCAGGACGTCGTCTGATCAGGAGCCCGCTCATGGATGAACACGCACAGCGCTGGCTGCATGCCCTCTCGGCGCCCATGGCCGCCCTCAACGGCGCCAGCTATACCGCCGCCGAGTACTTCGAAGGCGAAGACCAGACCGACCTGGAACGCGGCTGGGGCATCAACGACCGCAGCCAACTGCTGGACACCCTGCACATGGCCGACAACGGCCACGCCACGGAGCTGAGCGAAGCCTACTGGCAATTCCAGCGCTGCCTGCCCAGCCAATGGCGCAGCTTGCTCGACGGCCTGCCGCTGCGCGAACGCATCAAGTTCGAATATGCCGCGCGCACCTTCCCCGATTGCGGCCCCGGCGGTACCCGTGCCTGGGACCTGGGGCGCATGGGTTTCTTGCTGCGCGCCGGGGTGAAGAAGGGCCTGGTCAGCCGCGACGAGAGCCTCTACCTGCACCATCGCCTGGCCCTGCGCGCGCGCCACTACTACAACCGCTGGGACAGTTACCTGGCCGGCTACCTGTTCGGCAAGGCCTTGTGGAATGTCTCGCAGAGCAGCGACGAAAGCCTCGCCGCCGACCTCGAGCGCCAAGGCAGCGAGCACTGGAACCGTTGCATCGTGCTCAACCTGCGGCTCGGCGCCAGCAGCCTGCTGCGCAGCCTGCCCTGGGACCTGCCGCTGCCCGAACCGCAACGCCCCGCCTCGCTGGAAGAGGGCTGCTGGTCATGAGTTGCTGGATTCACCTGGGCCTGGAGCCGACCCACGACCTGGACGCCATCCGCCAGGCCTACCGCCGCCAGTTGCCGGCGCACCACCCGGAATCCGACCCGGAGGGCTTCCAGGCCCTGCGCGCAGCCTATGAGCAAGCCCTGCGCCTGGCCCGCGAAGGCGCAGCGTCGAGCCTGGAGGAACGAGCGCCAGACCACGACGATACGCAACGCCATCCGGCGCTGGCGGCCTTTCACCGCTTGCTGGAGGAGCCCACCCAACGCTTCGATCCCCAGGCTTGGCAGCGCTACATCGCCGAACTCGACGAGTTGCCGCTGGAGACGCTGGAAGACCTCGGCCGGCAATTGCTGGCGCTACTGCCCAACTGCGGGCCGCTCGGCCACCGCTGCGCCAACCTGCTGGCCCGGCGCCTGGGCTGGGCCGAGCAGGTGCTGCGCCTGCCCAACCCGCAAGAGGTGGAGGCCCTGCTGCAACGCCTGGAAGAGCCAGACCCGTTCGACACCGGCCTGATGCGCGACTGGCCTCCCACCGCGCAGTTGGAAACGCTGTGGTACTTCCGCAGCCTGGAGTACTGCTACCAGAACCGTCCACTGTTCGAGTACGAGCAGTTCGCCAGCCTGCATACCTGCCTGGCGATCCCTGACGATGAAGCCCTGGTGCAGCGCCTGCTGGTGCAATTCAGCCAGGCCGGGATCGCCAGCCGCACCTTGCATGGGCTCCTGCTGGAACGGCAGCGCCTGGCCCCGGACGATCCCGACCTGCTCTACCTGCTGGCGCGCCAGGCCGATGCCCTCGGCGCGCAGGAGCAGGCCCTGGACTGCTGGCTGCGGCTGTGGCGCGAGCAGGCGCACCCCGAGGCCGAACGCTGGCTGCTCGACCTGTGCACCCGGCTCCAGCCCCAGCGCCTGCCCCTGCTGATCCAGGCCTTCGACCGACAGGCCAGGCCCACTACCTGGCCCGACTACCTGGCCGATCCGGCGCAGGCCTGGGGCAGCCCGGCGCAAAGCCCGCAGACCCTGGCGCGCTGGTCACAAGCCGCACGCCTGGAACTGGACGGCATCGCCGGCCGCTTCGTCGAGTGGCGCCTGGATGGCGACGACGAACTGCCACTGCTCGCCTGGCTGCTGGAGGACCAGCAGGACCACGCGCTGCACCGCCTGTACCGGCATGCCTGGGCCTTGCAGCGGGGAGAGGCCGGCCTGCTGCGGCAGGTCCTCGCCGAGCCTGTCGGCGAAGATGCCCTCGATGCCTTGATCCTGGAAGGCTTCCAGCGCCAGGCCGAACAACAGTTGCACTGGCTCGAGCACTCGCCGGTGGTGCAGGCCCTGGTGCGCGCCTGCGCCAGCGACGACCCGGCGCCCATGCTGCCCGAGGCGCTCGACGAGGTCGACATTCACCCGGTGTGCCGCGAATGGCTGCGGCGCATGCGCCCCTACTCGGCCATCGCCCTGCAGCGGCTCAACGACCACTTCCAGATGCAACGCATGTTCACCGCCCCCTTCGCCATGGATGTGCAGGCGTTGCTGACCGAGCAGGCGCTGCTGCCGGCGCCGCCCGACGACGACGAGGCCTTGTGGGGCTGGCACCGGCAGAACCTGTTCATGCTCGCCCTGGTGCTCGACCCTGCCCGCTGGCTGGCGCTGGTTTCGCCGACACTGCTCACGCAGCTGGCGTTTCCCGCCGGGCACCCCTGCGCCGCCTTGCACGACCTGCTCCTGCACCTGCAGCGCCAGGACGAAACCGACCACCTGCTCGGTTGGCTGGACGGCCATGATCCACTGCAGCGCATCGTCAGCGCACGCCTGCTCGACCTGCACCAGGCGCTGGCCAGCGACAGGCTGCCGAGCAACCTGCAACTGCATGCCTGCCTGGAACACTGCACACCGCTGCTTGACGGGCATCGGCTCCACCAGATGCTGTTGTACGCCGTGCTCTACCACGACCCCAGCCTGGACAGGGCGCAACGCCAGCGCATGCTGGAACGGCTCGAAGGCCTGGATGCGGGCAGCGAGTTGGCGCTGCGCTTTCGCGACAGCCTGGTCAAGGGCACGCCCGTGTTGTCTGCGCGGGATGCCAGGGCGCTTGGCCTGGGCTTGGAATACGACCTGTTGCGCAGCGCCCTGAACAGCCTGCGCAGCCTGGCAGGGCAAGGCCTGGATGGCATTCCACGCCACCGTACCCTGCGGGCATTGCAACGGGGCAAGGACGATCCGAACCTCGATCTCGGCCTGCGTTGTGCCCTCACCGCCCTGCTGTCGTGGAGCGAGCGCCTGTTGTTCAAGTTCGCGCAGACGCCCCCGACACCGGCCTGGGAGCTATGGAAACTGCGCAGCCGCCTGGATCGCAGCAACTTTGCCCTGCAATTGCTGCTGTGCCTGTTGGCGGCCCCCTTCTATACCACGCAGCCCGCGGTGCTGCCGGTGATCGCCCTGGTGCTGATCAGCGCCTGCCTGCGCCGCCTGCGCGACATGGGGCGTGGCGTACCGTCGCTGCTGGTGCTGATGGGGGTCAGCCGGTTGTTGCCGTTCGCCGTGCTGGTGCTGCTCGGTCTTGGAGGTGATCCGTTGCCTAACCGCTATGGCATCACCGCGAGTAGGCAGGATGTTCTGCAGTACGGGCTGCAAGCGGCGTTGCGGCGCTAGGTCTGCGTTCTTCACCGCCCCCGGGGCTGCTTTGCAGCCCCAGCCCCCCTTGACCGACCGGCATTGATCCCTGGGCCTTGGCTTTCAGTAACGCAGATCGTCCAGCGCCTGGCTCAACTGCTGGCGCTGCCGGTTGATCTCGCCAGCCTGCTGGCTGGCCAGCACCGCATTGAAGGCATCCAGCCAACTGCCGATCAACTCGCGCTCGTCGCCCAGGCTCTGCATCCAGGCCCGCTCCAGGCGCGCCAGCAGGGTGCGGTTGGGCAAGGCGTCGCGGGGGTGGATCTTCAACCGCGCCAGGCGCTCATGGCTGGCCTGGCGGGCCTCGGCGTCAAGGCCAGTGGGGCTGCGGTCGATGCTGTGGCTGTGCTTCTGGCCCGTTTCCAGGAAGGTCACGTCCACCTCCAGCAGGCCATTGATGTCGTAGCTGAAGCGCACGTCCAGCGACTGCACCTGCCCGGTCTGCTGCAAGGGAATCTCGAAACTGTCTACCAGGATGTTGTCGCGCACCCAGGGGCGCTCGCCCTGGTACACGTCGATGCGCACGCTTTTCTGCTGCGGATGACTGCTGTAGAAGCGCTGCACCTTGGAGGTGGGGATGACCGTGTTGCGCTCGATGATCGGCGAAAAGGCGCCGGACACCTCCTCGCCACGCTGGGACGCCACGCCCAGGGTATAGGGGCAGACGTCGGTGAGAATCAGCTCGTCGATGGCCTGGTCACGGGCCTTGCAGGCGGCCTGGCTGGCAGCGCCGAGGGCGACGATGGTGTCCGGGTCGAGATGACGGTACGGCAGACGGCCGAACAGCTTGGCCACCAGTTGCTGGATCTGCGGCATGCGCGTGGCACCGCCGACCAGCACCAGGCTGTCCAGCTCGCGCGGGCTCAGGCGGGCATCGCGCAGAGCCTGTTCGATGGGCGCTCGCACCCGGGCCAGCAACGGTGCCCAGATCGACTGCAGGCGCGTCTCGTCGAGCGTCCACTCGCGCAGTTGGCCATCGCCATTCCAGCCCAGGGTGCGCTTGCCCTCGCCCAGGTCATGCTTGAACTGCTCGATGGCGTCATGCAGGCTGGCCAGCGCCTGGGGTTCCAGGCCCTCGGCCTCGAGGCCCCAGTCGTGCAGGCAGGCGGCCAGCAAGGCGTCGGTAAAATCCTCTCCGCCCAGGTAGTTGTCGCCGGTGGAGGCATGCACCTCGATCAGCGGCAGGGCGTACTCCAGTACGGTGACATCGAAGGTGCCGCCGCCCAGGTCGAATACCAGCGTGCGCTCGAATGCCTGTTCATGCAGGCCATAGGCCATGGCCGCGGCGGTCGGTTCGTTGATCAGCCGCTGTACCTTCAGCCCCGCCAGCTCCGCGGCGAACACCGTGCGCTTGCGCTGCTCGTCGCTGAAATAGGCCGGCACCGAGATCACCGCCTCGCTCACCTGGCAGCCGAGGTAGGCCTCGGCATCCTGCTTCAACGCGCCCAGCACCAGGGCGGAGAGCTCCTCGGGGCTGAAGCGGTGCTCGCCCAGCTCGAAACGCTTGTCACTGCCCATGAAACGCTTGAAGGCCGCAGCGGTGCGCTGCGGGTGGGTGGTCAAGCGCGCACGGGCGGCCTTGCCCACCAGGATGCTGCCATCGTCGTCGACGCTGACCACCGACGGCGTCAGTACATCGCCCAGGGCATTGGCGATCAAGCGTGCCTGGCCATCCTGCCAGACGGCGATGAGGCTATTGGTGGTGCCCAGGTCGATGCCCAGGAGCGGGGTTGGCTGCGCGGGGGATGGAGAGGTACTGGCATCCTGCATGGTCGGTCTCGTGCTCGCGGTGAAGAACCGGAACGCGACCTGCTGGCCGCATCCGGCGGACAGGAAGGATTCTGACGCAATGCCATAAACAAAAAAAGCGACCTCAAGGTCGCTTTCTTTGTGGCTTCCGGGTGTTCAGTGGGCCCTGGAAGCTGGAATATGGCGCAGCGGACGGG
Organism: Pseudomonas guariconensis; assembly: GCF_024127895.1. Lineage (GTDB taxonomy): Bacteria > Pseudomonadota > Gammaproteobacteria > Pseudomonadales > Pseudomonadaceae > Aquipseudomonas > Aquipseudomonas guariconensis_B. The sequence goes on along the minus strand of NZ_JAMYBK010000023.1, from coordinate 18,069 downwards.
ACTCGAACCCGCGACCCCCGGCGTGACAGGCCGGTATTCTAACCGACTGAACTACCGCTGCGCTATACATCGAGATTGGTGGGTGGTGACGGGATCGAACCGCCGACCCTCTGCTTGTAAGGCAGATGCTCTCCCGGCTGAGCTAACCACCCTTCGTCTCGGTGTGGCGCGCATTCTACGGATGACCCGCCACCCTGGCAAGCACTTTTTTCAAATTTTTTTTGAAGCCTTTCAAAGACCTAGCATCACTGCCCTTTTCCTGGCGATTAATGGCTGCTGGCCCTCTGACAGGGGTGGTCGCAAACCGTCACTCGGAGAATAATGCCCGCCTTATGCATTAAGGAGAGATTCCCCCTCATGTGGTTCAAGAACCTGCTGACCTACCGCCTGACCCAGGATGTCCCGTTCGAGCCCGAAGCACTGGAAGCCGCCCTGGCCAGCAAGCCGGCCCGCCCCTGCGCCAGCCAGGAGCTGACCACCTATGGTTTCGTCGCCCCGTTCGGCAAGGGCGAGGACGCGCCGCTGGTACACGTCAGCGGTGACTTCCTGCTGATCGCCGCACGCAAGGAGGAACGCATCCTGCCCAGCAGCGTGGTCAACGATGCGGTCAAGGAAAAAGTCGAGGAGATCGAGACCGAGCAGATGCGCAAGGTCTACAAGAAGGAACGCGACCAGATCAAGGATGACATCATCCAAAGCTTCCTGCCCCGCGCTTTCATCCGTCGCTCGATGATCTTCGCCGCCATCGCCCCGCGCCTGGGCCTGATCCTGGTCAACTCGGCCAGCGCCAAGCGCGCCGAAGACCTGCTCTCGACCCTGCGCGAGGTCATGGGCTCGCTGCCGGTGCGCCCGGTCACCGTGAAAACCGCCCCGAGCGCGACCATGACCGACTGGGTCAAGTCCCAGGCGCCGGCTGCGGACTTCTTCGTCCTGGACGAGTGCGAGCTGCGCGACACCCATGAAGACGGCGGCATCGTGCGCTGCAAGCGCCAGGACCTGGCCAGCGAGGAGATCCAGCTGCACCTGGGCACTGGCAAGGTGGTCACCCAGTTGGCCCTGGCCTGGCAGGACAAGCTGTCGTTCGTGCTGGACGACAAGACCGTGATCAAGCGCCTGAAGTTCGAGGAGCTGCTGCAGGAGCAGGCCGAGCAGGATGGCGGCGAAGAGGCCCAGCAGCAGTTCGATGCCAGCTTCACCCTGATGATGATGACCTTCACCGAGTTCCTCCCGGCGCTGTTCGAGGCCCTGGGCGGCGAAGAGATTCCCCAAGGGGTTTGACGGCAGCTGCAAGCTGCAAGAAAAAGCCAAAGCGAAAGCACAGAGCTTCGAGAACATGCGGAATCGAACGGCCACACCGTCCCGCTTTTACTTGCAGCTTGAAGCTTGAAGCTTGAAGCTGAAACCGGAGATTTCCCCCATGCGTGCCCTGGCCGCCTTCAGCCGCTTCGTCGGCAACACGTTCGCCCTGTGGGTGCTGGTGTTCGCCTGTCTGGCCTTCCTTCAACCCCAGTGGTTCATCGCCCTGAAGGTGGCCATCGTGCCGCTGCTGGGCCTGGTGATGTTCGGCATGGGCCTGACCCTCAAGCTCGACGACTTCGCCGCCCTCGCCCGCCAGCCCTGGCGGGTGGCGCTGGGGGTGGTGGCGCACTTCGTGATCATGCCGGGCATGGCCTGGTTGCTGTGCCAGCTGTTCCACCTGCCAGCGGAGATCGCCGTGGGGGTGATCCTGGTCGGCTGCTGCCCGAGCGGCACGGCCTCGAACGTGATGGTCTGGCTGTCGAAGGGCGACCTGGCCCTGGCAGTGGCCATTGCCGCGGTGACCACACTGCTGGCACCGCTGCTGACCCCGGCGCTGATCTGGTTCCTGGCCTCGGCCTGGCTGCCGGTGTCCTTCATGGACATGTTCTGGTCGATCCTGCAGTTGGTGATGCTGCCGATCGTCCTCGGCGTGCTGGCCCAGCGGGTACTGGGCGCGCGGGTGCAACTGGCGGTGCAGGTGCTGCCGCTGGTGTCGGTGGTGAGCATCGTCATGATCGTCTGCGCGGTGGTCGCGGCCAGCCAGGCGAAGATCGCCGAGTCGGGCCTGCTGATCATGGCCGTGGTGATATTGCACAACAGTTTCGGCTTCCTGCTCGGCTACCTGACCGGCAAGTTGTGCAAGCTGCCGCTGGCCCAGCGCAAGTCGCTGGCGCTGGAAGTGGGCATGCAGAACTCCGGGCTGGGCGCGGCACTGGCGGCGGCGCACTTCTCGCCGCTGGCAGCGGTGCCCAGTGCGCTGTTCAGCGTGTGGCACAACATCTCCGGGGCGGTGCTGTCGACCTGGTTCCGCCGGATGGAAGAGCCCGGCGCTCCTGTAGAGGCCGAGCCGGCCAGGCATTGATGGGCTGACGGCACCGGCCTGTTCGCGGCAGCCTGATCCACACGTCTGGTGTTCTCCACTGTGCCGGAACAGGCACCGCAGATCCGCCCGACTTGCCCTACCCATGGCAAATGTGCACTATAGTGCGCACTGTGAGGACGACCTCACGACGCACCGCGTGACCATTCCGGGGACGGCCCCATCCTTGAAAACGATGGAGGCTCCCATGTCCTGGATCATCCTGTTCTTCGCCGGTCTGTTCGAAGTCGGCTGGGCCGTAGGCCTGAAGTACACCGACGGTTTCACCCGTCCCCTGCCCACCGTACTGACCGTCGCCGCCATGGCCGTGAGCCTGGGTCTACTGGGCCTGGCCATGAAGGAACTGCCACTGGGTACCGCCTATGCCATCTGGACCGGCGTCGGCGCCGTCGGCACGGTGATCGCCGGGATCATCCTGTTCGGCGAATCCATGGCCCTGGTGCGCCTGGCCAGCGTGGCCCTGATCGTCGCCGGCCTGGTCGGCCTGAAGGTCAGCACCGGCTGACCCACGCCCCTTCCCTCAACGCTGGTCGCCGCGCAAGGCCATGACCTTCTCGCGCAGCACCTCTGGCTGCGCCGCCTCCACCGGGATGGCGGCGCCAGCCACGAGGGTCACCCGCGACCACAGGCGCCGGAAAAAGCCCTTGGCCGGATCGCGGCTGAAGAAACTGCCCCACAAGCCCTGCAACGCCAGGGGAATCACCGGTACCGGGGTTTCCTGGAGGATGCGGTTGACGCCCCCCTTGAACACGTCGATCTCGCCATCGGAGGTCAACTTGCCTTCCGGGAAGATGCACACCACTTCACCCGCGGCCAAGTACTGGGCGATACGCGCGAAGGCCCGCTCGTAGGTGGCTTCGTCCTCGCTGCGGCCAGCGATGGGAATCGCCCCGGCGGTGCGGAACACGAAGTTGAGCAGCGGCAGGTCGTAGATCTTGTAGTACATGACGAAACGCACCGGTCGGCGGATCGCCCCCCCGATCAGCAGCGCATCGACGAAGGACACATGGTTGCACACCAGCAACGCTGGCCCCTCGTCGGGAATACGCTCCAGGTCCCGATGCTCGACCCGGTACATGGAATGGCTGAGCAGCCAGATCATGAAGCGCATGGTGAACTCAGGGACGATGCGGAAGATATAGGCGTTGACCGCGATGTTGAGCAGCGACACCACCAGGAACAACTGCGGGATGCTCAGTTGCGCCAGGCTCAGCAGGACGATGGTGAGGATCGCCGAGACCACCATGAACAGGGCATTGAGAATGTTGTTGGCGGCGATCACCCGCGCCCGCTGGTCCTCGGGGGTACGCGCCTGGATCAGGGCATACAGCGGCACGATGTAGAAACCGCCGAATACCCCCAGGCCTACGATCGACACCAGGATCCACCAGGCCTGGCCCATGCCCAGCAGGGCCAGCCAGTCATGCGGCGCCTCGCCGGCTGGCACGTCGCCGGAGTGCCACCACCAGAGCAGGCCGAACAGGGTCAGGCCGAACGAGCCGAACGGCACCAGGCCGATCTCCACCTTGCGGCCGCTGAGCCGTTCGCACAGCAGCGAGCCCGCCGCGATGCCCACCGAGAACAGCGTCAGCACCAGGGTCACCACGGTTTCGTCGCCGTGCAGCCAGTCCTTGGAATAGGCCGGGATCTGGGTCAGGTAGATGGCCCCGACGAACCAGAACCACGAGTTGCCGACGATCGAGCGCGAAACCGCCGGCGTCTGCCCCAGGCCCAGGCGCAGGGTGGCCCAGGACTGGCGGAAGATGTTCCAGTCCAGCTTCATCTGCGGGGCCGCTGCCGCGGCCCGAGGGATCCAGCGACTGGCCAGGTAGCCGAGCACCGCGGTGCCCACCACGCCCCCCGCCGCCACCGTGGCGTAGTGGGTGGACGACATCATCACCCCCGCGCCGATGGTCCCGGCGAGGATCGCCAGGAAGGTCCCCATTTCCACCAGGCCGTTGCCGCCCACCAGTTCCTCCTCGCGCAGGGCCTGGGGCAGGATCGAGTATTTCACCGGGCCGAACAGCGCCGAATGGGTGCCCATGGCGAACAGCGCCAGCAGCATCAGCTCCAGGTGGTGGGTGACGAAGCCCGTGGCGCCGATGGCCATGATGACGATCTCGGCCAGCTTGATCGCGCGGATCAGCGCGTCCTTGGCGAACTTCTCGCCGAACTGCCCGGCCAGGGCCGAGAACAGGAAGAACGGCAGGATGAACAGCAAGGCGCAGAGGTTGACCCAGATCGAGCGGTCGCCTTCCAGGCTGAGCTTGTAGAGGATCGCCAGGATCAACGACTGCTTGAACAGGTTGTCGTTGAAGGCACCCAGCGACTGGGTGATGAAGAACGGCAGGAAACGCCGCTTGCCGAGCAAGGTGAATTGCGAGGGGTGACTCATCGTCCTTGTTCCTGGGGGCTTTTGTCATTGGAGGCCCGCAGGCCGCACAGAGCCACAAATCTGCATGGGAAAGCCGGCCATTGGCAAGCCGCACCCACAGAATCCTCTGCCAAGCAGATGCCGAAGGAGCACCACGTCCCCCCGACGATGGCTGCACAGCAGCCCCGCTGCCACTCGAATGACCGGCATCGAGCTTGAGCACCACAAAGACGCACGACAAACCCCGCCCTCGCCCTTATGCTGAGCAGCAAGGGCTGCGACGTCCTGCCACTGCGACCATCGTCTGCGCTGACGAACGCCAGGCGCCATGCCAGACTGATTGATCGGGACCGCGTTCTATTCTTTGCTCCGGAGTTTGCATGTCGTTGTCCAGCGGGCTGATCGCCGTGGTCGCCCTGGCCTATATGGCCATCATGTTCGCCATCGCCTTCTACGGCGACCGCCGCAGCACCCCGCTGCCGCCGCGCCTGCGTGCCTGGGTGTACAGCCTGTCGCTGGCGGTGTACTGCACCAGTTGGACCTTCTTCGGCGCGGTCGGCCAGGCCGCCGAACAGCTGTGGGCGTTCCTGCCGATCTACCTGGGGCCGGTGCTGCTGCTGATCTTCGCCCCCTGGGTGCTGCAAAAGATGGTGCTGATCAGCAAGCAGCAGAACATCACCTCGATCGCCGACTTCATCGCCGCGCGCTATGGCAAGTCGCAGACCCTGGCCGTGGTGGTGGCGCTGATCTGCCTGGTGGGCGTGCTGCCCTACATCGCCCTGCAGCTCAAGGGCATCGTGCTCGGCGTCAACCTGCTGATCGGCGCCAGCGCCGATGCCACCGGCACCCGCGTGCAGGACACCGCGCTGGTGGTGTCGCTGGTGCTGGCGCTGTTCTCCATCGTCTTCGGGACCCGCAGCCTGGATGTCACCGAGCACCACCGCGGCATGGTCCTGGCGATCGCCTTCGAATCGCTGGTCAAGCTGCTGGCATTCCTCGCCGTGGGCGCCTTCGTGGTGTTCAACCTGTACGACGGCTTCGACGACCTGTTCGAGCAGGCGCGCCAGTCGACGCACCTGGAAAGCTATTGGCAGGAGACCATCAACTGGCCCTCGATGGTGGTGCAGACGACCGTGGCGATGATGGCGATCATCTGCCTGCCGCGACAGTTCCACGTCACCGTGGTGGAGAACATCGAGCCCCAGGACATGCGCATGGCGCGCTGGGTCTTCCCCCTGTACCTGGCCCTGGCCGCGCTGTTCGTGGTGCCGATCGCCCTGGCTGGGCAGATGCTGCTGCCGGGCACGGTGATCTCCGACTCCTTCGTCATCAGCCTGCCCCTGGCCGAAGCCCACCCGAGCCTGGCCCTGCTGGCCTTCATCGGCGGCGCCTCGGCCGCCACCGGCATGGTCATCGTCGAGGCCGTGGCGCTGTCGACCATGGTGTCCAACGACATGCTGCTGCCCTGGCTGCTGCGCCGCAAGAACGCCGAACGGCCGTTCGAGGCGTTCCGCCACTGGATGCTCTCGGTCCGCCGAGTGACCATCGTGGTCATCCTTCTGCTCGCCTACGTCAGCTACCGCCTGCTCGGTTCCACCGCGAGCCTGGCGACCATCGGCCAGATCGCCTTCGCCGCAGTGACCCAGCTGACCCCGGCCATGCTCGGCGCACTGTACTGGAAACAGGCCAACCGGCGCGGCGTGTTCGCGGGCCTGGCGGCCGGGATCTTCCTGTGGTTCTACACCCTGGTGCTGCCGATCGCCGCGCACAGCCTGGGCTGGTCGCTGCAATTGTTCCCTGGCCTTGCCTGGCTGCACGGCAACCCGTTGAACCTGCCGATCACCCCGCTGACCCAGGGCGTGGTGCTGTCGCTGGCGGGCAACTTCGTGCTGTTCGCCTGGGTCTCGATCTTCTCCCGCACCCGGGTCTCGGAACACTGGCAGGCCGGGCGCTTCATCGGCCAGCAGACCACCCGCCCCAACAGCCGGTCGCTGCTGGCGGTGCAGATCGACGACCTGCTCAAGCTGGCGGCACGCTTCGTCGGCGAGGAACGCGCGCGGCAGAGCTTCATCCGCTTCGCCTACCGCCAGGGCAAGGGCTTCAACCCCAACCAGAACGCCGACGGCGACTGGATCGAACACACCGAGCGCCTGCTGGCCGGCGTGCTCGGCACCTCCTCGACCCGTGCGGTGGTCAAGGCCGCCATCGAAGGCCGCGACATGCAGCTCGAGGACGTGGTGCGCATCGCCGACGAGGCCAGCGAGGTGCTGCAGTTCAACCGCGCCCTGCTGCAGGGGGCGATCGAGAACATCAACCAGGGCATCAGCGTGGTGGACCAGAACCTGCACCTGGTGGCCTGGAACCGGCGCTACCTGGAGCTGTTCAACTACCCCGACGGGCTGATCAGCGTGGGCCGGCCAATTGCCGACATCATCCGCTACAACGCCGAACGTGGCCTGTGCGGCCCCGGCGAGGCCCAGGTCCATGTGGCCCGGCGCCTGCACTGGATGCGCCAGGGCCGTGCCCATACCTCCGAGCGGCTGTTCCCCAACGGCCGGGTGATCGAGCTGATCGGCAACCCCATGCCTGGCGGCGGCTTCGTCATGAGCTTCACCGACATCACCCCGTTCCGCGAGGCCGAGCAGGCGCTCAAGGACGCCAACGAGGGCCTGGAGCAGCGGGTCGCCGAGCGCACCCATGAGCTGTCCCAGCTCAACCAGGCGCTGTCCGAGGCCAAGAGCCATGCCGAGGCGGTCAGCCAGTCCAAGACCCGCTTCCTGGCCGCGGTCAGCCACGACCTGATGCAACCGCTCAATGCCGCGCGGCTGTTCTCCGCCGCCCTGTCGCAGCAGGCCGAGGGCATGTCCGAGGAAGCCCGGCAGTTGGTGCAGCACATGGACAGCTCGCTGCGCTCGGCCGAGGAACTGATCAGCGACCTGCTGGACATCTCGCGTCTGGAAAACGGCAGGATCACCCCCGACATCAAGCCCTTCGCCCTCAACGAGCTGTTCGACACCCTCGGTGCCGAGTTCAAGCTGCTGGCTGCGGAAAAGGGCCTGGAGTTCCGCCTGCGCGGCAGTCGCCTGCGGGTCGACAGCGACATGAAACTGTTGCGGCGGGTGCTGCAGAACTTCCTGACCAACGCCCTGCGCTATGGCAAGAGCCCACTGCTGCTTGGCGTGCGCCGCCAGGGCGGGCGCCTGTGGCTGGAAGTCTGGGACCGAGGCCCAGGCATCGCCGACGACAAGCTGCAGGTGATCTTCCAGGAGTTCAAGCGCCTGGACAGCCACCAGACGCGCGCCGAAAAAGGCCTGGGCCTGGGCCTGGCGATCGCCGACGGCTTGTGCCGGGTGCTCGGCCATCCGCTTCAGGTGCGCTCCTGGCCAGGCAAGGGCAGCGTGTTCCGGGTCGGCGTGCCGATCGCCAAGGCCGCCGTCGCGGCGCCCAGCGCGCCACCGGAGCCACAGGCTGGCCAACCGCTGGCCGGGCTGCAGGTGCTGTGCGTCGACAACGAAGACAGCATCCTGGTCGGCATGAACAGCCTGCTCAGCCGCTGGGGTTGCCAGGTGTGGACCGCGCGCAGCCGCGCCGAATGCGAAGCCCTGCTGGCCAAGGGCATGCGCCCGCACCTGGCGCTGGTGGACTACCACCTGGACGATGGCGAGACGGGGACCGAGCTGATGGCCTGGCTACGCACCCGCCTGGGCGAACCGGTACCGGGCGTGGTGATCAGCGCCGACGGACGCAACGAGACCATCGCCATGGTCCATGCCGCCGGCCTCGACTACCTGGCCAAGCCGGTCAAGCCAGCGGCCCTGCGCGCCCTGCTCAATCGGCATCTGAGCCTGGTTCAGTGAGCGCCTCGTCAGGCACCGCGTCGTCGGACAGCGCGCGTTCGAGCAAGTCGGCCGGCAGGCTCTTGCTGGCCCGGGCGCCGAGCAGCTTGAGCTGCTCGCTGCGGCTGACCAGGTTGCCACGCCCTTCGCAGAGTTTGTTGCGCGCCGCGGCATAGGCCTTGTCCACCTGCTGCAGGCGGCTGCCCAGCTCGTCCAGGTCCTGGATGAACAACACGAACTTGTCGTACAGCCACCCGGCACGCTCGGCGATCTCCCGGGCGTTCTGGCCCTGGCGCTCCTGCTTCCACAGGCTGTCGATCACCCGCAGGGTGGCCAGCAGGGTGGTGGGGCTGACGATCACGATCTGCCGGTCGAAGGCCTCCTGGAACAGGTTGGGCTCGGCCTGCAGGGCCGCCGAGAAGGCCGCCTCGATGGGCACGAAGAGCAGGACGAAATCCAGGCTGTGCAAGCCCTCCAGGCGGTTGTAGTCCTTGCTGGAGAGCCCTTTGACGTGGCTGCGCAGGGACTGCACGTGCTGCTTCAGCGCAGCCTGGGCGCGCTCGGCGTCGTCGTCGCCGACGAATTGCTGGTAGGCGGTGAGGCTGACCTTGGCATCGACCACCACCTGCTTGTCGCCGGGCAGCATGATCAGTACATCGGGCTGGTAGCGCTCGCCCTCGGCGCTCTTGAGGCTGACCTGGGTCAGGTATTCGCGGCCCTTTTCCAGGCCGGCATGCTCCAGCACCCGTTCGAGGATCAGCTCGCCCCAGTTGCCCTGGGTCTTCTGGCCCTTGAGCGCCTGGGTCAGGTTGGTGGCTTCGTTGGACAGGCGCAGGTTGAGCTGCTGCAGGCGCTCGAGCTCCTTGGCCAGGGAAAAACGCTCGCGGGCCTCCTGCTGGTAGCTCTCCTCCACGCGCTTCTCGAAGGCCTGGATGCGCTCCTTGAGCGGGTCGAGCAACTGCCCCAGGTGCTGCTGGCTGGTCTGGGCGAAACGCTGCTCGCGCTCATCGAAGATCTTCGTGGCCATCTCGGCGAACTGCGCGCGCAAGGTGTCGCGGGCTTCCTGCAGGTCTTCCAGGCGTTGCTGGTGGCTTTCCTGCTGCTCACGCAACTCGGCCTCCAGGCGCGCGACCTGGGCCTCCAGGCGCCGCAGCTCGGCCTCGCGGCCGACACGTTCCAGTTGCCAGGCATGGGCGGCGTCGCGGGCGTTGTCACGCTCGATCTGCAGCAGTTCCAGTTCCCGGGCCTGGGCGGCCAGGGTGGTCTGCTTGGCCACGTTGGCCTCGCTCAGGTCGCTGATCTCGTCGCGGCAGGCCTCCAGCTGGGCCTGCAGGCCTTCCTGGGCCAGTTGCGCACCGGTGAGACGCTCTTGCACCAGGGCCAGTTCCGATTGCCGGGCCGACAGCCGTCGCTGCACCTGCAACGCCCAGGCCAGGCATGGAACCGCTGCTGCCACGATGCCCAGCAGGATACTGGCAAGATCCACTGCCATAGCTACTCCGATCGATGTTCGACAATGCTGCGCGCAGCTTAACAGGTGAGGCCCGGGGTGGTCGTGCCGCCCCAGGTATCAACTCGAGCGCAACTGCCCAAGCAACCGCCGCGCCTCCTGCGACCCCTGCCCTGCCGCCAACTCCAGCCAGTAGCGGGCCTGCTCCGGCTCACTGTGCTGGCACAGGCGGGCATACTCCACCTGCGCCCGCCGGTCGCCGGCCCGTGCGGCCTGGCGCAGCAGCTCATGGCCGATGCGGCGGTCACGGGCGTTACCGCAGTCCCGGCAGAGCATCTGCCCCAGGCGGCTCTGGGCGACCACCACGCCCTGGCGCGCCGGCTGCTTGAGCAGACGACCGGCCAGGTGCTTGACGCTGGGCTTGTCACCCAGGCGCGGGCTATCGAGCAGCCAGAGGGCCACTTTCAGGGAAAAACGCTTGGGGGATGGCACCGACGGGGTTGCAGCGGGGCTTGCGAGGTATTTACCGCGAAACTTCATGACCAAACAGCGAAGGCAACTCGAGAGGCGCGCCACTCTACTCCATTTTTTCGCCGATGGCCTGATCGATCGCCACGCAGGCGAAAAAAAAATTCGATGATCTTTTCTTGACGTTTTCGATTGGGTGGTCCCTGCCATCATCCCGGGTTGACGATTGTCGGACAGTTCGAAAAAGAGCTGGCACGCCCGTCCTAGAGCAAGCGCTCGGGACAATCCACAGATCCTGTGGATAACTCGGTGGACAACCCCCTCAACAAGTCCTCAAACCCCGATGAAACGGGGGTTTCAGTCAAACTGACGATTTTTTCACCAGTAAAAATTAGTGTTTTTTTTCATTGACTTAAGCGTGCAGTCAAGGCATTGGCGAGCCCGCCGAGACATGTTGCGGGGCCGTTACAAGTCGTGCACCAAGTGTGTACAAGTGCACCGAATCCCTCCATTTGAATGCACGAAATGGCATCATCCCGCCGCGTATGATCCGTTTGCCCTACTTCACAGACTGAGCAAGAAAGGCCATACTGTTCGGCTCGCCTGGCGAAACGAACAAAGGCTTGCACCTGCTGCGTGCTTCCTGTATGGTGCCGCCCTGTTAGTACCCAGCTGAAAGTCAATTCTGGCCACAAGCGCCCTTCAGTCATCGGCTCGATCCTCCGGGCGATGCTGAAAACGGACCGGCCCATTCGATGGTTCACTCGGCAGCCCTACCTGCCCTAGCACGAATCACGCACAGATTGATCGGGATCTTCACCCAGAGGCAACGAACCTTGGCCCTGGTGTGCTTGCCCGCCTTTTGACGTACCTACCAGTCAGCCCAGCGCCCACTTTTTATTGCGCCTCCCTGGCTGCCCTGTTCCAGTCAGGTTCTGCGTCCCTTAATAATGACGTCACTGGAACGTTTCTAAGATGCACGGATCGAAACCCGTGTTTAAAGCAGGAACATCCAACAATATGAATACGCACCATCAGATCCAGGCTGCCATCGGCACCCTTTCCCAGGCCTTCGCCCCACTGAAGTGCCTGATCGTCGCCCCACGCAAGGGCAGCTTCAGCTTCACCCTGGTCGACGAACATGGCGTCGCGTGCCACACCGAGCGCCTGTACCCAGAGCAATACGGCCGCGGCGAACCGCTGCAGGCAGTGATCGAGCGAACCCGCCAGTCGCTGGCCGCATGAGCGGCGAATGCCCGCCCATTCAGGCGATCGATCCCCGCCACTGCGCTGCCTGATCGTTCTTGGCGTAATTGCCGTAGGGCATATAGCACCGGACGACAGGCAGCAATCGATTTAAAAACAGCCCTTTACACCATGATTATCACACTACACTTCAACTCGAGCGGTGCGAGCCGCTTCCGGCGGGCCTGATCAATCCACCAGCTGCCAAGCTCCAGTGCCCGTCGGCCTTTATCGTTCGAGGGCATCATGGGTATCGCAGCGAAAGAGTTGTGTCAGTATGTGATCCGGCCGACCCTGGTCTACCTGGACCGCCATTGCGAAAGCGCCGAGGCCCTGCTGTTGGGCGTCGCCGCCAGCCAATCGGCGCTCGGCTCGGCGTTGCACGACCGGCGCGGGCATGGTCTCTACCGGATCGGCGAAACGCGTCACCAGGCGCTGTGGGACGATTTCCTCGCCCGCGACCCTGACCTGGCCAGCCTGGTCCGTGGCCTGGCCAGCCAGCACGCCTTCCTGCGCGGGCCGCACCTGGAGTTGGCGGTCAACCTGCGCTACTCCACCGCCATCGCCTGGATGCTCATCGAAGAACAGGCCACGCCCTTGCCCGCCGCCGACGACCTGTTGGGGTTGGCGCGTATCTGGCGGCAGGTCTTCCACCCCCCGGGGCGCCTGCGCGACTTCACCCAAGCCTGGCATCTGTGCGTCGAGCCGATGATGTCGCAGGCATCTTGAGAAACGTCCTACGCTAAAACCGGAAAAAACGGAATTTTGGTCGGATTGTCCTACAAAACCGCTCTAACTCCTGCGATCGAGCCTATGGCGCAGCACGTGATTTGTTGGTAGCTTTTCGCCCCGGAGATCCCAAGGAGTTTCACAATAATGAAAAAAGCAATGCTCAAAACCTCCCTCGGCGTTGCCGTTGCCCTCGCTTCCAGCCAGTTGCTCGCCAGTGGTTTCGCCCTCAACGAGCAAAGCGTCAGCGGCATGGGTACAGGTTTCGCGGGTCGTTCTTCCTCTGCCGAAGATGCCAGCACCGTCTTTGGCAACCCTGCCGGCATGTCGCGCCTCAAGCGCGAGCAAATCACCGTGGGCGGCGCCGCCGTCATCGCCAAGTCCGACATCTCGGGCCCAGGCAGCAACCTGGGGGGAGAGACCGACGGCGACATGGTCCCGACCGTCGGCGTACCCATGGGCTACTACGTCAAGCCAATCGATGAGCACTGGAGCGTCGGTTTCGGCGTCTACGTACCGTTCGGCCTGGTCACCGACTACGGCAGCGACGACGCCGCCCGCTACTGGGGCAAGAAGAGCCACGTCGAGGTCATCACCTTCCAGCCAACCGTCAGCTATGCCTTCAACGACAAGGTCTCGATCGGTTTCGGCCCGACCTTCAACCGCATCAAGGGCGAGCTGGGCTCCAGCCTGATCAACCCGTTCACCCCGGGCAGCAACGATGGCGAAGTGAAGATCAAGGGCGACGATACCGCAGTCGGCTACAACATCGGCATCCTGGTCCAGGCCACCGACCGCACCCGCGTCGGCCTGACCTACCACTCCATGGTCGACTACAAGCTCGAGGGCAAGACCCGCGTCAGCACCCCGCTGATCGGCCCCTACGACGGCAGCAAGTTCGACGCCAGCCTGAAGATCAAGACGCCGGAGTCCGTCGACCTGTCGATCACCCACGAGCTGGACGACCAGTGGACCCTCTACGCGGGCAGCACCTGGACCCGCTGGAGCCGCCTGGAAGACATCACCGTGCAGAACGATGTGCCGCCGGCACTGGTCGGTTCGCCGTTCCAGACCATCAGCGAGGAGCAGAACTGGCATGACACCTGGGCACACGCCATCGGCGCGTCCTACAAGGTGAACAAGGAGTGGATCCTGCGTGCCGGCTTCACCGTGGACCAGTCGCCGACCAACAACCACGACCGTTCGCCGCGCATCCCGACTGGCGATCGCAAGGTGCTGAGCCTCGGCGCCGGCTGGAGCCCGACCGACGACATGACCATCGACGTGGCGTACTCCTACCTGTGGGAGGAAGACACCAAGGTCAACCAGGTCAGCGCGACCAAGGGCTCCTACCAAGCCAAGTACGAGAACAGCGCCCACGGTATCGGCGCGTCCCTCACCTACCGCTTCTGAGTCGCCGGGGCCTTGCAAGAGACGTAGGCTTCTTCAGGCCATGGGGCCGCTCTGCGGCCCTTCGCGGGCAAGCCCGCTCCCACAGGGGCCTGCGTCAACCGCATGTTCTCTACGCGACAGCGCAGCCCGAAGGGCTGGGTGATCCCCACAGAGTCCTCTGCATGGGCCCCACTGTGGGAGCTTGCCAGCGACGGGGCGCGAAGCGGCCCCAGGTATTAGCACCGCTTCGACCCAGCCCGAGAAAGGCAGCGACGCTCGCCAGGCCGGGCACTCAGGGTTGGGAAGCGATCGCCTTTTCGATAGCCGTCCTGAACGCCGGGTCGTCAGGTTTGGTCAGGCTGGAGAAATTGGCGATCACCTTGCCGCGGCGGTCTACCACGTACTTGTAGAAATTCCACTTCGGCGCACTGCTCTGGCGCGCCAACTCACCGAACAGCGGCACCGCATCCTTGCCACGCACCGCCTGGGCCTTGGTCATGGTGAAGGTCACACCGTAGTTGGCATAGCAGACCTTGGCGGTCTTCTCGCTGTCGGCGTCCTCCTGCTTGAAGTCGTTCGACGGCACGCCGAGCATTTCCAGGCCCTGCTCGTGGTATTCCTTGTAGACCGCCTCCAACCCTTCGAACTGCGGGGCGAAGCCGCAATAACTGGCGGTATTCACCACCACCAGCGGCTTGCCTGCGAAACGCTGGCACAGGTCGACCTGCTCCTTGCCACGCAACTCGGGCAGGCTACCCTGCAGCAGTGCCGGGCAATCCGCTGCCCAACTGGAAGAAAAGGTGGCCAGGGCCAGCGCGGGTATCGTCAGCCAGCGTACACGCATCATCGTTGTTCTCCTGCAAGGCGATCCTTGAACTTGCAGGGTAGCGCCTAACAAACGCTCATGCCCAGCTGCATCAACCGCAACCCGCCCAGTTGCCAGCCCCACCACACCAGCGCCAGGAGCACTGCCGCACCCGCCACCAAGAGGATGCGGGCCAGGTAGCGGTTCATGCGGCCTGCACCTGCAAGCGCGCGACGGGCCGCTCGCGCACCGGCCAGTTGAGCGCGGCCGCCAGCAGGCTGAGCAGGATCGAGATCTGCCAGACCAGCTCGTAGCTGCCGGACTGGTCATACACCACGCCGCCCAGCCATCCCCCCAGGAAAGCGCCCAACTGGTGGAACAGGAAGACGATGCCGCCGAGCATGGACAAGTTGCGCACGCCGAACACCGTGGCCACGGTGCCATTGGTCAACGGTACCGTGGACAGCCACAACAGCCCCATGGCGATGCCGAACAGGTAGGCACTGACCTCGGTCACCGGCGCCCACAGAAACAGCACGATCACCAGAGCACGCAGCAGGTACAGCGCGCTGAGCAGGCGCGGCTTGGACATGCGCCCACCCAGCCAGCCTGCGGTGTAGGTACCGACGATATTGAACAGCCCGACCAGCGCCAGCACGGTGGTGCCGGTACTGGCCGGCAGGTGCTGATCCACCAGGTAGGCCGGCAGGTGCACCCCGATGAATACCACCTGGAAACCACAGACGAAGAAGCCCAGGGCCAGCAGCCAGAAACCGCTGTGCGAGCAGGCCTCGCGCAAGGCCTGGCCGAGGGTCTGCTCGGCGCCGAGGCTGGGCAGCGGGCGATCCCGCAACATCCCTACCAGCGGGATGATCAGGGCCACCAGCAGGCCCAGTACCAGCAATGCCGCCGACCAGCCCAGCCACTGGATCAGCCCCAGGGTGCCGGGCAGCATGGCGAACTGACCGAAGGAGCCGGCCGCGCTGGCGATACCCATGGCCACGCTGCGCTTTTCCGCCGGTACGGCACGCCCCACCACGCCGAGGATCACCGAGAAGGACGTTCCCGAAAGCCCGATGCCGATCAACAAGCCGGCGCTCAGCGACAGCGACCAGGCCGAGTCGGCCATGCCCATCAGCATCAGGCCCGCGGCATAGAGGATGCCGCCGATGATCACCACCCGCGCCGCGCCCAGGCGGTCCGCCAGGGCACCGGCGAAAGGCTGGGCCAGCCCCCAGATCAGGTTCTGCAGGGCGATGGCGAAGGCGAACACCTCGCGCCCCCAACCGAAATCGGCGCTCATTGGCGCCAGGAACAGGCCAAAACCGTGCCGCACGCCCAGCGACAGCGCCAGGATCAACGCCGCCCCCAGTAGAATCCATCCGCTGGTTCGCCATACCGAAGTCATTGTCGTTCTCCTGCGCATCGCAAGGTTGAGGCGGGTAGCTGCCCGCTTCTGGTGTGTGAATCAGGCCAGGCGCTCCAGCAACCGCACCAGTGCGTCCCGTTGCCCTTCCCCCAACCGCTCGACCAGTTGCCGCTGGGCCCGCTCCCAGGCCGGATGGGCCGCCTGCAGCCGCGCCTTGCCCGCCTCGGTCAACAGCACCAGGCGATTGCGCTGGTCGTCCCCCTCGGCCAGGGCAACCAGACCTTCGGCTTCCAGCACCCGCAGGTTGCGGCCCAGGGTGCTGCGATCCAGCCCCATGGCTTCGGCCAGGGACGTGATGCTGGGGCGGTCGAGCCGCTGCAGGTGGCGAAGCAGGGAAAACTGGGCGACATTGATGCCGAAACCGACAAGGGCTTCGTCATAGTGCCGGCTCACCCCGCGGGCGGCACGACGCAGGTGGGTACAGAGGCATTCGCTGGTCAACATGAATGCGTGTATATACCCGCACATTGAATGTTGCAAGACATTTCACATCTCGATCAGCGGGCCAAGCGGCTGCGGATCGGCTCGAATTCAGCCGTGGCCTTGCGCGGCAGCGGATCCGGCGCGTCCTGTTCGATCGCCTGCCAATAGCGCCAGGGCACCTTGGCCGAACCCAGTTCGTAGTCCATGCCATCCCAGCTGTCTTCGCGGAAACTGTAGAAGGCCCAGTGCACCTGCTGACGGTCCAGCACGCTGAGTACATCCTCCAGGTACTGCCGACAACCAGGCAGGCGGCGCATGCAACCGAACTCGCCAACCACCAGGCGCGAACGTGGCAGTTTCATCGTGGCCATCCAGTCGAGCGGCTGCTGCAGGTACTGCGCCACCCGCCTCGCCCCCCATGGCTCGGAGCGCCCCGCAAAGGGCGCGGGCCCTGGGTAGGCGATGGGCGCTTGGCGGGCCATGTTCGGCGCACTGGTGGCCGAGTAGGGTTCGTACATGTGCAGGCTGTACAGCACGCGCTCGTCCGCCAGGGGGGCCGGCCAATAGCTGAACGCATCGGCCGCGGCGTACCAGCCGGCGTCGACCATGATCGGGGTAGTGGCATCGACTTCGCGGATCGCTGCGATCAGTTGCCGATAGAGGGCAGGCAGGTCGCGCGCGCCTCCCTGCACCTGCTGGTACCACTGCTTCATGCGCAGCGGATCGGCATGCTCGGGCAGGCCGCCCTGCTTTTCCGGTGCCGGCTCGTTGACCAGGTTGTAGGCGGCGATGGCCGGGTGGTCGCCGAGTGCCTGGGCCAGGTCACGCCAGAAGTTGGCGGCTTGGGTCCAATAGCCTTTGTCCTGCCAGAGGCGATCGTCGAACTGGCCTTCGTTGTTTTGCGACCAGCGCATGCCGGGCAGCGAGAGGGGCGCGATCACGACCTTGAGGCCTGCGGCGTGGGCGCGGTCCAGGACAGCCCTGAGCTGGGCCAGGTCGGCTGCCGCGAGGCCCTGGTAGGCATCGGCGTTGCCCAGCAGGAAATCGCGTTTCTCGGGCCGCCACTTGTCGTAGGACAGCCGCACCCAGGTAGCGCCGTAGCCGCGCAGGGCTTCGAAATAGGCTTGGTCAGGGGGCAGGCGGTTGAAGCTGTTGCCGCCATGGCGAGGGCTGTTCCAGAAGCCGATCAGATCGGCTGCCGTGGCTGGCAGGGTAGCCAGCGCGAGCAGGCTGGCGAGTATCCAGTGACGCATGGGAGGCCTCCCTGGCCGGTTGCAGTGGCGGCCGAGGATACGCCCGGTTGCACAGGGAAGCAGTTACCAAAGGGTTGCCAGACATTACAGCAAGAGGTTGCCTTCAGGTCGCCGGGTGTCTGGACCGGCCCATTGGGGCCGCTTCGCGCCCCAGATGGGACTGTCAGATTTTTTGTGTGCGGGCCGGTAACGGCCTGCCGTCAGGCAGGCCCTGATTCTCACCAGGTCGGCCTGATGAACCGGTCTCCGTACAGAATCGCAAATTGA
>NZ_JAMYBK010000022.1 GCF_024127895.1 Pseudomonas guariconensis | reverse complement strand
GCTATATCCCGCCTGCGGAGGCTGAGGCAAACTTCCACCAGCAGCAAACAGATCAGGCCGTGGCGGCCTGACTTAAACGAAACGGCCTCCACGAAACCCGGGGTGATTCAACCAGGAAAAGGGTGCCTACAAAACCTACAGAACTTAGTTTCGTAGGTTCTGTAGGTTGTCCTACCGGCCTTTTGGTAAACAGGTTGGGTCGAGGCTACGTTTTTCGCCAGATGTAGCGTGTTGATGGGCGGCCACCTTTTTCTCCGGCCACCTCGTAGCCAATGATTAAGTCGTGTTCAGCCAGAACTGCGAGTGCGTTGTTCACAGCGTCCTGCGAGCCCAATCCCATCCAGTCCTTCTGACGCACCTCGCGTGGGGTAAACGGTTCGGGTAATTTCTGCTGACGCTCCAGGATCAGCCTGGCACCGAGTAGTGGGGCGTTGATAGCTGCGCCGTAGAGTCGCAAGGCATGGCTCATCAGGTAGCTCGCCCAGTTAATGGCGCGGGACGTGGACTCTGTGCCCACGGCTTTCTGTCCACCTTCGACCAGTTCGAACAGTAGGGCCAACCCCGCAATGGTCTGCGGCATTTTTAGATAATGGGATTGCAATGCTGGGTGAAGTTCTTCGCTCCGGCTTTGTTGCATATGATGCGTATACCAGGCGTTAAATATCTCCTGTGCTTCCGGGCTGAACCTGAGAGCAGCACGGGGCTCGGATGGGAGCTGGTCGAGGTGGTTAATGATCTGCTCCACGTGCTCAGCGGCAGCTTGGTTCGGCCAGCGATCGATCAGACGCCACTCACGAATGTCGTCGGGATAGACGGCGAGTTGTAGGCGCTGAATCAGGCCGTCATCCACTTCGCCGCTGATCGCGGCGTTCACCAGGGAAGCGATTCGTGAGGGTTGGATTCCGCCTATCAGCGATAAACAACATGACTCGATGAACAGGGTGCCTCGGCCAATACGATCGTAGGTAAATGAGCCGTTGCCATCGAAGCACTCCAGGTAGAAAGCGCGTGCCACTGAGCCGTCCTCGCTCTGTATTGTTGCGAGCCAGCCCCCGAGCTCGTCACGTACTAGCAGCAGGCCATTTGGGTTTTCGTTGAGCAGCTCACCGAGCTTTTCTACCGTTGAGTCGTTGACGGTGTAACGACGCTGCACTGGAGGCAGCACATCACTCGAAACCTTGGTGAGTTCCTCCCGCGCTCCGGGTTTGTCGCCGCTGCCTATAAGTTTCGTGGCCTTGCTCTTAGCAGCCTTGCGCTCGATGTCGAGCAGCTCACTGTTGGTCCTGTAGTCCTCCAACGCCATGGAGTGCCGATTTCGCTCTCTTGTCTCCAATGCGTCCAAGGGACGAAGCGCTTGCTTGAGCGCTGGTGTTTTCATCGCAGACGGTCGTCCAATGATGACTCCCCATTGGTTGGGAACGACAGTCCAATCATCATGCTGTTTCGGGTGGATGGTGAATTTGCGCCCGACCACGGCGCTGACAGCAACTACAAGCGCGACCCCAACAAAATCCGGCGGGCACTGGGTTCGCTCAGCGACATCCCGCACGTATTCTTGAAGAACAGCAGGCAGTAGCTCTCCACGCCAGGGCATAACCCTGGCCAATCCGCTCGGCAGTGGCTTTGGCACGATGCTTGGATTCAGATACGAAGCACGTGCTGCCTCGGGCATTTCCGCCAAGAACGACGGTATCTGCTCGTGTGTGGTCATTGCTCATCTCTCTCAGAGAGAGCCCGAGTGACTCCATCACGCTCGCTGATCTTGCTCTCCAGCCAGGCTTCCACCTCCGCGACGACGAAGTAAACGCCAGCCTGTTTGCTCGGGCCAAACTTGATGGGGCGAGGGAAGCTGGGGTCGCTTTCGCGCAGCTTCTCGAGCCCAGAGCGGCTCTTGTCAAAGCAGTGCTGCAGGGAGGCGTGACTGATCAGGTACTTCTTGGGGGCATGTGTCGGCATGTGTGGGTCTCTGTGTGTAAGCCGACACAGATTTAATATCCCTGCCAGACCGCTGTGGCTCGATTTCAAACCGAAAAATCGTCGGAAAACGCAATCACGGTTGATGCGATGGGGCATGGCCGCAGATGTGGAATGGGCTAGGAGGCTGTCATAAAGCTGGCATTACCGAGCCAAAACAACCCATTTAGGCGCAAAAAAGGCACTTGCGAGATCCGCTAAGTGCCTGATTTGTAAGGATTATTTGGTGGAGCCGGGGGGATTTGAACCCCCGTCCGCCAGTACTCCGCTGTCGGTACTACATGCTTAGCCGTGTCTACTGAGTTAACCCGCAGCCGCCCGACGGGCAGGGTGCTTTGGGCGAGTTGTGTAAGTTTTAGCCACTTCGTCCACAACGTACTACGCGGCGATCCTGTTCTGTATGACAATCACTTCGGGTTTACAGGCATCCCCTGGTGATTGCTGGAGCCGAAGCTACCAGGAGAGCGGGCTCGGCTGCTTACGCAGCGAGAGCGTAGCCCTCGTAGTTTTCGTCATTGGCAACTATAAAAGTTGCAACAGTGGATTTACGAGTTCTGTTACCAACTCGGCATGCACCTAGAGTTTCGCTACCGGCGTCGAATCCTAATCGGCCCCACGCATCAGCTCTAGCTGACGTGCCTTTCGACACGTGCGGTGGAGTATACGCCTTTGTGCGGGCGACGTCGACTGCTGGTCCGGTCGCCCGCGCGGCGCTCAGGCACCGCTGCCGCCGGAAGGGCCGCTGCCTTTGTCGGTTTTCTCCATGCGCTCGAGCACTTTGCTGGTGATGGCGATGCATTCCTTGGTGTCGCCGGCGGCCTGGGCTGCCTTGGCTTTGTCGACGTGCTCGGTGATGGCTTTGTCCAGGCCCTCGGAGGTGGCGCCGATGGTGGCCATGTTGTCGTCGATCTTCTGCAGGTTGAGGGTGCAGAGGTCCTCGTCGGCGAACACCGGCGAGGCCAGTAGGGTCGCGGCCGCGAAGAGGGCGGAAAGCGCAGTACCTTTCATGGGTGTCTCCTTCTGGAAGGCCTCTGGAAGGTGGGCCTGATCGGTGGACTGCGGGGGATTTGCGGGGGTTCCATCGGGGTGATGGCTCGGGGCGGTGTCGTTTGGGCGGTGGATGACGTGGTGAGCTTTCGGGCCCATTCGCCGGCAAGCCGGCTTGCACAGGTCCAATGGGGCGCACAGATCGTGCGCCATGCAGAGGATTCTGGGGGCTGGCTTGCCGCGGCTCCGAGGGTCAGAGGCTACGTGGGCGTGTCACGCGGTCCACCAGGTAGACCAGGCCGTGGTAGTCGATCCCGCTATGGCTCGACAAGCCGATCTCGCACGTGCGGCTGGTGGAGATCCCTTCGCTGCAATACTGCACCGCGTCCTTCAGGCTGCGCAGGGAGTGGGCATTGAGCTCTGGCGTAGTGAAGCCCTTGTCGCCGGCGAACCCGCAGCAATGGATGCCTTCGGGGATCACCACCTGCTTGCTGCAGCGCCGTGCCAGGTCGATCAGCGCCTGGCTCTCGCCCAGGTGCTGGGTGCTGCAGGTCACGTGGACGGCCACCGGTTCGTCCTGAGGGGTGAACTCCAGGCGCTCGAGCAGGTGGGTGCGGATGAAGCGCACCGGGTCGTACAGGTCCAGGCGGGTGTCGCCCAGGTCCTGGACCAGGCGCAGGATGCAGGGGCTGGTGTCGCAGTAGATCGGATCGAGGCCGCCGCGGCTGGCGTGGAGCAGGGCGTTGATCAGTTCCTGGCGCTTGTGCTCGGCCTGTTCCGGGTAGCCCTTGGAGGCGAATGGCTGGCCACAGCAGAGGTTGTCGGCGTTGTCGGGGAATACCACCTGGTAGCCGGCCTTCTCCAGCAGGGCGCGGGTCTTGTCGAGCAGCGAGCTCTGTTCGCGGTCGGCGTAGGCCGGGCCCATCACCCGTGACACGCAGGCGGCGAGGTACACCACGCGCGGGCGGGCGTCGTTGCCCGCCGGCCCGAATGCCAGCGGGCGCAGGGGCTGGGGCATGGCCGGGGTCCACTGGGGCAGGCGGCCTTTGCTGGCCTTGCTCAGGGATGTGCTCAGGCGGCTCAGGCGCGGGGCGCCGAGCAGCTTGCGTGCGCCGTTGGCGGCAGCCAGTGTCAGGCGGGCACCGCGCAGGGCGGTGTGGAAGTGCCCGGCCAGCCAGTCGGCGGCCTTGTCGTGCCCGGCGGCCTGGCTGCGCAGCTTCTTCACCAACTCGCCGGTATTGATGCCGACCGGGCAGCGCTGGGCGCACAGGCCGGTGGCGGCGCAGGTGTCGATGCCCTGGTACTGGTAGGTTTCGAGCAATTCGCGGGTGTCGAGGCCGGCGCGTTGCTTGGCTTGGATGTCACGCCACATGACGATGCGCTGGCGTGGGCTCAGGGTCAGCCCCTTGGAGGGACATACCGGCTCGCAGAAGCCGCACTCGATGCACTTGTCGACGATCTCGTCGGCGGCCGGCAGGGGCTTCAAGTGCTTGAGGTGGATGTCTGGGTCTTCGCTGAGCACCACGTCGGGGTTGAGGATGCCGTTGGGGTCGAGCAGGCGCTTGAGCGTCCACATCAGCTGGTAGGCGTCATGGCCCCACTCCAGTTCGACGAAGGGCGCCATGTTGCGGCCGGTGCCGTGCTCGGCTTTGAGCGAGCCGCCGAACTCCACCGCCACCAACTGCGCCACGTCGTCCATGAAGACCTGGTAGCGCGCCACTTCCTCGGCGCTGTTGAAGCCTTGGGTGAAGACGAAGTGCAGGTTGCCCTCCAGGGCATGGCCGAAGATGATCGCCTCGTCGTAACGGTGCTTGTCGAACAGCTGGAGCAGGCGGTTGACGCCCTCGGCCAGTTGCTCGATGGGGAAGGTGACATCTTCGATGATCACCGTGGTGCCGGTCTGGCGCACGGCGCCGACGGCGGGGAAGGTGTCCTTGCGGATTTTCCACAGCTGGTTGTACACAGCCGGGTCTTCGCTGAAGTCGACGCACTGCTCCAGCGGGAAGTCGGCGATGGAGGCCATGATCTGCTGCAACTGCTCATGCAGCAGGCTCTGGCTGCCCGCGCGAGACTCGATCAGCAAGGCACAGGCATTGCCCGACAGGCCTTTCACCCAGATGGGCATGCCTGGCATGTCCTGGACCGAGCGCAGGCTGCGGCGGTCGAGCAGTTCCACGGCGGAAACCGGCTGGCGCTTGAGCACGGTGACGGCGCGGCAGCAGCTTTCCACGCTGGGGAAGACCAGCAGCGCGCTGGCTTTGTGCGGGTGGTCGGGCACGGTGTCGTAGGTGACCGCGCTGATGAAGCCGAGGGTGCCTTCGGAGCCGACCAGCAGGTGCTGGAGGATGTCCAGCGGCTGGTCGTAGTCCACCAGTGCATTGAGCGACAGCCCCGTGGTGTTCTTCAGCCGGTACTTGTGCCGGATCCGCTCGGCCAGCGCCGTGTTGGCGCGGGTCTCGCGGCCGAGGCGGGCGAGGGCTTCCAGCAGGTCGGCGTGGCTCTGCTCGAACGCCGCGACGCTGGCCGGGTCCTCGCTGTCCAGGCGGGTGCCATCGGCCAGTACCAGGCGCATGCCGGCCAGGGTGTGGTAGGTGTTCTGCGCCGTGCCGCAGCACATGCCGCTGGCGTTGTTGGCGACGATGCCGCCGATCTTGCAGGCATTGATCGAGGCCGGGTCGGGGCCGATCTTGCGCCCGTAGGGGGCGAGCCAGGCGTTGGCCTGGGCACCGATGACCCCGGGCTGCAGGCGGATCTGTTCGCCCTGGCCGCGGATTTCCTTGCCGCCCCAGTTGTCGCCGAGGACGATCAGCACCGAGTCGCTGATGGCCTGGCCGGAGAGGCTAGTGCCGGCGGCGCGGAAGGTCACCGGCACGCGCTCGCGCTGGGCCAGGTGGATCAGGCCGACGACTTCGTCTTCGGACTCGACACGTACCACCAGCTTGGGGATCAGCCGGTAGAAGCTGGCGTCGGTGCCGAAGGCCAGGGTCGAGGTCGGGTCGTCGAAACGGCGTTCGGCGGGGATCAGGCGCTTGACATCACGCAGGAACGCGGCTGGCAGGCTCATGCTATCTCCTCGCGGGGCCGCGGCGTCTGGTGCGCCGCGTGTCCCGGTCAATCAGGCGGTGTGTCGTGGGGCGCGGCTATCAGGCGCCCAGTTCGCGGACCAGCGAGTCGCGGGTGATTTCACTGATGGACTTGGCGCCGGTCAGCACCATGGCCACGCGCATCTCCTTCTCGAACAGGTCGAGCAGGTTCTTCACCCCGGCCTCGCCGTGGGTGGCCAGGGCGTAGAGGAAGGCGCGGCCGATCAGCACGCTGTCGGCGCCCAGGGCGATCATGCGCACCACGTCCAGGCCGCTGCGGATGCCGGAGTCGGCGAGGATCGTCAGGTCGCCCTTGACCGCGTCGGCGATCGCCGGCAGGGCCCGGGCGCTGGACAGCACGCCGTCGAGCTGGCGGCCGCCGTGGTTGGAGACGACGATGCCGTCGGCGCCGAATTTCACCGCGTCCTTGGCATCTTCCGGATCGAGGATGCCCTTGATGATCATCGGGCCGTCCCAGAATTCACGGATCCATTCCAGGTCCTTCCAGGAGATGGAGGGGTCGAAGTTGGCGCCCAGCCAGCCGATGTAGTCGGCCAGGCCCGTGGGGTTGCCACGGTACTTGGAGATATTGCCCAGGTCGTGCGGGCGGCCCAGCAGGCCGACATCCAGCGCCCATTGCGGGTGGGTCATGGCCTGCCAGACGCGGCGCAGCGGGGCGTTCGGGCCGCTCATGCCGGAATGGGCATCGCGGTAGCGGGCGCCGGGTACTGGCATGTCGACGGTGAACACCAGGGTCTTGACCCCGGCGGCCTTGGCCCGCTCCAGGGCGTTGCGCATGAAGCCGCGGTCCTTGAGCACGTACAGCTGGAACCACATGGGCCGGTCGATGGCCGGGGCGACTTCCTCGATCGGGCACACCGATACCGTCGACAGGGTGAAGGGAATGCCCTTGGCCGCTGCCGCACGGGCTGCTTGGACCTCGCCACGGCGGGCGTACATGCCGGTCAGGCCGACCGGGGCCAGGGCCACGGGCATGCTCAGGGTTTCGTCGAACAGCCGCGTCTCGAGGCTCAGCTCGGACATGTTCTTCAGCACGCGCTGGCGCAGGGCGATGCCGGCCAGGTCCTCGACGTTGTGGCGCAGGGTGTACTCGGCGTAGGCGCCACCGTCGGCGTAGTGGAACAGGAAGGGGGGCAGCTTGCGTTGGGCCGCGGCGCGATAGTCGGTGGAGGCGGAAATGATCATGGGGTCTCGCTGCAAAGGTGGAGAGGGGCGGCTGCCGGGCGCGACAGGGCGCGCCCGGCCCCTTTCACTTTAGTGATGAACCAGCATGCCGGTCAGCCAGTAGGCCTGGACCAGGGTGATCAGGCCGACGATGGTGGCGAAGAACAGGCTGTGCTTGACGGTGAAGCGGAACAGGTCCGATTCCTTGCCGACCAGGCCGGTGGCGGCGCAGGCCACGGCGATGGACTGTGGCGAAATCATCTTGCCGGTCACGCCACCGCTGGTGTTGGCGGCCACCAGCAGGGTGTCGTTGACCCCGATCTGGTGAGCAGTGGTGGCCTGCAGCGAGCCGAACAAGGCGTTGGACGAGGTGTCGGAACCGGTCAGGAACACGCCCAGCCAGCCGAGGAACGGCGAGAAGAACGGGAACGCGGCGCCGGTGCCGGCCAGGACCAGGGCCATGGTCGAGGACATGCCCGAATAGTTGGTGACGAAAGCGAAGGCCAGGACCATGCCGATCGACAGGATCGGCCAGCGCAGCTCCCAGAAGGTTTCCTTCAAAGTGGTCAGACCAGTTTTGACGTTGATCTTCAGCACGGCCATCGACAGCAGCGCGGAGATGAAGATCGCGGTACCGGTGGCGGAGATCGGGTCGAACTTGAACACGGCCGCGATCGCGGTCGGGGTGGCGGCGATCGGCGCGCCTTTCATCACCAGTTGGTCCAGGTGCGGGATGGCGAAGTTGAACACGAAGTCGTACATCGCGCCGCCCGGGGCGAACGCGGCCTTGAACGGCTTGAGGGTCCAGATCGTCACCAGCACGGTGAGGATCAGGAACGGCGACCAGGCCTTGAAGATCTCGCCCAGGCTGTAGGGCGAAGGCTGGCTGCCGCCGGTGCTGACCACGGCGGCGCCGACGCTGCCCTTGGCTTCGGCGAACGAGCGCTTGGGTTGCCAGACCTTGAGGAACAGGGTCAGGGCGATCAGGCTGGCCAGGGCCGAGGTGATGTCCGGCAGTTCGGGGCCGATGAAGTTCGAGGTGAAGTACTGGGTGACGGCGAAGCTCAGGCCGGCCACCAGAGCGGCAGGCCAGGTTTCCTTCACGCCGCGCACGCCATCCATCATGAACACCAGCCAGAACGGCACGAACAGCGACAGTAGCGGCAGCTGGCGACCGGTCATGGCGCCGATGTCGAAGGCGTCGATGCCGGTCACCTGGCCGGCGACGATGATCGGGATGCCCAGTGCGCCGAAGGCTACCGGCGCGGTGTTGGCGATCAGACACAGGCCGGCGGCGTACAGCGGGTTGAAGCCCAAGCCTACCAGCAGCGCGGCAGTGATGGCCACCGGGGCGCCGAAACCGGCGGCGCCTTCGAGGAAGGCACCGAAGCAGAAGCCGATCAGCAGCACCTGCAGGCGCTGGTCGTCGGTGATCGACAGCACCGAACTGCGGATCACCTCGAACTGGCCGCTCTTGACCGTGAGTTTGTAGAGGAACACCGCGGCGACGATGATCCAGGCAATGGGCCACAAGCCGTAGAGGAAGCCATAGCCGGCGGCGGCCAGCGCCATGTCGACAGGCATCTGGAAGGCGAAGATCGCCACCAGGATCGACAGGGCAAGGGTGATGCTGCCGGCGACATGGCCTTTGAGGCGGAACACGGCCAGGGCGAGGAAGAAGAACACGATAGGGATGACGGCCGCCAGAGCGGACAGGCCAAGGCTCCCCAGGGGGGTATAGAGCTGTTGCCAGGTTTGCATAGTGGGATGGCCCCTAATTGTTGTTGGTCAAGCACTGGCATTGGATAATTGGTAAGACCAATTTACAATGACTGGTCGCTAGGTTAAAAGCGTGGTTGTGGCCGTGTCAATTTGTCCTGGGGAAAACTTTGGTCGGATATCGATGAGCGGGTATCTGGTAGCCCTGGAAAATCGTCATCTGATGGGTGTCGAGGCGGCGCGGATGGGCCAGAATAGGCGCCCCCCGGAATCCGCGGGGTTTGTGGAGAGCATGTGATGGTTTTTGATCAGGTCCGCCAGCGGCGCCTGTCCGACGACATCGTCGATCGGTTGGAAGGGATGATTCTCGAGGGCACCTTGACCTCGGGGCAGCGCTTGCCAGCCGAGCGCGCCCTGGCCGAGCAGTTCGGCGTGTCCCGCCCTTCGTTGCGCGAGGCGATCCAGAAGCTGGTGGCCAAGGGGTTGCTGGTCAGCCGCCAGGGCGGTGGCAACTATGTCGCCGAGACGCTGGGCTCGACCTTCAGCGACCCACTGCTGCAATTGCTCGAGCACAGCCCCGAGGCCCAGCGCGACCTGCTTGAGTTCCGCCACACCCTGGAGGCTTCCTGCGCCTACTATGCCGCCCAGCGCGCCACCGAGCCGGACCGCGACCGGCTCAAGGCGGCTTTCGACGCCTTGCAGGACTGCTATGCACGGGCCGACGAGGTCAGTCGGGCGGAGGAAGGGGCGGCCGATGCGCGTTTTCACCTGGCCATTGCCGAGGCCAGCCATAACGCGGTGTTGCTGCACACCATCCGCGGATTGTTCGACCTGCTCAAGCGCAACGTGGTGACCAATATCGGCGGCATGTACCAACAGCGTGCGGAGACCCGCGACATGCTGATCAGCCAGCATCGCGAGCTGTATCAGGCGATTGTCGAGGGGCGGGCGGACGATGCCCGGGAGGTGTCGAGCCGGCACATCCTGTATGTGCAGGAAGTGTTGCAGGAGGCGCAGCAGGAGGCCCGGCGGGTGGCGCGGGCGGAGCGGCGCAACGGCTGCTAGGGCATTGCCGGGAGGCCTTGGGGCTGGCTAGTCAGACGGTGCCTGGAGCCTTGGGGCTGCTGTGCAGCCCAAAGGCTGGGTAATCTCTCACAGAGCCCTCTGCATGGCACATGATGTGTGAGCGTCGCCGTCCCCTGGGCCAGAACAGGCCTACTCGTCGCGGCCTTTGCTGCGCACGGCGCGCTGGATCTCGCGGTTGGAGTCGCGCTCGCGTTGGGTGTCGCGCTTGTCGTATTCCTTCTTGCCCTTGCCAAGCGCGATCTCGCACTTGATCAGGTGCTTGCTCCAGTACAGCGCCATGGCCACGCAGGTGTAGCCCTTTTGCGCCACGGCCGCTTCCAGGCGCTCGAGCTCGCGCTTGTTCAGCAGCAGCTTGCGAGTACGGGTAGGGTCGGCGATGACGTGGGTGCTGGCGGTGGTCAGCGGGGTGATGTGGCTGCCGAACAGCCAGGCTTCGCCATCCTTGAGCAGCACGTAGCTGTCGGTCAGGTGCGCCTTGCCGGCCCGCAGGCTCTTTACTTCCCAGCCAGACAGGACCAGCCCGGCCTCGAACTTGTGCTCGATGAAGTAATCGTGTCGCGCCTTCTTGTTCAGCGCGATGGTCCCGGTCGGATGTTTCTTTTGCTTAGCCATAGGGGCGGCATTATAGGGAGTCGCCGCGCCGCCGGCTACGGGGTTTAGGTGTGCTTGAGCCTGTAGGACGAATCCCGGACAATGCAGACCCTGTTCTGTTGAACAGAACCGTTTTCGATGCGCTGAGAAGCGCTGCCGCCCAGTCTTGGAAGTGACGCCTGGATGACTACCCATATTCAACGCTCCGCCCTGCTGCCGTACCCCGCCCAGGCGCTCTACGATCTGGTCAACGATGTGGCCAGTTACCCGCAATTCCTGCCCTGGTGCTCGGCCTCGACGGTGCTCGAGGTCAGCGATACGCACATGCGGGCGAAGCTGGAAGTGGCCAAGGGCGGGATCAGCCAGCAGTTCGTCACGAACAATGTGCTGGTGCCGGGGCAATCGATCGAGATGAACCTGGAGGAAGGGCCGTTCACCCAACTGCATGGCCTGTGGATCTTCAAGCCATTGGGCGAAAAGGCCTGCAAGATCAGCCTCGACTTGTCCTTCGACTATGCCGGGCCCCTGGTGCGTGCCACCCTCGGCCCGTTGTTCAACCAGGCGGCCAATACCCTGGTCGATGCCTTCTGCCAGCGGGCCAAGCAACTCAATGCCTGAGGCCCTCGTGAACATCGAAGTCGCCTACGCCACGGCCGAGCGCCAGTGGCTGCTGGCCTGCGAGGTGCCGGCAGGGACCCGTGTCAGGGACGCATTGCGCCTGTCGGGCCTGGGTGAACAGGTGCCGGGGCTTGACCTGGCGTCCTGCCCGGTGGGGATTTTTGGCAAGGTGGTCAGCGATCCCGCTGAGCGCACGGTCGAGGAGGGCGATCGCCTGGAGGTGTATCGGCCATTGCTCGTCGATCCGAAGGAAGTGCGCAAGCAGCGAGCCGCCAAGGCGAAGGCGCAGCGCGGCGCCTGAGGGCTGAACGTCGCCATTGGGGCCGTGCCCGGCCCCAATGGCAGACAGCTTACTGCGGGGAGGTTTCCAGCGGTGCCGGCGTCGGGACCGGAGTGGTCTCGATGGTGTCGATCTCGCGTTGGATGGATTCTTCCAGCGAGCCTGGCTTGGCCGGCTTCTCTTCGGGCTGGCTCGGCTCGGTGGCCGGGCTGACGGTGGTGTCGCCGCTGCCGCCGAGGATCTCCTGGTCGCGGCTCACGCCTGGCATGAAGTCGCCAGACAGGCTTACCAACTGGTCGCTGTCATTGAAGAAGATGCTCATGCGCTCCTGCTGGCGCTGGCCGCCGCCGGGCTGCAGGCTGTAGAGGTAATCCCAGCGGTTGGTGTTGAAGGTGTCCTGGATCAGTGGGTTGCCCATGATAAACCTTACTTGCCGGCGGGTCATTCCGGGGCGTAATTGGTCTATCATGTCTTGCGTAACGACATTGCCCTGCTGGATGTCGATTTTGTAAACCCCGGGAAACGAGCAACCGGCGAGTGCGAGCAGTCCCACGAAGGTGAGGCTGGTTAGCAAGAGCTTGGTGTTTTGCATCGGTGGGCGACTTCCACTATCTTGGCTGGACAACGTAAACCCCGATCATACCCGTATTAAGAGAAGCTGCGAAGCAGCATCGGCGAGAAAGCTGACCATGGTTGAAAATAGCGAATTGCGCAAAGCCGGTCTCAAGGTGACCCTGCCTCGAGTCAAGATTCTTCAGATGCTCGACTCCACCGAGCAGCGTCACATGAGCGCCGAGGATGTCTACAAGGCGCTGATGGAAGCTGGCGAGGACGTCGGTCTGGCGACCGTCTATCGCGTCCTGACCCAGTTCGAAGCGGCGGGTCTGGTGGTTCGCCATAACTTCGACGGCGGTCACGCGGTATTCGAGCTGGCTGATAGCGGCCACCACGACCATATGGTCAACGTGGATACCGGTGAAGTCATCGAGTTCGTGGATACCGAGATCGAGAAGCGCCAGAAACAGATCGTGACCGACCATGGTTACGAGTTGGTGGACCATAACCTGGTCCTGTATGTGCGCAAGAAAAAGTAACGATTTGTTCGTTATCTAAAGCAAAGGCGGCCTTCGGGTCGCCTTTGTGCTTTTGGGGTGCCAGCCGTCTTTGGGGCCGCTTCGTAGCCCCTGGCATTTGCCAGGTTCAACGAGCCCGTTTCGATTCAGGAACGCCGGGCGACAACTGTCAGGCCTTGCCAGACACCACCATCTTGCGCGCATGGGCCAGTGATTCCTTGGTCAGGTCGATGCCGCCGAGCATCCGCGCCACTTCCTCGACCCGCTCGCGTTTGCCCAGGTTGGCGACGGCGGTATGGGTGGTGTCGCTGTGGCGCACCTTGTGCACGAACAGGTGGCGATGCCCCTGGGCTGCCACCTGCGGCAGGTGGGTCACGGTCAGTACCTGGCCGCGCTCGCCCAGGCGTCGTAGCAACTGGCCGACGATTTCCGCGGTGGGGCCACCGATGCCCACGTCCACCTCGTCGAACACCAGGGTCGGGATGCGTGAGGTTTGCGCGGTGATCACCTGGATCGCCAGGCTGATACGTGACAGTTCGCCACCCGACGCCACCCTGGCCAGGCCCTTGAGCGGCTGGCCGGGGTTGGCGCTGACCAGCAGTTCGATCTGTTCCAGGCCATGGGGCGACAGTTCGCCCCCTTCGTTGGGCGTGAGTTCGATGCAGAAGCGCCCGCCGGGCATGCCCAGGCGCTGGATCTCCTGCTCGACGGCAGTGGCCAGTTGCCTGGCCGCTTGCTGGCGCAAGGCGCTCAGCTCGCCAGCCTTCTCCTGGTAGTGCTGGGCGTAGGCGGCCAGCTCCTCGCCCAGGCGTTCGATCGACTCGTCGCTGGCGTTCAGCCCTTCCAGCTCTTCCATCAGGCGCTGTTGCAGGTGCGGCAGCTCGGTCGGGTGCACGCGGTGCTTGCGCGCCAGGGTATAGATGGTGTCGAGCCGCTCCTCCAGGGCCTGCAGGCGCATGGGGTCGGCGTCGAAATGGTCGAGGAAACGGTTGAGCTCACCGACCGCTTCCTCGACCTGGATCTGCGCGCTGGCTATCAGGTTGACCGCCTCGCCCAGGGCCTTGGGCGCGTTGGCCACGGCGGTCAGGCGGTTGAGGCTGGCGGTCAGGGCG
This sequence comes from Pseudomonas guariconensis, assembly GCF_024127895.1. Taxonomy (GTDB): domain Bacteria; phylum Pseudomonadota; class Gammaproteobacteria; order Pseudomonadales; family Pseudomonadaceae; genus Aquipseudomonas; species Aquipseudomonas guariconensis_B. The sequence continues at coordinate 66,252 of NZ_JAMYBK010000022.1, read as the reverse complement.
CTGAGCACGTTGCCCGAGTCGCTCTCGCTGCACTGGTCGATGACCTGGCGGCAGATGCCGAACAGCGCCTCGGCATTGGTCAGGTTCTTGTGCTCCTGCTCCAGCTGTTCCAGCTCGTTCTCGCCAAGGCCGAGGTTGTCCAGCTCTTCCAGCTGGTAGCTGAGCAGTTGGTGGCGGGCGCGCTGTTCGTCGCCGGAGTTGGACAGGCGCTCCAGTTCCTGGCGGGTCTGGCGCCAGCGCTGGGCGGCCAGGTGCACCTGGCGGGACAGGTCGATGGCGCCGGCGTACTCGTCCAGCAGGCGACGGTGAGTGTCGGTCTTGAGCAGTGACTGGTGCTCGTGCTGGCTGTGGATGTCGATCAGCAGTTCGCCAAGGGCCTTGAGGTCGCCGAGCGGGCAGGGTGTGCCGTTTATATAGCCGCGGCTGCGCCCTTCGGCGGTGATCACTCGGCGCAGGATGCAGGGGCCGTCGCTGTCCAGGTCGCGTTCGGCGAGCCAGGCCGTCGCCTCGGGGATGTCGACGAGATCGAAGGTGGCCAGGATGTCCGCCTTGCTCGCGCCAGGGCGCACCACGCCACTGTCGGCGCGGTCGCCGAGGGTCAGGCCCAGGGCATCGAGCATGATCGACTTGCCGGCGCCGGTTTCGCCGGTGATGACGGTCATGCCGCGGGCGAGTTCGAGGTCCAGGTGTTCGACGATGGCGTAGTTGTGGATGGACAGGTGCACCAGCATGAGGGCAGCTCCCGAAGTGTCGTGTCTGGTTATTTATACAGTGTTTTTTGTCGGGCTGACAATGCCCGCTCGGAGAATGCGCGCGCGTGCGGAAAACCCGCCTGCCCCTTGAACCTGGTTTTTCCGACCCCATATAGCCGGCAGACAAGGCGAGCCTGGCTCGCATACCCGAAATTGCGGAGGAGAGACCCGATGGCTGACGAACAGCTGGATGAGAAGAACCTTAACGCCGAAGAGGCTGGTGCAGAGGATCTCGGTGCCCGCGTACAGGTGCTCGAGGAGCAGCTGGCCGCCGCCAAGGACCAGTCCCTGCGCGCCGCCGCCGACCTGCAGAACATCCGTCGCCGTGCCGAGCAGGATGTCGAGAAGGCTCACAAGTTCGCCCTGGAGAAGTTCGCCGGCGACCTGCTGCCGGTGATCGACAGCCTGGAGCGCGGCCTGGAGCTGTCCAGTGCCGACGACGAAACCATCAAGCCGATGCGCGAAGGCATCGAGCTGACCCTGAAGATGTTCCACGACACCCTCAAGCGCTACAACCTCGAGGCGGTCGACCCGCACGGCGAACCGTTCAACGCCGAGCACCACCAGGCCATGGCCATGGAAGAGAGCGCCGAGGTTGAGCCCAACAGCGTGCTCAAAGTGTTCCAGAAGGGCTACCTGCTCAACGGCCGCTTGCTGCGCCCCGCCATGGTGGTGGTCAGCAAGGCGCCAGCGGCTCCTCAGCCATCGATCGATGAAAAGGCTTGAAATCCTTCCGGGCATCCCCATCTAGGTGTCAAGCATTCAAGTATTACCGCAGTTGGCCAATGTAGTCGCTGCAACCTAATTCAAGCTTCGGGAGAGTTAACATGGGCAAAATCATCGGTATCGACCTGGGGACCACCAACTCGTGCGTCTCCATCCTGGAAAACGGTAACGTCAAAGTCATCGAGAACGCCGAAGGCGCGCGCACCACGCCGTCGATCGTCGCCTACGCCAACGATGGCGAGATCCTGGTCGGCCAGTCGGCCAAGCGCCAGGCCGTCACCAACCCGCACAACACCCTCTTCGCCGTGAAGCGCCTGATCGGCCGCCGTTTCGAAGAAGATGTCGTGCAGAAAGACATCAAGCTGGTTCCGTACAAGATCGTCAAGGCCAACAACGGTGACGCCTGGGTCGAGGCCAACGGCAAGGAAATGGCTCCGCCACAGATCAGCGCCGAAGTCCTGAAGAAAATGAAGAAAACCGCCGAAGACTACCTCGGCGAGCCAGTCACCGAGGCGGTCATCACCGTACCGGCCTACTTCAACGACAGCCAGCGCCAGGCCACGAAGGATGCCGGTCGCATCGCCGGCCTGGACGTCAAGCGCATCATCAACGAGCCGACCGCTGCTGCACTGGCCTACGGCATGGACAAGGCCAAGGGCGACCACACCGTCATCGTCTATGACCTCGGTGGTGGTACCTTCGACGTTTCGGTCATCGAAATCGCCGAAGTCGACGGTGAGCACCAGTTCGAAGTACTGGCCACCAACGGCGACACCTTCCTGGGTGGCGAAGACTTCGACATGCGCCTGATCGACTACCTCGTCGACGAGTTCAAGAAAGAGTCCGGCATGGACCTGAAGAACGATCCGCTGGCCCTGCAGCGTCTGAAGGAAGCCGCTGAAAAGGCCAAGATCGAGCTGTCTTCCGCTCAGTCGACCGATGTCAACCTGCCGTACATCACCGCAGACGCGACCGGTCCTAAGCACCTGAACGTGAAGATCTCCCGCGCCAAGCTGGAGTCGTTGGTCGAAGACCTGGTCAACCGTACCATCGAGCCTTGCCGCATCGCCCTGAAGGACGCCGGCATCGACGCCAGCAAGATCCACGACGTGATCCTGGTCGGCGGCCAGACCCGTATGCCGCTGGTGCAGAAAGCCGTTGCCGACTTCTTCGGCAAGGAAGCGCGCAAGGACGTCAACCCGGACGAAGCGGTCGCCATGGGTGCCGCCATCCAGGGCGCGGTCCTGGCCGGTGACGTGAAGGACGTGCTGCTGCTGGACGTCAGCCCGCTGACCCTGGGTATCGAGACCATGGGTGGCGTGATGACCCCGCTGATCGAGAAGAACACCACCATCCCGACCAAGAAGTCGCAGGTGTTCTCCACCGCCGACGACAACCAGAGCGCCGTGACCATCCACGTGCTGCAGGGCGAGCGCAAGCAGGCCGCGCAGAACAAGTCGCTGGGCAAGTTCGACCTGGCCGACATCCCGCCGGCACCGCGTGGCGTTCCGCAGATCGAAGTGACCTTCGACATCGACGCCAACGGCATCCTGCACGTCGGCGCGAAGGACAAGGCCACCGGCAAGACCCAGTCGATCGTGATCAAGGCCAACTCCGGCCTGTCCGACGAGGAAATCGAGCGCATGGTGCGTGACGCCGAGGCCAACGCCGAGGAAGACCGCAAGTTCGAGGAGCTGGCCGCCGCCCGCAACCAGGGTGACGCGCTGGTCCACTCGACCCGCAAGATGGTCGCCGACGCCGGTGACAAGGTGACCGCCGAGGAGAAGGCCGCGATCGAAGCCGCCGTGGTTGCCCTGGAAGCCGCCGTCAAGGGCGACGACAAGGCTGCCATCGACGCCAAGGTCGAGGAGCTGTCCAAGGTCTCCGCGCCGGTTGCCCAGAAGATGTACGCCGAGCAGCAAGCTCAGCAGCCGCAGGGTGACGCCCAGCAGGCCGAACCGGAAGCCAAGCACGACGACGTGGTTGACGCCGAGTTCGAGGAAGTGAAAGACAACAAGCAGTAATCCCTGCACGTTGTCGGCCAGCCCAGCGCTGTTTGGCGTTGGGCTGGTAGGATGTCGCCGCGCGGGGGCTTGCTCCCGCGTTGGCGTGTCTGGAATACGGGAATTTTTACGGCATCTGTCAGGGCGCATTCGTGTGTGGCGGCAGGTGCTGACGGCAAGGCGCATAAGGCGCAGAGGTATGCCGAACGCCCTCAAGAGTGCAAATGACCTATGGCAAAGCGTGATTATTATGAGGTCCTGGGTGTCGAGCGTGGCGCCGGCGAAGGGGATCTCAAGAAGGCCTATCGCCGCCTGGCGATGAAGTACCACCCGGACCGCAATCCGGGCGACAAGGCGTCGGAAGAGAAATTCAAGGAGGCCAACGAGGCCTACGAAGTGCTGTCCGACGCGAGCAAGCGTGCCGCCTACGACCAGTACGGCCATGCCGGCGTCGACCCGAGCATGGGGGGCGGTGGGGCAGGCTTCGGTGGTGCCAACTTCTCCGACATCTTCGGTGACGTCTTCAGCGACTTCTTCGGCGGTGGCCGTGGTGGTTCGCGCGGTGGTGCCCAGCGTGGCAGTGACCTGCGCTATACCCTCGAACTGAACCTCGAGGAAGCGGTGCGGGGCACCACGGTCAACATCCGTGTGCCGACGCTGGTCAACTGCAAGCCTTGCGACGGCTCCGGCGCGAAGAAGGGCTCCACCCCGGCCACTTGCCCGACCTGCGGCGGCATCGGCCAGGTGCGCATGCAGCAGGGCTTCTTCTCGGTGCAGCAGACCTGCCCGCGCTGCCATGGTCAAGGCAAGATCATCACCGACCCTTGCAGCGCCTGCCATGGCGAAGGCCGGGTCGAGGAATACAAGACCCTGTCGGTCAAGGTGCCGGCCGGTGTCGATACCGGTGACCGCATCCGCCTGTCCGGCGAGGGCGAGGCGGGTACCCACGGCGGCCCGACCGGCGATCTGTACGTGGTCATCAATGTGCGCGAGCACCCGATCTTCCAGCGCGACGGCAAGCACCTGTACTGCGAAGTGCCGATCAGCTATACCGACGCTGCCCTGGGTGGCGAGCTGGAAGTGCCGACCCTCGATGGTCGGGTCAAGCTGAAGATCCCGGAAGGCACCCAGACCGGCAAGCAGTTCCGCCTGCGCGGCAAGGGCGTGGCGCCGGTGCGCGGTGGTGCGGCTGGCGACCTGCTGTGCCGCGTGGCCGTGGAAACCCCGGTCAACCTCAGTCGTCGCCAGCGCGAACTGCTCGAGGAGCTGCGTGACTCGCTGCAGGGCGACAGCTCCCATTCGCCCAAGGCCAACGGTTGGTTCGAAGGCGTGAAGCGCTTCTTCGGCGATCTCTGACAAGGAACAGGCTATGCGACGTATTGCGGTAATGGGCGCGGCAGGGCGCATGGGCAAGACCCTCGTCGAGGCTGTGCAGCAACAGGCGCCCCAGGCGGGCCTGACGGCGGCGATCGACCGTCCCGACAGCACCCTGGTCGGTGCCGACGCCGGCGAACTGGCGGCGCTGGGGCGGATCGGCGTGCCGATCTGCGACGACCTGGCGAAGGTGGCGGACGAGTTCGACGTGCTGATCGATTTCACCCATCCTTCGGTGACCCTGAAGAACCTGGCGTTCTGCCGCAAGGCGGGCAAGGCCATGGTCATCGGCACCACTGGTTTCACTCCGGAGGAGAAGGAGCAGTTGGTCGAGGCGGGCAAGGAAATCCCGATCGTCTTCGCCGCCAACTTCAGCGTTGGCGTCAACCTGTGCCTGAAGCTGCTGGATACCGCGGCGCGGGTGCTGGGCGACGAGGTGGACATCGAGATCATCGAGGCGCACCACCGGCACAAGGTCGATGCGCCGTCGGGCACCGCGCTGCGCATGGGCGAGGTCGTGGCCCAGGCGCTGGGGCGCGACCTGCGCGAAGTGGCCGTCTATGGCCGTGAGGGCCAGACCGGTGCCCGCGACCGGCAGACCATCGGTTTCGCCACCGTGCGTGCTGGCGACGTGGTGGGCGATCACACCGTGCTGTTCGCCGCCGAGGGCGAGCGCGTGGAGATCACCCACAAGGCCTCCAGCCGCATGACCTTCGCCAAGGGCGCGGTGCGTGCCGCGTTGTGGCTGGAAGGACGCGAGCCGGGGCTGTACGACATGCAGGATGTGCTGGAGCTGCGTTGATGGTATTAGGGCTGCTTTGCAGCCCATCGCTGGCAAGCCGGCTCCCACAAGGGCGGCGATGCTGGCGATGTTCACGCATCATGTGCCATGCAGAGAGCTCTGTGGGAGCCGGCTTGCCGGCGATGGGGCGCGAAGCGGCCCCAAATGGCACCTGCAGATCCCCTGTCGCAATCCTGTGTTTTAGAGGCACATGTGCGGTAGACCGAAAACGCCATTTCCTGTAAGCTACAGCTTTAGTGTGTCCACTAAAAGCGCGCAGACAAATTCAGCATAGAAGCGGGGTGACGTGTCCATACGTCATTCCGCTTTTTTGCAACCTGCGATCGCCCTTTCAGGCTTGATTTACGGGAGGTCTTCTTGACTAAGCCAGCCATACTCGCCCTTGCCGATGGCAGCATTTTTCGCGGTGAAGCCATCGGAGCCGACGGTCAGACCGTTGGTGAGGTGGTGTTCAACACCGCAATGACCGGCTACCAGGAAATCCTCACAGACCCTTCCTACGCCCAGCAAATCGTTACCCTGACTTACCCGCACATCGGCAACACCGGCACCACCGCCGAAGACGCCGAGTCCAACCGTGTCTGGTCTGCCGGCCTGGTCATCCGCGACCTGCCGCTGCTGGCCAGCAACTGGCGCAACACCCAGTCGCTGCCTGAGTACCTCAAGGCCAACAATGTCGTGGCGATCGCCGGCATCGACACCCGCCGCCTGACCCGCATCCTGCGTGAGAAGGGCGCGCAGAACGGCTGCATCCTGGCCGGTGACGACATCAGCGAAGAAGCCGCCATCGCCGCCGCCCGTGCCTTCCCAGGCCTCAAGGGCATGGACCTGGCCAAGGAAGTCAGCACCAAGGAGCGCTACGAGTGGCGTTCCAGCGTGTGGAACCTGGCTACCGACAGCCATCCGACCCTGGACGCCGCCGAGCTGCCGTACCACGTGGTCGCCTACGACTACGGCGTCAAGCTGAACATCCTGCGCATGCTGGTCGCCCGCGGCTGCCGCCTGACCGTGGTCCCGGCACAGACGCCAGCCAGCGAAGTCCTGGCGCTCAACCCCGATGGCGTGTTCCTCTCCAACGGCCCTGGCGACCCCGAGCCGTGCGACTACGCGATCCAGGCGATCAAGGACATCCTCGAGACCGATATCCCGGTCTTCGGCATCTGCCTCGGCCACCAGCTGCTGGCCCTGGCCTCCGGCGCCAAGACCATGAAGATGGGCCACGGCCACCACGGTGCCAACCACCCGGTCCAGGACCTGGACAGCGGCGTGGTCATGATCACCAGCCAGAACCACGGCTTCGCCGTCGATGAGGCCACCCTGCCGGGCAATGTCCGCGCCATCCACAAGTCGCTGTTCGACGGTACCCTGCAGGGCATCGAGCGCACCGACAAGAGCGCGTTCAGCTTCCAGGGCCACCCTGAAGCGAGCCCAGGCCCGACCGACGTCGCACCACTGTTCGATCGTTTCATCGATGCCATGGCCAAGCGCCGCTGAGCATCCTGCATCGAGGCCCCGGACCGGCCTGCGCCGCGTCCGGAAGCGCCTGACCCAGATTGTTCAAGACGGCTTGCCGACTGACCCGCGGATTTGAGTGACAACCCATGCCAAAACGTACAGACATCAAAAGCATCCTGATTCTCGGCGCTGGCCCGATCGTGATCGGCCAGGCCTGCGAATTCGACTACTCCGGCGCCCAGGCGTGCAAGGCCCTGCGCGAGGAAGGTTTCCGCGTCATCCTGGTGAACTCCAACCCGGCCACCATCATGACCGACCCGGCCATGGCCGATGCCACCTACATCGAGCCGATCAAGTGGCAGTCGGTGGCCAAGATCATCGAGAAGGAGCGCCCTGACGCGCTGCTGCCGACCATGGGCGGCCAGACCGCACTGAACTGCGCCCTGGACCTCGAGCGCCACGGCGTGCTGGAGAAGTTCGGCGTGGAAATGATCGGCGCCAACGCCGACACCATCGACAAGGCCGAGGACCGTTCGCGCTTCGACCAGGCGATGAAGGCCATCGGCCTGGAGTGCCCGCGCTCCGGTATCGCCCACAGCATGGAAGAAGCCAACGCGGTGCTCGAGCGCCTGGGCTTCCCGTGCATCATCCGTCCGTCCTTCACCATGGGCGGCACCGGTGGCGGTATCGCCTACAACCGTGAAGAGTTCGAAGAAATCTGCGCCCGCGGCCTGGACCTGTCGCCGACCAAGGAGCTGCTGATCGACGAATCGCTGATCGGCTGGAAGGAATACGAGATGGAGGTTGTCCGCGACAAGAAGGACAACTGCATCATCGTCTGCTCCATCGAGAACTTCGACCCGATGGGCGTGCACACCGGCGACTCGATCACCGTCGCCCCGGCGCAGACCCTGACCGACAAGGAATACCAGATCATGCGCAACGCCTCCCTGGCGGTGCTGCGTGAGATCGGCGTGGAAACCGGCGGTTCCAACGTCCAGTTCGGCATCTGCCCGAACACCGGCCGCATGGTCGTGATCGAGATGAACCCGCGCGTGTCGCGTTCCTCGGCCCTGGCTTCCAAGGCCACCGGCTTCCCGATCGCCAAGATCGCCGCCAAGCTGGCAGTCGGCTACACCCTGGACGAGCTGCAGAACGACATCACCGGCGGTCGCACCCCGGCGTCGTTCGAGCCCTCGATCGACTACGTCGTCACCAAGCTGCCGCGCTTCGCCTTCGAGAAATTCCCGAAAGCCGACGCCCGCCTGACCACCCAGATGAAGTCCGTGGGTGAAGTCATGGCCATCGGCCGTACCTTCCAGGAGTCGATGCACAAGGCCCTGCGTGGCCTGGAAGTCGGCGCCTGCGGCCTGGATCCGAAGGTCGAGCTGGGCAACCCGGACCTGACCAACATCCTCAAGCGCGAACTGACCGTGCCGGGCGCCGAGCGCATCTGGTATGTCGCCGATGCCTTCCGTGCGGGCATGAGCCGCGACGAGATCTTCGCCCTGACCAAGATCGACCACTGGTTCCTGGTGCAGATCGAGGACCTGATCAAGGAAGAAGAGAAGGTCAAGACCCTGGGCCTGGCCAACGTCGACGCTGCGCTGATGCGCCGCCTCAAGCGCAAGGGCTTCTCCGACCAGCGCCTGGCCAAGCTGCTGGGCGTCACCGACAAGACCCTGCGCCGCCATCGCCACAAGCTGGAAGTCTTCCCGGTCTACAAGCGCGTCGACACCTGCGCCGCCGAGTTCGCCACCGACACCGCCTACCTGTACTCCACCTACGAGGAAGAGTGCGAGGCCAACCCCTCGACCCGCGACAAGATCATGATCCTCGGCGGTGGCCCGAACCGCATCGGCCAGGGTATCGAGTTCGACTACTGCTGCGTGCACGCGGCCCTGGCGCTGCGTGAAGACGGCTACGAGACCATCATGGTCAACTGCAACCCGGAAACCGTCTCCACCGACTACGACACCTCCGATCGCCTGTACTTCGAACCGCTGACCCTGGAAGACGTCCTGGAGATCTGCCGTGTCGAGAAGCCCAAGGGTGTGATCGTCCACTACGGCGGCCAGACCCCGCTGAAACTGGCCCGTGCCCTGGAAGAGGCCGGTGTGCCGATCATTGGCACCAGCCCGGACGCCATCGACCGCGCCGAAGACCGCGAGCGCTTCCAGCAGATGGTCCAGCGCCTGAACCTGCGCCAGCCGCCGAACGCCACCGTGCGCAGCGAAGACGAGGCGATTCGCGCCGCTGCCGAGATCGGTTACCCGCTGGTCGTGCGTCCGTCCTACGTCCTGGGCGGCCGTGCCATGGAAATCGTCTACGAGCCCGAAGAGCTCAAGCGCTACCTGCGCGAAGCGGTTCAGGTGTCCAACGACAGCCCGGTCCTGCTCGACCACTTCCTCAACTGCGCCATCGAGATGGACGTGGACGCGGTCTGCGACGGCACCGACGTGGTGATCGGCGCGATCATGCAGCACATCGAGCAGGCCGGTGTTCACTCCGGTGACTCGGCGTGCTCGCTGCCGCCGTACTCGCTGCCGGCCCACGTGCAGGACGAAGTCCGCGAGCAGGTGCGCAAGATGGCCCTGGAACTGGGCGTGGTCGGCCTGATGAACGTGCAGCTGGCCCTGCAGGGCGACAAGATCTACGTGATCGAAGTCAACCCGCGCGCCTCGCGTACCGTGCCATTCGTCTCCAAGTGCATCGGCACTTCCCTGGCGATGATCGCGGCCCGTGTCATGGCTGGCAAATCGCTGAAAGAGCTGGGCTTCACCCAGGAAATCATCCCGAACTTCTACAGCGTCAAGGAAGCGGTCTTCCCGTTCGCCAAGTTCCCGGGTGTTGACCCGATCCTCGGCCCTGAGATGAAATCCACCGGTGAAGTCATGGGTGTCGGCGACAGCTTCGGCGAAGCCTTCGCCAAGGCCCAGATGGGCGCCAGCGAAGTGCTGCCAAGCGGCGGTACCGCCTTCATCAGCGTGCGCGACGACGACAAGCCGCAGGTGGCGGGTGTCGCCCGCGACCTGATCGCCCTGGGCTTCGAAGTGGTCGCAACCGCGGGCACCGCCAAGGTCATCGAGGCGGCTGGCCTGAAGGTGCGCCGTGTGAACAAGGTGACCGAAGGTCGCCCGCATGTGGTCGACATGATCAAGAACGACGAAGTCTCGCTGATCATCAACACCACCGAGGGCCGTCAGTCGATCGCCGACTCTTATTCGATTCGTCGCAATGCGCTGCAGCACAAGATCTACTGCACGACCACCATTGCGGCGGGTGAGGCCATCTGCGAAGCGCTCAAGTTCGGTCCCGAGAAGACCGTCCGTCGCTTGCAGGATCTGCATGCAGGATTGAAAGCATGAGCATTACCAAATACCCGATGACCGTCCAGGGCGCTCGCGCCCTGGAAGAGGAACTGACCTTCCTGAGCAAGACCGAGCGTCCGCGCCTGAGCCAGGCGATCGGCGAGGCCCGTGAGCTGGGCGATCTCAAGGAGAACGCCGAATACCATGCCGCCCGCGAGGAGCAGGGCATGGTCGAGGCCCGTATCCGTGATATCGAAGGTCGCCTGCAGAACTCGGTGGTGATCGATGTCACCACCATTCCTCACTCTGGCAAGGTGATCTTCGGCACCACCGTCGACCTGGCCAACACCGAAACCGACGAGCAGGTGAGCTACCAGATCGTCGGCGAGGACGAGGCAGACATCAAGAAAGGCAAGCTCTCGCACAGTGCGCCGATCGCCCGCGCCATCATCGGCAAGGAAGAAGGTGACATCGTCGTCGTCAAGACGCCAAGCGGCACGGTCGAGTACGAGATTGTCGAAGTCAAGCACCTCTGACCGGCACCAGCGGGCGCCATCCCTCGAAGGGATCCTCTGGCAACTGGCCCAGGTCTTCTGGGTCGGTGGCCTGTGGGTGTTCCATGTGGGGCTGGTGCCTGCGCTCAAGGTCAGTGGCCTGGCGCCCCTGCTGGTGCAGGACGTGGCCGCGCAGATCGACCGTTGGTTGATCGGCGTGGCTTTGCTCGGCTTGATGACCCAGCTGGCGGTGCTGGCGAGGGTGGATGGCCTGGCGGCCTGGTGGCGGCAGTTCCGTGGCCAGATGCTGCTGCTGGGCTTCGGTGCCTGCGTCAGCTACTACACGTTGCGCTACGGGATATCCGTGGGCGAGCGCTGGCAGATGTTCTGTTTCCTGGTGCTGGGCTTTTCCGGCATCGTGCTGGTCGCCCAGCCGGTCCCGGTCAGGGCGCGCCAGCCGCGCCGCTGACCGGAGCCACCGTCACTTGTAGCGGTGGATGTTGGACAGCTGCTTGTTCGGCTGCGGGTTCCTGCGGTAGATCAGCGCCATCTTGCCGATGGTCTGCACCAGCTCCGCGCGGCCGGCCTTGCACAGCTCGTCGATGACCGCCCGGCGTTCCTCGCGGTCTTCCAGCTTGACCTGGACCTTGATCAGTTCATGATCGGCCAGGGCGCGTTCCAGTTCGGCCAGGACGCCTTCGCTCAGGCCGTTGCCGGCGACCATCAACACCGGTTTCAAGTCATGGCCAATGGACTTGTACTGTTTCTTCTGCTCGTTATTGAGCGGCATAATCTGACCCTTTTCGTCTGATTCTGTAAAATTGGCGGCCATTTTACCCGAGGGCCCGTGGCTCCGCCCAGTCAATCACGACGCTTATCATCGAGGTGCCCCGTGGCGCAGCGTTCCAAGAGCAGCCATAACTGGCTGAGAGAGCATTTCAACGATCCTTTCGTCAAACAGGCGCAGAAGGATGGCTACCGCTCGCGTGCGAGCTACAAACTGCTGGAGATCCAGGAGAAGGACAAGCTGATCCGCCCGGGCATGAGCGTGATCGACCTGGGCGCGGCGCCCGGGGGCTGGTCGCAGGTGACCAGTCGTCTGATCGGCGGCCAGGGTCGGCTGATCGCCTCGGACATCCTGGAAATGGATGCGATCCCCGACGTGACTTTCATTCAGGGCGATTTCACCCAGGACGAGGTGCTCGAGCGCATCCTCGCGGCGGTCGGCGATTCGCACGTAGACCTTGTGATTTCCGACATGGCCCCCAATATGAGTGGTACGCCCGCCGTGGACATGCCGCGGGCCATGTTCCTCTGCGAACTGGCCCTGGACCTGGCCACCCGCGTGCTGCGCCCGGGAGGGGACTTCCTGATCAAGATCTTCCAGGGTGAAGGTTTCGACCAGTACCTCAAGGACGTACGCGGCAAGTTCGACAAGGTGCAGATGCGCAAGCCGTCGTCTTCCCGCGATCGTTCCCGCGAACAGTACCTGCTGGGCCGGGGCTTCAAAGGCGGGTGAGCGGCGTGTTGCGGGGTGGTCGATAGTTATTTCCAATCGGCGGTTCCGTCAGGATCGTCCGAACTTCGTGTAGTCTAGCTTTCATAAAGGGTTACAGACGGCGCCTGCGGATGCGTAGGTAATGTAGTAAGTTAGGGCGGTGAATATCATGCGAGGCACGGCAGCGTCGTGCGCCGGCCTCAGAGGGTAGCTAATTGAACGACATGGCAAAGAATCTGATCCTGTGGTTGATCATCGCGGCTGTCCTCGTGACGGTGATGAACAACTTCTCCAGCCCTAACGAGCCACAGACCCTCAACTATTCCGACTTCATCCAGCAGGTCAAGGACGGTAAGGTCGAGCGTGTGACCGTCGACGGCTACGTCATCACCGGCAAGCGCACCGATGGCGACAACTTCAAGACCGTTCGTCCGGCCATCACCGACAACGGCCTGATCGGCGACCTGGTCGACAACCACGTGGTGATCGAAGGCAAGCAGCCCGAGCAGCAGAGCATCTGGACACAGTTGCTGGTGGCCAGCTTCCCGATCCTGGTGATCATCGCCGTGTTCATGTTCTTCATGCGCCAGATGCAGGGCGGTGCGGGCGGCAAGGGCGGCCCGATGAGCTTCGGCAAGAGCAAGGCGCGCCTGCTTTCCGAGGACCAGGTCAAGACCACCCTGGCCGACGTCGCGGGCTGCGACGAGGCCAAGGAAGAAGTGGGCGAGCTGGTCGAGTTCCTGCGTGATCCGGGCAAGTTCCAGCGCCTGGGTGGCCGTATCCCCCGGGGCGTGCTGATGGTCGGCCCACCCGGTACCGGTAAGACCCTCCTGGCCAAGGCCATCGCTGGCGAGGCCAAGGTGCCGTTCTTCACCATCTCCGGTTCGGACTTCGTCGAGATGTTCGTCGGTGTGGGCGCCAGCCGTGTCCGCGACATGTTCGAGCAGGCGAAGAAACACGCCCCGTGCATCATCTTCATCGACGAGATCGACGCTGTCGGTCGCCATCGTGGCGCCGGCATGGGCGGTGGTCACGACGAGCGCGAGCAGACCCTCAACCAGTTGCTGGTGGAGATGGACGGCTTCGAGATGAACGACGGTATCATCGTCATCGCTGCCACCAACCGTCCCGACGTGCTCGACCCGGCGCTGCTGCGTCCGGGCCGTTTCGACCGCCAGGTGGTGGTCGGCCTGCCGGACATCCGTGGTCGCGAGCAGATCCTCAAGGTGCACATGCGCAAGGTCCCGGTTGGCGAGAACGTCAACCCGGCGGTCATCGCCCGTGGTACCCCCGGCTTCTCCGGTGCCGACCTGGCCAACCTGGTCAACGAGGCCTCGCTGTTCGCTGCCCGTTCCAGCAAACGCCTGGTGGAAATGAAGGAGTTCGAGCTGGCCAAGGACAAGATCATGATGGGCGCCGAGCGCAAGACCATGGTCATGTCCGAGAAAGAAAAGCAGAACACCGCCTATCACGAGGCTGGCCATGCCATCGTCGGCCGTATCGTCCCCGAGCATGATCCGGTCTACAAGGTGTCGATCATCCCGCGTGGCCGGGCGCTGGGCGTGACCATGTTCCTGCCCGAGGAAGACCGCTACAGCCTGTCCAAGCGTGCGCTGATCAGCCAGATCTGCTCGCTGTACGGCGGCCGTATCGCCGAGGAGATGACCCTGGGCTTCGACGGTGTCACCACCGGCGCCTCCAACGACATCATGCGCGCCAGCCAGATCGCGCGGAACATGGTGACCAAGTGGGGCCTGTCCGAGAAACTCGGCCCGCTGATGTACGCCGAAGAGGAGGGCGAGGTGTTCCTCGGTCGCAGCGCGGCGAGCCAGCATGCCAGCGTATCGGGCGAGACCGCCAAGCTGATCGACTCCGAGGTGCGCAGCATCATCGATCACTGCTATGCCACGGCCAAGCAGATCCTCACCGAGAACCGCGACAAGCTGGACGCCATGGCCGAGGCCTTGATGAAGTACGAAACCATCGATGCCGACCAGATCGACGACATCATGGCCGGCCGCACGCCACGCGAGCCACGCGACTGGGACAACGATGCCGGCACCTCCGGCAACCAGGCCTCCCAGGGCGATCGTCCGGAGTCGCCGATCGGCGGTCCAGCGGCTCAACACTAAGGGCATCTATGACCTCACAGCAGTACCCGACCCGGTTGCCTTGCGGCAACCGGGTTCTTGATTTGTCCCGTACCCATGTCATGGGTATCCTCAACATCACCCCCGATTCCTTCTCCGATGGCGGGCGCTTCAGCCAGCGCGACGAGGCCCTGCGCCACGCCGAGGCGATGGTGGCGGCCGGCGCGACGCTGATCGACGTCGGCGGCGAGTCCACCCGTCCGGGCGCCCGGGCGGTGTCTCCCACCGAAGAGCTGGAGCGTGTGGCGCCCATCGTCGAGGCGATCGCCAGCCGGCTCGACGTGATCATCTCGGTCGATACCTCCACGCCCGCGGTCATGCGCGAGTCGGCGCGGCTGGGGGCTGGCCTGATCAACGACGTGCGAGCCCTGGAGCGCGATGGTGCGCTCGACGCCGCCGCCGATACCGGCCTGCCGGTGTGCCTGATGCACATGCGTGGCGAGCCGGGCACCATGCAGGACAATCCGCATTACGACGACGTGACCGCCGACGTGACGCGCTATCTTGAAGAGCGTATGGCCGTGTGCGCGGCGGCTGGCATCGACGCCAGGAAGATCATCCTCGACCCGGGGTTCGGTTTCGCCAAGACGCTCGATCACAACCTGAGCCTGTTCAAGCACATGGAAGCGCTCTACCGCCTGGGTCGCCCCCTGCTGGTGGGTGTCTCGCGCAAGAGCATGATCGGCCTGACGCTCGATCGCCCGGTCGGCGAACGCCTCTATGGCAGCCTGGCGCTGGCGGCATTGGCCATGACCAAGGGTGCCAGCATCCTGCGTGTGCACGATGTGGCCGAGACCGTCGACGTGGTGCGCATGATCGCCGCGGTGCAGAACGCCGAATAAGAACATTGGAGTCCCTATGAGCAGAAAATACTTTGGTACCGACGGTATCCGTGGCCGCGTCGGCGAATACCCCATCACCCCCGACTTCATGCTGAAGCTTGGCTGGGCCGCCGGCATGGCGTTCCGCAAGCAGGGCAACTGCCGCGTGCTGGTGGGCAAGGACACGCGGATCTCTGGCTACATGTTCGAGTCCGCGCTCGAGGCCGGGCTTTCCGCGGCCGGCGCCGACGTACTGCTGCTCGGGCCGATGCCGACCCCGGCCATCGCCTACCTGACGCGTACCTTCCACGCCGAGGCGGGCATCGTCATCAGTGCGTCGCACAACCCGCACGACGACAATGGCATCAAGTTCTTCTCCGGGCAGGGCACCAAGCTGCCGGATGAGGTGGAGCTGATGATCGAGGAGTTGCTCGACCAGCCGATGAACGTGGTGGAATCGGGCAAGCTGGGCAAGGTTTCGCGCATCAACGACGCGGCTGGCCGCTACATCGAGTTCTGCAAGAGCAGCGTGCCGACCAGCACCAGCTTCGAAGGGCTCAAGCTGGTGATCGATTGCGCCCACGGTGCGACCTACAAGGTGGCCCCGAGCGTGTTCCGCGAGCTGGGCGCCGACGTCACCGTGCTGCATGCCGAGCCCGATGGCCTGAACATCAACGAAAAATGCGGCTCCACCCATATCGAGTCGTTGCAGGCCGCCGTGTTGGTGGGGCATGCCGACCTGGGGATCGCCTTCGACGGCGATGGCGACCGGGTGCTGATGGTCGATCACACCGGTGCCATCGTCGACGGTGACGAACTGCTGTTCATCATCGCCCGCGACCTGCAGGAGCGCGGCAAGCTGCAGGGCGGGGTGGTGGGCACCCTGATGAGCAACCTGGGCCTGGAGCTGGCGCTCAAGGAGCTGGGCATCCCGTTCGCCCGGGCCAAGGTCGGCGACCGCTATGTCATGGCCGAGCTGCTCGAGCGCGACTGGCAGCTCGGTGGCGAGAATTCCGGGCACCTGGTGTGCTGCAACCACACCACGACCGGCGACGCCATCATCGCGGCCCTGCAAGTGCTCATGGCGCTCAAGCACCGTGGCGAGAACCTGGCCCAGGCGCGCCAAGCCATCCGCAAGTGCCCGCAGGTGCTGATCAACGTGCGCTTCGGTGCCAGCAAGGTCGATCCGCTGGAAAGCCCCGAGGTGAAGGAGGCCAGTGCCAAGGTCACCGAGGCCATGGCGGGGCGTGGCCGGGTCCTGCTGCGCAAGTCCGGCACCGAGCCGCTGGTGCGTGTGATGGTCGAAGGCGACGACGAAAACCAGGTCCGCGGCCATGCCGAAGCCCTGGCCAAGCTGGTCGCCGAAGTTTGTGCCTGAAAGACGCTTGCCAGCGCAGTTCGGGTTGGGTAAGATCTGCGCCCACTTTGACCGACGAGGTAAAGCATGCGTCGCCCCATGGTAGCTGGTAACTGGAAGATGCACGGTACCCGCGCCAGCGTCGCTGAGCTTATCCGGGGCTTGAGCAATCTGGCCCTGCCGAGCGGTGTGGAGGTCGCGGTGTTTCCGCCGGCCCTGTTCATCAATCAGGTGATTGATGGCCTGGAAGGCAAGGGGATCACCGTTGGAGCCCAGAATTCTGCGGTACAGCCCGAACAGGGCGCGCTGACCGGCGAAATCGCCCCGAGTCAGCTGGCTGAAGCGGGTTGCAGGCTGGTATTGGTCGGGCATTCGGAGCGTCGCCAGATCGTTGGCGAGAACGACGACGTGCTCAACCGCAAGTTTGCAGCCGCCCAGGCAAGTGGTTTGAAGCCCGTGCTCTGTGTAGGGGAAACCCTCGAGGAGCGCGAGGCCGGTAAGACGCTCGAAGTCGTGGGGCGTCAACTGAGCAGTATCATCGATGCGTTCGGTGTTACGGCTTTTGCCGATGCGGTAATCGCCTATGAGCCCGTTTGGGCCATCGGTACGGGTCTGACGGCCTCGCCCCAGCAAGCCCAGGATGTGCATGCCGCCATCCGAGCCCAGCTGGCGGCGCAGGACGCCGAAGTTGCCGCGAAAGTGCAGCTTCTGTACGGCGGCAGCGTGAAGGCGGCCAATGCGGCCGAACTGTTCGGCATGCCGGATATCGATGGGGGGCTCATTGGTGGAGCGTCCCTGAACGCAGACGAATTCGGTGCAATTTGTCGCGCCGCAGGAAACTGAACAAATGCTGGAAACAGTCGTAGTTGTTTTTCATCTGTTGGCTGCACTGGCAGTGGTCGTGCTGGTATTGCTGCAACAGGGTAAAGGTGCGGAAGCAGGTGCATCTTTCGGCGCAGGTGCTTCAAATACTGTGTTCGGAAGCCAAGGTTCCGCTACCTTTTTGAGTAAAGTTACTGCTATACTTGCTGCCACTTTCTTTTTGACTGCTCTTGGGTTAGGATACTTCGCTAAAGAGAAAGCTCATCAGCTGACTCAAGCAGGTCTGCCAGATCCAGCAGTACTGGAAGTCAAAGAGCAGAAGCCGGCAGTAAATGATGATGTACCGGTGCTCCAGGAGCAGAAGAGCGAAACCACCAACACTGGTGATGTACCTCCTCCAGCCGAAGAGCAGAAGTAACGGGTTTCAAGTAGTAGTATTGCCGAGGTGGTGGAATTGGTAGACACGCAACCTTGAGGTGGTTGTGCCCATAGGGTGTAGGGGTTCGAGTCCCCTTCTCGGTACCAATTGAAGCATGAGAGCCCGCTTTAGCGGGCTTTCTTGCAGGTGGAGGTCGGATTGACCCTGTAGAGGGTTCGGTCTTATACTTTCGCCCCAGCTTTGACGCGGGGTGGAGCAGCTTGGTAGCTCGTCGGGCTCATAACCCGAAGGTCGTTGGTTCAAATCCAGCCCCCGCAACCAGCCATAGCGGAGCCCCTTTTCAGGGGCTTTTTGCTAGCTGGACAGTTCTTCGCGTCGTTGTCCAACGGCGTTTTCAGGGATGGGCGCTTTGCCCATTTTTTATTTGCACAGCATGCACGAGGGGGTTCAGGTGTCGAGCAAGCTAGAACAGTTGCAGGCCTTGTTGGCCCCGGTTGTCGAGGGTCTTGGCTACGAATGCTGGGGGATCGAGTTCATCTCCCAGGGCAAGCATTCGGTCCTGCGTATCTACATCGACAAGGAAGGCGGTGTCCTGGTGGACGACTGCGAAGTGGTCAGCCGTCAGGCCAGTGGCGTTCTCGACGTGGAAGACCCGATCAGTACCGAATATACCCTCGAGGTGTCCTCTCCAGGCATGGATCGCCCGCTGTTCACCCTTGAACAGTTTGCCAAGCATGCCGGCGAACAAGTGAAGATCAAGCTGCGTACGCCCTTCGAAGGTCGTCGTAACTTCCAGGGCCTTCTCCGCGGCGTGGAGGACCAGGACGTGGTGGTCCAGGTGGACACACATGAGTTCCTGTTGCCGATCGACTCGATCGACAAGGCCAATATTATTCCCAGTTTTGACTGAGACGTGCCGGGCCCGGCGGACTATCCGGGCCCAATGGCTTGCGCAAGGCGAGGCGTACGATGAGCAAAGAAGTACTGCTGGTTGTTGAATCGGTATCCAACGAAAAGGGTGTACCACCCGGCGTCATTTTCGAAGCGCTGGAAGTGGCTCTGGCCACTGCAACCAAGAAACGTTTTGAGGATGAAGTCGACCTGCGTGTGGAAATCAACCGCCACACGGGTAGCTACGAGACCTTCCGTCGCTGGACCGTGGTCGACGAGGACGCGCTCCAGGACCCGGCGATCGAGACTTGGCCGAGCAAGATCCACGAAACCCACCCCGACGCCAAGGTCGGCGACGTGATCGAGGAGAAGATCGAGTCGATCGAGTTCGGTCGTATCGCCGCCCAGACCGCCAAGCAGGTGATCGTGCAGAAGGTCCGCGAGGCCGAGCGCGCCCAGGTGGTCGACGCGTACCGTGAGCGGGTCGGCGAGATCATCTCCGGCACCGTGAAGAAGGTCACCCGCGACAACGTCATCGTCGACCTGGGCAACAACGCCGAGGCCTTGCTGGCCCGTGAAGACATCATTCCACGCGAGACCTTCCGGGTCGGCGTGCGCCTGCGCGCGCTGCTCAAGGAGATCCGTACCGAGAACCGTGGCCCGCAGCTGATCCTGTCGCGTACCGCGCCGCAGATGCTGATCGAACTGTTCCGCATCGAAGTGCCGGAAATCGCCGAGGGCCTGATCGAGGTGATGGCCGCCTCCCGTGATCCGGGATCGCGCGCCAAGATCGCCGTCCGCTCCAAGGACAAGCGTATCGACCCGCAAGGCGCCTGCATCGGCATGCGCGGTTCGCGCGTCCAGGCCGTTTCCGGCGAGCTGGGCGGTGAGCGCGTGGATATCGTCCTGTGGGACGAAAACCCGGCGCAGTTCGTCATCAACGCCATGTCGCCCGCCGAGGTCGCGGCGATCATCGTTGACGAGGACGCCCATGCGATGGACATCGCCGTGGCCGAGGACAACCTGGCCCAGGCCATCGGCCGTGGCGGTCAGAACGTTCGCCTGGCCAGCCAGCTGACCGCCTGGACCCTGAACGTGATGACCGAGAAGGACATCCAGGCCAAGCAGCAGGCAGAAACCGGTGACATCCTGCGTAATTTCATCGAGGAACTGGAAGTCGACGAAGAGCTGGCACAGGTGCTGGTCGACGAAGGCTTCACCAGCCTCGAAGAAATTGCCTACGTACCGTTGGAAGAAATGCTCAACATCGATGGCTTTGACGAGGACATCGTCAACGAGCTGCGTGCTCGTGCCAAGGACCGTTTGTTGACCAAGGCCATCGCTACCGAAGAAAAACTGGCAGACGCCCATCCGGCCGAAGACCTGCTCTCCCTCGAGGGCATGGACAAGGACCTGGCGGCGGAACTGGCGGTGCGCGGCGTGGTTAACCGCGAAGACCTGGCCGAGCAGTCTATAGACGATCTGCTCGACATCGACGGCATCGACGAAGAGCGTGCCGGCAAGTTGATCATGGCCGCCCGAGCCCACTGGTTCGAGTAATTAGGCGTGGCCTGAGGAGAGAAGTGCATGACGCAAGTCACGGTGAAAGAACTGGCCCAAGAGGTCGAGGCACCGGTAGAGCGCCTGCTGCAGCAGATGCGTGAGGCAGGTCTGCCGCACACCGACGCCGGTCAGGTAGTGACCGATAATGAGAAGCAGGTTCTGTTGACCCATTTGAAAAGTAGCCACAAGAGCAAGGTGGAAGAGCCGCGCAAGATCACGTTGCAGCGCAAGACCACCAGCACCCTGCGTGTCGCCGGTAGCAAGAGCATCAGCGTAGAAGTACGCAAGAAGAAAGTTTTCGTGCAGCGCAGCCAGGAAGAGATCCAGGCCGAGCAGAAGCGCGAGCTGGAAGAGCGCCGCGCGGCCGAGAACGCCGCCCGCGAGAAGGCCGACGCCGAAGCTCGCCAGCGTGCCGAGGAGCAGGCCCGCCGCGACGCGGCCGAGGCCGCCAAGGCCGCGCCGGCGCCTGCGCCTGCCTCCGAGCCTGCACCGGCTCCGGTAGCGGCCGAGGCACCTGCCGTCGACGAGGCCCCGCGTGCGGCCGAGCGCAAGAAGGACGACAGCCGCCGCAGCGACAGCCGTGGCCGCGACGACGACCGCCGTGGTGGCGAGCGTCGTGGCGAAGCGCCGCGTGTCTCGATCAAGGTCAAGGTCAAGGAGAAGGAAAAGGCGCCGACTCCTCGTGCCGCACCGCGCACCACCGACGAAGAGAGCGATGGCTTCCGTCGTGGCGGTCGTGGCAAGGGCAAGCTGAAGAAGCGCAACCAGCATGGCTTCCAGAACCCGACCGGCCCGGTCATCCGCGACGTCACCATCGGCGAGACCATCACCGTCTCCGAGCTGGCGCAGCAGATGTCGGTCAAGGCCGCCGAAGTCGTCAAGTTCATGTTCAAGCTCGGTACCCCGGTCACCATCAACCAGGTGCTCGACCAGGAAACCGCCCAGCTGGTAGCCGAGGAACTGGGCCACAAGGTGACCCTGATCAGCGATACCGCCCTGGAAGACTCCCTGGCCGAATCGCTGAAGTTCGAAGGCGAGATCGAGCCGCGTGCGCCGGTAGTGACCGTCATGGGCCACGTCGACCACGGCAAGACCTCGCTGCTCGACTACATCCGTCGCGCCAAGGTTGCCGCGGGCGAGGCTGGTGGCATCACCCAGCACATCGGTGCCTACCACGTGGAAACCGATCGCGGCATGATCACCTTCCTCGACACCCCGGGCCACGCCGCGTTCACCGCGATGCGTGCCCGTGGTGCCAAGGCCACCGACATCGTCATCCTGGTGGTGGCGGCCGATGACGGCGTGATGCCGCAGACCATCGAGGCCGTGCAGCACGCCAAGGCCGCCGGTGTTCCGCTGGTGGTGGCGGTGAACAAGATCGACAAGCCGGGCGCCAACGACGAGCGTATCCGCAACGAGCTGGCCGTTCACGGCGTGACCTCCGAGGAGTGGGGTGGCGACACCCCGTTCGTCAAGGTTTCGGCGAAGATGGGTACCGGTGTCGACGACCTGCTCGAGGCCGTGCTGCTGCAGGCCGAGATCCTCGAACTCACCGCCACCCCGACCGCGCCTGGTCGTGGTGTCGTGGTCGAATCGCGCCTGGACAAGGGCCGTGGCCCGGTGGCCACCATCCTGGTCCAGGACGGTACCCTGCGCCAGGGCGACATGGTCCTGGTCGGCTCCAACTATGGCCGCGTGCGCGCCATGCTCGACGAGAACGGCAAGCCTGTGAAGGAAGCCGGCCCGTCGATCCCGGTCGAGATCCTCGGCCTGGATGGCACGCCGGAAGCCGGTGACGAGCTGTCCGTGGTCGCCGACGAGAAGAAGGCCCGCGAGGTCGCCCTGTTCCGCCAGGGCAAGTACCGCGAGGTCAAGCTGGCCCGTGCCCACGCCGGCAAGCTGGAAAACATCTTCGAGACCATGGGTCAGGAAGAGAAGAAGACCCTCAACATCGTCCTCAAGACCGATGTGCGCGGCTCCCTCGAGGCGCTGCAGGGCTCGCTCGGCGGCCTGGGCAACGACGAAGTGCAGGTCCGCGTGGTCGGTGGCGGCGTCGGTGGTATCACCGAGAGCGATGCCAACCTGGCCCTGGCGTCCAACGCGGTGCTGTTCGGCTTCAACGTGCGTGCCGATGCCGGTGCGCGCAAGATCGTCGAGCAGGAAGGTCTGGATATGCGTTACTACAACGTGATCTACGACATCATCGAAGACGTCAAGAAGGCCCTGACCGGCATGCTCGGCAGCGATGTCCGCGAGAACATCCTGGGTGTCGCCGAGGTGCGTGACGTGTTCCGTTCGCCGAAGTTCGGCGCCATCGCCGGCTGTATGGTCATCGAGGGTACCGTGTACCGCAACCGTCCGATCCGCGTGCTGCGCGAGGACGTGGTGATCTTCGAAGGCGAGCTGGAGTCGCTGCGTCGCTTCAAGGACGACGCTGCCGAGGTTCGTTCGGGCATGGAGTGCGGCATTGGCGTCAAGAGCTACAACGACGTCAAGGTCGGTGACAAGATCGAAGTCTTCGAGAAAGTCCAGGTGGCCCGTACCCTCTGAGGCGCGGGCATGGCGAAAGCCCCGCCCCAGGGCGGTCGGCGGAGCCTCTGAAGGTGGCGCCCGGTCAGGCATGAGCCTGTCCGGGCGTTTGCCGCTTTAGTTACAGGTAGCAAGAATGGCAAAAGAATATAGCCGTACCCAACGCATCGGCGACCAGATGCAGCGCGAGCTGGCCGAACTGATCCGTCGTGAAGTCAAAGATCCGCGCGTCGGCCTGGTGACCATCACCGCCGTCGACGTCAGCCGCGACCTGGGCCATGCCAAGGTCTTCATCACGGTCATGGGGGCGGACGGCTCCGATGCGGTCGGGCAGTCGCTCAAGGCCCTCGGCAGCGCCGCGAGCTTCCTGCGCCTGCAACTGGGCAAGGTGATGAAGCTGCGCAGCGTGCCGCAACTGCATTTCCACTTCGACGAGAGCATCAGCCGTGGCGCCCACCTGTCGGCGCTGATCGAGCGGGCGATGGCCGAAGACCGCCTGCACAAGGATGCCGACAAAGCGGACGCCGAGGAGTAACCGGTGGCCCAGGTCAAACGAATCCGCCGCAATGTCAGCGGCATCATCCTGCTCGACAAGCCCCTGGGCTTTACCTCCAACGCGGCGCTGCAGAAGGTCCGTTGGCTGCTCAACGCCGAGAAGGCCGGCCATACCGGCAGCCTCGATCCCTTGGCCAGCGGTGTGCTGCCGTTGTGCTTCGGCGAGGCGACCAAGTTTTCCCAGTACCTGCTCGACTCCGACAAGGGCTACGAAACGGTCATGCAACTGGGGCAGACGACCAGCACCGCGGACGCCGAGGGCGAAGTCCTGCAGACCCGCGAAGTGACCGTTGGTCGCGCCGATATCGAGGCCGTGCTGCCGCGTTTTCGCGGGCAAATCAGCCAGGTACCGCCGATGTACTCGGCGCTCAAGCGTGACGGCCAGCCGCTGTACAAACTGGCGCGTGCAGGAGAGGTAGTGGAGCGCGAGGCGCGTTCTGTTACTATTAGCCGCTTGGAGTTGCTCGAGTGCGAAGGCACCCGCGTGCGCCTGTCGGTCGGTTGCAGCAAGGGCACCTATATCCGCACCCTGGTGGAGGATATCGGCGAAGCCCTGGGATGCGGCGCCTATGTCGCTGAATTGCGTCGAACCCACGCCGGGCCTTTCGAGTTGGCACAGACCGTGACCCTCGAGACGCTCGAGCAGGCCCATGCCGAAGGTGGCAACGAAGCGCTCGACCGCTTCCTGATGCCGTCCGACAGCGGGCTGCAGGACTGGCCACTGGTGCGTCTCTCCGAGCACAGCGCGTTCTACTGGCTGCACGGGCAGGCGGTACGTGCCCCGGATGCACCGCAGTTCGGCATGGTCCGGGTACAGGATCACAATGAACGCTTCATCGGTATCGGTGAAGTGAGCGAAGACGGGCGCATCGCGCCGCGTCGACTGATTCGGTCGGAATGACCGGAACCGCAGGCCGAGGCCCTGGCTGAAACCTGCGTAATCGAGGGTGGCTGTTAATAGGCACGGTCACGCCTCTTCTATTAATACGGGGATTCGTCCCTGGCCTATTGGAGCCCGTTCGCGGGCCCCTTGATCAGGAGAAGCCAAATGGCCCTCAGCGTTGAAGAAAAAGCTAAGATCGTTGCCGAATACCAGCAAGCCGCCGGCGATACCGGTAGCCCGGAAGTGCAGGTTGCTCTGCTGACCGCCAACATCAACAAGCTGCAAGGCCACTTCAAGGCCAACGAGAAAGACCACCACTCCCGTCGTGGCCTGATCCGTATGGTCAACCAGCGTCGTAAGCTGCTGGACTACCTGAAGGGCAAAGACACCACTCGTTACAGCGCCCTGATCGGTCGCCTGGGCCTGCGTCGCTAATAGCGGCCTGGCCAGTGGTGTGCATGGCGTGTCGCATGCTTCGGGAGCGCTGCCTGGCAGCGTTGCCGTCGGACACGCCACGCGTATCTGCGAGGTTGGCAGCCTGGTGTTGCTGAGCGGATTTTCCGCCCGGTGGCCAGGCTCCCAGCCTCGTGTTGTATCTGGACGGTCAATGGGGCCGATACCCCGTTCTGCCCAAGCATTCGCAAGAGCAAGTTCCCCCAGAGCCACTGAAAAAAGGTAGGAAACCGTGAACCCGGTAATCAAGAAATTCCAGTTCGGTCAGTCGACCGTTACTCTCGAGACGGGCCGCATCGCCCGCCAGGCGACCGGCGCCGTGCTGGTCACCGTCGACAACGACGTCACCGTGCTGGTGACCGTGGTCGGTGCCAAGCAGGCCGATCCAGGCAAGGGCTTCTTCCCGTTGTCGGTCCACTATCAGGAAAAGACCTACGCTGCCGGCAAGATCCCTGGCGGCTTCTTCAAGCGTGAAGGCCGTCCTTCCGAGAAGGAGACCCTGACCTCGCGCCTGATCGACCGTCCGATCCGCCCGCTGTTCCCCGAAGGGTTCATGAACGAAGTGCAGGTCGTCTGCACCGTGGTTTCCACCAGCAAGAAGACCGATCCGGACATCGCTGCGATGATCGGTACCTCGGCTGCCCTGGCCATTTCCGGTATTCCGTTCGAAGGCCCGATCGGCGCTGCCCGCGTCGCGTTCCATGAAAGCACCGGCTACCTGTTGAACCCGACCTACGAGCAACTGCAGGCCTCCAGCCTGGACATGGTCGTCGCCGGTACCGAAAGTGCCGTGCTGATGGTCGAATCGGAAGCCAAGGAGCTGACCGAAGACCAGATGCTGGGTGCCGTCCTATTCGCCCACGACGAATTCCAGGTCGTGATCCAGGCCGTCAAGGAACTGGCCGCCGAAGCCGGCAAGCCGACCTGGGACTGGCAGCCAGCCGCCGCCAACACCGAGCTGCTGAACCTGGTGCGCGCCGAGTTCGGCGAGGCCATTTCCCAGGCTTACACCATCACCCTCAAAGCCGACCGCTACAACCGCCTCGGCGAGCTGCGCGACCAGGCCGTCGCCCGCCTGTCCAACGAAGAGGCTGGCCCGACCGCCGCGCAGATCAAAGAGATCTTCGGTGAGCTGGAATACCGCACCGTCCGCGAGAACATCGTCAATGGCAAGCCGCGTATCGATGGCCGTGACAACCGCACCGTGCGTCCGCTGAACATCGAAGTCGGCGTACTGCCCAAGACCCACGGTTCGGCCCTGTTCACCCGTGGCGAAACCCAGGCCCTGGTCGTCGCGACCCTGGGCACCGCCCGTGATGCGCAGCTGCTGGACACCCTGGAAGGCGAGAAGAAAGACGCCTTCATGCTGCACTACAACTTCCCGCCGTTCTCGGTGGGCGAGTGTGGCCGCATGGGTGGTGCCGGCCGTCGCGAGATCGGTCATGGCCGCCTGGCCCGCCGTGGCGTCCAGGCCATGCTGCCGAGCGACGACGAGTTCCCGTACACCATCCGCGTGGTTTCGGAAATCACCGAATCCAACGGTTCCAGCTCCATGGCCTCGGTCTGCGGTGCTTCCCTGGCACTGATGGACGCTGGTGTGCCGATGAAGGCGCCGGTGGCCGGTATCGCCATGGGCCTGGTCAAGGAAGGCGACAAGTTCGCGGTCCTGACCGACATCCTGGGTGACGAAGACCACCTGGGCGACATGGACTTCAAGGTAGCCGGTACCGCCAAGGGCGTCACCGCGCTGCAGATGGACATCAAGATCAACGGCATCACCGAAGAGATCATGGAAATCGCCCTGGGCCAGGCCCTGGAAGCGCGCCTGAACATCCTCGGCCAGATGAACCAGGTGATCGCCCAGTCGCGCAGCGAGCTGTCGGCCAACGCCCCGACCATGCTGTCGATGAAGATCGATACCGACAAGATCCGCGACGTCATCGGCAAGGGTGGCGCCACCATTCGAGCCATCTGCGAAGAGACCAAGGCCTCGATCGACATCGAAGACGATGGCTCGATCAAGATCTTCGGCGAGACCAAGGAAGCTGCCGAGGCCGCCCGCCAGCGCATCCTGGGCATCACCGCCGAGGCCGAGATCGGCAAGATCTACGTCGGCAAGGTCGAGCGCATCGTCGACTTCGGTGCCTTCGTCAACATCCTGCCGGGCAAGGACGGTCTGGTGCACATCTCCATGCTCAGCAACGAGCGTGTCGAGAAGGTCACCGACGTGCTGAAGGAAGGCCAGGAAGTCGAAGTACTGGTGCTGGACGTGGATAACCGCGGCCGCATCAAGCTGTCGATCAAGGACGTTCCGGCTGCCAAGGCTTCCGGCGTCTAAGCGACACGGCTGACGAAAAAGACCCTGCGATCCCTTTTGGGGACGCAGGGTCTTTTTTTAGCTGCAAGCTGCCAGATGCAAGAAAGAGGCAGGCGGCGATCATGAGGGCCGAGCGCTGTCAGGGCATTCTGCGCCGATCAGCTTGAAGCTGGAAGCTTGCGGCTTGACGCTCGGGAGGACTTGCATCTTGCATGCAGGATTGTGCCAGGGCTTGCAAAATGCACGACCGAGAGGGAGGGTGTTTTTTAGTAAGCCTTTGATTTAAAAGAGGTTAAGCGAAGCGGAAAAGCTGGCACACGCCGTGCAACATCACTCATACCTGACGCCAGGAATCTCGGCGCAGACCTTTCGAAAAACAGGAGTGTCTCGTATGAAGAAGTTCGCCATTGCTGCCGCTACTGCTACCGCTCTGACCCTGACCATGGCTAACGCGGCATTCGCCCAACAGCCCGCCCAGGCCCCGATGATGCTGGCGGCCGGTGAGGTGACCAAGACCAAGGAAGCGGCCTCCGATACCTGGATCACCACCAAGGTCAAGGCCGACCTGATGACCGAGAAAGGTATTCCTGGCAGTGACATCAAGGTCGAAACCAACAAGGGTGTGGTGTCCCTGTCGTCCGATGTGGCCATTACCGCGTCGCAGAAAGAGCAGGCGATCGCCATCGCCCAGAAGATCGAAGGCGTGCAGGCCGTGTCGGCTGACGGTCTGAAAGCCGAATAAGGGATTGTCCCGTCGGCCAAAGGGAATTGGCCATCCTAATTCCTGGGGCGCGAAGCGGCCCCAGGCTCTCTCTCACCCCACCGGATTACGCACCACCACATCGCTCTCGAAACATACCTGCTCGACGATCAACGGCTCCACCAACGGCCGGCTGTCGCGAAAATGCGCAGTCTGGGTATGCGCCTCGTACGCCGCATCGTCGCGGTAGATCTCGTACAGGTAGATCACATCCGGATCCTCGCGATCCTGCGACACATCGAACACCAGGCAACCGGGTTCGTTGGCCACCGAGGCAGCGGCATTGACTTTGATGGCATTGAGAAAATCTTCGGCGCTGCCAGGCTTGACGCGGGTCTTGATGAACAGACTGTACACAGGACGTCCCTTTTGTTTTAAATTCGTTTCTGAATTGTATACAAAAAAGGAATCGCGTCCATGTCCGAACTCCCTGTCCGCCCCGGCCGCCTGAACGGCCTACGCCACCTGGCCCTGCTGGTGCCGAACCTGGAAGAGTGCGAGCGCTTCTACGTCGACCTGCTCGGCATGGAAGTGCTGCACCGTGCCAATGAAGACCTGGTCTACCTCACCTGTGGCAACGACAACCTATCCCTGGGGCGCGGCGCCGGCGCCGCCAATGGTTTGCAGACCCTGGACCACTACGGTTTCATCGTCGACAGCGTCGAGGAACTGGAGGCCTGGTATCAGTACTTCAAGGCCCATGGCGTGACCCTGCTGGACCGTCCCTTCGACCATGGCGACGGGGCGCGCAGCTTCCACCTGCTCGACCCGGCAGGGAACAAGGTACAGCCGCTGTATCACCCGGCGGTGTCCGGGCAGCGGCTGGTCTGAGCAGGGTGTTGGATGTGGGGTAGTTGGGGCGCGAGGCGCCCCAGATTGACGCGTCTGGCTTACTCGGCGTCCAGGTGCATGGGCGTGATCACCCGGCCATCGGCCTCGGCCTGGCCGAGCGTGGTATCGAGGAAGTACACCCGGTCGTCTTCCAGTTGGCCCTTGTCCACCAGGTAGTCCTTGATGCTAGCGGCTCGGGCCTGGCCCAACTGACGCAACAGTGCGGCGTTCTCGGCCCAGGATTTGATCACTGCTTCACGCAACTTGGTGGTGCGCTCGTCGCGGCTCAGCTCCTGCCATTCGGCAGGTGGCTGCTGCTTGAGGCGGGTGCGGTAGATGCCTTCGAGCATGGCGGGCTTGTCATCCTCGTCGACTTCCAACAGGGAGGCGTTGGCCGGTACCTTGTCACCGCGTCGCTGCAGGATCTTGTACCAGATGGCCTGGTATTCGCGCTCCAGGCGCTCCTGGGCAATCAACGGGCCATCGCTGCTCTGGGCGCTGGTTCCCTCGATCTCCAGGCGCAGTTCCGGCCGCTCCTTGAGGGCGGCGGCCAGCTTGTCCAAGGCCGATTGGGCGTCGCCGCTCAGTTCGCTGGAGCCGGCCGTGAAGGCTACGGTGCCGAGGTCCTCCGCTCCCCCTCCGGCGACCAGCCCGCCGATGAACTTGAACGGCGCCTGAGCCGCGCGTAGGACCAGGTTGCGCAAGGTTTGCCAGACGATCGGCATGACGCTGAACTCAGGGTTGTTCAGGTCGCCGGACACCGGCAGCTCGATGGAGATCTTGCCCTCGGTGTCCTTGAGCAAGGCCACCGCAAGGCGGATCGGCAAGTCCACGGCGTCCGGGCTGTCGACTTTCTCCCCCAACTGCAATTGCTCGACCACCACCTTGTTCTCGGCCTTGAGCTGGCCATTGGTGATCAGGTAGTGCAGGTCGAGGTTGAGCCGGCCCTTGCGAATGCGAAAGCCCGCGAACTTGCCGGAGTAGGGTGTCAAGGTGGTCAGCTCGACGCGCTTGAAGCTGGTCGCGATATCCAGGCTGGCCAGCGGGTTGAACGGGTTGAGCGCACCTTTGATGGTCACCGGGGCGTAGCGGTCGACCTTGCCCTTGACGTCCACCTTCGCCGGTGCCGGCTTGCGGTTGTCGATGGTGCCGATCTGGCCGTTGAGCTGCTGGATCGCCGTGGCGAAGTGGGGCCGCAGGGTCAGGTCGGCGAAGTTCGCCGAGCCGTCGTCGATGTCGATCCCGCCGATGCGGATGCCCAGCGGTTTCTCGGCGCTGGCACTGGCTTGGCTGGGAGCGGACGCGGGGCTGGCCGGTTGCGGGATCAGCAGGTCGTCGACGTTGGTGGTGCGATCCTCGTTGATGATGAAGCGCGCATAGGGCTGCAGCAGGCTCACCTTGTCGATCGACAGGGCATCGCCGTGGACATAGGACAGGCCGTCGAGGTCCAGCCGCTGCCATTTGACGAAGTCCCGGTCCTTGAGGGTATCGAGGGTGTGCAACTGGCTGACCTGGGCCTTGCCGCCAACGCTGAAGGCCAGTGGCTCGGTGCTCTTGAGATCGACCTTCAGGTCGCTGGCGAGCATGCCGCTGCGCAGCTCCAGGCGGATGAACGGGCTGATGTAGGCCTGGGCCACGCGCAGGTCGATGTCGCGGGTGCTGACGTCGAGCTTGGCGGTGACCGGGTCCAGGTTCACCTGCCCCGCGGCCTGCAGCTTGCCCTGCTTGCCGACGCCGGTGTCGAGCTTGAGGGTGAAGGGTGACTGGTTGAGGCTGTCGAAGCCCTGCACGTCGAGGTTGAGCGGGCCGACGTCCAGCGCCACGGGTTCCTTCTGGCTACGGTCGGCCAGGTGCACCAGGTAGTTGCGCAGTTGCACGTCCTTGAGCAGCACCTGCCAGGGCTTGGCAGGGGCTTTCGCGGCATTTTCCTCGGGGCTGGGCTCGGCGGCGGCCGGTTCGGTCTTTTCCTGTGGGGTGGCCTTGGCCGGTTGGCTGGCGAACAGCTTCTGCCAGTCGAGCTGGCCGTCGGCTTCCAGCGCGGCCCAGGTTTCGAGTTTTTCGCTGCGCACCTTGCCGACGGTGACCAATTGCTTGGCCAGGTCGATGGACGTCTCGCTCACCTCCAGCGTGGCCAGGCGCGCCAGTGGGCGACCGTCCGGGGCCTTGATGGCGAACGGCGCGATGCGTACCGAGGTCTTGTCCAGCAACAGCTCGGTTTCCTTGGCCAGGTTGAGTTTGTAGTGGGTATCGAGGCTCACCACGCCGTCCTCCAGCACCAGGGGCACGGCGTCGCGCACGTAGGGCCAGAAGGCCTTCATCTTGCCTTCGGTGACCTTGAGGGTGCCTTCCGAGGCGATGGGCGCCAGGCTCAGGGTGCCGCTCCAGTCGATACGGCCGCCGTTCGGGCCGTTGGCCACCAGGCTCATGTCGGCGTTGTCGTCCGGCAGGGTGCTGAGGTTCTTCAGCTCCAGGTTCATGGAGTCGTAGAGGAACTCGATGGGCTCGCTCGGGCGCAGGTCCTGGAAGTGCAGGTAGCCTTCGCTGAGCTTGATGCTGCCGATGCGCAGCGGAAACGGGTCGCCTGCCGGCTCCTGCGGCTCGGGTTCGCTGGGCGGCAGCTTGAACAGCTGGGTCAGGTTGAGGGTACCGTCCTTGGCGAACAGCACCTCGCTGCGCGGCTTGTCCAGTTCGACCGCCTCCAGGTGCAGGGCTCCGGTCCACAGGCTGTCGAGCGAAAGATTCGCATACAGGCGTTCGAAGCC
Organism: Pseudomonas guariconensis; assembly: GCF_024127895.1. Taxonomy (GTDB): domain Bacteria; phylum Pseudomonadota; class Gammaproteobacteria; order Pseudomonadales; family Pseudomonadaceae; genus Aquipseudomonas; species Aquipseudomonas guariconensis_B. The sequence continues at coordinate 34,764 of NZ_JAMYBK010000022.1, read as the reverse complement.
CACCTGTTCCTTGCCGGGCTCGCCGATCTGCAGCCCGTGGAGGGTGAGTTCGAGGCTGAACGGGTTGAGCTCGATGCGCTGCAAGTGCGCCGGCACCGTGGCGTACTGGGCCAACTGCTGGTTGGCGATACGCAGGCCGACGCCGGGAAGAATGAAAAAGCCGAGCAGGCTGTACAAGGCTACGATGGCCAGCAAGGCGCCGAGGGCGCGTGTCAATCCTTTGGGCATGTATGGCGTCATCTATCTGGAGCAGGGGTGCCTTGGAGTATGGCACGTTAAAACGGTTCCAATGAAACGAGCAGAATAGCTCACTCGATGCCCATGCGCCGCCTGGCACGGTGCGCCGAACCGTCGCGCATGGCCCAGCGCAGCACTGGCGCGGTACGTTCGATGCCCAGGCGGATCATGCGGCGCTGCAAGGGGCCCTGGTGCAGGTCGAGCATTTCACGGGCCCAGTCCGGCAGCAGGTCGATGCCGGCACGCAGCATCAGCTTGCCCACCGGTTCGGCCAGGCGGCTGGGCGCGGGCGCTTCGAGCAGGATCTTCATCACTTCATGACTGCGCGCATCGCACTGCAACTGTGGGCGCATGCGTCGCAGGTAATCATCCACCTGGCGACAGGAGCGCGGTACGTCGCGTGCCCCCAAGCGTTCGGCGATCAGGGCGATCTCGTCGTAGTAGCTGTCCTGGTCGGCGAGTGAGAGGTTGGGGTTGCGGTAACGCAGGTGGGCGGCGAGGAAACTGCTGACCTCGGCGACGTGGACCCAGGTCAGCAGGTCAGGGTCGCTGGCGGCGTAGGAGCGGCCATCGGGCGCGGTACCGACCACTTGGAGATGGATGGTGCGGACCTTGTCGATCAGCCATTCGGCGTCGCGGGTCGAGCCGAAGGTGGTGCCGGAGATGAACTGGCTGGTGCGGCGCAGGCGGCCGAGCAGGTCCTGGCGGAAGTTGGAGTGGTCCCAGACCCCGGCCAGGGCCAGGGGGTGCAGCAACTGCAGCATCAGGGCGCTGATGCCACCGACCAGCATGCTGGGAAAGTCGCCGTGCACCTGCCAACTGATGCTCTGTGGGCCGAACAACCCCGGATCGCCCTTGGGCGACTCCAGGTCGAGCTGGCCGAGGGCCAGCCCGGTAAGGCTCATGACCTGGGTTTCGATACGGCGGCGTAAGGTTTCCATGGTGACCTGCTGTAAAAGGCAGCCCGCCATGGAGCTGCCGTCATTGATTCAAGCGTTTGTCGATCAACCCCTGCACGACGCTCGGGTCGGCCAGGGTCGAGGTATCGCCGAGGTTGTCCAGCTCGTTGCAGGCGATCTTGCGCAGTATACGCCGCATGATCTTGCCCGAGCGGGTCTTGGGCAGGGCCGGGGCCCACTGGATCAGCTCTGGCTTGGCGAAACTGCCGATCTCCTTGCTGACCAGGGCCAGCAGTTCGGCCTTGAGCGTGTCGTCCGGGGTGACGCCGTTCATGGGCGTGACGAAGGCGTAGATGCCTTGCCCCTTCAAGTCGTGTGGGTAGCCGACCACCGCGGCTTCGGCGATGCTGTCGTGCAGCACCAGGGCGCTTTCCACCTCGGCGGTGCCGATACGGTGGCCGGAGACGTTGATCACATCGTCGACGCGCCCGGTGATCCAGTAGTCGCCATCGGCGTCGCGGCGAGCGCCGTCGCCGGTGAAGTAATAACCGGGCATGGGTTTGAAGTAGGTGTCGACCATGCGCTGGTGGTCGCCGTAGACGCTGCGGATCTGCCCGGGCCAACTGGCCTTGATCGCCAGCAGGCCGGCGCCGGGGCCTTCGATGAGCGTGCCTTTGTCGTCCAGCAGCACCGGTTGCACGCCGAACAGCGGCTGGGTGGCGCAGCCTGGCTTGAGCTGCCGGTTGCCCGGCAGCGGGCTGAGCATGATGCCGCCGGTTTCGGTCTGCCACCAGGTGTCGACGATCGGGCAGCGCTTGAGCCCGACCTCCTCGAAGTACCATTCCCAGGCTTCGGGGTTGATCGGTTCGCCCACGCTGCCGAGCAGGCGCAGGCTCTGCCGCGAGGTGCCCTGCAAGGGACCTGTGCCTTCGCGCATCAGAGCGCGCAAGGCGGTGGGCGCGGTATAGAAGATGTTGACCTGGTGCTTGTCCACCACCTGCCAGAAACGCGAGCTGTCCGGGTAGTTCGGCACGCCTTCGAACATCAGCGAGATCGCCCCGTTGGCCAGCGGGCCGTAGACGATGTAGCTGTGGCCGGTGACCCAACCGACGTCGGCGGTGCACCAGAACACCTCGCCGTCGCGGTAGTCGAACACCACCTGGAAGGTCAGGGTGGCCTGCAGCAGGTAGCCGGCGGTAGTGTGCAGCACGCCCTTGGGTTTGCCGGTGCTGCCGGAGGTGTAGAGGATGAACAGCGGGTCTTCGGCCGCCATGGCTTCGGGCGGGCAGTCGTCGCCGGCCTTTTCCGTGGCCTCGTGGTACCAGAGGTCGCGGCCCTCGCTCCAGGCCACCTCGGCGCCGGTACGGCGCACCACCAGCACGCTGCTGACGTCGGGACAACTGGCCAGGGCCTTGTCCACGTTCTGCTTGAGCGGGATGCGCTTGCCGCCACGGATGCCTTCGTCGGCGGTGATGACGGTACGGCAGTCGGCATCGAGGATGCGATCGCGCAGGGCATCGGGCGAGAAGCCACCGAACACCACCGAATGGATGGCGCCGATGCGCGCGCAGGCGAGCATGGCATAGGCGGCTTCGGGGATCATCGGCATGTAGATGCACACCCGGTCGCCTTTGCCGACCCCGCGCGCCTTGAGCGCGTTGGCCAGGCGGCAGACCTGGCGGTGCAGCTCGCGGTAGCTGATGGCCCTGGAGTCGTTCGGCTCGTCGCCCTCCCAGAGCAGGGCGGTCTGCTCGCCGCGTGTGGCCAGGTGACGGTCGATGCAGTTATGGCTGACGTTCAGCTGCCCTCCATCGAACCAGCGCGCAGCGCCAGTCCTGAGGTCGCACTGCTGTACAGTCGACCAGGGCTTGATCCAGTCCAGGCGCTTGGCCTGTTCGGCCCAGAAGGTATCGGGATCCTCCACCGACTGGCGGTACAGGCGACGGTATTCTTCGGGGGTGAGCTGGGCGGACTGGCTGACGGCCTGGGCCTGGGGATAATCGCGGATATCGAACATGGCGGGTTGTCCTGCTCTTGTCGGGGCGATGGACTGCACGACATGCCGGCGGGCAAGGCAATGACTCGATCGCCGGCAGGATGAGGTGCAACGGCTATTCGATTGGACAGTGTAGCTATAGGAGACGTTCCTGGGTTGATGGGCCCCAACTGGCAGTTGGGGCCCAGGGAAGGGACGATCAGCCGCGGTGACGACCGCGGAAGTAGTTGATCAGCCCCTGGGTCGAGCCATCTTCGGCACTGTCTTCCAGGCTGCCGACCAGGCGCTGGTAGACCCCCTTGCCCAGCTCTTTGCCCAGTTCCACGCCCCACTGGTCGAAGGCGTTGATGCCCCAGATGACGCTCTGCACGAACACCTTGTGCTCATACATCGCCACCAGCGCGCCGAGACGGCGTGGGCTGATGCGTTCGACCACCAGGGTATTGCTCGGGCGATTGCCCGGGATCACCTTGTGCGGCGCCAGCTTCTCGATGTCTGCATCGTTGAGCCCCTTGGCACGCAGCTCGGCCTCTGCTTCGGCGCGGGTCTTGCCCAGCATCAGGGCCTGGCTCTGGGACAGGCAGTTGGCATACAGCCATTGGTGATGGTCGGCCACCGGGTTGAAGCTCACCACCGGGACGATGAAGTCCGCTGGGATCAGTTGGGTGCCCTGGTGCAGCAACTGGTGGTAGGCATGCTGGCCGTTGCAGCCGACACCGCCCCAGATCACCGGGCCGGTGTCGGTCTTCACGGGCCTGCCATCTTGCAGCACGCTCTTGCCGTTGGACTCCATGTCCAATTGCTGCAGGTGCTTGGTGATGTTGCGCAGGTAGTGGTCGTACGGCAGGATCGCGTGGCTCTGGGCACCCCAGAAATTGCCGTACCACACGCCCAGCAGGGCCAGCAGCACCGGCATGTTGCTGGCGAACGGCGCGGTCTGGAAGTGCTGGTCCATGGTGTAGGCACCCGACAGCAGTTCCTTGAAGTTGGCTGTGCCGATGGCCAGGGCGATCGGCAGGCCGATGGCCGACCACAGCGAGTAGCGCCCGCCTACCCAGTCCCACATGGGGAAGATGTTCTCTTCGCGGATGCCGAAGGCCACGGCGGCGGCCTTGTTGCTCGAGACGGCGATGAAGTGGCGGTACAGCTCGGCTTCCGAGCCGCCCTGGGCCAGGTACCAGGTACGCGCGGCGGTGGCGTTCTTCAGGGTTTCCAGGGTGTTGAACGATTTCGACGAGACGATGAACAGGGTGGTCTCGGCGCGCAGGTTGGCCGACAGTTCATGGAATTCGCTGCCGTCGATGTTCGCCAGGTAGTGGCAGCGCACGCCACGCTGGGCGTACGGCAGCAGGGCCTCGGAAACCAGCTCGGGGCCCAGGAACGAGCCGCCGATGCCGATGTTCACCACATCGGTGATCGGCTTTTCGCTGTAGCCACGCCACAGGCCGTCATGGATGCGGCCGACCAGCTCGGTGATCTGGTTGAGTACCTTGTGCACTTCCGGCATCACGTTGACGCCATTCACGCTGAGCTTGTCGCCCACCGGGCGGCGCAGGGCGGTGTGCAGCACTGGGCGACCTTCCGATGCGTTGATGATCTCGCCGTCGAACATCGACCTGATGGCGTGCGCAAGGCCCACCTCGTTGGCCAGGTTCACCAGCAGGTCGCGGGTCTGTTCGGTGATCAGGTTCTTCGAGTAGTCGAGGAACAGGCCACAGCTGCTCAGGGAGAATTGTTCGAAGCGCTTGGCGTCGGCGGCGAAGGCTTCGCGCATGCTGAAGCCCTGCATGGCGTCGCGGTGTTGCTGGAGCGCCTGCCAGGCGGGCAGCGCCGTCACATCGTGGGGGGTACGGTAATACGCCATTGCGGATGTTTTCCTTGGTGCGTGGTCTGGCCTTGGACACTGGCAGTTGCTGCCAGTTGCAGGGTGGCCATCATTATAGGCATTGGCGGCTTGGGGGGAATGGGGGAGAGGAGCTGGGGCACTGTGCGCCCCTTTCGCGACACAAGGCCGCTCCCACAGACACCGAACTGGGTTGCCTGGGGGAGCGGCCTTGTGTCGCGAGGGGCTGCGAGGATTACGCGGTCTTTTCGTCCAGATGCACGTACAGGTTGTCGATCAAGCGGGTCGTGCCCAGGTAGGCCGCTGCCAGGATCACCAGGTCGCGATCGTCCAGCATGGCCGGGCGCAGGGTCAGGGCGTGGCGCACTTCCAGGTAGTCCGGGCGCAAGCCCGCGGCCACCAGTTGTGCCTGGCCTTCGGCGAGCAGCGCCGGGTAGTCGCGCCGCCCGCGTCGAAGGGCCTCGCCCAGTTCGCTCAGCACGCGGTACAGGGCAGGCGCCGTGGCCCGCTGTTCCGGGGTCAGGTAACCGTTGCGCGACGACAATGCCAGGCCGTCCTCGGCACGTACGGTGGGCTCGCCGATGATCTGGATCGGCATGTTCAGGTCGCGCACCATGGCGCGGATCACCGCCAGTTGCTGGAAGTCCTTCTCGCCGAACACGGCCAGGTCGGGCTGGACCATGTTGAACAGCTTGTTGACCACCGTCGCCACGCCCTCGAAGTGCCCGGGGCGGCTGGCACCGCACAAGCCTTCGGAGAGTTGCGGCACGCTGACCCGGGTCTGCACGGCCATGCCGTCGGGGTACATCTCCTCGACGCCAGGCGCGAACAGCAGGTGGCAACCGGCCTGGAGCAGGCGCTCCTGGTCGGCGGCGAGGGTGCGCGGGTACTTGTCGAGGTCTTCGCCCGCGCCGAATTGCAGCGGGTTGACGAAGATGCTGGCGACCACGAAGTCGGCGCGCTGGGCGGCCTTGGTCACCAGGGCGGCGTGGCCGCTGTGCAGGTTGCCCATGGTCGGTACGAAGCCGATGCGCTTGCCCTCGCCGCGGGCACGCGCTACGGCGGCGCGCAATTCTCGGACGGTCTTGACTGTGTTCATGCGCTGAACCCGTGTTCGCTGCCTGGGAAGCTGACGTCCTTGACCGCTGCGACATAGGCGGCGAAGGCGCCCTGGATGTCCGCCTGGCCGGCCATGAAGTTCTTCACGAACTTCGGCACCCGGCCGCTCAGGGACAGGCCGAGCATGTCATGCATGACCAGCACCTGGCCATCGGTCGCGCTGCCGGCGCCGATACCGATCACCGGGATGCCCACCGCCTGGGTGATTTCTGCGGCCAGCTCGCTGGGCACGCATTCGAGCAGCAGCATGGCCGCACCGGCCTGCTCCAGGGCGATGGCATCGGCACGCATCTGCCGCGCCTGGGCTTCCTGGCGCCCCTGGACCTTGTAGCCACCGAGCACGTTGACCGTCTGTGGGGTCAGGCCCATGTGCGCGCACACCGGCACGCCGCGTTCGGCCAGCAGGCGGATGGTCTCGGCCAGCCAGGCAGCGCCTTCGATCTTGATCATGTGGGCGCCGGCCTGCATCAGCGTGGCGCAGTTGGCGAAGGCCTGCTCGGGGGTGGCGTGGGCCATGAACGGCAGGTCGGCGAGGATCAGCGCACCGTCATTGCCACGCTTGACGCTGGCGGTGTGGTAGGCCATCTCGGCGGTGGTGACGGGCAGGGTGCTGTCATGGCCCTGCAGGACCATCCCCAAGGAGTCCCCCACCAGCAGGACTTCCACGCCGGCCTGGCTGGCGATCTTGGCGAAGGTCGCGTCGTAGCAGGTCAGCATGGTGATTTTCTCACCCTTGGCCTTGAGGCCGTGCAGGGTAGTCAGGGTTACTTCAGGCATGTAGGAAATCCTCGTTCAGGCGCTGTGAAAAACGACTGCGTACAACGCGTGTATTCATCTTCCGGAGCGGCACATCATCGCGTGTGATGTTCGGGGCACAGGTCCGTCCGAGCCTAAATAGGTGATATGCGGCACATCGGCGCCACGGGACGCCTATAGTCGTGAGCGAGGGGGGGGAAGTCAATCACCCTGTTACCGCATTGTTACGATCAGGGTGTTACTGGCGTTACCGCCAGGGGGAACGCCCGGTCTACAGGCGTTCCAGGCCGACGAACGGGCAATCTGCCAGCAGTTGCGCCAAGGCCCGGCCGTCGGCGAGGCGGAAGTCGGCCGGTACCAGCTCGGCCAGCGGGTAGAGCACGAAAGGGCGGGCCTGCATGTGGTAGTGCGGGACTTTGAGGCGGGGTACGTCGATCACCTGGTCGCCGTACAGCAGCACGTCCAGGTCGAGGGTACGCGGGCCCCAGCGTTCCTTGCGCTCGCGGCCCTGATCGTTCTCGATGGCCTGCAGGGCGTCGAGCAGGGCCAGCGGTTCCAGGCTGGTGTCCAGGGCGGCCACGGCATTGGTGTAGCGTGGCTGGCCGGGCAGCAGCGAGTCGCTGGCATAGAAGGCGGACGCCGCCGCCAGGCGGCTAGCGGCGAGGCTGTCCAGCGCCCCAAGGGCGCTGCGCAACTGCTCGGCAGGATCGGCCAGGTTGCTGCCCAGGCCGATGTAGGCGCGCGTCGTCATGCTCAGTCCCAGGTCTCGTCAGTGCTGCGCTTGCGCTTTGCACCACTGCGCTTGCGCTTGCGAGGCGCAGCGGCGGCACCCTCGTCGCGGCTGCCCAGCTCGCGGATCATGTCGCGCCGCTCGCTGTCGCTGGCTTCCTGGTAGTCGGTCCACCACTGGCCGAGGTCGTCGGTCTGCTCACCGGCGCTTTCACGCAGCAGCAGGAAGTCGTAGCCGGCGCGGAAGCGCGGGTTGTCCAGCATGGCATCGGCACGTTTGCCGCTGCGCCGTGGCAGGCGCTCCTGCATGTCCCAGATCTCGCGGATCGGCAGGGTGAAGCGTTTGGGAATGGCGATGCGCTGGCATTGCTCGGCGATCAGGTCGTGGGCGGCTTCGTTCATCGCCGGGATCGGCGGCACGCCCTGGCTCTGCAGGTACAGGGCGCGGCCTGGCAAGGCCGGCCAGAGCAGGGCGGCGAACAGGAACGCCGGAGTCACCGGTTTGCCCTGCTTGACCCGCAGGTCGGTGTTGCTCAGCGCCTGGCTGATCAGGGTGTGCGTGTAGGTCGGGCGTTCTTCCAGTGCGTGGGTGCTGGCCGGGAACAGCGGGTCGAACAGTTGCAGGTCGACCAGCATCTCGAAGGAGATCGCCCCTTGGCCGGAGAGGAACAGCTTGAGGCTTTCCTCGAACAGCCGCGCCGGCGGGATCTCGCGCAACAGTGGCGCCAGCTCGCGGATCGGTTGCACGGTGTGCTTCTCGATGCCGAAGTCGAGCTTGGCGGCGAAGCGCACGGCACGCAGCATGCGCACCGGGTCTTCCTGGTAGCGCTGGGTCGGGTCGCCGATCAGGCGCAGCAGGCGATTGCGGATATCGTGCACGCCGTTGGCATAGTCGAGGATGCGCTCGCTGACCGGGTCGTAGTACAGGGCGTTGATGGTGAAGTCGCGACGCTGGGCATCGTCTTCCAGGGTGCCGTACACGTTGTCGCGCAGGATACGCCCGCTGGCATTGTGCGACGAACGGTGGCTGTCGCTCTGGTCTTCTTCGGTGTGATGGGCACGGAAGGTGGCGACTTCGATGATCTCACGGCCGAAATGCACGTGGACCAGCTTGAAGCGGCGACCGATGATGCGAGCATTGCGAAACTCGGCGCGCACCTGCTCGGGGGTGGCGCTGGTGGCGACGTCGAAGTCCTTGGGCGTGATGCCCAGCAGCAGGTCGCGGACGCAGCCACCGACCAGGTAGGCCTGGTAGCCGGCGCTCTGCAGGCGCTCGACGATGCTCACCGCGTGGCGGCTGAACTGGCTGCGCTGCAGCGAGTGCTGGCTCTTGTTGATCACTTCAGGCGTGGTGCGCCTGTGGTGTTGACCACGAACGGGAGGACGGAACGACTGGAACAGCTTCTTCAGCATGGGATGCACTGTTTGAAGGAATGTTCGGCCAAGAATAGGAGAATGGCCGCATGATGGGCGGGGATTCTAGCATTTACTCGGGGAATGGTGTAGGCGGTGCGCCAAGGGCTGTAGGCGGGAGAAACGACATGGGGAGCCGAGGCTCCCCAAGAAGTCGTTGCGTGCTCTTGTTGTTCTTCTGCTGGGCTTCTTGTTTTTGTTGAGTGCCCTGCCCACAAATCTCGAAGCTTGTGGACGACCCCCAACCCGGGGGTGAAGAGCAAACGGATTGCTTTGGTCGCTGATGTTATGTTGATCGTTCGATCCAACCAGTTCAGGCGCTGCTTTTTAGTGCAGTTTTTGTTGTTCTCTGCCTGGTTGTGGGGCAAGCCCAAACACAACTCCTCTCCAAAAGAATCAGTTAGCTGCGCCTCCGCCGTCTTGTTTTTATTGTGCGTGAGCCGTTTCGTCTTGTTCTTATTCTGGGTTGCAGTGCTTGTTATTGTTCTTGTGCCAGAGATATAGCAGATGCCGTGCCAACTTTTTAAAACCCAATGAAAACGGGGGGTTGGCAGCATCGGGGGGGATTCGGCGGGCAAAAAATGTAGACATTTCGTTACCGTACGCCTCGGCGGATGTTACGTCTGGGTTGGTGGGGTAACAGATTCCGGGGAGTCTTGGGGCTGCCTTGCAGCCCGTCGCCGGCCAGCCGGTTCCCATAGAATCGTCTGTATGCCACATGATTGATGGACACCGCAGTCCCCTGTGGGAGCCGGCTTGCCGGCGATGGGGCGCGAAGCGGCCCCAAATGAGATCTGCCACTGGACCGAGTCGATCACAGATGACGGGCTTGCCCGCGAATGGGGGGAGCCCAAGGAGGAGGCAGGAGGACACTCTCCTGCCTATATAGAGGAAGGGCGATCAGTTGTCGCTGGTAGCGTTGCTCTTGCGCCGCGGGATACCCAGGCGCTGGCGCCGCTCCCACAGGCACTTGCGGCTGACGCCCAGCTTGCGGGCCAGCTCGGTCTCGGTCATGTGGTCCTGGTGTTCGAGGACGAAGTGCTGGAAGTAGTCTTCCAGCGAGAGGTCCTCGGTCGGCTCGTGGCTGGCGTTGTTGGCGCTGGCGTTGGATGCGGACGGGCTGCTGTCGAAGGCTTCCTCGTCCTCCAGGTCGCTCAGCTCGATGTCGATGCCCAGCAGGTCGGCGGAGATTTCCGCGCTCTCGCTGAGGATCACCGCGCGTTCCACTGCGTTCTCCAGTTCACGCACGTTGCCCGGCCAGCCGTAGTGGCGGATCGCTTGCTCGGCCTCGCTGGAGAAGTGCAGGTCATCACGCCCGATGCGTGCGCTCTGGCGAGCCAGGAAGGCATTGGCGATCTCGTTGACATCGCTGCCGCGCTCACGCAGGGCCGGCAGTTTCAGGGCGATGACGTGCAGGCGGTAATAAAGGTCTTCACGGAACTGGCCGGCCTTGGCCAGGTTCTTCAGGTCGCGGTGGGTCGCGGCGATCAGGCGTACGTCGACCTTCTGCGACTGCACCGAGCCGACTCGGCGGATCTCGCCTTCCTGCAGCACACGCAGCAGGCGCGCCTGGGCTTCCAGCGGCAGTTCGCCGATCTCGTCGAGGAACAGGGTGCCGCCGTCGGCCGCTTCCACCAGGCCCGCACGGCCGGCGCTGGCGCCGGTGAAGGCGCCTTTCTCGTGGCCGAACAGCTCCGACTCGATCAGGGTTTCCGGAATGGCCGCGCAGTTCACCGAGATCATCGGTGCCTTGGCCCGCCGCGACAGGTTGTGCAGGGCCCGGGCGACCAGTTCCTTGCCGGTGCCGGACTCACCCTGGATCAGTACATTGGAATCGGTGGGCGCGACCTTGCGGATCTTGCCGTACAGGTCTTGCATGGGCGGGCAGGAACCGATGATGCCGATCTCGCCGTTGGCCACTGCGGCGCTGCCCTTGTCGGCCGTGGCGGCCTTGCCGTTCGCCCGTGGTTCGGCGCTGGTGGGGGCGGCCGTGGCGTTTTGCCGGTCGCGCAGGATGCGCGCCACGGCCTGGAGCATCTCGTCGTGGTCGAAGGGCTTGGCGATGTAGTCCACCGCGCCCATTTTCATCGAGTCCACCGCCGAGCGCAGGCTGGCGTAGCTGGTCATGATCAGCACCGGCGTGCCCTGGCCGAGCTTGATCAACTCGGTGCCGGGGGCGCCGGGCAGGCGCAGGTCGCTGACGATCAGGTCGAAGGTGGCAATGCTGAAGCGCTCCTGGGCTTCCTGCACCGAGCCGGCCTCGCTGACCTGGTACTGGTTGCGTTCGAGCAGGCGGCGCAGGGCCGAACGGATGATGGTTTCGTCTTCGACGATCAGAATGTGCGGCATTGATTCAATTCTCTCGACGGTCTCGAATTTCAGGGGACGTCGCTACGACATGCCGGGGCAGGGTCACGCGGATCCGGGTGCCACGCTGCCGTTCGATATCGGCCGGGCTGTCGATGGTGATTTGCCCATAATGCTCTTCCACGATGGAATAGACCAGAGCAAGCCCAAGTCCGGTGCCTTCGCCCGGGTCCTTGGTGGTGAAGAAAGGTTCGAACAGGCGGTCCATGATGTTCTTCGGGATCCCGCTGCCCTCGTCCTCGACGATCAGGTCGACGGTGTGCTCGTTCGTTTCGCTGCGCACCCGCACGGCGCTGCCGGGCGGCGAGGCGTCACGGGCATTGGAGAGCAGGTTGATCAGCACCTGGGCCAGACGCTGGGGGTCGCCCTCGACCCAGTGGTCGGGGTCGCAGAGGTTGAAGAACTGTACTTCGAAATTGCGCCGGTTCAACGCCAGCAGACCAATGGCATCCTGCGCCACCTCGGCCAGGCACACCGGCTCCTCGCTGTTCTGGTGGCTGCCGCCGGCATGGGCGAAGCTCATCAGCGACTGGACGATGCGCGAGACGCGCTTGGTCTGCTCGATGATCTGGCTGGACAGCTCGGTGATCTCGCCATCGTCCTCGCGCTCCTCGCGCAGGTTCTGCGCCAGACAGGCGATGCCGGTGATCGGGTTGCCGATCTCGTGGGCCACGCCCGCGGCCAGGCGGCCGATGCTGGCCAGGCGCTCGGAGTGCACCAGCTTGTCTTCCAGGGCCTGGGTCTCGGTGAGGTCCTCGACCAGCAGCACCAGGCCGCTGTTGCCGGGCGACAGCGGTTCGGCGATGGCGGCCTTGTGCAGGTTGAGCCAGCGGGTCTGGCCGTCCAGGGCCAGGCGCTGCTTGTGCAGGTGTTCGTCGGGCACGTTGATGAAGTTCTGCAGCAGGCTGCGCCAGGGCTCCGCGACGGTGACCAGGCGCGAGCCGACCACGTGCTTGGCGGCGACCCCGGTCAGCTCCTCCATGGCCTTGTTCCACATCAGGATCTCCTGGTCCTTGGCCAGCGAGCAGACGCCCATGGGCAGTTCCTGCAGGGTCTGACGGTGGTAGCGGCGCAGGGCATCGAGTTCGGCGGCAAGGCCGGTCAGGCGCGAGTGGTAGTCTTCCAGGCGGCTTTCGATGAAGTGAATGTCTTCGGTGACGTAGTTCTCGTTGCCGGACTTGTACGGCAGGAAGGTCTCGACCATGTCCTGGGCCACGCTCGGGCCCATCAGGCCGGACAGGTTGGCCTCGATGCGGTCGCGCAGCCGGCGCAGGGCATAGGGGCGACGCTCGTCGAAGGGCAGGTAGAGGTCGCGCAGGGCCTGTTCGACTTCCTTCTGCGCAGCCTTGGCGCCCAGTGGCTTGGCCAGCTGGGTGGCGAACTCCTGTGGCGAGGCGGCGTGCAGTTCGCGGCGCTGGGGGCGGCGCACGTTGTCCACCGCACAGGCCTCGGCCGCGCTGACTTCTTCGCTGCTGGCATTGGTGAATAGCGAGATCAGGGTGAACAGCAGGACGTTGGCCGCCAGCGAGGCGATCGCCGCCATGTGCCAGCTGGTGTCGTCCAGCACGTAGATCATGTTCAGCAACGGGATATAGAAGCCTTGCAGGTTGCCCAGCAGGGGCAGCAGCATGGTCACCATCCACACCGAGATGCCCGCCAGCAGGCCGGCGATGAAACCGCGCCGGTTGGCGGTCGGCCAGTACAGCACCGAGAGCACGCCGGGCAGGAACTGCAAGGTGGCGACGAAGGCGACGATACCCAGGTTGGCCAGGCTCTGGTGGTAGTTCTGGGTCAGGTAGAAGACGAAGCCTGCGGCGATGATGGCGACGATCAGGGCGCGCCGGGTCCACTTCAGCCAGCGGTAGATGTTGCCTTCGGCCGGCGGCTGGTAGAGCGGCAGCACCAGGTGGTTGAGGGCCATGCCCGAGAGGGCCAGGGTCGTGACGATGATCAGCCCGCTGGAAGCGGATAGCCCACCGACATAAGCCAGCAGGGTCAGGGCCTGGTTGTCGGCGGCGATCCCCAGGCCGAGGGTGAAGTACTCCGGGTTGGTGCTCGCCCCCAGGCGCAGGCCTGCCCAGAGGATCAGCGGCACGGCCAGGCTCATCAGCAGCAGGAACAGCGGCAGGCCCCAGCTGGCGCTGACCAGCGAGCGGGGGTTGAGGTTCTCGGTGAAGGCCATGTGGTACATGTGCGGCATGACGATGGCCGAGGCGAAGAACACCAGCAGCAGGGTGCGCCATGGCCCCTCCTGCAAGGGTGTGTGCAGCGCGGCCAGCGCGGTCTGGTTCTGCAGCAGCCAGACTTCCAGCTGGTGCGGGCCACCGAACACGCCGTACAGCGCGTACAGGCCGATGCCGCCCAAGGCCAGCAGCTTGATCACCGATTCGAAGGCGATGGCGAACACCAGGCCTTCGTGCTTCTCGCGCGTGGCGATGTGGCGCGAGCCGAAGAAGATGGTGAAGAGAATGATCAGCACACAGAAGGCGAAGGCCACCCGGGCCTTCACCGGCTCGCCGGTGAGGATGCTGATCGAGTCGGCCACCGCCTGGATCTGCAGCGCCAGCAGAGGCAGCACGCCGACCAGCATGAAGATGGTGGTCAGCGCACCGGCCCAGGTGCTGCGGAAACGAAATGCCAGCAGGTCGGCCAGCGACGAGAGCTGGTAGGTGCGGGTGATCTTGAGGATCGGGTAGAGCAGCACCGGTGCCAGCAGGAAGGCCCCGGAGACCCCCAGGTAGCAGGCCAGGAAGCCATAGCCGTACTGGTAGGCCAGGCCCACCGAGCCGTAGAACGCCCAGGCACTGGCATAGACGCCCAGCGACAGGGTGTAGGTCAGTGGGTGGCGGATGAGCGAACGCGGGATCAGCCCTCGTTCGCTGATCCAGGCCACGCCGAACAGCACCAGCAGGTAGGCGGCGCTGATCAGGATCATCTGGGTCAGGCTAAAGCTCATCGGCATCTCGTTGGCTCTGCAGGATGAAGGTGACGACGATCAGGATCAGCCAGAGCAGGTAGGGGCGGTACCAGGCACCGGTCGGTTCGATCCACCAGTCCATGATGGCCGGGGAGAACAGGTAGATCCCCACGACCAGAAGCAGGACCAAACGATAGATGTACATGCTGGCCTCGATGGTTGGGCGCTGCGGGCTTGGACTTATTATTGGCGCAAATGGCTGCGGCGATGCTAGCGGGATTCAGCCTTGCTCGGCAACAATTTGAATTTGTTGGACTTTTCCAAGCGCTCTCCACTTATCCCTGGAGCCCCTTGGCCATCAATGCAGCTCGGCCTCTGGCAGGGTGCGCTGCCGTGCGATGGCCTCGGGGCGCCAGCGCTGGCGCGCCACCGCCAGCACTTCGGCGGGGCTGGCGCTTTCCAGCGCCGGCTCCGTGACCTGGCCCAGGGCCCGCAAGGCGCGCAACAGCAGCGGCGTGGCCTGGTCGGCCGCCAGTGGCGGCGAGCGATACGACTTGCCCAGCTTGTGCCCGTCCGGCTGCACGATCAAGGGAATGTGCAGGTAACGCGGCTGGGAAAATCCCAGCAGTTCCTGCAGGTACAGCTGGCGTGGGGTGTTGTCCAGCAGGTCGGCGCCGCGCACGATGTCGGTGACGCCCTGCCAGGCATCGTCCAGCACCACTGCCAGTTGGTAGGCATAGAGCCCATCCCGGCGCTGGATGACGAAGTCGCCCACGTCGCGGCCCAGGTGCTGTTGGAAATCGCCCTGGACCCGGTCGGTGAAGCGGTAGACCAGCTCCGGCACCCGCAGGCGGATCGCCGCTCCTTCGCGGGCATGGCCCGCGTTGCGGCACAGCCCCGGGTACACTCCGCCATAAGCTTCGAGCTGCTTGCGCGAACAGGTACAGGCGTAGGCCAGGCCCATGCTCAGTAGGCGTTCGACCACCTCGGCATAGGCTTCGTGGCGCAGGCTCTGGTACACCACCTCGCCATCCCATTCCAGGCCATAGCGCTCCAGGGTTTGCAGGATGGCATCCCGGGCGCCGGGCATCTCCCGCGGTGGGTCGGTGTCTTCCACGCGCAGCAGCCAGCGGCCTGCGGCGGCGCGGGCATCGAGCCAGGAGGCGAGGGCGGCGACCAGCGAGCCGAAGTGCAGGAAGCCACTGGGGGTGGGGGCGAAACGCCCAATGTAGCGGGAGTCGTTCATGGTTTTTTGCAGGGCTACCAAATGAAACGGGGCGCCTATAGCGCCCCGTTCGGTCGGGAATCAGGTCAACCCTTGCCGACCTGCTTTTCCTTCTTCTCCGCCAGCTCCTTGCAGTCGAAGCACAGGTCGGCGGTAGGGCGGGCCTCCAGGCGGCGCAGGCCGATTTCGACGCCGCAGGCCTCGCACCAGCCGTACTCTTCGTCCTGGATGGACTGCAGGGTCTTGTCGATCTTCTTGATCAGCTTGCGCTCGCGATCGCGGTTGCGCAGTTCCAGGGCGAACTCTTCTTCCTGGCTGGCACGGTCGGCGGGGTCGGGGAAGTTGGCCGCTTCATCCTTCATGTGGTCTACGGTCCGATCCACACTGGTCATCAGCTCTTGCTTCCAGGCGCTCAGGAGCTTGATGAAATGCTTGCGCATGGGTTCACCCATGTACTCCTCGCCCGGTGTTTCCTTATAGGGTTCGACACCGTACATGGTCTGACCGGCTTTTTGCTTTTCTACGGTGGACATGAATAGACCGCCTCTCACTCATCTGATCCAATGCGCAGGCTGCTCCATCTCCGGCGACCGCCGGCCCTGCGACTGCGAGCCGCCGAACTTACCAGATAGATCGGGGGTGCGCTACCCCGCCCGATCCTAGGAATTGACAGCAGCGCTAGCCGCGCGTTCGATGCTGCGCAAGGGTAGAATCAACAGTTTAGACCCAATTGAGAGAAGGCCCATGGCCCAGCCCCACAGTGCGCGTAGTCGCGCCATCGAACCCTTCCACGTCATGGCCTTGCTGGCACGTGCCAACGAGTTGCAGGCGGCCGGCCATGATGTCATTCACCTGGAGATCGGCGAGCCGGACTTCACCACCGCCGAGCCCATCGTGGCAGCGGGCCAGGCGGCGCTGGCCGCCGGCCATACCCGTTACACCGCCGCCCGTGGATTGCCGGCGCTGCGCGAGGCGATCGCCGGCTTCTATGGTCAGCGCTATGGCGTCGACCTCGACCCCGAACGCATTCTCATCACGCCGGGTGGCTCCGGTGCTCTGCTGCTGGCCAGCAGCCTGCTGGTCGACCCTGGCAAGCACTGGCTGCTGGCAGACCCTGGCTACCCGTGCAATCGTCACTTCCTGCGCCTGGTAGAAGGCGGCGCGCAGCTGGTACCGGTGGGCCCCGAAGTCAACTACCAACTGACCGCCGACCTGGTCGAGCGCCACTGGGACAAGGACACCGTGGGCGCCCTGGTGGCTTCGCCGGCCAACCCCACCGGTACGGTGCTCGACCGTCAGGCCCTGGCCAGCCTGTCCCAGGCCACCCGCGAACGCCATGGCCACCTGGTGGTGGACGAGATCTACCATGGCCTGACCTATGGCATGGACGCGCCGAGCGTGCTGGAAGTGGATGACCAGGCGTTTGTCCTGAATAGTTTTTCCAAGTATTTCGGCATGACCGGCTGGCGGCTTGGCTGGCTGGTGGCGCCACCCTCTGCGGTGGGCGACCTGGAAAAGCTGGCGCAGAACCTCTACATCAGTGCCCCGAGCATGGCCCAGCATGCCGCGCTGGCGTGCTTCGAGCCGCAGACCCTGGCGATTCTCGAGGCGCGTCGCGCCGAGTTCGCCCGCCGTCGCGACTTCCTGCTGCCGGCCCTGCGCGAGCTGGGCTTCGGCATTGCCGTGGAGCCCCAGGGCGCTTTCTACCTGTACGCCGACATCAGTGCCTTCGGCGGCGATGCCTTCGCCTTCTGCCGGCATTTCCTGGAGACCGAGCACGTGGCATTCACCCCGGGCCTGGATTTCGGCCGCCACCAGGCCAGCCACCATGTGCGTTTCGCCTACACCCAGAGCCTGCCGCGCCTGGAAGAGGCGGTGCAGCGTATCGCCCGTGGCCTGCGGAGCTGGCAAGGCTGATGCTGTTCTTTCCCGAACTCGAACAGGCGCGCCTGCTGCGTCGCTACAAACGCTTCCTGGCCGACATCGAGCTGGCCAACGGCGAACAGTTGACCATCCACTGCCCCAACACCGGCTCCATGCTCAACTGCATGCGTGAAGGCGGGCAGGTCTGGTTCAGCCGCTCCAACGACCCCAAGCGCAAGCTGCCGGGCACCTGGGAGATCAGCGAGACGCCCCAGGGACGCCTGGCCTGTGTCAACACCGGCCGGGCCAATGCCCTGGTCGAGGAGGCGCTGCGCGCCGGGCTGATCGCCGAACTGGCCGGGTTCACCGCGCTCAGGCGTGAAGTGGCCTATGGCGAGGAGGGCAGCCGGGTGGATTTTCGCCTGGAGTTCGCCGAGGGCCCGGCCTATGTGGAGGTCAAGAGCGTCACCCTGGGCTACCCGGACACCCCGGTCGCCGCCTTCCCCGATGCGGTGACCCAGCGCGGTGCCAAGCACCTGCGTGAGTTGGCGGCCCTGGCGCGCCAGGGTATCCGTGCGGTGCAGCTGTATTGCGTGAACCTCACCGGGATAGAAGCGGTGCGCCCAGCTGAGGAGATCGACGCCGCCTACGCCCAGGCCCTGCGCGCCGCGGTGGCGGATGGTGTCGAGGTCCTGGCCTATGGCACACGCCTGGATGCCTCGCGAATCGTCATCGACCGCCCGCTGCCGGTGCTGCTCACGCCTTGAGCCAGATGCCCTGGCTGTCTTCCAGGCAGTCCAAGGCTTGTAGCCGGTCACCTTCGCAGGGGCCGGCCACGCATTCGCCGCTCTCGATCAGGAACAGTGCCCCATGATGGGCGCAATGGATCAGGCTGGCGCTGTCGTCGAGAAAGGCGTTTTCATCCCAGTTCAGGGCGATGCCCCGGTGCGGGCAGCGGTTGCGATAGAGATAGACCCGGCCCTGGCGGCGCACGCCGAACAGTCGTTCGCCAGCTACGCTGAAGGCGCGGCTGTGGCCTTCGGCGAGGTCGGTGGAGGTGCAGAGAAAATGCATCGCAGGGTATGGCTCGTGTAACGAAGGGATGGCTTGACGCTTCAATGCGAATAATTATCAAATTGCCCGCATGCGCTGTGTACGCCTGCCTATGGTGCGCAGTTCCGCCGTCCGCCACAAGGCGTGCGGCCTGCCTTCTGCAAAGGAATACGATGATGCGTCGTCCCGCTGCCCTGGCCGCCTTGTGCGCCGGCCTTGTCCTCGCCACCCAGGCCCTGGCCGCCGAGCTGCCGCAACGCTGGGTCAGTGCCGGTGGCGCCTTGAGCGAGTGGATCAGTGCCTTGGGCGGCGAGCAGCGCCTGGTGGGCGTCGATACCACCAGCCAGCACCCCGAATCGCTCAAGGCCTTGCCCAGCATCGGCTACCAGCGCCAGTTGTCTGCCGAGGGCATTCTCAGCCTGCGTCCGGATGTGCTGGTCGGCACCGAGGAGATGGGCCCGCCACCGGTGCTGGCGCAGATCCGCAAGGCCGGTGTGCGGGTCGAGCTGTTCTCCAGCAAGGCCGAACTGGGGGCCGTGGACGAGAACCTCAAGCATTTGGGCAGCCTGCTGGGGGCCGAGCAGAAGGCCGCCGAGCTCGCCGCCGGGTACCACCAGCAGCTCGACGCGTTGCAGGCCAAGGTCAAGCAGGCCCAGGCCAGCCAGCAGGCGCCGGGCGTGCTGCTGCTGGTCGGCCATGCCGGCGCCAAGCCGCTGATCGCCGGGCAAGGCACGGCCGGCGACTGGCTGCTGCGCCAGGCCGGCGCGCGCAACCTGGCCGATCACCAGGGCTACAAGAACTTTTCCGTGGAGGCCTTGGCGGCCCTGGACCCGGATGTGGTGGTGTTCTCCGACCGCAGCCTGAGCGGCGAGCAAGCCTTGCAGGCGCTGCTCAAGGAGAACCCGGCCCTGGCCGCTTCCCGGGCGGTGCGTGACAAACGCCTGGTGTCCCTCGATCCGACCCTGTTGGTCGGTGGCCTGGGGCCGCGCCTGCCGGCCACCCTGCATGAGCTGGCTGGCGCCTTCTATCCGGCGGCCAAGGGCTCGCTCGCCCAATGAAGCGGCGGGTCCAGCCGCGCACGCTGTTCATCTGCCTGACCCTGCTGTGCCTGCTGGCGATCTGGCTGTCGCTGGCCCTGGGCCCGGTAAGCCTGCCGTTGTTCGACACCTTGCGCGCCGGCTTGCACCTGTTGGGGCTGCCCATCGCCGCCGAGGGCCTGGAGCAGGCCGGGATGATCCTGGGGCAGATCCGCCTGCCGCGTACCTTGCTGGGGCTGGCGGTCGGGGCGGTGTTGGCGCTCTGCGGGGTGGCCATGCAGGGGCTGTTCCGCAATCCCCTCGCCGACCCGGGGTTGGTCGGGGTCGCCAGTGGTGCGGCCCTGGGGGCGGCGGTGGTGATCGTCGGCGGTAGCTGGCTGGGCGGTATTCCGGAAGTGCTCGCACCTTACCTGTTGTCGGTCTGTGCGTTCATCGGCGGCCTCGGGGTGACGGCGCTGGTCTACCGCCTGGGCCGTCGCGACGGCCAGACCAATGTCGCCACCATGCTGCTGGCCGGGATCGCCCTGACCGCCCTGGGCGGCTCGGCGGTCGGCCTGTTCACCTACCTGGCCGACGACGCCACCCTGCGTACCTTGACCTTCTGGAACCTGGGCAGCCTCAATGGCGCCAGCTACGAACGCCTGTGGCCCTTGCTGCTGGTGGCCGTGGCGGTGGCACTGTGGCTGCCGCGGCGTGCCCAGGCACTCAATGCCTTGTTACTGGGTGAGTCGGAGGCGCGCCATCTGGGGATCGAGGTGGAGTCGCTCAAGCGCGAACTGGTGTTCTGTACCGCCCTGGGCGTGGGCGCGGCCGTCGCTGCTGCCGGGCTCATCGGTTTCATCGGCCTGGTGGTGCCGCACTTGGTACGCCTGGTGGCAGGGCCCGATCACCGGGTGCTGTTGCCGGCTTCGTTGCTGGCGGGTGGCTCGCTGCTGCTGTTCGCCGACCTGGTGGCACGCCTGGCCCTGGCGCCGGCGGAGCTGCCGATTGGTATCGTCACGGCTTTCATCGGCGCGCCGTTCTTCCTGTTCCTGCTGGTTCGAGGGCGGCACTGATGCTTGAAGTCGAAGGCCTGCACCTGCGCCGTGGCGCGACCGAGGTGCTGCACGATATCCGGTTGGAACTGCGCCCCAGCCAGGTCCTGGGTGTGCTCGGGCCCAACGGTGCCGGCAAGAGCAGCCTGCTGGCCGCCTTGTGCGGGGAGCTGGCGCCCAGCCAGGGCCGGGTACGCTTGCTGGGGCGCGAGCTGGGGGATTGGACAGGGCAGGAGCGGGCCCGTCGCCTGGCCGTGCTGCCGCAGGTTTCCAACCTTGGCTTTGCCTTTCGCGTCGAGGAAGTGGTTGGCCTTGGCCGGTTGCCCCACGCCAGCGGCCAGCAGCGCGACCGGGAAATCGTCGAAGCGGCCCTGCGCGCGGCGGATGCCAGCCATCTGGTGGAGCGCAGTTACCTGGCGTTGTCCGGGGGCGAGCGCCAACGGGTGCACCTGGCCCGGGTCCTGGCCCAGCTGTGGCCGGGCGAGGAGGGCACCACGCTGCTGCTGGACGAACCGACCTCGATGCTCGACCCGCTGCACCAGCACACGACCCTGCAGGCGGTGCGCAGCTTCGCCGACCGTGGCGCGGCAGTGCTGGTGATCCTGCATGACCTGAACCTGGCGGCGCGCTACTGTGACCATATCCTGTTGCTGGAGCAGGGCCGCTGCCATGCCCTGGATACCCCGCAGCGGGTCCTGACTCCCGATGCGCTCAAAGCGGTGTTCGGCATCGACGTGCTGGTCCAGCCGCATCCGGAGCGTGGTCATCCGCTGATCATCACCCGCTAGGAGGCTTCCCCCATGCGCCATCCCTTGTTGTGCGGCCTGCCGATCCTGCTGGCCCTGGTGCTGGTGGGCTGCCAGGCCAGCTTGCCAGCCCTGCCTGCGTGGCAGAGCAGCGAGGGGTGCGACAGTACGCAACTGGGGCAGATCCGTGACCTGGCCAGTGGCGAGGTGCTCAGCCCCGGGCAACTGGTGGCGCGCCTGGCCCAGGCGCCACGGGTACTGGTGGGAGAAAAGCACGACAACCCCGATCATCACGCCCTGCAACTGTGGTTGCTGCGTGCCCTGGAAGCCCACCGTCCCCAGGGCAGCCTGCTATTGGAGATGCTGCAGCCTTCGCAGCAGCCGCTGGTCGATGCGCTGCAAGGCCAGGCGACGCTGCCCGAGGACCTGCCCAAGGCCTTGGCCTGGCAGGAGGGCTGGGACTGGCAGGTGTACGGGCCGATCGTGCGGGAGGCGTTGCGGCGCCCCGTCCCGCTGCTGGCGGCCAACCTGTCGCAGGATGAAGTACGCCAGGCCTATCGCGATTCGCCGGTGTTGCCAGGAGAGCGCTCGAATGCGCCGGTCGTGAAGGCTGCGCTGCTCGAGCAGGTGCGCGCCGGGCACTGTGGCCTGCTGCCTGAAACGCAGCTACCCGCCATGCTGGCTGTCCAGCAGCAACGTGATCGGCGTATCGCCGAGCGGGTACTCGCCGCTGCGCAACCGGCCTTGCTGTTCACGGGCAGCTACCACGCGCGCAAGGACCTGGGGGTACCACTGCATCTGGCCGACCTGGGGGCCCAAGGCGAGACGAAGGTGCTGTTGCTGGCGGAGGTTGGCGAGCAGGTTGGGCCGGGCATGGCCGATTATGTGTGGTACACCGCAGCCTTGCCGGAGCAGGACTACTGTGCCCAGTTGCGGCGCTGATCGCGCTCGGCCGGGGTCGGAATTTCCAGGCAAAAAAAGACCCGGCAAATTGCCGGGTCAATAACCGTGATTAGCCTGATGAGGAGATAATCTGAAAGTCCGAACCAGGGGCTGTCAGTTTATCCAACCAGTCTCGCGACCAGTTGTGATAATCATAACGATTCTCATTTCGTCGTCAATACCTTCGCTCCGATTATTTTGATTTTTTTTGCGTAGGGCTCTTGGCATCCAGTTGTTGGTCGAGTGCCTGCTTGCGCTCGGGCGGCAGGTCGTTCCAGTGCATGTCGAGCAGTGCCGCCTCGATCGAGTACAACAGCACCTTCGAGGCCCGGAAGCCCCGCGACTTCACGGCCTGGTAGGCACCGACCGCGCCCAGCCGGCGCAGGTCCGAGGCACTGTGGATGCCGACGGCGTGGAGCCATTGCGCGGAGGTCTTGCCAAGATTTCTCAGATGCTGCAATTCATCGTTCATCGGGCCTCCTTGCGATGGCTGAACGAGTGTCGTGGGGATAAATCGCGAGCAGGTCAGAGAGGAGTGTAGCGGGGGTTGGGAAATACGCGGCCTTTTGCCATCGGCGAGGGGCGAGGTAGGGCTGCGCGATGCCAGGAATCGGGACTGCTTCGCAGTCCATCGCCGGCAAGCCCACACGCAGGGTGCAGCGGTGCTCACGCCACATCATCAGCCATGCAGAGGGCTGTGGGGGAGTCGGCTTGCCGGCGATGGGGCATACCCAGGGCCCGAGCCAACCACGAATGATGCGGCTTGCCGGGGCATCTTGTGGGAGCGGCCTTGTGTCGCGAAAAGACTGCTTAGCAGCCCCAGGATCCCCGCCGCCCCACCAGGATCCTGGTTGTGCCTCAGATACCCGGCAGGCGCTGGCGGATCTGCTCGATCAACTGGTCCATGCTGGCGCTTTCCTGAGTGTCCACACGCTTGCTGTGTTGCTGTTCATTGGCATCCAGCGGGTCGCGGCTGGCCTGTTGCGCCTTGATCACCTCCAAGGTGGCGTCGGAGGGGTCGTCGTTCGCCGCCTGGCGCTGTTCCAGCCAGCTGGCGATGACCGCATCCGGGGCATGGCAGTCGAGGATCAAGAAAGGCACGCCAGTCTCGCTGGCGACCTCTGCCGCCGCCTGGCGCTGCTCATGCTTGAGGTAGGTGGCATCGAGCACCACCGGGAAACCGGCACGCAGGATGATCGCGGCCAGGTCATGCAGGCGCTGGTAGGTGGCGCGGCTGGCGTCCTGATCGTAGATCCCGGTTTGCACCTGCCCGCTGTTCTGCGGCGTCTGCTCGCCGAACAGGCGCTTGCGCTCGACATCCGAGCGCACGCGGATCGCCCCCAGCGACTCGACCAGGCGCATGGCCACGTGGCTCTTGCCCACTGCCGAGACACCGTGGGTGATGGCCAGCAGGCGCGAGGGGATGGCGCTGTAGCTCTCTGCCAGGTTGGCGTAGTTGCGATAGGTACGCAGGGTGGTGGCGCGCTGCACGCCATCGGCTCCGGCCGGCATGCTGAACAGGGCGACCTTGGCGCGTACCAGGGCGCGGTAGGCCTTGTAGAAGTTGAGCAGCTCCAGGCCTTCGTAGTCGCCGGTCAGTTCCAGGTACTGGCTGATGAAACGCCGGGCCAGGCATTTGAGGCCGCGGTCTTCCAGGTCCATGGCCAGGAAGGCGGTATCGGCGTAGACATCGGTCAGGCGGAACGGCTCGTTGAACTCGATGCAGTCGAAGATCACTACCTTGCCG
This sequence comes from Pseudomonas guariconensis, assembly GCF_024127895.1. Classification (GTDB taxonomy): domain Bacteria; phylum Pseudomonadota; class Gammaproteobacteria; order Pseudomonadales; family Pseudomonadaceae; genus Aquipseudomonas; species Aquipseudomonas guariconensis_B. The sequence goes on along the minus strand of NZ_JAMYBK010000022.1, from coordinate 10,841 downwards.
TCGATCAGGGTGGCGTTGCCCAGGTGGACGTCGCCGTGGCATTCGCGGATGAAGCCGTTGGCTTTGCGTGCCGCGAGCAGGTCGTACAGGCGGTCGAAGCTGGCGCGGGCCCAGGCCTGCAGGTTGTCCAGCTGCTGCAGGTCGGCCTTGTCGTTGAGGAACGGACGGATCTGCTCGAAGTTCTGCTCCACCGGCGCCATGACGCTTTCCGGCGTACCCAGCGGGTGTTCGACCGGGACCCTGGGCGCCTGCAGGTGGAATTCGGCGAGCTGCCGGGCCATCTGGTCGATGTGGCCGGCGTTCAGTTCACCGTTGGCCTGCAAGGTCGCGAGCATCTGGCCCTGGGGGAACTGGCGCATCTTCAGGGCGTACTCGATCGGCTCGCCTTCGCCATCCAATTGCGGGGCCTCGGGGCTACCGGTGATCGGCAACACTTCCAGGTACAGACCGTCGGTCAGGCGCTGGTTCAGGCGCAGTTCTTCGTGGCAGAAGTGGCGGCGCTGGTCCAGGGCGGTGAAGTCGAGGAAGCCGAAGTTCATCGGCTTCTTGATCTTGTAGGCGTACTCGCCGGTCAGCAGCACCCAGGAGATATGCGTCTCGATGAGTTGGAACCCGTCTACCGGATGCGGGTAGAGGGCGGGGTTCTGCAGTGCGCTGATCAGGGCTTGGCTCACGGGCAATCCTTCAGGAGTCAGGGAATTCGAAAGCGACATTATGGTCAATGGTGCCGTCCCTGCATACCGCCGGAAATACTGGCGATCGTACGCGGTTGTCCGAATCGGCCCACAGGCCACCAGCCCTTGCAAAGTGCGTATAATCCGCCGCCATGACTCGTACCCGAAATCCCCGTACCCCCAAGAAACGCCCCGGTGGCCGCTCCCGCGCCTGGCTGGGCTGGGCCCTGAAGCTCAGCCTGGTCGGCCTGGTCGTGGTCGCCGGCTTTGCGATCTACCTCGATGCCGTCGTCCAGGAGAAGTTCTCCGGCAAGCGCTGGACCATCCCGGCCAAGGTGTATGCCCGGCCGCTGGAGCTGTTCGTCGGCCAGAAACTGAGCCGCAACGACTTCCTCACCGAGCTCGATGCCCTTGGCTATCGTCGCGAGAACGCCGCCAACGGCCCTGGCGCCGCCTCGGTCAACGGCAATACCGTCGAGCTCAATACCCGCGGCTTCCAGTTCTACGAGGGCATGGAGCCGGCGCAGTTCGTCCGTGTGCGCTTCTCCGGTGACTACGTGGCGGGCCTGTCCGGGGCCAACGGCGGCAAGCTCGATGTGGTGCGCCTGGAGCCGCTGATGATCGGCGGCATCTATCCGAAGAACCTCGAAGACCGCATCCTGATCAAGATCGACCAGGTGCCGCCGTACCTGCTGGAAACCCTGGTGGCCGTGGAAGACCGCGACTTCTACAGCCATTTCGGTGTCTCGCCCAAGTCCATCGTCCGGGCCGCCTGGGTCAACACCTCGTCGGGTGCCATGCGCCAGGGCGGCAGTACCCTGACCCAGCAGTTGGTCAAGAACTTCTACCTGACCAACGAGCGCAGCCTCAGCCGTAAGCTGACCGAAGCCATGATGGCCGTGTTGCTCGAACTGCACTACGACAAGCGCGAGATCCTCGAGGCCTACCTCAACGAGGTTTTCGTCGGCCAGGATGGCCAGCGCGCGGTGCATGGCTTCGGCCTGGCCAGCCAGTTCTTCTTCAGCCAGCCGCTGTCGGAGCTCAAGCTGCACCAAATCGCCCTGTTGGTGGGCATGGTCAAGGGACCGTCCTACTACAACCCGCGCCGCTATCCCGAGCGCGCCCTGGCCCGTCGCAACCTGGTGCTCGACCTGCTGGCCGAGCAGGGCGTGGCCAGCCAGGCGGTGGTCGATGCGGCGAAGAAGATGCCGCTGGGCGTGACCAAGCGCGGCAGCCTGGCCGACAGCTCGTTCCCGGCCTTCCTCGACCTGGTCAAGCGTCAGCTGCGCCAGGACTACCGCGACGAAGACCTGACCGAAGAAGGCTTGCGCATCTTCACCAGCTTCGACCCGATCCTGCAGATGAAGGCCGAGACGGCCATGAGCGAGACGTTCAAGCGCCTGGCCGGGCGCAAGGGCGCCGAGGCCGTGGAGTCGGCGATGGTGGTGACCAATCCGGAAACCGGCGAGGTCCAGGCGTTGATCGGCAGCCGTCAGTCCGGTTTCGCTGGCTTCAACCGTGCCATCGACGCGGTGCGGCCGATCGGCTCGCTGGTCAAGCCGGCGGTCTACCTGACGGCTCTGGAAAAACCGAGTCGCTACACACTGACCAGCTGGGTGCAGGACGAGCCGTTCTCGGTGAAAGGGGCCAACGGCCAGGTGTGGCGCCCGCAGAACTACGACCGCCGTCCCCACGGCACCATCTACCTGTACCAGGGGCTGGCCAACTCCTACAACCTGTCCACCGCCAAGATCGGCCTGGAAGTAGGGGTGCCCAATGTGATCAAGACCATTGGCCGGCTCGGCGTGGACGTCGACTGGCCGGCGTTCCCATCGATGCTGCTGGGGGCCGGTGGCATGTCGCCGATGCAGGTCGCGACCATGTACCAGACCATCGCCAATGGTGGCTTCAACACCCCGATACGGGGCATCCGCAGCGTGCTCACCGCCGAGGGCGAGCCGCTCAAGCGCTATCCGTTCCAGATCCAGCAGACCTTCGATCCGGGGGCCATCTACCTGGTGCAGAACGCCATGCAGCGGGTCATGCGCGAAGGCACTGGGCGCTCGGTCTACAACGTGCTGCCTCGCTCCCTGACCCTGGCGGGCAAGACCGGCACCAGCAACGACTCGCGCGACAGCTGGTTCTCCGGCTTCAGCCAGGACCTGCTGGCGGTGGTCTGGCTGGGCCGTGACGACAACGGCAAGACCCCCTTCACCGGCGCCACCGGTGCCTTGCAAGTCTGGACCAGCTTCATGCGCAAGGCAGACCCGCTGCCGCTGGACATGCCGCAGCCGGACAATGTCGTGCAGGCCTGGATCGATCCGTATAGCGGGCAGGGTTCGGACCGCAGCTGTCCGGGGGCGGTGCAGATGCCGTATATTCAGGGGAGCGAACCGCCCGCCGGGGCTGCCTGTGGCGGCGAGCAGAATCCGGCCGAGTCGGTCATGGACTGGGTCAAGGGCTGGATGAATTGAGCACAGGCTGCATTTGAAGAGGTGTGAAGTGAACAAGTGGTGGTTTCCTGCCTTGGCGGCGCTGGCTGTGCTCCACGGCTGTGCCAGCGTGCCGCGCGGCAATATTCCAGTGGTCGACTCGGGCTCCCCGGTATCCAACGGTGAGCGCGTCTCGGCCAACCGTAACGCGACCTATCCGACCAGCGGTGGCACCAGCCAGGCGCAGTCGCTGCCCGAGGACTCCGGGGTGACCGTGATGATCCCGCAGGGCACGGGCTCCACGCCGATCCAGGCTTTCCCGGCCGGCAGCGGCGCCGCACCGATCAGCACCGGGCCGATCACGACCAACCCCAACCCGGTTGCCGACGAGCCGTTCGACATCGCCTCGATGAACAGCGCGCCCAGTCCATCCAGCGCCCCGACCGGCATTCCGTCGGGCAACGTCTCCAGTGGCGGCCTGGCGGCCGACGAGCAGCTCGACGGCCCGGTTCTGGCGCTGCTGACCACCGCTCAGCAACAGCAAGGTGGTGGTGATTTCAACGGTGCGGCCTCGAGCCTGGAGCGCGCCCAGCGCATCGCCCCGCGCGAGCCGCAGGTGCTGTTCCGCCTGGCCCAGGTACGCCTGGCGCAAGGGGATGCGGCGCAGGCCGAGCAACTGGCGCGACGCGCCCTGACTTACGCCAACGGTCGTCCCGACTTACAGGCCGAGCTGTGGAACACCATCGCCCAGGCCCGCGAGAAGCAGGGCGACAGCGCCGGTGCCGCCCTGGCGCGGCAGAAGGCGCAGGTCAAACTGTGATGGAACAGCGCATCCTCGATATCGCCGATCATTTGCTATTGATCGAGCGCGAGCTGCAGGTCCAGGGCTGGTGGAGCGCCGAACCGCCGAGCGAGCAGGCGCTGGCCAGCGTGGCGCCTTTCGCGGTCGATACCATGAGCTTCGAGCAGTGGTTGCAATGGATCTTCCTGCCGCGCATGAAGTTCATCCTCGAGCACGGCGATCCCCTGCCCAATGCGTCCGGCATCCTGGTCATGGCCGAAACGGTGTTCGTCGATCGTCCGCAAGAGAGTCGTGAGCTGCGGCGCCTGCTGGCAGCGTTCGACCAATTGATCAGCCCTTCCGCCTGATTTCTTCTCTTTTTCCTTCAAGGGCCGCAGATTGTGGCCCTTTTTTGTGGAAATCTTTATTTTTCTGCTGCTGGCTACCTTTTTCGTGGTGGCAGGAATTCATCCTGGGTGAAAATTGGCAATAATTTTTCTTGACTTGCGCGCGGCGAATCAGAAGAATCCAGTTTCCGCTGTAGGGGGACTGCCAGAAGCAGACCCGCTAAGCAGATCATGAGGCGCACACCCGCGCCGACTCGTTACACCCCGCAACGCGTTACCTCGCGCTGGGTGGGAAGACCCCGCAACACTCTGGGGCGATCCCAATACTTGCTCAGTCAGTGCTGACGTTCGCTCATGCTCTGCTTGGCAGTAAACCTATTAAGACCCGCCCGCGTGGGCGGTATTCTGGCGTTTTAGAGGTGAACAACGTGGAGCTTTTATCTGGCGCTGAGATGGTCGTCCGCTTCTTGCGTGACGAAGGCGTTAAGCACATCTACGGGTACCCTGGTGGTGCTCTCCTTCATGTTTACGACGCCCTGTTCAAGGAACCGGAGATCAATCACATCCTGGTTCGCCATGAGCAGGCTGCCACCCATATGGCGGACGGCTACGCCCGTGCCACCGGCAAGGCCGGCGTGGTGCTGGTGACCTCCGGCCCAGGCGCGACCAATGCCATCACTGGCATTGCCACCGCCTACATGGATTCGATCCCGATGGTCATCCTGTCCGGCCAGGTGCCCAGCACCATGGTGGGCACCGATGCCTTCCAGGAAACTGACATGATTGGTATTTCCCGGCCGATCGTGAAGCACAGCTTCATGGTCAAGCATGCCTCGGAAATCCCGGAAGTTCTGAAAAAAGCCTTCTACCTGGCGCAATCCGGCCGTCCCGGCCCGGTCGTGGTCGACATTCCAAAAGATATGACCAACCCGGCCGAGAAGTTCGAATACGTCTACCCGAAGAAGGTCAAGCTGCGTTCCTACAGCCCGGCCGTTCGGGGCCACTCCGGGCAGATCCGCAAGGCGGCCGAGATGCTCCTGGCGGCCAAGCGCCCGGTGGTCTACTCCGGCGGCGGCGTGGTTCTCGGCGGTGGCTCCGAAGCCCTCACCGAGATCGCCAAGTCGCTGAACCTGCCGGTCACCAACACCCTGATGGGCCTGGGTGGCTTCCCGGGTACCGATCGTCAGTTCCTCGGCATGCTCGGCATGCACGGCAGCTACACCGCCAACATGGCCATGCACCATGCCGACGTGATCTTCGCGGTCGGCGCGCGCTTCGATGACCGTGTGGTCAACGGCTCGGCCAAGTTCTGCCCGAATGCCAAGATCATCCACATCGATATCGACCCTGCGTCGATCTCCAAGATGATCAAGGCCGACGTGCCGATCGTCGGGCCGGTCGAGAGCGTGCTGAACGAGATGCTGACCATCCTCAAGGAAATCGGCGAGCAGCCTGAGAAGGCGGCGCTGGATGCCTGGTGGAAGCAGATCGACGAATGGCGCGGCGATCGCGGCCTGTTCCCCTACGACAAGGGCGACGGCAGCATGATCAAGCCGCAGACCGTGATCGAGACCCTCTGCGAAGTGACCAACGGCGATGCCTTCATCACCTCCGACGTGGGCCAGCACCAGATGTTCGCGGCGCAGTACTACCGCTTCAACAAGCCCAACCGTTGGATCAACTCCGGTGGCCTGGGCACCATGGGCTTCGGTTTCCCGGCGGCGATGGGCATCAAGCTCAACTTCCCCGACCAGGACGTGGCCTGCGTGACTGGTGAAGGCAGCATCCAGATGAACATCCAGGAACTGTCCACCTGCATGCAGTACGACCTGCCGGTGAAGATCGTCAACCTGAACAACGGTGTGCTGGGCATGGTGCGCCAGTGGCAGGACATGTCCTACAACGGTCGTCACTCGCACTCCTACGTGGAGTCGCTGCCTGATTTCGTCAAGCTGGTCGAGGCCTATGGCCACGTGGGTATCCGCATCACCAGCCTGAAGGATCTCAAGCCGAAGCTGGAAGAGGCCTTCGCGATGAAAGACCGCCTGGTGTTCATCGATATCGCGGTCGACAGGACCGAGCACGTCTACCCGATGCAGATCAAGGACGGCTCGATGCGTGACATGTGGCTGAGCAAGACGGAGCGTACCTGATATGCGGCACATCATTTCCCTGCTGCTGGAAAACGAACCCGGTGCCTTGTCTCGCGTGGTCGGCCTGTTCTCCCAGCGCAACTACAACATCGAAAGCCTGACCGTGGCGCCGACCGAGGATCCAACCCTGTCGCGCCTGACCCTGACCACCGTTGGTCATGACGAAGTGATCGAGCAGATCACCAAGAACCTGAACAAGCTGGTGGAAGTGGTCAAGCTGGTCGATCTGTCGGAAAGTGCTCACATCGAGCGCGAACTGATGCTGGTCAAGGTCAAGGCCACCGGTGCCCAGCGCGCCGAGATCAAGCGCACCACGGACATCTTCCGTGGCCAGATCGTCGATGTCACCTCCAGCGTGTACACCGTGCAGCTCAGCGGTACCAGCGACAAACTGGACAGCTTCATCCAGGCCATCGGCACCGCGTCGATCCTGGAAACCGTGCGCAGCGGCGTCACCGGCATCGCCCGTGGCGACAAAGTGCTCAGCATCTGAATACTGCAAGACAAGAATCAGTGATGGCTCCGTGAGCCGAGATATAACAGGGGTATTTCATGAAAGTTTATTACGACAAAGACTGCGACCTTTCGATCATCCAGGGCAAGAAAGTCGCCATCATCGGTTACGGCTCCCAGGGCCACGCCCAGGCGTGCAACCTGAAGGACTCCGGTGTGGACGTTACCGTCGGTCTGCGTAAAGGTTCGGCCACCGTCGCCAAGGCAGAAGCCCATGGCTTGAAAGTCGCCGACGTCGCTACCGCCGTCGCCGCTGCCGACCTGGTCATGATCCTGACCCCGGACGAGTTCCAGGGCGCCCTGTACAAGAGCGAGATCGAGCCGAACATCAAGCAGGGTGCTACCCTGGCCTTCTCCCACGGCTTCTCGATCCACTACAACCAGGTCGTGCCGCGTGGCGACCTCGACGTCATCATGATCGCGCCGAAGGCCCCGGGCCACACCGTTCGCTCCGAGTTCGTCAAGGGCGGCGGTATCCCTGACCTGATCGCTGTCTACCAGGACGCTTCCGGCAACGCCAAGAACGTCGCGCTGTCCTACGCCGCTGGCGTCGGCGGTGGCCGTACCGGCATCATCGAAACCACCTTCAAGGACGAGACCGAGACCGACCTGTTCGGTGAGCAGGCCGTTCTGTGCGGCGGTACCGTCGAGCTGGTCAAGGCCGGTTTCGAAACCCTGGTCGAAGCGGGCTACGCGCCAGAAATGGCCTACTTCGAGTGCCTGCACGAGCTGAAGCTGATCGTCGACCTCATGTACGAAGGCGGCATCGCCAACATGAACTACTCGATCTCCAACAACGCCGAGTACGGTGAGTACGTCACGGGCCCAGAGGTCATCAACGAAGAATCCCGCAAGGCCATGCGCAACGCTCTGAAGCGCATCCAGGACGGCGAGTACGCGAAGATGTTCATCTCCGAGGGTGCTACCAACTACCCATCGATGACCGCCAAGCGTCGTAACAACGCCGCTCACGGCATCGAAGTCATCGGCGAGCAACTGCGCTCCATGATGCCTTGGATCTCGGCCAACAAGATCGTCGACAAGACCAAGAACTGATCCTGGTCCGGCGAGATGAAAAACGCGGCTTCGGCCGCGTTTTTTCGTTTACGCGCCCCGCTTCTGGTATAAAGCGACCAACGGCTTGCTGTCAGCACCTGTTTCGCAAGCCCATGTCGAACATTTTCCATCCTGCAAGGTATTTTTCATGAGCGAACGTCCCGAAGAGCCGAACAAGCCCTCCGACGCCGAAAGCCTGCTACCTGTCGATGAACACATCGAGGAAGGGCACGACGCCGAAGGACGCAAGGTCCGGCACCGCGGTATCTACCTGCTGCCCAACCTGTTCACCACCGCCAATCTGTTCGCCGGCTTCTATTCGATCGTCAGCTCCATCAGCGCCCATGGTTATCTCAGCGCGGGCGATCCGCGCGAGGCGAGCAAGTACTTTGCCTTCGCCGCGATCGCCATCTTCGTGGCCATGGTCCTCGACAGCCTGGACGGCCGCGTGGCGCGCATGACCAACACCCAGAGCGCGTTCGGCGCCGAGTACGACTCGCTGTCGGACATGGCCGCTTTCGGCGTGGCGCCCGCATTGCTGGCGTTCGTCTGGGCCCTGGGCGACATGGGCAAGGTCGGCTGGATGGTCGCCTTCATCTATGTGGCGGGGGCCGCGCTGCGCCTGGCGCGCTTCAACACCCAGGTCGGCACCGCCGACAAGCGCTACTTCATCGGCTTGGCCAGCCCGGCAGCCGCAGGCGTGGTCGCCGGTATCGTGTGGGCGTTCAGCGACTACGGTATCCAGGGCTCGAAGCTGTCGTTCCTGGTGGCCTTGCTGGTGGCTGCCGCCGGCATGCTGATGGTGAGCAACATCAAGTACAACAGCTTCAAGGAACTGGACCTCAAGGGCCGTGTGCCGTTCGTGGCGATCCTGGCCGTGGTGCTGGTGTTCGCCGTGGTATTCAGCGACCCGCCACGTATCCTGCTGCTGATCTTCCTCGGCTATGCGATCTCCGGCCCCGTGCAGTACCTGCTGCGCCGTCGCAAAGCCTGACAACGATTTAATGATGCAATAACCTGCCGGCTCCATAGTCTTACTGGTACATCCGTCACCTGTGCTGTGGAGCCGTCATGCTGATCAAGCTTCCCAGATCGTCCGACTGCAAAGGGTCGGAGATCACCCCCGAAGGTCTTTATCTTTCCCGGCGCACCCTGCTCGGTGGTTCCCTGGCCGGGTTGGCCCTTGGTACGTTGCCGGGCATCGCGCAGGCGGTCGAGGCGTCGCGCTATGCCGATGTCGCGCCAGGTGCCGCACCTGGCTGGTTCATCGACAAGCTCGGCGATACCCGCTGGCAGGCGGTGACGGTCAAGGACGAGGCGATCACGCCGTTCAAGGATGCCACCCACTACAACAACTTCTATGAGTTCGGGCCCGACAAGGGCGATCCGGCGGCCAATGCCGGCAGCCTGAAGACCGAGCCCTGGAGTCTGGTGGTCGATGGCGAGGTCGGCAAGCCCGGACGCTATGCGCTCGAAGACTTCGTCAAGCCTCACCAGCTCGAGGAGCGCATCTACCGGCTACGCTGTGTCGAGGCGTGGTCGATGGTCATTCCCTGGCTGGGCTTTCCGTTGGCGGCGGTGCTCGAGCAGGTCGAGCCGACCTCCAGGGCGCGCTATGTGCGCTTCGAGACCCTGCAGGACCCACAGAACATGCCCGGGCAGCGCTCAGGCTTCGCCCTGATCGACTGGCCCTACGTGGAAGGCTTGCGCCTGGACGAGGCGATGAACCCGCTGGCGATCATGGCGGTGGGCATGTATGGCCGGGAGTTGCCCAACCAGAACGGTGCGCCGCTGCGCCTGGTGGTGCCATGGAAGTACGGGTTCAAGAGCATCAAGTCGATCGTGCGCATCAGCCTGGTAGCGGATCAGCCGCGGACCACCTGGGAGAGCCTGGCGCCCGATGAGTACGGCTTCTATGCCAACGTCAACCCGACGGTCGATCATCCACGCTGGAGCCAGGCCCGGGAGCGGCGCTTGCCCAGTGGCCTGTTCAGCCCCAATGTGCGCGATACCTTGATGTTCAATGGCTATGCCGATGAAGTGGCGTCGCTGTATACCGGGCTCGACCTGCGGAAGCACTACTGATGCGCTACCCCTGGTTTCGCTTGGCGATCTTCCTGGTGGGGTGTTTCTTTCCCGCCTGGTGGCTGTACGAGGCGGCGATGGACCTGCTCGGCCCGGACCCGGGAAAGATCCTGGTGGATCGCCTGGGGCTGGGGGCGCTGATCTTTCTTTTGGTCACCCTTGCCATGACGCCCTTGCAGCGGTTGACGGGGTGGTCGGGCTGGATCGTCGTGCGCCGGCAGCTCGGCCTGTGGTGCTTTGCCTATATCGTGTTGCACATGACGGCCTACATGGTGTTCATCCTGGGGCTGGATTGGGGGCAGTTGGGCGTGGAGTTGCGCAAGCGCCCCTATATCATCGTCGGCGCCCTTGGTTTTCTCGGGCTGCTGGCGTTGGCCGTCACCTCCAACCGCTACAGCCAGCGGCGTCTGGGCGCCCGTTGGAAGACGTTGCACAAGCTCGTCTACGTGATCCTGGGGTTGGGATTGCTGCATTTCCTGTGGGTGGTGCGTTCCGACCTGAAGGAGTGGGTGCTGTATGCCGCTATCGGGAGTTTTTTGTTGGTGCTGCGGATTCCGGCGGTCTGGCGACGTGTGCCCCGCTTGTTCGGGCGGCGGGGTAGGGCGGCATAAGCACTGCCTGGATTGCGCTGAGCCCGGGGAGCCGGCTTGCCGGCGATGCGCTCGGGCATATTGTTGAAGTTTATTAAGGATTTATGAAAATAACGGTTGACGGGGTTTCGAATCCCCTTATAATGCGCCCCACTTCCGACGTAGTCGAAACGAAAAACTCTTTGATATTCAACGAGTTGAACGCTTCAG
>NZ_JAMYBK010000021.1 GCF_024127895.1 Pseudomonas guariconensis | reverse complement strand
CCAGAACCATGCGCACGGCACGTTCACGGACTTCAGGGGAGTAGGTCGTAGTCTTTTTCATGGCCTCATCTTCTCAAGAGTTGAGGCCTCCACGAAACCCGGGGCGGTTCAAGAGCGCTATGAGTGCGCTGTTGCCAAACTACTAGCCTTCCAGCTTCGCTTACCGCTCCATAAAATTTCCTTTACCGCCCCACGGCCGTTTTTGTGCTGCCACCATGCTGCGTGATGCGAGGACGGCACTTGATCTTCACCGCGCCCCGGGTGAAGGAGTCGTCCGAGGCCTTGCTCGACCACACATAGGCTTCGCCGGTTCCGAGATGGCTCATCTTGTCGGAGGTCAACTCGCCAAGGGCAGCATTTGCCTTCTGGATATGCTTCAGCCAGGCGGGCGAGTTGAACTTATGCATGATGATCTGCGATGACAGCTCGATCAGGGAGACAGGGACCGATGGCGGATCCTGAGAGGCGACCATGATGCTGGTCCCCTTGTGTCGCATCTCACGGACAACCTCTACCAGGCCGGAAACCAGGTCATCGTTCTCGATGTACTTATGAGCTTCATCGAAAACCACGAGCTTGTTGAAGGCACTTCCTTGATAGGTTGCTTCCGAGAAGATTTGCAGCATCACCACGAACAGTCCGAGGGCCTCGTCCTTTTCGATGTATTCATCTCGCAGATCCACGATGATTAACCTGCCTGGACGAATCAGATCCTGGAGCCGCTGGTTATCATCGATATATTCGCTGGCGAACAGCAGACGCGTCTGAGCCAGCTCTTTCAGGTGATCGGATAGACTAGAGTTATCGATGCCTGCTCGCAGGGCATCCAAGGTCAGGTTGTCCCGCAGCCCCCTCATGATGAGATTGATTTGCCGCATATACATGCTCTGGCTGCCAATCGCTCCCATCAGGAATTTCCAGTGCGCCGCCTTGAGTTCGGAGGCAGAAAAAGCGAGCGGCTTAACTTCGATATCCGGGTACTCGGCCCGGCGATCATCCACCTTGTTTGCCGGGGTAAGAATCAGGACATCCTCCAGGGCTTCCGGGTTGGCCTTGTAACGCTCACGAAGGATGCGGATCTCTTCGTCCACCGAGTTGGCATTGATCATCGAGGTAAACTCCGGCGCATAATCCTGCGTCGGGCTGTAATGGAAGATGACCGTGGCGAGCGGGCTTGGCAGCACATTGATGTGCTGAAGCGGCATGGAGACCATCTCAATGACTGTTCCAAGGGTGTAGCTCTTGCCGCCGCCTTGAACCCCAAAGAGACTGATTGTGTGGGTATGGTTGAGGTCCAGCGCGATTTTCCTGCCGGAAACCTCTCCGAGCAATCCGTACTGGGGTGAGTCACCATTAACGCCCAGCATAATGTCATAGCTGACCTCGGCTTGAAGCGCAGGCTCGGGTGTCGGATGTTCCGGCGCTTCATACTTGGGTTGAACAGGTTCCGCCGGGTCAACAGCAACGGCGGCGGGCTGCTCGTCTTCTTTTTCTTCTTCAGGCGCAATGGTGGAAGTTCGAGATGCTTGCTTGACAGGTTCAGCCTGTTCTTCCTCTTGGACAGGTGCGGGCGTTTCCTCTCCAGCAGGTGGTGTTAGCTGGGTGATTGGTGCCTTCGGCTCTTCGTCCCACAGCTCATCCACCGTCCAGGACGTTGACCGGGCTCTCTTGGGTGCGATGAAAACGGCTGTCTCGAGCTTCGGTACGCTCGGTATAAACTGCTCGCTCAGGAGGTGCACGGTCGGTTCCTCCTCAATCTCGCCCGAAACAGGCTTGCGGCAGTTCTCCAGTAAGGCGCGAATGAGATCCTTACCGATGCGGTGGAATTCAATGCCAACCTCGTTGTCCGGGGCCTCGGTTCCGGTCTTGTCGAAGTCGAAGATCAGGGCGCAGCGTCTGAACTGAAGCGAGTAGCCCTGCTCGATGGATTCAAGTAACCCTCGTGCTTCCTGCGCAGCAGTCGCATCAAAGATCCCGTAACGCAGTGAGCGCTCTAGATAGAAACGAAGGATCTGAGCCAACTCCCGGCTCTTGAGCAACCTATCCGGCCGGTCCGGCTTCTTCAAGGCCGGGTCAAAGTGGCGCTGGAGGATGCGCTCGCTCTGATTGATCTGGGCGGAAATCCGTTCCTTCAGTTGGTTGAAGGCCGCAAAGTCGCCAACTTGCGAATAGCATTTCACCTCGACCAGGTTGCAAGTGATCGTTCTGGTGTTCAAATCCAAATCGAACAATCCCAAGTCGGTGCGTTGCAGGCTGATTGCATCATTGACACCGTCTGACTCACCGCTTGAGCGGTAAAGGTCCGTGTGCGCATCCAACGGCACAATGACCTGATTGCTCAATGCGCCCTGATATTCGAGGTAGAGCCGAGCCAAAGCCAGGCCAAGTGCTTCCGCCTGTTGTGTGCGAGCAGAAATCAGCTTCAGAGCGAGCTGACCGGACAGCGACCGCAGATTTGCCAGGATCTGAACCGACTGCTCGCCGTCGGCGGACAAGCCATGCTCAAGCAGCACCGGCTTCAGCATCGCCTCCAGTTCATCGTTCGAGCGCGACGAGATGATCAGGTTGTGTGTCGCCTGGGAGCTGGCTCCCGGCACATAGTCAATCAGATAGTCCGGTCTGTTCTTCCGGCCGCCATGGTCGAAGAACTCAATCCCCATATTTCGGTCGATGGTGAACACCCAATCGCTGATCTGGTGAACCTCGTAGATCAGTTCTCGTTGGGCCACATCGAGGCCAAGGGTCACCACAGGCACAGCTTTGAAGCTGGCACCAGAAGCAGCAACCGCTGAGGTAGCAAAACAGAGGTGCCGGCTCAGGGACGAAAGCAAATCGAAGCACGCCGCATGGTTGTCCGCGCCGAACCGCTCATCTGCGGCCAGGGGCCCGCATCGAAAGCCTGCCGGGCGGCCTTCACCGCCAGGTCGACGTCTTCGGCAGTAGCCGCCGCAACCCGGGTGATCACATTTTCACTGCTCGGGTCGAGGGTGTCGAAGGTGCCGCCCTTGGCAGGCGCCACCCATTGGCCATTGATGTAGAGCTGGTCGTACGAAGTCATGCGAATCCTCCAATGAAAGCGAATCGTTTGGCGCTGAAGGGCGTGAGGTCCTGGGCTGGGGTTCGTCCGGCAGCCATGTCGGCGATCAGGCGACCGCTGGTGGCGCCAAGCGTCAGGCCGAGCTGGCCGTGGCCGAAGGCCATGAGAACATTGCCCAGGCGCGGGGAGCGGTCGATCACCGGCTTGGTATCCGGCAGGAACGGCCGATAGCCCACGCCGTATTCGAAGTGGCTGTCCTGCAATTGCGGGAGAATCCGTTTGGCCTTCTCCAGGATGATCTCGGCACGCTTGAAATTGGGCTCGGCGTTGGCGCCGGCGAACTCGATGGTGCCGCCGATCTGCAGGCCGCGCGTCATGGGGCTGAAACAGAAGCCGCCATCGGCGTAGATCACCGAATGGCGGATCTCCACGCCAGGCTCGGGCAACACCACCTGATACCCGGCGATGCCGGCCAGGGGAATGTCCACGCCCAGTTGCGAGAAGAACTGGCGGGAACCGGTGCCGGCAGCCACCACCACATGCTCGGCCGGCAGGCGGTCGCCGCTGGCCAGGGTAACGCCAGTGGCGCGGTCCGCCACGCTGTCGATGCGTTTCGCCTGGTCGCGTACACGGACGCCGCCCTGGTCGATGAAGCTCTGGGTCAGTGCCGCGATGAAGCCTTCGGTATCGCTCACCGCGCGCCAATCGGGGAACAGCAGGCCGTGCCTGAACTTGCCGGCCAGGGCGGGCTCCAGATCGGCGATGGCGGCGGCGTCCAGCTCTTCCGAGCTGAAGCCGAGGGATTTGCGCAGTTCCAGATGGGGACGCTCGTGAATCACGCCGGCGGACGAGTCGAAGACTTCGATGATTGGGCGATCACCCAGCAAGGTCTTATCGGCGCACGCATCCAGCAGTGGTGCGTAATCCCCATAGACATTCCCGGTCAGCGTGGCCATGGCCTCGGCGATCTCGACAATCTTCGAGTGGCGCGCACAGGCCACGAAACGCAGGAACCACGGCAGGATGCCCGGCAATGCACTGGGGCGCAGGGCCAGCGGGCCCTTCTGGTCCAGCAGCCAGGTCGGAATCTTCTTCAGGATGCCGGGCTTGGACAGCGGAATGACCTCGCTCACCGCCATCTGCCCGCAGCTCCACTTCGCCGTGCTGTCGCCCGGTGCGGCGGGGTCCACCAGGGTGACGCGGTAGCCTTCGCGTTGCAGGTAGAGCG
The DNA here is from genome assembly GCF_024127895.1 of Pseudomonas guariconensis. Lineage (GTDB taxonomy): Bacteria > Pseudomonadota > Gammaproteobacteria > Pseudomonadales > Pseudomonadaceae > Aquipseudomonas > Aquipseudomonas guariconensis_B. The sequence goes on along the minus strand of NZ_JAMYBK010000021.1, from coordinate 81,399 downwards.
CGCAGCAGACACCGACTATGCCGCCGCCGATGACCACTGCCGACTCAAGGGCCTGGCCTTGTTGATCGTTCATGCGGCCCCCTTCTTGCCAACGAAATCACCGAGTGAAAAACCATCCCAGTATGGCTGCTGGTCATCCACGTGGAACTCGGCCCGCCCGGTGATCCAGGCGCGGCCTTCGATGCTCGGGTACACCGCAGCGGCGCCGTTCGACAGGCTGGTCGTGGCCTCGACGCGGCCGGTGAAGCGGCTGCCGATGATGCTCTCGTGGCGGAAGGCTTCGCCCTCGGCGAGCCAGCCGCGTGCATGGCGCTGGGCGACGCGGGCGGAGGTGCCGGTGCCGCAGGGGGAGCGGTCCACCAGGCTGTCGCCAGCGATCACCACCGCACGTCCATGGGAATCCCGGGCCAGCGGATGGCCGGTCCACATGCAGTGCTTCACGCCACGGATCGTGGCATCGCCCGGGTGCACCACATCGAAGCTGGCGTTGACCAGCCGCTGCACTTCCCTGCCCCACTCCAGCAGTTGCTCGGGGGTGAAATGCTCGCAGCCGGCGTAGTTGGCCTGGACTTCGATGATCGGATAGAAGTTGCCGCCGTAGGCGATGTCGAGTTTCAGCTTGCCCAGTTGCGGCAGGTAGATCTGCACGTCCTGGTAGAGCAGGAAGCCGGGCACGTTGGTGAAGCGTACCGAGGTGACCTTGCCGCCCTGCTGCTCGTAGCGAGCGCGGATCTGGCCAGCCGGCACATCCACCACCACCTGGCCCGGCGTCTTCGGCTTCACCAGGCCCGCTTCCAGGGCGAAGGTGATGGAGCCGAGGGTGGCGTGACCGCACATCGGCAGGCAGCCGGAGGTTTCGATGAACAGCAGGCTGAAATCGGCCTCGGCGCTGACCGGGGGATAAAGAAGGGTTCCCGACATGTGCGAGTGGCCACGGGGTTCCAGCATCAGCGCCCGACGGACCCAGTCGTACTCCTCAATGAAATGCCGGCGCCGCTCGCTCATGGTCGCGCCGCGCAGCTCCGGTGCGCCGCCCACCACCATACGCACAGGCATGCCTTCGGTGTGGCCTTCGATACAGGTGAAAACTTGGCTGGTCATCTCTGCTCTCTCGGTAAACGGCATCGACCCCATTGGGAGCCGATGCCGGCTTCGGGTCAACGCTGGGACGCTTCGAACACCTTGCGGAATTCGGCCTTCTCGTCATCGGTCAGGGGTTGCAGCGGCATGCGTGCATTGCCGGCTTTGAAGCCCGCCAGTTCGCAACCGTATTTCACCTTCTGGATGAACTTGCCCGACTCCATGCTGGCCATCACCGGGAACAGCGAGCGCATCACCGCCTGGGCGCCGGCAAGGTCGCCCGAGGAATACTTGCGGTAGAAGTCCACCACCTGGTCCGGGAAGCAGTTGGCCGGGCCGCAGATCCAGCTGCTGGCGCCCCACAGGAAGAAATCCAGGGCCTGGTCGTCGGAGCCGCAGGACAGCTGGTAGTTGTCCTTGTAGGTGTTGCCGATCTCGATGGCGCGCAGCAGGTTGCCGCTGCTTTCCTTGATGGCGATGACGCGGGGGTTGTCCTTGAAGGCTTCCAGCACATCGAAGCCGACTTCCACGTTGGTGCGCACCGGGTAGTTGTAGAGCACCACGTTGACATCCGGTACCGCATCGAGGATCGCCTGGTAGTGGCCAATCAGTTCCTGCTGGGACGGCAGCGCGTAGTACGGCGGCGCGATCAGCAGGTTGCTGTAGCCGGCGTCGCGGGTCTGCTTGACCTGCTCGATCACTTCGCGGGTGCAGGAGCCGTTGGCGCCGGCGATCAGTACGCCGCGGTCAGCCACCACTTCCTTCACGGTCGCCATGACCTGGCGGCGCTCGTCATTGGTCAGCGCGTAGTACTCGCCGGTGGAGCCCAGGGGCACGAAGCCGCTGACGCCTGCTTTCAATTGGTACTCGATGATGGCGGCCAGGGTTTCGTGATCGACCGCGCCGGACTTGTCGAAGGGCGTGACCAGGGCGGGCAGGATGCCTTTCAGTTGCATGGATTTTCTCCAGATTGTGGGGCCAGGAAGGGCTTTTTCGGGGGTTAGTAGGCGTAGCGCCGGAGCATCCGGGCTTCGACCACGCCGACCAGGCGGGTCAGCGGGAAAGCCACGAGGAAATAGATGACGGCGACGGCGGAGAGAAACTCGACCGGCCGGGCCGTACTGTTGGAAATGTTCTGGCCGACGAACATCAGGTCGGCGATGCCCACCGAGGAGATCAGCGCACTCTCCTTGAACAGGCTGACCACGTTCGACAGCAGCGGCGGGATGGCCCGCAGCAGCGCCTGCGGGAAGATCACGTAGAGCACCTTCACCCGCGAGGTCAGGCCCAGGGCGGTGCACGCGTCATGCTGTTCGCTGGCGATGGACTTCAGCGCGCCGCGGAAGGTCTCGCTGGTGATGGCGGCCATATAGAGGGTGAGCGAGATGATCACCGATACGTACGGCGGGATATCCAGGCCGAAGACCACCGGAAAGCAGAAGAACACCCAGAACAGCTGGATCAGCAGCGGCGTGCCGCGAAAGAACTCCACATAAAGGGTGGTCGACAGCTTCAGCAGCTTGATGCGTGAGATGCGCAACAGACTGAGCACGAACCCGGCCAGACTGCCGATCACCGCGCAGCCGAGGGTGATGGCGAGAGTCAGCGCCAGGCCCTTGAGCAGCACATGCCAATAAGTCAGGACGATGGAGAAATCGATAGTCATGGCGTTCTCCTCAGCGCGCGGCCGCAGCGTCCTGGCGACGCTCGATCAGTTGCACCAACTGGCCGATCGGCAGCGACAGGGCGAAGTAGATCAGGGCGATCAGGGTGTAGGTTTCCAGCGGACGGTAAGCCTCGGTGGCCAGGCTCTTGCCCACGTACATCAGGTCGGCAACCGCGACGATGGCGACCAGCGCACTCTGCTGGAGGGTCCCGATGCCATTGGTCATCAGCACCGGCAGGGCACTGCGCAACGCCTGCGGAAGCACCACGTACAGGGTGCGCTGCCAGGGACGCAGGCCCAGGGCGACACAGGCATCCAGATGTTCGCGCGGCACCGCCTGGACGCCGGCGCGATAGGCCTCGGCATTGAATGCGGTGAGGTTCAGGCCCAGCGCCAGGAAGCCCATGGCCACCGGGTCGATAAACACGTTGAACAGCATCGGCACGCAGTAGAAGAACCAGACGATCTGCAGCAGCGCCGGGGTGCAGCGGAAGAACTCGATGAACAACTGGGCCGGCCAGCGCAGGAAAAACCAGCGGCTCATGGTCAGCAGGCACAGGCCGAATCCCAGCACCAGCCCGATGAGGTTGGAGACCAGCGCCAGTTCCAGCGTCACCTTCAGGCCGTCCCACAGGACACCGAAGTTTCCGCTGAGGAAGTGGAAGTCGAATTGATAGTTCATGGCTTCACCCCTCAGTCCAGGTGCAGGACTTTTTCGAGAAATTCCCGGGTACGGGCTTCTTTGGGCTGGGTGAAGATCTGCTCCGGCGGCCCCTGCTCCACCACCTTGCCGTTGGCGCAGAACACCACGCGGGTGGCGATGTGCCGGGCGAAGTGCATGTCGTGGGTGACGATGATCATCGCCATCTTCTGTTCGGCCAGCTGCATCATTACGTTCTGCACCTCGATGACCATTTCCGGGTCGAGGGCGGAGGTCACCTCATCGAACAGCATCAGCTTGGGTTCCAGCATCAGCGCCCGGGCGATGGCCACGCGCTGCTTCTGTCCGCCGGAGAGCTGGCTGGGGTAGGCGTCGAGCTTGCTTTCCAGCCCCAGGCGCGCCAGATACATGCGGGCCCGCTCGGTGGCTTCGGCCTTCGACAGGCCATGGACCTTGGTGGGCGCCAGGATCAGGTTGCCCAGCACCGACAGGTGCGGGAACAGCGTGTAGTGCTGGAACACCATGCCGATCTGGTTCCGCAGGCCCTCGTCCAGGGTCTTGGCGCGAGTGGCGCCACCGTTGATATAGGGCTTGCCCTGGAAGCTGATGGTCCCGCCCTGGATACCTTCCAGCCCCATCAGGACCCGCAGCAGGGAACTCTTGCCACTACCGCTCGGACCGATGATCACCAGACGGTCGTCGGCGCGCATGTCCAGGTTCAGGTTGTCCATCACCACCAGCTGCTCGCCGTAGGATTTACACACGCTACGCAGCTGGATGAAGTCGCCGGAAGCCGAATCGGAGGCGAACGCGGGCTGTGGCTGGGCGGCCACCAGATAGGGGGAATTCATAGGGAATTTCTCCGGGAGGGCTCCACAGGGAGCCCTCAGGGGTCAACGAGAGGTCACTGGGCGGATTTTTCTTCGGCGTTGGCCTGCATGGAGGCCTTGTCGACCAGGGCGTCGATCTCACCGGTTTCGCGGCGCTGGGTGACGTAGATGTTCAGCACCTGCAGGTCGGCGGCGCTGGCGTCACGGCGCAGGCCGAAAGCCACGCCCTGCTTGGCGAGTGCCGGCTTGGGCAGGACTTCCCTGGCCCAGTCAGGGTTGGCCAGGGCGAAGAGATGGTTGGTGTCACTGGCGTCCACCAGCACATCGGCACGACGGGACATCACCGCCAGGCGGGTCTCATCCATGCCGGGCAGGCGCATGACCCTGGCGTTCTTCAGCACGGCGGAGATGGCCTTGTCCTGGGCGGTGCCAGACATCACGGCGAAGGTGACGCCTTCCTTGTCGTAGTCGGCGACAGTGTTCCCGGCACCGGCGAACTTGGGGTTGTCCTTGTTCACCAGTAGCGACACCTGGTAGTCGGTGGCCGGCGCCGAGAAAGACACCGCCAGAGCCCGCTCCGGGGTCTGGTTCAGCGCCATGGCCAGGTCCCACTTGCCGCTCTGCAGTCCAGCGACAAGGTTGTCCCAGTTGGTATCCACGAACTCGACCTTGACCTTCAGCACCTTCTCACCGAAGTCGCGGCACAGATCCACGAAGTAGCCGCTGTACTGGCCGCTCGCAGCATCCCGCATGACATAGGGTGCAGCCACAGCGGCGCCGCAACGCAATACACCGGTCTTTTGAATGTCTTTCCAGATTTGAGTTTCGGCCGCCTGGGCGGGGGCCTGGGCAAGCAATGCGCCGGCGGTGGCGACACAAGCGATCACACTGCGGATGGAGCGAGAGAAGAACCGAGCCATTTTGAATCTCTCCGGTAACGTTGTTTTTGTAGGCAGAAGAGTCAGCAATCGATTTTTGCGCTGCATTTTTTACTGCGCATCTCATTGTGTGCAGCGCTGTATTCAGACTAGGGCCGATCAAAAGTTCGTGTCAACACGCGCCCTGAAACTTTTTTGCGGGAATGACCGAACGGTCGCGCCCGTTCCAGGGAACGGGGCGACTGCGGGAAGGCTGGCAGTGAGATGCGGCGGGGCTTAGCGGGTGCCTTGGAGGGAATCGAGGAAGCGTTCGAGGATCAGGTTCTGCCGGCGCCCCTTGCGGGTCGCGACCGCCAGCTTGGCGTCGAAGAACAGGCGATCCGGGCTCAAGGGCGCCATCAGGCCCTTCTCCACCCAGGTGGCAGCGTAGTGATCCGGCAGGAAGCCGATGTAACTGCCCGTGAGGATCAGGAAGGCGATGCCCTCCCGGTCCGTGGCCGAGGCGGCGAAGTTGAGCAGCTGGTGCAGCCCGATGGCTTCGACGGTCATGCGGTAGCTGGGCACCACTGCATCGGCGTGGCGCAGATCATCGTTGCTGACCTCGGCAGCCCGCTTGAACAGCGGGTGCTCGTGGCTGCAGTAGAGGTTGGAGCGCTCCTCGTAGAGCAGGCTGTACTCCAGCCCCGACAGGGGCGTGATCAGTGGCACGGCGCCCACATGCAAGCGGCCGTCCAGCAGGCCGCGCTCGATCTCGCCGGGGGTACTCATGCTGAGGTTGATGCGCACCCCGGCCCCTTCGGCACGCACGGCCTTGAGCGCCTGGGTGATACGCATGCGGGGCTGGGTTACCAGGTTGTTGACGATCCCGACGTTGAGATCACCGCGCAACTGCTGGTGCATCTGGTTGACCTCGCTGCGGAAGCCCTCGATGGCCACCAGCACCGTCTCGCTGGCGCGCAGCACTTCCCTCCCCTCGTCAGTCAGCGCGAAACCGGCGCGGCCCCGCTGGCAGAGCCGCATGCCGAGGCGCTTTTCCAGGTCGCTCATGTGCAGGCTGATGGCCGAGCGGCTGATGCCCAGCGCGCCCTCCGCCGCAGCGAAGCTGCCGCATTCGGCCACCGTCTTGAACAGCCGCAACAGGCGCAGATCGAAGTCGCTGACCTGGCTCAGTGGGGACTTCTTCGGCATAGGTGAGTTTTCCAATAAGTGAATGCAAGTAAATAAAGATTTAACTCACCCATACGATCGGCACAAGCTGAAAGCCACCTGTCACCCGCCGGTTTCCGGCTGCCCATCCATCAGTTTCACGTTCGAGGAACCGCAATGACGACCATCCCGCATCTGATCAACGGCGAACGCATCACTGAGCAAGACCGCACCGCGGACGTGTTCAACCCGTCCACCGGAGAAGCCCAGCGCAAGGTCGGCCTGGCCAGCCGCGCCACCATCCAGCAGGCCATCGACGCCGCCAAGGCCGCTTTCCCGGCCTGGCGCAACACCCCGCCGGCCAAGCGCGCCCAGGTGCTGTTCCGCTTCAAGCAACTGCTGGAAGCCAACGAGGCGGTGATTGCCAAGCTGATCGCCGAAGAGCACGGCAAGACCCTGGAAGACGCCGCCGGCGAGCTCAAGCGCGGCATCGAGAACGTCGAGTACGCCTGTGCCGCCCCGGAAATCCTCAAGGGCGAATACAGCCGCAATGTCGGCCCGAACATCGATGCCTGGAGCGACTTCCAGCCGCTGGGCGTGGTCGCCGGCATCACCCCGTTCAACTTCCCGGCCATGGTGCCGCTGTGGATGTACCCGCTGGCCATCGCCTGCGGCAACACCTTCATCCTCAAGCCCTCCGAGCGTGACCCGAGCTCCACCCTGTTCATCGCCGAACTGTTCCACCAGGCCGGCCTGCCCAAGGGCGTGCTGAATGTGGTCAACGGCGACAAGGAAGCCGTGGACGCGCTGATCGAAGCGCCGGAAGTCAAAGCCATCAGCTTCGTCGGCTCGACCCCGATCGCCGAGTACATCTATGCCGAAGGCAGCAAGCGCGGCAAGCGCGTGCAGGCCCTGGGCGGCGCGAAGAACCACGCTGTGCTGATGCCCGACGCCGACCTCGACAACGCCGTCAGTGCGCTGATGGGCGCCGCCTATGGTTCCTGCGGCGAGCGCTGCATGGCCATCTCCGTCGCCGTGTGCGTAGGCGACCAGATCGCCGATGCCCTGGTGGAGAAGATCGTGCCGCAGATCAAGGGCCTGAAGATCGGCGCCGGCACCTGCACCGGCCTGGACATGGGCCCGCTGGTCACCGCCGCCGCCCGCGACAAGGTGGTCGGCTACATCGACGACGGCGTGGCCGCTGGCGCCAAGCTGGTGGTGGACGGCCGCGGCTACCGCGTTGCCGGCCATGAAGATGGTTACTTCGTCGGCGGCACCCTGTTCGACAACGTCACCACCGACATGCGCATCTACCAGGAAGAAATCTTCGGCCCGGTGCTCTGCATCGTCCGCGTCGGCAGCCTGGAAGAAGCCATGCAGCTGATCAACGAGCACGAATACGGCAACGGCACCTGCATCTTCACCCGCGACGGTGAAGCCGCCCGCCTGTTCTGCTACGAGATCGAAGTGGGCATGGTCGGCGTCAACGTGCCGCTGCCGGTGCCGGTGGCCTACCACAGCTTCGGCGGCTGGAAGCGCTCGCTGTTCGGCGACCTGCACGCCTATGGCCCGGACGGCGTGCGCTTCTACACCCGCAAGAAAGCCATCACCCAGCGCTGGCCCAAGCGCGCCAGCCACGAGGCCGCGCAGTTCGCCTTCCCCAGCAACGGCTGAGGACGGCAAAGCGTTCGAGCAGCGTCGCTAATCCATTTTGTGTCGGGCTGATGGTGCCGACGCTGTTCGCACCCGCAGATCGTTATCACGATCTGCGGCCTCTCCCAACCTCCAGGTGCCCGCCTGCAAGTTGAACCCTCGCGAACCATACGTTTGGATACTCCACATCCACTCAGCAGCGGGCCTCTCGCTTGAATTCAGCGGAGAAAGTACGTCGCTGCTTGCTCATCAGGCACCTTTCTCACTGCGAGGATTTTCGCCTGAATCGGTGCCCGGGATCAGTAGATCCACTACTGTCGCGCGCGCAGCGCCAAGGCCTCCGGCGCGAAGTTCCTCGACGCCGTCGCCTGCTCGCGCCCGCGTATCCATCTCGAATACCTGCTCAGTTCCCCGCTCCGCCAGACAATCTGAGCGTCCTGATCAGAAGGTCCCTGAGGCTGTCCACAGCCTTGGAGTTTTGCGAAGCCCGGCTCCGGTAGACGGCCACTTCGACTGGCTCCAGTGGCCCCAGGCCATGTTCACGCCCCAGTATCTGCAAATGATCTGGAACGCAGCAGCGGGTCAGTACCGCTACGGCCAATCCGCTTTCGACGGCAGCGAACTGCCCCGCCAGGCTGGAACTGTTGTAAACCACCTTATAACGACGCCCTTGCAAGGCGAGGGAGTTGATCGCGTTGCGGCGTGCCAGGTTGGCGGACTCATAAACCGCAATCGGCAATGGATCCCGGCGCCACAGCTCGAATTGCGCAGAGCCCACCCACACCAGGGGTTCATGAAAGAGAAAAGTGCCACGCCGGGCGTGGTCGCGAGAAACCAGGGCAAGATCCAGATCCCCGCTTGCCACACGGGGGATCAGTGCTGACGACTGTTCGCAATTCAGCTCAATCTCCACGCCACCGTGACGCGGCGCGAAACGCTTGAGCACCGGTGTGAGGTACCTGGTGGCATAGTCGTCGGGCACGCCGAGACGGATGCGGCCGGTAAGTTCTTCACCGTGAAACGCAACCTTGGCCTCCTCGTGCAGGTCCAGCATGCGCCGGGCATACCCCAGGAGCTTCTGCCCGTCGGCGGTCAGCTCAAGGTGCCGAGGGCCTCGTATCAGCAACTGCCGACCGATGGCGCTCTCCAGTTTCTTGATTTGCATGCTCACCGCCGACTGGGAGCGATGGACTTCTTCAGCCGCGCTCGACAACGAGCCCATGTCGACGGCCGAGACGAAACATTTGAGCCAGTCGATCTGCAAGTCACGCTGCACCATTGCCACAACCTTTCGAAAATCGAATACGTATCCACAATATTATTCGCTTCTCGTAATACCGACCCGGTTTCATGCTGTGCGGCATGAAAACATCCGATCAGCTCGCAACTCATCAGCCCATCGCCGGCTACCTCGGCGCCCGGGGCCAGCTCGAAAACAAGGGTACCCTGGCCTTCCTTCTGGGCAGCCTTGCCCTCAGCACCGTTGGCATCTTCGTGCACGAGGCTGGCACCGACCCGCTGACCGCTACGTGGTTCCGCTGTGCCTTCGGCCTGCTCGGTCTCACCCTCTGGGCGGCATGGCGCCGGCAACTCAGTGATCTGCAGCTATTCCGCGCTCCCGGCTTCGCGGTTCTTGCCGCGGGCGTGCTGATGGTGGCGGCCTGGGGACTGTTCTTCGCGTCCATCGAGTACATATCCGTCGGCATTGCTACGGTGCTGTTCCATGTACAGCCGCTTTGGGTCCTGCTGCTGGGTGCCTTCTACCTGAAAGAGCCAGTCGCCAGGCGACGCATCGCCGCGGTGCTGGTCGCCATGCTTGGCTTGATATTGGCAACCGGGATACTCGAACACCTTTCACTGTTCGGCTCGGAGCGGACCATCCAGGCCACTTACTGGCTGGGCGTAGCCTTCTGCCTGTTCGGAGCGCTTTGTACCGCATGCGTCACCATCATCGCCCGGCAGGTACGCCACACGCCTGCCGGTACGCTTGCCTGGTGGCAGTGCACAGTCGGAGCAATCGCCTTGCTCCCATGGCCCGTGCTCAATGGCTGGCCGGAAATGGGAGTTTCCTGGGCCTGGCTGTCTGGGCTTGGGCTGATTCATACGTCCCTGGCCTATGGGCTCATCTATGCCGGCATGGCACATCTGAATACCGACAGGATCGCGGTCTATCAGTTTTTCTATCCGGCAGTCGCCATCATCATCGACTGGCTGTTTTACGGGCAGAGCCTGGGTGGCTTGCAGTTGATCGGCATCGCGATCATGGCGGTTGCGATCTGGCATGCCGAGCGGTAGCCGGGCCAGCGTCGGACAGCCCTCTGACGGCAGTGGTGGCAAATGCCGCCCCGGGGATTCCCTCCGACCTACAACGGCTCTACTGGCGATCCGTCATTTCAAGGCTTTCCCGGGCGGGGAGCTTCCACTGTGGTGCCATTTCTGCGACGCGACGGGCAATCCAGTCGCTGAAAGCGCGCACCGTTGGGGAGAGGTGGCGATTCTTGGGGTAGATGATCGACAGCGGCACAGTCGGTGCGGTAAGCCCCGGCAGAACCTGTCGCAGTTGACCGCTGCGAAGGTAAGGGATCACCAGGTAGCTTGCTGCGCGTACCAGTCCAAGCCCTTCCAGGCCACACGCGAGATAGGTATCGGTGTCGTTGACGGTTATCCGTTCCTCGATCTGGGCTGATGCTTCCTCCCCGTCGATCACGAAGCTCCAGTGAGCCCGACGACCGCTGCGATTGGACAGGAAGCCCACGGCATGATGGTGGCGGAGGTCATCCAGGGATCGGGGCTCGCCGTGTGCCTTCAAGTAGGCAGGCGAGGCGCAGGTGATCCACTCGAAGCCTGCTATGCGCCTCGCAACCAGTGTCGCGGAATCCTGGGGTACGCCAGCCCGGATGACGCAGTCGACCCCCTCCTGCACAAGGTCTATGGTCCGGTCGCCAAGAGACAGGGTGATCTCCACGTCGGGATAGTCAGCCAGGAATTCCCCGATAGCCGGTACCACGAACAGGCGCGCGAAGGATGAGGTCATGTCCACCCGCAGCTTGCCTCGGGGCCGGCCAGCCCCCGGGAAGGAGGACTCGACGCGCTCGATTTCGGCCAGCAGCCTGCGGCAGTGGTCGTAGTAGAGGCTACCATCCGGGGTAAGGCTGATGTGACGAGTGGTCCGCTGCAATAGCCGGACGCCAAGGAAGGTTTCAAGCTCCTTGATGATGCGTGTCACGGTAGAAGCGGGCATCTCCAGGCTATCGGCTGCCTTGCTGAAACTGTGCACTTCAACGACGCGGCAATACACCTGCATAGCCTGGAGTCGATCCATTTCTCTTGATCCTTACCGCATTACGGAAGTCAGAAATCGGCAGTCTCGGGGTCCGGGCCGAGCCTGCCGCCCACCCTGTCCAGCCTGGCCATGCGCGCCAGGTCCTCGTCATCCAGGGAGAAGTCGAACAGCTGACAGTTTTCCTCGATTCGCGCCGTTCGAGCGGACCTGGAGATTAGCATCAGGCCGTTGTCCAGGTGCCAGCGCAGAATGACCTGTGCCGGGGTCTTGCAGTGCTTGGCGGCCAACTCCAGCACCAGTGGATCATTCAGCGGACTCTCCGGTTTGTCTTTCCAGAGGCCAAGCGGACTCCAGGACTGGGTTGCGATACCGTTCCGTGCATGGAATTGACGAAGCGCCCGTTGCTGGAAATAAGGATGCAGCTCGACCTGGTTCAGCGCCGGGATGACGCCCGTTTCATCGATCAGCTGCTGCAGTTGCGGGATAGCGAAATTGCACACGCCTATGGCCTTCGCAAGACCTTCCTCCCTGATCCGGATCAGGGCGCGCCAGGTATCCACGTAAGCATTACGAATGCGCGACGGCCAATGGATGAGATAAAGATCCACATAGTCGAGGCCGAGGCGCTCGAGGCTCGCGTCGAAGGCGCGAAGCGTCAGGTCATGACCGTGATGGGTGTTCCATACCTTGGTCGCCACGAAAATCTCTTCCCTCGGAACCCCAGCGGCCCGGATACCCGCCCCGACGCCGGCTTCGTTGTAGTAAGCCTCCGCCGTGTCGATCAACCGGTACCCCCTGCCAATGGCATGGGCAACCAGCTCGGAGCTGTCCTGCGCATCGACTTGCCATAGACCGTAACCCAACCTCGGGACGCGGATGCCATCGTGCAGAACGTGAACAAGGGAGTTCATGATTTTGAGCCTCGTCGGGAATGGGAGGCTGGTCAAACTACCCCAATCACTGGCGATTATTATTCCATTTACAAGAAATGAGTATTTCGATACGCCTTTGCCCAAGCGTTCACCGCCTTGTCCTGCCCCGATTATTCCATTACTGCGAAAAGTAAAAGCCGAATTCGAATCTATATCCATGGGCTCCCCTGGCAGAGACTGCGCCGAGATTTATGGTTTCGCAGGGACATGCCATGTTCATTTCAATCAAAGGTCGAGTTTCCTTCTTGGTCGGGCTTTTCGGCGTGGCCATCCTTGCCCTGGGGGGATATGCCCTCTTCGGCAAGGCAGTCTCACAGGCCGAACCGGCAGAACCCGTGAGCGTGGAGGTTCGCGCCGCCGCCAGCAGGCAGGTCAGCGAATGGGCCGAGTACTCCGGGCGCCTGGAGGCAATCGAGCACGTCGAGATCCGTCCCCGGGTTGCAGGTACCTTGCTGGCCGTGCATTTCCGCGACGGGCAGTTGGTGCGCAAGGGCGACGTGCTGTTCACCCTCGATCCGGCGCCCTTCAGGGCCGAACTCAAACGCGCCGAGGCGGTGTTGGCCCAGGCCCTGGAACGCCAGCGATTCACCGCCAGGGAGCTGGAGCGAGGCCAGCGCCTGCTCAAGGCAAACGCCATTGCCAAGCGCGACTTTGACGCGCTGGAAAATGCCGCCCTGGAAGCACGCACGTCGGTACAGGCCGCCAGGGCCGTAGTCGAACGCGCCCGCCTGGACGTCGACTACACCCGCATCACAGCGCCGATCGCCGGGCGCATTTCCCGTCCGGAAATCACGGCCGGCAACGAGGTGAAGGCTGGCGGCGATGCGCCGCCCCTGACCTCCATCGTCAACCTCGATCCCCTGTATGCCGCCTTCACCATCGATGAGCGGACCTACCTGCGCTACGTCAGCGCACGTCGCGGTACGGACCCACTGCAGGTACAGGCAGGCCTGGCAGGCGAGGACGGCTATCCCCATGCCGGCCAGCTGTATTCCCTGGACAACCAGCTCGACACCCGCACCGGCACCCTGCGCGTCCGCGCGCTGCTGGCGAACCCTGACGGTCGCCTGGTACCCGGTCTGCAGGCCCGGGTACGCATACAGGTCAGCGATCCGTACCCGGCCACGCTGGTGGACGAGGCGGTGATCGCGACCGATCAGGACCGCCGCTTCGTGCTGCTGGTCGGCAAGGACAACCGGGTCGAGCACCGACGCCTGGAGCTTGGCAGCAGGCAGGGCGACCAGCGGGTCGTGCTCAAGGGGCTTGCGCCAGGCGAACGGGTGATCGTCGAGGGAGCTCAGCGCGTCAGGCCCGGTGATCTTGTCCGGGTGGTGCAAGCCGCACCGGCCCTGGCCAGCGAGTAGGAGGGAATGCCGATGAACCTGTCCCGCTTCTTCATCGACCGGCCGATCTTCGCCGGCGTGGTCTCTGCGCTGATCCTCATCGCCGGTGCCATCGCCATGTTCAACCTGCCCGTCTCCGAGTATCCCCAGGTGGTGCCGCCTTCCATCGTCGTGCATGCCCAGTACCCGGGCGCCAACGCAACAACCCTGGCACAGACGGTGGCCGCCCCTATCGAGGAGGAGGTCAACGGGGTCGAGAACATGCTCTACATGCAGTCGCTGGCCAATGCCGACGGCAACCTCTACCTGACGGTGACCTTCAAGCTGGGGACCGATCCGGACCAGGCCCTGCAGTGGGTGCGCAACCGTGTCGAGCAGGCGGTGCCACGTCTGCCAGAGGACGTGCAGCGCCTGGGTGTGACCACCATCAAGAGTTCGCCGAACATCACCCTGGCCGTGCATCTGGTTTCGCCCGGAGGCGAGTATGACGCCAATTACCTGAGTAACTATGCCATTCGGCATGTCCGTGACCGGCTCGCCCGCATAGACGGGGTGGGCCAGGTCAATCTCTGGGGCCCGGGCGCCTATGCCATGCGCATCTGGCTCGACCCGGAGGCCGTGGCCGCGCGCGGTCTAACCGCTGCCGAAGTCGTGGCGGCGATCCGCGAGCAGAATGCCCAGGCCGCCGTGGGCAGCATCGGCATGGCGCCGATGATCGAGAGCGCCCCTTTCCAGCTGTCGGTCACGGCAGATGGCCGCCTGCGCAGCGTCGAGGAGTTCGGCGACATCATCCTGCACGCCGAGCATGATGGCCGTACCACGCGGCTGCGTGACGTGGCCCGCATCGAGCTGGCCGCCCAGGAATATGGCGTGCGCGCCTACCTGGGCAAGGGCGCGGCCGTACCGCTGGCAATCATGGAGGCGCCGGGAGCCAACGCCCTGGATATCGCCGCCCGCGTCCAGGCCACCATGGAGGAGCTGAAGGCCCAGTTCCCCGCCGGGCTGGATTACCACATCGTCTACAACCCCACCCGCTCCGTGCAGGCGAGCATCGACGCCGTGGTCAAGACACTGTTCGAGGCCATCGTCCTCGTGGTGATCGTGGTGTTCCTGTTCCTGCAGACCTGGCGGGCATCGATCATCCCGCTCCTGGCCGTGCCCGTGTCCATTGTCGGCACCATGGCCTGCCTGTACCTGTTCGGTTTCTCCATCAACGCCCTGAGCCTGTTCGGCCTGGTGCTGGCCATCGGCATCGTGGTGGACGACGCCATCGTGGTGGTGGAGAACGTCGAACGGAACATCGAGCTGGGCCACTCCCCGCGCGAGGCGACCTACCTGGCCATGCGCGAGGTGAGCGGCCCCATCATCGCCATCGCCCTGACTCTGGTGGCGGTATTCGTGCCCCTGGCCTTCCTATCCGGGCTGACCGGACGCTTCTACCAGCAATTTGCGGTGACCATCGCCGTGTCCACCGTACTGTCGGCCATCAACTCGCTGACCCTGTCGCCGGCGCTGTCCGCGCTCCTGCTCAAGCCCCACGGTGCGCAGACGGATTGGCTGTCGCGGGCGATGCATCGGGCGTTCGGCAGCTTCTTCAAGCGCTTCAATCGCACCTTCAATCGCGGTTCGGAGCGCTACGGTCAAGGTGTGGCGCGCCTGGCCGGGCGCAAGAGTCTGGTAATGGTGATCTATGCAGCACTGCTGGGGGTTACCGTGTTCCTCGGGAATGTCGTTCCGGGTGGCTTCGTTCCCGCCCAGGACAAGGAGTACCTGATCAGCTTCGTACAGCTGCCTGCCGGCTCCACCCTGAACCGCACCGATGCGGTGCTGGAGAAGATGACAGAGATCGCCCTGGTTGAGCCGGGCGTGGCCTCCACCTCGTCCTATGCCGGCCTCTCGATCAACGGAACCACCACCAGCTCCAGTTCAGGACTGTCGTTCATCCTCCTCAAACCCTTCGAAGAACGTAAGGGGTTGAGTGCCGACGACATCGCCTCGTCGCTCAATGCCAAGTACGCGGGGCTTGAGAAGGCGAGCTTCGCGGCAGTCTTCCCGGCACCGCCGGTCATGGGCATCGGCTCGCTGGGTGGCTTCAAGCTGCAACTGGAGGATCAGGGAAACCTGGGCTACGACGCCCTCTACAAGGCCACTCAGGACTTTATCGCCGAAGCCGCCAGGCAGCCGGAACTGACTCCGCTGTTCACAACCTATCAGATCAATGTGCCACAGCTGCGCATCGAGGTGGATCGTCCGAAGGCCAAGCAACTGGGGATTTCCGTCCGCGAGGTGTTCCAGACACTGCAGATCTACCTGGGTTCGTTCTACGTCAATGACTTCAACCTGCTCGGACGTGTCTACCAGGTTCGCGTGCAGGCTGACGCGCCACATCGCGCGCACCCGGAGGACATCCTCCAGCTGAAGACCCGCGCAGCCGATGGCCAGATGGTTCCGTTTTCGGCCTTCGCAAGCGTCGAGCAAATCTATGGCCCAGAGCTTGTGACCCGTTACAACGGTTTCACGGCAGCGGACCTGAGTGGCGCGCCGGCACCGGGATACTCGTCCTCACAGGCGATGGCCGCCATCGAGCGCGTTGCCGCCAAGACGCTTCCGCCGGGCATCGGCTATGAATGGACCGACCTGACCTACCAGCAGATCATCGCCGGGAATAGCGCCTTGTGGATCTTCCCGCTCTGTGTGTTGCTGGTCCTGCTGGTGCTGGCCGCCCAGTACGAGAGCCTCACCCTGCCGCTTTCGGTCATCCTGATCGTGCCAATGAGCGTGTTCTCGGCATTGCTGGGCGTCTGGCTGACGGCGGGCGACAACAACATCTTCACTCAGATCGGGCTGATCGTCCTGGTCGGCTTGGCTTCGAAGAACGCCATTCTCATCGTCGAGTTCGCCCGGGAGCTGGAAATCGCCGGCCGCTCCACCCTGGATGCCGTGCTGGAAGCCTGCCGACTGCGCCTGCGCCCGATCCTGATGACCTCGCTGGCCTTCATCATGGGGGTGGTACCCCTGGTCGTCTCCCAGGGGGCCGGTGCGGAAATGCGCCAGGCCATGGGGATCTCGGTGTTCTTCGGGATGCTCGGCGTCACCTTCTTCGGGTTGTTCCTGACGCCGGTGTTCTACATGGTCATGCGTAGCTCGTCGGGCCGGCCATTGCGTTCCATCAGGAGCTGGAGTGACGGTGCCCAGGCGCATTGAGCGCAATACGCGGGCATGCCTGTGCAGGCCCCAGGAGGCCCCGGTCACCGGGGCCTCCACATCACATGTTGTGCCACAAGGCCTCGATGCTTCTATCCACGATGGCTCTTGCGCAAAGATGACCTTCGCGCATGGCGCCGACCAGATCGCGCGGAGACAGTGCATCCCCGACCACATAGACCTGCGGAATGACCTCGGACAGCTCGTCCCAGAGTGTCCGCAGCGGATCACGATAGGCCACCAGGACGGTGCAATCCGCCGGGATGATTTCTGGCCTTATGCCATCAATGGGACGCACCTCCACTCCCTCCTTATGGATTGCCAGAAGCAGGGAACTGGTGAGGATGCGGAAATTGCCCATTGAATAGAATCGACGCAAAGCCGCCTGGGTCCTCCCGGTCTTGTCTATCTCTGGAGCAAAGGAGCCATGACGAGTCACATAGGTAACATCCAGACCGTGCTCCAACAGCATCTCGCAGCATCCGATGGCCTCGTAGTGGCCGATGTCGTCAAACACCACGGCTCTTCTCCCCAGTTGGCCATGCGTACCCAGAACCAGTTCTTCCGACATGATGACATTCGCACCAGTCTCGATATGAACCTTCAGATGTGGCGTAGCTGTTTGTACGAATGACTCGGGGCAGGAGGACATCGACCCCGTAGCGACTATCAGGACGTCGGGGTGCATGGCCAGCACCTCACTGCCTTCGACATAGGTGGACAACCTGACCTTCACCCCCAGTCGGTAGATTTCCCGTTCCAGCCAGTTGGTCAGGTCGCCAATGCCGTGGTTCTTAGGTAGATGCCTGGCCAGATTGATCTGTCCTCCCAGCCTGGAGGAGGCTTCCACCAGAGTGACATCATGCCCATGCAAAGCTGCAACCCGCGCAGCCTCCATCCCCGCCGGCCCACCGCCTACCACCACAACCGACTTCGGCAAATCGACCTTGGTGATCAGTCGCTCGGACAACGTCGACTCATAGCCAACCACCGGATTCACCGTACAGCTCATTCGTCCAGAGAACAGGCCGCCGATGCACCCCTGGTTGCATGCGATGCAGGGGCGAACCTCCAGCGCTTTTCCCTCCAGCTCCTTCTGTATCAAGCAAGGATCCGCGATGGTCGCACGAACCAAGTTGACCATCTCCGCATCGCCAGACCGGAGCGTTTGCTCCACGTCATCCAGCGTGCCGAAACGGCCGACAACAATGCGCGGAACAGTGACGCCCTTGCTCACTTCACGCGCGACATCGAGCTGGTAGGCAACCGGCCGATCCATTGCCGCGTAACGCTCCACATGGAAGTAGTAATCGCCCTGGGCAATATTCACGAAGTCGATCAGTCCCTTGGCCTGCAAATACAGGATTCCGGCATTAACCTCGGCCGCCGAGAGAATGGACGGATCGCTGCTGGCGCCCATGCGCACACCGAGTGCGAAAGTGCTCGGTGCGCTTTCCCGGATATCGGTCAGCAACTCGACCAGAAAACGCATCCGATTCTCGAAACAGCCGCCGTAGGCATCTGTACGAGTATTCAAGGTCGGGGAAAGGAACTGTGAAATCAGATAGCCAGCGCCCGCCAGCACCTCTCCGCCTTCGATGCCTGCCTTTGCCAACCTGGCGGCGGCCGCACCGTAGGCGCGAACCAGTTCGGCAATCTGCCTGGTGCTCATCGCCACAGGAGGCATTCTCGCGTAACGGCCAGGCAGGTTTGTAACTGACCAGGGTGGCCCGCCGTTAGGCGCGGGCTCCACATTGCCGCCATGCCAGAGCTGCTGGAACAGTTTCATACCGGTTGGCTGGATCGCTTCTACCAGCTTGCGTAAAGGCTCGATACCCGAGTCATCGGCAAGCGAGAGGGAAAAGCAGGAGGAGCGGTGCACGGACACACCTTCCAGGATCGTCAGGCCAACGCCTCCCCTCGCCCGCTCCAGGTGATAGTCGATATGGGCCTCATTCACCTGACCGCGTGAAAACAGCGTCGCGTGAGCCGTACGAACCAAGCGATTGGGGATGGTGACGGGCCCGATATTCAAGGGGGACTGAGTGAGTCGGTACTTTGTTGTCACAGGCACTCCTCGACTTTCCGAGCTTGTTCTTGTTGTGCTTTTGTATGCCTGCAGAGCGGCCGGACCAACCATGAAAACTCAACCGTGCCGCCCTGTGAAATCAGCGGAAGAGGTACTCATTCGAAAGGCGGCCAATCAAGCTGCGCCTGCAACGAGCCCCCTTCCACTGGGTGCTACAACACTCGTCAGAGATTTGCCTCCAATGCCAGGGCATCCCGGAAATCCGGATGGGCAATCTCGATCATGCGTCTCGCCCGCTCGCGTAAATTGCAGCCGCGTAGATCAGCTACCCCGAACTCGGTCACGATGAGTCCGGCATCCGCCCGTGGCGTGCTGACCGGCCCCGACAGGCTTGCGGTAATCCTGCTCTGCTTGCCTCCCAGTGCAGTGGCCGGCAAAGCGATAATCGGCAACCCGCCTCGCGAAGCATGGGCTCCTCGCTGGAAATCCATGGCTCCGCCTACTGCGCCTACATAAACGCCTCCGGCAACTTCTGCGTTGATCTGGCCGGTCAGATCCACTTCGATCGCAGAGTTGATGGTGACCAGGTGGTCCAGGCTGCCTAGCACTTCCAGCGAATGCGTATAGTCCGTCGAGCGCAATTGAATGTTGCGGTTGAGATGGGCATAACGGTAAATGCGCTCTCCTCCGAACAGCACACCCGCTACGGTAATGCCAGTATCACGGGCCTTGCGCGCATTGGTGATAACGCCTGCCTCCATCAGGTCCGCTACCTTGTTGCCAATGGCCCCGGAATGAATCCCCAGGTCGCGATGAGAGCGCAGGCAATCGAGCACCGCCTCGGGCAGACTTCCCAGCCCCAATTGCAGGGTTGAGCCATCCTCTACCAAACCTCCGATATGCCGTGCGATGGCCTGTTCCACCTCGCCAGCCGCGGCGCCAGGAACTTCCAGTAGCGGCCGGTCGCTACGCACCAGCACGTCAATGTCGTGGAGTTCCAGGCTTTCGCCGTAAACCCAGGGCGCCTGGGCGTTGACCTCGGCTATCACCAGCCGCGCAGACTTCACCAGCGGAACGAGATATTCGGCAGCGGCACTGAAACTGAAGCCGTCCGGCCCTTCTGCTACCTGTAGCAGCAGGACGTCGACAGGGGCCAGGGCCGCGGAGATCTGGGAGTAGTGGCATGGCAGGATTTCCAATGCCTGTTCACGCGCCAACCCCCGGTTCCGTGCCGCCCCACAATAAGACTGGTAGCGAACCTGTGAGGTATGAGCCATGGCAACGCTGTCAGCCAGGCTCATGCCGACAAAGACCGTGAATGGCCCAATGTTCTCACGCTGGGCCATCAGGCGTTCGGTCAAGGCTACCGGCTCGGCGCCGCCCTGCCCCCATACCACCCGATCCCCGGGACGGACCAGCGCGGAAAAATCCAGCACCTCCAGAGCAACTTCCTTCGCCATCTCAAACCCGCTCGAAGATCGCAGCCAGGCCCTGACCACCACCGATACACATGGTTTCCAGGGCGTAGCGGCCCTGGCGGCGCTGCAGCTCGTGCAGCAGGGAGGTCATGATGCGCATGCCGGTAGCCCCCACCGGGTGACCGAGCGATATCCCCGAACCGTTGACGTTCAAGCGTTCCGGATCATTCCACCCCCAGCCCTTGAGTACCGCCAGCACTTGGCAGGCGAAGGCTTCGTTGACTTCCACCAGGTCCATTTGCTCGAACCCCAGGCCGGTACGGGCGAACAGCTTCTGCACCGCCGGCACCGGCCCGATCCCCATGACGGCAGGTTCACAGCCCGCGGCAGCCCAGCCATGCAGATAGCCGATGGGCTCCAGCCCCAGCTCATCCAGCTTGTCCTCGGCCACAACCAGGCAGGCCGCTGCGGCATCATTCTGTTGAGAGGCATTGCCGGCAGTGACCGTGCCATCTTTCATGATCGGACGCAGGCCAGCCAGCTTCTCCACCGTGGTATCACCACGCACGCCTTCGTCCCGGCTCACAAGAAGAGGATCACCACGTCTCTGCGGCACGCTGATCGGAACGATCTCGGAGTCGAACCACCCGGCCTCCCAGGCTGCCGCAGCGCGCTGCTGGCTTCTTGCAGCAAAGGCATCGGCCTCCTCACGAGTGATGTTGTATTCGCGGGCCAGGTTCTCCGCAGTTTCGATCATCCCGGAGATATGCCCGAAGCGATGCTCCGGTTGCGAACGCTCGCGCCCGCGGTCCAGGCGGTCGTGCAGGGTCACTGAGCCCGCCCTGGTGCCCCAGCGCATGTCCGTGGTGTAGTACTCGATGTTGCTCATGCTCTCCACGCCACCGGCCAGCACCACATCGGCGGCACCGGTCTGCACCATCATCGCCGCGTTGATCAGGGCCTGCAGGCCGCCACCACAGCGGCGATCGAGCTGCATGCCCGGCACACCGACCGGCAGCCCCGCCTCCAAGGCGATCCAGCGGCCCACGCAGGGGGTTTCAGAGTTGGCGTAGGATTGGGCGAATACCACGTCATCGATACGCTCGGGGTCCAGCCTGGTCTGAGCCAGGATGGCTCGTACGACTTCCGCCCCCAGGCGTTCCACCGGCACAGTGCGCAGACTGCCGCCAAAAGCCCCCACCGGAGTACGGCGAGGCGCCACTATCGCTGCTCTTCTCATCGTCATGTCCTCTCTCAGAGCGCTGCCTGCAGTTCCGGTACGGCTTCGAACAGGTCAGCCACCAGGCCGTAATCGGCCACCTGGAAGATCGGGGCTTCCTCGTCCTTGTTGATGGCGACGATGACCTTGGAGTCCTTCATGCCAGCCAGGTGCTGGATGGCACCGGAGATGCCCACGGCGATGTACAGCTGCGGCGCGACGATCTTGCCGGTCTGGCCGACCTGCATGTCGTTCGGCACGAAGCCGGCGTCGACGGCTGCGCGGGACGCACCCACGGCGGCGCCCAGCTTGTCAGCCAGGGCGTAGAGGTGCTTGAAGTTGTCGCCGTTCTGCATGCCACGGCCGCCGGAGATGACGATCTTGGCTGCGGTCAGTTCCGGACGGTCGGACTTGGCCAGCGACTCAAAGACAAAGGCGGAGGTGCCAGCGTCGGTGACGGTGCCGACGGCCTCGATGGCAGCAGCGCCGCCTTCAGCGGCAGCGGCATCGAAACCGGTGGTACGCACGGTGATCACCTTCACCGCAGCCGAGGACTGCACGGTGGCGATGGCGTTGCCAGCGTAGATCGGACGCTTGAAGGTGTCGGCGCTTTCGACGGCGATGATCTCGGAGATCTGATCAACGTCCAGCAGGGCAGCGACGCGCGGCAGGTAGTTCTTGCCGTTGGTGGTCGCCGGGGCCAGCACGTGGCTGTAGCCCTTGCCCAGCTCCGCAACCAGCGGCGCGACGTTTTCCGGCAGCTGATGCGCGTAGGCGGCGTTGTCGGCGACCAGCACCTTGGACACGCCGGCGATCTTGGCAGCGGCTTCGGCGGCAGCGCCGACACCCTGGCCAGCGACCAGCACATGGATGTCACCACCGATCTTCTGGGCGGCGGTCACGGTGTTGAGGGTGGCGGCTGCCAGGGCGGCGTTAGTGTGTTCAGCAACAACCAGGATAGCCATTTAGATTACCTTCGCCTCGTTCTTCAGTTTGTCGACCAGTTCAGCCACGGACTTGACCTTGATACCAGCCTGGCGGGCGGCCGGTGCTTCAACTTTCAGGGTCTTGACGGTGGACGCGGTGGAAACACCCAGGGCGTCCGGAGTCACCACGTCCAGCGGCTTCTTCTTGGCTTTCATGATGTTCGGCAGCGACGCGTAGCGCGGCTCGTTCAGGCGCAGGTCGGTGGTCACGATCGCCGGCAGGTTCAGCGCAACGGTCTGCAGACCGCCGTCGATTTCACGGGTGACGTTGACCTTGTCGCCAGCAACGATGACCTTGGAGGCAAAGGTGCCCTGGGCATAGCCGGTGAGGGCGCCGAGCATCTGGCCGGTCTGGTTGTTGTCGCTATCGATGGCCTGCTTGCCGAGGATGACCAGCTGCGGCTGTTCCTTCTCGACCACGGCCTTCAGCAGCTTGGCCACGGCCAGGGAGTTCAGCTCGTCATTGCTTTCCACCAGGATGGCGCGGTCGGCGCCCAGGGCCAGGGCCGTACGCACCTGCTCCTGGGCGGTGTTCGGGCCGATGGTGACGACGACGATTTCACTCGCTACACCCTGCTCTTTCAGGCGGACGGCTTCTTCCACGGCAATTTCGCAGAAGGGGTTCATCGACATCTTCACGTTGGCAAGGTCGACGCCGGAGTTGTCCGCCTTGACGCGGACCTTGACGTTGTAGTCGACCACTCGCTTTACGGCGACGAGGATTTTCATGCTTCGGATACTCCAGTGACGCTGGAACGGGAAAGGATGCGGCGGGCGCGCTCAATCAGTGGACGATCGACCATGGCGCCATCTACCTGAACGGCTGCGCCACTGCGGGCTGCCTCCATTACGGCGTGAGCCCAGGCCACTGATCTGGCATCTGGCAGGAAGGCTTCACGAATAGGCCCGATCTGTCTGGGGTGAATCGCCAACTTGCCACCGAACCCCAGGGCAGAGGCGATGGCAGCATCGGCACCAATCTGTTCGGGGTCATCGAGACTGGTAGTGACGCCATCCAGTGGCGCCGGAAGACCGGCTAGACGCGACTGCAACACCAGAGCGCCCCGGCAGTAGGCAAGGGCTTCCCAGCTCGGCTGGCAGCCCAGGTCCAGGGCCAGGTCCAGTGAGCCGAAGGCTGCCTGTACCACCCCCGGCGCCTGGAGCAGGCCCGCGAGATCGTGGAATGCTCGGGCCGTCTCTACCAAGGCGATGACTGGTACCTGGCGCCCCAATATGTGATGCACAAGACGGATGTCGGCAGCGGTTTCTGCCTTGGCCAGCATCAGTGCATCGATTCGGGCATCGTGCAGCGCGGCCAGATCGGCCCGGAAGTCTTCGGAACTCACCGCGTTGACGCGCACGATGACCGTCACTCCGTCGATCCGGTGATTGGCAACGGCCTCGCGGGCTGCCTCACGGGCAGCGGGTGCCACGGCGTCCTCAAGATCGAGGATGACAGCATCCGCGCCGCTGGCAGCGGCCTTGGCAAAGCGCTCGGGACGGTCGCCGGGAACGAACAGTGGTGTCAATGGCGGACGAAAAGGCGAGCTCAGCATGTTGCGCTCGCCTCCATGTTGATCCGGCCATCAGCATCCTGGGTCCAGGCCTGCAGGCTGTCCCCCTTGTGCTGCCACGAAGCCGCCACGCGAAATGGGCGCCCGGCAATCAAGGGCGCCAGGCCACGATAGGCAAAACGCAGCGGTACCCGACCGGCATGGCTGGAGACCAGATTGAACAGCAGGCTGGCCTGCAGCGGCCCCTGCACCACCAACCCCGCGTAGCCTTCCTCGCCAGTGGCGTAGGGCAGATCGTAATGGATTCGGTGGGCATTGAAGGTCAGCGCCGAATAACGGAACAGCAGCGTCGGCGGGCTATCCACCCAGCTCTGGCGTTCGCCCTCGCGAGGCTCGCCGCCCCCCTGCGCTGCCGGCGCGCCCGAGGCAGCACTGCGATAGACGATGTCCTGGCGCTCGCGAATCGCCAAGGTTCCGCGTGCGAACAGCTCATGCTGGACAGCGACGAAGCACAGGCTGCCGGAACGACCCTCCTTGAAACGGATGTCGGTGACGGTCGACACCCGGCGGATAGGCTCGCCTATCGGCAGCGGCGCCAGGGTCTCGACCTCGCCCCCCGCCCACATGCGGCGCGGCAGCAGCACCGGAGGCAGAAAACCTCCCCGATGCGGATGGCCGTCTTCGCCCAGTTCCGCCATGGTCGCCAGGGCTGGAGTCGGCGCCAGGCACCAGTGCAGGCCAGGCGGCGCAAAGCCGTCGTTGTCCCAGAGATGAGGCGCCAGCGTGGCCCGGTACGCCTGGAGCATCTCGGCGGTGATCACCGCTTCGCACTCTTCGCGGCGCCCCAGCCAGGCCTTCAGCGGCTCCAGATCGGATTCGGTCATGGCGAAGTCCTCAGTAGGAACGCGGCAGACCCAGCACGTGTTCGGCGACGTAGCTGAGAATCAGGTTGGTAGAGATGGGCGCCACCTGGTACAGGCGGGTCTCACGGAACTTGCGCTCGACGTCGTACTCCTCGGCAAAACCGAAGCCACCATGGGTTTGCAGGCAGGCGTTGGCCGCCTCCCAGGAGGCGTCGGCGGCAAGCATCTTGGCCATGTTGGCTTCGGCGCCACAGTCCTGCCCCGCCTCGTACTTGGCCAGGCCTTCGCGAACCATCAGTTCGGCCGCGCGCATCTGCGCATAGGCCTTGGCGATGGGGAACTGGATGCCCTGGTTCTGGCCGATGGGACGCCCGAACACCTTGCGCTCATTGGCGTAGTCCACCGCCTTGCGGATGAACCATTTGGCATCACCGATGCATTCGGCAGCGATCAGCATGCGCTCGGCATTCATGCCCGAGAGGATGTAGCGGAAGCCCTTGCCCTCTTCGCCAACCTGGTTCGCGGCCGGAACCTCCATGTTGTCGAAGAACACCTCACAGCTGTTGTGATTCATCATCGTGCGGATCGGGCGGATAGTCAGGCCGTTGCCCAGCACCTCTCGCATATCCACGATGAACGTGGACAGGCCGTCGGTCTTTTTCTCCACCTGGTCACGCGGTGTAGTGCGCGCCAGCAGCAGCATCAGATCGGAATGCTCGGCCCGGCTGGTCCAGACCTTCTGGCCATTGACCACGAACTTGTCGCCCTCACGACGAGCGAAGGTGCGCAGCGACGTCGTGTCGGTACCGCTGGTGGGTTCGGTGACACCGAAGGCTTGCAGGCGCAATTCGCCGCTTGCCACACCGGGCAGGTACTTGGCCTTCTGCTCCTCGGAACCATGTCGCAGGATGGTGCCCATGGTGTAGAGCTGGGCATGGCAGGCGGCGCCGTTGCAGCCGGTTTCCTGGATGGTTTCCAGGATCGCCGCGGCCGCTGACAGGCCCAGACCGGAGCCGCCGTACTCCTCGGGGATCAGCACGGAAAGGAAGCCCGACTCGGTCAGGGCCTGGACGAACTCGGTGGGGTAACCACGCACCTCATCCAGCTTGCGCCAGTACTCGCCGGGGAAACGGGCACACAGTTTGCGGACTTCTTCGCGGATTTCCGGGTAGCTTTCCTGGGGATTCTTGAAGCTCATCGACTCAAACCTCGTTATCGCTCGGGCAGTGGAAGGGCCGGTCAAACCGGATCCCAACAGAACACGTCGGCGCTGACCTGCAGCGGCGTAAAGGAACTGGCCAGCGCTGGCATGCCGTGCTCGGCAATGCTCTGGGCGCTCCAGCCTTCGCTCTGCTGCACCGAACGCAACGGGCGGTTCTGACTCATCAGGAAGATTTCATTGCGGCGCACAGTGAAGATCTGGCCGGTGACGTCCCTGGCCGCATCAGAGAGCAGATACACCGCCAGCGGGGCGTTCTTTTCCGGGGTCATCTGCTTGAGCCGCTCGATACGCGCCTTCTCTTCCGGAGTGCTGTCGGGAATGGCATTGGTCATGCGGCTCCAGGCGAAAGGTGCGATGCAATTGGAGCGCACGTTGAAACGCCGCATGTCCAGGGCAATGGATTTGGAGAGAGCGACCATGCCCAGCTTGGCAGCGGAATAGTTGGCCTGGCCGACGTTCCCGATCAGGGCCGAGGTGCTGACCATATGCACAAATGCACCACAATTCTGTGCACGGAAGCGTTCGGCAGCTGCACGACTGACAAAGAAACTGCCGTTGAGATGGACCTGGATCACCGACAGCCAGTCTTCCACGCTCATCTTGTGGAAGATCACGTCGCGAATGATCCCAGCGTTGTTAACCACACCATCAAGGCGGCCGAAATGGTCCATCGCGCACGCGATGATCTGCTGCGCCCCGTTCCAGTCCGCAACACTGTCGGTATTGATCACCGCCCGGCCACCAATGGCTTCGATCAACTTGAGTGTTTCCTGGGCAGGCGTGGCTGAACCGCCCTCTCCACCCAGCGAGACACCCACGTCATTGATTACGACCGAAGCGCCGGCTCGCGCGAGTTCCACAGCCATTGCACGACCAATACCGCCACCGGCACCAGTGACCACCACTACTTTGTTATCGAGCATCTCGTATGCCTCTCTATGTCAGGTCAAGTGCTTAGCCGGGCAGGCCAAGCACCATCTTGGCCAGGATGTTGCGCTGGATCTCCGAACTGCCGCCGTAGATGGTCGCGGGGCGCGCCTGGAGGAATAGACCGGTGGGGTTGAGGTTGCCGTTGCCCTCGATAGGTTCGAGCAGCGCTGCGTACTCGCCGGAAATTTCCAGCATGTATTCGGTGATGCGCTGAAACAGCTCGGTCTGATGCACCTTGAGGAGAGACACATCAGCCCCGAGACTCTCCCCGCGACGCAGACGCTCGGCGAAGGTCTCGAACAGCAACTTGTGGTCGTCCAGATCCAGGCGCAGGCGTGTCAGGCGGTCACGGAAGCCAGGGTCTTCAGACAGCCCAAGGAAGTCCCCCAGCAGCTCCAGGCGCGCCAGGGCATTGGCCGACTGTTTGGGGGAGCCGAGAAAGATGCGCTCAAACCCCAGCAGCGCCTTGGCCATTGTCCAGCCGGCATTGATCTCGCCTACCAGATTGCTCTTGGGCACACGCACGTTGTCGAAGAACACCTCGCACAGCTCGTCATGCAGGTCGAGGTTGAGGATTGGCCGTACCGTCACTCCGGGGCTGTTCATCGGCACCAGCAGGAAACTGATGCCCTCCTGCTTCTTGGCCGTCTTGTCAGTACGCACCAGCAGGAATATCCAGTTGGCGTCGGTGGCCAGGGTTGTCCAGATCTTCTGGCCGTTGACTACCCACTCGTCACCATCGAGCACGGCCTCGGTGCGCAGACTTGCCAGGTCGGAACCGGCATTGGGCTCACTGTAGCCCTGGCACCAGATGTGTTCTCCGGAAAGGATCCGGGGGAGAAAATATTGCTGCTGCTCAGGGCTTCCGTAGCGGATAAGCAAGGGGCCCAGCAGCATGATGCCGTGGTCGGGGGTACGCGCGACGCCGTAGTTTTCGAACTCCTCGGTGTAAATGAGCTGCTTGGAAGCGGAAAGCCCCATGCCCCCGAACTCACGAGGCCAGCCTGGGCAGAGCCATCCGTGCTGCGAAAGGGTCATGTACCAATCTTTGACCTCGGCCCAATGCAGGCGCTTGGGCACATCTCGGAGTTCATCCGGGAAGTTCCCGCGAAGAAACTCTCGAACCAGCTGGCGAAACTCGTCGTCGCTCAGCGCATTGAAATCGGGCAACTGAAATTTGTCGCTCATTCTTGTGTGCTCCAGCGGGTGATCAGGCTTCAGTCAGGCGCGGCATACAAGCGTCGTAGCGACGTCGATGCAGGGCGGACGCCCCATAGAGGTTGGCCAGGGTCATGGCTTTGCGCAGATACAGGCCGACATCGCACTCATCGGTGTAACCGATGGCGCCATGCAGCTGGACAGCCTGGCGAGTCACCAGTAGCGAAGCGTCGGCAGCTCGTGCCTTGGCTCGTGATACAGCGGCACGCCGTTGTGACTCGGGGGTCAGGGAATCGCAGGCTACCGCCGCAGCATCCAGACTGGCACGCCAGAGGGACAGCTGCAGCTTCAGATCCACTGCCCGATGCTGCAGAGCCTGAAAACTGCCGATGAATTGGCCGAACTGCTTGCGAGTACGCAGATAATCCAGGGTTATGGCGAACGCCTGCTCGGCAACCCCCAGCAGGTACGCAGAAGTACCGAGAGCGGCCTCATCCAGGGCGTCGGTAAAGGCATTGGTATCCAGAGGAAGCAGTTCCGCGGGGGCACCACGCAGGGTCAGCGCGCCAAAGTGTCCACCGTCCTGAGTGCGCAGCACTTCCAGCTCGACACCGGTTGCCTTGGCATCTACCAGGGCAAGGCCTTGGGCAGTAGCGACCAGGAAGCCATCCGCCCCTGCTGCCATGGGAATGTTGATCTTTCGCCCATCTATCCGGCCAGCGCTGAACCGGGTCTCCTCAGTCCAGAAGCCAAAGCAGTCAGCCTGCTCTTGCAGTGCAGGCAACAGCAGCTTCTCACCACGAAGCTGTGCTGCAAGCGGTTCGCCATCCAGCAAGCGAGCTGCCAACACGGCCGGCACAAAAGGCTCAGGCACCAATGCCGCACCCAGCACTTCCAGGAGTGCGCAGTATTCGGCCATGCCTAGTCCGGCACCACCCTTCTCTTCTGGCAGGGACAGACCGACCCAGCCATTTTCCGCCATTTCCCGCCAGACCCCGGTATCAAACCCCGGCTCCTGGTATCGCAATCCACGTACTCGAGCCAGTTCATTCGCCGGGGCGAAAGCAACTGCGCTATCTCGAATCATGCGGATGTTTTCCAAACGCTCTTCTGACAAAAGCATCTTGTTCTCCTGTTTGCCCTGCATGACGCCCAGTACCTGGAGGTCCAGCGCAGGGCGAAAGCGATCGGCCCCCTCGCCACTCAACTCCGTCATCAGCGCGGGGTCATGACTTACGATATTTCACAATCTGAAATATCATTTCAATCAATGAATCAGGCAAAAACGACGCAACGCCCTGGGAAATGGCATCTGTTCCGTAGTTCGAAATCTCGAAAGTTGGGAAGTGAGCCGTTGGCCCCCAACGCTCTGGCCGACAGCTTTATCGCCCCGCCTGGATGGGGCGCGGAGCATTCAATGCTAAGATCCGTGCTTCAGGACTCAGCACGCAGGGCGGTATAAACCGAAACGTACCCCCGACTCAGGACTTAACGTGAACAGCATTTCCAAGCCCTCATTCAAGCCAGTCGAAGCGGTCGCACGCGCACTCAAGGTGCTGCGAGTGGTCAACGAGGAAAAACAAGCTACTGTCGCCTCCATCCACAGGCAGACCGGCCTGGACAAGGCAACAATCGTTCGCATGCTGGAAACCTTGCACCACGAAGGTTATGTATCCAAGGACCCTGAACGCGCCGTTTACTCCGTCACCGCGCGGACGCTGTTGCTGAGCCAGGGCTATGACAAGTCACGTTGGGTTGCGAACATCGCCGAGCCAACCCTGGCACGTTTCAGAAATGCCATTGGCTGGCCCTCAGACATCGCTCTTTTCGATTACGACGCGATGGTGGTGGTCCAGACTTCGCGGGGCAGCGGCCCTCTCTCCTTCAATCGTCAGCCTGGGTTCCGCTCACCAATGCTGGTCACTTCCATTGGTATTGCGTACCTCGCCTTCTGTGAACGGGAAGAACGTGAAGCAATCATCCAGCGACTAGCGGCCACGCCAGAAGAATGGAATCAGCTCGCGCATCAGCCCGCAAAACTGGAAGAACTGCTCGAGAAGGTTCGCCAGGATGGCTTTGCGGTAATGAGTGATGCATACAGCAGCAACGTGTTTGCTGGAAACGTATGGGCCATCGGCGTTCCGGTAATGCACGAAGGCAAGCTGTACGCGACCATGAATATCATGATGCTCAAAAGCGCCGTCGATCTTGATTCAGCCCGGGAAAACCTGCTTGCCCCACTTCAGGAAGCGGCCGCGGAAATCGCTTACAACCTGGCGGAGTCGAAACGCCACCGATAGCGTTATAAATCTCACCTCGGCCCCAAGAGCGGCAAGACTCGCCTTCGCTCCTTCTTTCGAAACAGATTAAGTCGAACTCCGCAACACCTGGCCAAGTATGAAGAAATGCCGCCACTTCATTATTGAAAGTGGCGGCATTCGCCTCAGTACTGCATATGTTTTTTCTGGCTCCGGCCGAGGCAGGTCAGAAGATCGGCAAGGTATAGTTGAAGATCAGTCGGTTCTGGTCTTCATCCCTGACTACACCACCACGCGCTGAACCATTCAGCCAAGTTATCCCCAGCCCTTTGAGCGGGCCATCCTGCAGTACATAGCTGATGCTCAAGTCACGCTCCCACTCGCGAACTTTTTCGCCCGCAGCATTCTTGGCATCCTTGCCATTAAGATATATCAATGAAGCATTCAGGCCGGGTATCCCCGCGGCCGCGAAGTCATAGGCGTATTGTGCATAACGGGTAGTTTCGCCAGCCTCGGTGAAGACCGAGATCAAGCGATTGGTGTACAGATAAACGTTCATGCCACCAGCACCAACACCTCCATCCAGAGAGCCTTGGTTAGGCTGCACAAAAGGGCTGCCATCAGATACTTTCTGATATCCCAGCAGGAAACTGTGCCCTTGCAGGGAGTAGATGAACGTAGCGCTCCAGGTATTGTTATCGATCTCCCCGTCACCGCCACTCGTGTAACCACTGACCTGGTAGCCTGGTTTCCCCGAAGCATTCGCTCCCTGGGAACTGGTCCTGAAGTAACGCAAGTCTGTTTTCAAGCTCTGCTGATTCCCCAGGTCGAATGTATGGACCAGCCCGACAAAGTGCTGACGGTAATAGTCCTCCATGGAAGCCTGGTAATATTGCAGCGTCAGGTCCTTGCCAACCTTGTAGTCGCCACCAGCAAAGTAGAATTTGTTGCTTTCCTCACGGCCGCCCCGCACGGCAAAACCGGTGCGATCGGTCGACCCCCTCCCCGTGACACTCTCAAGCTGGCCTGCGGTCAGGGTCAGATTCTCTATCTCCTTTGAGGTGATCATCCCACCCTGAAATGTCTGTGGCAGCAGGCGCCCGTCGTTATAGACCAGTACCGGAACATTGGGAAACAGAGTTCCAAGTCGCAGTTCGGTATTTGAAGCTTTCAGTTTGGCGGTTAGCCCCAAACGGCTCCATTCATGTGCGGAAGAATCTCCGTCATCGGGGATCATCGTACTGCGCAAATGCCTGCCCTTCCCCCCGTCGAGCCTTACCCCCAGCAAACCAACCGCATCCAGACCAAAGCCAACGGCACCCTCAGTAAAGCCGGACTGATAGTCCAGCCTGAACCCTTGAGCCCACTCCTCCGTTTTAGAAGGCAGGTCATCCCCCTTTCGGTAGTCGCCATTGTAATAGAGGTTTCTAAGAGCCAGGCTCATCTTGCTGTCACTTATGTAATCAGCATTGGCATTAACTGCAGCCACAGCCCCAGCAACGGAAACCAGAACCCTGCCGACAAACTTGTTTTTACACATACCGCCAACCTCTCTTTATTATTTTTGGACTAACTGCCCCCGCCGATGAACTCTCATCAGCAAGAACAAGAATGAGGACAATGCTATTAAACGGCGCTTAGGGAATCAGGGCACTGAATCAGATTATATTATTCTGACGAAACTCCTTTATTTGCTCAGCATTGAAGCCAACCTCAAACAAAACCTCTTCTGTATGTTCCCCGGTATATGGTGCATGCCGCCTTATTTCCAGAGGTGTTCGGGAAAGTTTGAATGGAGCCGCAACATAAGGCACGTCGACCAGAGGGCCACTTTCCAGCCAGACGAACGCTCCACTTTCTGCAATTGCCTGATCAGCATTCACTTCGGTTGGTGAGTAAACCGGTCCTGAAGGAATTTTGGCGGCAGACAGCTCTTCCAGAGCCTGGTCTCGACTACGCTCGGCACACCACTTGCCCATCAGCTCAGACAAGATTTCCCCATTCTTTCCACGCAGCTCATCGTCGGCAAAACGCGAGTCATCCAGGAGCTCGGGATGACCGACCAGGTTCGCCCAGCGTTTGAACATGGATGGGCCAATTACCTGCACAATGATCCAGCCATCCTTTGTCCGGAAAATGTCCGATGGCCCATAACTCTGGCTGCGATTGCCGCTGGCCTTACGACCCAGATTGAGCATTCGATCCTCAATCAGATAGCCACTGGAAAAGTTGAGTGCTGTTTGCAAGAGAGAAGCCTCAACCTTCTGCCCCTGCCCGCTCCGACTACGTTCGTAAAGTGCCGCAACAGCACCCAGCGCACAGGCCAGGGCTGTCGAGAAATCCACAACAGGAACCATTGACTTGATCGGTTGCTCCGGATAACCGGAGAGATAGACACCGCCGCTCATGGCCTGGCCAACTCCATCGAAACCGATCCTGTCGCGCAGTAGTTCGCTGTCACCAAAGGCCGACGGCGCCACCAGAATGATGTCCGGCTTGATCTTCTTCAGCGACTCGTAGTCCAACCCCAGATTGACCAATGTTGCCGTCGGCATGTTGGCAATCACGATATCTGCCGATTCCACCAGGCAGCGGACAATCTGCCTGCCTTCATCACTCCCCAGATCAAGGGTGATTGAACGCTTGTTGCGGTTGGACTGGAGAAATACCGCACCATCGCCGTGTTCTGTTACCGGCATGACGAAGCGATCCTCACTACCTCCAACGCGATCTACCCGGATCACATCCGCACCAAGATCCGCCAGCAACGCCCCGCAGAAAGGTCCCGCGATGTAACGCCCGAAATCGATCACCCGTATACCTTCGAGAACTTTCTCCATATCCACTCACTCATGTGCTCGGTTTAAGTTTTGAACTAGATGGGGTGATCCAGATCCTGAAGCAGTCGCTCCAGCTCCGGCGCAGCCCGCATGAGCCGCCCACCAATGACTGAACGAACCTGGGCAAAGTCAGCGCCGACAACCGCAGCTCCGCAGTTCAGGCCCACCACGGTTCTCTGGACGCCCACCCGGATCGGCACGGCTATTCCGTAGGTGTCGCGTTGATATCCGCTCTTCACCAGGCAGGTGCCCATCGCGTCCAGTTCAGAGAAGCTCTCCGAGATTTTCTTCTGCAGCGCTTCGAAGGCCCCTCCGAAGTGCTCTTCCAACTCTCCAAACAGCACCTCCCGGTCCTCATCCGAAAGGCCCCACATGTAGGCCCTACCGATGGCCGTGGACACCATCGGCAACATCGCACCAACACCAAGACGCAAAGTGGTGATATTCCGGCTGGAGCAGTACGCGACGTAGAGCATCTCGAAGCCGTTCCTGATCGCCAGGGCCACAGACACGTTCAGCTCATCAGCCAAGTCCTGCATGAAAGGCAGGGCCAGCCGCACTAACGGGCTCGTCTCGAGAAATGCATGGCCAATCCCCAGGGACCCCAATCCCAACTCAAACTGCCGTCCCCCTGGCGCATGCCGCAGAAAACCCGAGGCCAGCAAGGTGCTTGTCAAGCGAGACACGGTCGATTTGGGAAGTCCGGTACGCGCCACAATCTCCGCATTGCTCAAAGGCGTACGCTCGTTACGGAAAGCACGCAGAACCTGCAGCCCGCGGTTGACGGTCAGCAAGGAATCGCCAGCATCGACATCAACTGACATGTTCCAGCCTCCAGTGATTCGTGCTGAAGCCCTCCAGCACCTGCTTGAAGTGGTCAGCCAGCGCCACCAGCTGCGGCCCTAGCTCGCGCAGAATCCTGGCCTTGCTCATGTTGCCCAGGGAACCGAGGCAGGCCAGTACAAAAAGGCCACGCTCAGCCAGGGGCATAGGTACCGAAATGACGCCAAGGTCCTGCTCCAGCTTGCTCAACGAGTAGCAGAACCCCACCGTGCGTAGCTGACGCGAAGCCTCCGACAGACAGGACTCCACCCCGCTCCAGTCATCCGGCATACGCCGCGCGATGTTGTCCAGCAGGTAGGCACGCTCCAGGGCCGGCAGAGAAGCCAGCAGGGTGTGCCCCATGTGGTTGGAGGCAATGCTTATGCGGGTCCCCACGTTGAACCCGCTGCGGCGAAAACTGCCCGTTCCGGTGCAGCTTTCCAGCGCAACCAGGTCAAGCCGATCACGCATCGCCAGAAGAACGGTGACATTGTTGCTGCTGGCGAACTTCAGCAGCTCCGCCCTCACCAGCCTCTGGACATCGGAATGGGCAGTGGCCGCATAGCCGAGCGACAGCACAGGTGCGGCCAGGCAGTACAGGTGCCGTTTAGCGCAATAACCCACATAACCAAGCGCAACCAGCGAGCGCAGAAAACGGCTGACAGTAGAAGCTGGCAAACCGGTTCGCTCTGCGATCTCCTTGTTGCCCAGCCAACCGTCATGGGGCGTGAAGGCGGACAGCACGTCCAATGCTCTCACCAGCGGCATGACAATCTTGCCGCGAGTGTTCGAGTCGACCTGGTGGCTGGGGCCATCACTGCGTCGCAGCTCGGACGGCACGGTTTCTGCCTTGGCCATGGATGCCCCCTTATACCTCGGAGTGATCCGGGAAAATGGGCGGGCGCTTGTCGCGATGCGAACTCAACCCCTCCTTAACCTCATCGCCGGCAAACCCCAGCATCTCCAGGGCCAGGGAAGCATCGAAGATCGGGCCGGCCTGGCGCAGCCAGTTGTTCAGCGCATACTTGGTCCAACGGATAGCCGTCTGCGCACCATTGGCCAGTCGCGTGGCAATCTCCACCGCCTTGTCTTGCAACTCGTCATCTTCCACGCACAGCGACACCAGGCCGAGCCGCTCGGCCTGTTCGCCACTCATGGGTTCGCAGAGCATCAGGTGGTATTTGGCCTTGGCCATGCCACACAGCAACGGCCAGAGAATCGCTGCGTGATCGCCAGCGGCCACGCCCAGACGAGTGTGGCCATCAACCAACCTGGCACTCTTCGCTGCGATGGAGATATCGGCCAACAGCGCGGCTACCAGGCCAGCACCCACGGCCGGTCCATGAATCGCGGAAACAATGGGCTTGTTGCAGTTGATGATGTTGTAGACCAGGTCCTTGGACTCTCGCCATACACGGTAGCGGTACTCGAACGAGTCAATCATTGACTCGACCATCTCGAAGTCACCGCCTGCAGAAAAACCTTTGCCAGCGCCACGGAGAATGACGGCGCTGACGGATTCATCCGCTTCAACATCGCGCCATACGCGAGCAATCTCGGCATGACCGGTAGAGTCGAGAGCATTGAGCCGCTCCTGCCGATCTATTGTGATTCGCAATACACGCGGTACAGGGCGATCAAAGGTCAGTCGCTGGTAGCCGGAATAGGAAATAGGTTCACTCATCGCTGTACTCCTTTTGAGGATTGCTCAGCGAGCAGCACTGAGGGAGCGATCGGACACCAGCCCGCCATCGAGAGTGACGACGGTACCGCTGGTGTAGGACGACCTGGCGGAAGCCAGGAATACGAATAAGTCAGCCACTTCTTCCACCGTCGCCACGCGACCAAGGGGATAGCGCTTGAGCTTTTCCGCATAATCCGCCTCCGGATCGCTGGATCCGGAAGTCTGTGTTTTGAACACCTTGCGGATTCGGTCAGTATCCACCGGTCCAGGATTCACCCCGACCACACGTATGCCTTCATTCAGGCTGCGGCCACCAAGCGCACGGGTGAAGGCCATCAAGGCAGCGTTGCCGGTGGTGCCGGCTATGTAGTCGTAGTCGAACATCTCACCACCGCTGCCTATGTTGTTGAGGATTACCCCGCCACCACGTCTGCGCATGGTGTCGTAGACCAGACGGGTGAGATTGATGTATCCGAACACTTTCAACTCCCACCCCTGGCGCCAGCGCTCTTCGTCCACTTCCCAGAGTGTTCCTCCCGGTATGCTCCCGGCGTTATTGACCAGGATGTCCGCCTCGCGACCAAACTCTGCGACCCTGGCAATAGCGCCAGCACTCGCCAGATCGATGGGGAGGACTTCAACCAGAACGCTGAATCGTTCGCTCAGGGAAGAAGCAAGACTGACCAGGCGACTCTCGTTGCGCGCAACCAATAGCAGGTTGCACCCCTCTCTGGCGAAGGCGACAGCCAGAGCCTCGCCGATACCTTGGGAGGCACCGGTTATCAGTACCTTCTTGTTGTTCAGACCCAGATCCATAACCGCCTCCTGAATGTGTCAGCCTTTCAGCACCTGTTTGATCTCTTCCAGAGCTGCAGGGTTGTCCAGCGACGAGGTATCGCCCATCGGCAGCCCATTGCAGATATTCCTGATGACTCTGCGCATGACCTTTGAGCTGCGGGTTTTCGGCAATTGATCTACGAAGTAGACGGCTGCCGGCACAAACGGCTTGCCCATGCGTGCCTCGACATGAGTCTTTATGCGTTTGCGCAAAGACTCCTGATCCTCCCCAATACCGGGGGCGATGAGAAAAACCACCAGCTTCTGGCCTTTGCTGGCGTCATTTACGCCCACCGCAGCGGCTTCGCTGATCTCCGCCAGCTCGAGCAGCACCTCCTCGATCTCTGCCGGGCCCACGCGCTTGCCTGCCAGTTTGATGGTGTCGTCGGAACGGCCGAGCATGTAGTAGCTACCGGATTCACGCATGACCAGATCGCCATGCACCCACAAACCAGGAATGGTGTTCCAGTAGGATTCCAGGTAACGCTCGTCGTCCTGCCAGAAGGACTGGGTCATGCCAACGAAGGGGCGACGGATTGCCAATTCTCCCGGAACGCCATCCACATCCTTGCCTTCGGCATCCACCACACAGACTTCCACACCTGGGGAGGCAGTATTGAAACCGGCCGGACTGATCGTCCGGATCACTACACTCGACAACAACGCACCGGATACCTCGGTGCCGCCGGTGTAGTTGATCAACGGGCAACGGCCAGCTCCGAAATGCTTCTGAAACCAGGTGAAGTGTTCGGGATCAATGCCCTCCCCTGCAGTTATCAGCAGTCTCAGCGAGGAAAGGTCCGCGTCGCACGCCTCACCTTCATGGGCAGCCAAGCCGCGGATAAGTGTCGGGGCAGAACCGAAGTGCGTAACACGGTAGCGCTCGATCAGCCTGCCCATGCGCGACCAACTGGGAAAGTCGGGAGCACCGTCATAGCAAACCAGGGTGGCACCTCGCATCAATGCAGAACAGAGAACCAGGGTTCCTGCAATCCAGCCCATATCCGCGGGCCAACAGAACACATCACCCTGACGTACATTGAAGTGCACTGCGGAGTCATGAGCGATCTTGAGGGCGAATCCGCCATGGACATGGACAGTACCTTTCGGTTTGCCAGTCGTTCCCGATGTGTAAACGATCATGAACGGATCACTGGCAGCCATGCTGGCGGGGCTCTGCTCCTTGCCCAGTCCGGCATTCAGTACCTCGCCCCAGGCAATCCCGGATACGTCCGCACCTTCAGGATGGTGGACGATGATCTGCTCAAGTGTCGGCAACTGGCTGCGGCTGGCCTCGACCAGGCCCTGGATATCGACCCACTTGCCACGGCGATGGAAACCCGCGCTGGCAATCAGCGCTCTGGCCGAGCAGGACGACAGGCGCGCCTTGATCGCGTCGATGCCAAAACCACTGAATAGCGGTACCGCGATAGCGCCCATATAGGCGATGGCCAGCATCGAGACCGTAGCTTCCAGACCGTTGGACATCAGCAGACCTATACGGTCTCCCCGTTGCAGGCCCTGGGCTTGCAGACCTGCGGCGAATGCCCTGACCTGAGCCGCCAGCTCACGATAACTGGCCTGGCTTGCCTTTCCTGTCTCGCGCTCTGCCACTACGGCAACAGTCTCTGCCAGCCGAAGATCATCTGCCTTGGCCAGAATGCTCTGAACCCAGTTCAGCCGTCCGCCAGGGAACCAGGTCGGGAATTCCTTCCCCCGAGTTTCATCGAGATAGCTTTCGAAGGGTTTCTCCCAGGCTATGTCGCAGTACTCCATGACCATTCGCCAGTAACGCTCTGGCTCTCGGATGGAGCGGGCATAAAACTCGTCATAGTCATCCGTCCCCATGCGCTGCATCAATTCAGTCACGCAGGCGGAGGCGATGTCCGCAGCGCTGGGCTGCCACGTGGAGAGAGAGCTGTTCTTCATTTCGTTTTCCGTATCCAGATCGATTTCAGAAGCAAGGACAACCCTGAAGGCTGCTCACATGCCCATGTAGGCCCGCTGAACATCTTCGTTCTGGGCCAGTTCAGCGGCTGGTCCTTCGGCAACGATTGACCCGCCCTCCACGACATAGGCGTAGTCCGCAATACGTAGGGCAGTCTCTGCGTTCTGCTCTACCAGCAGCACATCCACACCGGTGTCACGAATCTTTCCGATCACCTGGGCGATTTGTTCGACAACAGCCGGTGCCAGGCCGATAGTCGGTTCGTCCAGCAGTAACAGTTTTGGCTTGCTCATAAGCGCCCGCCCCACAGCCACCATCTGCTGTTGTCCGCCACTGAGCGAACAGGCCTGGGCGGATAGCCGCGAACGCAAATCCGGCAGGAACTCCAGACACTGCTCCAGATCCGCCTCGATCTGTACTCGGTTCTTGCGGCAATAGGCACCCAGCATCAGGTTCTCGATGACCGTCATGGCGCCAAACAAACGGCGTCCTTCCGGCACCAGGCTCAAGCCCCTGCGTACCAATGCATCCGGTTGTTGATTCGTCGCCAGCTCGCCATGCAGGCGAATGCTGCCGCCACTGCTCTTCAGCAGGCCGCTGATACATTTCATGAGTGTCGACTTGCCAGCCCCATTGGCTCCGATCAGGGTTACCACCTGGCCGCGTGCAACGCCCATGTTCACACCACGCAGAACCGGCACCTTGCCGTAGGAAGCAGTGAGCCCCTCAACCTGCAATACGTATTCGCCGGTACTCATTGCTGACCTCCAAGATAAGCGGCAATAACCTTCGGATCGGCTCGGATCTCTTCTGGAGTTCCTGTTGCAAGCATCTGCCCGTGGTGCAGGACCACGATGCGATCGCAGATCTGCATAACCGCCTTCATGTTGTGTTCCACAAGCAGAATGGAGCTGCCGAATTCCTTGCGGATCCGTCGAAAGACATCCAGCGTGGCCTCTACCTCAGTCTGGTTAAGGCCTGTCAGTGGCTCATCCAGACACAAGAGACGCGGGCGGGTGGCGAAAGCGATGGCAATGCTGACCAACCGCTGGATGCCATGAGGCAAAGCGCCCGTCACGTCATTCAGACGATTCGACAGCCCAAGCACCTCGGCGCTTTCCATCGCCCGCTGACGCTGTTTCTGCGTAGCCAACAGTGGCAGTGCACCGATGGCACCGATCAGGATGTTGTCCAGCACTGTCATGCTCGGCAGGATGCTGCCGTGCTGGAAGGTGCGGGAAACGCCAAGGCGACTGATGCGTTCAGGCGAACTGCCGGTAACCTCAGTACCATCGATATACAGGCCCCCACTGGTGGGTTTGTAGAAGCCGCTGATCAGGTTGAAGGTCGTGCTTTTTCCTGCCCCGTTCGGACCGATCAGACCCAGCACCTCACCTGGACGAATATCGAAACTGAGATTGGAAACAGCCTTCACGCCGCCGAATGCGCGGCTGATCTCTCGCGTGGAGAGGATGGAAGCGTTATAAGCCGTCATCTTTAAGCCCTCCGCACGACTGCCTTGTTGTTATTGTTCCGCAACGCTGCGCAGCCCTGCCCAACAGGCCGACCACCCCCTTGGGAAGCAGGAGCATGGCCAGAACGATCGCAGCGCCATAGAAAATGTGCTCGTCGAGCCCCGCATCCAGCACGAGGGCATTGAGCAGAATCAGAAGCGATGCCCCGAGGACCGGGCCTGCCGGATGCTCTTCGCCACCGACTTTCAGATAAGCCAGGGCAAAGGTGGAAAGCAGAAAGCCGAAGTCGCCGGGACTGATCACATTGTTGGTGTAGGCATGGAGAGAACCCGCGATACCTACGGCAAAGGAGGCGATAACGAAGCACACCACCTTGCTCAAGTGCGCGCGGATACCTACCGAGCGAACTACGTTCTCGTTGTCTTTGATAGCAGTGAATATTTTCCCGAGGTTGGAGACCTCGACCAGGTACAGCCCCCCGATGAGCAGACCACTGACCAGGATCACGAATGGGGTCAGGTACGCGTCGAGCATCTCAGGGGCAAAGATGCCAACCATCCCCGAACTGCCGCCCAGCAAATCCGACTTGGTGTAGATGATTCGCATCACCTCGGTGAAAGCGAAGCCAATCAGCAGGAAGTACGGCCCCTTGGTGCGAAGAGTGATAAACCCGAACATCAGGCTTACCAGCGCCGCGACCACGCCACCTGCTAGAAACGCAATCAGGAATGGCCACTCGAATTGAGTGGTAACCAGCCCCGCGGTATAGGCACCGATGCCATAGAAGGCAGCAGTGGCGAAGTTCAGCTCGCCAATCAACATGACGAAGCGGAGGCTGGAGGCAACCAGTGCAGCGATAGAGATCCAGATCATCAGCTTCGCGCCATAGCCACCACCAAGGAACTGACCAAGCACCGCCAGCACCATCAGTCCCGCACAGCAAAGGAAAAACTTTTGATTAGCCACGACCCAGCACCCCATTCGGACGGACAAGAAGCATGAGCATCACCAGGACGAAAATCGCCAGGCTCGCGCTTGAAGGATCGAGATAGAAGCCGCCAAAGGCCTCAATCGCAGCAATCAGCAGACTGCCGATGATCGCGCCCGGAACGCTACCCAGGCCGCCGATAACCACGGCGATGAACCCCTTGACCAGGAAGCTGTCGCCAAAGACGGGGGACACAGAGGAAACCGGAGCGATCAATGCGCCCGCGATGGCCCCGATCATGGTGGCGAAGACAAATCCATGAAAAGCGATGGAGCGATAGGGAATGCCTTGCAACATGGCTGCCTCATGGTCGATGGATACCGCCCGCAGGGCATTACCAAAGCGAGTCCTGGCAAGGATCCAGGCCAGTCCGACAGTAAGGAGCACTGCGATCAGACAAATCAGCAGACGCTGTGAGCTGACTCCAGCACCCAATATGCTGACCGTGCCTTCCACCAGTGGAGGGACAGAGCGCACCGAGCCACCGAAGATTTCCAGGTAGATCCCTTCGAACAGCAGCACCAGCCCTGCTGACAAAATAAAGGAGCCGACCATGTCGCGCTGGAACCTGCGAAAGCCTGCCTGATACACCACTACACCCAGCAGAGTGGCCACGCTTACCCCAACCAAAAGGCCGATCAAGTAGGCACTGAACAGCGAATAGCCGTGACCGGTCAGCCAGGGAATGATCACCGCCACCAACAAGGCTGATAGTGTGAAGAACTGCCCATGGGCAAAGTTGACGATCTTCAGTACACCGAAAATGATGGTCAGTCCCAAGGCAAAGAGGATGTAGACCGATCCGATCTGCAGCGTCATCAATAAAAGCTGAATCAGGTTATCCATGATTGCTCTCTCGCGTTGCAGCGCCCCTTATTGGAGGCGCTCGCCAAGTTCGGCTGGCTGCAGACGGGCAACTTCCACCAGTCGGCCCTGCTGCAGTTGAGTCACCACCACCGGCACCAGGATCTGCTGGGGCGAACCATAGGTTTGCTGACCACCAAAGGCGGAAGTGCCATAGAAGGAATCGAAGGTAATTTTTGGCAGGGACTGGGCGACTACTTTCGGCTCAAGGCTTTGGGCATGCTCAATGGCGGCAGCAAGTGCCTTGACCGAGTCGTAGAAACCAATCTGTACCGCATTGATGGATTCGCCCGTGAGGGCACGCACCCCCTCATCCAGGCGTAACTGAAGAGGCGTCGCGTTATCGGCATCCAGCGTCACTGCTGCGCCCATGTAGGTTCCATCCACTGCATCCCCACCCGTGGCGATCAGACCATCGGCGCCAGTACCGACCTCAATGACCTGGATGCCATTCCAGCCCAGCGATTTCAGCGCCTTGAACACGTGGCCGCTGTCGGCCGGCGTGCTGGAGCACAGGTCAACGACATCGGGATTGAGCGCGGACATCTTGGCGGCAATGGGCTGGAACTCAGCAGTGCCGCGCTCATACCAGTCGCTGGAAATCACTTCGACACCCAGAGACTCCCAGGCCTTGCGAGCGATCGCCTCGGTTTCCTGGCCGGTGGCATCGTTGGGGTTAAGCAGGGCTACCGTCTTGATCTGTGGATGACGCTCCTGGACGAACTTCACCAGTGGATAGGCAATTTCGTTGGGCGTGCTCATCTGAGTGAATGTCAGCGGATACTTTGGCCCTTTGATGCTCGCCCCCCAGGCGGTGGTGAAGATCAGCACACCACGTCGCTCTGACAGCGACTGCAGAGCTCGTACTGGCGCAGTCCCCAGACTGCCTGCAACAAACTTGACCTTATCCTTGTTGAGCAGGGTCTGGGCAACCTTCGCACCATCGGCCGCGTTGTACTTGTTGTCGTAAGCAACGCACTCGAAGTTGTATTCCTTGCCCGCCACCTTCACGCCACCTTGCGCAGCGATATCTTTTGCAGCGTTCTGGCATAGCCAGTTGGCGCCAATACCCCAGTTCGCTCCCGCACCGGACAGCGGCAATGACATTCCCAGTTTGATGGTGTCAGCGGCATATCCATGCACAGACACGGCCGAACCGACGGACAGAGCAATGAGCAGTGAGAGCTTCTTGATTGCGGACATGGTCTTAGCCTCTTGTTTTTGTGTAGTTGCATTTAATTGCCGGGCTGATTTCAGCGTCAATTTGCCCAATACAACCGTTCCATCCTGCGGAATCTTGCTTTTACGCTGCTCTCGACATGAGAGTTTTAAAAACAGATACACGCAGCCACTACGGCTGATTCTCGATACCCGACCTTTATTCCACTGTACGGAACACTCTTGAAAAACCGTCACTTGGGCGGCTTGAAGTCTGCTATCCCATGGCTCACCACCAGGACATCTCGCTCAACCACCCGAGCCTGGAAGGAGCCGTTACGCCAGATTTCGCTGCGAATGGTTTCTCCCGGAAATACTGGTGAGGAAAAACGCAGAGACATGCCACGTAGTCGTGCGCCGTCGTAATCGGCCAATGTTCTGACCAGCGCGTGGCAAACCACACCGAAGGTGCACAACCCGTGCAGGATGGGACGCTCGAAGCCGGCTTTGCGCGCGACAGAGGGATCGGCGTGCAGCGGGTTATCGTCACCGTTCATTCGGTAGTACAGGGCCTGCTCTGGACGAGAAGGCAAATCCACTACGAAGTGCGGCTCACCTTCCGGCCGTGGAGTGCCGGGCTTGAAGGGCTCGGACGATCCTCCAAAACCACCTCCGCCCCTGACGAACGTCGTATTCAGCGTCGTGGCGATCAACTTCCCAGTTTCCGCCTCCACCACCTCTTTGCGCGTGTACAGCAGGGCGCCCTGGCCTTCTCCCTTGTCCACCAGGCCGACGATCGACGTGGTGCCGATCAACTCGCCCTCGACCGGAAGCGGCTCATGCAAGGTCATCTCCTGTTCCCCATGCACCACCTTGGTGGCATCGACGCCAGAGCGTGGATCGGACAACCAGAAACCGGGATGGGTCAGCACGACGGCCATGGAGGGCAAGGCCCGTAGATCTCGGGAGTAATCCACGTAACTCAGCTGCCGCTCGTCTGTGGGGTCCTGCCCCAGCCCTACCGACAGCGCATATAACGCGCTTTCACGACGGGTAAGCACCTGCCTCACCGGCGGGATTGAGTAGCTGAGTAGCTTTTCGGCATCGATGGGCATGCCACGTCCTCTCTTGTTCTGCCAGGAATCGGAATGCGTTTGGCTGCTTCAAATTTCATTAAATGAAATGTCATTTCACAAAAATATTCGGACGATTTGAGACCGAGTGCAACACCTGCTGGAGCCACAGCCGACCACCGGTTCCGCTTTGAGCGAATCCAAATACTTCAACTGTTGAAATTTTATTTCACTTATTGAATCATTCCGCAAGCTTTTCAAAGCTTCGGGAGACCCCATGAACCCAACCGAACTCCGCCGACGCCCTCTTGAAGGCATACGTGTGCTTGACCTGTCCCGCGTGCTGGCAGGGCCGTGGTGTACACAGATCCTTGGGGACTTCGGAGCTGACGTGATCAAGGTGGAAGTACCGGGGAACGGCGACGACACCCGCGCGTGGGGCCCTCCGTTCCTGCCGGACGCAGACGCTTCCGAAGGCGGGAAAACGAGCGCCTACTACTTGGGCTGCAACCGCAGCAAACGCTCCATTGCCGTGGATATAACCACTCCTGCCGGAGCTGATCTGATCCGCTGCCTGGCCTCTAAGGCTGATGTATTGGTGGAAAACTTCCGGGTAGGCACACTGGAGCGCTCCGGACTGGACTACGCCACCCTGAAGCAGCTCAACCCACGCCTGGTGTATTGCTCGATTACCGGCTTTGGCCAGGATGGCCCGTATGCACAACGAGGCGGGTACGACTT
This sequence comes from Pseudomonas guariconensis, assembly GCF_024127895.1. Lineage (GTDB taxonomy): Bacteria > Pseudomonadota > Gammaproteobacteria > Pseudomonadales > Pseudomonadaceae > Aquipseudomonas > Aquipseudomonas guariconensis_B. The sequence goes on along the minus strand of NZ_JAMYBK010000021.1, from coordinate 36,696 downwards.
CGTCGCCCAGGCCATGGGCGGGCTAATGAGCATCACGGGAGAACCTCAAGGACAGCCCACCAAGGTTGGAGTGGCCATCACCGACCTTTCCACCGGGCTCTACGCAACCATCGCCATACTGTTGGCACTGCGTCATGTCGAGAAAAGCGGCAGCGGACAACATATCGACTGTTCCCTGCTCAACACCCAGATGGCCATGCTTGCCAATCAGGCCATGAGCTGGCTGGTTGGTGGCATCGTCCCGCAACGCCTGGGCAATGCTCACCCTACCGTGGTGCCCTATCGAACCTTCGATGCCCTGGATGGCCCATTAGTGGTAGCGGTGGGCAACGACAATCAATTCAGCGTCCTTTGTCAGGTCCTTGGCCGAGCCGACCTGGCCACCGATCCACGATACCAACGCAACGCTGACCGGGTCCGCCATCGCGATAGCCTGGAGCCGCTGTTACAAAATCTGATCGGCACCTGGCAGAGAGAAAAGCTGATAGAGGCACTGAATCGGGCCAAGGTACCTGCAGGCCCTCTCAACAGCATCGATCAAGCATTCGATGATCCATTCGCCAAGGCTCGCGGAGTGGTCCATACATTCTTCCGCGAGGATGATGAATCCATCCCTACCCTCGCCTTTCCGGCCAGGCTCTCAGAGACACCTGCCGACTACCAACTCCCCCCTCCACGACTAGGCCAACATACAGCCGAAGTCCTGAGCGACTGGTTGCAGATGCCGGAAGATCAGGTGGCAACACTGCTGGCCGACAAGGTTATCGATATCCGCCGCACAGCCGGCCCCAACGCTCAGAGGAAGTCTGATGCCCCGTGAATTTATGGAATTCGACGTCGTCATCGTCGGCGCTGGCCCTGCTGGCCTGTCCGCCGCGTGCCGACTGAAGCAGAAGGCCGCGCAAGCTGGTCAGGAGATCAGCGTATGCGTGGTCGAGAAGGGTTCCGAAGTGGGCGCCCACATTCTCTCCGGCGCCGTATTCGAACCGCGGGCCCTGAACGAACTCTTCCCCGACTGGAAAGAACTGGGCGCCCCGTTGAACACTCCGGTAACCCGCGACGACATCTATATGCTCAAGGATGCCGACGCCGCAATCAAGGTTCCCGGTCTGTTCGTGCCCAAGACCATGCACAACGAGGGCAACTATATCATCTCCCTGGGCAATCTCTGCCGCTGGCTGGCCCAGCAGGCCGAAGGCCTGGGCGTGGAGATCTACCCGGGCTTCGCCGCCCAGGAAGCGCTGATCGACGAGAACGGTGTCGTCCGCGGCATCATCACCGGCGACCTCGGCGTGGACCGTGAAGGCAACCCGAAAGAGGGTTACTACACCCCCGGCATGGAACTGCGCGCCAAGTACACCCTGTTCGCCGAAGGCTGCCGTGGCCACATCGGCAAGCAGCTGATCAAGAAGTACAAGCTCGACGCCGATGCCGACGCCCAGCACTACGGCATCGGCATCAAGGAAATCTGGGACGTCGACCCGGCCAAGCACCAGCCCGGCCTGGTGGTCCACACCGCCGGCTGGCCGCTGAGCGACGAGAACCCGGGCGGCTCCTTCCTCTATCACCTGGAAAACAACCAGGTGGTCGTCGGCCTGATCGTCGACCTGTCCTACAGCAACCCCTTCCTGTCGCCCTTCGACGAATTCCAGCGCTACAAGCACCACCCGGTGATCAAGCAGTACCTGGAAGGCGGCAAGCGCGTCGCCTACGGCGCCCGCGCCATCTGCAAGGGTGGCCTGAACTCGCTGCCGAAGATGGTCTTCCCCGGCGGCGCGCTGATCGGCTGCGACCTGGGCACCCTGAACTTCGCCAAGATCAAGGGCAGCCACACCGCCATGAAGTCCGGCATGCTGGCCGCCGAAGCCGTGGCCGCCGCCCTGGCCGCCGGCAAGGAAGGCGGTGATGAGCTGACCGGCTACGTCGACGCCTTCAAGTCCAGCTGGCTGTACGACGAGCTGTTCCGCAGCCGCAACTTCGGCGCGGCCATCCACAAGTTCGGCGCCCTGGTGGGCGGTGCGTTCAACTACATCGACCAGAACTGGTTCGGTGGCAAGATCCCGGTCACCCTGCACGACAACAAGCCCGACTACGCCTGCCTGAAGCCCGCCGCAGAGTCCAGGCGCATCGAGTATCCGAAGCCGGACGGCAAGCTCAGCTTCGACAAGCTCAGCTCGGTATTCCTCTCCAACACCAACCATGAAGAGGAACAGCCCTGCCACCTGAAGCTGGCCGACGCGAGCATCCCGATCGCGAAAAACCTGCCGCTGTACGACGAACCGGCGCAGCGCTACTGCCCGGCTGGCGTGTATGAGGTGGTGACCCAGGAAGATGGCGCCAAGCGCTTCCAGATCAACGCCCAGAACTGCGTGCACTGCAAGACCTGCGACATCAAGGACCCGGCCCAGAACATCACCTGGGTGGCCCCGGAAGGCACCGGCGGCCCGAACTACCCCAACATGTAATGCAGGCACGAAAAAGGCTCCCTCGGGAGCCTTTTTCGTGCCTGCGGAATGCCGCCCGGCCCAACCTACGAAAGCCTCCTCGCCCGGTGCGAGCGAATTCATTCGCGATTGAAATCGCCCCCACAGGCAAATCGTAGCCCATTGAAATCCGAAAGCGGCGCTGGGACTTTCCTCGGATTTCATCCCGGCTACGGAATTATTCCGGCATCGGACCGATCGGGCAGAACTCTCCTCCGCCCCCCGGCCACTGCGCTGGGCGGAGCCTCTGCGCTTTTGTCCTGACTGCTTCACCACAGCCTGGCCGCATTGCCGGCGAACGTGCTGTTGCCACATCAGCTGTTGCCACACCAACAGTGAAGGAACTGTTGGCGTAGCAACACTTGTTCAACAGTCCGCTTCTCCAGCAACACTCAATCAGCACCTCAATAAATCACAACTTATTGATTTATATGACTTTTATTGATGGAACGGAAATTGCCATGGCACTTGGAGCCCATCTGCCAAAGGAACACCCACCATGAGCACCTCCTTCAACGTCGTCGCCGTTTCGGGCGGAGCCTATCGCCCGTCACGCACCCTGGTCCTGACTGAGGCGATAGTCGATGCCCTCGGCCAACATATTCAGTTCGACAGCCGCCTGATCGAGCTGGGCGATATCGCCCGGTCGGTGGGTGGCGCCCTTTCCCGCAAGGAGCTGACCGCCGATGTGGAGGAGCAGCTGGCGGCCATCGAGAATGCCGACCTGCTGATCGTCGCAGCTCCGGTCTACCGCGGCTCCTACCCGGGCCAGTTCAAGCATCTGTTCGACCTGATCGACCAGCACGCGCTGATCGACACCCCCGTGCTGCTGGCCGCCACCGGTGGCAGCGAGCGCCACGCGCTGGTCATCGATCACCAGCTGCGCCCACTGTTCAGCTTCTTCCAGTCGCTCACCCTGCCCATCGGCGTCTATGCATCCGAGTCCGACTTCCAGGACTACCGGGTCGCCAGCGAGCCGCTACAGGCGCGCATCCGCCTGGCCGCCGAACGTGCTGCCGCGGTGCTGCGTGGCAATCACGAGCGCGCCGTGCTGCGCAAAATCGCCTGACGGGTCGCCTGCCATGAGCCTGCATCAGCAACCCACCCTCCTCAAACCGCTGCAGACGGCCAAGCGGCTGGCCGAACAGTTCGCCGAGAGCGCCGTGGAACGCGACGTCCGCGGCGGCACGCCCAAGGCCGAGCGCGATGCGCTGCGCGCCAGCGGCCTGCTGGCCCTGGCGATCCCCACCCAGTACGGCGGCATCGGCGCCAGCTGGAGCGAGACCTTCGAAGTGGTGCGCGAATTCGCCCGCGTCGACAGCTCCATTGCCCACGTCTTCGGCTTCCAGCACCTGATGCTGGCAACCGTGCGCCTGTTCTCCCGCCCCGAGCAGTGGCAACCCTGGTCCGAACAGACCGCGCGCAAGAACTGGTTCTGGGGCAACGCCCTGAATCCGCTCGACACCCGCACAGTGGTGAAGAAGTTCGACGGCTGGTACGAGTTCTCCGGCAAGAAGAGCTTCTGCTCCGGCGCCAGCGACTCGGAAATGCTGATCGCCTCCGCCGTGGACGAAAGCGCCGGCGGCAAACTGCTGATCGCCGCCATTCCCAGCGGACGCACCGGCATCAGCCTGCACGACGACTGGAACAACATCGGCCAGCGGCAGACCGACAGCGGCAGCGCCACCTTCGAGCGGGTGCGCGTCGAGCACGCCGAGCTGCTGCTGGACCCGGGCCCGCTGAGCACGCCTTTCGCCTGCCTGCGCCCGCTGATCGCCCAGCTGCATTTCGCCAACCTGTTCCTCGGCATAGCCGAAGGCGCCTTCGAGGAGGCACGCCAGTACAGCCTCAAGGAAAGCCGCCCCTGGTTCCGCTCCAATGCCCGCCATAGCAGCGAGGACCCTTACGTGCTGCGCCACTACGGCGAGTTCTGGGTCGGCCTGGAGAGCGTGCGCCTGCTGATCGAACGTGCCGCTACGCAGCTCGACGAAGCCTGGAGCAAGGAACACGCACTCGGCTTTGAGGAGCGTGCGCAGCTGGCCCTGGCCATCGGCACCGCCAAGGTGGCCGCCACCCGCCACGGACTGGATATCTGCAACCGTCTGTTCGAAGTCACCGGCGCGCGGGCTACCCATGCCTCCCTGCGCTTCGACCGCTTCTGGCGCAACCTGCGCACCCAGACCCTGCACGACCCGGTGGACTACCGCATCCATGAACTGGGTGAGTGGGCGTTGAACGGTACGCGCCCCACTCCGTCCTTCTATTCGTGAGGCATACCCATGCAACTGCTGACCCTCCCTCCGTCGCCGACACTGGCTACCTCGATCAGGGCGACCGCCCAGGTCTTCGAAGACCCCAGATCGCAGGCGCTGCTCGCCCACCTGCAACAGGTCGCCCCCAGCGAGGCCAGCGTCCTGATCGTCGGCGAGACGGGTACGGGCAAGGAGCTGGTCGCGCGCCATATCCATAACCTCAGCAAGCGCCGCAACGGCCCCTTCGTGGCGATCAACTGCGGCGCCTTCTCGGAGTCGCTGGTGGAGGCCGAGCTGTTCGGCCATGAGAAAGGCGCCTTCACCGGCGCGCTGGCGGCCAAGGCCGGCTGGTTCGAAGCGGCCAACGGCGGCACCTTGTTCCTCGATGAGATCGGCGACCTGCCCATGCCCATCCAGGTCAAGTTGCTGCGGGTGCTGCAGGAACGGGAAGTGGTGCGCCTGGGTTCACGCAAGAGCATCCCCATCGACGTGCGGGTGCTGGCGGCCACCAACGTACATCTGGAAAAGGCCATCAACGCCGGACACTTCCGCGAGGACCTGTACTACCGCCTCAACGTGGTCAGCCTGCAGCTCCACCCGCTACGCGAGCGGCCCGGCGACATCCTGCCGCTGGCCCGTCACTTCATCGCCGAATACAGCCGCCGCCTCGGATACGCCGAGGTGACGCTCAGCGACGAGGCGTGCCGGCGCCTGGCCAGCTACGACTGGCCGGGCAACATTCGCGAACTGGAAAACGTCGTCCACCACACCCTGCTGGTCTGTAGCGACAAGCTGATCCGCGCCGAAGACCTGCACCTGTCCAACCTGCGCATCGAGCGCGAGGAGGACGGCCGGCCGCGTACCGAGAGCGCCGACGAGCTGCTGCAGCGTGCCTTCCAGCGCCTGTTCGAGGAACAGAGTGGTGACCTGCACGAGAAGGTCGAGGACAGCCTGCTGCGCGCGGCCTACCGCTTCTGCCACTACAACCAGGTGCACACGGCCAACCTGCTCGGCCTGTCGCGCAACATCACCCGTGCACACCTGATCCGCATCGGTGAACTGGTGGTGAACAAGCGCCGCCAGGTCGCGAGCCTGCAGGGCAGTCGGGTCATCAACCTGTCCATATGAACACCAAGAAAAACCAATGCCATGCGTGCGCCCCCCACTTATCGACGATGGCAACGAGGACAACATCATGAGTCTGGATATCTTCTGGTTCCTGCCGACCTCCGGTGACACCCGCTACCTGGGTCACTCGGCCAGTGGCCGCCCGGCGACCAACGCCTACATGCGGCAGATCGCCGTGGCTGCCGACCAGCTGGGCTACGACGGCCTGCTGATCCCCACCGGCGCCAGCTGCCTGGACCCCTGGGTCACTGCCGCCAGCCTGGTGCCGGTCACCCAGCGAATCAAGCTGCTGGTGGCCCTGCGCACCTCCCTTGGCAACCCCACCGCCTCGGCGCGCCAGGCCGCCAGCCTGGACCAGGCCAGCGGTGGCCGCCTGCTGCTCAATGTGGTGCCCGGCGGCGACGCCACTGAGTTGGCCGCCGATGGCGTATTCCTCGCCCACGATGAGCGCTACGAGGCCTCCGACGAATTCCTCACCATCTGGCGCCGCCTGCTGCAGGGCGAGACAGTGGACTTCGAAGGCAAGCACCTCAAGGTCGCGGGCGCGCAGAACTTCTTCCCGCCGGTGCAGGCGCCCTATCCGCCGCTGTACTTCGGTGGCTCGTCGCCGGCCGCCCACGAGCTGGCAGCCAGGCACGTGGACGCCTACCTGACCTGGGGCGAGCCGCCGGCTGCGGTGGCCGAGAAAATCGCCGACGTACGCGAGCGCGCCGCCAGGCACGGCCGCACAGTGCGCTTCGGCGTGCGCCTGCACGTGATCGTGCGCGAGACCGCTGATGCCGCCTGGGCCGCCGCCGACGAACTGATCAGCCATCTCGACGACGCCACCATCGCCGCCGCCCAGGCCAACTACGCGAAGATGGATTCGGTGGGCCAGCGGCGCATGGCCGCGCTGCACGGCGGCGATCGCAACAAGCTGGAAGTGGCACCCAACCTCTGGGCCGGCGTCGGCCTGGTGCGCGGCGGTGCCGGCACCGCCCTGGTGGGCGATCCCGAGACGGTGGCCGCGCGCCTGCTGGAATACGCCGAGCTGGGCGTCGACAGTTTCGTGTTGTCCGGCTACCCGCACCTGGAGGAAGCCTACCGCTTCGCCGAGCTGGTGTTCCCGCTGCTGCCCGGCAAGGGCAAGGTCACCGTGGACGGTGCGTTCACCGGCGGCGCCTTCGACGTGCGCGCCGGCAAGGAGAACGCCGCATGAAGATCATCGACCTGCGCTGCCGGCCGGCCTTCCTGCATCCGTTCTTCGGCGCTGTGCCGGGCTCGCCCGAGCACGCCACCGCGCGCTGGCTCAACCGCCGCGTCGGCACCCGCGGCGCGGACAACCACTTCGAGCGCTCACTGACCCAGGAAGGCTTCCTCGCCGAAGTGCGCGAAGCCGGCCTGCACAAGGCCGTGGTGGTCGGCCGCCATACCCCGGGCCAGCACCTGCCCAACGACAGCATCCACGGCATCGTGCACGGCCATGACCAGCTGATCGGTATCGGTTCGGTGGAGCCGGTGCTGCAAGGTGTGGAGGCAGCCCTCAAGGAAATCGACCGCGCAGTCGACCAGCTCGGCCTGGCCGGTATCGATCTGGAGCCGGGCTTCGGCGAACCGGCGCGCCACCCCGACGATCCGCTGTACTGGCCGATCTACGAATATCTGCAGCAACGCGGAATCCCGCTGTTCCTGATGAGCGGCCCGACCACGCCGGACCCGGCCTTCAACGACCCTGGCCGTCTGGCGGCCGTGGCCCGTGCCTTCCCCGCTCTTCAGATCGTTGCCTATCACGGCTACTGGCCCAACGTGCAGCAAGCCATCGGTGTCGCCTTCCGCTACGAGAATATCCACCTGGTGCCGGACATGTACCTGTTCCTGCCCGGTAGCGAGGCCTATGTGCAGGCTGCCAACGGCTTTCTCGCCGACCAGTTGCTGTTCGGCTCCTCCTACACCTTCCGCCCGATCCGCCAGAGCATCGAAGATGCCCAGCGCCTGGGCTTGCCGGACGAGGTGCTGGAGAAGTTCTTCCACAGCAACGCAGCCCGCCTGTTCAAGCTGGCGTGAAGTGAACGTCCACGTTCGTAGAACGTGGACTTGCGGTAGCCCCCGAAAGGGGGCGAATCCACTACCGAGCACAACGCCAACCTCTTTAGCCCGGTCCGAGCCGGTAGGGTGAGCCGTGCGCTCCAGCTTCAGCACCCGGCCAAATCGCCGGTGCGCGCGGCGCCCCCTACCCGATCGCCTACATCCTGCCAGCCCGCGCAGTCGAATCGTCACAGGCAGGGCCGATGACTCATGACCACGTCCTCAGGCCTGGCGCGCCGAACCCAGGTAGAAGTCGTGCAGATCACCACGGGCGGCCATTTCACCGGCCGGTCCCTGGTCGACCACCTGACCGCTCTCCAGCACGTAGGCATGGTGGGCATGACGCAAGGCGACATCGATGTTCTGCTCGGCCACCAGAAAGCTCACGCCGCCCCGCCGGTTCAGCTCGCCGACAATGTCGAAAATCTCTTCGACTATCTGCGGCGCCAGGCCCATCGAGGGCTCGTCCAGCAACACCAGCTTCGGCCGGGAGATCAGCGCCCGGCCGATGGCGACCATCTGCTGCTCACCGCCGGAGGTGTAGCCGGCCAGGCTCTTGCGCCGGGTTTTCAGGCGTGGGAACCAGTCATAGATGCGCGCCAGCTCTTCGCTCAGCTCGCCGCGCCCGATGCGTGGCCGGGCGAAGGCACCGGTGAGCAGGTTCTCCTCCACCGTCAGGTGGGCGAAGCAGTGGCGCCCCTCCAGCACCTGCACCAGGCCGGCAGAGGCCAGGGCCTGCGGCGCGGCACGGGTGATGTCGCGGCCCTGGTAGCGAATGGCGCCACGCACCACCTCGCCGCGTTCGGCACGTACCAGGCCGGCAATGGCCTTGAGCGTGGTGCTCTTGCCGGCGCCGTTGGCACCGAGCAGGGCCACCACCTGGCCCTCGCCGACCTGCAGGGACACGCCGCGCACCGCGAGTATCGCCTGCTCGTAGAGCACTTCTATGTCATCGACCTGCAGGATCATCTCGGACTCCGTTCTGGTGAAGGCCGGGGCACAGGTCCCGGCCGGGCACGTGGCACTCAGCTTTCCTTGCTGCAGTCACGCGCGGTGATGCCCTTCTCCTCGGCATACTTGCGCGAGGAAGCCTCGATGATCGGCCGCAGCAGAGCGCGGTCGGCCTGCACCCAATCGCTGATCAGGTTCCACTTCTCGCCATCCCATTGCTGGAAGCGCACCGCGCCGCCGCCTTCATGGTCGGCGCAGGACAGCTGCAGTGGCTGCACCAGGCCTTTGGCACCCAACGCCTGCAGACGGGCGTCATCCAGACGCAGGTTCTCGAAGCCCCAGCGCACCTGCTCGCCGGTCAGCGGTTGCTTGCCGAACTTCTCCTGGGCGATGCGCACCGCTTCGACATTGAGGATGCCGTTGACCACGCCGAGGTTGTAATAGACGCTGCCGAAGCGCCTGGGATCGGCCAGGTCGCCCTCGCCCTTGTCCACCACCTGCTGCGCAATACCTTGCAGAACCGGGAACTGGGTGCCGGACGGGTGCGTGGTGATAGAGATAAATCCCTTGGCCGCTGAGCCTGCCGGAGCGGCGTCTTCCTCGGAGTTGCTCCAGATGTTGCCGATGATGTGGTCGGTCGGATAACCCACCTTCTGAGCGGTCTTGAGCGCCACGGGGTTCATCACGCCCCAGCCACGCAGGATCACCCAGTCCGGCTTGATCCGGCGGATGTTCAGCCACTGCGACTGCTGTTCATTGCCCGGGTGCGGCACCTCCAGCAGGGTCAGCTGGAAACCGTACTTGTCGGCCAGGGTCTGCAGTACCTCGTTGGTTTCCTTGCCGTAGGGCGAGCCGTGGTAGAGGGTGACGATCTTCTTGCCTTTTAGCTGATCCAGACCGCCGCTCTTCTCGCCGATCCAGTTGACGATGGCCGAGACCTCGGAATAGGGGTTGAGCTGCAGCGGGAAGGCGTAGGGGAATACGCTGCCGTCGGTGGAGTCGGTGCGCCCGTGGTTGATGGTGATCAGCGGCAGCTTGTCGGTGGTGGAACGCTCCAGGGTGGCATAGGCAATGCCCACGGAAAGCGGGTTGGTGGCGGCAGCCGGGGCGCCGTTCTGGCCCTTCTTCAGGCGCTCGTAGCACTCCACGCCCTTCTCCACCACATACTCGGTCTCGCACTCGCTCCAGGTCAGCTTGACCCCGTTCACCCCGCCATTGGCGTTGACGTATTTGAGGTAGTCGATGAAACCACCGAAGAATCCGGTGCCGCCGGCTGCATAGGGGCCGACTCGATAGCTCTGCAGCGGGAAGTACTGCTCGCTGGCCGCCTGGACGGTGAAGGCGGTGGCAGAGAGGCTGAGCGCCAGGGCCAGGCCGCCGGCGAAAGTGCGTTTGATCATCGTGCTTGTCCTTGTCGTGAATCGCTTGGCATGTGTTCGGGCCGAGGCCCATGGGGTTCGCTCAGTAGCGCAGCGGCCATAGCCGTGCGCGCTCGCGGAATCTCTGCCAGAGGCGCGCGAGGCCCTCCGGCTCCTTGATCAGGAAGAGGATGATCAGCGTGCCGAACACTATCTTCTGCAGGTTCTCCAACTGGCCTGCGTCGATGAGCCCGGCCGGCAACAGCGCGGCGAGGTTCGACAGCAAAAGGGGAAACAGCACGATGAAGGCGGCACCGAGAAAGTTGCCGAGGATGCTGCCCAAGCCGCCGATGATGATGATGAAAAGGATCTGGAAGGAGCGGCTGAGATCGAAGCCATGGGGCTCCACCGTGCCCAGGTAGGTAAAGGCCCACAGGGCACCCGCCACGCCGAGGAAGAAGCCGCTGATGGCGAAGGCCAGCAGCTTGGTCTTGAGCAACGGAATGCCGATCACTGCGGCGGCGGTATCCATGTCGCGTACCGCCATCCAGTTGCGTCCCAGTTCGCTGCGCACCAGATTGCCGCCAAGCCAGAACAGCGCCAGCACCACGGTCAGGGTGAGCAGGTAACGTCCCGCCGGCGAGCCGAAATCAACGCCCGCCACCTGCAACGGCGGCGCCGTGATCACCCCGGACGAGTTGTAGTTGGAGAGCCAGCCGAAACGGGTCAGTGCCCATTGCACGAAGAACTGTGCGGCCAGGGTCGATACCAGCAGGTAAAAGCCCTTGATGCGCAGGCTCGGCAGGCCGAAGACGATGGCCACCAGCGCCGCGCTAATGCCGCCAAAGGCAATGCTCAGCAGCAGCGGCAACCCCGGCACACGCAGCTCGAAGTTGTAAGTGGCAAAGGCGCCCACCGCCATGAAGGCGGCCGAGCCCAGCGACAACTGCCCGGCATAGCCGGTCAGCAGGTTCAGGCCAAGCCCGGCCAGGGACAGCACCAGGAAGGGAATCAGGATGGCGTTGAACCAGTAGTCGTTGCCGAGCAGCGGCACACCGGCGAAGGCGAACACCAGCAGTACGGCGATGCCGATACGGTCCTGGCGCAGGCGGAAGAATCGACGGTCTTCGGCATAGCGCACGCTGAACTGACCGGCTTCGTTGTAGAGCATGACGTCGTCTCCTTACACACGCTCGATGGCGCGTTCGCCGAACAGCCCCGCCGGACGCACCAGCAGGAACAGCAGGGCCAGCACATAGGGGAACCAGTTCTCGATACCGCCACCGATGTACGGCCCGAGATAGACCTCGGCGAGCTTCTCCGACGCGCCGATCAGCAGGCCGCCGACGATGGCGCCGGTAATCGAGGTGAAACCGCCGATGATCAGCACCGGCAGCGCCTTGAGCACCACCAGCGACAGTGAGAACTGCACGCCCAGGCGCGCGCCCCAGAGCAGCCCGGCAACCAGGCCGACGAAGCCGGCCACCGCCCACACCACCGCCCACACGCGCTGCAGGCGGATGCCCACCGCCTGGGCGGCCAGCGGGTCGTCGGCCACGGCGCGCAGGGCGAGGCCGATCCGCGTACGGTTGAACAGCAGCGACAGGGCGATCACCAGCAGGGCGGCGGTGGCCGCGGCGAACAGGTCGAACTGCGACAGCAACAGGCCGCCCAGCTCCAGCGGCTCGTCGCTGATGCCCAGCTCCAGGCCGTGCACCTGTGCGCCCCACAGTGCCTGGGCCGCACCTTCGATCACATAGGAGAGGCCCAGAGTGGCCATGAACAGGGTGATCGGCGAGCGATTGACCAGCGGCCGCAGCACCGTCCGCTCGATCAGCAGGGCCAGCGCCACCATGGTCGCCAGCGTGATGGCGAAGGCCAGCCAGAACGGCACGCCGCGCTCCAGCAGGCTGACGAACGTCAGCGCGGCGAACAGCACCATGGCCCCCTGGGCGAAGTTGAACACCCCGCTGGCCTTGTAGATGAGTACGAAACCGATGGCGACCAGCGAGTACATCACCCCGGCCAGCAGACCGCCGATCAGTACCTCGAAGAAGAATTCCATGCCTGCGTTTCCTGTTTTCGGGCAAGCCGCTCCCCTACCCGCCTGAGGGCGAGCGGAGAGGCAGCGGATTCAGTGGCGGGTGCCGAGATAGGCAGCGATCACCTCGGGATTCTGGCGCACCTCGTCCGGCGGGCCATCGCCGATCTTGCGGCCGTAGTCGAGCACCACGACGTGGTCGGAGAGGTTCATCACCACGCCGATGTCGTGCTCGATCAACACCACGGTGGTGCCGAACTCGCGGTTGATGTCGAGGATGAAGCGGCTCATTCCAGCCTTCTCCTCGGCGTTCATGCCGGCCATGGGTTCGTCCAGCAGCAACAGGCGCGGCTCGGCGGCCAGGGCGCGGGCCAGTTCTACACGCTTCTGCAAGCCGTAAGGCAGCTTGCCCACCGTTGCATCGCGCCATTGTTGGATACGTAGGAATGCCAGCACGCGCTCGGCGGCTTCGCGCTGCCGATCGTCCTCGTCGGCAGCACGCCCGACACGCAGCGCCTGCTCCAGCCAGGTGGCACGACGTTTCAGGTTGCGCCCGGTGAGCACGTTATCGAGCACGCTCATGCCCTTGAACAAGGCGATGTTCTGAAAGGTGCGAGCGATGCCGCCCAGCGCCGCATCATGGGGATGCATGCTTCGCCGGGCATGGCCGTCGAAACGGATCACCCCCTGCTGCGGCTGATACACGCCATTGATGACGTTGAGCAGCGAACTCTTGCCCGCGCCGTTGGGGCCGATCAGTGCGCAGATTTCCCCTTCGGCCACGGCAAAGCTGATGTCGCTGATGGCTTTGACACCTTTGAATGACAGCGAAATATCGTGCAGTTCCAGCAGAGCCGCAGCACTCATTTTCCTGTTCCTTATGCGGGTTGCAGCAGGCCCTGCGGCCATTCGCTGATAGGGATTTGGCGCACGTCCTGCCAGCGTTCCGCCGCCGACCAGTTGCGCACCTCAACACCCAGCCCGCCGAACAGCTGCCGGGCTTCGTCGCTCAAGGGCGCCCCCACGACAAGCGCGACTCGCGTGCGGGAAAACCCCAGCACGTCGCGCAGCGGACGGCGTACCAGCCAGCCTCCGATCAGGCGTTGAGCAATGCTGCCTTGCGGTCGCAGTGCCCAATCCACCAATTGCCGACGCAGGCTGCCCGGCAACGGCAGGCGCCGACTCACCTGCTCATGCAGGCGGCCATAGGTTTCACGGGTGCCCAGCACCAGGCTCGGGCCCAGTTCGCGGCGGTCCTGATCGCAGGTTTCCAGGCGCTCCGGGAAGTTCAGGCGGAACCCGGCCAACAGCCAGGGCGCCAGCAGATAACGCGCCTGCCCACTGGCCGCAAAGGCGCGGGCGGCCAGGGCCTCTTCACGCTCCGTGAGCCGTTCGCCCTGCACCAGCCGCTCGCCTTCGTGCAGCAGTTCGGTATGGCTGAAGAGCTGGCGTTCAACCCCAGGCTCTCCACGCCGGTAAAAGGCAAACGCAGGCGCTCCGGCCTGCGCCTGCGGTGCTTCCTGCACAGCACCAGCCGTCCTTAGCAGTGCGTAATCCAGCGCCTGCCCGCGTACCTCCTTGTCGGCCAGTCCCCGGCCATCGGCATAAACCAGCCATCCCGGCTGCAAGCCGGCTTCACGCAGGCGCTGAATTTCCTCCAATCCTTCTGCCAGAACGAACGCAACGCCCGCCTCACGCAGCGCGGCAGCCTGATCCTCCGGGTTGTCCAATGGATCAAACAGCGCCGCCACACCGCCCAGCCATTGCGCAGCCAAAGAGGCATACAGCGCTTCCGGGCGTGGCCGGCTGACAATCACCAGCTGCGCGCCCGCGGCAAACCCGGCGGCACGCAAGGCGGCGGCCAGTGCCCGCACCTCAGCCTCGACCTGCGCCCAGCTCTGCACCTGCCAGATCCCCAGGCGCTTGTGGCGCAGGGCAATGGCAGCCGGGCGCTGACGGGCCTGTTCAGCCAGCCAGTGCACCAGCGTATTTGGCGTTGCGTCACTCATCCTGCACCTCAGGCCACGGCTTTCTCGGCGGTTTTGCCGGCTTCCAGTTCGCGCACCAGCGGCAGCACATGCTTGCCGAAGTACTCCACCTCTTCCTGGAAGTGCAGGAAGCCGGAGAGGATCAGGTCGACGCCCACAGCCTTGAGCGCGACGATGCGCTCGGCGATCTGTTGCGGGGTGCCGATCAGGTTGGTCTTGAAGCCGTCGTTGTACTGCACCAGATCCTCGAAGGTGGATTTGGCCCAGTTGCCCTCGCCTTCAGGGCTCGCGGCACCGGCGTTCTTCACCTCGGCACCGAAGGCGTTGACCGCTTCCGGGTTGGCCTTGTCGATGATTTCCTGCAGCACGGCGCGGGCTTCTTCCTCGGTATCGCGGGCGATGATGAAGGCATTCACCCCGACCTTCACCGAATGGCCATTGGCCGCGGCCTTGGCGCGGATGTCATCGACCTGGGCCTTGATGCCTGCCACCGTGTTGCCGTTGGTGAAGTACCAGTCGGACACGCGGGACGCCATGTCACGCGCGGCACGGGAGCTGCCACCCTGGAAGATTTCCGGGTGCGGCTGCTGCAGCGGCTTGGGTTTCAAGCTGTAGTCGCGGAAGCGGTAGAAGTCACCGTTGAAGGTGAAATTGTCCTGCGTCCAGATGCCCTTCAGCGCACGGATGAACTCTTCGGAACGGCGATAGCGCTCGTCATGCTCCAGCCACGACTCACCGATGGCGTGGAACTCGCCCTTGAACCAGCCGGACACCACGTTGATGGCGATGCGGCCATGGGTCAGGTGGTCGATGGTCGCCAGCTGCTTGGCGGCCAGCGCCGGATTCCACGGGCCGGGCAAAATGGCGGCGATCACCTTGAGCTTCTCGGTGGCAGCCAGCAGCGCGTGGCTGATGGCCACCGACTCGTGCTGGAACTCGGCCCCGTAACCGGCGGTAAAGCGAATCTGCGACAGGGCGTATTCAAAACCTGCCTTCTCGGCGGTTTGCGCCAGCCTGCGGTTGTAATCGACATCCCAGCTGGTGCGCTGCTCGATGTTGCTGACCACCAGGCCACCGCTGACGTTGGGTACCCAGTAGGCGAATTTGATCAGTTGTTGACTCATTGCTGTTGACTCCTGTGGTCCTGGGAATTCAGGCCGCGCGAACGGCCGGGCTATGAAAGAACGCGGCGACCGGGTCGAGCGCGCGCTCGATGCGTTCGAACTGCGCCGGGTCTGCGAGGTGGTAATCGTCGAAGGCCTCGGGGGTGGCATACAGGCCGTACGGCAGGGTGTGCGCCTGGAAGAAGGCGAACAGCGGGCGCAGCTGGTGGTCGATCACCAGTGCATGGCGCTCGCTGCCCCCGGTGGCGGCCAGCAACACCGGCACACCCTTGAGGGCCTGGTAATCCACCAGGTCGAAGAAGTGCTTGAACAGGCCGGTGTAGGAGGCCCGGTACACCGGGCTGCCGGCGATGATCAGGTCGGCCTCCTCCACGGCACGCAGATGCGGCAGCAGCTGCGCAGAAGCGCTGTCGCGCTCCAGCGAACCGGCCAGCGCACCAGCCAGTTCGGCGATGCGCACCCAGTGCAGATCGATCTGCAGGCGCTGTTGCAGGCGCTCCACCAGTACCTTCAACAGGGCATGGGTGCGCGACGGATCGCGCAGGCTGCCCGACACCACGACCACCTTGATTGCCTGACTCATCCAGACCTCTCGCCCAATGGCGCTGCGTTGCTTTGCAGGGGTCAGAGCAGCAACCGTGCCAAAATAAAAATCCCTTTCAAATCAAATGGATAGATAAATACAGCGGAGAAGGCCGGATGCCTGGCGAATAGCAACCTGTTGAACGACTGTCGCTGGGCCAACAGTTGCGCCTGCCCACGTCCGGACACGAGCCCCGGGACTGCTGTCCGTCGAACAACAGTCGTCCAGCAACCTGTCCCGCCAGCCACAGCTGCGAGGATTCGGAGAAACGTCTAAGCAACTGATACAAAAGGGATTTACGGAAAGGCACGGAGCTTGCTCCGGACGTTGGGTCAGCCGCCAACCAAGGAGACCCGCGATGACCGCCCAGCAGCATCTGCCCCAGCTTTCCACCGGCACCGATTACGAGTCGCTCGCCGCCCGCTTCCGTCCGATCTTCGCCCGCATCGCCGAGGGCGCAGTGGAGCGCGAGCGTACCCGCAGCCTGCCCCACGAGCCCATCCGCTGGCTCAAGGCGGCCGGTTTCGGCGCCGTGCGCGTACCCCGGGAGCACGGTGGCGCCGGTGCCTCGCTGCCCCAGCTGATCCAGTTGTTGATCGAGCTGGCCGAGGCCGACTCGAACATCCCGCAGGCCCTGCGCGGTCACTTCGCCTTCGTCGAAGACCGCCTCAACGCCCACGCCGGGACCAGCCAGGAGATCTGGTTCAAGCGCTTTGTCGCCGGTGAGCTGGTCGGCAACGCCTGGACCGAGGTCGGCAACGTGAAGATAGGCGACGTCATCACCCGCGTATCGCGCCAGGGCGACCGCTGGCTGGTCAACGGCGCCAAGTACTACAGCACCGGCAGCATCTTCGCCGACTGGATCGATCTCTACGCCCGGATCGACGACACCGGCGAAGACGTGATCGCCGCGCTGCGCACCGATCAGCGAGGCGTGCAGCAGAGCGACGACTGGGACGGCTTCGGCCAGCGCACGACCGGCAGCGGCACCTCGCGCTTCATCGACGCCGAAGTGGAGGCGGAGAACATCATCCCCTTCGCCAGCCGCTTCAAGTACCAGACCGCCTTCTATCAGTTGGTGCTGCTGGCCGTGCTGGCCGGCACCGGACGTGCCGCCGTGCGTGACGTGGCCGAGCAGGTGCGCCTGCGCACCCGGGTATTCAGCCACGGCAACGCCTCCTCAGCGGACCGCGACCCGCAGGTACAGCAGGTGGTCGGCAAGGCCTCCGCCCAGGCTTACGCCGCCGAGGCCACCGCCGTGCGCGCGGCAAAGGCGGCACAGTGGGCCTACGAGGCACGCTTCGGCGGTGAGGAGACGGACGAACACCAGGCCAATGTCGCCGCCGAACTGGAGTCAGCCCAGGCCCAGGTAGTGATTGCCGAACTCGTACTGCGCCTGACCAGCGATCTGTTCAACGCGCTCAGTGCCTCGGCCACAAGCACCGGCAAACTGCTCGACCGCCACTGGCGCAATGCCCGCACCGCGGCCTCTCACAATCCGCTGATCTACAAGGAACGGATTATCGGCGACTGGGAGATCAACCGCAGCGAACCGCCCTATGTCTGGCAGATCGGCGGCGGCAGCAAGCAGGCGAGCTGATATTCGAGCCACCAACAGCCGACACGGCCGCCCCGCTGGAAACCACGAAGCAGACTGCGGTTTCTCAGCGGGGCCCCGTTGCGCTCACTGGAATGCCCGCGTGCTGCCGGCGAGGCCGCTGCCTTCAAAGGGGCCGACACCCAGCATCAGGGTGCCAAGAGCCGATGGAGTGACCTGACAGTTGTTCACGCGCATTCAGGACGTTCCTGCTGGTACTTGTATTCAGGGGTTCGCGCGAGTCGGCAGCCTCGCGGTCGGTTGGTGCGGCGGGCTCAAGCTAAAAAAGCCACACGCGCCCAACAATGCCGCTTTTGCCGATACGGGTATTCGTGGTTTGCGAACAATGGGATTGGCAAGCTCTGCTTCACGACGCGTCCGCCACCGGGGCACGGGTAGGCGCCGCCTGATGGGCAAGGTTAAACTGGCGGACAGATTCAAACTGCCTTCATTACTCCCAGGAAAACCCGTGCCCCACTCCTCCGACGACCGCTCATCCTTGGCGGCTTTCGCCCTCGAAAGCCCCGCCCCGCTCTACGCCAGGGTCAAGGAAATCATCCTGCAGCAGATCCGCACCGGCGTCTGGGGGCCAAACTTCAAGCTTCCATCCGAGAGCGAACTGTTCAACCAGCTGGGCGTCAGCCGCATGACTATCAATAGAGCGCTGCGCGAGCTCACCATCGAAGGCGTGCTGGTGCGCCTGCAAGGAGTGGGCACCTTCGTCGCGGAAGCCAAGGGCCATGCCGCGCTCTTTCAGATCCATGACATTGCCGAGGAAATCACCTCGCGCGGCCACATCCATCGCAGCGAAGTGATTCTGCTCGAGCCGCTTGCGGAGCACACCTCGGCAGCATTCCCCTTCCCCATGGACGGCGTGCGCAACCTGTTCCACTCGGTGCTGGTGCACTACGAAAACGAAAGCCCGGTCCAGATCGAGGAGCGCTTCGTCAACGCGGACATCGCGCCTGATTACCTCAAGCAGGACTTCACCCGCATCACCCCCTTCGCCTACCTGATGCAACTGGCTCCGCTGACCGAAGCCGAGCACATGGTAGAAGCCATCCACGCGACGGCGACCGAATGCAAGTTGCTGCGCATCAAACAAACCGACCCCTGCCTGCTCATCCGCCGACGTAGCTGGTCCAGCAAGGGACAGGTAGGCTGCGCCCGCCTGGTCTACCCGGGCTCGCGCTACCGCCTCGAAGGCCGCTTCGGCCAGTAATTTCTGCCAAGTCCCGCCTTGCCATCGGCCCCCCGGCTGATGGCGCTCTGTTGCGTTTCTTCACCTTTCGGACGTTACCCGAAACAGGCGCTGCTACCTTTTCTCCCCCTCCGCCCTTTCCCCCGGCGGTACCACGGTCTACTCCAGCGCGTGTCGACAGCGGCAACTGCAGTCACATAACACGCTGAAATATAAGGACATTTACCTCAATCCACAGCGCTTATCGAAGCGTCAGCAGAAGATTGGCCTCGCTTTTGCCTTATCTTGTATATACAGGTTGATATATCGTTGTATGTATAAGAGATGATGATCCTCAACTCACACCCAGGGTGCGACCGGCAAATCGTCACCAGGGACACCATTGGCCTTAACAAGAAGGAAACCACCATGAAAGCCTCCCGCTTCCGTGACACCGAAATCCGCGCCCCGCGTGGCAACAAGCTGAACGCCAAGAGCTGGCTGACCGAAGCGCCGCTGCGCATGCTGATGAACAACCTCGACCCCGAGGTGGCGGAGAACCCGAAGGAACTGGTGGTCTACGGCGGCATCGGTCGCGCGGCGCGCAACTGGGAGTGCTACGACAAGATCGTCGAGACCCTGAAGGAACTGAACGAGGACGAAACCCTGCTGGTGCAGTCCGGCAAGCCGGTCGGCGTGTTCAAGACCCACGCCAACGCCCCGCGCGTGCTGATCGCCAACTCCAACCTGGTGCCGCACTGGGCCACCTGGGAACACTTCAACGAGCTGGATGCCAAGGGCCTGGCCATGTACGGCCAGATGACCGCCGGCAGCTGGATCTACATCGGCAGCCAGGGCATCGTCCAGGGCACCTATGAAACCTTCGTCGAGGCCGGTCGCCAGCACTACAACGGCAACCTGACCGGCCGCTGGGTGCTCACCGCCGGTCTCGGCGGCATGGGCGGCGCCCAGCCCCTAGCCGCGACCCTGGCCGGCGCCTGCTCGCTGAACATCGAATGCCAGCAGAGCCGCATCGACTTCCGCCTGCAGACCCGCTACGTCGACGAGCAGGCATCGGACCTGGATGACGCCCTGGCGCGCATCGCCCGGTACACCGCCGAAGGCAAGGCGATTTCCATCGCCCTGCTGGGCAACGCCGCCGAAATCCTGCCGGAGCTGGTGCGCCGTGGCGTACGTCCGGACATGGTCACCGACCAGACCAGCGCCCACGACCCGCTGAACGGCTACCTGCCGATCGGCTGGACCTGGGAACAGTACCGCGACCGCGCGCAGACCGAGCCGGCCGCCGTGGTCAAGGCCGCCAAGCAATCCATGGCCGTGCACGTGCAGGCCATGCTGGACTTCCAGAAGCAGGGCATCCCGACCTTCGACTACGGCAACAACATCCGCCAGATGGCCAAGGAAGAAGGCGTGGCCAACGCCTTCGACTTCCCCGGCTTCGTTCCGGCCTACATCCGCCCGCTGTTCTGCCGCGGCATCGGCCCGTTCCGCTGGGCCGCGCTGTCGGGTGACCCGCAGGACATCTACAAGACCGACGCCAAGGTCAAGGAGCTGATCCCGGATGACGCCCACCTGCACCGCTGGCTGGACATGGCCCGCGAGCGCATCAGCTTCCAGGGCCTGCCGGCGCGTATCTGCTGGGTCGGCCTGGGCCTGCGCGCCAAGCTCGGCCTGGCCTTCAACGAAATGGTCCGCAGCGGCGAACTGTCCGCGCCGATCGTCATCGGCCGCGACCACCTGGACTCCGGCTCGGTCTCCAGTCCGAACCGCGAAACCGAAGCCATGGCCGACGGTTCCGATGCCGTTTCCGACTGGCCGCTGCTCAACGCCCTGCTGAACACCGCCAGCGGCGCCACCTGGGTGTCGCTGCACCACGGCGGCGGCGTGGGCATGGGCTTCTCCCAGCACTCGGGGATGGTGATTGTCTGCGACGGCACCGACGAAGCCGCCGCGCGCATCGCCCGCGTGCTGACCAACGACCCTGCCACTGGCGTGATGCGCCATGCCGATGCCGGTTACCAGATCGCCATCGACTGCGCCAGGGAACAGGGCCTGAACCTGCCGATGATCACTGCTGACTGAGGACATGCCATGAGCAATGTGACTGAACTGCCCGCGCCGCAGCCGCTGAAAGGGGTGCGTGTCCTGGACCTGAGCCGGGTGTTGGCCGGCCCGCACTGTACCGCGATGCTCGCCGACCTCGGCGCCGAAGTGATCAAGTTCGAAGTGCCGGGGCACGGCGACGACAGCCGCCACCTCGGCCCGTTCAAGGATGGTGAAAGCGTCTACTTCGGCCTGATCAATCGTGGCAAGCGTAGCGTCGAACTGGACTTCAAGGCGCCAGAAGACCTGCAGCGCTTCTACCGGTTGGTGGCCGACGCCGACGTGGTGGTGGAGAACTTCCGCCCCGGCGTCACCCAGCGCCTGGGCATCGATTTTGACAGCCTCAAGCAGCACAACCCGAAGCTGATCTACGCGAGCATTTCCGGTTTCGGTCAGAACGGGCCGCTATCGAAGCGCCCCGCGTACGACATCGTCGCCCAGGCGATGTCCGGGCTGATGAGCGTAAGCGGTTTCCCCGAAACCGGGCCGACTCGCAGCGGTGAGGCGCTGGGCGACCTGTGCGCCGGCGTCTACGCCGCCTGGGCGATAAGCAGCGCACTTTTCGCCCGCGAACGCCAGAACAGCGGTGCTCAGTACATCGACGTCGCCATGTTCGACGTGCTGGTCAGCCTGCAGATGACCGGCCTGTCAAACCTGTTCGCCCAAGGCCGGGCACCAGGGCTGGTGGGCAACCGCCATCCGGTGTCCACGCCCTTCGATACCTACCGCGCAGCCGATGGCCTGGTGGTGATCGCGGTGGCCAGCGACAAGCTGTTCCGGCGCTTCTGCGAATGCATTGGCCGCGCCGAACTCGCGGACGATCCGCGCTTCGCCGACGACCCGTCGCGCACCCGCAACGAGCAAGCCCTGCGCGCCGAGATCGAGGGCTGGACCGGTGCGCGCAGCGTCGAGCAGGCCTGCGACCTGCTGCTGGATGCCGGAGTGCCGTCTTCGCCGGTATGGAATCTCGCCGAGGCCACCGGCAGCGAGCAGGCGCAGGCACGCCAACTGCTGGTGCGGCCCAGCGACGACCTGCCACCGCTGGTGCCGCAACCTGTGTACTTCAACGGGCGCAAGCCCCATGCCGCCACGCGCGCGCCTCGCCTGGGCGAAGCCAATGCCG
Organism: Pseudomonas guariconensis; assembly: GCF_024127895.1. Lineage (GTDB taxonomy): Bacteria > Pseudomonadota > Gammaproteobacteria > Pseudomonadales > Pseudomonadaceae > Aquipseudomonas > Aquipseudomonas guariconensis_B. Next base: position 14,700 of record NZ_JAMYBK010000021.1, on the reverse strand, counting down.
TGTTTGGCCTCGACAACCGTACTGGAGCTGCCCAATGAACTTTGAAATCGACGCCACCGAACTGGCCATCATCGACTCGGCTGAGCGTGTCTGCCGTGACGTGCTGGCCGCCAACGCACAACGCTATGACGAAGAAGAAAGCTTTTGCGCCGAAAGCCTGCAGGCTCTCGGCGAGCTGGGCTTCATGGGTATCAACCTGCCCGAAACCTACGGTGGTTTCGGGATCGGTAGCCTGGCCATGAGCCGGGTGGTGGAGGCGGTTTCCGCCGCCTGTGCGTCCACCGCCTCTGCCCTCACCGCGCACTTTCTCGCCACCGACTCGATCCTCATCGGTGGCACCGAGGAGCAGCGTCAGGAATGGCTGCCGCGCTGCGCGTCCGGCGAACTGCTCGGTGCCTTCGGCCTGACCGAGCCGGCGGCGGGTTCCAACCCGGCGGACATGCGTACCCGTGCGGTACGCGAGAAGGACGGCTGGCGCATCCGGGGTAGCAAGCACTACATCACCAATGCCCGTGAAGCCGACTTCATCGTGCTCTATGCCAAGACCGACCCGGAAGCCGGCGCCCGTGGCATCAGTGCCTTCATGATTCCCAAGGGGACCGCCGGAGTTACCTTCGCCAATCCGGAAAAGACCATGGGCCTGCGAGGCAGCACCATCTACGAGCTGGCGCTGGACTGCTGGCTGCCCGCCGACGCACTGCTGGGGCAAGAGAACCAGGGCTTCCGCACCGCGATGGAAGTGCTCGACCGCGGCCGCGTGGAAGTCGCTGCCATGTCCCTGGGCATCGCCCGCGCGGCTATGGAGTACGCGCTGAAGTGGGTGGACGAGCGGCAGATCGGGCCCAAGCCGCTGTCGGCCTACCAAGGCACGCAATGGCGCATCGCCGATATGCACGCGCAGTTCGAAGCGGCGCGCCTGCTGACCATGAAGGCGGCGGCGCGGCGCGACAGCGGCGAGCGTTTCAGCCTGGAATCGGCGACCGCCAAGCTGTTCGCCGCCGAGGCCTGTGGCTTCATCACCGACGCCGCCCTGCAGCTGCACGGCGGCTACGGCTACATCCGTGATCTGCCGCTTGAGCGCTTCGTGCGCGATGCGCGGATCCTGCGGATCTTCGAGGGAACCTCCGAGGTGCAGAAGATCATCATCTCCCGCGCCGTGCTGGATGCCGCCCGCCATTGACGGCAGGCATGGGGCGGCCTCGCTGGCCGCCCCGACGAGTCAGGAAACACTGTGAATAACAACAATAACGCGGTCGGACGAGTAGTCCTACGCGAGGAGAAAGCCTCATGGCTGGTAAGTCCCTGATCGAAACCCGTTCCATTGATTACATACCCGAGTCCGAGCGGCATGGCCGGCTGTTCAGCCAGTTCACCCTGTGGTTCGGCTGCAACCTGCAGATCACCGCGATCGTCACCGGCGCCCTGGCTGTGGTGCTGGGCGGCGACGTGTTCTGGTCGCTGATCGGCCTGCTCATCGGCCAGATATTCGGCGGCGTGGTCATGGCCCTGCACGGTGCCCAGGGGCCCAAGCTGGGCCTGCCGCAGATGATCTCCAGCCGGGTGCAATTCGGCGTGTTCGGCGCGGTGATCCCGCTGGTTCTGGTGTGCGTGATGTACGTCGGTTTCAACGCCACCGGCACGGTGCTGGCCGGCCAGGCCATTGGCCAGTTGCTGCACGTCAGCGACACAGTGGGCATCCTGGTGTTCGCGGCAGTCATTGTCGTGGTGACGGTCTGCGGCTATCGGGCAATCCATCTGCTGGGCAAGGCCGCCAGCGTGCTGGGAGTAGTCGCCTTCGCCTACCTGTTCGTGCGCCTGCTGTCGGCCAACGACATCGGCGTGTTACTGGAGAATCGCCACTTCGCCTGGAACACCTTCCTGCTGGCGGTATCCCTGGCAGCCTCCTGGCAGATTGCCTTCGGCCCCTATGTCGCCGACTACTCGCGCTACCTGCCCAGCCACACCTCCTCGCCGAAAACCTTCCTCGCCGTGGGCCTGGGTTCAGTGATCGGCTCGCAGACCTCCATGGTATTGGGGGTGTTCGCCGCCGCGCTGGCCGGCAAGGCCTTCTCCGGCCAGCCGGTGGCCTACGTGGTGGGGCTAGGCGCCAGTGGCCTGATGGCTGCCGCGTTGTTCTTCAGCGTCGCCTTCGGCAAGGTCACCATCGCCACGCTCAACGCCTACGGCAGCTTCATGTGCATCGCCACTATCATCAGCGGCTTCCGTGGCCAGCTGCAGGTGACGCGGCTGCAGCGCCTGGTGTTCGTGCTGCTGATCGTTGGTCTGTCCACTGGCCTGGCGCTGGCTGGGCAGCATTCCTTCCTGGCTGCATTCAAGTCGTTCCTGCTGTTCCTGCTGGCGTTCTTCACGCCCTGGAGCGCCATCAACCTGGTGGACTACTACTTCATCACCAAGGAGCGTTACGACGTTGCCGCCCTGGACGATCCGAATGGACGCTACGGCCGCTGGAACTGGGTCGGCATCGGCACCTATGTGTTCGGCGTGGTCGTGCAGATGCCCTTCATCGATAGCGGCTTCTACACGGGCCCGCTGGTAGAAACGCTCGGCGGAGTGGACATCTCCTGGCTGATCGGCCTGGTGCTGCCGGCGCTGGTCTATTACCCGCTCGCCCGGCAGTGGGCTCGGCGCACGCCGGAAGCACAGGCTCAATGCATTATGCAGGGACAACGCTAGCCCCTGAGCCCGGCTTGTCGCCCCACAGGGCGGCAAGCCGGTTTCCCACCCACTCCGCCACCACGCTCCGAGTCCTCATGAACTGCAGCTCGAAATTCGCCCAGCCGACCGGCACACAGGAACGCCTGCGCCAGGCGGCCGTGGACCTGTTCAGCGAACAGGGCTACCAGAACACCAGCCTGCGTGACCTGGCCGCCCACCTGGGGATAGCTGCGGGATCGCTGTACAACCACATCGAAAGCAAGCAGGCATTACTCTTCGATCTTGTCGAAGAGTGCATGAGCGACCTGCTCAGCCTCACCCGGGCAAGACTGAAGGCAACCAAGGGTACGCTCCCCCGCCTGCGCGCCTTCGTTGGTGCCTTCATCGAGTTTCAGCAGGGCGAGCGGAAAAAGCTGCAGCTCATGCTGCGGGAACGGCGCAATCTGACGGCAGAACAGAATCGCGTACTGGCCGATCTACGCAATGACTATGCGCAGTACCTGACCGGCATCATCGCTTGCCTCCCAGCCCATCGAGGCCTTGAAGGCTCACAGATGAAGTTCTTCACCAGCAGGGTCATCGGCATGCTGGAAAGTCTTCCGGATGCCGAGGATGTCGAATCCCCCCTGTCATCCCTGCAGATCGCCGAACAACTTACCGAGATGATTCTCGGCGCCGCCTCCAGCCTGGAACACACCGCTGCGGCTGGCTGCGATGCCCTGGTGGGGCTACCCGCTCCACCATGCGGCCGCTAGCCAGTGTCCTCTCGACCTGGGCAACACTGTTAACGATGGGATTGATGGGGATCGACAAAGGACCTTCGAGCCTGCCGTCGGGAGGTAAGCGCGATCCACATCAAAATTGATCCTCGTCAAATCGCCCCCGGGCCATGGGCGCAAATCTGATACCACTTTTTCCTCCATGGAGTTATCGCCATGGCCTTGCCCCGTAATCCACGACTGACGATTCCCGGATCCAGCACAGATGCCGAAGCGCACTGGATTGAACCCTTGAACGATGGCAGTCATGTACTCATACGGCCGCTTCGCCAGGAGGATCGTGATCGCGAGGTCGAGTTCATTCGCAACCTGTCCCGCGAGAGTCGGCACTTCCGCTTTCTGGGTGCGATCAGGGAAATCGACCCTGCGCTTCTCAATCAGCTCATGGAGGTCGACCTCCACGAAAAGATGGCATTCGTAGCGCTCGCCCATCAGGACGGCCAGCTGATTGAAGTCGGTGTAAGTCGCTACGCAGCCACGAAAGAAAGCGGTCAGTGCGAATGTGCCGTAAGCGTGGCCGATGCCTGGCAGCATCGCGGCCTGGGTACCGCGCTGATGCGCCATCTCATCGAAGCCGCGCGGCAGAACGGTTTCAAGCACATGTATTCAATAGATGCCGCAACCAACACCCACGCCCGGGCTCTGGCGCATGACCTGGGCTTCTGCAGCACCCGTGACCCGCAGGACGCCACACAGTTGGTCCACAGTCTTCAGCTCTAGGCGCCGCCCGGCCAGTAGGCCGTGGCAGCAATTTCCCAGCATCCCGAATGGAGGGACTGAAAATGGCCGAACCCGCAAAAAAACTGCCAGAAGAAGTCAAACCCCAGACCGGCAAGGCTCCTGCACTGGGCGACCCGTGGCGACCATTGGACACCCTGCGCCGGCAAGTGGACCGGCTGTTCGATGACTTCGGACGTCATCCTCTGCATTTTCCCTTCGGCCGTAGCACCTTCGACATCGAGCCCTTCTGGAAGCACGCGATGCCCGGCCACAGCGTGCCTGCGGTAGACATTGCAGAGACCGACAAGTCGTTCGAAGTCACAGTGGAACTGCCGGGCATGGAGGAAAAGGACGTCCAGCTCAAGCTGGCCAACGGCAAACTGATCATCAGTGGCGAGAAGAAGGAAGAAAAGGAAGACTCCCGCAAGGACTACTACCTTTCGGAACGCCACTACGGCTCCTTCCAGCGCATCTTCAGTCTGCCGGAGCACGTCGATCCGGACGGGATCGAGGCGAGCTTCCGCAAGGGGGTCCTGGTGATCTCTTTGCCCAAGCGTCCTGAGGCGGTCAAGCCCGAGAAACTCATCCCGGTCAAATCGGAGAGCTGAGCTGTGCCGGGCGGGCCCCATGCCGGGGCCCGCATGTTGTTCTTCTGTCACAAACAGGTGATGTATGGCCGACGAAGCTCCCCTGCTCCTGGCTCTCCATGAGAGCCACGCCTTCGCCACTCGCGTCGCACGCCACCTCACGCTACCTCTCGGTGCCCTTGCGGAGCACCAGTATGAGGATGGCGAATACAAGTGCCGTCCCTTGGATCCAGTTTCAGGCAGGAACGTCGTCGTATTTTCTGGACTCTATCCAGAACCTGGCCTGAGCGTGCACGACAAACTGTGCCGCCTGCTGTTTCTCAGCGCTGCAATCAAGGATGCAGGCGCCCGGCATCTTCAGGTTGTTTGCCCTTATCTCTGTTATACGCGCAAGGAGCGGCGCACCCAGGCACAGGATCCAGTCATTACCCGTTACATCGCGACCATGATGGAAGCAAGTCGCATCGATAGCCTGATGACTATGGATGTGCATGACCGGGCAGCCTTCGATAACGCATTTCGCATTCCAACCCAGCACCTGGAAAGTGCACCGCTTTTCGCCGAGCACGTCATTGGCTGGCACCAGGGTGAGTCAATCGTGGTCACTTCGCCGGATTTGGGCGGAATCAAGAGAGCCGAACGATTCCGCCAGATCCTGGAAGAGCGCCTGGGGCGTTCAATAGGTCACGCTTGCGTAGAAAAGTACCGCCGCGACGAAACTTTGAGCGGTGGCACGCTGATCGGAAAAGTCGAAGGGTGCACGGTAATTCTGTTCGATGACCTCATCAGTACGGGGGCCACGCTGCTCCGGGCGGCTGAAGCCTGTCATGCTGGAGGGGCCCTCGAAATCTATGCATTGGCGACCCATGGGCTATTCACCGACAGTAAGGGGCTGATGGAAAGTCCACTATTGAAGAAGGTCGTGATCAGCGACAGCGTTCCCCTGCCCGCGCTGGAATCCAAAGCGGGCCATTTCGACGTACTGGATACATCTGAAAGTATCGCTGCAGCCCTCGCCACCCAGTACAACATCGGCGGTCAACGAGACGCTGCGGTATGACGACTCCAGCAGCAACCGATCGTTTCTGCGTATATGACTCCCGGGAACTGGGGACTGTCATGGAATCAATGGCGCAGAAACTGGCTTCATTGTCATACGAGCAACCCTTTGCGTTCATTGGCATCCTGCGCCGCGGTGCGCCGTTGGCAGCCGCCTTGTCACGGTACTGCCACCCCATTGGAGCGCCGGCTCCTTCGCTCTATACGCTGAAAGTCAAACGCTATGCCGACGATCTGAGCCTGGTACATCCCGAGACGGCGCTTATTGAAAACCCCGGACTTGCAGCACTGAATCTCGCAGAAACACCGCTGCTGGTTGTTGACGATGTGCTCTACGAGGGGCACTCACTCCTGCGTACCTGCGCCTACCTCGCCAGGCTTGGCGCACGGAGGATACACACCGCCGTTCTGGTTGACCGCTGCGTAAGCACGCAGCCGATTCATGCGGATATCGTGGGTATCCGATTGCAAGCTGCGCCAGACGATATCGTCGAATGCCATGTTCCCCCGTATGAGCCGGACTTCCGGATTGAGATCATTCGTCATGGTCAACATCGTCTTTCGAGTGGCAATCTCGAGCCAGAAGCAGCTATTGGTGGCGGCCCATGTCTGGCCAGGAAGTCACGAATATAAGCCGACAACCGACGCCACTCGTTGCAGGGCTGATTCCAGCGACAGCATGTCGACCGAGCCGAGTGCCAGCCGGATAGCGTGGGGCACATGCGGCGAAGTGGCGAAGGGCTCTGCCGTAGAAACCGATATCTGCTCCTGCATCAGCGCCGTCGTGATCCGGTCGGCGCGTGCCTCCTCGGCCTGGGTCAGCCTGGCATACGTTTCCTTGTTCAGCATGCTGATCGGCTTCGTGTTCTGGTATCGCGGGTGGCATTGCGGCGGTTGGGCAACTGCAGCTGTTGCAGCCGTTCTTCGGCCTCGCGCTAGCCGCGACCCTGCTGCACGAAAGCGTGAGCATCGGGATGCTAGGCGTGACAGTAGCCGTGATTCTTTGCGTCGCTGGAGCTAGGAAGTTCTCGAAGTAGCGATCTGCCAACTTCCCCCACCGGACGTCTGCTTCTGGTCGGTTTTGACCTGACACGGCAGGCAGCTTGCGGTCGACTTCTGCCGCTCTCAACCGACAGAAGCGGCCGACCGCTAGTCGGAATGCCCGGGGCGGGTGTCGGGGGCGAACTAGTCTGAATTTTGGCGCCAGGGATTGCGCTTAAGCTTCAGGCCCATGAAGGGTTGTTTCGTTTCCTGGCGCTTTATTTGCCGAGGAGACGACAATGAAAAAGAGCCCCCGACGCTCGGCGTACTGGAGCTGTACCGTCGCCAGCGTTCTCACATTACCTGCCTTAGCCGCTACTCCCCCGCTGTCCCCACAGATCCCTTTCGATGTCACCGTGGTCCCACCGGTCAGCCTGCAAAGTTTGCAGCACGATTTCGATGTGCTGTCCTGGCAGACCTTCGTCGCGATCAACTGGCCAGCCTTGGCCAACGGCCTGCCCGACACCGATGCGCAGATCGGCAAGCCAGACGCGCCGACAGTGTGGGAGTCCTGGAAGGAGAGTTACCAGATCTTCCTGTCCAACGGCCAGACACCGGCCGGCTGGAACCAGCCTTCGCCGCCACCGGCCGCCTGCCAGGGGCTGGAGAGCGGGCGCGTGCTGCAACAGGTCGGTAAGGTGCCGGATGTGCTGGACGAGTTCATCCAGCCCTTCAAGACCGGACCGCTGATCGACCAGAGCGGCCAGTACGCGCGCAATGAAATCGTGGTGAACCAGGCGATGTTCGACGGCATCGTCGACAACGGCCTGTACAGCGTCGAGGGCCAAGAGAAGTTCTTCGCCAACGCCCAGAACCGGGTGGCCTTCAGCTGTGGTTCGAACGAGACCCGGGAGGTCGGTTCGATCATGGTCAAGGCATCCTGGAAGCTGCTGGACGGAAACGACCAACCGGACCAGTTCCATACCGTCAATGCGCTGATCTATACGCCGGGCAACGATGATCCGGAGAAGGGGCCGATCATTCCCGAGTCCTGCACCTCGGCCAAGGTCGGGCTGGTCGGCCTGCACATCGTGCACAAGACCGCCGATGCGCCACAGTGGGTCTGGTCGACCTTCGAGCACGTGCGCAACGTGCCGGAGAAGACCACACCGGTAAACGAGCGCAAAGGGCCTTACCTGTTCTACGACCCCCATGCCAGCGACCGGCCGGTCAACGAGCCGCCGCCGCGGCCGTGGAATCCCTCGGTCGCGACCACGCCGTCGCAGATCGTGCGGGAGATTCCCATCGACGCCGCGACCCAGCAGCTCAACGCGCAGTTCCAGGCGGCGCTGCAAGGCACGGTATGGGCCAACTACCAACTGGTCAGCACCCAGTGGCCGACCAACCCGGCGAACGACTGCCAGGTGCCGTCGCCGACCAATCCGCTGGGCACGCCGGCGCCCACCTTCCTCGCCAACACTACCCTGGAAACCTACATCCAGGGCACCACCCCGCAAGCCTCCTCGAGCTGCATGGAGTGCCATAACAACGCCACCACCAAGGTGACGCAGTCACCCCGCACCAGTTTTGCGGACTTCACCTACCTGCTCGAACGCGCCCAGTCCAGCGGCGTCAAGGAGTGATGCCATGAGCGACCAGAACCTGCAGAACTTCGTCGACCTGTCATCGGCCCTCACTGGCCTGGCATCGAGCAAGCTCGCCCCGTCCATCGACCCGATCAACCTGCCGCCGGTGTTCTTCGATACCGCCCAGCAAGGCCTGGGCGCCGCGGTACTGAGCAGCCTGCTGGAGCAGTACGCCACCCTCAAGGGCGAAGGCAAGACAGCGGACCAGATCGCCGCCGCCGTGTTGGCCGATCCGAACAGCCAGACCGCCCAGGGCGCCCGTTCGATCATGAAACTCTGGCTGCTGGGTGTCTGGTACCAGCCGTACGACCAGGGTGACCAGCACCAGGGCGACCAGCATGTGGTCTCCGACCAGGCCTACAAGGAAAGCTGGGCATGGCGCATCGCCCAGGCGCATCCCATGGGCTACAGCGAATTCCACTTCGGTTACTGGGCCGAGCAACCACCGAGCCTGGAAGACTTTACCGGCGTGCCCGCCAATGGAGGTCCCAGCGTATGAACACTGAACAAGCGGATGTAATAGTGGTGGGCGGTGGCATGGCCGGCAGCGTGATGGCCTACCAGTTGGGCCTGGCCGGGCTGAAGGTGCTGGTACTGGAGTCCGGCCCGGCGATTCCACCGAATCGCAGCGAATACCTCGAGCGCTTCTATACCGCTATCCTCAAGGCCCCGGAAGCGCCCTACCCACCGAACGAGATGGCGCAGGACCCGGCGCAGCAGAACGCGCCGCGCGCCACCATCGCGGACCTGATCAACGGCTGGCAGGACCCGCAGAAGAGCTACCTGGTGCAGAAAGGGCCGCTGTCCTTCAGCAGCACCTACGAGCGTCTCGGCGGCGGCACCATGTGGCACTGGATGGGTACTTCCTTGCGCCTGTTGCCGAACGACTTCCGCATGAAGACGGTTTACGGTGTGGGCGTCGACTGGCCGATCGGTTATGACGATCTGCAAAGCGCCTATTGCCGCGCCGAGGCGGAAATCGGCGTGTCCGCCGACGTCGCCGCGCAGAGCTACCTGGGGGTGACTTTCCCGCCCGGCTACCAGTACCCGATGCATGGTATTCCGCCGTCGCTGGTGGATCAGGGGCTGGCTGCCGCGGTGGATGGCCAGTCGTTCCAGGGCTTGCCGCTGCTGGTCAGCCCGACGCCGGCCGGGCGCAACTCGCAGAACGACAACGGCCGGCGGGTCTGCGCCGGCAATACCAGCTGCACGCCGATCTGTCCGATCCAGGCCAAGTACGATGCCACGGTGACCATGAACAAGGCGCTGGACACCGGCAACGTGCGCATCCTCTACCAGAGCGTGGCCAGCCGCGTGCAGGTGGACGGTAATGGACAGGTCAGCGGCATCGAGTTCATCCAGTACGCCACCAGTGATGGGCCGGCCACCGGCACCGGCCTGGCCCAGGGCAAACGCTATGTGATCGCCGCCCATGCCATTGAAACGCCCAAGTTGCTGCTCAACTCAGCTTCGCCGCAGTGCCCGAAGGGGGTTGCCAACAGCAGCGGCCAGGTCGGCTGCAGCCTGGCCGACCACCCCGTGTACCTGGCCTGGGGGCTGATGCCGGAGGGCAAGGCGCTATTTCCCTATCGCGGGCCGCTGTCCACGTCGGGAATCGAGAGCCTGCGCGACGGCGAATTTCGCCGGCAACGCGCGGCCTGGCGCATCGAGATCGGCAATGAAGGCTGGAACTGGTCGGAGAACGATCCATACACCACCGTCTGCGACTACATCGACGGTACCAATAACGGCGGTACCAACCCGCTGCCGTCGCAACAGGGTCAGCCGTCCCAGGCATTGTTCGGCACGGCGCTGGTGCAGAAGCTCAATAGCATCCTCACCCGCCAGTTCCGCCTGGGCTTCCTGGTGGAACAGGTGGAGGAGAACCCCGACCAGGCGTTGTGCCGGGTGGTGCCGTCGCAGCAGTACAAGGACCATCTCGGCATCCCGCGGCCGGAAATCCATTACGACTTTTCCGACTACACCAAGGAGGGCTTCAAGCAGGCACGCAACGCGGCGACGCAGATCATCACCGAGCTGCTCGGCGCCGAGGAACTGACCAACCTCAACCCATCCACGGAGAACTCGCCGCCTGGTGTCTTCAGCTACCAGGGTGCGGCCTATGCCTATGAAGGCGCCGGCCACCTGATGGGCACCTACCGCATGGGTGACGACCCAAGGACCTCGGTGGTCGACAAGGACCAGCGCAGCTGGGATCACCGCAACCTGTTCCTGATCGGTGACGGCGTCTTCCCCAGCACCGGCACAGCCAACCCGACCTTGACCATCACCGCCCTGGCCTTCCAGGCCGCGGACACGGTGGCCAGCGATTTACTGGCGCGTACCGTGCAGGTGCAGGCCAATCAGGCCTGGCAAGGCACCGGGGTGCAGGTCAACGGGCAGAGCTGGCAACTGGCGGTGTGCCGCAGCGGGCAGTGGACCGCCAATCCGGCCACCGGCATGGTCGGTGGCGACGGCCACGCCGGGCTGATCGCCAAGCCCGGCTACACCCTGCCCGGGGCCAACGAAGGCGCGCTGATCGGCCGTATCGGCAGCAACGGCGCGCCTTTCCTGGTTGGCGCCCAAGGCCAGTTACCGCGTGGCCAGAAAGGCGAGTTGCAACTGTGCATCAACGATGATCTGGACGGCCGCTACGGCGCCGGCCTGAGCGACAACCGGGGCAGCCTGGAGGTGGAGGTGCGCTTCGGCTCGTTGTAGCACCGGCCTTCGCTCTTGTGGGAGCGGACTTGTCCGCGATAGGGGCAACAGCGTTGTCTCGCGGCCATTGGCCGCTCCCACGAGGGTGCGGGGATAGCAGGACGAATGACCACAAGCACTACACCAGGCTCGTCTCTCGTCGCTTGGCCCAAGTCTCTGCAGACTGTTTACGGGAGAATGTCTGGCTCTCTTGGTAGACTTGCGCGCCGTTCTTCTTGAAGCGGATTTGTACGGTGTAGCGGAGCAAGCCGTCCGCGCCCTTCCGGGCCCGAATGGTCGCCACGGCAGTCTGCCCTTGGCTGGTGGTACAAGAAGTTTTCCAGACGGTACGCTTTACCATCCGCTTGAAAACTGGTTCTTCGCGGAATCGGGGGAAAGAGCGAGTTGACAGTCAGGGAAGTGGGTAGATTGGCAGTCGCCAAACAAACCAACTCCCACGCCCTGCTGTCGCCGTGCATCCTATTGATCTTGCCGCTTTCTGGCCAGGCTACGCGATTGTCGCCTGTCGCCAAGCCACTCACGACACCCTGCTAATCAGCCTCGAACCCCAGGCCGAGCGCTTACCGATTTGCAGCCGGTGTGCCAAGCCCAGCCCGTTGATCCACGAGCGGCGAGTCCGTCAGGTGCGTGACCGTGACCTGCTGGATCAGCGGGTCCTGCTGCAACTGCCGGTGCGTCGCGTCGACTGCCTGAGTTGCGGGCGGGTGACCGAGCGGATTGACTGGCTGGAGCCGGCCTCCCGCTTGACCCAGCGCATGCGCGTCTGGCTCGAGGGCTTGCTGCAACTGTTGCCGATCAGCCACGTCAGCCACCTCACCGGCCTGCACTGGCACACCCTTGTGAAGACACGCTTCCGTGGCCTGGCGAAGAACACGGCACAGCTGGTGACATTGTTTGCCCTGTCGAACCTGTGGATGGCGCGCCGACATTTGCTGACGAATGCAGAAGACGTGCGCCTGTAATGTGGGAAATGGCCGCTGCGAGGTGCTCGCGGTGGCTAAAAACACAGAAATGAGCGGGTGACTTGATCGATTTTGGTCGAATCGCCGCTTCTAAAACTGGCAAGGGCAGAAGTCGGCCGGAACACAGGGCTACTTCAAACCATCCTTAATCCGTTCTGGAAGAAAGCATATCTTCAGAGTTTTTCATGCCAGAGATCGGCATAGGGGGTGGCCTTCACAGGCCGCTCCCCTGCCACACCACCCGGCATGCGGGTCCGCACCGGGCGGTTCGAGAGATTGAGGTTAGGAGAGGCGCGGCACGCCGAGACGGTCAAAGTAGGCAATCGTCAGCACGCGGTGCACAGCGGAGAGGCTGTTATGCCACCAGCGGCGGCTCAGTGCTGCCACCGATTGCGCCACCTGGGGACTGGCTCCAAGGCGGAGTAGCTCCCGGTAGGTCGTCTTGCCATGGCGCCAGTGCTTGAGGTGAAGGGCACGCAGGCGGCGGCGTATCCACTCGTCCAGCGCTCGCCAGATTCGAGGGGTTTGTGCCAACCCGAAATACCCTTTCCATCCCAAGAGGTAGCTGCGCAGTTTCCCGGCCACATCAGCCAAACTACAGCCACCGGGCCGGCGGGTCAGTTGCCTGACCCGTTGCTTGAACGTTTCCCGCGCCTTCATCGACACCCCACGGCGCACCTCGTCATCCGGGGCCAGCCAGAGGGCATAACCGAGGAACTTGCGGCCAAGCGCACTCGCCACCGCACTCTTGCTCTCGTTGACGCTCAAGTGCAGCCGTCCATACAGACGCTTCAGCCAGGCCATCACACGTTCACCTGCCTTTTGACTGCGGACGTAGACGTTCGCATCATCGGCGTAGCGCACGAAACAGTGGCCTCTTCGCTCCAATTCCCGATCCACTTCGTCCAGCAGCACATTCACCAGCAACGGCGACAGCGGGCCGCCTTGCGGCGCCCCGCAGCGGCTTTTCTCGATCACGTCAGCCTTTAGCGTTCCAGCATCCAGATAGGCGCGGACCAGCCGGATTACCGGCCGGTCCGCAATCCGTTGGCTCAAACGATCAATCAGGATGTCGTGATCGACCCGGTCGAAGAACTTCTCCAGGTCCACATCCACCACGATCCGCCGTCCTGACGCGACATAACGCTGCGCCGCGAGAATCGCGCCGTGGGCGTTACGCCCCGGACGGAAACCGTAGCTGTGTTCACTGAAGGTGGGATCGAGGAGCGGCTGCAAGACTTGCAGCAGCGCTTGCTGGATCAGCCGGTCGGTGACCGTCGGAATACCCAGCTCGCGTTCGCCACCATCGGGCTTGGGAATCACCACGCGGCGTACCGGGCTGGGCCGATACGCCCCTGACAACAGCTGATGGCGAATCCCGGCCCACTCGGTCAGCAGGTGCTCGGCCGTCTGCTCAATATCCAGACCGTCGACACCCGCCGCCCCCTTGTTAGCCTTGACTCGTTTCCAGGCGCGTTGCAGGTTGCCTCTCGCAAAGGCGCGTTGCAGCAGCCCTTGCCCTGCGCTTTCGGGATCACCTTGCGGGCGCAATGCCTCGTCGCTGACGGAGCGATTCACGGTTTCACCGCTCCTCGTCTGCGTCCGCCCCGCGTTTGGCGGGCATCTGACTTCCGGTCATGTCGCATCAAGATGGCCTCCGGCGCTTTCTCTCGTTCGGCCCTTCGTCGAAAAAAACAACTACTACGGCCTCTGCTGACTTCTCGCTCCGGCTGCCGCCGTCGCCCTTTCAGGCACAAGGCGAGATCTCCCCAGGTAAGGACGCAATCCTTCACCGCACAACCGCCGGATCTACGCCGCCGCCCTTTGACCACGAGGGCTTCGCGACTTCATGCCCGCTCGCCCTGGTCGGCATCGCCTTCTATCCGGTTCTTGTTCATCGGCTCGCGGCTTCGCTCCACGCTTCCTCCCCACACTCGGTCGCCCTCATGCAGTTGCGCTTCACTTCGTTCGCTGTGGTCAACTCACGGCGGGACTCTCACCCACAAGATTGCGCCCATGCTGGGCGCACATGAAAAATGCCCGCCGAAGCGGGCAATTCCAAAAGAGGCGCACCATGAAGGTAATGCCAATGGAAAAAACCAAAGGATTACTGCGACATCCGATACAGGATCAGAAGGTTTTGCTCACGCCGAAGACCAAGCTTGAGGAGCAGGTGTCATCGAATCCGCTATAACTTAGGCATTCGCTCTTGGAAAGATCGGAATCGACATAGCTGACAGACCAGTTGAACGAAAAATACTCCTTGCTCAATGTCGCCTGCCACTCGTTGTAGCTGTCACGCCCACGTCCGCTCGAATCGATGAAAAGCGGGTCCTTGTAATCGACCCAGCCATAGCGAAGATTCAGCCCGATATCCGCCGGAAGTTTGGTTTCATAACCAACAAAGCTGTACAGAAAGCTTTGGTCGCTATACAGGTCATCCGAATAGTACCCGCCCAGATAGGGATTCTCCGATCAAGTCAGCACAAGCCGCCCGACCTGTGCTGAAATAGCCCTCCGTTCAGCCCCCCAGCAAGTCTTGCCCATGAGTCAGATGAGCTTTTCCGATTTC
>NZ_JAMYBK010000020.1 GCF_024127895.1 Pseudomonas guariconensis | reverse complement strand
CAATCGGCTATATCCCGCCTGCGGAGGCTGAGGCAAACTTCCACCAGCAACAAGCAGGTCAGGCCATGGCGGCCTGACTTAAACGAAACGGCCTCCACAAAAGCCGGGGCGATTCAGAGCCAGTTTTCGCCTGAACGTAGTGCCAGCCGCCACTGGCCGCATCGCCCCCCCGTAACTGGCCCCTCCCCAGCCCCGGCAGCGTCCCTAGAATCAAGACTTCCCTCCGGCCCGAGACGACACTCATGACCGACCTGAACATCGAACCTGCAAGCCGTCTGGTCCCTGTCCGGGAGTTGTTCGGCATCGACTCCAGCATGCGCGTACCGGTGCTCCTCACGCCAAACGAACTGGTGCCGGAGAGCGATGCGGCCTATCGCTTCAACCCGGAAGTCACGCTGGCGATTCTCGCCGGTTTCACCCGCAATCGCCGGGTGATGCTGCAGGGCTTGCACGGCAGCGGCAAGTCGACCCATATCGAACAAGTCGCCGCGCGGCTCAACTGGCCTTGCACGCGCGTCAACCTGGACGGCCATATCAGCCGCCTGGACCTGATCGGCAAGGACGGCATCGTGCTGCGTGAAGGGAAACAGGTCACCGAATTCCAGGAAGGCATCTTGCCCTGGGCACTGCGCCGCCCCATGGCGCTGATCTTCGACGAGTACGACGCCGGTCGTCCGGACGTCATGTTCGTGATCCAGCGCATTCTCGAACGCGACGGCAAACTCAACCTGCTCGACCAGAACCAGGTGATCCATCCGCACCCATCGTTCCGCTTGTTCGCCACCGCCAATACCGTGGGCCTGGGCAATCTGAACGGGCTTTACAACGGCACCCAGGTGCTCAACCAGGCGCAACTGGATCGCTGGAACATCGTCGCCACCCTGAACTACCTGCCCCAGGCCGAAGAAGTCGCGATCGTCGCCGCGCGGGTGCCGCACCTGGTCGCCCGACACGGCGAACGGTTGCTGGAACAGATGGTGGCGGTGGCCGACCTGACCCGGCAAGGTTTCGCCGCAGGCGACCTGTCGACCCTGATGTCGCCGCGCTGTGTCATTTCCTGGGCGGAAAACATGGAGATCTTCAGCGACCCGGCGCTGGCCTTCCGCCTGACGTTCCTCAACAAATGCGACGAAGCCGAGCGACCAATCGTCGCCGAATATTACCAACGCTGTTTCGACCAGGAGCTGGCCGAATCGGCGTTCCCTTTGCTGGCACTGGCCTGATCCCTCACAGGAAGCCCCCATGACCCCACCGCCACGCCGCGAGAAACGCCAGCAACAACTCGAGGAACTCTGCGCGGCGACACTGCGCGCACTGTCCGGTGAACGGCGCGTACGCTACCGCGGTGGCCTGCTGGAAGTACGTGAACGGCACGTCCCGGTGCGCGCACCGCACCTGCACCCTGACCCCGAACGCGACGAGAGCCACGCCTGGCGCGGGGTGGCCGACAGCCTGGCACTGCGCTTGAAACACAGCGACCAGGCGCTGGTCCACCAGGTTCTCCCAGCCCAACCTATCGAACGCCTGGTGTTCGAACTGCTCGAGCAACTGCGCGTCGAGTCGTTGGTGGGCGACAGCCATCCAGGCGTCCAGCGCAACCTGATGCGGCGCTTCGAACAGTGGAGCCAGCAGTTTCTCGACGCCGGGCACACCGAAGGGCACATCGGCCTGCTGCTTTTCACCCTGGCGCAGATGAGCTGGATCCTGCTGTGTGGCGGCCGCGCCGGGGAGCAGATGGAGATGCTCATCGAAGCGCCACGCCTGAGCCTGCTCGGCCATTTTGGCGCGGCCTTCGGGCTGCTGCGCCGCTGTCGCCACGATCAGGCAGCGTTCACCGAGCATGCCTTGCTGATTGCCGCCAAGGTGCAGGAACTGATCGAGCACCTGGATGCCGAACCGTTCGATGACGACCAGGGCAACGTCGCTGAAGCCGACAAAAAAGCGCGTCTGGCCTTCGCCCTGCTGCTGGATGTGAATCAGGATAGCGAGGGCGATATCAGTGACGGCGGTGCTGCCCAAGGTAATCCACGAGGCGGCAACGACGCCTTCGCTTACCAGGTATTCAGCCGCGACTACGATTGCGAACACAACGCTGCCAGCCTGGTGCGGCCCGAAACGTTGCGTGACCTGCGCCAGCGCCTGGACCGTCACCTGGCGGGCCAGGGCCTGAACCTGCCGCGCCTGGCCAAGCGCCTGGGTGCCCTGTTGGCAGTGCCTCGCCGAGATGGCTGGGCCTTCGCCCAGCGCGACGGACAGATCGATGCCGGGCGCCTCAGCCGCCTGATCATCAGCCCCGAGCAACGCGAGATCTTTCGCCATGAGCGCGAACGCCCGCACAGTGATTGCCTGGTCAGCCTGCTGATCGACAACTCCGGCTCCATGCGCAACCACATCGAGCACATCGCCCTGCTGGCTGACGCCTTCAGCCGAGCCCTGGAACTGGCTGGTGCTCGCAGTGAAATACTCGGTTTCACGACCGGCCAATGGAATGGCGGGCGTCTTTTGAAGCGTTGGCGCGGCATGGGCCAACCCGCCAACCCAGGAAGGCTCAACGAACTTAGCCACCTGGTCTACAAGGATGCCGAAACGCCCTGGCGCCGCGCCCGCCCCAGCATCGCCGCGCTGCTCAAGGCCGACCTTTTCCGCGAAGGCATCGATGGCGAGGCGCTCCTCTGGGCCCGCCAGCGGCTGCTGCAGCGTGATGCACGCCGGCGCATCCTGATCGTCATCTGCGACGGTTGCCCGATGGACAGCGCCACCCAGCAGACCAACCAGCAGGACATCCTCGACCTACACCTCAAGCAAGTAACGCGACAGATCGAGCAGGAGGGCCGCATCGAGTTGTATGCCCTCGGCGTCGGCCTGGACCTGAGCGCCTATTACCGCCAGAGCCTGGAGCTGGATTTGTCGCGCAGCCTGGACAATGCCGTATTCGACGAGATCCTGCGTCTGCTCAACGGCCGATGACCGTCAGTCAAGCGACATTGACGCTGCATTACCCCCCATCGCCGGCAAGCCAGTTCTCATTCTTTGATTCAGCGGGGACCCTGTGGGAGCGGGCTTGCCCGCGAAGAATGCAACGCGGTGTATGGCACCGGCTTCGCCGGTGTTCGCGGCGGTTCGACGCCTCGACAAGCCCGCTTGCTCCCACAGGGTATAGCGGCGCTCGCTGGGGCTCGTTCTCTGCACACCAGTGCAGAGAGCTCGGCTGAAAAGCACTTGGGGCCTGTGCGGTCAATTCGCTCGTTCGAATTGACCGCACAGGCCCCCAGGACAGCGTACTAAGCGTGTGGCAACGGTTAGCTGCTCACCGGTATGACGGTGGGCAGGCCTTTGAGACGCCGCCAGATACTGCGCGTGATGAACGCCAACACCAGAATCGCCAGGCTGACGACCCCCAGCGCCAACGGCATGCGCTGCTCGGGAATGAAGGCCATGCCGGCGACGATACCGAGCATGCCAAGAATGGCGACATAGGTCAGGTAGGGATAGCACCACATCCGCACTTTGAGCTTCTCTGGCGCCTCGCGCTCCAGCTTCGCACGCAAACGCAGCTGGGACAGGGCGATCAGCACATAGACGAAGATCGCCACGGTGCCGTAGGAGTTGACCAGGAAGGCGAAGATGGTGTCCGGCGAGACGTACGACATGATCACCGACAGGTAGCCGAATATCGTGCCGAAGAAGATCGCACGGCGCGGCACGCCGCGTGCGGACAGCTTGGCCAGGCTGCGCGGAGCATCGCCGCGCTTGGTCAGCGCGAACAGCATGCGTGAAGACGCATAGATGCCCGAGTTGAGGCAGGACAGCACTGCCGTCAGCACGATGGCGTTCATCACGTGCGCGACCCAGTCGAAGCCCATGGCTGCCAGGGCGCTGGAGTACGGCGTGAGCATGGCAGGGGAGTTCCACGGGACGAGGGTGACCACCAGGAGGATCGAGCCGACATAGAAGAACAGAACGCGGGTGATCACCGAGTTGGTCGCCCGCGCGACAGAGCGCACCGGATCGGAGGATTCGGCAGCAGCCACGGTGACGATCTCCGCACCGAAATAGAACCCGGTCGCAGCCACCGCCCCCGTCAGCACCGGGCCGATGCCGTTGGGCATGAAGCCACCGTGGTCGAGCATCGAACTCAGCCCGTGCTGGGTTTCGGTCGGCCACATGCCCAGCAAGTACAGCCCGCCCAAAAGCAGGAACACCAGGATCGCGGCGACCTTGATCGAGGAAAACCAGAACTCGAACTCGCCAAAGGAAGCGACCGAGGCCAGGTTGGTGAAGGTCAGGATGATCATCAGCGTCAGGCTGATGGCCCAGGCCGGGACATCCGGCAACCAGAACTGAATGAGCGAAGCGCCGGCCACGGCCTCTACCGCGACGACGATCACCCAGAAATACCAATACATCCAGCCGGAGAGGAACCCTGCCAGCTGGCTCGTTTGTGGATGATCGGCCCATGCCATGCGCGCATATTCGTAGAACGACCCGACGGCGGGTATGGCGCAAGCCATTTCGCCGAGCATGCGCATGATCAAGATGACCAGTACACCTGTGACCAGAAAGGAAAGCAGGGCCGCAGGCCCCGCAGACTGGATGACCACACCGCTGCCGACGAACAGGCCGGCACCGATGACACCACCCAAGGCGATCATGGCCATGTGACGTTGCTTGAGTCCCGATTGCAGGCCGCCGTTGGATTGCTCCGGGCGGTTTTGTTGAGGTACGGACATGCTGCTCACCCCATTCGTTATTGTTTTAGGTTGAAAGGCAGTAGAGAAGCGGCCGGTATCGATCCTTAGATAGGGGGAACGAACCTGGCTGCCTACGCAGTGTCTTCCTGGGGTGCAGAACTTTTTAGGACCAATTCCGGCACGCGGCTGGAGCCACGTGGGGACGTCGATCGTGTTCCCGATCGCAGCAAATTGCCCAAGATCCAGTGCCCCTGGCTCCATGACTGATGCCGTGGCCTGTGGGAGATTACACAACCCGTCGGGCAGCGCTACGCAGAGAACATACGGTTGACGAAGGCCCCCTGCGACGAAATGCCAGCAACGGGCCATTGCCTCGACGATCCCGGCAGTGGGATGATTCGTAATTGCAACGAATTCTCATCAAGGCCTCGCCGTGTCTCCCAAGCTTCTCCTCGCCGAAGACGATTCCCACCTGCGCCAGGACCTGGAACGCCACTTCCACGACCGAGGCTTCGCCGTGCACGCCTGCGCAAGCGGCACCCAGGCCCTGGACGCCATGCGTCAGGGCGGGTTCGACCTGGTCCTCCTGGACATCATGCTGCCCGGCGTCGATGGCCTCAGCCTGCTGGACGACCTACGACAGCGCCAGGCGGTGCCGGTGATGCTGATGTCGGCCCTGGGCGCCGAGCAGGACCGTATCAGCGGTTTCACCCGCGGGGCCGACGACTACCTGCCCAAGCCCTTCAGCCTCGCCGAGCTGGACGCCCGGGTCGATGCCCTGCTGCGCCGCGTGGCCCTCGATCGGCGCCAGGCGCAACCTCGAGGTGAAGGCGAGCTGACCCTCGACCAGGGCGCCCAGGATGTCATGCACCAGGGCCGCAATGCCGGCCTCACCGGTTCCGAATACCGCCTGCTGGCGACCCTGCGTGCCCACCCTGGGGAAGCGCTGAGCAAGGCCTTCCTCTACCAGAGCGTCCTGCACCGCCCCTACACCCGCCTGGACCGTGGCCTGGACGTGCATGTCTGCAACCTGCGCCGCAAGCTCGCGGCAATCGGTGCGCAGCATTTGCAGATCCAGGCGGTGCGCGGCCAAGGCTACATCCTGGTCGAAACGGAAGCGTCCTGATGCGCCGTCACCCCCTGCTGTGGAAGCTGGCGCTGCTGCAGGTGTGCTTCTGCCTGCTGCTGACCTGGCTGATCTGGACCTGGGGCCTGTCGGTCGAGCGCCGTACCTACTTCCTCGACCAGGCCGACCGCCTCTACCTGGCACGCTATGCGCAGCAGGCCGAACAGGCATGGCGCAGCGGTGGCGCGGCCGGTGCGCAGGCCTTCCGCCAGCACCTGGCAAAGGCGGAGGACACCTGGGTGGCGCTGGTCGGCCCGCGCCTGGAGAGCCTCGGCACCTCACCGTTGAGCGCCGAGGAGGCGAGCCACCTGACCTTCATGCGCAAGCTCGACTGGCCCATGAGCAAACGCCTGCAGGACGAGCTGCCGTACGTCAGCATCGAGTTCCCCGAACATCCCGAGGACGGCCGCCTGGTCATCCAGTTGCCCGAGCGCCTGCTGCCCACCGGCCTGACACCATGGACCCACGTGGTCACCCATGGCGTAGCGCCAGCCCTGCTCGCCCTGCTGCTGGGCCTGCTGCTGTATCGCCACCTGGTGGTGCCGCTCAACCGCCTGCGCGACCGTGCCGACGCACTGCGCGCCGATGATCTCGACAGCCCCGGCCTGCCGCTGCTGGAGCGTCGCGACGAGCTGGGCGAGCTGGCCCAGGCCTTCGAGCACATGGCCGGGCGACTGCGCCGGAGCCTGGAGCAACAGCGCCTGTTGCTGCGCACCCTGTCCCATGAACTGCGCACGCCCCTGGCGCGGCTGCGCATCGCCCATGACAGCGGCCTGCCACCGGAGCAGTTGCACGAACGCCTGGGCCGCGAGGTGACGGACATGCAGCGGCTGCTGGAAGACACCCTCGACCTGGCCTGGATGGACACCGAGCATCCGCAGTTGCCCACCGCGCCGGTACTGGTGCTCTCGGTCTGGGAGGCATTGTGCGAGGACAGCTGCTTCGAAAGCGGCTGGGAACGCACCCGGCTGCCCTGTTCGCTAGGCACCGAATGCCGCGTGCAGGCGCACCTGGACAGCCTGGCCCAGGCCCTGGAGAACCTGCTGCGCAACGCCATCCGCCATTCGCCGCCGCAGGGGCGGGTCAGCCTCGATGGCTGGCGCGAGGGCGAGCACTGGCACCTGCGCCTGCGCGACGAGGGCCCTGGGGTGGCACACGGCGACCTGGAACGTATCTTCGAACCCTACCAGCGCCTTCCAGGCAGCGGCGCCGGCTTCGGCCTGGGCCTGGCCATCGCCCGTCGCGCCATCGAACTGCAGGGTGGCCGGCTGTGGGCGAGCAACGCCCACCCTGGCCTGTGCCTGCACCTGGTGCTACCGGCTGCCGAGGAATGTTTAGAAAGTTAATGCGCTTTACTCTCAATTACGAGTAATTATCATCCCTGATCTCCCGCATTCAGCCCGACGTTCCGGAGATCGCAGATGTCGCCCCGCTCACTTCCCCTCGCGCCCTTCCTGCTGTTGTCCAGCGGCCTGCTGGCCAGCGCCGTGCAAGCTGCCAGCCAGCCGCAACCGATCGAACTGGAAAGCCAGACCGTGGTGGCCACCGCCCTGGAGGAGACCAAGCAGGCCCCAGGCGTGTCCATCATCACCGCCGAGGACATCAAGAAGCGCCCGCCGGCCAACGACCTGTCGCAGATCATCCGCACCATGCCGGGGGTCAACCTGACCGGCAACTCCACCAGCGGTCAACGCGGCAACAACCGGCAGATCGATATCCGCGGCATGGGCCCGGAGAACACCCTGATCCTGGTCGATGGCAAGCCGGTCAGCAGCCGCAGCTCGGTCCGCTATGGCTGGCGCGGCGAACGCGACACCCGCGGCGACACCAACTGGGTGCCGGCCGACCAGGTCGAGCGCATCGAGGTGATCCGTGGCCCAGCAGCGGCGCGCTACGGCTCCGGCGCCATGGGAGGGGTGGTCAACATCATCACCAAGCAAGCCTCCAGCCAGACCCACGGCAACGTCACGCTCTACCAGAACTTCCCCCAGCACGGCGACGAAGGCGCCACCAAGCGCATGAGCTTCGGCCTCAGCGGCCCGCTCACCGACAATCTCAGCTATCGCCTGTACGGCAATGTCGCCAGGACCGACGCCGACGACTGGGACATCAACGCCGGCCATGAATCCGCACGTACCGGCAACCAGGCCGGCACCTTGCCCGCCGGTCGCGAGGGGGTGCGTAACAAGGACCTCAACGGCCAGCTGAGCTGGCGCCTGAACCCGGAACAGACCCTGGAGTTCGAAGCAGGCTTCAGCCGCCAGGGCAACATCTATACCGGCGATACCCAGAACACCAACTCCAACGCCAACGTGAAAAGCATGCTTGGCCACGAGACCAACCGCATGTACCGCCAGACCTACTCGGTCACCCATCGCGGCGACTGGGACTTCGGCAGCTCCATGGCCTACCTGCAATACGAGAAGACCCGCAACAGCCGGATCAACGAAGGCCTGGCCGGCGGCACCGAAGGCATCTTCAGCAGCACCGACTTCTACACCTCGACCCTGCGCGGCCTCACCGCCCACGGCGAGCTCAACCTGCCGTTGCAGGCCTGGCGCGACCAGACCCTGACCCTGGGCTCCGAATGGAGCCAGCAGAAGCTCGACGACCCCAGCGCCAACACCCAGAGCACCAGCGAAGGCGGCGCGGTCGGCGGCCTGGACAGTGCCGGCCGCGACACCAGTTCCCAGGCGCAGATCTTCTCGCTGTTCGCCGAGGACAACATCGAGCTGATGCCCGGCACCATGCTTACGCCGGCCCTGCGCTTCGACCATCACAGCATCGTCGGTGACAACTGGAGCCCCTCGCTGAACCTGTCCCACGCGCTGAGCGACACCTTCACCCTGAAGGCCGGCATCGCCCGCGCCTACAAGGCGCCGAACCTGTACCAGCTCAACCCCGACTACCTGCTCTACAGCCGCGGCCAGGGTTGCTATGGGCAGACCACCAGTTGCTACCTGCAAGGCAACGAAGACCTCAAGGCCGAGACCAGCGTCAACAAGGAACTGGGTATCGAGTACCAGGCCAACGGCTGGGTCGCCGGCCTGACCTACTTTCGCAACGACTACAAGAACAAGATCGACTCCGGCCTGAGCCCTGTCGGCAATGCCAGCGGCGGTAGCGGCGACTATGCCAACGCCGCCATCTACCAGTGGGAGAACATCCCCAAGGCGCTGGTGGAAGGCCTGGAAGGGACCTTGACCATTCCACTGAGCGAACAGCTGAAGTGGAGCAACAACCTCACCTACATGCTGCAGTCGAAGAACAAGGAAACCGGCGAGACGCTCTCGGTGACCCCGGCCTACACCCTCAACTCGATGCTCGACTGGCAAGCCACCGACGACCTCTCGCTGCAACTGAACGTCGCCTGGTACGGCAAGCAGAAGCCGAAGAAATACGATTATCATGGCGAGCGTGTCACAGGCTCGGCCAACGACCAGTTGGCGCCCTACGCCCTGGTCGGCGCCAGCGGCACCTACGCCATCACCCAGCACCTGAGCCTGACCGCCGGCATCGACAACCTGTTCGACAAGCGCCTGTACCGGGCGGGTAACGCCCAGGGTGTGAACGGTATCGCCGGTGCCGGCGCGGCCACCTACAACGAACCTGGCCGCACCCTCTACACCAGCCTGACCGCGTCCTTCTGAACCCACGACGAGATCGCCCGATGAGCAACATGACCCTGCCCCTGGCCTTGGCGCTGGCCCTCGCGGCCCTGTCGCCTGCTGCCGTGGCGCAGCCGGAGCGCGAGCAGAAGATGGACACCAGCGTGCTGCAGCGCCAGGACCTCGCCTATCGCTTCAGCCACCTCGACCTGGATTCGCTCGACGGCAAGCGGCACTACCGGTTGTGGATCGGCAAGCCCGACCGCCCGGCACCTGCGGGCGGGTATCCAGTGCTGTGGATGCTCGACGGCAATGCCGCGCTGGGTGCCCTGGGCGCCATGCAGTTGGACAGGCTCGCTGCCGGCCAGGCGCCGCTGCTGGTTGCGGTGGGCTACCAGACCGAGCAGCGCATCGAACGCGCCGGGCGCACCTATGACTACACCCCGGCGTTGCCAGGGCAGGCCGACCCGCGCGACCCGTTGACCGGTTTGCCCAGTGGTGGGGTGGATGCGTTCTTCGACCTGCTGGCCCAGCGCATGCGCCCGATGGTCGCCAGCGTCGCGCCCATCGACCTGGAGCGGCAGACGCTGTGGGGGCATTCCTATGGTGGGCTGGCGGTGCTGCATGCGCTGTTCACCCGTCCCGGTGAGTTCAGTGACTATGCGGCGGCCAGCCCTTCGCTGTGGTGGCATGACGGCGCCATCGTGCGCGAGGCCGAAGGGTTGCAACAGCGCCTGGGGAATGACCGCCCGCGCCTGCTGCTGATGCGTGGTGGCGACGAGCCATCCCGGCCGCGTGGCCCGAGCAAGGGCGACGTGGAGCGCCCGGCCCGCCAGCTGAGTGCCGATTTGGCCAAGGTGCCTGGGCTGCAAGTGCGCTTCGAACGCTTCGAAGGGTTAGGGCATGGGCCGATGCTGCCGGCGTCGTTGCAATGGGTGATCGAGTCCATGTCTCGCTAATCCTGGGGCTGCTTTGCAGCCCCACCTGCCCCTCAACCTTTGACGCACACCACCTGCCGTAGGGTATGCACCACCTCCACCAGTTCCCGCTGGGCGCGCATCACGGCATCGATGTCCTTGTAGGCCATGGGGATCTCATCGATCACATCCTTGTCCTTGCGGCACTCCACATGGGCCGTGGCACGACGCTGGTCCTCGACGGAGAAGCGGCTCTTGGCCTTGGTCCGGCTCATCACCCGCCCCGCGCCATGGCTGCACGAACAGAACGACTGCTCGTTACCCAACCCGCGCACGATGAAACTCCTGGCGCCCATCGACCCCGGGATGATGCCCAACTGCCCTTTCTGCGCCGACACCGCGCCCTTGCGCGTCACCAGCACCTCGCGGCCAAAGTGCCGTTCGCGCTGCACATAGTTGTGGTGGCAGTTGACTGCCTCCAGGCTGGCCTGGAAAGGTCTGCCCAGCACCTTGCGGCTGGCCGCGACCACCGCCTGCATCATCAGCTCGCGGTTATGCCGGGCGAAATCCTGTGCCCACTCCACGGCCTCGACGTAATCGGCGAAGTGCCGGCTGCCCTCCTCGAAATAGGCCAGGTCCTTGTCCGGCAGGCTGCCCAGGTGCTGGCGCATGTCGGCCTGGGCCAGCTCGATGAACAGGTTGCCGATGGCATTGCCCACGCCTCGCGAGCCGCTGTGCAGCATGAACCACACGCGGTCGGCCTCATCCAGGCAGACCTCGATGAAATGGTTGCCGCCGCCCAGGGTACCCAGGTGGTGGCGGTTGTTGGTCTTCTCCAGGCGTGGATACTTGTCGACGATCCCCTTGAAGCGCCCTGCCAGCTGGCTCCACACCTGGTCGGCCTGCTTCGGCACGTTCTCCCAGGCGCCCTGGTCGTGGCGGCCGAAGGTCTTGCCGTGGGGCACGGCCTGCTCGATGGCTGTGCGCAGGCCATGCAGGTTGTCCGGCAGGTCGCGGGCATGCAGCGAGGTGCGCGCGGCGATCATGCCGCAGCCGATGTCCACACCCACCGCGGCCGGGATGATCGCGCCCACGGTGGGGATCACGCTGCCGATGGTCGAGCCCTTGCCCAGGTGCACGTCCGGCATCACCGCCAGGTGCTTGTAGATGAACGGCATCCTGGCCGTGTTCATCAGTTGCCGGCGGGCGTCGTCTTCCACCGGCACGCCATCGGTCCACAACTTGACCGGCTTGCCGCCGGCGACTTCGAGAATGTCCATGGGGTCGTTTCCACAAGAGCCTGCCAGTGTCCTGTACGGGACACTCACCATGATACCGCCGAAGGTCGTAGGCCGCCGGGTTGCCAGTGGGGTGGTAGCGTGGGGTATGCTTGCCCGGTCTTCAGGGCGGGGTGAAAGTCCCCACCGGCGGTAAATCGAAAGATGAGCCCGCGAGCGCCCCGGCCATGCCGGGGGTCAGCAGACCTGGTGAGATTCCAGGGCCGACGGTCATAGTCCGGATGAAAGAAGGCGTCAGGCGGGGTGCATCCGTTGCCCCTGCGCGCGCGTTTTGTTCGCCCCGAGACGTTCATCGATCATTCACGAGGAGCGTTTCATGTCCACCATGCCTCACCCGCAATTCCCCAACGTCACCGCCGCCATCGCCGCCTTCCAGGCCGGCCGCCCCGTGCTGCTGCTCGACGATGACGACCGCGAGGACGAAGCCGACATCATCGCCGCCGCCGAGAACCTCTCGCTGCAGACCATGGCCATGATGATCCGCGACTGCAGCGGCATCGTCTGCCTGTGCCTGGACGAAGCCACCGTCGATGCCTTGCAACTGGCGCCCATGGTGCAGAACAACCAGGCCCGCCATGGTACCGGCTTCACCGTCAGCATCGAGGCGGCCGAAGGGGTCAGCACCGGCGTTTCAGCCCAGGACCGCATCACCACCATCGAAGCGGCCCTGCGCTCGACCGCAGAGCAACGTCATATCGTCAGCCCCGGGCATGTGTTCCCGCTGCGCGCCCGCAACGGCGGCGTGCTGACACGCCGTGGCCACACCGAAGGCTCGGTGGACCTGGCACGCCTGGCCGGCCTGCGCCCGGCAGCGGTGCTCTGCGAGCTGATGAACCCCGATGGCAGCATGGCCCGCGGCGAACAGGTGACGGTGTATGCCCGCCAGTACAACCTGCCGGTACTGACCATCGAGGAACTGGCCCGCTACCGCGAGGCGATGCTGGCGCCCGAGGCGATGCCTGCCTGATCCTGTAGGCCGGCCTGCACAGGTTCTCTGCTGCTCGATTAGTTACGTTTTGTTCCACCAAGAGGCCCATTTGCCAGCGAATGGGCCCGAATACGACGAACGATACCCTGCGCCAATTTGCTCCCCCTGCCCCGCTCTGCTAGTGTCGCGCCGTTCAAAATGCCACCGAGAATGTCGCCATGGCCCGCAAAAAAGCCTCCATCGATTTCGAGCAATCCCTCGCCGACCTGCAAGCCCTGGTCGAGCGCCTGGAGAACGGCGAGCTGTCGCTGGAAGAGTCGCTGGCCGCCTTCGAGCAAGGCATCGCCCTGACCCGTGACTGCCAGGGCGCCCTGGCCCAGGCCGAGCAGAAGGTGCAGATCCTGCTCGAACGCGACGGCGAACTGGCCGCCCAGCCCTTCGACGCGGAGCCGGAAGCATGATCGCCGCCTACCAGGCCAGTTGCCAGGCCCGTGTCGACGCTGCCCTGGCCCCCCTGTTCGAGGCGCCTTCGCCCGAGCTGCAGCGGCTCTACGCGGCCATGCGCTACAGCGTGATGAACGGCGGCAAACGCGTGCGCCCCCTGTTGGCCTACGCCGCCTGCGAAGCCTTCGGCGCCCCGGCCGAACAGGCCAATGGCGCAGCCTGCGCCGTCGAGCTGATCCATGCCTACTCGCTGGTCCATGACGACCTGCCGGCGATGGACGACGACGACCTGCGTCGCGGCCAGCCGACCACCCACAAGGCCTTCGACGAAGCCTGCGCCATCCTCGCCGGCGACGGCCTGCAGAGCCTGGCATTCGATGCCCTGCTCGATCCGCGCCTGAGCCCGCAGCCCGATGCCATCCGCCTGGCCATGGTCCAGGCCCTGGCCAAGGCCGCCGGCCCCGCCGGCATGGTCGGCGGCCAGGCCATCGACCTCGGTTCGGTGGGGCTGAAACTCGACCAGCAGGCCCTGGAATACATGCACCGGCACAAGACCGGCGCCTTGATCGAGGCCAGCGTATGCCTCGGCGCCCTGGCCAGCGGCCGGGCCAGCCAGGCGCAGCTCGACGCCCTGCAGGCCTATGCCCGGGCCATCGGCCTGGCCTTCCAGGTGCAGGACGACATTCTCGACGTGGAAAGCGATACCGCCACGCTGGGCAAGCGCCAGGGCGCCGATATCGCCCGCGACAAACCCACCTACCCGGCCCTGCTCGGCCTCGAGGCGGCCAAGGCCTATGCGATAGAGCTGCGCGACCAGGCCCTGGGGGCCCTGGAGGGTTTCGGTGAAAATGCCGAGCCCCTGCGTGCGCTGGCCCGCTATATCGTCGAGCGCCGCCATTAAGCCCTGAGCCTGTGTACGGGGCCGCTTCGCGCCCCAGAACGACAAGGGACCACCTGACCAAGCGGCATTGGAGCAGTCCCACGCCCCCAAGGTCCGTACACCCCGTGGTTGAATGGGCAGCTTTTCCCACAATGGGGTAAACTGCCGCGTCTTCACACCTATAACGACTCGCCTGATGCCCACGACGTTTCAAGAGATCCCCCGCGAACGCCCGGTCACGCCGTTGCTGGACCGCGCCGACACGCCCGCCGGCCTGCGCCGGCTGGCCGAAGCCGACCTGGAGACCCTGGCCGACGAGCTGCGCCAGGAGCTGCTCTACACCGTTGGGCAGACCGGTGGGCATTTCGGTGCAGGCCTCGGCGTCATCGAACTGACGATCGCCCTGCACTACGTCTTCGACACACCCGAAGACCGTCTGGTATGGGACGTCGGCCACCAGGCCTACCCGCACAAGATCCTCACCGGTCGCCGCCAGCGCATGCTCAGCCTGCGCCAGAAGGACGGCATCGCCGCCTTCCCGCGGCGTAGCGAGAGCGAGTACGACACCTTCGGCGTCGGGCACTCCAGCACCTCGATCAGCGCCGCCCTGGGCATGGCCATCGCCGCCCGCCTGCAGAACGACCCGCGCAAGTCGATCGCGGTGATCGGCGACGGCGCCCTGACCGCCGGCATGGCCTTCGAGGCGCTGAACCACGCCCAGGAAGTCGATGCCGACATGCTGGTGATCCTCAACGACAACGACATGTCGATCTCGCGCAACGTCGGCGGGCTGTCCAACTACCTGGCCAAGATCCTCTCCAGCCGTACCTACGCGAGCATGCGCGAGGGCAGCAAGAAGGTCCTGTCGCGCCTGCCCGGCGCCTGGGAAATCGCCCGTCGCACCGAGGAATACGCCAAGGGCATGCTGGTACCCGGCACCCTGTTCGAGGAACTGGGCTGGAACTATATCGGCCCGATCGACGGCCACGACCTGCCGACGCTGATCGCCACCCTGCGCAACATGCGCGACCTCAAGGGGCCGCAGTTCCTGCATGTGGTGACCAAGAAGGGCAAGGGCTTCGCCCCCGCCGAAGTGGACCCGATCGGCTACCACGCCATCACCAAGCTCGAGCCCGCCGACAAACCGGCCGCGCCGAAGAAAACCAGCGGCCCGAAGTATTCCGCCGTGTTCGGCCAATGGCTGTGCGACATGGCCGCCGCCGACAACCGCTTGGTGGGCATCACCCCGGCGATGAAGGAAGGCTCGGACCTGGTGGCCTTCAGCGAACGCTACCCGCAACGCTACTTCGACGTGGCCATCGCCGAACAGCACGCGGTCACGCTCGCCGCGGGCATGGCCTGCGAAGGCGCCAAGCCGGTGGTGGCGATCTACTCGACCTTCCTCCAGCGCGCCTACGACCAGTTGATCCACGACGTGGCGGTGCAGAACCTCGACGTGCTGTTCGCCATCGACCGGGCCGGCCTGGTCGGCGAGGACGGCCCGACCCATGCCGGCAGCTTCGATCTTTCGTACCTGCGCTGCATCCCCGGCATGCTGGTGATGACCCCTAGCGACGAGAACGAGCTGCGCAAGATGCTCAGCACCGGCCACCTGTACAACGGCCCCGCTGCTGTGCGCTACCCACGCGGCACCGGCCCCAACGCGCCGATCAGCGGCGACCTGGAGCCGCTGGAAATCGGCAAGGGCGTGGTGCGCCGCCAAGGCGGCAAGGTCGCCCTGCTGGTATTCGGCGTGCAACTGGCCGATGCCATGAAAGTGGCCGAAGGCATCGACGCCACCGTGGTCGACATGCGCTTCGTCAAACCACTGGACGAGGCCCTGGTGCTCGAGCTGGCCGCCAGCCATGAGTTGCTGGTGACCATCGAGGAAAACGCCATCATGGGTGGCGCCGGTGCCGCGGTGGGCGAGTTCCTGGCCCGCGAGGCAGTGCTCAAGCCGCTGCTGCACCTGGGGCTGCCGGATATCTATGTGGAACACGCCAAGCCGGCGCAGATGCTGGCCGAATGCGGGCTGGATGCCGCGGGTATCGAAGCGTCGGTACGCGCCCGGATGGACAAGCTCGGCCTGTAAGTAAATCCAAGGGGCTGCCTTGCAGCCCTTCGCGGGCAAGCCCGCTTCCACAGGTACAGCGCAACGCTGAAATCGACACGCTCTCTGTGGGAGCGGGCTTGCCCGCGAATGCGATGGAACTGCCAATGAAGATCCCAGCCCTCACCACCGCCCTGCTCTGCCTCCCCAGCACCCTGCTGGCCGCCGAACCCGACCGCGACGACGCCCTCAAGCTGCCCGACGTGCTGATCAGCGCCAGCCGCCAGGTGGAGTCGCGCAGCGCCACCAGCGCTGCCAACACGGTGTTCACCCGTACCGACATCGACCGCCTGCAACCGTCCAGCGTCACCGACCTGCTGACCCGCGTCCCTGGCGTGCAGGTCGCGCCCACAGGCGGGCGTGGCAGCCTGCCAGGCATCTTCATCCGGGGCACCAAGTCGGCCCAGAGCCTGGTGCTGGTCGATGGCGTGCGCATCGCCAATGCCACCTCCGGCGACAGCGGCCTGCAGTTTCTCGACATCGACCAGATCGAACGGGTCGAAGTGCTGCGCGGCTCGCGCTCGGCGGTCTATGGCAGCGATGCCATTGGTGGGGTCATCCAGATCTTCACCCGTCGTGGCAATGCTGCCGGCCTGCAGCCACGCCTGCGCCTGGCGGCGGGCAGCCACCAGACCTTCCAGCGCAGCCTGGGGCTGTCCGGTGGCGATGGCCAGACCCGCTTCAACCTCGGCGCCAGCCTGGACGAAACCGCCGGCATCGACTCGACCGGCCCCTCCTTCGCCAGCGATGGTGACCATGACGCCTATCGCAACAAGTCGTTCAACCTGAGCCTGAGCCACAGCTTCGGCGAGCGCTTCGAGGCGGGGCTGAACCTGCTCGACAGCCGTGGCCGCAGCGAATACGACAACCCGTTCGGACGCTTCGACCCGACCACCTTCGAAAGCTTTGGGCAGGCGCCCTACACCGACTTCACCGTCAGCAGCCTGGGCACCTACCTCGACGCCCGGCTCACCGACGCCTGGACGTCGCGCCTGGAGCTGAGTCATGGCGAAAACCGCGACAAGAAGCGCGACAAGCTCAGCGACGAAGGCAGCGTATTCAATACCTACCGCGACCAGGCGACCTGGCAGAACGACCTGACGCTGAACGAACAACACCACCTGCTGGTGGGCGCCGACTGGTACCAGGACCGCGTGCATGGCAGCACCGACTTCGCCGAGGACAGCCGCTGGAATCGCGCAGCCTTCCTCCAGCACCGCTTCAGCGGCGAACACTTCTCCACCGAGTTGGGCGTGCGCCGCGACCAGAACCAGCAGTTCGGCGGCCAGACCACCTGGAGCGGCAGCCTCAGCGTGCCGTTGAACGCCAACAACGATGTGTTGTTGTCGTACAGCGAAGGCTTCCGCGCACCAACCTTCAACGACCTGTACTACCCGATGTTCAGCAACCCGAACCTGGACCCAGAGCGCTCCAGGAGCTACGAGTTGCAATGGCGCAGCCGCATCGGCGCCAGCACCCGCCTGGAGACCTCGCTGTACCGCACCGACCTGCGTGACGCCATCATCTTCGGCGAAGGCTCGATCCCACGTAACGTGGCCTCGGCGCGCATCAACGGCCTGGAGATGGCCCTGAGCCAGGAGTGGGCCGGCTGGCAGTCCCGCCTGGGCCTGGCCCTGGTCGACCCGCGCGACCGCGACACCGGCCATACCCTCGCCCGTCGGGCCCGACGCACCCTGAGCCTGGACCTGGACCGCCAGTTCGAGCGGTTCGGCGTGGGGGCCAGTTGGCAGGCCGTCAGCAGCAGCTACGACGACGAAGCCAATCGCAACGCGCTCGGCGGCTACGGTCTGCTTGGCCTGCGCGGCAGCTGGAAGGCGAGCGAAGAACTGAAGCTTGAGATGAAGCTCGACAACCTGCTGGACAAAACCTACAGCCGCGCCCTGTACAGCTACGACAACGCCAGCTACGGCTACCGCGAGGAAGGCCTTACCTGGTTGCTGAGCGTCACCTGGACGCCGGCGCTCTAGCCGCCAGCAGCGCGCACAGGCGTGCCGTGGCTTCGATCATCTGGCCGCTGGGCCGCTCCAGGCCCTTGTCCGGCACCACCAGCAGATGACCGTCGGCCACGGCACGCAACCGCGGCCAGGCCTTCCAACTGCCCAACTGCGCCGGGTCGCCGGCCAGGATCACCTGCGGGTCGCGCAGCAACACCGACTCCACGCTGACCTGCGGCGCCGGCTGGCGCAGGTCCTCGAATACATTGCGCGCACCGCACACGCGCAGGGCATCGCTGACGATCTGCTGGCCGCCGAGGGTGTAAAGCGGCCTGTCCCAGACCTGGTAGAAGACCTGCAATGGCTGTTCGCGGTGGTAGCGCTCACGCAGCTCCCGCAGGCGTTCGCGCAGGGAGGCCGCGTAAGCCTGGCCTTGCGCCTTGCGCCCCAGGCGCACGGCGATGGCCTCGATCTGCTCGACGAGCTGGTCGAGGTCGTGGGGTTGGCCGACGAACGTAGCGATGCCCAGGCGCTTGAGCTGGTCGCGCTGGGCCGGCGCCACACTGTCGGGCCACAGCAACAGCAGGTCGGGTTCGAGGCTGAGCAAACGCTCCATGTCGAGTTGGCCGTGGCGCCCCACCGAAGGCAAGCCAGCCAGCGCTGCCGGCCGCTCGCCGCCGTCGAGCACGCCTACCAGCAGGTCGTCGGCCTGCAGTTCGGTAACGATCTCGGTCATCGAAGGCGCCAGGCTGACCACCCGTGGGCCACTGTCGGCCAACGCAGCGAAGGACAGCAGCGACAACAGGCAGCAAAGGATGCGCATCAGCCCAACTGACGGGGAATACGGTAGAGGTAGAGCAACACCACGCTGGAGATCGCCAGGAGGACCTGCGGTACCGCCTCCAGGCCGACCAGCACCGAAAACGCCGCCACCCAGGCGGGGAAACAGGCGAACAGCATGGCCAGGCGTCGAGCCTGGGCCAGGGCGATCCAGGCCTGCGGCTCTTCGGCCGAGCCCAGGGCCTTGGAGGTGTCGATCAAGGCGCGCTTGTAGGCACCGAAGCGCGGCAGGCTGAGGAACATGCTCGCCGCACCGGCGATGAACAACGGCATGGCCAGCACGGGGATCAGCGCATCGCCCCCACCGAAGGCCCAGGCCATCACCGGCAGGGGCAATAGCCCCACCGCCAGGTATTGCCACCAGGCCAGGGCCAGGCGCCGCTTCACCTCGCCACGGGTCACGCCTGGGGCACCTCGCCCTGATGCTCGTTGCCCATCATGTGGCCGAGCTTGCCGGCCTTGGTAGCCAGGTAGTGGCGGTTGTGCGGGTTGTGCCCAGTGTGCAGCGGCACGCGCTCGGCGACATTGATGCCCATGCCGGTCAGTGCCTTGACCTTGCGCGGGTTGTTGGTCATCAGCCGCAGCGACTTCACGCCCAGGTGCTCGAGCATCGGCAGGCACATGGCGTAGTCGCGCTGGTCGGCGGCGAAGCCCAGGCGCTCGTTGGCCTCTACGGTATCGGCACCGCCGTCCTGCAGCTCATAGGCGCGGATCTTGTTCAGCAGGCCGATACCCCGGCCTTCCTGGCGCAAATACAGCAGCACGCCACGGCCTTCACGGGCGATGGCCTGCAACGCGGCCTCCAGCTGCGAGCCGCAGTCGCAACGCTGGCTGAACAGTGCATCGCCGGTCAGGCATTCGGAATGCAGGCGCCCCAGCACCGGCTCGCCGTCGCCGATGTCACCCAGGCTGAGCACGACATGCTCACGGCCAGTGGCTTCGTCGAGAAAGCCATGCATGGTGAAGATCGCGAAGGGAGTCGGGAGTTTCGAGGCGGCGACAAAGACGACGGGCACGTTGTGCTCCTGATAAGTAGGAAATTTCATGTGGGCCGATTGTATCAGCAGGCCAGCGCCCATGCGCAGGCTGAATATCGCGGCTTAAGATCGAAAAGTTCGATGCATGGAATGCGTGGGCTGTTCACTGAGGGCCAATGGAGCCGCTAGGCGTGTACGCATGACTCAGTGCGGCTGGCTGTCCGCCGTGAACGGATACGGCTGCTTCCAATGCTCGAAGATCGGCTCCAGCTCACCGCTGCGCACCAACTGCGCCATGCGCCGGTCGAACAGCTCGCGCAGGGCCTTGGCCTGTTCGCTGCGGGCAAAGGCCAGGTACAGCGGCAACTCGGCCACATGGGTACGGCGCCAACGCTCAGGCTGGGCAGCCTGGTCGAGCACATAGTCGACCTCGGTCAGGGCATCGATGTAGAAGTCCACACGGTCATGCTCGAGCATCGGCAGGATGCCTTCACGCCGCTGGATCTCGCGAAAATGCTTAACGTTGGGCAGGTAGTGCTGGAACTCGTAGCCGCGCACCCAGGCCAGCCGGTACTGGCCGATGGTCTCGAGCGTCGGCTCGGGCTTGCCGACCAGGCCCAGGGCATAGATATGGTCCATGTCGAAGTGCCAGCGCGGGTAGAGGTTGTCGGCGTTCTCCTCCTTGTAGGAGCCCACCCAGGCATCGGCCTCGCCGCGCCTGACCAACCCCACCGCCCGGCTGTAGGGCGCGCTCTGGGTCACGACCTGCACCCCGGCTGGTTCGAACACCTTGCGCAGCACGTCCCAGGCCAGCCCTGTACCATCGGCGTTGGTGTAGTCGAGCCATTCCTCGCTGACCAGGTGGATCTGCGGCGGCACGCCCTCGCCCTCGGCCGCCTGCAGCCCAGGGGCAAGCAACAGCAACATCGCCAGCAGCACAGTCCTTATGGCCATCGACCCGCTCCCTTCGTCAGGCAACCACCCACACCAGAATCTGCATACCCAGCCAGGCGAAGACGCCAGCCAGGATATCGTCGAGCATGATCCCGACGCCCCCATGCACGTGCCGGTCGACCCAGCGGATCGGCCACGGCTTGAGGATGTCGAAGAAACGGAACATCAGGAACCCCGCCAGCAGCCATTGCCAGCCTTCCGGCACCAGCCACAGGGTGATCCACATGCCGACCATCTCGTCCCAGACAATGCCTTCATGGTCGTGCACGCGCAAGTCGTTGGCGACCTTGCCGCACAGCCAGAAGCCGAACAGCATGGTGATCCCCAGCAACAGCCAGTAGCCCCAGTCCGGCAACATCTGCCACAGCGGGATGAACGGCAGCGCCACCAGCGAGCCCCAGGTCCCGGGGGCCTTGGGCAGGGTGCCGGAGCCGAAGCCGAAGGCGATGAAGTGCCAGGGGTTGCGCCAGACCGAAGGCGGAACGAACTCCGCGGGCACCTGGTTGGGGTGGTCGGTCACGGTGTCTCCCTAAAATGTTGATAGCCCCGTTGTGTCGGGGTGATGTCCCGGCCCTGCCGGTCACGCAGGGTGACGCCCTGGCCCGCGAGCACGCGGCCGATGACGTGGACGCCACTGCGCTCCTGCAGGGATGAAAGTTGTGCTTCAGGCAGCGTGAACGCCAGCACGTAGTCGTCGCCACCGGTGAGTGCCGCCTGCAGGGCGGCGTCACGCCCGAGGAAGGCCTCCAGGGCCGGCGAGAAGGGCACCTGCTCGACGCTCAGCTCCAGGGCGACGCCGGATGCCTTGGCGATATGCCCGGCATCGGCCAGCAGCCCATCGGAGATATCCAGCGCCGCGCTGGCCCGGCCGCGCAGCAGTTGGCCCAGGGCGAGCTGGGGCATGGGCGACCAATAGTGGGCGAGCAGCGGCTCGGCGATGTCGGCCGGCGCCTGGCGCTCGCCCAACACCAGCGGCAAGGCCCCCGCCGCGCTCCCCAGGCACCCGCCGACGCACAGCAGGTCTCCCGGCCGGGCGCCGCTGCGGCGCAGGGCCTGCCCTGCCGGCGTCTTGCCGAACACGGTCACGGTGATGCTCAAGGGGCCACGGGTGGTATCGCCGCCGATCAGGCTGACACCACAACGCTGGGCCATGCGGTCGAGGCCGTCGGCGTAGCGCCTGAGCCAGTCGGCCCCGACCTCGGGCAAGGTCAGGGCGAGGGTGAAGCCGATAGGGTCGGCCCCCATGGCGGCCAGGTCGCTGACCGCCACGGCCAGGGCGCGCTGGCCGAGCAACAGCGGGTCGCAGGCGGCGGGGAAATGCACGCCCTCGACCAGGGTATCGGTGGACACCGCCAACTGTTCGCCAGCGGGCAGCTCCAGCAGGGCGCAGTCGTCACCGATACCGAGCACCACGCCTTCGCCACCCCGCGCACAGGACGCGGCGGCGAAGTAATGGCGGATCAGCTCGAACTCACCCATGGTCCGTCGGTGCCGCGATCAGCGCCTGGCTGCCTTGACTTCCGCTTCGCGCAGCATCGGCGCGAGCTTGTCCAGCACACCGTTGACGAACTTGTGGCCATCGGTGGCACCGAAGACCTTGGCCAGCTCGACACCTTCGTTGATCACCACGCGATACGGTACGTCGACGCGCTTGATGAACTCCCAGGTGGACAGGCGCAGCACCGCCAGCTCGACCGGGTCGAGCTCGTCCAGTGCCAGGTCCAGGCAGGGCGCCAGGGCCTTGTCGATCTCGCCCTTGATCGCCGGGACCCCATGCAGGATCTCGCGGAAATAGGCGCCATCGACATCGGAGAAATCGTTGTCGACCCGGAACTGAGCCTCGATCTCGTTCAGCGAATGCTGGGCCATGTGCCACTGGTACAGCGCCTGGGTCGCGAGCTTGCGGGCTTCGCGGCGCTTGGCGCTCTTCGAGGGCTTGCCGGCATCCGCCGCGCGTGGCTCGCGCGGGTTGAAACGATCGCTTTCGTCGCTAATCACTTGGCCTCCAACTGCGCCAGCAGGCTGACCATTTCCAGGGCGGACAGGGCCGCTTCGGCGCCTTTGTTGCCAGCCTTGGTGCCGGAGCGCTCGATGGCCTGCTCGATGGAGTCGACGGTCAGGACGCCGAAGGCCACCGGAACACCGAACTCCATGGACACCTGGGCCAGGCCCTTGGTGCACTCGCCCGCCACGTATTCGAAGTGCGGGGTACCGCCACGGATCACCGCGCCCAGGGCGACGATCGCGGAGTACTCGCCTTGTTGGGCGACTTTCTGTGCAACCAGCGGGATCTCGAAGGCGCCAGGGGCACGGATGATGGTGATGTCGCTTTCGCTGACGCCATGGCGTACCAGGGCATCAACGGCACCGCTCACCAGGCTTTCGACGACGAAGCTGTTGAAGCGGCCAACCACCAAAGCATAGCGACCTTTGGGGGCGATGAAGGTACCTTCGATGGTCTTCAGGGTCATTCCGGTGTTCTCATCTTGAAGAGCGAGGCCGCGCATACGCGGCCTGCAGGAGGGTTTGGACACGAGCGGCAGGACGACGGCTGCGCCTGTGTCACTCGGAGGGCACGTATTCTACAACTTCCAGATCGAATCCGGATATCGCGTTGAACTTCATCGGCGAGCTCATCAGGCGCATCTTGCGCACGCCCAGGTCACGCAGGATCTGCGAACCGGCACCGACGGTGCTGTAGGTGGTCGGCGCCTTGGTCGGGGCATCGCCGGCGCTCTCGCGGATGTGCGCCAGCAGCACGTCGCCATCCAGCGGGTGGCCCAGCAGCAGCACCACGCCGCTGCCGGCCTCGGCCACGGCGCTCATCGCCGCGCGCAGGCTCCAGCGCCCCGGCTGCTTGACCATCAGCAGGTCACGCAGCGGGTCCATGTTGTGCACCCGCACCAGGGTCGGCTGTTCGGCACAGATGGTGCCCAGGGTCAGGGCCATGTGCACGTCGCCTTCCACCGAGTCGCGGTAGGTGACCAGGTTGAACTGGCCCAACTCGCTGTCCAGCGGCTGTTCGGAGACGCGCTGCACGGTGCGCTCGTGGATCATGCGGTAGTGGATCAGGTCGGCGATGGTGCCGATCTTCAGGCCGTGCTCGGCGGCGAAGGCCTCCAGTTCCGGACGACGGGCCATGGTGCCGTCGTCGTTCATCACTTCGCAGATCACCCCGCTCGGCTCGAAGCCGGCCATGCGCGCCAGGTCGCAGGCGGCCTCAGTGTGGCCGGCGCGGGCCAGGGTGCCACCGGCCTGGGCCATCAGCGGGAAGATGTGGCCGGGGCTGACGATATCGTCGGCCTTGGCGTCGCGGGCCGCGGCGACCTGCACGGTGCGGGCGCGGTCGGCGGCGGAGATGCCGGTGGTCACGCCTTCGGCGGCCTCGATCGACACGGTGAACTTGGTGCCGAAGCCCGAGCCGTTGCGCGGCGCCATCAGCGGCAGGCGGAGCGCCTCGCAGCGCTCGCGGGTCATCGGCATGCAGATCAGGCCACGGGCGTGCTTGGCCATGAAGTTGATGTGCTCGGCCTGGCAGCACTCGGCGGCCATGATGATGTCGCCTTCGTTCTCACGGTCTTCGTCGTCCATGAGAATGACCATTTTGCCCTGGCGGATGTCTTCCACCAGCTCTTCGATGCTGTTGAGCGCCACTCGGCACCCCCTTCTCAATCAGGATTTCAGGTAGCCGTTGGCGGCCAGGAAACTTTCGGTGATGCCGCTGCCCTTGCTCGGTTCGGCGGCCTTGTCACCCAGCAGCAGACGCTCCAGGTAACGGGCCAGCAGGTCGACCTCAAGGTTTACCCGACGACCCGGGCGGTAGTCGGCCATGATGGTTTCGGACAGGGTGTGCGGGACGATGGTCAGCTCGAACT
The DNA here is from genome assembly GCF_024127895.1 of Pseudomonas guariconensis. Lineage (GTDB taxonomy): Bacteria > Pseudomonadota > Gammaproteobacteria > Pseudomonadales > Pseudomonadaceae > Aquipseudomonas > Aquipseudomonas guariconensis_B. The sequence continues at coordinate 69,709 of NZ_JAMYBK010000020.1, read as the reverse complement.
CGGCGCCATCGACCTCATTGACCGTCAGGCTGGTGCCGTCGACGGTGATCGACCCTTTGTGGGCGATGTACTTGGCCAGCTCCTTGGGCGCGCGTACGCGGAACTGGATGGCGCGCGCGTTATCGCTGCGCGAGATGATCTCGCCGACACCGTCGACATGGCCGCTGACCAGGTGACCGCCCAGGCGGGTGGTGGGGGTCAGGGCTTTTTCCAGGTTGACCCGGCTGCCGCTCTTGAGGTCGACCATGGCGGTGCGCTTGAGCGTCTCGACGCTGACATCGGCCCAAAAGCCATCGCCGGGCAACTCCACGGCGGTCAGGCAGACACCGTTGACGGCGATGCTGTCGCCCAGCTTGACATCGCCCAGGTCGAGCTTGCCGGTCTCTACATAGAGGCGCACGTCACCGCCCTTGGGGGTCAGGCTGCGGATGGTGCCGATGGATTCGATGATGCCGGTGAACATGGTGTCCTCCTCGGGAACAGGGCTGCGCGTGGCAAGCCAGGCATTATACGCCGGGCGCCGGCAGGGGGATGGCTGTGACCAGCCAGTCATCGCCGACCGCGCGCATGCCGGTGATCTTCAGGCGCGGCGCCTCGCTCATGCTCGACAGCGGCCAGTCCAGCAGCGGCCGGGCTTCGGAGCCCAGGAAAGTGGCGGCCACGAACAACTGGAACTCATCGACCAGCCCCAGGCGGGCGAAGGCACCGGCAAGGCCGGCACCGGCCTCCAGCAGGATTTCGTTGACGCCCCGCTCGCCCAGGGCGCGCATCAGGGCCGGCAGGTCGACGCGCCCGTCGGCCCCTGGCAGGCTCAGCAGTTCATGGCCAGCCGCGGCATAACGTGGATCGTCGCCGGCGGCGGTCACGACCAGGGCTGGCCCGGCCTGGAAGAACGGCGCGTCCAGCGGCAGGCGCAGGCGGCCATCGACCAGCACGCGCAGCGGCGGGCGTGACAGAGCCAGGGCGGTGGTTTCGGCATCCAGCCCCAGTTCGGCGCCGCGTACGGTCATGCGGGCATGGTCGGCCAGCACGCTCTCGGCGCTGGTCAGCACCACACTGGAGCGGGCGCGCAGCCGCTGCACGGCGGCGCGGGCGGCAGGGCCGGTGATCCACTGGCTCTCGCCGCTGGCCATGGCGGTGCGACCGTCCAGGCTCATGGCGAGCTTGGCCCGCACGAACGGCAGGCCGTGCTCCATGCGCTTGAGAAAGCCGGGGTTGAGGGCTCGCGCCTCGGCCTCGAGCACACCGCTACCGACCTCGATGCCGGCCTCGGCCAGGCGCCGCAGGCCTCGGCCGGCCACTTGCGGGTTGGGGTCCTGCATCGCCGCCACCACCCGGGCCACCCCGGCCTTGACCAGTGCCTCGGCGCATGGCGGTGTACGGCCATGGTGGCTGCAGGGCTCCAGGGTCACGTAGGCGCAGGCGCCACGGGCGCGCTCGCCGGCCTGGCGCAGGGCGTGGACCTCGGCATGCGGTTCGCCGGCCCGCACGTGCCAGCCCTCGCCGACCACTTCGCCATCACGCACGATCACGCAGCCCACGCGCGGGTTCGGGTGGGTGCTGTACAGGCCCTTGCGGGCCAGTTCCAGGGCCCGGGCCATGTAGTGGGCGTCGAGGATGGCGGTCTGGCTGGGCATGGTCACTCTTTGGCAGGCTCCCGGGCCAGGCGGTCGATCTCCTCGCGGAACTCGTCGAGGTCCTGGAAACGCCGGTAGACCGAAGCGAAACGGATGTAGGCGACTTCGTCGAGCTTGCGCAGCTCGGCCATCACCAGCTCGCCGACCACCAGCGACTTGACCTCGCGCTCGCCGGTGGCACGCAGCTTGTGCTTGATGTGCGCCAGCGCCGCTTCCAGGCGCTCGACGCTCACCGGGCGCTTCTCCAGGGCCCGCTGCATGCCGGCGCGCAGTTTCTCTTCGTCGAAGGGCTGCCGTGTGCCGTCCTGCTTGATCAGGCGTGGCAAGACCAGTTCGGCAGTCTCGAAGGTGGTGAAACGCTCGCCGCAGGCGAGGCACTCGCGGCGACGGCGCACCTGTTCGCCCTCGGCGACCAGGCGTGAGTCGATGACCTTGGTGTCGTTGGCACCGCAAAACGGACAGTGCATGGTGGCAGGCAACAAAAAAAGGGAGGGCCATGGTAGCGCATCCCACTGGCAAGACAAGCCAAAGGGTTTACCATCCAGTGAAATCTGTCCGTGAAGGATTACCCCATGCACCAACGAGCGCTCGTCGTGCTGTGCTTCGCCGGCCTGCTCGCCGCCTGCGGCAGCGACCGGCCGAAGACCGAGCAACCCCCGGTAGCCCCGCCCGCCAAGGCGGCCAAGCAAAGCGAAGACCCAGGCCCTCTGCCCGCCTACCAGCGCGAACTCAGTGGCACCTTACTGGAGATACCGGCCGGTGCCGAAGTGGAGCTGGCCCTGCTGGTCATCGACGAACGTGGCCGCCCGCAACGCCTGCTGGCCAGCAGCAACCTCACCGGTACCGGCCAGCCCATGCCCTATCGCCTGCGCTTCAATCCCGAGGCCTTTCCAGCCGGGGCCCGCGTCGAACTGCGCGGCCGCGCCAGCCGCTCCGGCCAATTGATCCTGCACTTGCCGGCGCAGCGCATCTTCCAGGCCACCACCCAGGCCACCGGCCCGCTGCGCTTCCAGAAGGCGCCATAGATGGCGCCGCTGCCCCTGCAACAGGCCCTCGGCGGCCTGATCGGCGAAGCGCGCCTGGTCGTCAGCGAGCTGCCCGGATGCGACCTGCGGCTGTGGCTGATCGATGCCCAGAACATGGATCGCGCCTTCAGCCCAGAGGAAACCCGGCGCATCCTCGAAGAGCCGCCCTACTGGAGTTTCTGCTGGGCCAGCGGCCTGGCCTTGGCGCGCTACCTGGCCGAGCGGCCGGAGTGGGTGCGCGGCAAGCGGGTACTGGACTTCGGCGCCGGCTCAGGCATCGCCGGGATCGCCGCCGCCCGGGCCGGTGCCCTGGAGGTGGTGGCCTGCGACCTCGACCCGCTGGCCCTGGATGCCTGCCGGGCCAATGCCGCGCTCAACGAAGTCGAACTCGGCTACAGCAGCGACTTCTTCGCCGAAGACGACCGTTTCGACCTGATCCTGGTGGCCGACGTGCTCTACGACCGCGCCAACCTGCCCCTGCTCGACGCTTTCCTCGGCCGTGGCCGCCAGGCGCTGGTGGCCGATTCACGGGTGCGCGACTTCAGCCATCCGCTGTATCGTCAGTTGGGCGTACTCGAGGCCCTGACCCTTCCCGACCTGGCCGAGCCGCACGAATTCCGCCGGGTCAGCCTGTACCACGCCAGCCGCGAGCCTTTATAGTGGCGCCATTCAAGGATTTGCGAGAGTCGCGATGAGCCAAGCCCCCACGCCGTATATTTTCGATGCCACCGACGCCAACTTCCAGCAACTGGTGATCGACAACTCCTTCCATAAACCCGTGCTGGTGGACTTCTGGGCCGAATGGTGCGCACCGTGCAAGGCCCTGATGCCGCTGCTGGCGAAGATCGCCGAGGGTTACCAGGGCGAACTGCTGCTGGCCAAGGTCAACTGCGACGTGGAACAGCAGATCGTCGCCCAGTTCGGCATCCGCAGCCTGCCGACCGTAGTGCTGTTCAAGGACGGCCAGCCGGTCGACGGTTTCGCCGGAGCCCAGCCGGAGTCGGCGATCCGCGCCATGCTCGAACCCCATGTGCAGATGCCTGCCGCGCCAACCGCCACGCCACTTGAGGAAGCCAAGGCGCTGTTCGCCGAAAGCCGCTTCAGCGAGGCCGAGGCCACGCTCAAGCTGCTGCTGGGCGAAGACAACAGCAACGCCGAGGCGCTGATCCTCTATGCCCGCTGCCTGGCCGAGCGGGGCGAGCTGGGCGAGGCCGAGGTGGTGCTCGACGCCGTCAAGACCGACGAGCACAAGGCTGCCCTGGCCGGCGCCAAGGCCCAGCTGACCTTCCTGCGCCAGGCCGCCAGCCTGCCGGAAGCCGCCGAGCTGAAAAGTCGCCTGGCGCAGAACCCGCAGGATGACGAAGCCACTTACCAGCTGTGCATCCAGCAACTGGCGCGCCAGCAGTACGAGGCGGCGCTGGATGGTCTGCTCAAGCTGTTCCAGCGTAACCGCGGCTACGAGAACGGCTTGCCGCAGAAGGCACTGCTGCAGGTGTTCGAACTGCTGGGCAATGAACATCCGCTGGTGAGCCTGTACCGCCGCAAGCTGTCGGCTGCAATGTTCTGACAGGCCGTTCTCAGAGCGTTCGGCATCACGGGTCTATTTGGCAGAGCTCCTGGGGAGCGGCGCTTTCTTGGGGCTGCAGAGCAGCCCCCATGCCTCTCAACCGATCCAGTGGTATACCGGCGCATCCACCCCGCTTTCCACCTTCACCTCGCTGCTGTGGCGCAACCGCACCAGCAACCGCTTGCCCGCCGCCGTGCTGCCGGCCAGCCCTTCCAGCCGCTCCAGCAACTCGGGCCCGCTGATCTGCCCCACCTGGCGCAACAGCTCACGCGCCGCCGACCACTGCCCGTCATCCGGGCGAGGCGCAGTACCGACGGCCTCGGCGGCCGCCTCGACAACAGCCGGCACCTGCACTTGACGCCCCAGTTGCGCCCACTCCGCCGGTTCCAGCTCGATAGTCAGGTCCACCGGCCAGTCGCCAATATGTCCGCGAATTCTCACGCTGCCTTCCTTATGTCCAGGGTCGATGCAGCCATGCTCCCATGAACATGAAACCTGCGCCAGGCAGGCTGGCGAGGGCCAGAAAAATTGTTATAACATTACTAACTCAATTTCCCGCTCGCCCTGGAGTCTTCCATGCGCCGCCTGCTCCTTGCCCTGCCCTTCGCCCTGCTTCCCCTGGCCGTGGCCCACGCCCACGACGACCATGACCACGAGCATGAGCATGCCCATGGCTCCCTCGGTGCCCACGAGCACGGTGTGGCCAAGCTCAACGCCGTGCTCGACGGCAATACCCTGGAACTGGAGCTGGACAGCCCGGCGATGAACCTGGTCGGTTTCGAACATGCCGCCAACAGCGACGCCGACAAGGCCAAGGTCGCCGCCGTACGCCAGCAACTCGAACACCCCCTGGCACTGTTCGGCCTGGCCCAGGCGGCCGGGTGCAAGGAGGAGGCCCAGGAGCTGGAAAGCCCGCTGTTCGGCGATGCAGCGCATGCCGGCCATGACCCTGCACACGAACAGCAGCACAGCGATATCGAGGCCCATTACCAACTGATCTGCTCGGCCCCCGACCAGCTCACCCGGATCGACCTTGCCCCACTGTTCAAGGCCTTCCCGGCGACCCAGAAGATCAACGTGCAACTGATCGGCCCGAACGGCCAGAAAGGCCTGGAGGCCACGCCGGCCAAGGCCGTGGTCGCGTTCTGAATGAGCCAGCCGCTGATCGACCTGCAAGGCCTGGTATTCGCCTGGCCTGGCCAAGCGCCGCTCCTGGACATCCCCGCGTTCCACCTGGACGCGGGCCAGGCCGTGTTCCTCAAGGGCCCCAGCGGTAGCGGCAAGACCACCTTGCTGGGCCTGCTCGGCGGGGTGAATCGCCCCGCGCAGGGCAGCATCCGCCTGCTCGGCCAGGACCTGGGCGCCTTGGGCCAGGGCGCCCGTGATCGCTTCCGGGTCGATCACACCAGCTACATCTTCCAGCAATTCAACCTGCTGCCGTTCCTTTCGGTGCGGGAGAACGTCGAGCTGCCCTGCCGCTTCTCGCGCAGCCGTGCCGAACGCGCCGCCCAGCGCCACGGCAGCATCGACCAGGCTGCCACCCTGCTGCTCGCCCACCTGGGCCTGGACGATCCGGCCCTGCTCGCCCGTCGCGCCGACAGCCTGTCGATCGGCCAACAGCAGCGGGTCGCCGCGGCCCGGGCCTTGATCGGCCAGCCGGAGCTGGTGATCGCCGACGAACCGACTTCGGCGCTCGATGCCGATACCCGCGAGGCGTTCATCCGCCTGCTGTTCGATGAATGCCGGGCAGCCGGTTCCAGCCTGCTGTTCGTCAGCCATGACCAGAGCCTGGCACCACTGTTCGACCGTCATCTGTCGCTGGCCGAGCTCAATCGCGCAGCCAAGCCCCGGGAGGCCTGATGTACCTGCTCCGCCTTGCCTTGGCCAGCCTGGCCAACCGCCGCTTCACAGCGTTTCTCACCGCGTTTGCCATCGCCCTGTCGGTATGCCTGCTGCTGGCCGTGGAGCGCGTGCGCACCGAGGCCCGCGCCAGCTTCGCCAGCACCATCAGCGGCACCGACCTGATCGTCGGCGCCCGTTCCGGCTCGGTGAACCTGCTGCTGTATTCGGTGTTCCGCATCGGCAACGCCACCAACAACATCCGCTGGGACAGCTTCGAGCACTACGCCAAGGACCCACGGGTGAAGTGGGCGATCCCCATTTCCCTGGGCGACTCTCATCGTGGCTACCGGGTGATGGGCACCACCGGCGACTATTTCAGCCACTACCAGTTCGGCCGCCGGCAGCACCTGGCGCTGAGCCAGGGCCGGCCGTTCGCCGAGGACCCGTTCGAGGTGGTGCTCGGCGCCGAAGTCGCCGAGGCGCTGCACTACAAGCTCGGCGACAAGCTGGTGCTGGCCCACGGCGTGGCGGCCATCAGCCTGGTCAAGCACGACGACAAACCCTTCACCGTGGTGGGCATCCTGCAGCGCACCGGTACACCGGTGGACCGTACCCTGCACATCAGCCTGGCCGGGATGGAGGCCATCCACATCGACTGGCACAACGGCGTGCCGGCCCGTGGCGCCGGGCGCATCAGCGCCGAACAGGCGCGCACCATGGACCTGCAGCCGGCCGCCATCACCGCCTTCATGCTGGGGCTGAACAGCAAGATCGCCACTTTCAGCCTGCAGCGGGAGATCAACGAGTTCCGCGGCGAGCCACTGCTGGCGATCCTCCCTGGCGTAGCCCTGCAGGAGCTGTGGAGCCTGATGGGCACCGCCGAGCAGGCGCTGTTCGTGGTCTCGCTGTTCGTGGTGCTGACCGGGCTGATCGGCATGCTCACGGCAATCCTCACCAGCCTCAACGAACGCCGCCGCGAAATGGCTATCCTGCGCTCGGTCGGCGCCCGCCCCTGGCATATCGCCGGGCTGCTGGTGCTGGAAGCCCTGGCCCTGGCGGTGGCCGGCATCGTCGCCGGGCTGGGCCTGCTGTACGCGGGGATCGCCCTGGCCCAGGGGTATGTCCAGGCCAACTACGGCCTGTACCTGCCACTGGCCTGGCCAAGCGCTCACGAGTGGACCCTGTTGGCTGTCATACTCGCGGCGGCACTGCTGATGGGCAGCGTGCCGGCCTGGCGCGCCTACCGGCAGTCGCTGGCCGATGGCCTGTCGATCCACCTCTGACCCTGGAGCAACTGCCTTGCTTTATCAGTACCGGCCCATCCTGCTGGGGCTCCTATTGCTCTTCGCTCCCCTCACATGGGCGCAAGAGCCGCGCACCCTCGACTGGCCCGCCCTGATTCCCGAAGGCGCGCCGGTGATCCCGCCACAGCTGGCGCCGCTGCATGACCTCTCGCAACTGAGCGACGCCTTGTCTGCCGAGTCGGCCCCCGCAGCACGCCAGCAGGCACCCGACGCCCCGGTGGTCAAGGCGCTGGATGGCCAGCAAGTGAAGCTGCCCGGCTACATCGTGCCGCTGGAAGTCAGCGAGGAAGGGCGCACCACCGAATTCCTCCTGGTGCCTTACTACGGCGCGTGCATCCACGTGCCGCCCCCACCGTCGAACCAGATCGTGCATATCTTCAGCGAGATGGGCGTGCGCATCGAAGACCTGTACCAGCCCTACTGGATCGAAGGGCGCATGCAGGTAAAGGCCAGCAGCAGCGAGCTGGCCGACGCCGGTTACCTGATGGAGGCGGAGAAAATCTACGCCTATGAGTTGCAATGAGAACTACTTCCGCTTCATGAAACGGCTTCGTTGAGCTGAATCAACAGTTTGTTTCGACCGGCTCCTTACCATTGGACTACTCGATTACTCACGTCCTTTGTCCTTTGGGAGCTTCCATGAACAAGTCCTTGCTCGGCGCCTCGCTCGTTGCCCTGGCGCTCGCAGCCCCTGTTGCCCACGCCCACCAGGCGGGCGACATCATCATCCGTGCCGGCGCCGCCACCGTTTCGCCGAACGAAGACAGCAGCGCCCTGAAGCTCGATGGCGCCAAGGTCTCGGGCACCAAGGCGACGCTGGACAGCGACACCCAGTTGGGCCTGACTTTCGCCTACATGCTCACCGACCACATCGGCCTGGAGCTGCTGGCCGCTACCCCGTTCAACCACACCGTGGCGGTCAAGGGCCTCGGCCCAGGCCTGGACGGCAAGCTGGCCGACATCAAGCACCTGCCACCGACCCTGTCGCTGCAGTACTACCCGATGGCGCCGACCTCGAAGTTCCAGCCCTACGCCGGCATCGGCATCAACTACACGATGTTCTTCGACGAAGACCTCAGCAGCGCGCGCAAGCAGCAGGGCTTCAGCAACCTGAAGCTGCAGGACTCGGTCGGCCTGGCCGGCCAACTGGGCATGGACTACATGCTCACCGACAACCTGCTGGTCAACGCCTCGGTCTGGTACATCGACATCGACACCAAGGCCACCGTCGACGGCCCGAACGCCCTGGGCGTGGGCAAGACCAAGGTCGACGTGGATGTCGACCCGTGGGTCTACATGGTCGGTATCGGTTACAAGTTCTGATCCCCTCCCGGCATGGCGGCTCCGGCCGCCATGCCACACCGCCCCTCAACGATTCGCAGGTACAGCCAGTACCCCCAGGCCAGTGCGCTGATCGATGCACCTAGGCCACACACCGCCATCCAGCCCCAACGGGCATGCAACCAAGTCGCGGCTACCGCGCCCAGGCCACTGCCGATCGAATAACAGCACATGTAGGCACCGATCAGCCGGCTAGCCATTTCGCCGCGCCCCGCCAGCAGCAGGCTCTGGTTGGTGACGTGTACCGCCTGCACGGCGAAGTCCAGCATCAATACACCCAGCGCCAGGGCCAGCAGCGATTGTCCGAGCAGCGCGCTCGGCAGCCATGACAACGTCAACACCGCCAAGGCCAACCCAGTGGTGCGCTCTCCCAGGCCCCGATCGGCCATACGGCCCGCACGCGCCGCTGCCAAGGCTCCGGCGATGCCAGCCAGGCCGAACAGGCCGACCTGGGTATGGCTCAGGGCTAGCGGCGCAGCACTCAAGGGCAGCACCATGGTGCTCCACAGCACGCTGAAGGCAGCAAAGATCAGCAGCGCAAGCAGGCCCCGCTGGCGCAAGAGACGATCGTATCGGTACAGGCCGATCAGAGAACCGAGCAACGCCCGATACCCCTGCCTACGCTCTCCGGGCGGGGCGCCGGGCAGGGTTCGCCACAACAGCAAGGCCATCACCATGACCAGACCCGCCGCGCCAAGGTAGACACTCCGCCAACCGGCCAGGTCAGCCATGCCCCCAGCAACCAGGCGCGCCAACAGGATGCCCAGCACCACACCGCTGGTGACCGCGCCCACCACCTGGCCCTGGCGGGTGGGTGAGGCCAGGGTGGCGGCATGGGCCACCATCACCTGCACCACCACAGCCATCAACCCGACCACGCCCATGGCCGCCAGCAGCACGGCCCAATCCCAGGCCATGCCCACCGTCAGCAAGGCCAGCATCGATAGCAGTAGTTGGCACAGGATCAAGCGCTTGCGATCGAACAGGTCGCCCAGCGGCACGATCAACAACAGGCCAACGGCATAGCCCGCCTGGGTCGAGCCGACCACCAGACCGACGTGTGCCTGACTGATTCCCAGGCTGGCCGCCATGGCCCCCAGCAAAGGTTGGGCAAAATACACTGTGGCTACCGCCAGGGCGCAAGTGGTGGCGAGCAGCAACGTCAGCGAGCGGCTCGGTTGATCGTGAACAAGAGACTCGGGATGCGGGGACGGCATGGCACACTCCTGTGCACTCTGGTTGCAAATTGAAACCACAAGCTGGCTTTCTAGCAAATGTGGTTTTAATCTGCAACCAGACTGATCCGAAGGGTTACCCCATGCTCGACGAGAGAAACAACCAATGCCCAGTGGCCCGAGCTCTTGAAGTGATCGGAGACCGTTGGTCGCTGATGATCCTGCGTGACGCCTTCGATGGCTTGCGGCGCTTCAGTGAGTTTCAGAAGAACCTGGGGCTGGCGAAAAACATCCTCGCCTCACGCCTGAAGCAGCTGGTGGAGAGCGGCCTGCTTGAGTTACGGCCAGCCTCGGACGGCAGTGCCTACAAGGAATACGTCATGACCGAGCAGGGGGGCGCGGTCTTCCCCATCGTCATCGGCATGCGCCAATGGGGTGAGCGGTTCCTGTTCGAGGCAGGCGAGACGCGCTCACAGTTGGTGGACAACGCCACTGGGCAGCCCATCGATACATTGGTGGTACGAGCAAAGGATGGTCGGATTCTAAGCCCCGAGGATTGCCATCGGCAGGCTGTGCGCCATAGTGGATGAACGTCATGACGGCAGTCCGGCCCGGTTCGCAGATAGGCTCAATGCCGGTCAGTCAAGCGGTGCGTTGATCTTGGGGCTGCGTTGCAGCCCATCGCCGGCAAGCCGGCTCCCACAGGGGCAGAGTTGGCCGTACATGATGCGGCTTGCAGGGGCAGGCTTGCTTGCGAATAAGCAGATGAGGTGCCCGTCAGGCCTTGCCCAACAAACGCGCCAGCCCCTCGACCATCGAAGTCGGCTGCGCAAACGCGAAACGCGCCAGCAAGCGCGTATTGTCGGCCCGGGAATGGCGGATATCGCCCGAGCGCGGCGGGCCGTAGCTGACCGCGGGCAGGTGGCCGACCACCTGCTCCAGGGCGGCCAGCAACTGGTTCAGCGAAGTGGCCTGGTTCAGGCCGATGTTCACCGCCCCCTCCTCGACCTGCTCCTGCTCCAGGGCCTGGACCATCACCTGTACCAGGTCACCGACATAGAGAAAGTCGCGGGTCTGCTCGCCATCGCCGAACACGGTGATCGGCAAGCCGTTGGTGGCACGTTCGCAGAAGATGCTGATCACCCCGGAATACGGCGAGGACGGGTCCTGGCGCGGTCCGAAGATATTGAAGAAGCGGAACACCACTGGCTCCAGCCCGTGCTGGCGACGGTAGAAGTCCAGGTATTGCTCGCTGGCCAGCTTGTCTACCGCATAGGGCGTCAAGGGTGCCTTGGGCGTGTCCTCGGCGATCGACTCGCCTTCGCCGTTGTTGCCGTACACCGCCGCGCTGGAAGCGAACAGCACGCGGCGTATGCCGTTTACGCGCATCGCCTCGCAGACGTTGAGGGTACCGACGAAGTTGCTCTGGTGGGTTCGCACCGGGTCTTCGACCGACGCCTGCACCGAGGCGACCGCCGCCAGGTGGACCACGGCGCAGCAGCCGGCAGCCGCACGCTTGACCAGTGCGGCATCGGCGACATCGCCTTCGATCAGCTCCAGGCCAGGGTGGTCGAGCCGCAGGTTGTCGCGCTTGCCGGTGGACAAGTCGTCCAGCACGCGCACCGCATGGCCTTTGTCCAGCAACGCATCGCATAGGTGCGAACCAATGAAGCCGGCACCGCCGGTGATCAGGATGGGGGCGTCAGCCATGTCGGTAGAACCGGTCCAGTAGGGGTGGCAAGCCGGCGCGCCAGGCACGGGGCTTGATACCGAAGGTGTGAAGGATCTTCTTGCAGGCCAGCACGGCGTTCTGTGGCTCCTCGCTGGCATCCGGGCGCGCGGCATGGGCCTGGGGCGTGGGCGCCTGCACGGCCAGCTTGTGCCATTGCGCCGCCTCGCTGAGGATAGCCTGCCCCAGCGCCAGCGGCGTGGTGGCCTCGTTGCCGGCGTAATGGTAGGTGCCCCACAAGGGCGCATCGCAATCGAGTTGCTTGAGCACCGAGAGGATCACCCGCGCGGCATCGTCCACCGGCGTCGGGTTACCGCGACGGTCGTCCGCCAGCAACAATTCCTGGGGTTGCTCGGCACGGGTGAGGAAGCGGCCCAGCACGCCATCGATGCTCTCGTCCAGCACCCAGCCGAAGCGCAGCAACACATGCTGCGGGCAGGTCGCCCGCACGCTCTGCTCGATACGCCACAGCGCCTGGCCGCGCAGCCCCAGGGGCACCGGCTCGTCCTTCTCGCTGTAGGCCGTGGCCCGCGAGCCGTCGAACACCCGGTAGCTGGAGGGCTGCACCAGGATGATTTGGTGGTGCTGGCACAGCTCCGCCAGCCGCTCCACCGCCCGCTCCTGTTGCGCCAGGCGCTGCTCGCTGACCGACTCGGCCTGGAACCAGTCGAAGTAATAGGCCAGGTTGACCACCGCATCGGGGCGCTGTTCGTCGAGCAGCAGGGTCAGGCTGGCCGGGTCCCAGCCGTTTTCCGGCGGACGCGGTGCCAGGAATCCGATGTCCTCCTCGGCCCCGAGACGAATCAGCGCTTGCCCGAGGGCATTGCCACCACCCAACAGCATCAGGCGCATACGCATAGAGTCAGCAGATCCGAACAGGTTGATAGAAGGAAAGCGAACATTTTGCGGGTTCCGATCAGGGAAGTCCAACCTTACGCGCTTGATACAACTCCCGCTGACCTTACTCATTCCTATCGATCATTGGGAGTTTTCCTATATACGAGACAGGCCAGATCCTGCATCGCAAAACCAAAAAACTTGCCTAAATACTTGCCGGCAAACAGCCAGGAAAAAACCAACGCACACAACTAAGAATACTTAGATGAATATCGTGTGCACCTCAACATTTCGACTCGTGGAAAACCAAGCCCCCCCCAATATATGCACCCAGTGGCTTCCAAGCCTGCCCCTTTTCGGCCTCGTACGTGACTAATTCCAGCAGGCGCCCCATGGATATAGAACTTTCAACGCTACTGTTGCTGGGCGCCATCGCCCTCTTTAGCAGGCTTCTTCGATGCCATTGCAGGCGGTGGTGGGCTGCTCACCCTTCCAGCGCTGTTCATTGCGGGTTTCGGCCCCGTGCTGGCCATCGCCACCAATAAATCCCAGGCGTCCTCTGCCAGCGTCTCGGCCACCGTCGCCTTTGCCCGCAAGCGGATGATCGATTGGAAATCAGGGCGGCCAATGCTGCACTGTCTTTTGCAGGTGGTGCGGCAGGCGCACTTTCGGTAACTCTGCTCGACAGAGCGATACTTGAAACCTCCGTCCCCTTGCTGTTGATTGCAGTTGCAGTCTACTTCGCCTTCACCCCGAAACTGGATGAACGTCAGCGTGCAGCCAAACTGTCGATGACTTGCTTCACCCTTACCCTTGTACCGCTGATTGGCTTCTACGATGGAATATTCGGCCCAGGCACCGGCTCATTCTTCATGGTTGCCTTCACACTCTTGCTCGGGCAGAACATCCTGCAGGCTGTTTGCAACAGCAAACTGCTCAATGCCTCATGCAACCTCGGGGCTCTCCTGGTATTCATGCTTGGCGGCGCCATCCTGTGGCCATTGGCATTGACAATGGCGGCCTGCGCCATCGTCGGCGCACAAGCAGGGGCTCGCTGCGCCCTGCATTTCGGGCCACGGCTCATCAAACCCTTGCTGATTTCAGTGTGTTGCCTCATGGCGCTGCGACTGCTGTTCAGCGATGGCAACCCGATCGGCCAATGGCTGCGACACCTCTGACCCATAACTGCCTGCAACTCACTCGATCTCGAACAACCCATTGCTGAGCGGCCCCACGCTCAGCCGCTCACGCACGTCGTCATCGATACGCGGGTCGTCCGGCTGGTACAGCCGGACCTGGCGGTAGGCATTGATGCGGTTGATTTCCTCGCCCAGGTACTCCCAGACCACACGGGTGCAGGCGGGGTTGCGCCGGTCGCCGCTGGAGACGCCGGTCTTGAGGCCGTTGAGGCGGGTGATGCGGCTCTTGAAGCTGGGGATGAGGATGGTCTGGCTCATCTCGTTGAGGGTCAGCGACTCGTAGTCGATCAGAAATACCCGGTCCTGCAGCTGGAAAGCCGCGCCCAGGTAGCGGCAGCGTATTTCGGCGTGCACGTCGGTGGCGCTGGTGCGCTCCTGCCGCTCCTGGCGCTCGAACAGGAAACGGCCGCGTTCCTCCCATAGATGCACCAGCGACACCAGGACCGAACCGGGTACCGACATGCAGTTGGAATACTCGAAGTAATAGCCGCAATAGCGCGACAGGTTGCCGGCGTGCTCGTGCAACGGCCTGAACAGCTCGCTGATCGGGTCATCGTGCTGCCCCGCCTGCGTGGACAGGTTGCGCACACCGATCAGGCGGGCGAACTGCTCCGGCGGCAGGCCCAGCTCGTAACCCTCGACGCCGAAAAAGTCGCCGATGCGCTTGAGGTTGTAGGCCGTCGGACGGCTCTGACCGCTCAGGTACTTGTTGAACTGCGCGCGGTTGATCGACAGTTGCCGGCAAACCTCCGAGATAGAGCGGTAATGGCTGCAGGCCAATTTGAGGTTGGTAGCGAAGTGATCGCCCATGAAACGATGTCCAGCTGATGCGAGTGACGCCATTCTAGCATCAAGTCGCATCAACTCAGAGCAACCCGCGAAATTGTAACCATTGGTGTCATGACCAACCATGCGCGCCAACGAAAGCGGCGCGTCCTTGCGCCCGCTGTTCTTTCCACGCGAAGAATAAGAATCGAGGTCATTTCCCAATGCTCGAAGCACTCAACGATTTCCTTTCGGGGAAACTCCTCATCGTGCTGATCGTCGGACTCGGCGGTTACTTCACCCTCCGTTCGCGGTTCGTCCAGTTCCGCCACTTCGGCCACATGTTCGGCGTCTTCAAGGAGTCGCTGCGTGGCCAGGCCGGCCAGTTGAGCTCGTTCCAGGCCCTGATGCTGAGCCTCGCCGGGCGCGTTGGCGCAGGCAATATCGCCGGTGTCGGCATCGCCGTGACCCTGGGCGGCCCGGGGGCGGTGTTCTGGATGTGGGTCACCGCGCTGGTGGGCATGTCCAGCAGCTTTTTCGAATGCACCCTGGCCCAGGTCTACAAGCGCACCGACGGCGATGGCCTGTACCGTGGCGGCCCGGCCTACTACATCCTGCACGGCCTGAAGCTCAAGAGCATGGCGGTGGTGTTCTCCATCCTGCTGCTGGTGACCTACGGCTTCGCCTTCAACGGCCTGCAGTCGTACACCGTCACCCACTCGCTGCAGAACGCCTTCGGCTTCGCCCCGAACCACACCGGTATCGCCCTGGCCGTGCTGCTGGCGATCGTCTTCCTCGGTGGCATCAAGCGCATCGCCGCGGTCTCGGACCTGCTGGTGCCGGTCAAGACCTTGGCCTACATCGGCGTGACCCTGTACGTGATCGGTAGCCAGATCGAGCACGTCCCGGCCATGCTGGAAACCATCTTCAAGAGCGCCTTCGGCCTCGACCCGGCCTTCGGCGGCCTGCTCGGCAGCGCCATCGTCATGGGCGTCAAGCGTGGTGTGTTCGCCAACGAAGCGGGTCTGGGCAGCGCCCCGAACGTTGCCGCCGTGGCGGCCGTGAAACACCCCGGTGCCCAGGGCGTGGTGCAGGCGTTCAGCGTGTTCCTCGATACCTTCGTGATCTGCACCTGCACCGCGCTGCTGATCCTGCTGTCGGGTTTCTATACCCCAGGCTTCGAAGGCGACGGTATCGTCCTGACCCAGAACTCCCTGGCGGCAGTGGTCGGTGACTGGGGCCGCCTGTTCGTCAGCGTCGCCCTGTCGCTGTTCGTCTTCACCTGCATCCTCTACAACTACTACCTGGGCGAGAACAGCCTGCTGTTCCTCAGCCGCAACCGCGCGGTGCTGATGGGCTACCGTGGCCTGGTGCTGGTGCTGGTCATCTGGGGTTCGGTGCAGGACCTGTCCACGGTGTTCGCCTTCGCCGACATCACCATGACCTGCCTGGCGTTCGTCAACCTGATCGCCCTGGCCCTGCTGTTCAAGATCGGCCTGCGGGTGATGCGCGACTACGACGCCCAGCGCCGTGCCGGTATCGCCCAGCCGGTATTCGACTCGGCCAAGTTCACCGACCTGGACCTGGACCGCAACGCCTGGCCTGCCAATCCACAGGCTGAAACAGCCGCTGACAACGCCGTCGGCCAAGTCCAGCCGCAGCGCTGATATCCTCCCCTGCCCAGCCGCCCCGTCCGCGGGCGGCTGCCCTTTCTCCGCTCACCGCTACGGAAGGTTCCCATGCGTGCAGTCAAGAATCTCCTCGTTCTCTATACCGGTGGCACCATCGGTATGCTGCAGTCACCCGAAGGCCTGGCACCGGCCGGCGGTTTCGAAGCGCGAATGCGCGAATACCTGGCGCAACAGGCCGATGCGCCGCGCCTTGCATGGGCCTTGCGCGAGCTCGACCCGCTGATCGATAGCGCCAACATGCAGCAGGCCAACTGGCTGGCCATGCGCGACGCCATCGTCGAGGCGGTGGAACGCCAGGGCCA
This sequence comes from Pseudomonas guariconensis, assembly GCF_024127895.1. Taxonomy (GTDB): domain Bacteria; phylum Pseudomonadota; class Gammaproteobacteria; order Pseudomonadales; family Pseudomonadaceae; genus Aquipseudomonas; species Aquipseudomonas guariconensis_B. Next base: position 53,295 of record NZ_JAMYBK010000020.1, on the reverse strand, counting down.
TGACGGCGTGCTGGTGCTGCACGGCACCGACACCCTGGCCTACAGCGCCGCGGCCCTGTCCTTCCTGCTGCTTGGCCTGCCGGTACCGGTGCTGCTGACCGGCTCCATGCTGCCGGCAGGCGCTCCGGGCAGCGACGCCTGGAGCAACCTGTGCGGAGCCTTGCGCCTGTTCGAGAGTGGCCTGGAGGATGGCGTGCAGCTGTATTTCCACGGTCAGCTGTTGCACGGCTGCCGCACGTCGAAACTGCGTAGCGAAGCCTTCGATGCCTTTGCCGCCCTGCCCCGCCAGCGCGACGGTGAACGCGCCCCGGCGATTCCACCGGCGCTGGACTATCGCCAGCCGCGCCAGCCGGTGAACCTTGCGGTGCTGCCGGTCGTCCCCGGTTTGCGGGCGGATCTGCTGCAGGCCGTGTTCGACAGCGGCGTGCAGGGCCTGGTGCTGGAGTGCTATGGCAGCGGCACCGGCCCATCCGACGACCAGGCCCTGCTCGATGCCCTGCACGACGCGCGCCAGGGCGGGGTGATGATCGTGGCGATCAGCCAGTGTCCGGAGGGCTCGGTGGTGTTCGATACCTATGCCGCTGGCAGCCGCCTGCGCGATGCCGGGCTGGTCAGTGGCGGCGGCATGACCCGGGAAGCGGCGCTGGGCAAGTTGTTCGCCCTGCTGGGGGCTGGGTTGGATGTGCAGGCGGCCGAGCATTGGTTTGCCCTGGACCTTTGCGGCGAGCGGGCATGACGGCGGCGTCCGTACGGACGCACTCGCGGGGGGCTGCCGTCAACCGAGTCGTCTTAATGGGGCTGCTGGGAAAGTGGCGGAAGGCAGCGGGAGTCGAACCTGCCCGGGAACGGCTGCCGTCCCCAACCGGGTTTGAAGCCCGGCCGCGCCACCGGGCGCGATTGCCTTCCTTGTATTCAGTGCCTGGCCTGCTGCTGGGCCAGGGCGCTGTCGGCGCGGATATGACGCTGGTCGGCGACCCTCCGGGTCAGGCCGATACGGTCGAAGTATTCGAGGATCTGCACGGTGCGCTTGCGACCGATGCCCAACATATCGCGAAACGCGGCGACCTGCACTATCGGCGTACTGGCCGAATGCTGCAAGAGCATATCGGCCATGCGCCGCAGGGTCGCCTCGGGATAGAACAGGTCGCGCACCACCTGGTGCACCAGGCCAAGCCGGGCCAGCTTGCGCAGCAGAAGGCGCACTTGGGCCTCCTCTACGTTCTGCGCCCCGGCCAGCGTCCTGACCCAGGGCGGCTCGAACCCACCGGCCAGTAGCTGCGACTGCACACGCTCCCAGAGCGCGGCGTCAGCCTCGCTCAACTGCACCTTGTGGCCTGGCAGGTGCAACCATGGGCCGCTGCTGTCGATGGCCCCCTCGGCCAGCAATTCGTCCAGCAGGCTGACGAAAGCCGGCCGCTCCAGGGGCAGCGCGACGAAACGGCGCAAGCGGTCGCGGTCCGGGCCCAACTGGTCCGGCTCCTGTTCATGGAACTGCGCCAGCTGCTCCAGCACCTGATGCTTCAGCGCTTGCCAATGGCCAGTGGCGAACAGCAACTGGCCCTGGCGCGTGGCGACCACCAGCACGTCCTGCGGCAGATGCCAGGTGCCGCGCAGCCGGTTGAACTGACGCTCCAGGCGCTGCGGGTCGAGCCCGGCAGGTGCGGCATCGAGCAAGGCGGGCAATGCCTGCTCCAGGTCCCGCGCAGTACGCAATACCTGCAACTGGCGCAGGCGCGCCTCGCTGCGGCGCTGCCGGCTCGGGGCGAAGGGGTCGAGCACCTGGCCGCCGCCAAGGGTTCGTTGTGCGCGCTGGTCGCGCAGCACCAGCCTGTCGCCGTGCACCGCCTGCAAAGGCGCGTTGAGCAACAACTGGGCGAACATGCGCTGGCCGGGCAGCAGTTTCTCACCTTCCAGCAGTGCCACCCGCGCCGTGACATCCTGGGTACCGAGGTGCACATGCACGGCGCCGAAATGCTCGAACGCCCGTGTCTCGCCGGGCAACAACGCCAACTCGATGTCGACGCGGGTACTGGGCGCATGCAGCCACTCGGCCACCAACCAGTCACCGCGGTGGATCTGCTCCACGGCCAGGCGCTCGGCGCTGATGTTCAAGGCCACCCGCTGCCCGGCCTCGGCCACCAGCGCCGCCTGGTTCTGCGCATGCAGGCCTCGGACCCGCACCGGTTTGCCGGCCTTGCCCAGCAATAGCGTATCGCCCGCAGTCACGCGGCCGGCCAACGCGGTACCGGTGACCACGATACCTGCGCCCGACACGGCGAAGGCCCGGTCGATGGCCAGGCGAAAACCGCCGGCCACGCTGCGCCGGGCCACGTCACCCTGGGCCTCGCGCAGGGCCTGGCGCAGCTCTTCGACACCTTCACCGGTGACGCTCGACAACGGGAACTGCGGCGCTCCAGCGTAAGGCCCCGGCGCCAGCAAGTCGGCCACCTGCGCCTGTACCTCGGCCAGGCGCGCCGGCTCCACCCGGTCGCACTTGCTGATCGCCACCAAGGCCCGGGGAATCCCCAGCAACTCGATGATCGCCAGGTGCTCACGGGTCTGCGGCATGACGCCATCGTCGGCGGCCACCACCAGCAACACCAGGTCGATGGCATGGGCGCCGGCAAGCATGTTGTGGATAAAGCGCTCGTGGCCCGGCACATCGATGAAGCCCGTCAGAGGCGCATCCTCGGCCAGGGCGGCGTAGCGGTAGCCCAGGTCGATGGTCATGCCTCGGGCACGTTCCTCCTGGCGCTGGTCGCCGGCCTGGCCGGTCAGGGCCTGGAGCAGCGCGGTCTTGCCATGGTCGATATGCCCGGCGGTACCGACGATCACTGCGCCGGCCCCACCTGCAGCGCAGGCAACTGCGCCAGCCATTGGGCTTCGTCATCCAGCTGGCGCAGGTCGAGCCAGAGGGCGTCGTCGTCGATACGCCCGAGCACCGGCACCGGCAGGCTGCGCAGGGCTCGCTCGAGCACATGCAGGCTGCGCCCACGCAGCTTCTTCGACACCTGCGGGCGCAGGCACAAGGCAGCACTGGGCAGACGTGCCACGGGTTGGCTGCCGCTGCCGATCATGCCCAGGGCCGGCTCGGCGCTCACAGTCCATTGCGGCCCCAGGCAGGCAGCCAGTGCCGGCACCAGGCGCTGGGCCTGGGCCATGATCTCGGCCTGGGGACGGGTCAGCAGGCGCAGGCTGGGCAAGCGCTCGGCCAGGCGGTCGGGATTGCGGTAGAGCGCCAGCACTGCCTCCAGGGCGGCCAGGGTGATCTTGTCGACGCGCAGGGCGCGCTTGAGCGGGTTCTTCTTGATCCTGGCGATCAGCGCCTTGTGCCCGACGATGATGCCGGCCTGCGGGCCACCGAGCAGCTTGTCGCCACTGAAGGTGACGATATCGGCACCGTCGAGCAGGGCCTGGCGCACCGTCGGCTCTGCAGGCAGACCCCAGCGGGTCAGGTCGAGCAGGCTGCCGCTGCCCAGGTCCTCGAGCAAGGGCAGGCCATGCTCATGGGCGATCCTTGCCAGTTCGGCGGTAGCCACCTGGGTGGTGAAGCCCTGGATGCTGTAGTTGCTGCAGTGCACGCGCATCAGCAGGCCGGTGCGCGGGTTGATCGCGCCCTCGTAGTCGCGGGCATGGGTACGGTTGGTGGTGCCGACCTCGTGCAGGCGCACACCGGCGCGGGCCATGATGTCGGGGATGCGGAAGGCGCCGCCGATCTCGATCAGCTCGCCACGGGAAATGATGCCCTCCTTGCGCGCGCCCAGGCTGTTGAGCGCCAGCAGCACGGCGGCGGCGTTGTTATTGACCACGGTGACCGCCTCGGCGCCGGTGAGCTCGCGGATCAGGCCTTCGATCAGGTCGTCGCGGTCCCCGCGCTTGCCGCTGGCCAGGTCGAACTCCAGGTTCAGCGGATAACGGGCGGCGGCCTGCATGGCCTCGACGGCTTCCTCGGGCAGCAGTGCGCGGCCGAGGTTGGTGTGCAGGACGGTGCCGGTAAGGTTGAAGACCCTGCGCACCTGGCTGCGTTGCTGGATGGCCAGGCGCTCGCCGGCGCGGCCGAGCAAGACTTGCGGGGCCAGCTCCAATGCATCGAGCTGGCCAAGCCGGGCCGGTTCGCGCAGGTCGTCGAGCAACTGGCGCAGCGCGGCCAGCACGGCGTCACGGCCGTGGCGCTCGATCAGCGGGTGGCCGTTCGGGTGTCGCAGCAGGGTATCGATGGAGGGGAGGCGCGGGGTGTCGCTGGCGAGGCTCGAGGGCATGCGGTACTACCTTGCTCAAACGGGTCCGTTGTCTGTTCTGGCCCATACGCGGTTTGGCGCGTATGGGCCGTTCGCTGTTCCAGTGTAGTGCCTCAGCCACCTCCCGGTGCGAGCATCAGGTTCGGCGCCAGCCGATGGAAGCCCTCCTCGTCCAGGCGCATGTCCAGGGCCAGGCTGGCGAGGTCGTCGGCCAGCGGCTCCGCCGCGCTGTCGTTTTCCAGGTAGCACTGCTTGAGATAGCTGTCGCAGCCGGGGCAACACTCGGCCCTCAGCGGCGCCTTGCCGGCGGCGTGGCGATCGTCCTGCAGGTTGGTGTAGCGCAGGTCCTTGCTCGACTCGCAGTACACGCACTTGACCCGCACCACATGCCATTCGCAGGCACACAGCGAGCAAGCCAGGTAGCGCAGGCCGTTGTGCCGGCCGCGGTTGCGCACCACCCCGGCCATCGCCGGAGCGCCACAGGCCGGGCACTGGGCCAGGCTGCCCGTGGGCTTGAGCTCAGGCCCGGGCAAGCTCAGCAGCCAATGGCTCCAGGCCGCCTGCAGGGCTGCGCCGATGAACGGCACCAGGGCTGCCGGCACGGCATCGTACTGGCCGCCGAGCAAGGCGATACCCCAGCCTTTGCGCTGGCTTTCGTCGCTCTGACGCAGTTGCTCCAGTGCCTGGCCAAGCGGCCCGGTGGGTGCGTCGTCGAAACGTTCGAGCAGCGCCTGCAACCATGCCAGCCACGGCCCCTCACGCACCAGGCTGTCGGCAGCCAGGGGCGGCAGGCCGTGGCTCAGGCACAGGCGTTGACGCTCCTCGGCCACCGGCAGCTCACTCGGTGGCTGCGCCAGCAACTGCTGCTGGATCCGGCACAACCGGGCGACCAACCGTAGGTAATCGCCCAGGACATGCCCTTCGGCCAGTTGTTCCAGGCGCGCGGCGCGCACGTCGAAAAGCGTGGCAGGTGGCAGGTGGAGGAACGGCGGCGCGCTCGCCGCCGCTTCGATCTGCCCGGGTTCGAGTAATGTGCTCAAGCGGTCATCCTTCTTTGCTACCCGGGCCGTGGGGCGTCTTGTCGCCGGTCACGTCCCGGTACCACAGTTCATGGTGCTTGCGCGCCCAGGCTCGACTGACCCAGCCATGCAGCATGGCGCCGACCGAGCCCTTGATCCAGATGCCGGCGTAGATGTGCACGATGATGCTGAGGATCAGCACGAAGGCCGCCAGCGCATGCAGCAAGGTGGCCAGGCGAATGGCGCCGATATCGAAGTAGTGGCTGAAATAGGCACGCCAGATCACCACGCCACTGACCAGCAGCACCAGCATGCACAACAGCAGGGTCCAGAACAGCAGCTTCTGCCCGGCGTTGTACTTGCCGATCGGCGGCACGCCCTCCTCCTGGTTGCGCATCACCCGGTCGATGCGGCGCAGCCACTGACGGTCGTTGGCGGTGATGAAGTTGGCACGCCAGAAGCGCAGCACCAGGCCGAGGAAGAACACGAACATCGCCACGCCCAGGAATGGGTGCAGGATACGCGTCCAGGGCCCGCCGCCGAACAGGTGGCTGAGCCAGAACAAGGCCGGGTGGAACAGCGCCAGCCCCGACAGCCCGGCCAGGACGAACAGGATCGCGACGATCCAGTGGTTGGTCCGTTCGTTGGCGTTGTAGCGCAGGATCGGTTTGTTGTCGTTCATGGCCGCTGCTCCCCTTGCCCGCCGGGCTTGGTCGGATCATAGACATGGACCGACGGGTCCACCTGGTGCACGCTGTCGTCGGCGGGCAGCGGGTGTTCGTCCTCCTCGACCCGCTGCGGCCCGACCCGCACATAGTGGAAGAACCCGGCCAGCACCGCCGCGCCCATGGCCAGCAGCGCCAGTGGCTTGCTGATGCCTTTCCACAGCCCGACCAGCGGGCTGATCACCGGCTGGTCCGGCAGGCCGGCATAGATCCTGGGCGTATCGGCGTGGTGCAACACGTACATCACATGGGTGCCGCCGACGCCGTCCGGGTCGTACAGCCCGGCATTGTCGTAGCCACGGGACTTGAGATCAGTGATGCGCTCGGCGGCATGATCCTTCATGTCCTGCTTGCTGCCGAAGACGATCGCCCCGGTCGGGCAGGTCTTCACGCAGGCCGGCTCCAGGCCCACGGCCACGCGGTCGGAACACAGGCTGCACTTGTAGGCCTTGTGGTCCTTCTGCGAGATCCGCGGGATGTTGAACGGGCAGCCGGTGATGCAGTAGCCGCAACCGATGCAGTGGTCCTGGTTGAAGTCGACGATGCCGTTGACGTGCTTGATGATCGCGCCCGGGCTCGGGCAGGCCTTCAGGCAGCCAGGGTCGGCGCAGTGCATGCAGCCGTCCTTGCGGATCAGCCACTCCAGGTTGCCATCGTCGCGCTCGTGCTCGGTGAAGCGCATCAGGGTCCAGGTTTCGGCGGTGAGGTCCTGGGGGTTGTCGTAGGTGCCATGGTTGTGGCCGACCTCGTCACGCAGTTCGTTCCACTCCGAGCACGCCACCTGGCAGGCCTTGCAACCGATGCACTTGGTGGTGTCGATCAGCTTGGCCACTTCCTGCTGCTGGCGTACCGAGGGCGGTACGGTCGTGGTGGCCGAGCGGGCGATGATATCTTGCTGGGCCATCAGATTTTCTCCACGTTGACGAGGAACGACTTGGACTCCGGCGTCTGGGTGTTGCCATCACCGAGGAACGGCACCAAGGTGTTGGTCAAGTAGCCATGCCGGGTCGTCCCGGTGAAGCCCCAGTGCAGCGGGATGCCGATCTGGTGCACGGTCTGGTTGTTGACCTGCAGCGGACGGATCCGCTTGGTCACCACCGCCACCGCCTCGATATGCCCACGCTTGCAGGTGACACGCACGCGGTCGCCGGCCTTGATGCCTTTCTCGTTGGCCAGCACCTCGCCGATCTCGACGAACTGCTCGGGTTGCAAGACGGCATTGATCGGGCAGTGCTTGGTCCAGAAGTGGAAGTGCTCGGTCAGCCGGTAGGTGGTCGCCGCGTAGGGGAATTCCTGGTGATTGCCCAGGGTGTCCCACACCGAGTCGAAGATGCGGCCGGCCGGGTTGCTGGTCGCCTTCTTGTTCTGCGGGTGCAGCGGGTTGATGCCGATCGGCGTCTCGAACGGCTCGTAGTGTTCGGGGAACGGCCCCTCGGCCATCTTGTCGATGGCGAAGAAACGCGCGACGCCCTCGGGGTTCATGATGAACGGGTTCATCCCCGCTTCAGGTGGCGAGTCGACCTTGTAGTCCGGCACGTCGGTACCGGTCCAGGCCTTGCCGTTCCACCACACCAGGCGCTTCTTCTCCGGGTCCCAAGGCTTGCCTTGGGGGTCGCTGGAAGCGCGGTTGTAGAGGATCCGCCGGTTAGCCGGCCAGGCCCAGGCCCAGTTCTGCACCTGGTGCATGCCGTACGGGTCGCTGTTGTCGCGCCGGGCCATCTGGTTGCCCTGCTCGGTCCAGCAGCCGGTGAAGATCCAGCAGCCCGCCGCGGTGCTGCCGTCGTCCTTGAGCTGGGCGAAACTGGCCAACTGCTGGCCGCCCTTGATCACGGCGCCGGTGGCGTCGGCCTGGTCGGTCACCGCCCAGCCGTTCATCTCCTTGGCCAACTCCTCAGGCGAAGGCTCCTCGGGGACCTTGTACGGCCAGCTGATGTTGAGCAGCGGGTCGGGATAGGCGCCGCCCTCGGCCGTGTAGCGCGCGCGCAGGCGCAGGAACAGCTCGCTCATGATGTGCACGTCGGTACGGGCCTCGCCCGGGCCGTCGGCGCCTTTCCAGTGCCACTGCAGCCAGCGGCTGCTGTTGACCAGCGAGCCGTCCTCCTCGGCGAAGCAGGTGGTGGGCAGGCGGATCACCTCGGTCTGGATGTTGGCCGTGTCGACATCGTTGTACGGGCCTGCGTTGCGCCAGAACTCCGAGGTCTCGGTAGCCAGCGGGTCCATGATGACCAGCCACTTGAGCTTGCCCAGCGCCGCAGTGACGCGGTTCTTGTCCGGCAGCGCGGCGATCGGGTTGAAGCCTTGGCACATGTAGCCGTTGACCTTGCCCTGGCCCATCATCTCGAACATGCGCAGCACGTCGTAGGCCGGTACGTCGAGCTTGGGCAGCCAGTCGTAGCCCCAGTTGTTCTCGGCAGTGGCGTTGTCGCCATACCAGGCCTTCATCAGGCTGACGTGGAACTTGCCGTAGTTCTGCCAGTACGACAGCTGGCCCGGGCGCAACGGCTTCGATGCACGTTTGTCGATGAACGCGGCGTAGTCCTGCTCGGCATCGCCGGCCAGGGTCAGGTAGCCCGGCAGCGAGTTGGACAGCAGCCCCAGGTCGGTCAGGCCCTGGATGTTGGAGTGACCACGTAGGGCGTTGACCCCGCCACCCGGCATGCCGACGTTGCCCAACAGCAGCTGGACCATGGCCGCGCTGCGGATGATCTGCGCACCGATCGAATGCTGCGTCCAGCCCAGGGCATAGAGGATCGTCATGGTCTTGCCCGGTTGCGAGCAGGTGGCGATCTCTTCCCAGATCTTCATCATCTGGTCTTGGGGCATGCCGCAGGTCATGCTCGCCAGTTCCGGCGTATAGCGGCTGTAGTGCTGCTTCATCAGCTGGTACACGCAACGCGGGTGCTGCAAGGTCGGATCGACCTTGGCGTAGCCATCCTCACCGAGCTCGTAGCCCCAGCCGGACTTGTCGGCATAGATGCGCTTGTCCGCGTCATAGCCGCTGAACAGCCCATCCTCGAAGCCATAGTTCTCTTTGACGATGAACGACACGTCGGTGTAGTTGCGCACGTACTCGTGCTGGATCTTGTCGTTGCTCAGCAGGTAGTTGATCAACCCGCCCATGAAGGCGATGTCGGTACCGGTACGGATCGGCGCGTAGTAGTCCGCTACCGAAGCGGTACGGGTAAACCGCGGGTCGACCACGATCAGCCGCGCCTTGTTGTGCGCCTTGGCCTCGGTCACCCACTTGAAGCCGCAAGGGTGCGCTTCTGCTGCGTTGCCACCCATCACCAGGACCAGATTCGCGTTGGCGATATCGGACCAGTGGTTGGTCATGGCACCACGGCCATACGTCGGGGCAAGACTTGCCACCGTCGGGCCGTGTCAGACACGCGCTTGGTTATCGAACCCCAGCATGCCCAGCGAACGGATGACCTTGTGGGTCAGATAGCCGGCTTCGCTGGAGGCGGCGGATGCGGCGAGAAAACCGGTGGAGAGCCAGCGGTTGACCGTTTGGCCCTGGTCGTTCTTCTCGATGAAATTGGCGTCGCGGTCCTGTTTCATCAGCTCGGCGACGCGGTCGAGCGCCTCGTCCCAGCTGACCCGGGTCCACTCCTTGCTGCCCGCCTTGCGTACCTGGGGGTACTGCAGGCGGTTGGGGCTGTGGATGAAGTCCAGCAGGCCGGCGCCCTTCGGGCACAGGGTGCCGCGGTTGACCGGGTGGTCCGCGTCGCCCTCGATGTGGATGATGTTCTGCTTGACGTTCTTGCCCGCGTCCCCCTGGCTGTACAGGATCAGGCCGCAGCCGACCGAGCAGTAGGGGCAGGTATTGCGGGTTTCTTTGGTGTGGGCCAGCTTGAAGTGACGCACCTGCTCGGCGAACGCGGGTGTCGGGGCCATGCCCAACGCCGCGAGGCTCGAGCCTCCAAGGCCGACGGCGGCGACCTTGAAGAACTGCCGACGGTTGAGGTCCATCGTGCACTCCTGATCAGGTTCTGGGCCCCGGGACGTTGCCGGTGCCTCTAGGACAATCACGGTGGCGGCAAACTGATGGCCGCCAATCGTTAAGATTAGTCAAGAATCAGGAAAGTGCGCTGACCTGGATCACGAATGCGCCTTGCCGCATTCACCGATAAGCCCTACATCCATCAAGGAAAGAGACTACATCCTTACGCATAAATCTCCTGAAAGGTTGTCCCAAACCTCCATGGACGATAAATATGAACAAAATATGCACACTGGCTGGGCTCATGATAGGCGCTTCACTGCTGGCGATGCCCGCCGTGGCCGATCCACAACCAGTCGATCGAACCAGCGCAGGACAACCTTCCCCCATTACCGCAGAACGCGCCCGCAGCATGGCCAAGGCCGCTGAGCGCGCTGCCCGCGCCGAAGGCTTCGCCATCGTCATCAGCATCGTCGACAACCATGGCAACCTCAAGCACTTCCACCGCATGGACGGTACCAGCAGTGGCAGCATCAAGGTCGCCCAGCTCAAGGCATCGACGTCTGCCCGCTTCCCTTTATCTTCCAGGTCACTCGCAGAACGCAGCGCCGCGCTGCCGGCGAGCCCATATGCATCACTGCCGGGATTCACCTTACTGGAGGGCGGGTTGCCGATCATGGACGCAAACGGCAAGCATGTTGGTGGCATCGGTATCAGCGGCGCAACACCAGAACTGGATACGCAGTTTGCCCAGGCCGCGCTCGATAGCGAGGGCTGAGACGGAGTATGGAGCCCTGTACCAGCAAGCCTTCCCTCATGAAGTCCATGCGGGGCAGCGCTGCTGGGAGGTTGTCATCATGGGAGCCGGCTTGCCGGTAATAGGGAAACTCCGAACAAGCCACTCAGCAACCGGCAATGACTGGCGTTATGGGCGCGTCAATGATCGCGGCATCGACAATCGTGCCCTAGCGCAACGACAGGTCCTTGTCTCGCTGGTAGTCGTTGATGGTCTCCAGAATTCCCGCCGCCACCTGCCTTTGGGTAATACGGCTCGATCAACGCAACCAATCTGCTCCACCGCACGACTTGCTCCATCTCGGCCAGGAAACGCTTGCGGCGGTTTTGCTTGCGCTTACCGGCGTACTCGAAATCGGAAAAGCTCATCTGACTCATGGAATGGAGGGCTTGCTGGAGGCAGTTGAACGGAGGGCTCTTTCAGTACAGGCCGGACAGTCTGTACTGACTTGATCGAAAAATCCCTAAAGACGGGGTATCGGTAACTCTTATACCGATATCGATGTTTCAGCAATGAAGTACAGCCCTCTTCATTCGCAATGAGTTGAGAACTAACACCAGGATAACGTTCGAGAAGCTCGGAAACCAGTTGATGACATGAGCGGGGTACCACGATGCGAATAAGCCCTTGCGGGCTTTCAAGAAAGCGTTCTTTGAGTCGAAATACATTTGCCGAAGACTCAAGCAACTCTTTGCAATGCGAATAGATCTGAGCACGTTATTTTTTACATACCCAAAACGAAGAAAACCCCGCAAGTGCGGGGCTCTCCAAGGAAAACTTTACAGTTTTCGCTAAGGTGCTCTCTAGAACGGAATATCGTCATCGAAGCTGTCGAAGTCAGCGGCAGGCTGCGGAGCCGGCTGCTGCGGCGCAGGACGTTGTGGCGCCTGCTGCGGGCGCGGGGCCTGCTGGCGTGGCGCTTGGTTGTACTGCTGCTGGCCGCCCTGATTGTAGTTGCCACCACCCTGGTTGTACGGATCGCCACCCTGCTGCTGGTTCTGCGGGCGGCCGCCGAGCAGCTGCATGGTGCCCTGCATGTCGACGATGATCTCGGTGGTGTAACGCTTGATGCCGTCCTTTTCCCACTCGCGGGTCTGCAGCTTGCCCTCGATGTACACCTGCGAGCCTTTGCGCAGGTACTCACCGGCAATTTCCGCGACCTTGCCAAACATGGCCACGCGGTGCCACTCGGTGCGCTCGACCTTCTGGCCGGTCTGCTTGTCGGTCCACTGCTCGCTGGTGGCCAGGCTCAGGTTGGTCACGGCGTTACCGTTGGGCAGGTAGCGGACTTCGGGATCCTGGCCACAGGTGCCGACCAGAATGACTTTGTTAACCCCACGGGCCATAACGTTCTCCTAGGCTTCGCACGCCGAAGAGGCCGGATTCACCAGACGCTCCAGGGTCGCACGGTCCAAAATTTTCGTATCCAGTTTGATGTAGATGGCGGCTTCTTCCGCCACCACCACGGCGTCGGTCACACCCGGCACGGCCATCAGGCGTTCGGTCAGCCCGGCTTCCCGGACCGCCTCTGGCGTCAGCGACATGCGCAGGCTGGTCACGTAGGGCGGCTCGTTCATGCGCAACGCAGTGACCAGCCACACGGCACACAGGCCTGCACAACCGAGGAACACCATGCCCAGGCCACCGTGCTGGAACAACCAGCCACCGATGATTCCTCCCAGGGCAGCACCAAGGAACTGGCTGGTGGAATAGACCCCCATGGCCGTCCCCTTGCCGCCGGCGGGCGACACCTTGCTGACCAGCGAAGGCAAGGATGCCTCCAGCAGGTTGAAGGCAGTAAAGAATACCACGGTGCCAATCACCAGTCCGCGCAAGTTGTCAGCCCATTGCCAGAAGAACAGCTCGACCACCAGCAATACACTGACCGCGCCAAGCAACACGCGTTTCATCTTGCGCTTTTTTTCGCCGTAGATAATGAACGGGACCATTGCAAAAAATGAGACGAGCAAAGCGGTCAGGTAGACCCACCAGTGCTGCTCCTTGGGCAGGCCTCCGCGCTCGACGAACGCCAGGGGCAGCGCGACAAAGCTGGCCATGAGGATGGCATGGAGGACAAAAATGCCCACGTTCAGGCGCAACAGGTCCGGATGACGCAGTGTCGGGCCCAGTGCCTGGCGCGCTACCCCCGACTCCCGGTGCTGCAAGGCACCATGGGCATGGGGTACGACGAAGGCGATCAGGCCGATGCCGACCAGAGCGAGCCCGGCGGTGACGAGGAACAATCCTGACAGGCCGAAGGCACGTGTCAGCAATGGGCCGGCGACCATGGCCACGGCGAACGACAGGCCGATGCTCATGCCGATCATGGCCATGGCCTTGGTCCGGTGCTGCTCGCGGGTGAGGTCGGAAAGCAGTGCCATCACCGCCGCGGAAATGGCCCCGGCACCTTGCATAATACGCCCGGCGATCACACCCCAGATCGAGTCGGCCTGGGCTGCCAGCACACTGCCCAGGGCGAAGATCACCAGCCCCAGGTAGATCACCGGGCGGCGCCCGATGCGGTCGGAAATCACCCCGAACGGTATCTGCAGCACGGCCTGGGTCAGCCCGTAGGCACCGATGGCCAGGCCGATCAGCGCGGGCGTCGCGCCAGCCAGGTCCATGCCGTAGGTCGCCAGCACCGGCAAGACCATGAACATGCCCAGCATACGAAAGGCAAAGACCAGGGCCAGGCCGCCTGCGGCGCGGGTTTCGCTGCCACTCATGCGTTCGTTGTGAGTGTCGTGCATGGATTAACCTCGTGTGAACCGGCGGCGATTCTATCAGTCCGACGGCTTGACGGCATCTGCGCGACGCTTTGCCGCGTACTGGCCGCGCGCCTTATACTTCCTTGTTTATGCCCGCCGAGCGAGGCCTTAGTGGACAAGATCCTGATCCGTGGGGCACGTACCCACAACCTGAAGAACATCGACCTGACCCTGCCGCGTGACAAGCTGATCGTGATCACCGGCCTGTCCGGATCCGGCAAGTCGTCCCTGGCCTTCGACACCCTGTACGCCGAAGGCCAGCGCCGTTACGTCGAGTCGCTGTCGGCCTACGCCCGGCAGTTCCTGTCGATGATGGAAAAGCCCGATGTCGACACCATCGAAGGATTGTCGCCGGCCATCTCCATCGAGCAGAAGTCGACTTCGCACAACCCGCGCTCGACGGTCGGCACCATCACCGAGATCTACGACTACCTGCGCCTGCTCTATGCACGGGTCGGCACGCCGCGCTGCCCGGACCACGACATTCCGTTGGAGGCGCAAACGATCAGCCAGATGGTCGACCTGGTGCTGGAAAAGCCCGAGGGCAGCAAGTTGATGCTGCTGGCACCGGTGGTGCGCGAGCGCAAGGGCGAGCACCTGGCGGTGTTCGACGAGCTGCGTGCGCAGGGGTTCGTCCGCGCCCGGGTCAATGGCAAGCTCTACGAGCTCGACGAGTTGCCCAAGCTGGACAAGCAGAAAAAGCACAGCATCGATGTGGTGGTGGACCGTTTCAAGGTCCGCGAAGACTTGCAGCAGCGCCTGGCCGAGTCGTTCGAGACGGCGCTCAAGCTGGCGGACGGCATCGCCTTGGTAGCGCCGATGGACGACGAAGCAGGCGAAGAGATGATCTTCTCCGCGCGCTTCGCCTGCCCCGTGTGCGGCCATGCGATCAGCGAACTGGAGCCGAAGCTGTTCTCCTTCAATAACCCGGCCGGCGCCTGCCCGACCTGCGACGGCCTGGGGGTCAAGCAGTTCTTCGACACCAAGCGCCTGGTCAACAATGAACTGACCCTGGCCGAGGGTGCCATCCGCGGATGGGACCGGCGCAACGTCTATTACTTCCAGATGCTCGGCTCCTTGGCCGCGCACTATGGCTTCAGCCTCGAAGAGCCCTTCGGCGAGCTGTCGGCCGAGCACCAGAAGGTCATCCTGCACGGCAGCGGCAAGCAGAGCGTCGACTTCAAGTACCTCAACGACCGTGGCGACATCGTCAAGCGCTCGCACCCGTTCGAAGGCATCGTGCCGAACCTGGAGCGACGCTATCGGGAAACCGAGTCGGCCACCGTGCGCGAGGAGCTGGCCAAGTACCTCGGCACACAGCCCTGCCCGGACTGCCGCGGCACCCGCCTGCGTCGTGAAGCGCGTCATGTGTGGGTGGGCGAGAAGACCCTGCCGGCGGTCACCAACCTGCCGATCGGCGAGGCCAGCGACTATTTCGACAGCTTGAGCCTGACCGGCCGGCGCGGCGAGATCGCGGCGAAGATCCTCAAGGAAATCTGCGAGCGCCTGCAGTTCCTGGTCAACGTCGGCCTCGACTACCTGACCCTGGACCGCAGCGCCGAGACCCTGTCCGGCGGCGAGGCCCAGCGCATCCGCCTGGCCAGCCAGATCGGCGCGGGCCTGGTGGGCGTGATGTACATCCTCGACGAACCGTCCATCGGCCTGCACCAGCGCGACAACGACCGCTTGCTGGCAACCCTCAACCACCTGCGCGACCTGGGCAACACGGTGATCGTGGTGGAGCATGACGAGGACGCCATCCGCCTGGCCGACTACGTGGTGGACATCGGCCCGGGCGCGGGTGTGCATGGTGGGCGGATCGTTGCCGAAGGCTCGCCCGAGGAAGTCATGGCGCACCCCGACTCCCTCACCGGCAAGTACCTGTCCGGGCGCAAGAAGATCATCGTCCCGGCCAAGCGCACACCACGCAACAAGAAGCTGTCGCTGAAACTCAAGGGCGCGCGTGGCAACAACCTGCAGAACGTCGACCTGGAAATCCCGATCGGCCTGCTGACCTGCGTCACCGGGGTTTCCGGCTCGGGCAAGTCGACGCTGATCAACAATACCCTGTTCCCCTTGGCAGCCACCGCGCTCAATGGCGCCACCAGCCTGGAGGCGGCACCGCACAACAGCCTGGACGGGCTGCAGCACCTCGACAAGGTGGTCGACATCGACCAGAGCCCGATCGGCCGCACGCCACGTTCCAACCCGGCGACCTACACCGGCATCTTCACCCCGATCCGCGAGCTGTTCGCCGGCGTGCCGGAGTCCCGTGCCCGCGGCTACGGCCCGGGGCGTTTCTCGTTCAACGTCAAGGGTGGCCGCTGCGAGGCCTGCCAGGGCGATGGCCTGATCAAGGTGGAGATGCACTTCCTGCCGGACATCTACGTACCGTGCGATGTGTGCAAGAGCAAGCGCTACAACCGCGAGACCCTGGAGATCAAGTACAAGGGCAAGAATATCCACGAGGTCCTGGAAATGACCATCGAGGACGCCCGCGCCTTCTTCGATGCGGTGCCGGCCCTGGCGCGCAAGCTGCAAACGCTGATGGACGTGGGGCTTTCCTACATCAAGCTGGGGCAGTCGGCCACGACGCTCTCAGGCGGCGAGGCGCAGCGGGTCAAGTTGTCGCGCGAGTTGTCCAAGCGTGACACGGGCAAGACTCTGTACATTCTCGACGAGCCGACCACCGGCCTGCACTTCGCCGATATCCAGCAGTTGCTGGACGTGCTGCACCGCCTGCGCGACCACGGCAACACCGTGGTAGTGATCGAACACAACCTGGACGTGATCAAGACCGCCGACTGGCTGGTGGACCTGGGGCCAGAAGGCGGTTCGAAAGGCGGCCAGATCATCGCCTGCGGTACGCCCGAAGAGCTGGCCAAGATGAAACAGTCCCATACAGGGCACTATCTGAAACCGCTGCTGGAGCGGGATCGGGCCTGATCCCTAGGGGCGCCTTCGCGCTCCTCTCGCGACAAGGCCGCTCCCACGAGTAACGCGCACCCCATCATGAGGGCGCGATACTCGTGGGAGCGGCCTTGGTCGGAAGGCTGCTCGGAATCCCAGCCGGGCTTACATCTGCGACTGCAGGTAGTTCTCCAGGCCGATGGACTTGATCAGGCCCTGCTGCTTTTCCAGCCAGTAGGTGTGGTCTTCCTCGGTATCGGCCAGTTGCGCGCGCAGGATGTCGCGGCTGATGTAGTCCTTGTGCAGCTCGCACAACTCGATGCCCTTGCACAGCGCAGCACGCACCTTGTACTCCAGGCGCAGGTCGGCAGCGATCATGTCCGGCACGGTGGTGCCCACGTCCAGGTCGTCCGGGCGCATGCGTGGCGTGCCCTCGAGCATCAGGATGCGGCGCATCAAGGCGTCGGCGTGTTGCGTCTCTTCTTCCATCTCGTGGTTGATGCGCTCATAGAGCTTGGTCAGGCCCCAGTCTTCGTACATCCGCGAGTGAATGAAATACTGGTCGCGTGCTGCCAGTTCGCCCGTCAGCAACGTGTTGAGGTAGTCGATTACGTCCGGGTGACCTTGCATCGCCCTGCTTCTCCTAGTGGAACCTTATTAGCACATAGTGTGAACCAGGATTGGCCGAAGGTCACTGAAAAGCGCGCAATAACATGCAAAAAAACCGGCAAACAGTAGTGATATTCATTGAAAAACCGCCCAAATGAGGGCGGTTCTTCTTATCACTTCGAGTTAGGCGAGATTCACGCCCAACGCTTTGGCGACACCCTCGCCGTAGGCCGGGTCGGCCTTGAAGAAATGCTGCAGTTGACGCTGCACCACATCCTCGCTGACGCCTGCCATCGCACCGGCGATGTTGTTGATGAGCAATGCCTTCTGTTCGGCATCCATCAGGCGGAACAACGCCCCGGCATGGCTGTAGTAGTCGTCGTCCTCGCGGTGATCGTAGCGGTCGGCCACACCTTGCAGGGCCAATGCAGGCTCCGCGTGACGAGGCGACTGCTTCGGCGCATCGCCATAGCTGTTAGGCTCGTAGTTCGGCGCGCTGCCGTAGCTGCCCAGGGCCATCGAACCGTCACGCTGGTAGCTGTGCACCGGGCAACGCGGGGCATTGACCGGCAGCTGCTGATGGTTGGTACCGATACGGTAGCGGTGGGCGTCGGCATAGGCGAACACCCGGCCTTGCAGCATGCGGTCCGGCGAGAGGCCGACCCCCGGCACCATGTTGCTTGGACCGAAGGCGGCCTGCTCGACCTCGGCGAAGTAGTTGAGCGGGTTACGATTCAGCTCCAGCACGCCAACCTCGATCAGCGGGTAGTCCTTCTGCGACCAGGTCTTGGTCACGTCGAAGGGGTTTTCCTGGCGATTGGCGGCTTCCTCTTCGCTCATTACCTGGATGCAGACGGTCCAGCGCGGGTAGTCACCACGCTCGATGGCCTCGAACAGGTCACGCTGGGCGTAGTCCGGGTCGCTGCCCGCCAGGCGCGCTGCCTCGGCCGGTGCCAGGTTCTTGATGCCCTGCTGGGTTTTGAAGTGCCACTTGACCCAGGTGCGCTCGCCGGTGGCGCTGATCAGGCTATAGGTGTGGCTACCGAAGCCGTGCATGTGGCGGTAGCCATCCGGGATGCCCCGGTCGGAGAAGAGGATGGTGACCTGGTGCAGCGCTTCGGGCGAATGCGACCAGAAGTCCCACATCATCTGGGCATTCTTCAGGTTGGTCTGCGGATGGCGCTTCTGCGTGTGGATGAAGTCCGGGAACTTCAGCGGGTCACGGATGAAGAACACTGGCGTATTGTTGCCGACGATGTCCCAGTTGCCTTCCTCGGTATAGAACTTGACCGCGAAACCGCGTGGATCCCGCTCGGTGTCGGCCGAGCCACGCTCGCCACCGACGGTAGAGAAACGCAGGAAGGTTTCGGTCTGCTTGCCGACCTGCTCGAACAGCTTGGCGCTGGTGTAGCGGGTGATGTCACGTGTGACGGTGAAGGTGCCGTAGGCGCCCGACCCTTTGGCGTGCACACGGCGCTCGGGGATGTTCTCACGGTTGAAGTGGGCGAGCTTCTCGATCAGATGAATGTCATCGAGCAGCAGCGGGCCGCGTCGGCCTGCCGAACGGGAATTCTGGTTGTCGGCTACAGGTGCACCGCTGGCGGTGGTGAGAATCTTGCTCATGGGCTCTCCTTATCGGTCTTGAACTGCCGGCTAATCGGCTTGGTGATAAGTATCCGCGAGCTGTATTACAAGAACTAATTCATTGATCCATTCGCTTCGATAGAAAATAACAATTCATACGCGCACAAAAAACCGGGCACGAGGCCCGGCTTCTTGCAGCAGACAGACGTCTTACTCGGCAGCTTCTACAGCACCACCGACCGGACGATCAACCAGCTCGACGTACGCCATAGGCGCGTTGTCGCCAGCGCGGAAACCGCACTTCAGGATGCGCAGGTAGCCGCCCTGACGAGTGGCGTAACGCTTGCCCAGGTCGTTGAACAGCTTGCCAACGGCAGCTTTCGAACGGGTACGGTCGAAAGCCAGACGACGGTTGGCGACGCTGTCTTCCTTGGCCAGGGTGATCAGCGGCTCGGCAACGCGGCGCAGTTCCTTGGCTTTCGGCAGGGTGGTTTTGATCAGCTCGTGCTCGATCAGCGACACTGCCATGTTCTGGAACATGGCCTTGCGGTGAGAGCTGGTACGGCTCAGGTGACGTCCACTTTTACGATGACGCATGATTCATTCCTTACCAAACACTACGTTCGGTGATTACGACGATCAGGCAGTCGCCTTGTCGTCTTTCTTAAGACTTGCAGGCGGCCAGTTGTCGAGGCGCATGCCGAGAGACAGACCACGAGAGGCCAGGACGTCCTTGATTTCGGTCAGGGACTTCTTGCCCAGGTTCGGAGTTTTCAACAGTTCTACTTCGGTACGCTGAATCAGGTCGCCGATGTAGTAGATGTTCTCCGCCTTCAGGCAGTTGGCCGAACGTACGGTCAGTTCCAGATCGTCAACCGGACGCAGCAGGATCGGATCGATCTCGTCTTCCTGCTCGACTACGACAGGCTCGCTGTCACCCTTGAGGTCGACGAACGCGGCCAGCTGCTGCTGCAGGATGGTCGCGGCGCGGCGGATAGCCTCTTCAGGGTCCAGGGTGCCGTTGGTTTCCAGATCGATGACCAGCTTGTCCAGGTTGGTACGCTGTTCAACACGGGCGTTCTCGACCACGTAGGCGATACGACGCACCGGGCTGAACGAGGCGTCCAGCTGCAAGCGGCCAATGCTGCGGCTTTCGTCTTCGTCGGTCTGACGCGAGTCGGCCGGCTCGTAACCACGACCACGAGCTACGGTGAGCTTCATGTTCAGGGCGCCGTTGGACGCCAGGTTCGCGATTACGTGATCGGGGTTGACGATCTCGACATCGTGATCCAGCTGAATATCGGCAGCGGTAACCACCCCCGAACCCTTTTTCGACAAGGTCAGCGTAACTTCGTCACGACCGTGCAGCTTGATAGCCAGGCCTTTGAGGTTCAACAGGATTTCAATGACGTCTTCCTGTACACCTTCGATCGCGGAGTACTCGTGGAGTACGCCGTCGATCTCGGCCTCGACTACTGCACAGCCAGGCATGGAGGACAACAGGATGCGGCGCAGCGCGTTGCCCAGGGTATGGCCGAAACCACGCTCGAGAGGCTCGAGCGTGATCTTGGCGCGGGTTGGACTGACGACCTGCACATCGATGTGGCGGGGCGTCAGGAACTCATTTACCGAAATCTGCATGGATGCACCTATTTTCTAGCCCTTACTTGGAGTAGAGCTCGACAATCAGGTTTTCGTTGATGTCGGCGGACAGGTCGCTGCGAGCAGGAACGTTCTTGAAAACGCCCGACTTCTTGGCAGCATCCACGTCAACCCACTCAACGCGGCCACGCTGGGCGCACAGTTCAAGGGCTTGAACAATGCGCAGCTGGTTCTGCGACTTCTCGCGAACCGCGACCACGTCACCCGGACGAACTTGGTAGGATGGAATGTTTACGGTCTTGCCGTTAACGCTGATTGCCTTGTGCGAAACCAGCTGACGGGATTCGGAACGAGTCGAACCGAAGCCCATGCGGTAAACGACGTTGTCCAGACGGCATTCGAGCAGTTGCAGCAGGTTCTCACCGGTAGCGCCTTTCTTCGAGGCTGCCAGCTGGTAGTAACCGCGGAACTGACGTTCCAGAACACCGTAGATACGACGGACTTTCTGCTTCTCGCGCAGCTGGGTGCCGTAGTCGGACTGACGGCCACGGCGCTGACCGTGGATACCCGGGGCTGCTTCGATGTTGCACTTCGATTCCAGAGCGCGAACGCCGCTCTTCAGGAACAGATCGGTGCCTTCACGACGAGACAGTTTGCATTTTGGACCAATGTAACGTGCCATTTATCTGTCTCCTGATTACACGCGACGCTTCTTCGGCGGACGGCACCCGTTGTGCGGGATTGGCGTCACGTCGGTGATGCTGGCGATCTTGTAGCCGCAGCTGTTCAGAGCACGAACAGCGGACTCACGACCTGGACCTGGGCCCTTGACGTTGACGTCGAGGTTCTTCAGGCCGTATTCCAGCGCAGCTTGACCAGCGCGCTCGGCAGCGATCTGGGCTGCGAACGGGGTGGATTTGCGCGAACCACGGAAACCCGAACCACCGGAGGTCGCCCAGGACAGTGCGTTGCCCTGACGGTCGGTGATGGTCACGATGGTGTTGTTGAAAGACGCATGGATGTGGGCGATGCCATCAACCACTGTCTTTTTGACTTTCTTACGAGGACGAGCAGCAGGTTTTGCCATGTCTATATTCCTGGGCGATTACTTGCGGATCGGCTTACGCGGGCCCTTACGGGTGCGTGCGTTGGTCTTGGTGCGCTGACCGCGAACCGGCAGACCTTTACGATGACGCAGGCCGCGGTAGCAACCCAGGTCCATCAAGCGCTTGATCTTCATGTTGATGTCACGACGCAGGTCACCTTCGGTGGTGAACTTCGCGACTTCGCCACGCAGGGTTTCGATTTGCTCGTCGCTCAGATCCTTGATCTTAGCGGCTGGGTTGACCCCAGCGTCTGCACAGATCTTCTGCGCAGTGGTGCGACCGACACCATAGATGTAGGTCAGCGAGATAACAGTGTGCTTGTTATCTGGAATGTTGACGCCTGCAATACGGGCCATTCAGTGGGACTCCAATTGACAGCTACCTACGCCCCGGAAGCCAAGAAATAGGGCGCGAGATAATATCGCTGTAGAAACGAATAATCAACCCAGCAGCGCACTAGCTGCTGGGTTTGAAGCGCGAATCACACTCAGCCTTGGCGCTGCTTGTGACGCGGTTCCGCGCTGCAAATCACTCGCACGATACCTTCGCGGCGAATAATCTTGCAGTTACGGCACAGCTTTTTCACCGATGCACGAACTTTCATTACCGACTCCTCGAACCTTAGGGGCCTATCAGCGCAGCAGACCGCTGCCGCCGTAGCCTTTCAGGTTGGCTTTCTTCATCAGGGATTCGTACTGGTGCGAAACGAGGTGCGATTGTACTTGGGACATGAAGTCCATCACAACCACTACCACAATCAGCAACGAGGTCCCGCCAAGGTAGAACGGAACGTTTGCCGCCACCACCAGGAACTGGGGCAGGAGGCACACGGCCGTCATGTAAAGAGCACCGAACATGGTCAGACGGGTCAGAACGCCATCAATGTAGCGCGCCGACTGCTCACCAGGACGGATACCCGGAATAAAGGCACCGGACTTCTTCAGGTTTTCCGCTACGTCTTTCGGATTGAACATCAGCGCCGTGTAGAAGAAGCAGAAGAAAATGATCCCTGCACTAAACAGCAGAATGTTCAACGGCTGACCAGGAGCGATCGACTGCGAGATGTCCTGCAGCCAGCCCATACCTTCGGACTGACCGAACCAGGCACCCAGCGAAGCCGGAAACAGCAGAATGCTGCTGGCGAAAATGGCCGGGATGACCCCTGCCATGTTCACCTTGAGCGGCAAGTGGCTGGTCTGCGCAGCGAAGACCTTGCGGCCCTGCTGACGCTTGGCGTAATGAACGGCGATACGACGCTGACCACGCTCGATGAACACCACGAAGCCGATAATCGCTACTGCCAGCAAACCGATAGCGACCAGGGCGAAAATGTTGATATCGCCTGTGCGTGCAGACTCGAAAGACTGCCCGATTGCTCTCGGAAGACCGGCAACGATACCCGCGAAGATCAACATCGAGATACCGTTGCCCACACCGCGCTCGGTGATCTGCTCGCCCAGCCACATCATGAACATCGCGCCCGCCACGAACGTGGAGACGGCGACCACATGGAAGCCCAGGCCCGCAGAAAACGCCACGCCCTGGTTGGCCAGGCCAATGGACATGCCAATGGCCTGGACCAGCGCCAGGATAACGGTGCCGTAGCGGGTGTACTGGCTGATCTTGCGACGGCCAGCTTCACCTTCCTTCTTCAACTGCTCCAGTTGCGGGCTGACCGCGGTCATGAGCTGCATGATGATCGACGCCGAGATGTACGGCATGATCCCCAGTGCGAAAATGCTCATGCGCTCCAGCGCGCCACCGGAAAACATGTTGAACAAGCTAAGAATGGTCCCCTCATTCTGTCGAAACAGATCCGCCAGACGGTCCGGGTTGATGCCGGGCACCGGGATATGCGCACCTATCCGATAGACGATGATCGCCATGAACAGGAAGCGCAGACGAGCCCAGAGTTCCGACATCCCGCCCTTACCGAGCGAAGAGAGAGCACCTTGCTTAGCCATTTATTCCTCGAACTTGCCGCCAGCTGCTTCGATAGCCGCACGCGCACCCTTGGTGGCTGCGATACCCTTGATGGTGACTGCACGAGTGACTTCGCCCGACAGCATGATTTTCACACGCTGTACGTTCTGGCCGATCACGTTGGCATCCTTCAGGGATTGCACGGAAATCACGTCGCCTTCCACCTTGGCCAGCTCGGACAGACGCACTTCGGCGCGGTCCATGGCTTTCAGGGAAACGAAGCCGAACTTCGGCAGGCGACGGTGCAGCGGCTGTTGACCGCCTTCGAAGCCCGGAGCGATCGAACCACCGGAACGGGAGGTCTGACCCTTGTGGCCGCGGCCACCGGTCTTGCCCAAACCGCTACCGATACCACGACCCGGACGATGCTTCTCGCGACGGGAACCCGGCGCTGGACTCAGATCATTGAGTTTCATCGATTAACCCTCGACGCGCAGCATGTAGTAAGCCTTGTTGATCATCCCGCGGTTCTCGGGAGTATCCTGGACTTCTACAGTGTGACCGATGCGGCGCAGACCCAGGCCCTTAACGCACAGCTTGTGGTTGGGCAGGCGGCCGGCGGTGCTTTTGATCAGCGTTACTTTTACGGTTGCCATGATCAGATGATCTCCTCAACGCTCTTGCCGCGCTTGGCAGCAATGGACTCAGGAGATTGCATGGCTTTCAGACCCTTGAAGGTGGCATAGACCACGTTCACTGGGTTGGTCGAACCGTAGCACTTGGCCAGGACGTTCTGGACGCCAGCAACTTCCAGGACAGCACGCATTGCGCCGCCGGCGATGATACCGGTACCTTCGGAGGCAGGCTGCATGTAGACCTTCGAGGCGCCATGGGCGGCCTTGGTGGCGTACTGCAGGGTGGTGCCCTTCAGGTCGACCTGGATCATGTTGCGACGGGCAGCTTCCATGGCTTTCTGGATCGCGGCAGGTACTTCGCGCGACTTGCCACGGCCGAAGCCGACACGGCCCTTGCCATCACCTACCACGGTCAACGCGGTGAAGGTGAAGATACGGCCGCCTTTGACGGTTTTTGCAACGCGGTTAACTTGAACCAGCTTCTCGATGTAGCCTTCGTCGCGCTTTTGGTCGTTATTTGCCATAACTTAGAACTCCAGCCCGCCTTCACGAGCAGCATCGGCCAGCGCCTTGACGCGGCCGTGGTACTTGAAGCCAGAACGGTCGAAAGCAACTTGAGAGATGCCGGCGGCTTTCGCGCGCTCAGCTACCAGCTTGCCAACCTTAGTGGCCGCGTCGATGTTGCCGGTGGCGCCATCACGCAGTTCTTTGTCCAAGGTAGAGGCGCTTGCCAGAACCTTGCTGCCGTCGGCCGAAATGACCTGGGCGTAGATGTGCTGCGAGGAGCGGAACACGCACAGACGCACGACTTCGAGTTCGTGCATCTTCAGGCGTGCTTTGCGAGCGCGACGCAGTCGAGTAACTTTTTTGTCGGTCATTTGCTAGGCCCTACTTCTTCTTGGCTTCTTTACGACGGACTACTTCGTCCGCGTAACGCACACCCTTGCCTTTGTAAGGCTCTGGCGGACGGAAGTCGCGGATTTCAGCGGCCACCTGACCAACCAGCTGCTTGTCGATACCCTTGATCAGGATGTCGGTCTGGCTGGGGGTTTCAGCGGTGATGCCGGCTGGCAGTTCGTAGTCCACGGGGTGCGAGAAGCCCAGAGCCAGGTTCAGGACATTGCCCTTGGCCTGCGCCTTGTAACCAACACCGACCAGCTGGAGCTTGCGCTCGAAGCCTTGGCTTACGCCCTGGACCATGTTGTTGACCAGGGCACGGGTGGTACCGGCCATGGCGCGAGCTTGCTGGTCACCATTGCGAGCAGCGAAACGCAGCTCGCCAGACTCTTCGATAACTTCAACAGACGAGTGAACGTTCAGTTCGAGAGTGCCCTTGGCACCCTTCACCGAAAGCTGCTGGCCGGCGAATTTGATTTCGACGCCTGCTGGCAGCTTAACGGGGTTCTTAGCGACGCGAGACATGCTTATCCCCCCTTAGAACACTGTGCAGAGAACTTCGCCGCCAACACCGGCAGCACGCGCAGCACGATCAGTCATCACACCCTTGTTGGTGGAGACGATGGACACGCCCAGGCCGCCACGAACTTTCGGCAGGTCTGCAACGGACTTGTACTGGCGCAGGCCTGGACGGCTGGCGCGCTTCAGTTCCTCGATGACCGGACGGCCTTCGAAGTACTTCAGCTCGATCGACAGGGAGGGTTTGACTTCGCTGCTGACCTGGTAGCCAGCGATGTAACCTTCGTCTTTCAGAACTTTGGCTACCGCTACCTTCAGGTTCGAGGAAGGCATGCTTACGACGGACTTTTCAGCCATCTGGGCATTACGGATGCGAGTTAGCATGTCCGCTAACGGGTCCTGCATACTCATGGGCTAGATGCTCCTGATACAAGAAATATTAGCCTTGCGGCTATCACAACCACCCGAGCAGGCAGGGCAAAAAACCCGGGCTCAGGTGAGCCGGTCATTCTAGACACAAGACAGAAACGAAACAAGCCCCATATAGGGGCTTGTTTCGTTGCGAGGTCACCGGCGGTCGGAAGATTGCTCCCCTTGCGCCGGGATCACACCAACCGCGATTACCAGCTGGCCTTGACCAGACCTGGAACATCACCGCGCATTGCAGCCTGGCGCAGCATGTTACGGCCCAGGCCGAACTTACGGTAGACACCGTGCGGACGACCGGTCAGGCGGCAGCGGTTGCGCAGGCGCGAGGCGCTGGCGTCACGCGGCTGCTTCTGCAGGGCGACTACGGCGGCGAAACGCTCCTCGGGGGAGACGTCCTGGTTGACGATGATCGCTTTCAGCTCGGCACGCTTCTTGGCGTACTTGGCTACCGTGAGCTGACGCTTCAGCTCGCGGTTTTTCATGCTCTTCTTGGCCATTTTCCTACTCCAATCAGTTGCGGAACGGGAATTTGAAAGCACGCAGCAGGGCGCGGCCTTCTTCATCCGTACGAGCAGTGGTGGTCAGGGTGATGTCCAGACCGCGCAGAGCATCGATCTTGTCGTAGTCGATTTCCGGGAAGATGATCTGCTCTTTCACACCCATGCTGTAGTTGCCACGACCATCGAAGGACTTGGCATTCAGGCCGCGGAAGTCGCGGACCCGAGGCAGGGAGATCGACAGCAGACGATCCAGGAATTCGTACATACGGTCGCGGCGCAGGGTTACCTTGACGCCGATCGGCCAACCTTCACGAACCTTGAAACCCGCAATGGACTTGCGAGCGAAAGTCACGACCGGCTTCTGACCGGTGATCTTTTCCAGGTCGGCAACAGCGTTCTCGATGACTTTCTTGTCACCGATCGCTTCGCCCAGACCCATGTTCAGGGTGATCTTGGTAACGCGCGGAACTTCCATCACGTTCGCGAGCTTAAGTTCTTCCTTAAGCTTGGGAGCGATTTCGTTCCGGTAAATCTCTTTCAGTCGTGCCATTGTCTTCTACCTAGCAGTGTTCAAGCATCAACCGCTTTCTGGGTCGACTTGAAGACACGAATTTTCTTGCCGTCTTCGACTTTGAAGCCAACGCGGTCAGCCTTGTTGGTTTCACTGTTGAAGATGGCAACGTTGGAAGCGTGCAGAGGCGCTTCTTTCTCGACGATACCGCCCTGGACGCCTGCCATCGGGTTAGGCTTGGTATGACGCTTGACCAGGTTGACACCGCCAACGACCAGACGGTCGTCAGCGAGGACCTTCAGCACCTTACCGCGCTTGCCCTTGTCTTTGCCGGCGATCACGATGATCTCGTCGTCACGACGAATCTTTTGCATGTCGGATCTCCTTACAGCACTTCAGGGGCGAGCGAGACGATCTTCATGAACTTCTCGGAACGAAGCTCACGGGTCACTGGCCCGAAGATGCGAGTGCCGATCGGCTCTTGCTTGTTGTTCAGCAGAACAGCAGCGTTGCCGTCGAAACGAATGATGGAACCGTCAGCGCGGCGAACACCGTGCTTGGTGCGGACGACGACAGCGGTCATCACCTGGCCTTTCTTGACCTTGCCGCGCGGAATCGCTTCCTTCACGGTCACCTTGATGATGTCACCGATGCCGGCGTAACGGCGGTGGGAACCGCCGAGCACCTTGATGCACATGACGCGACGAGCGCCGCTGTTATCGGCCACATCGAGCATGGATTGAGTCTGAATCATAAAATATCTCCGACCCTTCGCCCTTAGACTTCAACAGCGCGTTCGAGAACTTCAACCAGGGCCCAGGACTTGGTCTTGGCCAGCGGACGGGTTTCACGGATGGAAACCTTGTCGCCGATGTGGCACTGGTTGTTTTCGTCGTGCGCGTGCAGCTTAGTCGAACGCTTAACGTATTTACCGTAGATCGGGTGCTTGACGCGACGCTCGATCAGAACGGTGATGGTCTTGTCCATTTTGTCGCTGACGACACGGCCAGTCAGCGTACGGACGGTTTTTTCAGCTTCAGCCATGATCACTTACCTGCCTGCTGGTTGAGCACAGTTTTCACGCGAGCGATGTCACGCTTAACTTGCGAGAGCAGGTGCGACTGCCCCAACTGGCCAGTTGCCTTCTGCATGCGCAGATTGAACTGGTCGCGCAGCAAGCCGAGCAGTTGCTCATTCAGTTGCTGTGCCGATTTTTCACGAAGTTCATTCGCTTTCATCACATCACCGTCCGCTTAACAAAGGAGGTGGCGAGAGGCAGCTTTGCAGCAGCCAGGGCGAAAGCCTCGCGCGCCAGCTCTTCAGAAACACCCTCGATCTCGTACAGGACCTTGCCTGGCTGGATCTGGGCAACCCAGTACTCCACGGAACCTTTACCTTTACCCATACGCACTTCGAGAGGCTTCTTGGTAACCGGCTTGTCCGGGAATACACGGATCCAGATCTTGCCGCCACGTTTTACGTGACGGGTCAGGGCACGACGTGCCGACTCGATCTGGCGGGCGGTGAGACGACCGCGGGATACAGCTTTCAGGGCGAATTCGCCGAAGCTGACCTTGCTACCGCGCAGGGCCAGACCACGGTTGTGGCCGGTCATCTGCTTGCGGAATTTTGTACGCTTTGGTTGCAACATTTGGCGTACCCCTTACTTAGCAGCTTTTTTACGAGGCGCTGGTGCTTGAGGCTTCAGCTCTTCCTGGCGACCACCAATAACTTCGCCTTTGAAGATCCAAACCTTGACACCGATCACACCGTAGGTGGTGTGGGCTTCGTAGGTGGCATAGTCGATATCGGCACGCAGGGTGTGCAGTGGCACACGACCTTCGCGATACCATTCAGTACGTGCAATCTCGGCACCGCCGAGACGACCGCTCACCTGGATCTTGATGCCCTTGGCACCAATACGCATGGCGTTCTGCACGGCGCGCTTCATGGCGCGACGGAACATTACGCGGCGCTCCAGCTGCTGGGCTACGCTCTGGGCAACCAGCATGGCGTCGAGTTCCGGCTTGCGGATCTCTTCGATGTTGATGTGCACAGGCACACCCATCTGCTTGGTCAGGTCCTGACGCAGCTTCTCAACGTCCTCACCTTTCTTGCCGATAACGATACCGGGACGAGCGGTGTGGATGGTGATGCGTGCAGTTTGAGCCGGACGATGAATATCGATACGGCTTACGGACGCGCTTTTTAGTTTGTCCTGGAGGTACTCACGCGTTTTCAGATCCTTGAGCAGGTAATCTGCGTAAGTAGCGCCGTCTGCATACCAGACGGAGGTGTGCTCCTTGACGATTCCCAGGCGAATGCCAGTGGGATGTACTTTCTGACCCATCTGATCGACTCCGTTACTTGTCCGCAACCTTGACAGTGATATGGCAAGACCGCTTGACGATGCGATCAGCGCGGCCTTTGGCACGCGGCATGATGCGCTTCAGCGAACGCCCTTCGTTGACGAAAACGGTGCTGACCTTCAGGTCATCAACGTCTGCGCCTTCGTTATGCTCGGCGTTGGCAACGGCCGACTCGAGGACTTTCTTCATGATTTCAGCGGCTTTTTTGCTGCTGAAGGCCAACAGGTTGAGCGCGTCGCCCACCTTCTTCCCGCGGATCTGGTCGGCGACCAAGCGGGCTTTCTGGGCGGAGATTCGAGCGCCCGACAACTTAGCGGCTACTTCCATTTCCTTACCCCTTAACGCTTGGCTTTCTTGTCAGCCACGTGCCCGCGATAGGTGCGGGTACCGGCGAACTCGCCCAGTTTGTGGCCGACCATGTCTTCGTTCACGAGAACGGGGACATGCTGACGACCGTTGTGTACCGCGATGGTCAGACCGACCATTTGTGGCAGGATCATGGAACGGCGCGACCAGGTTTTGACTGGCTTGCGATCGTTCTTCTCCACCGCCACTTCGATCTTCTTCAGAAGGTGAAGATCGATAAAAGGACCTTTTTTCAGAGAACGTGGCACTGTCGTATCCCTCTAGTTACTTGCGACGACGGACGATCATGTTGTCGGTACGCTTATTACCACGGGTCTTCGCACCCTTGGTTGGGAAGCCCCATGGCGATACCGGATGACGACCACCGGAGGTACGACCTTCACCACCACCGTGCGGGTGGTCAACCGGGTTCATGGCAACGCCACGAACGGTTGGGCGAACGCCGCGCCAGCGTTTGGCACCAGCTTTACCCAGCGAGCGCAGGCTGTGCTCGGAGTTCGAGACTTCGCCCAGGGTCGCACGGCACTCGGCCAGCACTTTACGCATCTCACCAGAGCGCAGACGCAGAGTCACGTAGACGCCTTCGCGAGCGATCAGCTGAGCCGAAGCACCAGCGGAACGAGCGATTTGAGCACCTTTACCCGGCTTCAGTTCGATGCCGTGAACGGTGCTACCTACTGGGATGTTGCGCAGCTGCAGGGAGTTGCCCGGCTTGATTGGAGCCAGGGCGCCTGCGATCAGCTGGTCGCCAGCGCTCACGCCCTTCGGCGCGATGATGTAGCGACGCTCGCCGTCTGCGTAGCACAGCAGGGCGATGTGAGCAGTACGGTTCGGGTCGTATTCGATACGCTCGACGGTGGCTGGGATGCCATCCTTGTCGTTGCGACGGAAGTCGACCAGACGGTAGTGCTGCTTATGACCACCACCAACGTGACGAGTGGTGATGCGGCCATTGTTGTTACGACCACCAGACTTCGATTTCTTCTCGATCAGCGGTGCGTGAGGAGCGCCTTTGTGCAGCTCCTGGTTGACCACCTTGACCACGAAACGGCGGCCAGGGGAAGTCGGTTTGCATTTAACGATTGCCATGATGCACCCCTTCCTTACTCAGCACTGCTGCTGAAATCGAGATCTTGGCCTGGCTGAAGGGAGACGATCGCCTTCTTCCAGTCATTACGCTTGCCCAGACCACGTACAGTGCGCTTGGTCTTGCCCAGAACGTTGACGGTGGTCACGTTCTCGACCTTGACGCCGAACAGGCCTTCGACAGCTTTCTTGATTTCCAGCTTGGTTGCGTCGGTAGCAACCTTGAATACGAACTGGCCTTTTTTCTCAGCCAGAACGGTAGCCTTCTCGGAAACGTGCGGGCCAAGGAGGACTTTAAATACGCGTTCCTGGTTCATCCCAGCAGCTCCTCGAATTTCTTCACGGCCGAGACAGTGATCAACACTTTCTCGTATGCGATCAGACTGACCGGGTCGGAACCCTGGACGTCACGTACGTCGACGTGCGGCAGGTTACGAGCAGCCAGGTACAGGTTCTGATCAACGGCGTCGGAAACGATCAGTACGTCGTTCAGACCCATGCCGTTCAGCTTGTTCAGCAGGTCCTTGGTCTTCGGCGCTTCGACAGCGAAGTCCTGGACAACGACCAGACGCTCGCTACGTACCAGCTCGGAGAGGATGGAGCGCAGGGCTGCGCGGTACATCTTCTTGTTGAGCTTCTGCGAGTGGTCCTGAGGACGAGCTGCGAAGGTGACACCACCGCCGCGCCAGATCGGGCCACGGGTGGTACCGGCACGAGCGCGGCCGGTGCCTTTCTGACGCCACGGGCGCTTGCCGCCACCGGTCACGTCGGAACGGGTCTTCTGCTGCTTGGTGCCCTGACGGCCGCCGGCCATGTAGGCCACGACTGCTTGGTGTACCAGCGTCTCGTTGAATTCGCCACCGAAAGTCAGTTCGGAAACTTCGATCGCCTGAGCGTCATTTACATTAAGTTGCATGTCAGTTTCCCCTTAACCGCGAGCCTTGACAGCCGGACGCACGACCACGTCGCCGCCAGTAGCGCCTGGAACGGCACCCTTGATCAGCAGCAGGTTGCGCTCAGCGTCTACGCGTACCACTTCCAGGGACTGAACAGTCACGCGCTCGGCGCCCATGTGACCGGACATTTTCTTGCCCTTGAATACACGACCAGGAGTCTGGCACTGGCCGATGGAGCCTGGGACGCGGTGCGATACGGAGTTACCGTGGGTGTTGTCCTGGCCGCGGAAGTTCCAGCGCTTGATGGTACCGGCGAAGCCTTTACCCTTGGACTGACCCGTAACGTCTACCAGCTGGCCTGCAGTGAAGAGTTCAGCTTTGATCAAGTCGCCAGCCTGGAACTCGCCTTCTTCAAGACGGAACTCCCAGACACCGCGACCAGCGGCAACGTTCGCTTTGGCGAAGTGACCAGCCTGAGCGGCAGTCACGCGCGAAGCACGACGCTCGCCGACAGTGACTTGCACTGCACGGTAGCCATCGGTTTCTTCAGTTTTGAACTGGGTGACGCGATTCGGCTCGATCTCGATGACCGTGACCGGAATGGAGACACCTTCTTCGGTGAAAATGCGGGTCATGCCGCACTTACGACCGACTACACCAATAGTCATGTTGTAAACCTCATGAGTGTACGGGGCTTTCACCCGCTATGGCCGCCCATTTCAGAGCGTTACACGACCAGACCGAAGTCTTAGCCGAGGCTGATCTGTACTTCCACGCCGGCCGCTAGATCGAGCTTCATCAGCGCGTCAACGGTTTTATCCGTCGGCTGGACAATGTCCAGAACACGCTTGTGAGTACGGATCTCGTACTGGTCACGCGCGTCTTTGTTGACGTGCGGGGAGACCAGAACGGTGAACCGCTCTTTGCGGGTAGGCAGTGGAATAGGACCACGCACTTGTGCACCAGTACGTTTCGCGGTTTCCACGATTTCCTGGGTGGATTGGTCGATCAGGCGATGGTCGAATGCCTTCAACCTGATGCGGATTTGCTGATTTTGCATTGGATTTCAGACTCCAGGCTGTTCCCACCGGGCGCACTACGCCCGTTAAAAGGAGGCGTGATTCTATAGACGCCCCTATATAGTGTCAACCCAATAAAAAAAGCCCCCGCTGAGCGGGGGCTTTTTCAACCGATCGAGTGATTACTCGATGATTTTGGCTACGACGCCGGCGCCGACGGTACGACCGCCTTCACGGATGGCGAAACGCAGACCTTCTTCCATCGCGATGGTCTTGATCAGGGTGACTTCCATCTGGATGTTGTCACCTGGCATTACCATCTCGACGCCTTCCGGCAGTTCGCAGGAACCGGTCACGTCAGTGGTACGGAAGTAGAACTGAGGACGGTAGCCTTTGAAGAACGGAGTGTGACGACCGCCTTCTTCCTTCGACAGGACGTAGACTTCTGCGGTGAACTTGGTGTGCGGCTTGACCGAACCCGGCTTGGCCAGAACCTGACCACGCTCGACTTCGTCACGCTTGGTGCCACGCAGCAGAACGCCGCAGTTCTCGCCAGCACGGCCTTCGTCCAGCAGCTTGCGGAACATTTCAACGCCGGTGCAGGTAGTCTTGGTGGTCGGACGCAGGCCGACGATCTCGACTTCTTCCTGGATGCGGACGATGCCACGCTCAACACGGCCAGTTACAACGGTACCGCGACCCGAGATCGAGAACACGTCTTCGATCGGCATCAGGAACGGCAGGTCGATGGCACGAACCGGCTCAGGAATGTAGCTGTCCAGGGTTTCGACCAGCTTCTTGACGGCGGTGGTACCCATTTCGTTGGTATCTTCGCCGTTCAGCGCCATCAGGGCCGAACCGATGATGATCGGGGTGTCGTCGCCCGGGAAGTCGTAGGTGGACAGCAGGTCGCGAACTTCCATCTCGACCAGTTCCAGCAGCTCGGCGTCGTCAACCATGTCAGCCTTGTTCAGGAAGACAACGATGTACGGAACGCCAACCTGACGGGACAGCAGGATGTGCTCACGAGTCTGAGGCATCGGACCATCGGCAGCCGAGCAGACCAGGATAGCGCCGTCCATCTGGGCAGCACCGGTGATCATGTTCTTGACGTAGTCGGCGTGGCCCGGGCAGTCAACGTGCGCGTAGTGACGAATGTTGGAGTCGTACTCTACGTGAGCGGTGTTGATGGTGATACCACGTGCTTTCTCTTCCGGAGCGGAGTCGATCTTGTCGAAGTCGACCTTGGCCGAACCGAAGACTTCGGAGCAGACGCGAGTCAGAGCTGCGGTCAGAGTGGTTTTACCGTGGTCAACGTGACCGATGGTGCCAACGTTGACGTGCGGTTTGTTACGTTCAAATTTTTCTTTAGCCACGACAGTGAACCTCTTGCCTAAAGGGCTGGATTAGCCTTGTTTTTTAACGAGCGCTTCGACGATGTTCGACGGAGCTTCGGCGTATTTGGAGAATTCCATGGAGTAGCTCGCGCGACCCTGAGACATGGAACGAACGTCGGTTGCATAACCGAACATCTCTCCGAGCGGAACTTCAGCACGGATAACCTTGCCGGAGACCGAGTCTTCCATACCCTGGATCAGACCACGACGACGGTTCAGGTCACCCATCACGTCACCCATGTAGTCTTCAGGGGTCACCACTTCCACCTTCATGATCGGCTCAAGCACCTTACCACCGCCCTTCTGGGCCAGTTGCTTGGTCGCCATGGAGGCAGCGATCTTGAACGCCATCTCGTTGGAGTCGACGTCGTGGTAGGAACCGTCAAACACGGTAGCCTTCAGACCGATCAGCGGATAGCCGGCGACAACGCCGTTCTTCATCTGCTCTTCGATACCCTTCTGGATCGCTGGGATGTATTCCTTCGGAACCACACCACCCACGACTTCGTTGGTGAAGACCAGACCTTCGGTGATGTTGCCCTTTTCGTCGGCATCAGGCTGCGAGAA
This sequence comes from Pseudomonas guariconensis, assembly GCF_024127895.1. Classification (GTDB taxonomy): domain Bacteria; phylum Pseudomonadota; class Gammaproteobacteria; order Pseudomonadales; family Pseudomonadaceae; genus Aquipseudomonas; species Aquipseudomonas guariconensis_B. Next base: position 18,881 of record NZ_JAMYBK010000020.1, on the reverse strand, counting down.
GCGAACCCAGCAGTGACCGAACTGACCGCGACCACCGGACTGACGAACGAACTTGCCTTCGATCTCGACGTTGTCCTTGGTGATGGTTTCACGGTAGGAAACCTGCGGCTTGCCGATGTTGGCCTCAACGTTGAACTCGCGCTTCATGCGGTCGACGATGATGTCCAGGTGCAGCTCACCCATACCGGAGATGATGGTCTGACCGGTTTCCTCGTCAGTCTTGACGCGGAACGACGGGTCTTCCTGAGCCAGCTTGCTCAGGGCGATACCCATCTTCTCCTGGTCAGCCTTGGTCTTCGGCTCAACGGCTACCGAGATGACCGGCTCCGGGAAGTCCATGCGCTCGAGGATGATTGGCTTGTCGGCGTCGCACAGGGTTTCACCGGTGGTGACGTCCTTCATGCCGATCAGGGCCGCGATGTCGCCAGCGCGCACTTCCTTGATCTCTTCACGCTGGTTGGCGTGCATCTGCACCATACGACCAACGCGCTCTTTCTTGCCCTTGACCGAGTTGATGACGGAGTCACCGGAGTTCAGGACGCCCGAGTAGACGCGAACGAAGGTCAGGGTACCGACGAACGGGTCGGTAGCAATCTTGAACGCCAGAGCCGAGAACGGCTCGTTGTCGTCGGCACGACGCTCGTCTTTCGGAGCGTTCTCGTCTTCGATGTGGTCCGGGTGGATACCCTGGATTGCAGGGATCTCGGTCGGAGCAGGCAGGAAGTCGATGACGGCGTCGAGAACCAGGGGAACACCCTTGTTCTTGAACGAGGAGCCGCAGACGGCAGGAACGATCTCGCTTGCCAGGGTACGGGCGCGCAGACCAGCCTTGATGTCTTCGACGGACAGGTCACCTTCTTCAAGGTACTTGTTCATCAGCTCTTCGTTGGCCTCGGCAGCGGACTCGACCATGTTGGCACGCCACTCTTCAGCCAGCTCCAGCATATCGGCAGGAATTTCTTCCTCGCGATAGGTGGTGCCCTTGTCGTCATCGTTCCAGTAGATGGCTTTCATCTTGATCAGGTCGACCTGACCCTGGAAGTTGTCCTCGGCACCGATAGCCAGCTGGATCGGGACCGGGGTGTGACCCAGGCGGTTCTTGATCTGACCGACAACGCGCAGGAAGTTGGCGCCGGCGCGGTCCATCTTGTTCACGTAGACAACACGTGGAACGCCGTACTTGTTGGCCTGACGCCATACGGTTTCGGACTGCGGCTCAACGCCGGAGGTACCGCAGAACACGACGACCGCGCCGTCGAGTACGCGCAGCGAACGCTCTACTTCGATGGTGAAGTCAACGTGGCCGGGGGTATCGATGACGTTTACGCGGTAGTTGTCGTACTGACCACGAGAACCTTTCCAGAAGGTGGTGACAGCAGCGGAGGTAATGGTGATACCGCGCTCCTGCTCCTGAACCATCCAGTCAGTGGTCGCGGCGCCGTCATGCACCTCGCCCATCTTGTGGCTCAGGCCTGTGTAGAACAGGATCCGCTCGGTAGTGGTAGTCTTGCCCGCGTCAACGTGGGCACAGATACCGATGTTACGGTAGCGGTTAATTGCTGTAGTACGAGCCATAAAGCCCTCGCAAAAAGATTGATGCCTGAATTAGAAGCGGTAGTGCGAGAAAGCCTTGTTGGCTTCGGCCATACGGTGTACGTCTTCACGCTTCTTGACTGCAGCACCTTTGCCTTCAGCGGCATCCAGCAGCTCGCCAGCCAGGCGCAGCGCCATGGACTTCTCGCCGCGCTTGCGGGCGTAATCTACCAGCCAGCGCATTGCCAGCGCGTTACGACGGGATGGGCGAACTTCGACCGGAACCTGGTAAGTGGCACCGCCGACACGGCGGGACTTTACTTCGACCAGCGGAGCGATGGCGTCGAGAGCTTTCTCGAAGATTTCCAGGGGATCGCTGTTCTTGCGTGCTTTGACGGTATCCAGGGCACCGTAAACGATGCGCTCGGCTACGGCCTTCTTGCCGCTTTCCATCACGTGGTTCATGAACTTGGCGAGGATCTGGCTTCCGTATTTCGGATCGTCCAGGATCTCACGCTTGGCTGCTACACGACGTCTTGGCATTGATAAGCCCTCAAACGGTCTTCAGGTTAGCTCGGGACTGACGGCGATGCCGCACCCGACCTTACTCTTATCGACTCAAATAGATAAAAAGGTGCAAGCGGCCTTACTTCGGACGCTTGGTACCGTACTTCGAACGGCCCTGCTTACGGTCTTTGACGCCGGAGGTATCCAGCGAACCGCGCACGGTGTGGTAACGAACACCTGGCAAGTCCTTTACACGACCGCCACGGATCAGAACAACGCTGTGCTCTTGCAGGTTGTGGCCTTCACCGCCGATGTACGAGGAAACCTCGAAACCGTTGGTCAGACGCACACGGCATACTTTACGCAGTGCCGAGTTAGGTTTTTTCGGCGTAGTGGTGTACACGCGAGTGCACACACCACGACGTTGCGGGCAGTTCTGCAGCGCAGGAACGTCGGATTTATCGACGATACGCTTACGCGGCTGACGTACCAGCTGGTTGATAGTTGCCATCTACTAGCTCCACTGATTGTCTTGCGACGCTATTGTCTTGCAAGAAAAGCCAAAAATTGGCGAGACAGAGCCTCACCAAATTTAAGGGTACAAAAGTCTAAAGAGGATCTTGCACCCAGTCAAGACGAGGCCCCGGCCCTCCCCGCCCGGTCATCGGCAACAATTCATGTCACCGATGACCACGAGGATGTGCCGGGGCCCTGCCCTGTACTCAGTTGCCGCTGGAGTTCAGCGCTTCGGTCAGTGCGGCTTCCACCTCACTGGCACTCACGCGCAGCGGCTTGTCGGCATCACGGCGACGCTTGCGCTCGCTGTGATAGGCCAGGCCGGTACCGGCCGGGATCAGACGACCCACGACCACGTTCTCCTTCAGGCCGCGCAGGTAGTCGCGCTTGCCGGTTACCGCCGCTTCGGTCAGCACGCGGGTGGTTTCCTGGAAGGACGCCGCGGAGATGAACGACTCGGTCGACAACGAGGCCTTGGTGATACCCAGCAGGACGCGACCGAACTTGGCCGGGAACTTGTCCTCGGTAGCCAGGCGCTCGTTCTCCACCAGCACCTGGGTCAGCTCGACCTGGTCGCCCTTGATGAAGCTCGAGTCGCCGGCCTCGGTGACTTCGACCTTACGCAGCATCTGACGCAGGATGGTCTCGATGTGCTTGTCGTTGATCTTCACGCCTTGCAGGCGGTAGACGTCCTGGATCTCGTTGACGATGTACTTGGCCAGCGCGCTCACACCCAGCAGGCGCAGGATGTCGTGCGGATCGCTCGGACCGTCGGAGATGACTTCGCCGCGGTTGACCTGTTCGCCTTCGAAGACGTTCAGGTGGCGCCACTTCGGAATCAGCTCCTCGTACGGATCGCTGCCATCGTTCGGGGTGATGACCAGACGACGCTTGCCCTTGGTCTCCTTGCCGAACGCGATGGTGCCGCTGACCTCCGCCAGGATCGAAGCCTCCTTCGGACGGCGCGCTTCGAACAGGTCGGCAACGCGTGGCAGACCACCGGTGATGTCGCGGGTCTTCGAGGTTTCCTGCGGGATACGCGCGATGACGTCGCCGACACCGATCTGCGCACCGTCAGCCACGCCCACCAGCGCGTTGGCCGGCAGGAAGTACTGGGCAGGCACGTCGGTGCCTGGCAGGTACAGGTCCTTGCCATTGGCGTCGACCATCTTGATCGCAGGACGGATTTCCTTGCCTGCGGCCGGACGATCCTTGACGTCCATCACCTCGATGTTGGTCAGGCCGGTCAGTTCGTCGGTCTGACGCTTGATGGTGATGCCTTCCTCCATGCCCACGAAGGTCACGGTACCTTTCAGCTCGGTGACGATCGGGTGGGTGTGCGGGTCCCACTTGGCGACGATGGCGCCAGCTTCGACCTTCTCGCCTTCCTTGACCGAAATCACCGCACCGTATGGCAGCTTGTAGCGCTCGCGCTCGCGGCCGAATTCGTCGGCAATGGCCAGCTCGCCGGAACGCGATACGGCAACCAGGTTGCCATCGGCGCGCTCGACCTGCTTGAGGTTGTGCAGACGGACCATACCGCCGTTCTTCACCTGGACGCTGTCAGCGGCCGAGGTACGGCTCGCGGCACCACCGATGTGGAAGGTACGCATGGTCAGCTGGGTACCCGGCTCACCGATCGACTGGGCGGCGATGACGCCGACAGCCTCACCGATGTTCACCTGGTGACCGCGAGCCAGGTCGCGACCGTAGCACTTGGCGCAGATGCCGTAGCGGGTTTCGCAGCTGATCGGCGAACGCACGACCACTTCGTCGATGCTGTTCAGCTCGATGAACTCGACCCACTTCTCGTCGACCAGGGTACCGGCCGGAACGATGACATCGTCGGTGCCAGGCTTGAACACGTCGCGGGCAACCACACGGCCCAGTACGCGCTCGCCCAGCGGCTCGACCACGTCGCCGCCTTCGATGTGCGGGGTCATGACCAGGCCTTGGTCGGTGCCGCAGTCGATCTCGGTCACCACCAGGTCCTGGGCCACGTCGACCAGACGACGGGTCAGGTAACCGGAGTTCGCGGTCTTCAGCGCGGTATCCGCCAGCCCCTTACGAGCACCGTGGGTCGAGATGAAGTACTGCAGAACGCTCAGGCCTTCACGGAAGTTCGCGGTGATCGGGGTCTCGATGATCGAGCCGTCCGGCTTGGCCATCAGGCCACGCATACCGGCCAGCTGACGGATCTGGGCCGCGGAACCCCGCGCACCGGAGTCCGCCATCATGTACATGGAGTTGAAGGACTCCTGCTCGACTTCCTTGCCCTCGCGGTCGATGACCTTCTCTTTCGAGAGGTTGGCCATCATCGCCTTGGACACTTCGTCGTTGGCCTTGGACCACAGGTCGATCACCTTGTTGTACTTCTCGCCCTGGGTTACCAGGCCGGAAGCGTACTGGCTCTCGATCTCCTTCACTTCCTCGGTGGCGGTACCGATGATGCGCGCCTTCTCATCCGGGATGACGAAGTCGTTCACACCGATGGACACGCCGGAAATGGTCGAGTAGGCAAAACCGGTGTACATCAGTTGGTCAGCGAAGATGACGGTTTCCTTCAGACCCACCACGCGATAGCACTGGTTGATCAGCTTGGAGATCGCCTTCTTCTTCATCGGCTGGTTGACCACGTCGAACGGCAGGCCCGCCGGGACAACCTGGAACAGCAGCGCACGGCCGACAGTGGTGTCGACGATGCGGGTGTTATGGACAACACTGCCATCACGCTCTTTCACGGTCTCGTTGATACGGACCTTGATCTTGGCGTGCAGGGCGGCCTCGCCGGCGCGGAATACGCGGTCGACTTCCTGCAGGTCGGCGAACACACGGCCTTCGCCTTTTGCATTCACGGCTTCACGGGTCATGTAGTACAGACCCAGGACCACGTCCTGGGACGGCACGATGATCGGCTCACCGTTGGCAGGCGACAGGATGTTGTTGGTCGACATCATCAGCGCACGCGCTTCGAGCTGGGCTTCCAGGGTCAGCGGCACGTGAACGGCCATCTGGTCACCGTCGAAGTCGGCGTTGTACGCGGCACAGACCAGCGGGTGCAGCTGGATCGCCTTGCCTTCGATGAGCACCGGCTCGAACGCCTGGATACCCAGACGGTGCAGGGTCGGTGCACGGTTGAGCAGGACGGGGTGTTCGCGGATCACCTCGGCGAGAACGTCCCAGACCTCCGGCAGCTCGCGCTCGACCATCTTCTTGGCGGCCTTGATGGTGGTCGCCAGGCCACGCATTTCCAGCTTGCCGAAAATGAACGGCTTGAACAGCTCCAGAGCCATCTTCTTCGGCAGGCCGCACTGATGCAGGCGCAGGGTCGGGCCTACGGTAATTACCGAACGGCCGGAGTAGTCCACACGCTTACCGAGCAGGTTCTGACGGAAACGACCCTGCTTACCTTTGATCATGTCGGCCAGGGACTTCAGCGGACGCTTGTTCGAGCCGGTGATGGCGCGACCGCGACGGCCGTTGTCCAGCAGGGCGTCGACCGCTTCCTGCAGCATGCGCTTTTCGTTGCGCACGATGATGTCCGGCGCCGACAGGTCGAGCAGGCGCTTCAGACGGTTGTTACGGTTGATCACCCGACGATACAGGTCGTTCAGGTCGGAGGTCGCGAAACGACCGCCATCCAGCGGCACCAGCGGGCGCAGGTCCGGCGGCAGCACCGGCAGGACGGTCAGGACCATCCACTCGGGCAGGTTGCCCGAACCCTGGAACGCTTCCATCAGCTTCAGGCGCTTGGACAGCTTCTTGATCTTGGTTTCCGAGTTGGTCTGCGGAATCTCTTCGCGCAGGCGGCCGATCTCGTGCTCCAGGTCGATGGCGTGCAGCAGCTCGCGGACAGCCTCGGCACCCATGCGGGCGTCGAAGTCGTCACCGAACTCTTCCAGCGCTTCGAAGTACTGCTCGTCGTTCAGCAGCTGGCCCTTCTCCAGGGTGGTCATGCCCGGATCGATCACGACGTAGCTCTCGAAGTAGAGCACGCGTTCGATGTCACGCAGGGTCATGTCCATCAGCAGGCCGATACGGGACGGCAGCGACTTCAGGAACCAGATGTGGGCAACCGGCGAGGCCAGCTCGATGTGCGCCATGCGCTCACGACGAACCTTGGCCAGGGCGACTTCGACGCCGCACTTCTCGCAGATCACGCCGCGGTGCTTGAGGCGCTTGTACTTGCCGCACAGGCACTCGTAGTCCTTGACTGGGCCAAAGATCTTGGCGCAGAACAGGCCGTCGCGCTCAGGTTTGAACGTACGGTAGTTGATGGTTTCCGGCTTCTTAACTTCACCGAACGACCACGAACGGATCATCTCAGGCGACGCCAGACCGATGCGGATAGCGTCGAACTCTTCGACTTGACCCTGGTTTTTCAGCAAATTCAGTAGGTCTTTCAAGGCCTTTCCTCCTGGCGGAGCAGGGAGCGGGCTCTAGCAGCCCCGCCCCCCTTCGCGTCACGTGTTATTCGGTTTCCAGATCGATATCGATACCGAGCGAACGGATCTCTTTGATCAACACGTTGAAGGACTCGGGCATGCCCGGCTCCATACGGTGATCGCCATCCACGATGTTCTTGTACATCTTGGTACGGCCGTTCACGTCGTCCGACTTCACTGTGAGCATTTCTTGCAGGGTGTATGCCGCGCCATATGCTTCCAGCGCCCACACTTCCATCTCCCCGAAACGCTGACCACCGAACTGCGCCTTACCACCCAGCGGTTGCTGGGTAACCAGGCTGTAGGAACCAGTGGAACGCGCGTGCATCTTGTCGTCCACCAAGTGGTTCAGCTTGAGCATGTACATGTAACCCACGGTCACAGGACGCTCGAACTTGTTGCCGGTGCGACCGTCGAACAGCTCCATCTGGCCGCTCTCAGGCATGTCGGCCAGCTTCAGCATGGCCTTGATCTCGCGCTCCTTGGCACCATCGAAGACCGGGGTAGCCATCGGCACGCCCTTCTTCAGGTTGTTCGCCAGTTCCAGGATCTCCTGGTCGCTGAACTCGTCCAGGTTTTCCTGGCGGCCACCGATCTCGTTGTAGATCTCGGTCAGGAAGCCACGCAGCTCCGCGGCCTTGCGCTGCTCTTCGAGCATGCGGTTGATCTTCTCGCCCAGGCCCTTGGCCGCGAGGCCCAGGTGGGTTTCGAGGATCTGACCGACGTTCATACGCGAAGGTACGCCCAGCGGGTTGAGGACCACGTCGACCGGAGTGCCATTGGCATCATGCGGCATGTCCTCGACCGGCATGATCACCGAGACCACACCCTTGTTACCGTGACGACCAGCCATCTTGTCACCCGGCTGGATGCGACGGCGGATAGCCAGGTAGACCTTGACGATCTTCAGGACGCCCGGTGCCAGGTCATCGCCCTGCTGCAGCTTGCGCTTCTTGTCCTCGAACTTGTCGTCCAGCAGACGACGACGGTCGACGATGTAGGCCTGGGCCTTCTCCAGCTGCTCGTTCAGGGCGTCTTCGGCCATGCGCAGCTTGAACCACTGGCCGTGCTCCAGGCCGTCCAGCACTTCGTCAGTGATCACGGTGCCCTTCTTCAGGCCCGCGCCACCGTCGACCACCTGGCCGTTCAGGGCTGCACGCAGACGCTCGAAGGTTGCGCCTTCGACGATGCGGAACTCTTCGTTGAGGTCCTTGCGGATCTCGTCCAACTGCATCTTCTCGATGGCCAGGGCGCGACTGTCACGCTCGACGCCATCGCGAGTGAAGACCTGGACGTCGATGACGGTACCCTTGGTGCCGGTCGGCACACGCAGGGAGGTGTCCTTCACGTCGCTGGCCTTCTCACCGAAGATCGCGCGCAGCAGTTTCTCTTCCGGCGTCAGCTGGGTCTCGCCTTTTGGCGTGACCTTGCCGACCAGGATGTCGCCAGCGCCGACTTCGGCACCCACGTAGACGATACCGGCTTCGTCCAGCTTGTTCAGCGCCGCTTCACCGACATTCGGGATATCCGCAGTGATTTCCTCTGGGCCGAGCTTGGTGTCGCGGGCCACACAGGTCAGTTCCTGGATGTGGATGGTGGTGAAGCGATCTTCCTGGACCACACGTTCCGACAGGCAGATGGAGTCCTCGAAGTTGAAGCCGTTCCACGCCATGAACGCGATGCGCATGTTCTGGCCCAGGGCCAGCTCACCCATGTCGGTGGACGGACCGTCGGCCATGATGTCGCCGCGCTGGACCACATCACCCTTGCTGACCAGCGGACGCTGGTTGATGCAGGTGTTCTGGTTCGAACGGGTGTACTTGGTCAGGTTGTAGATGTCGACACCCGCTTCGCCGGTCTCGACCTCGTCATCGGCAACGCGCACGACGATACGGCTGGCGTCGACCGAGTCGATCACGCCACCACGGCGGGCCACGACGCAGACACCGGAGTCACGGGCGACGTTGCGCTCCATGCCGGTACCGACCAGCGGCTTGTCAGCACGCAGAGTCGGCACGGCCTGACGCTGCATGTTCGAACCCATCAGTGCACGGTTGGCGTCGTCGTGCTCGAGGAACGGGATCAGCGAGGCAGCGACGGAAACGACCTGCTTCGGCGAAACGTCCATCAGGGTGACGTCTTCCGGCGCCTTGACGGTGAATTCGTTCAGGTGACGGACGGCAACCAGTTCGTCGATCAGTTGCTTCTGCTCGTTCATCGCGGCCGAAGCCTGGGCAATGACGTGGTCAGCCTCTTCGATCGCCGACAGGAACACGATCTCGTCGGTGACGACGCCTTCCTTCACCACGCGGTACGGGCTTTCCAGGAAGCCGTACTGGTTGGTGCGGGCATAGGCCGCCAGGGAGTTGATCAGACCGATGTTCGGACCTTCAGGCGTTTCGATCGGGCACACGCGGCCGTAGTGGGTCGGGTGTACGTCACGGACTTCGAAGCCAGCGCGCTCACGGGTCAGACCACCTGGGCCGAGCGCGGAGACGCGGCGCTTGTGGGTGATCTCGGAAAGCGGGTTGTTCTGGTCCATGAACTGGGACAGCTGGCTGGAACCGAAGAACTCTTTCACCGCCGCCGCAACCGGCTTGGCGTTGATCAGGTCCTGTGGCATCAGGCCTTCGCTTTCGGCCATCGACAGGCGTTCCTTGACCGCGCGCTCGACGCGCACCAGGCCAACACGGAACTGGTTCTCGGCCATTTCGCCGACGCAACGGACGCGACGGTTGCCCAGGTGGTCGATGTCATCGACGATACCCTTGCCGTTACGGATGTCGACCAGGGTCTTGAGCACGTCGACGATGTCTTCCCGGCTCAGCACGCCAGAACCTTCGATCTCGGTGCGACCGATACGACGGTTGAACTTCATGCGGCCAACGGCGGACAGGTCGTAACGCTCGGCGCTGAAGAACAGGTTGTTGAACAGGGTCTCGGCGGCATCCTTGGTTGGCGGCTCGCCCGGACGCATCATGCGGTAGATCTCGACCAGGGCTTCCAGTTGGTTGCTGGTGGTGTCGATCTTCAGGGTATCCGAAATGAACGGACCGCAATCGATGTCGTTGGTGTACAGGGTTTCGATGCGGACGACCTGAGCCTTGGCGATCTTGATCATCAGCTCGGTGGTCATCTCGGTGTTGCACTCGGCCAGGATCTCGCCGGTGGCCGGATGCACGATGGCCTTGGCGGTGGTGCGGCCCAGTACGTATTCCAGCGGGACGTCCAGCTCCTTGACGCCAGCTTTCTCCAACTGGTTGATGTGGCGCGCGGTGATACGGCGGCCTTGCTCGACGATGATCTTGCCGTTGCCGTCATGGATGTCCATGACCGCGACTTCGCCACGCAGACGCTGCGGCACCAGCTCCAGGCTCAACTTCTCACCGGAAACGTGGAACACGTTGGTGGTGTAGAAGGTGTTCAGGATTTCTTCGGTGCTGTAGCCCAGGGCGCGCAGCAGTACCGAGGCCGGCAGCTTGCGGCGACGGTCGATACGCACGAACACGCAGTCCTTCGGATCGAACTCGAAGTCCAGCCAGGAACCGCGGTAAGGAATGATGCGAGCGGAGTACAGCAGCTTGCCGGAGCTGTGGGTCTTGCCACGGTCGTGGTCGAAGAACACACCAGGCGAACGGTGCAGCTGGGAAACGATCACACGCTCGGTACCGTTGATAACGAAGGTACCGTTCTCAGTCATCAGGGGGATTTCACCCATGTAGACTTCTTGCTCTTTGATGTCCTTGATCGCTTTGTTCGACGACTCCTTGTCGAAGATGATCAGGCGCACCTTCACCCGCAGCGGGACGGCGAACGTCACGCCACGAAGGACACATTCCTTCACATCGAAGGCCGGCTCGCCCAGGCGATAGCCGACGTACTCCAGGGCAGCATTGCCGGAGTAGCTGATGATCGGGAATACCGATTTGAAGGCCGCGTGCAGGCCGACGTCGCGGAACTGATCCTTGGATGCTCCCGCCTGCAGGAATTCGCGGTACGAATCCAGCTGGATGGCCAGGAGGTAAGGCACATCCATGACGTCCGGCAACTTGCTAAAGTCCTTGCGGATACGTTTTTTCTCAGTGTATGAGTAAGCCATCAGCGTTCCCCAGCTTGGTCACCTGCTTGTTTGGCTTCTCCCGGCGGGAGCAGCCAGAAAATCGTGCAAACCCCATGGTTTGCGCCACCCTCTTGGGTGTTTGCAGCTCGTTATCGGGGCCGATCTGATCGGCCACCAATAACGGAAAAAGGCCGGTGGCATAAGCCACCAGCCATCAGCCGTTTGCTCAACGCTCGGGCTGGGATCGCAAAGTCGCGATTACTTCAGCTCGACGCCAGCGCCAGCTTCTTCCAGCTTCTTCTTCGCGTCTTCAGCGGCTTCTTTCGAAACGCCTTCCAGCAGAACCTGCGGAGCGCCGTCGACTTTCTCTTTGGCTTCCTTCAGGCCCAGGCCGGTGATTTCACGAACGACCTTGATCACGTTGACTTTCTTCTCGCCAGCGGAAGCCAGGACAACGTTGAACTCGGTTTGCTCTTCAGCAGCAGCAGCGCCGCCAGCGGCAGGAGCAGCAGCAACGGCAGCAGCAGCGGTAACACCGAAGGTTTCTTCCATCGCCTTGATCAGCTCGACGATTTCCATAACGGATTTCTGGCCGATCGCTTCGATGATTTGCTCGTTAGTCAGAGACATGACTATGAATTCCTGTATTGGGGTGACAGCCTACGCAGCCATCAAATTAAACATGTGATTTCGAAAGTACTCACGCCGCCTTAGGCAGCAGCAGCTTCTTTCTGGTCGCGAATAGCTGCCAGGGTACGAGCCAGCTTGCTGGTAGCGCCTTGAATAACGCTCATCAGCTGCGCGATGGCCTCGTCGCGGGTCGGCAGGGTTGCCAGTACGTCGATCTCGTTTGCTGCGAGGAACTTGCCCTCGAACGCAGCTGCCTTGATCTCGAACTTGTCCTGACCCTTGGCGAACTCCTTGAACAGACGAGCGGCAGCGCCCGGGTGTTCGTTGGAGAAAGCGATCAGGGTCGGGCCTTTGAACGCGTCGTTCAGGACCGAGTAGTCGGTGCCTTCAACAGCGCGCTTGAGCAGGGTGTTACGTACGACACGTACGTAAACGCCAGCTTCGCGGGCCTCTTTACGGAGTCCGGTCATTGCGCCTACAGTCACACCACGGGCATCGGCCACGACAGCGGACAGAGCGACTTTGGCAGCCTCGTTGACTTCAGCGACGATGGCCTTCTTGTCTTCGAGTTTAATTGCCACGGGTTTACTCCTGGTTTTTACCGTTTCATCCGACCGAGGCCGGATGTCGTTTTGGTGTCTGATTCGGTAACGAATCGGGAGCACCATCTGCGTAGGCTTGAGGTTTAAGGCTTGCGCCGCCTACGGTCTTGGACAGCCCCCGCCAGGCAGGGACCCCAATCTCTTGCTGCCGGCGCGAACCTGTCGCGCCGGCATGGTGTTACACGTTCAGCGAGCTCTGATCGATGACCAGACCTGGGCCCATGGTGGTGCTCAGGGTGACGCGCTTGACGTAGATACCTTTCGCGGAAGCCGGCTTGATACGCTTCAGGTCGGCGATCAGGGCTTCAACGTTTTCCTTCAGCTTGACAGGTTCGAAGCCGACCTTGCCGACGGAGGTGTGGATGATACCGTTCTTGTCGGTACGGTAGCGAACCTGACCGGCCTTGGCGTTTTTGACGGCGCCGGCCACGTCTGGGGTCACGGTACCGACTTTCGGGTTCGGCATCAGGCCACGAGGACCCAGAACCTGGCCCAGTTGGCCGACAACGCGCATGGCATCCGGGGAAGCGATGACGACGTCGTAGTTCAGGTCGCCGCCTTTCATTTCGGCAGCCAGGTCGTCCATACCTACACGGTCAGCACCGGCAGCCAGAGCGGCTTCGGCAGCTGGACCCTGGGTGAAGACAGCAACGCGGACAGTCTTGCCAGTGCCATGCGGCAGCACGGTGGCGCTGCGAACGACCTGGTCGGACTTACGCGGGTCAACGCCGAGGTTGACAGCGACGTCGAAGGACTCGGTGAACTTCACGGCGGACAGTTCAGCCAGCAGGGCAGCGGCCTCTTCGATGTTGTAGCTCTTGCCAGCTTCGACTTTCGAAGCAATGGCCTTTTGGCGCTTGGTCAGCTTAGCCATTACACACCCTCCACGTTCAGGCCCATGCTGCGGGCGGAGCCGGCGATGGTGCGCACGGCAGCGTCCAGGTCAGCTGCAGTCAGATCAGCCTGCTTGGTCTTGGCGATCTCTTCGAGCTGGGCACGGGTCACGGTACCGACCTTGACAGTGTTCGGGCGAGCCGAACCGCTGGTCAGGCCAGCTGCTTTCTTCAGCAGAACCGAGGCAGGGGTGCTCTTGGTTTCGAAAGTGAAGCTACGGTCACTGTATACAGTGATGATCACCGGAGTCGGCAGGCCTGGCTCTTGACCCTGGGTACGGGCGTTGAAGGCCTTGCAGAATTCCATGATGTTCACACCGTGTTGACCCAGTGCAGGGCCAACGGGTGGGCTTGGGTTGGCCTGGCCGGCCTTAACTTGCAGCTTGATGTAAGCCTGAATCTTCTTAGCCATGAGCTACTCCAAAATCGGGTACGAACGCCAGATGGCTCCCCGGATGACTTGCGTTTTATCCCAGTGACGACAAAACCCCGCAGCACATGGAGCTGCGGGGTATGGGATGCGTCGTTCGCCTAGACCTTCTCGACCTGGCTGAACTCGAGCTCCACCGGAGTAGAGCGACCGAAAATGAGCACTGCCACCTGGAGCCGGCTCTTTTCGTAGTTAACTTCTTCGACACTGCCGTTGAAGTCAGCGAAGGGACCGTCAATGACGCGAACCACTTCACCCGGCTCGAACAGCGTCTTCGGCTTCGGCTTGTCGCTGCCGTCGGCTACGCGACGCAGGATGGCCTCGGCCTCTTTATCGGTGATCGGCGCAGGCTTGTCTGCGGTACCACCAATGAAACCCATGACACGAGGGGTATCCTTGACAAGGTGCCAAGTCCCTTCGTTCATTTCCATCTGGACCAATACATAGCCAGGGAAGAACTTACGCTCGCTCTTGCGCTTCTGGCCGTTACGCATTTCTACGACTTCTTCGGTCGGAACCAGAATCTCGCCGAATTCATCTTCCATGCCAGCCAGCTTGACGCGCTCGATCAGGGAGCGCATGACATGCTTCTCGTAACCCGAGTAAGCATGCACAACGTACCAACGCTTAGCCACGGGACACCCTTAGCCAACAATCAAGGAGACCAACCAGCCGAGCAGGGAGTCGAGCCCCCACAGCAGCAGCGCCATGACCAACACGACAACCACGACGATCAGCGTGGTTTGAGTGGTTTCCTGGCGGGTCGGCCACACGACTTTACGGATCTCGGTACGAGCTTCCTTCGCCAGCGCAAAGAACGACTTACCCTTTGCAGTCTGCAGGGCAACGAAGCCTGCGACAGCAGCTAGAGCGAGCAGTGCGAGAACGCGGTACAGAATCGGAGAAGCGGAGTAATATTGATTACCCACTACACCAACAACTACCAATGCAACAACAGCCAGCCACTTGAACAGATCAGAACGCGATTCTTGGGCTTCAGTCTTGGGAGTCATCGGGGAGGATCCTGTGAGAAGAAAGCCAATCACACCGAGGTGAATGGCAGGTCAGGAGGGAATCGAACCCCCAACCTACGGTTTTGGAGACCGTCGCTCTGCCAATTGAGCTACTGACCTTTAACGCTGTATCAGGCCGGCCATTATGCCGGCCTGATCGAGAGAAATCAACTACTTATTCAATAATTTTCGCTACGACGCCGGCGCCGACGGTACGACCGCCTTCACGGATGGCGAAACGCAGACCTTCTTCCATCGCGATGGTCTTGATCAGGGTGACTTCCATCTGGATGTTGTCACCTGGCATTACCATCTCGACGCCTTCCGGCAGTTCGCAGGAACCGGTCACGTCAGTGGTACGGAAGTAGAACTGAGGACGGTAGCCTTTGAAGAACGGAGTGTGACGACCGCCTTCTTCCTTCGACAGGACGTAGACTTCTGCGGTGAACTTGGTGTGCGGCTTGACCGAACCCGGCTTGGCCAGAACCTGACCACGCTCGACTTCGTCACGCTTGGTGCCACGCAGCAGAACGCCGCAGTTCTCGCCAGCACGGCCTTCGTCCAGCAGCTTGCGGAACATTTCAACGCCGGTGCAGGTAGTCTTGGTGGTCGGACGCAGGCCGACGATCTCGACTTCTTCCTGGATGCGGACGATGCCACGCTCAACACGGCCAGTTACAACGGTACCGCGACCCGAGATCGAGAACACGTCTTCGATCGGCATCAGGAACGGCAGGTCGATGGCACGAACCGGCTCAGGAATGTAGCTGTCCAGGGTTTCGACCAGCTTCTTGACGGCGGTGGTACCCATTTCGTTGGTATCTTCGCCGTTCAGCGCCATCAGGGCCGAACCGATGATGATCGGGGTGTCGTCGCCCGGGAAGTCGTAGGTGGACAGCAGGTCGCGAACTTCCATCTCGACCAGTTCCAGCAGCTCGGCGTCGTCAACCATGTCAGCCTTGTTCAGGAAGACAACGATGTACGGAACGCCAACCTGACGGGACAGCAGGATGTGCTCACGAGTCTGAGGCATCGGACCATCGGCAGCCGAGCAGACCAGGATAGCGCCGTCCATCTGGGCAGCACCGGTGATCATATTCTTGACGTAGTCGGCGTGGCCCGGGCAGTCAACGTGCGCGTAGTGACGAATGTTGGAGTCGTACTCTACGTGAGCGGTGTTGATGGTGATACCGCGAGCTTTCTCTTCCGGAGCGGAGTCGATCTTGTCGAAGTCGACCTTGGCCGAACCGAAGACTTCGGAGCAGACGCGGGTCAGAGCTGCAGTCAGGGTCGTCTTGCCATGGTCAACGTGACCGATGGTGCCGACGTTGACGTGCGGCTTGTTACGTTCGAACTTTTCCTTGGCCATCGAGGCAATCCTCCGCGGAAGAAATAAGCAAGTCACTATCGCCATTAAAACAAAGGCAGATATTTTCATATCTGCCTTGTCTATATGGAGCTCTTGAGCGGACTTGAACCGCTGACCTCACCCTTACCAAGGGTGTGCTCTACCAACTGAGCTACAAGAGCGAAACTCTTTCGAAAACAGCAAGCCTGGAGCGGGTAGCGGGAATCGAACCCGCATCATCAGCTTGGAAGGCTGAGGTTCTACCACTAAACTATACCCGCGGAGCTTACGGCTCTCGCTAAACTGGTGGAGGGGGAAGGATTCGAACCTTCGAAGTCGTAGACGTCAGATTTACAGTCTGATCCCTTTGGCCACTCGGGAACCCCTCCTAAGTGTGGGCGGCATTTTCAACTCTTGCCGTCCTGCTGTCAAGCTTTTTCTCATTTAAAATCTTGAGGTTAGCTACGTTGACAGCAGCTTCTGGTTCCATCACCTCAGTGGTGTTCCCTGCGAAGCGGGCGCCATTCTATCAAGCTATTCGCCAGTTGCAATACCCTCGCACAAAATAATTTTATGTTTTAAGTCTTTGAAATCCTTGGAAAGACTATCGAGCACGGCTTGGTCCAGCAAACGCTCGCTTTGCGCCGCGACCTTCAACCAGCGACCGTCCGCCCCTGGCAGTTGGCCAGACACAGGAACAGTCGCAATGTCCAGACTCAACAAGCGCTGACGCAACGCATCGATCTGCTCCTGGGCCGCCAGACCACCAATCACCAGGCATTCGTCGCGACGCCTGGCCGGCGACGCCACACCGGTTTCGCGAAGCAGGCGAATTTCCTGCTGGTTACCTTTGTACAACGACAACGGAGCGACTTCCTTGACCTTCAAGGGGGCTTCCTGCTGGTGCCAGATGTAATAGACAACGTTGAGCACCACCAACAGCAGAAACAACCAGCGCATAGACACCTCAATCCAAGGGGCAGGCCATTGCCAGACCGACGAAGACCAAGTCAGGAACCACGCGCGCCTGCGGAGCCGACTCACGCACCAGTGGCGCATCCCCCCCGGTCAGGAACACCGCGAAATCATCACCCCATAACGCATGCGCCTGCTCGATCTGCGTACGCGCAAAGCCCTGGAGCATGAGCACACAGCCGCGCTCGACCGCCTCGACGGTGGAGCGTCCAGGGGCAAGGCTGGCCAGCGCACGCTCCGCCGATGCGTCGTCATAGCGGATCCGTCGGGTGTGAGTGCGTAGCTGGCTGCGCATCAGCGGCATGCCCGGACAGATGTAGCCACCCAGGTGCAAGCCGTCGGCAGCCACGAAGTCAGCCTTTGCAGCCGTTCCCAGGTCGATGACCAGGCAGGCGCCCTTCGCGAGGTGATAGGCCCCCAGGGCGGCCAGCCAGCGGTCCATCCCCAGGCGCTCGTAGTCTTCGTACCCATTGCGCACGCCGGCCATCTCCCTCGCTGGTTGAGCGACCTGCGACTGGACGGCGAAGTTTCGCCCGAGCAGCGCACAGAGTGCGTCGGTTTCTTCCTCGCTGCGCACACTCACCATCCGGCATCCCACCAAGCGCAGGGAAGGCAGCGCCGACACCGCGACCAGGAGAGCCTGGTCGGAATCAACGATCCCTCCACCTACGATCGTCGCATCGCAAGCATGGATCACGCGCCACTTGATGAAGCTGTTACCGCAATCGAGCTCAAGAATCATCCCGCAACCTCAAACTGAGCTCACCACCGCTGAAGCTCTTTTCCACACCCTCGACATCAAGGCGCAAGCCGCCTTGCCCATCTACACCCAGCACGACGCCGTCGACCCGGTTATTCCCGGCGATCAGAGACACCTTACGACCTTGCCACAGGTTGGCCTGCTCCCATTCTTCCTGGAAGGCTGCAAAGCCATAGCGCCGATGACGCGCCAACTCATGCTGCAACTGCTGGTTGAGCAACGCGACAAG
This sequence comes from Pseudomonas guariconensis, assembly GCF_024127895.1. GTDB lineage: Bacteria > Pseudomonadota > Gammaproteobacteria > Pseudomonadales > Pseudomonadaceae > Aquipseudomonas > Aquipseudomonas guariconensis_B. Next base: position 940 of record NZ_JAMYBK010000020.1, on the reverse strand, counting down.
ACGATTGCGATCGACCGCCATGCCAGTCTCACGCTTCATCGACGTCCATACCTGGTCGACCTGGTCGTTGGCCTGCATATTCACATTGATACCGATGCCCAGTACCACATGGCAGACGTCTGCCGGGTCTCCCACAAGTTCCAGGAGGATGCCGGCGATCTTGCACTCTCCGACCAACAGGTCGTTTGGCCACTTCAGGCCGACACCACCCACCCCGAACGCCTGCAGGGTGCGCATTACAGCAAGGCCCACCACCAGGCTCAGGCCCTCGAGCTGGCGCATGCCGCCTTCGACTCGCAACACCAGGCTGTAGTAGAGATTCTCGGCGAAAGGGCTCACCCACTGTCGACCACGTCGTCCACGACCGGCACTTTGCCGCTCGGCCAACACCACGAAGGGGGCTGGCTGGCCCTGCGCAATGCAACGCAGCGCCTCGGCGTTGGTCGAATCGATCGTCTCATGGATGAACAGCGGCCAATGCTCGCCCTCGGAATAGTTGGCGATCAGCTGCGACTCGAGCAGGGTCAAGGGCACGGCCAATTGATAGCCGCGCCCACGCACCTTATGAATGACAAGGTTCAATTCGCTTTCCAGGTGCTGCAGCTGCTTCCAGACAGCGCTGCGACTCACCCCCAAGGCTTCCCCCAAGGCCTGCCCGGAATGAAACCGGCCATCCTTGAGGAGATTCAACAACTTCAGCATGCCAGTCTCGACCAGGAATAAGGCTGGCATGATAGCCACGGCCTGAAGGCTTGCATAGGTAAAGGGTGTTAGCGGACGACCGCCTGGGGTTGTTGGCACCGGCCCCGTCGCCAATCCCCAGCCAGGTGCCAGAAAGACAAAACCCCTACCTGCTCGCGCAGATAGGGGTTTTGCGAAATGAATCTTGACGATGACCTACTCTCACATGGGGAAACCCCACACTACCATCGGCGATGCA